>NZ_JFZB01000006.1 GCF_000740785.1 Paenirhodobacter enshiensis | reverse complement strand
CTTACATATCGAGTCCGGTCGCCCGCACCATGGATTTCCGGATTTGGCGCAAAGAAAGCCCCGCAGCCGCTCCGGAAAAATGCCGCGCCCGGGCCGCGGCGCCATCCCCGGAAGGCCCGGGCAGGGCCTTGCGATCCCGACCCCGCCGACATACCAAAACACCCCGAAGCACCGAACCGGTTTCCCGAAAGCGCAGGAGCGAAAGAGCCGATGGTTGAACTGGTCAGCCTGTTTCTGGCAGGGCTGATCGCGGCCACCCTGCTTCCGGTGCAATCCGAAGCGGTTCTCGTCGCGCTCCTGCTCTCCGGAACGCATCCCACATGGCTGCTGCTTGCCGTCGCGACGGTGGGGAACGTCCTCGGCTCGATGGTCAACTGGGGTCTCGGGCGCTTTCTGATCGGCTTTTCGGACCGTCGCTGGTTTCCGCTTTCTCAGCGGCAGATCGCGCGCGCCGGGGGCTGGTATCGCCGTTGGGGGCACTGGAGCCTGCTGGCATCCTGGCTGCCGCTCGTGGGAGACCCGCTGACCCTTGCCGCAGGAATGCTGAAGGAGCCGTTCTGGCGCTTCGCCCTCGTGGTGACGCTTGCGAAGGGCGGGCGCTATGCCGCTGTGGCATGGATCACGCTCGGGACGATCTGACGGGCAGCGCCAACGAAATGCCTTGTCGAATCGCCCGCCGGGGCGGAAAGATACCTCCCGTGGCTTCGCCGGAAACCGGAGGGATCATGTTCAGAATGACCATCGCGGCCGCGCTTGTCGTCGCGGCCTCCGCTCAGACGGCCAGTGCCGCCTCTCCCGACATCGCGCGGGCCCGGCAGACCTTGCAAAACGGCCTGCACCCGACCGAGGTGAAGGCCTGCAAGAAGGGAAAGCCCTGCGGCAATGCCTGTATCGCCCAGGACAAGACCTGCCGGAAATGAGCGGGACGCCCGGATCGCCGGGCCGCACAATGCAGCGGAAACACGGGCGCCGGGAACACGGGGCGATCTGACACGGGACCATTCGGCACGGAGGCAGCGATGAGTTTTCGGTTCGGCAAGCGCGTGAAGATCGCGCCCGGGATCACGCTCAACTTCGGGAAACGCGGGATCAGCACGACCCTCGGCCCGCGCGGCGCATCCGTGAACCTCGGCCGGAAAGGCGTCTATCTGAACGCGTCGATCCCCGGCACGGGATTGAGCTGGCGCAGCAGAGTCGGTGGATCGGCGAAGAGCCCGGCCCCGGTGCAGCCCGATCCGATCCGCCGCGGCGTCCCTCCGCCCCTCAGCCGCAGCGATGTCCCCGATACCACCCGAAGCCCGCAAGCCGTGCCGCCGCCCGTGCCGCCGCCCGTGCCGGGGACGATGCGTCCGGCAAACTCGCCTTTCGCCACGTTTCTGATGGTGAGCGGTGTGCTGTTCTGGATCGTCGCGGCACTCGTGGCTCTGGCCCTGTATTCCGCCTGACCGACGCCAGAGACATCCGGGCGGCAGATCCCCGCCGCCCGTCCCGAGGCCGGCCGCAATGGCGTTCGCAGGCCGGCTCCGGCCGTGACACCGGGACGGGGACCGAAAGCGCCGCGCGCCTCAGGGTCGGGTCTCGGGCGGATGGCTGCAATCCTTGTCCGACCACAGCGCCAGGGGCGCGCCGGCCGTCGCCCCGACAACCTGACAGCTGTCGCCCGCGCACAGCGTCCAGCCCCCCACCGTCGCGCCGGACGCGCCCAGAAACACCTGATGCTGCGGCGGCAGATGCGGGACATAGTGCCAGCCATCGGCTTCCTCGACGGCGCCCTCCGGCGCCTCCATCCCGGCGCCCGAGGAGGTCACCCGCGCCTCGACCGGGCGAATGCCGGCCTCGGTCACTTCCCAGCGTTCCCACCACTCGGTGCGCTGGACCGAATGGGTCCAGCTCAGCGTGAAGGTGCTGACCGCGAAGGCCAGCACCTTGGTGCCCGTCGCCAGGCACAACATCAGGCGGCGGCCCGTGCCAAGCCGCGGTTGCGCAACCAGTAGAGCACCGCGACCAGCACCGCGAGGGCGAAGCCCAGCTCGTCCGACACCGGCATCGCCATGATCAGCGACACACCGGCGGCGAAGGCGAGCGCACGCTCGATCCAGCTGACCGGCGCGTTGAAGTAGCCGACCACCGCCACACCCCACAGCGCGATCGCCAGCATGGTCTTCACCACGACATAGACCACCTCGACCGGATAGCCGAAGCTGGCCGCGATGGCGCCGCCGTCCTGCAGCATCAGCGACGGCGTGTAGACCGCCATGAACGGCACGATGAAGCCCGCTGCCGCCATGCGGATCGCCTGGATCGAGATCTTCAGCCCCGGCGCCTTGGCGATCGGCCCGGCCGCGAAGCAGGCCAGCGCCACCGGCGGCGTCAGATCCGCCATGATGCCGAAGTAGAACACGAACATGTGGCTGACCATCAGCGGCACGCCCAGTTCCAGCAGCGCCGGACCGGCGAGCGACGAGGTGATGATGTAGTTCGGGATCGTCGGGATGCCCATGCCCAGCACGAGGCAGGTCAGCATGGTCAGCACCAGCGACAGGAACAGGTTGTTCTGCCCGATGTCGATGATCGCACCGATGAAGGTCGAGGCGATGCCGGTCAGCGTCAGCGTCCCGATCACGATGCCGACGATGGCACAGGCCATGCCGACGGGCAGCGCGTTGCGCGCGCCCTGCGCCAGTGCGTCACGCACGATGACCAGCGTCTCGCGCCCGCCCTTGAACACCGCGCAGGCCAGAACCAGCACGCCGATCACGATGAACAGCGCCTTCACCCCATATTCCAGAAACGCCGCGCAGCCGAGGCCGAGCGCAAGCCAGAACACCACGCGAAACGCCGTCGGCCCGATCCGCGCCGCGAGCGGCCCGCCGAGGATCAGCACCACCACGAGGCCAAGCCCCATCGTGCCCGCGAAGATCGGCGTGTAGCCCGAGAACAGCAGGAACACGAGGGCCGCGAGCGGCAGCACCAGCGGCCACTGATCGCGCACCGCCTTCCAGGGGTTCGGCAGTTCCGCCTTGGGCAGGCCCTTCAGTCCGAGACGACCGGCCTCGAGCCAGACCATCCAGAACACCACGCCGAAATACAGGCAGGCCGGGATGATCGCCGCCTTGACGATATCGGCATAGGGGACGTTCAGCGTCTCGGCCATGATGAAGGCGACGGCGCCCATCACCGGGGGCATGATCTGCCCGCCCATCGAGGCGGTGGCCTCGACCCCGCCGGCGAAGGCGGGCTTGAAGCCGAACTTCTTCATCATCGGAATGGTGAACTGGCCCGAGGCCACGACGTTCGCCACGCCCGAGCCCGAGATCGTGCCGAGCAGCGCCGAAGACAGCACCGCCACCTGAGCCGGGCCGCCGCGCTTGCCGCCGACCAGCCCGAGGGCGAAATCGTTGAACAGGTTCAGCATCCCCGCGCGTTCGAGGAAGGCCGCGAAGACCACGAAGATGAAGATATAGCTGCTGCTGACATAGATCGGCGTGCCGTAGATGCCCTCGGTGCCGAAGGCGAAGTTCTCGACCAGCTGGGCATAATCGTAGCCGCGGGTCTGGAACACGCCCGGAGCGTATTCGCCGAAGGCGGCATAGGCGAGGAACATCGCCGCGATGATCGCCAAGGGCCAGCCCATCAGCTTGCGCGCCGCGATGAACACCACCGCGATCAGCACCGTTCCCGCGACCAGATCGGCCGTGGTCAGATAGCCGGTGCGCTGGATGATGTCTTCGTAAAACACCCAGTTGTAGATCCCGGTTCCCATGCCCGCGAGGCCGGTGAGCCACCAGCCGAGCTTGCCCGCGCGGCTGCGCGAGACCAGGTTCGCGACCAGAATCGCGCCAAGCAGGATCAGGAAGCCCACATGCAGCGCGCGGATGATCTGGCTCGGCAATGTGCCGTAAGCGGCGACGAACAGCTGGAACAGCGAGAAGACCAGCGCCACGCCATAAGCGATGCGGCCGTTCAGCCCCTCGCCCCAGCCGGGGGGAAGGCCTTCGTGGACCTCTTCATGCGCGGACGCCCCCGCCGAGGCGTGAGAAGCAGTATCTGTCATGGATGTCTCCGGGAAAATCTGACGCGCGGCCGCACCGGGCCCCGCCGAAGGCCGGGCGGCCGCGCCGCCCGGATCTGGTCTGGCGGATTACTTCAGCACGCCGACTTCGCGATAGTACTTCTCGGCGCCCGGATGCAGCGGGATCGACAGGCCGTCGGTCGCGTGCTCGACGCTGATCGCCTTGGCGGCCGAATGCGCGGCCTGCAGCTTCGGCAGGTTCTCGAACAGCAGCTTGGTCATCTGATAGGCGGTCTCGTCGCTGACGCCGGCGCGGGTGACCAGCATGTTGCTGATCGCGGCGGTCGGGATATCCTCGGTCTGGCCCTGATAGGTGCCGGCCGGGATCACCGCGGGAACGTAGGGCGCGCCGATCTTCTCGACGACTTCCTTCGGGATCGCGACGATGGTGATGTCATGCGTCGAAGCCAGATCCTTGATGAACGCGACGCCGAGGCCCGAGGACTGCAGCGTGGCCTGAAGCTGGTTGTTCTTGATCAGCTCGGCCGATTCCGCATAGGGCAGATACTCGACCTTGCCGAGGTCGTTGTAGGTCATCCCGGCGGCCTTGAAGATCTCGCGCGCGTTCAGCTCGGTCCCCGAGGCCGGCGCGCCGACCGAGAGCGTCTTGCCCTTCAGGTCGTAGATCGTCTTGATGCCCGACTCCTTCTCGGCCACGATCTGGATATAGTTCGAGTAGATCGAGGCCAGCGCGCGCAGATCGGTCAGCGGCTTCGGAAAGCCCGCTTCCTTGTTGCCGTCCCAGGCGTATTTCACCGAATCGCCGATCGAGAAGGCCAGTTCCGCCTTCTTCGCACCGAGCAGGTTGAGGTTCTCGACCGAGGCCTTGGTGGCCTGCACCTGAACGCGGGCGCCCTTGATGTCCTGGCTGTAAAGCTCCGACAGCGCGACGCCGAGCGGGTAATACACGCCCGAGGTGCCGCCGGTGGCGATGTTGATGAACTCTGCCTTCGCAACGGGGGCCGTAACGGTGGCGGCGACGACAGCCGCGGCAAGAACCTTTGCCGTGAATCCGAACATGCGATCTCCTCCCAAGAGATGGTGTTTCTGCACGAGAGCGTGACCGGAGCGTGACCGGAGACCAACGAAAAAACACCCGCCGGTTGAAAATTTCGGAAACTCAATAATTCATGTTTTATATCAATGACATGAATTGAGGCAAAAAGCTCTGCGCAAGATCGTTTCAAGCACGATCTTGCCGCACCGAAAAGTGATGGGCGAAATTTCGCCCGATCAGTCGGCCCGCAAACCGTAGCGTGCGATCTTTTCGTTCAGCGTCCGGCGCGGCACGCCCAACAATTCGGCGGCCTCGGAAGAGCGCCCCTCGCAGGCGCGCAGCGCGTCGGCGATGGTCTCGGCCTCGAAACGGGCGACACGCTCGGGCAGACTCTCGGGCGCGGGGACGGGATGCGAGGGCAGCCGCAGCCCCAGAACGTGACGCTCGGCATGGGCTTTCAGCTCGGCCGCGTTGCCGGGCCAGGCGCGTGCCTCCAGCAGCCGCAGATCCATGTCCAGAAGCGCCGGCACCGGCAGGCCGAACCGCTCCGCCGCCTCCTCGACGAAGCGCACGAACAGGATCGCGATGTCCTCGCGCCGCTCGCGCAGCGGCGGGATGGCGATGTCGACGGCACTGAGCCGGTGGAACAGATCGGCGCGCAACCGGCCCTCGCGCACCTCAAGGTCGAGGTCGGCATGGGTCGCGGCGATCACCCGGATATCGACCGGGCGCGGCGCGTTCGACCCGATCCGCTCGACCGAGCGGTCCTGCAGCACGCGCAACAGCCGCGCCTGAAGCGAGGGGCTGAGTTTCTCGATCCCGTCGAACATCACCGTGCCGCCATGGGCGTATTCGAGCTTGCCGATCCGCACCGCGGTGGTGCCGGCGACGAAGCCGCGCTCGTGGCCGAACAGCTCGGCCTCGAAGGCCTGCTCGGGGCGCGGCGCGCAATCGACGACGACGAAGGGACGCCGGGCGCGCTTGCCGAAATCATGAAGCGCGCGGGCCATCTGCTCCTTGCCGGTGCCCGGCTCGCCGCGGATCAGCAGATCGACCGGCCGGTCGGCGAGCGCACGCACCATGGCCCGCAGATCGCCGACGGCCGCCGAAGCGCCGGCAAGCCGCGTTTCCAGCATCACCCCGGCGGTTTCCGGGAAGCGTGCGGCGCGGGCCTGACGGCGCATCCGGCGCATCTCGACCGCGCGGTCGATGGCGGCCACCAGATGCTCGGCCCCGTAGGGTTTTTCGAGGAAATCGAAGGCGCCCTCGCGCATCACCTCGACCGCGACGGGCACGTCGCCATGCCCCGACAGCAGGATCACCGGCAGATCCGGATCGGCCGCGCGGATGCGGTGCAGCACCTCGCGCCCGTCGATGCCGGGCATCCTGAGATCGGTCACCACGCAGTCGATGGCGGCCGGGTCGATGGCGGCGACGGCACTCAGCGGGTCCGAGAAGGTCTCGACCTCGAAGCCAGAGGCACCCAGCCAGTCTTCGGCCGCGGCGCACAGCCGGGTTTCGTCGTCGATGAAGGCGATGGCGCCTCGGGTCATGCCGGTTTCTCCGTCGTCGCGCCGTAGACCGGCAGTTCGAGCACCGTCACCGTGCCACCTCCGTCGCGCGGACGGAAGACCAGCCGGCCGCCCATCCCTTCGAGGATCGAGCGCACGATGGACAGACCGAGGCCCAGCCCCTCGCCGGTGACGCGGGTGGTGTAGAACGGCTCGAAGACCTGCTCGCGCATCTCGTCGGGGATGCCCGGCCCGCGATCGAGAATGGCGAGGCGCAACACGCGGGCGTTGTCGTCGCCGGGCGCCAGCGCGATGCGCAGGGGTTCGCGCGGGGTGGCGGGGATCGAGGCGGTGGCCTCGGCCGCGTTCAGGATCAGATTGGTCAGCACCTGTTGCAGCTGCGCGGGCTGGCCTGAGACCGGCGGCAGATCGGGCGGCAGATCCCCGGCTTCGGCGCGCAGACCAAGCTCGCGCAGCCGCGGTTCGAGGACATCGAGCGCGGCGGCGAGCGCGCCCGCCACCTCGACCGGGGCGGGCGGCGCGGGTTTCTGGCGCGCGCCGAACTGGCGCAGGGTGCGCACCATCTCCTGCATCCGGCGCAACAGCCCGCGGGCCGAACCGATGCTGGCCGCCGCGCGCGTGCCGTCGCCCTTCGCCAGATGCAGCTCTGCCGCGGCGAGCGTCGCATCGAGCGCCGAGATCGGCTGGCTGACCTCATGCACGACGGTCGCCGACATCCGGCCGAGCACGGCAAGCTTCGCGGCATGGACAAGGCTCGCATGGGTGCGGCGCAGCTCGTCCTGGGCCTGACGGCGCTCCTCGACCTCGCGGGCGAGGGCCTCGGTGCGCTCCGCCACCCGGCGTTCGAGGACATCGGCCTGTTCGAGGCGGATGCGCACGATCTGCCGGCGCTGCCACAGCAGCAGCCCGAGCCCCGTCAGCACCGCCCCGCCGAGCGCCGTCACCGTCGCGGCGAGCGCCGCCGTGCCGCGCGCCGCCGCCAGCGGGGCCGCGACGAACAGCCGCCAGCCGTCCGGCTCGACCGCGGCCGTCGCGACCCGCAACGCCCCGGCGCGGTCGTGAATCGTGCCATCCGAAGCGCGCAGGGGCACCGCCTCGGCCACGCCGAGCCCGCTGTAGCGCCGCTCCTCGCGCAGATCCGCGATATCTGCGGCGCTCAGCCGGTCGAGCGGGCGATAGCGCCAGTCGCGCCGCCCCGACAGAAACACCACCCCTGTCCGGTCGGCGAGGCCCACCGCCTCGTCCGCCCGCACCCAGGCAGTTTCCAGATTCGCCATATCCACCTTGACCACCACCACACCCAGCGGCGCCGAGGCCGGACCGAGCCGCAGCGACAGGAAATATCCGGGCTTCCCGGTGGTCACGCCGACCGCGTAATAGCGCCCTGTGCCGCGCGTCATCGCATCGACGAAATAGGGCCGGAACGCGTAATCCTGTCCGACGAAACTGTCGGTCCGGTTCCAGTTCGACGCCGCGATGGTGCGCCCCTTCGGATCGAGGAGATACAGCTCGTCCACCCCGGACAGGTCGCGCACCCGCTGCAGATAGGCGTTCGCCGCATCGAGCGCAGCCACATCGCCGCCGCGCAACAGTCCGAGCACGCGCGCATCCTGCGCCGCGACCGCCGGCAGATAGCGGAAGCGGTCCACCTCGGCCGCGACGCTGTGCCCGGCAAGCGTCAGCCGGTCGTTCAGCTGCCGGTCGAGGCTGCGCATCTCGTAACGCCAGGTCAGCCCATAGCCTGCCAGCG
>NZ_JFZB01000005.1 GCF_000740785.1 Paenirhodobacter enshiensis | reverse complement strand
GCCCGGCAAGCGTCAGCCGGTCGTTCAGCTGCCGGTCGAGGCTGCGCATCTCGTAACGCCAGGTCAGCCCATAGCCTGCCAGCGCGCACAGCACGCTCGCCGCAAGTGCCACCCCCGTCACCAGATGTTGCCGCTGAACCACCCGTTTCCCCGATCCGCCCGCCCATCCCGGGCCGGCCGACCTTGCCCCGGAAGAGGCCCGCGCCGCAAGGGTCGGGGCGCGCAAGGCCGGAGTGCGCGCGGGCGGAGCGATCGCCCCGACCTGCGGGCGGCTTTTCGCCTCTCTCCCCCGCCGGGCCTTGCATCGTCGGGCGGTCCGTCCGACCCTTCCGTCAGTTCCACGGAATGCCAGAGAGGTTTCGATGCGTCTTCCCCTGATTTGCGCGCTGATGCTGTCGGCGGCACCCGCCGCGCTTATGGCCGCGCCCATCGAGCGCCCGGCGACTGTCACCGCCGTCACGCTGTTTGCGCAAGGCGCCCAGGTCACCCGCACGGTCGAAATCCCGGCCGGCGCCGGCACGGCCGAGTTTCTGATCCCCGGCTTGCCCGACGGCACCGATGCCGCGACGCTGCGGGTCTCGGGCGAAGGGGTGCAGATCGGCGCGGTAACGCTGATCGACGGGCGCGCGCCCTCTGCCGCGCCCACGGACAGCCCCGCCCTGATCGCGGCGCGCGACCGGGTGGCCCAGCTGACCGCGGCGCTCGCCGACAAGACCGATGCCGTCGCCGCGATCCGCGCCGAGGCACAGGCGGCGCGCGCCGAGGCGGCGTTCCTCGAAGGGGCCTCGACGCAGGGCACGCCGGCCACGGGGCTCGCGGATCTGGCGAAGACCGTCGGGCAAGGCGTGCTGGACGCCGAGCGCCGCGCCATCGCCGCCGAGGCCCGCGCACGCACGGCCGATGTGGCCCTGGAACCGGATCGGCAGGCGCTCGAACGGGCGAAACTCGATCTCGCGGCGCTCGAACATCCGGCGCGGGCCAGCGATTCGCTGCTGGTCGAGGCGTCGGGCAAGGGCCGGCTGACGATCACCACCTTCGTCGCCGATGCCGGCTGGTCGCCGGCCTATGATCTGCGCCTTGACGGGGCGGGCGGCAAGCTCGGGATCGAGCGCTTCGCGACGGTGCATCAGGCGTCGGGCGAGGACTGGCCGGAGGTGGCGCTGACCCTCTCGACCGCGCGCCCGGCCGAGCAGACGGCAGCCTCGGACCTGCCGGAGGAGCTTGTGCATTCGGGCCCGCCGATGCCTGCCGCGCCGGCCCCGATGGCGATGCGCAAGGCCGATGCGGTCATGCTGGCCGCCGCCTCCGAGGCCGACACCCTGACGCCGGAGCTGCAGGGCGAAACGCTGGTCTACCGCTACGGCGCGCCGGTGCGGATCCGCGACGGGGTGGAAGCGCTGCGGCTGAAACTCGATGCGCTGTCGGCGCCGGTGACCGAGGTCGCGCAGGCCGTGCCGCGCCTCGATTCCGTGGCCTATCGCCAGATCGAGGGCCGCAACGACGGCGAAGAGCCCCTGCTGCCGGGGCCGGCGAACCTGTTCGTCGGGGATGCGATGGTCGGCACCGCCGAGGTGCCGCTGGTCGCGGCGGGAGACAAGTTCTCCTTCGGCTTCGGAGCCATCGACGGTCTTCGGCTGAAGCGGATCGTGCCGCAGGCAAGCGAGGGCGACCGCGGCCTGATCGCGAAATCCAACGCGCGGGTCGAGATGGCGCAGATCTCGGTCGAGAACCTGACCGGGCGCAACTGGCCGGTGCGGCTGATCGACCGCGTTCCCTACTCGGAACAGGACGCGCTGAAAGTCAGCTGGAAGGCCGATCCCGCCCCCACCGAAACCGACTGGCACGACCGGCGCGGAGTGCTGGCCTGGAGCTTCGATCTGCCCGCCGGACAAAGCCGGCAGATCGCGCTGACCACCACCATCGGCTGGCCCGCGGGCGAGGTCCTGCAATAAGAGGCGAGCGCATCCCTCTGATCCGGTAGCAAATTCTTCGGCTACCGGATCGGACGCAAAGGATGCTCAAGATATCTTCCGGAAATCCGGAATATACAGGAATTCCGGGATATATCGCCCGGCCGCCCCCCAGCATGAGGCCTGGAATGAAAAGAGCCGGCCTGACGGCCGGCTCTTGTGCCCGGATGGCGCGGGAGGTCCCCCACGCGCGGGCGATCACACCACTTCGAATGCCCCCGTCGCGGGATTGAACTGTTCGAGGCTGCCCGCCCCGATGTCATGCCACAGCCCGTGCAGCGTCATGGTGCCGGCCTCGATGGCATCCTTGACGAAGGGAAAGGTCATCAGATTCGCCAGGCTGGTCACGACGCCCTGCTTTTCCAGCGCCTCGATCTGCTTGTCCTCGGGCAGGTCCTTGACCGCCTCATAGGCCGGGCGCAGCAGGTCGAGCCAGGTGCCGACGAAGGACGTCTTTTCCTCCAGCTCCGGCGCGTGGCCGGTGCACATCTCGTGGCAGCCATGCACGCCGCCACATTGCGAATGGCCCAGAACGATCAGATGCGCCACCTTGAGCGAGGTCACCGCATATTCCACCGCGGCCGACGTGCCGTGGTGATCGCCGTCGGGCGTATAGGGCGGCACCAGGTTCGCGATGTTGCGATGGCTGAAGAACTCGCCGGAATCCGCGCCGAAGATCGAGCTGACATGCACCCGCGAATCGCAGCAGGCGATGATCATCGCGCGGGGGCGCTGGCCCTCGTCGGCAAGCCGGCGATACCAGCCCTTGTTCTCGGTGTAGGTCGTGGCCTGCCAGCCATGGAAGCGGCTCACAAGATATGACGGCAGAGGGCGAACGTGATCGCGCATCTCTTCTGGTCCTCCTAGATTGCGGGGAAACTGATAGGCCGACTAAGCTGTTTGTGCGAGCAATTTTTGCATGTCGTTGCGTTAGGTGATTCCGATATGCACCTTTTGCAAGCCCAGACGCCCCTTGCGGGTCGCGCCCGGCGCGCTAGGCTATGGGCGAACGGGTGCCCTCCCGCTGGTCCGGGCATCTGCAGATCCGCCCGGCGCAAGCCGGACCCGTTGCCGTCCGGAGGCCCCATGACTCTTCCCTTCCTCGATCACCCCGGGCTGCGCTTCGCCGATCCGGGCACCGTCAGCTTGCCGCTGCACGTGCTGGCCGAAGGCGATCCGCTGCCCGAAACGCTCAGCCCGGCGCAGCGCACCTTCGCCGGCACGCAGGGATTCACCGCCGCCCCCGGAACGGTGCTGCTTCTCGCCGATGAAACCGGCAAGCTGACAGGGGCTCTGGCTGGCTACGGGTCCGCCCCTCAGCGCGCCCGGCTGCGTTTCCCGCTGGCCGGGGCGGCGGCAAGGCTGCCGGAAGGCGTCTGGTCATTGCAAACCGACCTGCCCGCAGAGGTGCTGTCAAACGAATGCCTGGGCTGGCTGCTCGAATCCTACCGCTTCGACCGCTATGCCACGGCCGCCGCCCCGAAGGCGCGGCTGATCTGCCCCGCAGGCGTCGACCGCGCCCGGATCGAGGCGATGGCCGAAGGCGAGGCGATCACCCGCGACCTCATCAACACCCCGGCGAATGACCTCGGCCCCGATGAGCTGGAGACCGCCGTGCGCGACATCGGTGCGCGCCACGGCGCAAGTGTCACCGCGGTCATCGGCGACGAACTTCTGGCGCAGGGCTTTCCGCTGATCCATGCCGTCGGCCGCGCCAGCCCCCGCGCGCCACGCCTGATCGAGCTCAGGTGGGGCGCCGAAGGCCCGGATCTGACCCTCGTCGGCAAGGGCGTGTGCTTTGACACCGGCGGTCTGAACCTGAAGCCCGGCGCCTCGATGGGGCTGATGAAAAAGGATATGGGCGGCGCCGCGACACAGCTCGGGCTCGCGCATATGATCATGGCGCTCGGCCTGCCGCTGCGGCTGCGGCTGCTGATCCCGGCGGTCGAGAACGCCGTCGCAGGCGAGGCCTTCCGCCCGGGCGACATCTTCACCTCGCGCAAGGGGCTGAGCGTCGAGATCAACAACACCGATGCCGAGGGGCGTCTGGTGCTGGCCGATGCGCTGGCCGCGGCAGACGAGGAATCGCCCGATCTGATCCTGTGCATGGCGACGCTGACCGGCGCGGCGCGGGTGGCCCTCGGCCCCGACGTGCCGCCGTTCTACACCGATGAGGAGGGGCTCGCCGCCGCGCTCGCCCGTGGCGCCGCGACCGCAGCCGATCCGCTGTGGCGGATGCCGTTCTGGGCCCCTTACGAGGCCCTGATCGAACCCGGCATCGCCGATCTCGACAATGCGCCCTCGGGCGGCATGGCGGGCTCGATCACCGCGGCGCTGTTCTTGCGCCGCTTCGTGACCGAGACCCCGGCCTTCGCCCATTTCGACATCTACGGCTGGCGCCCGGCGGCGCAGCCCGGAACGCCGAAGGGCGGCTTCGGCCAGGCCGCGCGCGCCGTGCTCAGCGCTCTGCCGGAGGTTCTCGGACTATGACCGACCGCCGCCTGACCCCCTTCTCCGGCCGCATCGCGCTCGACACCCTGCGCGGCTCGGTCGCGGCAGAGGCCTTCGTGCCCGGCACCCCCGCCCGCATCGGCATTCCGGTCACCGACCTATGCCCCGCCCCCGGCGCCTTGCGCGACCGTCAGCTGATCTTCGGCGCCGAGGTCACCCGGATCGACAGCCGTGACGGCTGGTCCTTCGTTCAGGCCATGGTCGACGGCTATTGCGGCTGGGTGTCCGAGGGCGCGCTGTCAGCCCCCGCCCCCGCTACGCATGTGATCTCGGTCCCCGCGACCCATGTCTACCGCGAGGCCTCGATCAAGCGCGGCGAAGTGGCGCGCCTCAGCCTCGGCGCCCGGTTGAGCGTGCTCGAAACCGACGCGAAATTCGCCCGCACCGCCGAGGGCTGGATCCCACGTCAGCACGTCCGACCGCTCGACCGCCCGGCGATCGACCCGGCTTCGGTGGCGGAACTGCTGCTCGGCACTCCTTACCTGTGGGGCGGCAATTCGCGCGATGGGATCGACTGTTCCGGTCTCGTGCAGCTCGCGCTGAGGATGTGTGCGATTCCGGCCCCGGGCGACACCGACTTGCAGCGCGAGGCCTTCGGCGACTTCCTCCCCGAGGGGACCGAACCCCGCCGCGGCGACCTGTTCTTCTGGGACGGCCATGTCGCGATGGCCTGCAATGCCCGCACCCTGATCCATGCGAACGGCCACACGATGAGTACCGCCTACGAGGACATCCGCGCCTGCCTCACCCGCATCGCCGCCTCGGGCGAGGGCCGGTTCCACGGGATCAAACGCCCCTCTTTCGATTCGCCCCAAATATCCCGGGGGTGAGGGCGAAGCCCGAGGGGGCAGCGCCCCCTTCCCTCCCCTGCCCGCTAAAGCAGCGGCGCAAACAGCCGCGCCACCGGCGCCGCCACACGAAGTGCCAGCGGCGCCGCAGCCAAGGGGCGATCATAGACCTCGGTGCGGGCGAAATCCGCCTCGAGCATCGCTGCGACCTCGATGGCGAATTCCGGATCCGCGAAGATCGCCGATACCTCGAAGTTGAGCCGGCTGGACCGGCTGTCGAGGTTGTGACTGCCGATCGCGGATACCGCGTCGTCGACCAGAACCACCTTCTGGTGCATGAACCCCTCGGAGTAACGGTAGATCTTCACGCCGGAATCGCGCATCGCCTCGACGAAGGCGAACCCCGCCAGCCACACCAGCCAGTGATCGCGCCGCCCCGCCATCAGGATCCGCACATCGACGCCGCGCTCTGCCGCCAGCCGCAGCGCCTGCATCAGTCCGGTATCGGGCGTGAAATAAGGCGAGGCGATCCACACCCGGGACCGCGCCGCGGTGATCGCGTGCAGGAAGAACAGTCCCCCCGTCTCGGCCCGGTCCGACGGCCCCGAGGCCAGCACCAGCCCCGGCACATTCCCCCGCGTTTCGTTCCGCCACTCGAGCGCCAGAACCTCTCCCGTCGCCCAGTGCCAGTCCTCGGCGAAATGGAGCTGGAGCGGGCCGACCAGCGGCCCCTCGATCCGCACCATCGTGTCGCGCCAGCTGCCAAGGCGCGGATTGCGGCCGATATATTCGTCGCCGATGTTGTAACCGCCGGTGAAGGCGACCTCTCCGTCGACGATCGCGATCTTGCGATGATTGCGGAAATTCACCCGCGTCAGTGCAAGGCGGCGCTCTGGATGGCGGGCATGGAAGTTGACGACCTCGATGCCGCCCGCGCGCATCCGCGCAAGGTAATCGTTGTGCAGCCCATAACTGCCGAACGGATCATAGAGGACACAGACCCTCACCCCCTCGCGCGACTTCTGCAACACCAGCTCCTGCAGCGCGCGTCCGAGACCGTCGTCACGCAGGATATAGGTCTCGATCAGCACGTAACGGCGCGCCGCACGGATCGCCGCAAACAGGCTTTCGAACACTGTGCGGCCGTCGGCCATCAGCCGCAGCGCATTGCCCGGCATGGCCCGGTCGCCGGCGAGCGCCTCGAATCCATGCAGGATGCGCGCGGCCTCGGGATCGAGGTCAAGCGCCCGCGCGCCGGGGCCCGAGGCCACCTCGTGCATCCGCGCGGTGATTTCCGACAACCGCCGGTCTCGCAGCGTGCGCGGATAGCGAAAATCGCCGAACATCAGATAGGCCGGCACGCTGACATAGGGGATGACCAGCAGGAACACCGCCCAGCCGACCGCACCTTGCGGCGTGCGCGCGGTGCGCACCGCACGAAAGGCGAAAACCGCCGCCGTCGCGTGAAACGCCAGAAGCCCGAGCGAAATCAGCACCGGCCAGCTGAACCAGCCCGACGTCACCCGCGTTGCCCTCCGCCGCGACGGGAGGCCTTTCTGTAGCCGCGGGGACGGACGGACACCCGCTCAGCCCTCGGCAGGGGCGGAGGCATCCAGCCGCGCGATCAACCGGGCGCGCAGCTCGGGCATCTCGCCAAGGGCGCTGTCCACTACCCGCATCCGCCGGCGAAGCCCGATGACCTCGTCGATCAGGTTCAGAATCAGCGGCACCGCGGCGTCGTTGACCTCCAGATCCTCCGTCAGCTCGACGATCAGGCGCAGGCGGGCCAGGTCGGTCTCGTCGAACCCGGTCGCCTCGTCCGAAGTCAGAGGATGCACCCAGTCCTGTGCCAGGCACAGCGTCAGCCGTTCTTCGGTCAGCCGGTCGATCCGGGCCAGGATCTCGGTTTCGGTCATCATCTCCGGTTTCCTTTCCAGCCGGCCCGCGGGTCATAGGAATGCTGGGCACGCCAGGCACGCAGGGCCTCGGTCAGCGAGGGATCCTCGTGTTCGGGCAGCGCGATGCGCAGCGTGACCAGAAGATCGCCCGGCTTGCCCGCCCGCTGCACGCCCTTGCCGCGCAGCCGCATCACCTTGCCCGAAGACGTGTTGGCCGGCACCTTCAGCCGCACCCTTCCGCCCGGCACCGGCACCTCGACCGAACCGCCCAGCACCGCTTCGTCGACCGAAATCGGAAAATCGAGGAGCACATCGTCCGCCTCGCGGGTGAACACCGGATCCTCGGCGACCGAGACGGTGACGAACGCATCCCCCGCCGGGCCGCCGTTCACTCCCGCACCGCCCTTGCCGGCCAGCCGCAGGGTCTGGCCGTCGGCGATGCCGGCGGGAATGCGCAGCTCGATCCGGCCGGAGCCGGGCAGCGTCACCTGCTTCACCGCCCCCAGAACCGCGTCCATGAACCCGACCTCGAGGTGGAACTGAACGTCCTGACCGCGCATCTTCATGTTCCCGAAGGGCGACCCCTGCGCCCCCGCCCCCGCGCCCTGCCGCTGGCGGAACGCACGCGAGAACAGATCGCCGAGATCGTCGAACCCGCCCTCGAACTCGTAACGCCCCGAGGGGTCGGTCTCGGCGTAGGAACGGTAGGACCCCTGTGGGGCACGCTCCTGCCCCTCGGCGTCGATCTCGCCGGCGTCGTAGCGGCGGCGCTTTTCCGGGTCGCGCAACAGGTCATAGGCTTCATTCACCGCCTTGAAGCGTTCGGATTTCTTCGCATCGCCCCCGGTCAGATCGGGGTGCAGCTCGCGTGCAAGCTTGCGATAGGCCTTCTTGATGTCGGCATCGGTGGCCGTCTTCGACACACCGAGCACCTGATAAAGATCTTTCGGATCGCCCTGTGCCATGGTCTTCCTTGCGTAAACCGTTCCGGGGGGCGCAACCTTCTGCGCCTGCCGGAATTTCCTCCAATATGGGGAAGGCCGGACGGACGGGCAATGGGGCAGCGCAACAATCGCCGTCGGGTCACGCGTCCGGCCTCAGCGGCGCCCGGCTTCGGGGACGGGGACCTCGGGGGCAGGGACCTCGGGCGGCACCACCAGAGGCGGCGCCCTGCGCCAGCCGCCATGCAGGTAGATCGCACTGGCCATGATCAGCGTCGCCACCATCGCGGCCGGAAAACTCAGCCACAGCGCATCTGTCCCCAGCCAGTCGCGCAACCCAAGCGCCACACCGAGCCGCACCGGATACATCGACACGATCAGCACCATCAGCGGCAGCACCACCTGCCCGTTCGCCCGGATCGTGCCAAACAGAACCATCGAGATCCCGAAGGCGATGAACCCCCAGGTCGACAGCCGGGTGATATGCTGGCCGGTGGCGATGGCCGGGCTGTCCGCGCCCAGAAACAGCGCCATCGCGCTGCGGTCAGCCCAGAACAGCGCCGCGACCAGAAGCCCGGTCATTGCGATGTTGAACACCACGCCCCACAGGGTGATGCGCCCGACCCGGCCCCACAGTCCCGCGCCGATGTTCTGCGCCGCCATCGCGCTGACCGCCCCGCCAAACGCCATCGCCGGCATCTGCACATAGGTCCAAAGCTGCTGCGTGGCCCCGAAGGCGGCCGTCACCTCAACCCCTTCGCGGTTCACCAGCGTCAGCATCGTCAACATCGAGGAGGAGACGACGATCATCTGCACCCCCATCGGCAGCCCCTTCACCGCGAGGATTCGCAGCACCCCGAGGCGGGGCCGCAACAGGGCGAGTTCCGCTCCGCGCAGCCGCAACGGCAGGTCGCGGCGATAGATCTCGATCACCATAGCGATCAGCGCGATATAATTCGCGATCGCCGTCGCCAGCGCCGAACCCGCGATACCGAGCCGCGGCGCCGACCCGAGTCCGAGGATGAGCACCGGATTGAGCGCAATGTCCAGAACCACCGCCAGCACCATGAAAACCAGCGGCGTCACGGCATCGCCCGCGCCACGCAGCGCCATCATCATCAGCGTCAGCGTCAGGATTGCCGGCATCGCGAGAAAGGTGACCCGCAGGTAATCGCGCGCGAGCGGCACGGCCTCGGGCGCGGTGCCCAGCAGGCTCAGCAGATGCGGCGCCGCGAACCAGCCCGCCACCGCTACCGCCAGCGACAGCGGCACGAACGTGCCAAGCGCCGTCCCCGCGGTCTCGCGCGCGCCGTGGATGTCGCCACGGCCGAAAGACTGGCCGATCAGGATCGTCGCCGCCATGCCGAAGCCGAACACGAAAGCGGTCAGCAAGAACATCACCAGATTGCCGTTGGTCGTGGCCGCCAGCGCGCGCTCGCCCAGAAGCCGGCCGATCCACACCGCATCGATCGATCCGTTCGCCGACTGCAGGATCGATGACCCCAGTGTCGGCAGGGCGAACATCAGCAGCACAGGCGCAATCGGCCCCGCGGTCAGTCTGGTCCTCGGTGCCATCTTGCCTCCGGCTGGCAGAAGAGAAGAGCTATTCTATCTCCCAGTCCTCATCGTTGGAACAGGGCCCGATCGCCAGCCAGTCCGCGCGCACCCGCGCCACGCGGGTATCGCCCCAGGTGCGGAACACGATCTCGAAGCCCGCATCGGTTACGGTCTCCGCACTGATGTCCATGCGCGGGTTGTGCTGGTGGTCGATGTCCCACATCGACAACGACACCATCACCGAGGGTGCCTCGCGGAATACCTCGGAAAAGACGACGGTGCGGCTCATCTGGCGCGGGCCCTCGCCCGTCCACATCGCCCCGCCGACCTGATAATCTGAAAACAGCACGAGCGAGCCCTGCTGAATCCCAACCGCGTATGAAGAAATTCTGCGCAATATGAACTCCGACACTCAGTGTATCAGTGGTAAGTGCGGCCCGGACCGCACTCAAGACAAGAATGCGAAAGGCCCCGGGGCCAATATGCGCCCCGGGGCCTTCGCTGTCATACCACCGAAAGGTGACTCAGGCGTTCATATGCGTGCCGAAGGCTTCCATGTCAGCCAGAACCTTGGTCGCCGCGTCGACGACATCGGGCTTGGCTTCCTCAAGCGCCTTGCGGGCCTCCTCGATGTAGCGTTCGACCAGTTCGGTCGTCAGCTCATCGCGGGGCACGCCGCGTTCGGCCAGCAGGCTGACGCCCTCGGGCGCGATCTCTGCGAAACCGCCGGTGACGCCGAACTGGGTTTCGGCACCGTCGGCAGCGACGACCGTGACAAATCCGGGACGGATCGTCGTGATCAGGGGCGCATGGCCCGGCATCACCGTCAGGTCGCCTTCGCTGCCCGGCAGGCGCACCTCGCGCACCGGAACGGAAGACAGCTTCCGCTCCGGGGTCACGAGATCGAACTGCATCGTATCGGCCATGAGGACCCCCTTACGCCGCAGCGGCGAGCTTGGCGGCCTTCGCCTTCACGTCTTCGATGCCGCCGACCATGTAGAACGCCGCTTCCGGCAGGTGGTCGTATTCGCCGGCCACGACCGCCTTGAACGAGGCGATGGTATCCGCGAGCGGAACCTGCACACCGTCCGAACCGGTGAAGACCTTCGCAACGTCGAAGGGCTGCGACAGGAACTTCTGGATCTTGCGGGCGCGGGCCACGGTCAGCTTGTCCTCTTCGGACAGCTCGTCCATGCCCAGGATCGCGATGATGTCCTGAAGCGCCTTGTAACGCTGCAGGATCGCCTGCACGTCACGGGCAACCTTGTAGTGCTCGTCGCCGATGATCTTCGGGTCCATCAGACGCGAGGTCGAGTCGAGCGGGTCGACGGCCGGGTAGATACCCAGTTCCGAGATCGCACGCGACAGGGTGGTCGTCGCATCGAGGTGGGCGAAGGTCGCGGCCGGAGCCGGGTCGGTGAGGTCGTCGGCCGGGACGTAGATGGCCTGCACCGAGGTGATCGAGCCGGTCTTCGTCGAGGTGATGCGTTCCTGCAGCGCGCCCATGTCGGTCGCCAGCGTCGGCTGATAGCCCACGGCCGACGGGATACGGCCGAGCAGAGCCGACACTTCCGAACCCGCCTGGGTGAAGCGGAAGATGTTGTCCACGAAGAACAGCACGTCCGAACCCGAGGTATCGCGGAACTGCTCGGCGATGGTCAGGCCGGTCAGCGCGATACGGGCACGGGCCCCCGGAGGCTCGTTCATCTGGCCGTAGACCAGAGCCACCTTCGACTCCTCGAGCTTTTCGAGGTTGATGACGCCCGATTCGATCATTTCGCCGTAGAGGTCGTTGCCCTCACGGGTCCGCTCGCCAACACCGGCGAACACGGAGTAACCCGAGTGCACCTTCGCGATGTTGTTGATCAGTTCCATGATCAGAACGGTCTTGCCCACGCCGGCGCCGCCGAACAGGCCGATCTTGCCGCCCTTGGCGTAGGGTGCCAGCAGGTCGATGACCTTGATGCCGGTGACGAGGATCTGCGATTCCGTCGACTGGTCCTCGAACGAGGGGGCCGGCTGATGGATGGAGCGAACCTCGGTGCGGTCGACCGGGCCCTTTTCGTCAACCGGCTCGCCGATGACGTTCAGGATGCGGCCGAGCGTCGCCGGGCCCACCGGAACGGTGATCGGCGCGCCGGTGTCGACGACTTCCTGACCGCGGACCAGGCCCTCGGTCGCGTCCATCGCGATGGTGCGAACGGTGTTCTCGCCAAGATGCTGGGCGACTTCGAGCACCAGCTTCTTGCCGTTGTTGGAGGTCTCGAGGGCGTTCAGAATCGCCGGCAGCGCGTCTTCGAACTGAACGTCGACGACGGCGCCGATGATCTGGGTCACCTTGCCTTTGCTTGCCATGTGTTTGTCTCCGGTTCCGTCAGAGCGCCTCGGCGCCCGAAATGATTTCGATGAGCTCTTTGGTGATCGCCGCCTGACGCGAGCGGTTGTACTCGACCGTCAGCCTGTTGATCATGTCGCCCGCGTTGCGCGTGGCGTTGTCCATCGCAGTCATCTGTGCGCCAAAGAACGAGGCGTTGTTTTCCAGAAGCGCCGTGAAGATCGCCGTGGCGACGCCGCGCGGCAGAAGGTCCGCAAGGATCGTCTTCTCGTCCGGTTCGTATTCGAAGAAGGCGGCGGGGCCGGTGGCCTCGGTCTCCTCGAACGTCGCCGGGATGATCTGGCGCGCCGTCGGCTTCTGGCTCATCACGTTCTCGAAACGCGAGAACACGATGGTGGCAACGTCGAACTCGTGCTTCTCGAAGCGGGTCAGAAGGTCCTGCGCGATCGACTGCGCATTGACGTAACCCGGCTTGCGCATCGCCGTCAGGTCGATGTGGCCGATGAAGTGAGCGCCGAGATCGCGCTTCAGCGCGTCACGGCCCTTCTTGCCGACGGTCAGGATCTTCACCGTCTTGCCAGCCGCCAGCAGCTCGTTCGCACGGGTGCGGGCAAGCTTGGCGATGTTGGCGTTGAAGCCGCCGCACAGGCCGCGCTCCGCCGTCATCACGACGAGGAGGTGGACCTGATCGGACCCCGTGCCGGTCAGCAGCACCGGGGCGCCGACCTGGCCGCCAACAGAGGCGGCAAGGCTCGACATCACGGCGGTCATCCGCTCGGCATAGGGACGCGAGGCTTCGGCAGCCTCTTCGGCGCGGCGGAACTTGGCCGCCGCGACCATCTGCATGGCCTTGGTGATCTTGCGAGTGTTCTTGACACTCGCAATCCGGTTCTTGAGGGCTTTAAGGCTGGGCATGTCCCTGTCCTTTCAGGCCGATCAAGCGAAGGTCTTGGCGAATTCTTCGATCGCGGACTTCAGCTTGGTTTCAGCATCACCCTTGATCTTCGGATCTTCGCTGGTGAGCCAGTCGAGCACATCCTTGCGCGAGCTGCGCAGGTAGGCCAGCAGGCCCGCTTCCCAACGACCGACTTCCTTCTGCGGAACCGCATCGAGGAAGCCCTTCGTGCCGGCGTAGATGACGGCGACGATTTCGGCGTTGGTCAGCGGCGCGTATTGCGGCTGCTTCATCAGTTCGGTCAGGCGCGCACCGCGGTTCAGCAGCTTCTGCGTGGCGGCATCGAGATCCGAGCCGAACTGCGCGAAAGCAGCCATTTCACGATACTGAGCGAGTTCGAGCTTCACCGGACCGGCAACCGACTTCATCGAGTTGGTCTGGGCGGCAGAGCCGACGCGCGACACCGAGAGGCCGGTGTTCACGGCCGGGCGGATGCCCTGGTAGAACAGTTCGGTCTCGAGGAAGATCTGACCGTCGGTGATCGAGATCACGTTGGTCGGGATGTAGGCACCGACGTCGCCGGCCTGCGTCTCGATTATCGGCAGCGAGGTCAGCGAGCCGAGACCGAATTCCTCGGACAGCTTCGCCGAACGCTCCAGCAGACGCGAATGCAGGTAGAACACGTCGCCCGGGAAGGCTTCACGCCCCGGCGGACGGCGCAGCAGCAGCGACATCTGACGGTAAGCCACGGCCTGCTTGGTCAAATCATCGTAGATGATCAGCGCGTGCATGCCGTTGTCGCGGAAGTATTCCGCCATCGCGGTGGCCGCGTAGGGGGCCAGATACTGCATCGGCGCCGGGTCCGAAGCCGTCGCGGCGATGATGGTGGTGTATTCCATCGCGCCGGTTTCTTCGAGCTTCTTCATCAGCTGCGCGACGGTCGAGCGCTTCTGCCCGATCGCGACGTAGAAGCAGTGCAGCTTGTTCGCCGGGTTGGCGTCGTTGTACGACTTCTGGTTCAGGATGGCGTCGAGCGCGATCGCGGTCTTGCCGGTCTGACGGTCGCCGATGATCAGCTCGCGCTGGCCACGGCCGATCGGGATCATCGCGTCGACCGACTTCAGGCCGGTCGCCATCGGCTCATGCACCGACTTGCGGGCGATGATGCCGGGGGCCTTCACATCGGCGCGGCGGCGCTCGATGAATTCGATCGGGCCCTTGCCGTCGAGCGGGTTGCCGAGCGCGTCGACCACGCGGCCGATCAGCTTCGGGCCGACCGGAACGTCCACGATGGCGTTCGTGCGCTTGACGATGTCGCCTTCCTTGATGTCGCGGTCGGTGCCGAAGATCACGATACCGACGTTGTCGACTTCGAGGTTCAGCGCCATGCCGCGGATCCCGTTCGGGAACTCGACCATTTCGCCGGCCTGAACGTTGTCGAGGCCGTAGACGCGGGCGATGCCGTCACCGACGGACAGCACGCGGCCGACTTCGGCAACCTGGGCATCCTGCCCGAAGTTCTTGATCTGCTCCTTGAGGATCGCAGATATCTCTGCTGCCTGGATGCCCATTATCCAACCTCTTTCATGGCGTTCTGGAGGGAGGCGAGTTTCGCGCGGACCGACGTGTCGATCATGCGCGAACCGAGCCTGACAATCATGCCACCGATGAGGCTGTCATCGATGGCGACATTGAGTTTCACCGTCTTGCCGGTGCTGGCCGACAGCGCGGCGGCGAGTTCGGCCGACTGCGCGTCGCTCAGCGCGGCGGCGGAAACGACTTCGGCGGTCTCGATCCCCTTCGCCTCGGCGATCAGGGCGGAAAGCGCCTTGAGCAGCTGCGGCAGGATGAAGAGACGCCGCTTCTCGGCGATCAGCGCGAGGCCGTTCGTCACCGGAACCGACAGATGCATCGCACGCGACACCGCGGCGATGGCAGAAGCCTGTTCGCCCCGGCCGTACAGCGGCGAGGCGACCATCTCGCGCAGCTCGGCCGAAGAGGCCAGCGCCGCCGAGAGAGCATCGACATCCACTTCCAGCGCGGGAAGCAGACCGAGCTCTTTGGCAAGGTCGAAGATGGCCGTCGCATAGCGCCCGGCGATGGCTGCGGAAATCGAAGCTGGTTCGGACACGTCCACCCTTCCGATGTTCTTGCATCGACGCCGGTCCCGCTCAGACCGGGGTCGGCGCCCCAGATCAGCCGCGGACCGATGGCCCACGCACTGCATTCGCGTTGCGTTTAGCAGAGCGCCCCCCCCCTCGCAACCCGCTTGGACAAGGGAATGTGATCGCGATGCCGGTTTGACGGGACGAAACCGCGGGCTACGCGCGCCCTCCGGTTTCGCGAGCGCTAACATGCGCCGGAAATGCGACAAAATGACGCTACCGGCCCGGGCCGGCCGGTTTCGGCTCGGCGGGCGATTCCCTCCCCAAGCGGCCGGCGACGGGCGCGGGCGTGCCTTCGAGCACCGAGAGCGGCCGGCGCACCGCCGCCCCCAGCCCGGTCCGGCGCGGCGTCTGCAACTGTTTCGACAGTTCCAGCAGAATCACACCCGCCGACAACACCCCCGAGATCCGCCCGCCGAGCTTTTCCCACATCGCCGCCGAGCCGAGCCAGAACCGCCGCGGCGAGGGCGGGATGAACAGCGCGGCGGCGTGCCGTTCCGGAGAGAACCCGGCGCGCCGCGCCTCGATGTCCAGCTGGCCGAGGGAATAGGGCCGTCCGCTGCCGAAGGGCGTGGTCTCGCGCGGTGCCCACAGGCCGGAGCGGTTCGGCACGATCAGCATCGCCCGCCCGCCGGGGCCGAGCACACGCCAGCATTCGGCGAGCAGCGCATCGGGCCGGTCCGAAACTTCGAGAGCATGGAGCAGCACGATCCGGTCGGCGATGCCTGTCTCCAGCGGCCAGCGGGTCTCGTCGCACAGCACCGAGACATTGGGCTGCGCCGCGGGCCAGGGCATCACGCCCTGCTCGGCCGGCATCAGCCCGATCACCCGGCGCGCGGGCTCCAGATAGGGGCGCAGCAAGGGCGCCGCGAAACCGAAGCCGACCACGGTCTGACCGGTGACCTCAGCCGCCGGCCACAGCCCGGTCAGCCGGTCGCGCACCGCGCGCTGCGCCGCCCGGCCAAGCTGCGTGCGATAATAGAAGTTGCGCAGATCGACCACATCGAGGTGCATTGCGCGAAACGCCTCCCTGGGCAAAAACTGACGCGAAGCATAAGCAAAAGGAGCGCGCAGCGCCATGACCAACACCACCCCCGTCATCTGGCTGGCCGTTCCCTGCCTGCAGGACAACTATTCCTGGGTCGTCCATGCGAAGGACGAGACCATCGTCTTCGACGTGCCCGAGGCCGCCCCGGTCGCCGCGGCGCTGGCCGAACGCGGCTGGCACGCCGATCACATCGTGCTGACCCACCACCACGCCGATCACATCCAGGGCGTTGCGGCGCTGGCCGGTCCCGCGACGCGGATCTGGGGCAACAAGGCCGATGCCGCGCGACTGCCGCCGCTGACCGATCCGCTGTGGCCGGGCGCCACGGTCACGCTTGCCGGGCTGCGGATCGAGGTTCTCGACGCGCCGGGCCATACGCTTGGCCATGTTGCCTATCACCTGCCCGAGGCGGGCCTCGCGATCACCGGCGACAGCCTGATGAGCTGGGGCTGCGGGCGCCTGTTCGAGGGCACGCCCGCGCAGATGTTCGACACGCTGACCCGGATCGCGGCGCTGCCGGCGGACACGCTGATCTGCTCGGGCCACGAATATACCGAGGCGAACGGCCGCTTCGCGCTGTCGCTGGAGCCCGATCACCCGGCGCTGCGCGCGCGAATGGCCGATGTGCAGGCCCTGCGCGCCGAGGGGCGGCCGACGCTGCCGGTGCCGCTGTCGCTCGAACGCGCGACGAACCCGTTCCTGCGTTCGGCCGATCCGCTGCTTCAGGCCGCGCTCGGGCTGGCGGAGGCGGATCCGCTGGCGGTGTTCACCGAGGCGCGGGCCCGCAAGGACCGGTTCTGAGGATCAACCCCGGCGCGCGGCGGCCTCGGCCTGAGCCTGCTGCGCGGCCCGGTGCAGCCGCAGCGCATCGGCGACGAAGAACCGCGCCTGGGTGGCGTAAAGCGGCTCGGACGAGATCAGCCGCGCCAGCGCGAAACCGATCATCGCCGCGACCATCACCGGGCCGATGATCATGTGATTGCCGGTCATCTCGACGATGATGACGATGGTGGTCAGCGGCGACTGGGTGACGCCGGCGAAATAGCCCGCCATCCCCAGCACCGCGGCCAGCGCCACCGACCCGCCGAAGATCTGCGCGATACCCGCCCCGAGCCCCGCCCCCACCGACAGCGAGGGCGCGAACAGCCCGCCCGGTATCCCCGACAGCGTCGAGGCGAGCGTCGCCACGAACTTGCCCGCGAAGAAGCCAGCGTCAGGCGCCGTCCCCTCGATGGCGAGGCGCGCCTGAGTGTAGCCCGTGCCCCAGGTCGACCCGCCCGCGAGCACTCCCGAGACCGCGACGATCAGCCCGGCGACCCCCGCCACGATCAGGATCTTGCGCACGGGGACAGGATCGCGCCAGCGCCGCAGCCGCCGCGTCACCGCCAGCACGATCTTGGTGAAGGTGGCGCCGGCCAGCCCGCCGACCAGTCCGCACAGCACGACGAGCCAGGCGTCATGAATCCCGGCCGAAGCCAGCGATACGCCGAAATAGGTGTAATTCCCGAGGATCATCAGCGACGACAGACCGCCCAGGATCACCGTCAGCAGGACCACCCCGTTGGTGCGCGCCTGAAACGAGCGCCCCATTTCCTCGATGGCGAAGACGATGCCGGCGATGGGCGTGTTGAACGCCGCGGCGATACCGGCGGCAGAGCCCGCCAGGATCAGCCCGCGCATCGTCGCGAGGTCCGCCACCTTCCCCGCCGCCATCATGATCGAGGCACCGATCTGCACCGTCGGCCCCTCGCGCCCGATCGAGGCGCCGCAAAACAGCCCCGCCACAGTCAGCACGATCTTCCCGACCACGATGCGGATCGACAGATAATTGCCCCGTCCCGGCAGCTCGCGCAGCGCCCGCGCCGCCATCGCCTGCGGGATCCCCGAGCCCTGCGAGCCCGGAACGAAGCGAAACGCCGCCCAGGCACAAAGCATGAAGCCCACAGGCGTCACGATCAGCGGCAGGAACCGGCGCCATCCGCCCTCGGTCAACCGCTCGAAGCTCTCCTGCGCGAAATCCGCCATCAGCGCGAACCCGGCCGAGACCACCCCGATCGCCACCGCCGCCAGCCAGAACGCCGCCTGCGCCCGCAGCTGCCTGGGCGAGACCATCGCCTTCGAGCGCCGCAGCACCGCCATGCGCGAAAACCTGAAATCCGACATCGTTCCGTCCGCGGCCCTTGAGATCGTTCTCCCCCGCCCCTAAGTCCACTTCCCTCCGGAACGCAAGGCGACAGGGCCGCCCTGACAGCCGGGGCGAGACGAAAACCACGGGCAGCGATGCGCAAAGACTGCCCCTAAAATCATCAAATCGCAAACCGTGATCCATTTTTGCGCAAAACGGGCTTGAAGCGCGGCGCAATCCACCGAACTTTAATCTCATGAGGTCATGGTGGACCCCGGCCCGGCCCTTTGGCCGCCCGACCACCGGAAAGGAGCATCAGATGCCGTCGTTCTCGACCACGCTCGAACAGGCCATTCATGGCGCGCTCGCCATCGCGAACTCGCGCAAGCATGAGCTGGCCACGCTCGAACACCTGCTGCTCGCGCTCATCGACGAACCCGACGCGAGCCGGGTCATGCGCGCCTGCGGCGTGAACCTCGATGAGCTTCGCCACACGCTGACCGAATTCATCGACGACGATCTGTCGACGCTGGTCACCGAGGTCGAGGGCTCCGAAGCCGTGCCGACCGCCGCCTTCCAGCGGGTGATCCAGCGCGCCGCGATCCATGTCCAGTCATCCGGCCGGACGGAGGTGACCGGGGCGAACGTCCTCGTCGCGATCTTCGCGGAGCGCGAATCGAACGCCGCCTTCTTCCTGCAGGAGCAGGACATGACCCGTTACGACGCGGTCAATTTCATCGCCCATGGCGTCGCCAAGGACCCGGAATTCGGCGAGGCGCGCCCCGTCGCCGGCTCGGACGAGGAACCCCGCACCGCCGAGGCCGCCCAGCCCGGCGAAGCGCGCGAATCCGCGCTCGGCAAGTATTGCGTCAACCTCAACCAGAAGTCGCAGAAGGGCGATATCGACCCGCTGATCGGCCGCGAGGAAGAGGTGGAGCGTGCGATCCAGGTGCTGTGCCGCCGGCGCAAGAACAACCCGCTTCTGGTGGGCGATCCCGGCGTGGGCAAGACCGCCATCGCCGAGGGGCTGGCGCTGAAGATCACCCGCGGCGAAACGCCCGAGATTCTGTCGAAGGCGACGATCTATTCGCTCGACATGGGCGCGCTGCTGGCCGGCACCCGCTACCGCGGCGATTTCGAGGAACGGCTGAAGGCCGTGATGAAGGAGCTGGAAGATCACCCCGATGCGATCCTGTTCATCGACGAGATCCACACGGTGATCGGCGCCGGCGCGACCTCGGGCGGGGCGATGGATGCCTCGAACCTGCTCAAGCCCGCGCTCGCCGGCGGCAAGCTGCGCTGCATGGGGTCGACCACCTACAAGGAGTATCGCCAGCATTTCGAGAAGGACCGCGCGCTCAGCCGCCGGTTCCAGAAGATCGACGTGAACGAGCCTTCGGTGGCCGATTCGATCAAGATCCTGATGGGGCTGAAGCCCTATTTCGAGAAGCACCACGACCTGCGTTACACCAATGACGCGATCAAGGCCGCGGTGGAGCTGTCGGCGCGCTACATCAACGACCGCAAGCTGCCCGACAAGGCGATCGACGTGATCGACGAGGCGGGCGCGGCGCAACACCTGCTGTCGGCCTCGAAGCGGCGCAAGACGCTCGGCGAGAAGGAGATCGAGGCGGTGGTCGCCAAGATCGCCCGGATCCCGCCGAAGAACGTCTCGAAGGACGATGCCGAGGTGCTGCGCGATCTGGAGAAGACGCTCAAGCGCGTGGTCTTCGGTCAGGACAAGGCGATCGAGGAACTGGCCTCGGCGATCAAGCTCAGCCGCGCCGGCCTGCGCGACCCGGAAAAGCCGATCGGCAACTATCTGTTCGCCGGCCCCACCGGCGTCGGCAAGACCGAGGTGGCCAAGCAGCTCGCCGATACGCTCGGGGTGGAACTGCTGCGCTTCGACATGTCGGAATACATGGAGAAGCACGCGGTCTCGCGGCTGATCGGCGCGCCTCCGGGCTATGTCGGCTTCGACCAGGGCGGCATGCTGACCGACGGCGTGGACCAGCACCCGCATTGCGTGCTGCTGCTCGACGAGATCGAGAAGGCGCATCCGGATGTCTACAACATCCTGCTGCAGGTGATGGATCACGGCAAGCTGACCGACCACAACGGCCGTTCGGTCGATTTCCGCAACGTGATCCTGATCATGACCTCGAACGCGGGGGCCTCGGACATGCAGAAGGCGGCGATCGGCTTCGGCCGCGAAAAACGCGAGGGCGAGGATACCGCGGCGATCGAACGGCTGTTCACGCCCGAGTTCCGCAACCGTCTCGATGCCATCGTCAGCTTCGCCCCGCTGTCGCGCGAGGTGATCCTGCAGGTGGTCGACAAGTTCGTGATGCAGCTGGAAGCGCAGCTGATCGACCGCAACGTGCATATCGAGCTGTCGCCCGAGGCCGCGAACTGGCTGGCCGAAAAGGGCTACGACGACAAGATGGGCGCCCGTCCGCTTGGCCGCGTGATCCAGGAGCACATCAAGAAGCCTCTGGCCGAGGAGCTGCTGTTCGGCCGGCTCACCAAGGGCGGGATCGTCAAGGCCGGGGTCAAGGACGACAAGATCGTTCTCGATATCACCGAGCCGAGCAAGGCGCGGATCTCGAACCACAAGCCGAAGCTGCTGCCCGCGGGCTGAGGCGACGGAACTCATCTTGCAACGATGGAAAGCCCGGCCCTGACGGCCGGGCTTTCTGCATTCGAGCCAGGACTTCGAGACCGTTACCGACCGCCATTTTCGGCAATACGCGCGGGCGCCGCGACATATCCGACAGCACGCCCGAACCTTGAGATCCCCGCACGAAGGTCGCCGGGTGACACGGCTGTGCAGACAGCAAGGGGGCTCTGCCCCCTCGGGCCTTCGGCCCTCACCCCCGGGATATTTTCGGAAAGATGAAAAGAGGCGCCGGCCCCGTGCTCTGCTCTTTCGATTCGCCTCAAATATCCCGGGGTGTGGGGCAGAGCCCCACGCAGCCCGGGCCCATGAACAAAGACCGGACACAAAGGCTCACCCCCAAAACTGACCGGATTATCTCTCCGTCAGCTTCAGCTCGATCCGTCGGTTGGCGGCGCGGGCCTCGGCCGAGCTGCCGGAGGCGACCGGGCTGAACTGGCCGTAGCCCGCCGCCTTCAGCCGGTTCGGCGGGAAGCCCAGATCGTCGATCATGTAGCGCACCACCGAGAGCGCGCGGCCCTGGCTCAACTCCCAGTTGTCGCGGAACTGCCCCTGACCGGAGAGCGGCGTATCGTCGGTGAAGCCATCGACCTCGAGCACCCAGTCGATCTCCTTCGGGATGTCCGAGGTCAGCTCGCGGAAGGTCTCGGCGACGCGGGCGATCTGCGCCTTGCCTTCGGGCGACAGATCGGCGCTGCCCGACTGGAACAGCACCTCGGACGAGAAGACGAAGCGGTCACCCACCACCCGCACCCCGGCACGGCCCTGCAGCAACTGCGACATCCGGCCGAAGAATTCCGAACGGTATTTCGCCAGATCCTGCGCCTCGGCCTCGGCCTTCAGACGCGCGGCCTCTTCCAGCTCGGCGCGGCGCTTCTGCTCGGCCGCGACCTGCGCGAGGGCGGCGTTCAGCTGCCCGCCGAGCGCCTCGACCTGCACCTGCGAGGCCGCATCCTTCGCCTGAGCCGCATCGAGAACCGATTGCAGCTGCGCCAGCTGCGCCCGCAGCGCCGCGACCTGCTGGTTGAGCAGCGCCACCTTCTTCGCCGCGTCATCGCCGACCGCCGCCTGATCGGCGAGCGCCTTTTCCGCCGTCGCCCGCAGCGCCGCCTGCTTCTGCGCCTCGGTCAGCTGGGTGTCGAGCTGGCCCTGCAACTGATCCCTCGCCGCATTCGCCGCCGCCAGCAGGGTCAGCGTTTCCTCGGCCTTTTGCCGCGCCGCGTCGAGGGCCAGCGTCATCGCCGCCAGCTCGTCGCCCGAGGATTTCAGCTTGTCGCGCAGCGCGTCGATCTGCGACTGGCTCAGCTTCAGCTGATCGGCATTTGCCGCGGCCTCTGACGTGGCCTTGTCGCGCTCGGCGATCAGGGCGGCGACCTGCGCCTCGAAGGCGGTGATCTTCTGCCCGGCGGCATCGAGATCGGCCTGACGCTGGGTCAGCTGCGTGGTCAGGGCGGCGATCGTCGCCTCCTGCGCGCCGGTCTTCGCCTTCTCGGCCGACAGCGCCTGTGCCAGTCCGGCCAGCTGATCGTTCAGCGCGGTCAGCTGGTTGCCCTGACTGGTCAGCTGGTCGCGCATCACCGACTGCACGATCATGAAGATCGACAGCACGAAGATCAGCACCATCAGCAGCGCCCCCATCGCGTCGACGAAGCCCGGCCAGACATTCGTCGCGAAACGGTTGCTGCGACGCGCGAGCGGCATGGATCAGCCCTCCCGCGTCGGGGTCGCGCCGATCAGCGCGCGGGTCAGCGCCGCCAGCCCGCCGCGCATCTCGGCCATGCTTTCCTGACGCCCGGCGGCGATTTCCTCCAGCAGCCGCGGCAGCTGCCCGTCGATCGAACGCAGCCGCATCCGGATCTCGGCGTCGGTATCGTCGTTCTGCGCCGCCTCGGTCCGCTCGGTCAGCGAATCGAGCGCCTCGATCAGCCGCGACTGGCCGCCCGCGATCTGGCGCAAAGCCTGGGTCTGGGCCTGACGGTCCTCGCGCTCGGCCGCGGTCTCCTGCGCCAGACGGTTCAGCGCCCCCGCCAGCGCATCGAGCCGTGCCGCACCCTGCGCACTCGCCGCCTGGGTTTCGGTGAACATCGCCTGAAGCTGGTCCATCTGTTCGGCCATATGATCGAGGATCTCGGCCACCGCCGAGGTCTCGCCGTCACTGCCCTCGGCCCCGGCGAAGCTCAGCCGGGTGATCGAGGAGATCCATTCCTCCAGCTCGCGATAGAAGCGGTTCTGGCCGTGGCTGACGAACAGCTCCAGCAGCCCCAGCACCAGCGAGCCCGCCAGACCGATGAGCGAGCTGGAGAACGCCGTCCCCATCCCGCCGAGCTGCGATTCGAGGCCGGTCATCAGCCGCTCGAACACCTCGGAGGCGCCTTCGCCATTCTTCGGGGCGAGCGCGCGGATGGTGTCGACGACGCCCGGAACCGTGGTCGCGAGGCCGTAGAACGTGCCCAGAAGTCCGAGGAAGATCAACAGGCTGGTCAGATATCGGGTGACGTCGCGGGCTTCCTCGATCCGGGTGCCGACGGATTCGAGGATCGAGCGCGAGGCCGAGGTGGCGATGCGCCGCGTCGCACCGCGCGCGCCCAGAAGGGCCGCCAGCGGCGCGAGCAGCAGCGGCGCGCGATATTGCGGCCGGCCGGGGCGGTCGGCGGCGTAATTCTCGATCCAGACCACGGCCGAGACCAGCTGCCAGACCTGCCAGAAACAGGCGGCAACGCCGAAGCTGAACACCGCCGCGATGGCGCCGTTCAAGAGCGGGTTGATGTGGAAGATCGGATAGATCTGGGCATAGGCGAACCAGCCGCCCGCCACCACCAGCCCCAGCACGACCAGCATCAGCGTGATCTGCCGCACGGGCTGCGAGAAATGCGGTTCGGGATGTCGGGCCGGGGCGCGCATGAGATGCCTCTCGATGGATGTCGCGGCCACCCTAGGCGGCAGGGGCGCAAGTGCCAAGAGAGAACCCGCCCCGCCCGGGTCACGATCCCGGGCCAGCCCGAAACCTGCGCAGTTGCCGCGCCTTCAGCCCTCTGCGCTCAACGCACGGACGCGCTGCGCCAGCGCCTCAAGCTCCGGATCGGGCAGGCCAAGCCCCGCAAGATGGTGCGCCGTCACCCAGAGGTAATCGCGATTTTCGCCGCGCGCACCGCGCGAGCTGGCGATGATGCGGGCCTGTTCCTCGGGATCGAGCGCGCAATACTGCGGCCCGGCCGGGTCGATCACATAGGCGATGGCCTCAAGGTTCGCACCGTGCTCGTCTTGCAGGGGCAGGCGACGTTCCAGATAGGCATCGGTGACCAGTTCGCGGGCGCGGACTTCGGCCAGAACCGTTTCGGCCTCGTGATCGGCGACGCGCAGCGCAAGGCCGGTGCAGCTCGCCCCGGCGTCCGCATCGAGGGCGAGGACCAGACCTGGCGCCTCGGGCGTGCCGCGAAAGCACACCGAGCGCATACAGAACGACCGCCGCCAGCCCTGAAGCCGCGCGCGCCGGGTCTCTGCCGGAGCGAAGCCCGGGTTCCAGATCAGCGATCCATAGGCGAAGATCCAAACAGGCGCGCTCATGTGACTGGTCCTTTCGTTCCTCCCCGATTTATAGTCGGATCCGGCGTCGCAAAAGGGGGCGGGAATGAAGATCGTGCGGGCGCTGGCCGGAGCGGCCATCGTGGCGGCGGGCCTGTCGGGCGCGGCGAATTACGGGCTCGGGGCGTGGCTGCACGCGGACTGGCCCGGCACGCCGCTGCGCAGCGAAACTTTCGAGACGCGTGGGTTTCCGTTCGCCCTCGGCTTCGACGCGACGGGGATCGCGCTGCGCGACGGGCGGCGAGAGGCAACGCTGACCGCGGCCGAGGTCCGCGCGCCCGTCTGGGATCCGCTGGCCCTGACGATCCGTCCCCGCCTGCCCGCGACGCTGAGCGACGGCACGCTTTCGGCCACGCTGAATGCCGGCACGGCAAGCGGTGAACTCGCTTTCGGCTATGGCCTGCCCGATCTGCCGCTGCGCCGCGCGGCGGGGCGGGTGGAGCAGGCGCAGATCGCGCTCGCCTCGGCCCCGGAAATGCCGTTCACTGCCGCAAGCGCCGAAGCGGCGCTGGCCCGTCAGCCTGCCGGCGATTACGCGGCGCATCTGCGGCTGAGCGATATCGCGTTACCCGAGGGAGCGGCGGACCGGCTTCTGCCCGGGGCGGATCTGGGGGACCGGATCGCCTCGGTTTCGGCCGATGCCACGGTGGGTTTCGCCCACCCGCCGGCGCTGCATGGCCCCCACCCCGAGCTTGCCCGGGTTCACCTTGCCACGCTGAGCATCGACTGGGGCGGGCGGGGGCTGAGTGCCTCGGGCGATCTGAGTGCCGATGCCGCGGGCCTCGCCGAGGGGCAGATCGCACTGACCACCCGCGACTGGCAAAGCTGGTTCGACGTGGCGCGCCGCGCCGGTCTGCTCGGCCGGGGCGAACATCTGGTCGAAAGCCTGCTGCGCTCCATGGCCGAGGCCTCGCCCGACGGATCGGTGAGCATCCCGGTCAGCTTCCACAAGGGACGAATGTCGGTCGGGCCGGTGCCGACGGGCTACATGCTGCGGCTGGCTCAGCGGCAATAGGCGCCGCCGCGCCGGCCGGGCGCGGTGTCGACGTGGATGTGATCCTGATGGAAGCGGTCCGAATTCGGGCCGAGCACGGTATCGAAGGTGCCGCAGGCTGTGGCATGCACGCGCTGCAGCACCGGACCGAGCCGGGTGCGCCAGTCTCGCGCCACCGACAGCACATCGCCCGAGCGCAGCACCAGCGCCGAGACGTCAATCGCGTGGCCGCGCCCGTGTTCCGAGATCTGCGCGCCGACGACATTGTCGCGCGGCCGGCAGGAATAAGAACCGGCAATCTCGATCCGGGCAAGCCCGCCGCCCATGTTGCCGATGGCGGGCAGGATGCCGCGCTCGACCCAGGTCTGCATCGCGCGCGCGGTCGGACAGTCGACCTCGACGGGCTCGGAGAGCGGCACGCCGGAGACGGCGGTGACCTCGACCCCATCGGGCAGGCCGCAGCCCTGAATCCGCGAAGCGATGGGCGGAATCGGCTGCCCGGTCAGCCCGGTCGTGCCGCACAGCCCGCCGTGCATACCGGCGATCGCGCCAGGATTGGACAGACGCGGCGCCGGGGCGGCAGCAAGTCGCAGATCCTGCGCCGGAACCGAAGACTGCGCCGCAGCAGGCGGGGTCAGCAGACGCGGGCTTTCCTGCGCGCCCGCCGCCCGCAGCGCAGGCACCGCACCGCCCGGCGCGGCGGTCTCGGTCGCACGGCTGGCGGCGGCGGTCAGTCCGGTTCGGGCGGCCGCCTTCGCGGCCGTTCCTGCGGTTTTCACGTTGGAGTTCTTGCCATTGGCCGTCTTCGCGGTTTTCCCGCCGGCCGTCTTCGCCGCCGCGGTTTTCGCGCCCGAAGCGGTATTCGAAGGTTTCGCCGCCGGCTTCGCGACAGGTTTCGCAGCGGTCACGCTCTTGCCGGATTCGGCCGGCTTCTTTGCCGGAACCGTCTTCGGCGAAGCGGTCGGGCGCACGGTCGGGGCAGGCGAACTCGACGGCGCCTCGGCCCAGCCCGGGGCCCCCGCCATCAGCCAGATCGCCGCCACCAGAGCCCCGCCGCGCAACCGTTTCGTCATCAGCCTCGATCCTTTTTCTCGTCGGCGGCAGGCGTCGTCCCCTTCGGCACACTGCGGCCGAAATCGGGGGCGGCGGTATCCTGACCGGCGTCGATGATGCTGCGGCGGATCGCGCGGGTGCGGGTGAAATAGTCAAACAGCAGATCGCCGTCGCCCATCCGGATCGCGCGCTGAAGCATGAACAGCTCCTCGGTGAAGCGGCCGAGAATGTCGAGCGTCGCCTCGCGGTTGGTCAGGAACACGTCGCGCCACATCGTCGGATCCGAGGCCGCGATGCGGGTGAAATCGCGAAAGCCCGAGGCCGAATACTTGATGACCTCCTCATGCGTCACCCGGCGCAGGTGATCGGCGACGCCGACCATCGTATAGGCGATCAGATGCGGCGTATGCGACACCACCGCCAGCACCAGATCGTGGCGGTGCGCGTCCATCTCGTCGACATTGGCGCCCATGCCCTCGAGAAGCGCGCGCAGCCGCGCAGTCGCGGCCGTCTCGCCCTCGGGCATCGGGGTCAGCAGCCACCAGCGGTTCTCGAACAGCGTGGCGAACCCCGCGCGGGGGCCGGAATGTTCGGTCCCGGCAAGCGGGTGTCCAGGAATGAAATGCACGTTTTCAGGCACATGCGGACCGACGGCGGCGATCACCGCCTGCTTGACGGAGCCGGTATCGGTCAGCGTGGCATCGGGGGAAAGATGCGGCGCGATCTCGGCCGCGACGGCGCCCATCGCGCCCACCGGCACCGCCAGAACCACCAGATCCGCACCCTCGACCGCCGCCGCGGCGGTGTCGAAGACCTCATCGACCAGGCCGATCTCGGTGGCGATGCGGCGCGCCTCGGGGTCGCTGTCCTGGCCGACGACGCTGTCGGCCAGCCCGTTCGCCCGGATCGCATGGGCCATCGACGAGGCGATGAGACCGAGCCCGATCAGCGCGACACGACGATAGATCGTCATTGCGCCGCCCCTGCCTTGAACTGGCCGATCATGTGCGCGACCCGGCGGCACGCCGGCTCGTCGCCGATGGTGATGCGCAGGCATTCGGCGAGGCCGTAGCCGCCGACACGGCGCACGATCAGCCCGTCCTGCCGCAAGAACGCATCGCAGGCGTTCGCCTCGTCCTCGGAGGTGAACCGCGCCAGGATGAAATTCGCGAAGGACGTGTCAGCGGGCACGCCCCGCTCGGCCAGCGCCTCGGTCAGCCAGCCGCGCAGGCGGGCATTCTCCGAGCGGCAGCGCGCAATCCAGTCCTGATCGCGGACGGCAGCCTCGGCCGTCTCTTGCTGGGCGCTCGACAGGTTGAACGGCCCGCGCACCCGGTTCAGCACGTCGATCACCGAACGCGCACCATAGCCCCAGCCGACCCGCAGCCCGCCGAGACCGTAGATCTTCGAGAAGGTGCGCATCATGAACACGTTGGGCAGGCGGGTGGCCAGTTCGGCGCCGCCGTCGTAGCCCTCGACGAATTCGGCATAGGCGCCGTCGATCACCAGCAGCGCCTGCGGCGGCAGGCCGGCGGCGAGACGCTCGATCTCGGCAAGCGGGATCATCGTGCCGGTCGGGTTGTTCGGATTGGCGACGAACACCAGACGGGTGCGTGCGCTGCAGGCGGCAAGGATCGCATCGACATCGGTGACGCGATCACGCTCGGCCACGCAGACGGGGGTGGCACCCGCGGCATGGGTGTAGACGCGATACATCAGGAAACCGTGCTCGGTGAACACCACCTCGTCGCCGGGGCCGGCATAGGCCTGGCACAGGAAACTGATGATCTCGTCCGAGCCCGCACCGCACAGGATGCGGTCGGGATCGAGGCCGTGGACATCGCCGATGGCGTGGCGCAGCGTGGCGTGACCGGTCGAGGGATAGCGGTTCAGCCGGTGCACCGCGCGCGAGAACGCCTCCTTGGCCTTGTCCGAGGGACCGGCGGGGTTCTCGTTGGAGCTGAGCTTGATCGGCTCGGAATGACCGGGAACCTGCGACTGGCCGCCGACGTAAAGGTCGATCTCCATGATGCCGGGTTGCGGGCGGATCTGGTCGTTCATGGCAGGCGTTCCTTGCATGGTGAGGCCGTCTTATCCGGCGTCGCATCGCATGGGAAGGAATTCTTGCCGGCAACAGTGTCGCACGCCCCCCCTGATATGCGAAAGGCCGCCCCGAAGGGCGGCCTTTGCAAGACAGGAAACGATCCGTCGGGGGCCGTTTCCGGCCCCGCCCGAAAGATCAGTTCTTGGCGTAGTATTCGACGACCAGGTTCGGTTCCATCTGAACCGCGTAGGGCACGTCGGCCAGAGCCGGAGTGCGCACGAAGGTCGCGGTCATCTTCGAGTGGTCGACTTCGAGATAGTCCGGAACGTCACGCTCGGTCAGCTGAACCGACTCGAGCACGATGGCGAGCTGCTTCGACTTGTCGCGAACGGCGATCACGTCGCCTTCCTTGACGCGGTACGAGGCGATGTTGACGCGGTCGCCGTTCACCGTCACGTGGCCGTGGTTGACGAACTGACGCGCGGCGAACACGGTCGGAACGAACTTGGCGCGGTAGATCACCGCGTCCAGACGGCGCTCCAGCAGACCGATCAGGTTCTCGCCGGTGTCGCCCTTGACGCGCTCGGCTTCCGCGTAGATGCGGCGGAACTGCTTCTCGGTCAGGTCGCCGTAGTAGCCCTTGAGCTTCTGCTTGGCGCGCAGCTGGGTACCGAAGTCCGACAGCTTGCCCTTGCGGCGCTGACCGTGCTGGCCCGGGCCGTATTCGCGCTTGTTCAGCGGCGACTTGGCGCGGCCCCAGATGTTTTCGCCCATGCGGCGATCAATTTTGTACTTGGCAGACGTGCGCTTGGTCACGGCTGATCTCCTTCGTTCGACCCGAAAGGGTCCGTTCTTGTTCAGGGCCGAGGCCCGCGAGCGAAGGGCGTTGTCCTTTCCCCGACCCGGGACACCGGGCAGCGGGCGACAGGTTTCCCCTTGCGGGGTCCACCAACACCAATGCGGATCCGTTGGCTCTCGCCGCCGGACTGCGCGCTTATACAGCCGGTCGCGCCGCTGTCAACCGCCCGGCCGGGCAAATCCGCCGAGAAACAAGGGCCGAGACGGGAAGCGGCGCGCCCCGGAAAGGAACGCGCCGCGATGGGGGCGCCCTGGCGACCGCCCGCCTGCCGATGGCAGGACAGGGCCGTCGCCCGGCTTCTTGACCTGTATGACGTCCCGCGTTCAGGGAATTCGGGCCCTTCGGCCCTTGATTGCGGAAAAGTTAGCATGGGTGATTCGGGCTGTGAATCCCCTTTCCGCCCGGCACGGCGAAATTGCGCGCGGCCCGCTCAGGTTTTCTGCGGCAAGCGCCGCGCTTGACAGACCGGGCGCGTGCGCGGCAAGACACATCACGCCTTGGTTCCGGCTTGGCCGGATGAAACGGGAACGCGGTGCGCCTTCGGGCCATGCCGCGACTGCCCCCGCAACTGTAAGCGGCGAGCGACGGCGCACTGGCCACTGGGCATCCCCCGGGAAGGCGCGCCCGAGCCACGACCCGCAAGTCAGGAGACCGGCCCGGGCGTCACCCATGTCCGGTGCGGGGCGCGCCAGGGCAGCGGCAATCCGCAGTGGTGATCTTCGCCGTCTGCGGGAAGTATTCCCCAGATCAGGATCTGACCGGCCCGCCCGCGAGGGGCACGGGCCATCAAGGGGAGGAACGCCGATGTCCGCATCGCGCGCCGCTTTGTATCTGACGACTGCCGTGGGTCTGGCCACGGCCTGCCCTGCACTCGCGCAGGATGTCACCGACACCACCACCACGCTCGACGGTATCACCGTCTCGGCGAGCAGCCAGCCCGTCAAGCTCAGCGAGACCGGGGCCTCGGTCACCGTGCTGACCGCGGACGAGCTGCAAAAAAGCGGCAGCCCGACGCTTGCCGAGCAGCTCGCCCTCACGCCGGGCGCATCCTTCACCCGCAACGGCGGCCTGGGCGCCACCACCTCGCTGCGCATCCGCGGGCTGAATGGCACCTATATCGGCACCCGCCTCGACGGGATCGACATCACCGACGCCGCAGGCACGACGAACAGCTACGATTTCGGCACCGCACTCACCGGCGGGCTGTCGCGCGTCGAGGTGCTGCGCGGCTCGCAATCGGCGCTTTACGGTGCGAATGCCGTCGCGGGCGTCGTCGACATGACCACCTGGCGGCCGGAAACCGAGGGCAGCAGCGGGCAGGTCTCGGTCGAGGCAGGCAGCGAGAAAACGCTCTCGAGCACCGCCTCGGCGGGCATTCTCGGATCGCGGGGGGAACTTGCCTTCACCGCGGGGCGCACGGTGACCAGTGGCATCTCGGCCGTCAAGGACGGCTCCGAGGATGACGGCTTCCGCTCCAGCATGGCCAGCCTTTATGGCCGGTTCGACGCCACCGAGACCCTCAGCTTCGGCGCGAACGGCATCTGGCAGCGCAGCAAGACGGACATGGACGGCTCGGACCCGGTGACCTGGCTGCCCGCCGACACCAATGACCGCACCGAGCAGACCCTGCGCGGCGGCCGCGTCTTCACCGATTTCACCATCGGCGAGGTCAGCAACGAGCTGGCCTTCGCCCGCACCGAGACCGACCGCAGCTACATCTATCCGGACGGCGGCTACACCAGCGATTTCAACAGCACGCGCAACGTGCTCGACTACACCGGGCACTGGGCGGCCTCGGAGGCGGTGGGGCTGAACTGGGGCGCGGCCACCAGCAAGGAAGCCGCCGAGGGCTATGGCAACGCCAAGACCAATTCGGTCAACGGCGAATTGCTGCTGAAGCCGGTCGACACGCTCGATCTGTCGCTCGCGGCGCGCAACGACGTGCATGACATGTTCGGTGCCAAGACCACCGGGCGGATTGCAGCCGCCTGGCACGCCACGCCCGACTGGACGCTGCGCGCCTCGGCCTCGACCGGGTTCCGCGCCCCCTCGCTCTATCAGCTCTACAGCCCCTACGGCGATGCGAACCTGAAGGCCGAGACCAGCAAGACCTTCGAATACGGTGCCGAGCGCAGCTTCGAGGGCGGCTCGGTTCAGGCGACGGTGTTCCGCACCACCATCACCAATCGCATCGACTGGGATTACACCGCGACGAGCTGCGGTTCGGGGTATGGCTGTTACAATCAGGTCGAGGGCGACACGGTGGCCAAGGGCATCGAGCTGACCGGCACCTACGATCTGACCCGGAACTGGACGCTGAGCGGCAATTACACCTATACCGATGCCTCCACCGCCAGCGGCCGCGCGGTTCTGGTGCCGCGCCACACCGTGAACCTCGGTGTCGACGGGCTGGTGACGGATCGCTGGCATCTGGGCGGCTCGGTGGAATACAACGCCGATATCATCGACAGCACCGGCCCGATGCCGGATTATGCGCTGTTCAATGCCTCGGTGGCCTATGACATCAACGACAAGACCCAGGCCTATGTCCGGATCGACAACCTGTTCGACCGCGATTACGAGACCGTCCGCTATTACTCGGCACCCGGACGGCAGCTGTTCGCGGGGCTGCGTGCCCGGTTCTGATCCCCGCCGCCCGCAAGGGCGGCTCCGGAAGGGGCTGGCGGCAGCGCTGGCCCCCCTTTGGTTCGGCTGGGCCCTCGCGGCCGCGGCCGGACCCGCCGCCTCCGCGCCGCCTCTGCGCGTCGTGTCGATCAATCTGTGCACCGACCAGATGGCGATGCTGCTGGCGGCGCCCGGTCAGCTGATCTCTGTCTCGGCGCTGGCGCGCGATCCGGTCAGCTCGGCCATGGCCGAAGAGGCGCAGGCCTGGCCGGTGAACCATGCGCAGGCCGAGGAGGTCTTCGCGCTGCACCCGGATCTGGTTCTCGCGGGCACCTATTCCAATCCCGCCACGGTCGCGCTGCTGCGCCGGATGGGCCTCAGGGTCGAGACGGTCGCGCCGGTCTCCTCGCTCGATCAGCTTGATGCGACGATGGCCGATGTCGGACGCGCGCTCGGTCGCGAGGCCGAGGCGCAGGCGATGGCAGAGCGCTTCGACGCCGATCTTGCCCGGCTCCGCCGCGATCCGACGGACGGTCCCCGCGCCGCGAGCTATGCCGCGAACGGCTATTCCCTCGGCAACGCCACGCTCGCCGGGCAGGTGATGGCGGCGGCCGGGCTGCGCAATGCCGCGGCCGAAGCCGGGCTGAGCCATGGCGGCACCCTGCCCCTCGAACGGCTGCTGATGCTCGACCCGGCGGTGCTGGTCACCGGGACGCGCTATGCCGCACCCTCGCGGGCCGAGGCGATCCTCGATCATCCGGCGCTGAGCGCGCTGGTGGCGCAGGGCACCCACCGGGCCGAAATCGCCGACCGCGACTGGATCTGCGGCACGCCGCATGTTCTCGATGCGCTTCGCGCGCTGGAACGGGCGGGCGATGCGGCGAAAGGGAGCGGCACGGCCCCATGATCGTCACCTGCACCGCGCCGTGGCTGAGCGCCGATCTGGGCGCCGAGCACGAGATCCTCAGCTGGGCGCCGCATCGCGGCGGGCTGATCCGTGCGCGGGAAATCCTGTGGCGGGCGGTGCGCGATGCCGATCTGCCGCCCGACCTCGATGTCACCAGCTGGCTGACGGCCGAGCTGCGCGCACGGGATGCCGAACGGGCGCTGTGCTTTCTGACCTCGCGCGATGTCTCGGCGCATCACCATGCCCGGGCCGGGGTCGAGGGGCTGGCGGTCGAGGCGCTGGCCACCGCCGGCCTGTCAAATGCCGAGGCCGTCGGCACCCGGCTGCACCCGGCCGAGCGCTTCGGCACGATCAACATCGCGGTGCAGATCCATGCCGCGCTGACCCTGCCCGCGCGGCTTGAGGCGCTGAGCATCGCGACCGAGGCCCGCACCGCCGCGGTCCTCGCCACAGGGCTGCGGCTGGCGACGGGCCTCGCCACCGGCACCGGGACCGATTGCATCGCTCTCGCCTGCCGCTGCGCCGGCGAGGGAGAAGAGCCCCTCGCCTATGCGGGCCTGCACACCGCGCTCGGCGAAGCCATCGGCGCGGCGGTCGGGCAGGCCACCGCGGCCGCGGCCGCGCGCTGGTGCGCGGAGTGGCGTGCGCTCGGCGGGATCGGACCGGACGGCACGCTGCGCAGAAAGGGCTGAGCGTTTCCGGCAAGAAACCGGGAACCATGTCCACATATTCGATCCAGCTCATCATCTTCCTGAGGAATATGAATTTGTCACAAGGATCGGGCGCGACTATGCTGCAGCCTCCTTCAAGAGGCCGGTTTCGTCATGCTCAGTCTTCGTCTGCCCCGTTCCAAATCCTTCGACGCGCTGGAAAAAATCTCGCGCGAGAGGATCATGATCCTTGACGGCGCGATGGGCACGCAGATCCAGCAACTCGGGCTGAGCGAGGATGACTTCCTCGGCCATGCCGGCTGCGCGTGTCACATCCACACCGACCACCCACAGAAGGGCAACAACGACCTGCTGATCCTGACCCAGCCGCAGGCGATCGAGGAGATCCATTTCCGTTACGCCATGGCCGGCGCCGATATCGTCGAGACCAACACGTTTTCCTCGACGGTGATCGCGCAGGCCGATTACGCGATGCAGGACAAGGTGTTCGAGCTGAACCGGCAGGGCGCGGCGCTGGCGCGCGCAGCGATGGACCGCGCGACGGCGCTGGACGGCAAGCCGCGCTTCGTCGCGGGCGCGGTCGGGCCGACGAACCGCACCGCCTCGATCAGCCCCGACGTCAACAATCCGGGCTTCCGCGCCATCACCTTCGACGAGCTGCGTCAGGCCTACGGGTTGCAGATCCGCGCGCTGATCGCGGGCGGCGCCGACATCATCCTGATCGAGACGATCTTCGACACGCTGAACGCCAAGGCCGCGATCTTCGCGGCGAGCGAGGCGTTCTCGGAGCACGGCGCGGCGCTGCCGCTGATGATCTCGGGCACGATCACCGATGCCTCGGGGCGCACGCTGTCGGGCCAGACGCCCACGGCCTTCTGGTATTCCGTCGCCCATGCGCGGCCGTTCACCGTGGGGCTGAACTGCGCGCTCGGCGCCCATGCGATGCGGCCGCATCTGGCGGAACTCGCCTCGGTCGCCGACACGCGGATCTGCGCCTATCCGAACGCCGGCCTGCCCAATGCCTTCGGCCAGTATGACGAAGGCCCCGAGGACACCGCAGCCGAGATCGCCGGTTTCGCCCGGGACGGTCTGGTCAACGTGGTGGGCGGCTGCTGCGGCACCACGCCCGACCATATCCGCGCGATCGCCGAGGCCGTCGCCCCCTTCGCTCCGCGCAAATTCTGAGGCCCGATATGACCAACCACCTGCTGCGCCTGTCCGGGCTGGAACCCTTCACCCTGACCGCCGACATTCCCTTCGTGAACGTGGGCGAACGGACCAACGTCACCGGCTCGGCCCGGTTTCGCAAGCTGATCACCAACCACGATTACCCCGCCGCGCTGGAAGTCGCGCGCAGCCAGGTCGAGAACGGCGCGCAGGTGATCGACATCAACATGGACGAGGGGCTGATCGATTCGCAGGCCGCGATGGTCGAGTTCCTCAACCTCGTCGCCGCCGAACCCGATATCGCGCGCGTGCCGGTGATGATCGACAGCTCCAAATGGGAGGTGATCGAGGCCGGGCTGAAATGCGTGCAGGGCAAGCCGATCGTCAACTCGATCAGCCTGAAGGAGGGCGAGGCCGCCTTCATCGAACGCGCGAGCCTGTGCCTCGCCTATGGCGCGGCGGTGGTCGTCATGGCCTTCGACGAGACCGGACAGGCCGACACCTACGAACGCAAGATCCGTATCTGCGAACGCGCCTACAAGGTGTTGACCGAACAGGTCGGCTTCCCGCCCGAGGACATCATCTTCGACCCGAACGTCTTCGCCGTCGCCACCGGGATCGAGGAGCACAACAATTACGGCGTCGATTTCATCGAGGCGACGCGCTGGATCCGGCACAACCTGCCCCATGCCCATGTCTCGGGCGGGGTGTCGAACCTGTCGTTCAGCTTCCGCGGCAACGAGCCGGTTCGCGAGGCGATGCACGCGGTGTTCCTTTACCACGCCATTCAGGCGGGGATGGACATGGGCATCGTCAACGCCGGCCAGCTTGCCGTCTATGACCAGATCGAGCCCGACCTGCGCGAGGCCTGCGAGGACGTGGTGCTGAACCGCCGCCCCGACGCGACCGAACGGATGCTGGAGATCGCCGAGCGCTTCCGCGGTGCCGCCGGCAAGGAAGAGAAGGCGCGCGACCTCGCCTGGCGCGAGTGGCCGGTCGAGAAACGGCTGGAGCACGCCCTCGTCAACGGCATCACCGAATTCATCGAGGCCGACACCGAGGAGGCGCGTCTGGCCGCCGAGCGTCCGCTGCACGTCATCGAAGGCCCGCTGATGGCCGGGATGAACGTCGTGGGCGATCTGTTCGGCGCGGGCAAGATGTTCCTGCCGCAGGTGGTGAAATCGGCGCGCGTGATGAAACAGGCGGTGGCGGTTCTGCTGCCCTACATGGAGGCCGAGAAGGACGGCGCCCATGAAAGCGCCGGCAAGATCCTGATGGCCACGGTGAAGGGCGATGTCCACGACATCGGCAAGAACATCGTCGGCGTGGTTCTGGCGTGCAACAACTATGAAATCATCGACCTGGGCGTGATGGTGCCGGCGCAGAAGATCTTGGATACCGCGCGGGCCGAGAAGGTCGATATCATCGGGCTGTCGGGGCTGATCACCCCCTCGCTCGACGAGATGGTGCATGTCGCCGCCGAGATGGAGCGCGAGGGCTTCGACATTCCGCTGCTGATCGGCGGGGCGACGACCTCGAAGGTGCATACGGCGGTGAAGATCTCGCCCGGATACCAGCGCAATCAGGCGGTCTATGTCACCGATGCCAGCCGCGCGGTTGGCGTGGTCAGCAACCTGCTGAACCCCGAGCACAAGGTCGCCTATATCGACCAGATCCGTGCCGAATACCGCGACGTGACCGAACGCCACGAGCGCGCCGAGCTGGCGAAGAAGCGTGTGCCGCTCGCCGATGCGCGCGCCAACGCGTTCCGCGCCGACTGGTCGGATTACGGCGTGAAGGCGCCCGAGTTCACCGGGATCAAGGTGCTCGATGACTGGGATCTGGCCGAGATCGCGCGTTACATCGACTGGACGCCGTTCTTCCAGACCTGGGAGCTGAAGGGCGTCTATCCGCGCATTCTGGACGACGAAGCGCAGGGCGAGGCCGCCCGCGCCCTGTTCGCCGACGCGCAGGAGATGCTGGCGAAGATCGTCGCCGAGCACTGGTTCCACCCGCGCGCCGTCGTCGGCTTCTGGCCGGCGAACACGGTGGGCGACGACATCGTTCTGTATACCGACGAGGGTCGCGCCCATCCGATGGCCACGCTGCACACGCTGCGCCAGCAGACCGCCAAGCGCGAGGGCCGGCCGAACGTCGCACTGGCGGATTTCGTCGCGCCCGAGGGCACGGTGCCCGACTGGGTCGGCGGTTTCGTCGTCACCACCGGCCCCGAGGAGAACGAGATCGCCGCGCGATTCGAGCGCGCGAATGACGATTACGCCTCGATCATGGTCAAGGCGCTGGCCGACCGCTTCGCCGAGGCGCTGGCCGAGCTGCTGCACGAGCGGGTGCGCAAGGACTACTGGGGCTATGCCTCGGACGAGACCTTCTCCCCCGATCAGCTGGTGGGCGAGCCCTATCGCGGCATCCGCCCGGCGCCGGGCTATCCCGCCCAGCCCGACCACACTGAGAAGCTGACGCTGTTCCGGCTGCTCGATGCCGAGGCGACGACCGGCGTCACCCTGACTGAAAGCATGGCGATGTGGCCCGGCTCCTCGGTTTCGGGGATCTACATCGGCCACCCCGACGCCTACTATTTCGGCGTCGCCAAGGTCGAGCGCGATCAGGTGATCGACTACGCCACGCGCAAGAACATGCCCGTGGCCGAGGTCGAACGCTGGCTGGCGCCGATCCTCAACTATGCCCCGCGAAAGGAAAACACCGCGCCGGACGCGGCCTGAACGTCGCCGTCGGAGAAGGCCGGGGCGGTCTGCGCCGCCCCACCGAACATGCGCCCGCCACGCAACATATAGCCCGTCAAGCGCATAATGACACCATTGGCAGGGATAATCGTATTGACGCCGCGCCGGCTTGATGGCTTATTTAGAGACAAGCAAACCGGGGAGCGAACCCCGGCGCGGGACGGCGGGCTGTAGGCAATACCCACAGCGATAAGACGAAGGCAAGGCCCTGTGGCGCGGAATATCGCCATTGGCTGATGGCTTTGTCATGTCCGCACCGCAGCGACAGTTTCAACCGTGCGGCGGGCGCGGGAACGCAGGACCGACAGGCATCACGTCTGAGCGGAAGGGGTTCTCGTCTTCGTCGCATTCAGGACAAAGACCGAGGGACATGACAATGACCATCACCGTCTATTCCAAGCCCGCCTGCGTGCAGTGCACTGCCACCACCCGTGCGCTTGACGCGCGCGGCCTCGATTACCAGCTGATCGACCTGACCCAGGATGCCGATGCGATGGAGATGGTGATGTCGCTCGGTTACCGGCAGGCGCCGGTCGTCGTCGCCGGGGAAGAGCACTGGGCGGGCTTCCGTCCGGACATGATCGGCCGCCTTTCCTGAGCCGCCCGATGGGGGGGCTGGTCTACTACTCCTCGACCTCGGGAAACACCGCGCGATTCATCTCGGCGCTCGGCCTGCCAGCCCTGCGCATCCCGATCTCGCCGAAGAACCCGATGCCCGAGCCGAGCGAACCCTATGTGCTCGTCACGCCGTGCTACGCGGACGGTGAGGGGCGCGGAGCGGTGGCGAAACAGGTCATCCACTTCCTGAACGATCCCGACCGCCGCGCGCTGCTGCGCGGCGTCATAGCCAGCGGCAACCGCAACTTCGGCACACTCTACGCCTTCGCAGGCAAGGTGATCTCGGAGAAATGCGGGGTGCCCGTTCTCTACCGGTTCGAACTGGCCGGCACCGAAACCGATATCGCCCGCGTGCGCGCGGGTCTTGCGCAATTCTGGGGGATGACATGCTCGACAATGGCGTGAAGGACAGCACGCTGGATTACCACGCGCTGAACGCGATGCTGAATCTGTACGATTCGGATGGTCACATCCGGTTCGACGCGGACCGCATGGCGGCGCGGCAGTATTTCCTGCAGCACGTGAACCAGAACACGGTGTTCTTTCACTCGCTGGACGAAAAGCTCGATTACCTGGTCGATGAAGGCTATTACGAGGCCGACGTTCTCGACCAGTATTCGAAGAACTTCCAGCGCGCGATCTGGGATGCCGCCTACAAGCGCAAGTTCCGCTTCCCGACCTTCCTCGGCGCGTTCAAGTATTACACCTCCTACACGCTGAAGACCCGCGACGGTCAGCGCTACCTCGAACGTTACGAGGACCGTGTGGTGATGGTGTCGCTCGCGCTGGCGCGTGGTGACGAGGCGCTCGCGATGCGCTTCATGGAAGAGATTCTCTCGGGCCGGTTCCAGCCCGCCACGCCGACCTTCCTGAACGCCGGCAAGAAATCCCGCGGCGAGCTGATCTCGTGCTTCCTGCTGCGCATCGAAGACAACATGGAATCGATCGGGCGCTCGATCAACTCGGCGCTGCAGCTGTCGAAGCGCGGCGGCGGCGTCGCCCTGATGCTGACCAACCTGCGCGAGATGGGCGCCCCCATCAAGGGCATCGAGAACCAGTCCTCGGGCGTCATCCCGGTGATGAAGCTGCTTGAAGACAGCTTCAGCTATGCCAACCAGCTCGGCGCGCGTCAGGGCGCCGGCGCGGTCTATCTGAACGCGCATCACCCCGACATCCTGCGCTTCCTCGACACCAAGCGCGAGAACGCCGACGAGAAGATCCGCATCAAGACGCTGAGCCTCGGCGTGGTGATCCCCGACATCACCTTCGAACTCGCCAAGCGCAACGAGGACATGTACCTGTTCTCGCCCCATGACATCCAGAAGGTCTATGGCGTGCCGTTCTCGGAAATCTCGGTCACCGAGAAATACGAGGAGATGGTCGGCGACAAGCGCATCAAGAAGAAGAAGATCAACGCCCGCGCCTTCTTCCAGACGCTGGCCGAGATCCAGTTCGAATCGGGCTATCCCTACATCATGTTCGAGGACACGGTGAACAAGGCGAACCCGATTTCTGGGCGCATCACCATGTCGAACCTGTGCTCGGAAATCCTGCAGGTCAACGAGGCCTCGGAATACAACGAAGACCTCAGCTACAGCCACATGGGCACGGACATCTCGTGCAACCTCGGCTCGCTGAACATCGCGGCGACGATGGACGGGCCGGATTTCGGCGCCACCATCGAGGCGGCGATCCGCGCGCTGACCGCGGTCTCCGAGATGAGCCATATCGACTCGGTGCCCTCGATCCGGCGCGGCAATGACGAGGCCCATGCCGTCGGCCTCGGCCAGATGAACCTGCACGGGTTCCTGGCGCGCGAGCGCATCCATTACGGCTCGGCCGAAGGGGTGGAGTTCACCTCCGTCTATTTCGCCGCCGTCGCCTATCACGCGATCCGCACCTCGTGCCTTCTGGCGCAGGAGCACGGCCGCACCTTCGTCGGTTTCGAGACCTCGAAATACGCCGACGGGTCGTTCTTCGACAAATATGTCGAGAAGGACTGGCTGCCCACGCTGCCCGACGTCACCCGCGTGTTCGAGGGCAAGGTGCTGCCGAGCCGCGAGGACTGGGCCGCGCTGAAGGCCGACGTGATGAAGCACGGGCTTTACAACCGCAACCTGCAGGCGGTGCCGCCGACCGGCTCGATCAGCTACATCAACAACTCGACCTCCTCGATCCATCCGATCGTGGCGAAGATCGAGATCCGCAAGGAAGGCAAGATCGGCCGCGTCTATTACCCGGCCGCCTTCATGAACAACGACAACCTCGATTACTATCGCGACGCCTACGAAATCGGGCCGGAGAAGATCATCGACACCTATGCCGCGGCGACCGATCACGTCGATCAGGGCCTGTCGCTGACGCTGTTCTTCCCCGCCGACGCGACGACGCGCGACATCAACAAGGCGCAGATCTACGCGTGGAAGAAGGGGATCAAGACGATCTACTACATCCGCCTGCGTCAGGCCGCGCTGGAAGGCACCGAGGTTCAGGGCTGCGTGTCCTGCACGCTGTAAGGCGACCGTTGTAACGGGCCCGGCGCCGGGGGGCTGACCGCCCCCCGCCCACCCGAGGATATTTGAGGAAGACCGAGAGAAAGGTTCTTCGGATGAAAGATCACTCCATGACCCGCAGCACGCTCAAGGCGATCAACTGGAACCGGATCCAGGATGACAAGGATCTTGAGGTCTGGAACCGCCTGACGGCCAATTTCTGGCTGCCGGAGAAGGTTCCGCTGTCGAACGACGTGCCGTCCTGGGCGACGCTGCGCCCCGAGGAACAGACCCTGACGATCCGGGTGTTCACCGGGCTGACGCTGCTCGACACCATCCAGAACACCGTGGGCGCGCCGACCCTGATGCCCGATGCGATCACCCCGCATGAAGAGGCGGTGCTGTCCAACATCTGCTTCATGGAAGCGGTCCACGCGCGCAGCTATTCGTCGATCTTCTCGACGCTGTGCGGCATGAAGGAGGTCGACGAGGCCTTCCGCTGGTCCGAGGACAATCCGCATCTGCAGCAGAAGGCGCAGATCATCCTCGAGAAATACCGCGCGCAGGACGAGCCGCTGAAGAAGAAGATCGCCTCGGTGTTCCTCGAGTCGTTCCTGTTCTACTCGGGCTTCTACCTGCCGATGTATTGGTCGAGCCGCGCCAAGCTGACCAACACCGCCGACCTGATCCGCCTGATCATCCGCGACGAGGCGGTGCATGGCTATTACATCGGCTACAAGTTCCAGCGCGGTCTGGAACTGCTGAGCGAGGAAAAGCGTCAGGAGCTGAAGGATTTCGCCTTCGCGCTGATGTTCGACCTCTACGAGATCGAGACCCGCTACACCGAAGAGCTGTATGACGGCATCGGCCTGACCGAGGACGTGAAGGCCTTCCTGCATTACAACGCCAACAAGGCGTTGCAGAACCTCGGTTACGAAGCGCTGTTCCCGGCGCAGGCCTGCGAGGTCAACCCCGCGATCCTCGCCGCGCTGTCGCCCGACAGCGAGAACCACGACTTCTTCTCGGGTTCGGGGTCGAGCTACGTGATCGGCAAGGCCGTCGCGACCGAGGATGAGGACTGGAATTTCTGATCCCGCCACGACCGACGACACCAGGCGCCCCGGTTTTTCCGGGGCGTTTCCATGTCCGGCGCAGGCAAGGCCGGTCAGAACGGGTCATCTCAACGCGCCGAAACCGGAGGGGTCTGAAGTCCTGAACGGGCGGGGGAACGCACATCCGATGCGCGCGGAAGAGACCTGCTTGCGACCTGCCGAAAGGTCGGTTGCTGGCGCTGTCTCTTGGGGGAGCGGAGAGCTTGCTTGCGGTGTGCTGGCTGGCTGTCTTGCCCCACAGCTAAGACCAGCGCCCGCCCCGGTCAAGGGGCGGGCGCGAAAAAGCCTTTCGTCTCAAATAGTTGAGTTTTTGAATCGAAAATTCAGACCTCGACCTCGACCCGCCCGAGCGGGTTCGAGCAGCAGGCGAGGATATAGCCTTCCTCGATGTCCTCGTCCGAGATGCCGCCGTTGTGGACCATGTGCACCTCGCCCGAGACCTTCTTGATCTTGCAGGTGCCGCACAGCCCGAAGGTGCAGCCCGACGGAATGTTCAGCCCCGAACGCTTGGCCACGGCGAGGATGGTATCGGTCTCGGCGCAGGGCGTGCTGATACCGCTGTCGGCGAACACCACCTCGGCCGAGGCGCCTTCCTCGGGGGCGATGTCGGCGGGGACGTCGCTTTCCTCGCCCACCGGGGCGCCGAAGCTCTCCTGATGATAGCGGCTCATGTCATAGCCGAGCGCCGCGAGCATCTCGCGCACCGAGGTCATGAACGCGTCGGGGCCGCAGCAGAACACCTCGCGGTCGAGGTAATCGGGCGCCATCAGGCCGAGCATGATCTGGTTGAGCCGCCCCATGTAGCCCGGCCATGCCGAGAAGGCATCCGGGCGCGAGACGGTGAAGCGCAGCTGCACCCCCGGCACGCGGGCCGCCATCAGCTCCAGCCGCTCGCGGAAGATGATGTCGGCAGGCGTGCGCGCGGCATGGACGAAGACGATGTCCGGCGGCACACCCGAATCCCACGCCCAGGTGGTCATCGACATCATCGGCGTGATGCCGGAACCGGCCGAGATGAACAGATATTTCGATGCCGGATGGCGATGCGAGGTGAACGCCCCCGTCGGCCCCCAGGCCTTGATGCGCATTCCGGGCTTCAGCCGGTCGAGCATCCAGCGCGTGCCGATGGATTCGGCCTGCGCCTTGACGGTGATCGAGATCGACAGCGGCCGCGACGGCGAGGACGAGATCGTGTAGCTGCGCTGCACGTTCCCGCCCGGCACCGGCAGATCGAGGGTGACGAACTGCCCCGGCTCATAGTCGAACCACGCGCCCGAGGGCGCGCGGAACGTGAAGGTGGCGGAGTCGGCTGTCTCGGGCACGACCATGACGCATTCGAGGTCTTCGCTCTCGTGCCAGGGCGCCGAGGTCCAGTTCTTCGCCTTTGCCATCATTCGGCCGCCATCGCCGGACGCGGGGCGAGACGGTCGCTCATCAGATCGCAATACCAGTCGACGAACTGGATCACGCCTTCCTCGACCACGGTCGAATAGGGACCGGGCTCGTAGGCGGGCGACAGGATGCCCTTCTGGTTCTCCTCGACGACGCGGCGGTCCTCGTCATTGGTGGCGAGCCAGACCTCGGTCAGCTTCTCGACGTCGTAATCGACGCCCTCGACCGCATCCCTGGGCACCAGCCACTTGGTGGTGACCTGGGTGGTGGTGGGCGTCAGCGGCAGCACGCGGAACACGATGGCATGGTCGGCGAGGAAATGGTTCCAGGTGTTCGGGTAATGGTAGAACAGCAGCGACCCCGCGTCGAAGAACGGCATCTGCCCCATCAGCTTGCTGACGGCGCGCTTGGTCGACATCGTGTAGCTTTCGGCGTTGTTCAGCAGCGGGATGCGCGCCAGACGCCACTGCATCTTCGGATCGTTGGTGAAACGCGACGGCAGGCCCGCGGCCTCGCAGCGCTTCCAGTGATCGAGGATCTCGGGCGCGGCCGAATCGGGGCCGTCCATCGCGGTCATCGTCGGGCTGTCCGAATAGGTGCGGCACAGCGAAGGGTGCGAACCGCCGCAGTGATAGCACTCGCGGTTGTTCTCCATCACCAGCTTCCAGTTGCCGTTCTCGACGATGGTCGAGGAATAGGCGACCTTGGCATCCATCAGCCCCGCCGGGGCGAGGTATTGCGACAGCTTCGCCTCCATCGGGGCGAAATCGGGCGGCGTGTCGGACAGGCACACGAAGACCAGCCCGCCGACCTCGCGGCAGGCGACCGGCTTCAGGCCGAACTTCGCCGGCTCGAAACCCTCGTGCATGTCCTTCGCGTAGATCAGCCGGCCGTCGAGTTCGTAGGTCCACTGGTGGTAGGGGCACACGATCTTCGGCGCCGAGCCGGCGTCCTTCTGGCACAGCTTCTGGCCGCGGTGACGGCAGACGTTGTGGAAGGCGCGGATCGCACCGTCGGCGCCCTTGACGATCAGCACCGGATAGGCGCCGACCTGCATCGTGGCATAGGAGCCGGTCTTGACCAGCTCGGCCGTTGGCACGGCGAACAGCCATTCCTTGTAGAAGATGTTGTCGATATCGGCCTGATAGACCCCCTCGTCGCAATACAAGTCGCGTTCGAGCGAGAAGTTCGGGCGGCGCGCGGCGAGACGCGCAAGGATTTCGCTAGAGTTCAGCATCTGGCACCTCTTTCCGTCGCGTCGCGGGTGGGGGCGGTGCCCGGGCCGGCGGCGGCTGTGAAAACGGGGGCGCGGCCATCGGTTGCCGCAACCTGGATCGGATCGGTCCCCGGAAAAGCCGGGCACCTGAGCCGATCTAGCCAGTTTTCCGCCGCAAGCGGTGGACCGTTTGCGACCTCGCGAGGGCGGAAAGAGACGTCAGACCGCTTCGCGGTCTACTCGGCCGAAACCGGGGCCGAAACCGCGCCGCCAGAGGCGTGCGGCATCATGACGAAACCGGCGACTGCAAGATAGATCGCCACGAAGACGCCGAGCGTCAGATAGTCCCTCGTCGAGGGCTGATGATTGCGAAACAGGCGCTTCATCGCCTGACCTCCGAATGGGGTGCCGTTGCCGGCGGGGAAAGCTGCAAAGCCGGTGCCCATTGGCCCGAGCCCGCGTCTGGCACAGTAGACGCCAGACCGGCCCCATTTGTCTACCTTCTTTGTCGTTATTGTCGAGAAAAGACCGCCTGTCCGTCCTCCGCCCGTTTCCCGATTGATTCCGTCTCGTTGCGCCAATACATCTGGTCCATGATCACGCAGAAGATGAAATATGCGCTCAAGGCCTTGCTGGTTCTGGGCGACGAGGCCGCAAGGGAAACGCCCGAAGCGCTGACGATCGAGGAGATCGCCCGCCGGTCCGGTGCGCCGAAGCGATTCCTCGAACATATCCTGCTGGAAATCCGCAAGACCGGCGTGATCGCCTCCAGCCGGGGGCGTGCGGGCGGCTACACGCTGATCAAGAAGCCGGCCGAAGTCTCTATCTCGGAGCTGCTGCGCCGCATCGACGGCCCGATCGCACCGCTGCCGTGCCTGTCGCGCTCGGCCTATCAGCGCTGCGAGGACTGCACCGACGAGGCGACCTGCCGCATCCGCAAGGTCTTTGCCGAGGTGTTCTGGTCCTATCTCGTGCTCATCGATTCGCTGACACTCGAGGACATGATGCGCTCCTCCGATGTGAGCGAACAGGTCATCGGCGCCTGATTCCGCATCCGATCCGCCCCCCTGTCTTGCAAGGCCGTGAGGCCGCCTGACCTGCTGTGCCGCAGCCCCGGACAAGGCTTGCGAACAGGGGTTTCATTTTTTCGTTGCAAAACTCTACCGGACTACTCGATATTAAATCCGAAGTTCAACGGATCATCCGACGAGGAGCCCGCCATGACTCGACCCGCATATGTCGTCCCCGTTCTTCCGGCCGCACCCCGCTGTCGGGCGCACTGAGCCCCCTTCCGCATTCCCTGAGGTCCGCCCCTGCCGGACCGACCAGACCGGAGATTTCCCAAAATGACGACCAAGACTATCGGTAAACGCATCAATGCCCTGACCAAAGGCCTGTTCCCGGCTCTCGCGCTGGCTGCGCTGAGCCTGTCGACCGCCCCCGCCGCGCAGGCCGAGGGGCTGCTGAATGTCAGCTACGATCCGACGCGCGAATTCTACCGCGCTTACAACGATCTGTTCTCAGACCACTGGAAGGCGCTCGGCCACAAGGCGCCGGACCTCGAAACCTCGCATGGCGGGTCGGGCGCACAGGCGCGCGCGGTGGTCGAGGGGCTGAACGCCCAGGTGGTGACGCTGGCGCTCTCGGCCGACATCGACCGCGTGGCCGCCGCCGGCAAGCTGCCGAAGGACTGGCAGGCGAGCCTGCCGCACAACTCTTCGCCCTATACCTCGACCATCGTGTTCCTGGTGCGCAAGGGCAATCCGAAGGGCATCCACGACTGGGGCGATCTGGTGAAGCCCGGGATCGAGGTCATCACGCCGAACCCGAAGACCTCGGGCGGGGCGCGGTGGAACTACCTCGCCGCCTGGGCCTGGGCCGAGAAGAACGGCAAGGATCCCCTCGCCTTCGAGAAAGAGTTGTTCTCGCATGTGCCGGTGCTCGATTCCGGGGCGCGCGGCGCGACCACGACCTTCGTGCAGCGCGAGATCGGCGACGTGCTGCTCGCCTGGGAGAACGAGGCCTATCTGGCGCTCGACGAACTCGGCCCCGACGCGTTCGAGATCGTCAGCCCCTCGGTCTCGATCCTGGCCGAACCGCCGGTCGCCGTGGTCGACGCCAATCTGAAGGGCGACGAGCAGACCGCGATGGCGAAGGAATACGTCAATTACCTCTATTCGCCCGAGGCGCAGGCGCTGGCGATCCACAACCATTACCGCGCCTGGGATACCTCGAAGGCCGATCCGGCCGAGGTCGCCCGTTTCGCCAAGATCGACATGGTGACCATCGCCGATTTCGGCGGCTGGCAGAAGGCGCAGCCCCAGCATTTCGGTGACGGCGGCACCTTCGATCAGATCTACGGCAAGTGAGGGCGGCGATGCGTCCTTTCGTCCGACCGTCGCCGATGCCGGGGCTGAGTCTCAGCCTCGGCATCACGCTGACCATGCTGTCGCTGGTGGTGCTGCTGCCGATGGCGGCGCTGCTGTGGCAGGGCGCAAGCTTCGGCATCGGCCCGATGTGGGATGTGATCGACCGCGACCGGGTATGGAAGGCGCTGCTGCTGTCGTTCCGCGTGGCCTTCTTCGCGGCGCTGTTCAATCTGGTGTTCGGGGTGCTGCTGGCCTGGGTGCTGGTGCGCTACGATTTCCCCGGCCGGCGGCTCGTCGATGCGGCGGTCGATCTGCCCTTCGCGCTGCCGACCGCCGTCGCCGGCATCGCGCTGACCGCGCTTTACGCCCCGAACGGGCTGTTCGGCAGCTGGCTCAAACCCTACGGGATCAAGATCGCCTATACCGAATGGGGCATCCTGATCGCGCTGATCTTCGTCGGCCTGCCCTTCGTCACCCGCACCGTCCAGCCCGTCGCCGAGGAGATCGACCGCGAGGTCGAGGAAGCCTCGGCCACGCTCGGCGCGTCGCGCTTCTACACGCTGTGCCGGGTGATCGCGCCGATGCTGGCACCGGCCGCGCTGACCGGCTTCGCGCTGGCGCTGGCGCGGGCGGTGGGCGAATACGGCTCGGTCATCTTCATCGCCGGCAACATCCCGATGAAGACCGAGATCGCGCCCCTGCTGATCGTCATGCAGCTCGAGGAATTCAACTACAACGGCGCGGCGGCGATCGGCATCGCGATGCTGGCGATCTCCTTCGTGCTGCTTCTGGCGATCAACCTGTTGCAGATCTGGAGCCGGAGGAGAATCGGCCATGTCTGAGACCCCCTCGTCCCACCGCCCGCGCTTCCGCTCCGCGACCGAGGAACCTGCGCCTGTCCGCATCGGGCTGATCGCGTTCGTGGTGCTGGTTCTGGCGGTGCTGGTGCTCGCACCGCTCGGCGTGATCTTCAGCGAGGCCTTCGCCAAGGGCTGGGCCGCCGCGTGGAAGGCGCTGCAAAGCAAGGATCTGCAATCGGCGATCTGGCTGACGCTGGTGGTCGCAGCGATTGCCGTGCCACTGAACGCGGTGTTCGGCGTGGCCGCCGCCTGGCTGATCACCAAGTTCGACTTCCGCGGCAAGGCGGTGCTGATCACGCTGATCGACCTGCCGTTCTCGGTCTCGCCGGTGGTGGCGGGGCTGTGCCTCGTGCTGATGTTCGGCGCGAACACGATGGTCGGCGGCTGGCTGGTCGCGCAGGGGATGCCCATCGTCTTCGCCATTCCCGGCATCGTCATGGCGACGATGTTCGTCACCTTCCCCTTCGTCGCGCGCGAGCTGATCCCGGTGATGATCGAGCAGGGCCGCACCGAGGAAGAGGCGGCGCTGACCCTCGGCGCCTCGGGGTGGCGGACGTTCCTGACCGTCACCTTGCCGAACATCCGTTGGGCGCTTCTCTATGGCGTGCTGCTGTGCAACGCCCGCGCGATGGGCGAATTCGGCGCCGTCGCCGTGGTCTCGGGCAAGATCCGCGGCAAGACCGCGACCATGCCACTTGCGATCGAGATGCTCTACAACGAATATCTTTCCGTCGCGGCGTTTTCGCTTGCCGGGCTGCTGACGCTGCTCGCCCTTGTCACGCTGCTGCTCAAATCGGTGCTGGAAATACGCTACGCCGATCAGCTTGCCGCCACCCGCCGTCACTGAGGCCACCCATGCATATCGAGATCGACGAAATCGCCAAGTCCTTCGGGGACACGACCGCGTTGCAGCCGGTGTCGCTCGCCATTCCCTCGGGGGCGCTGGTGGCGCTGCTCGGCCCCTCGGGGTCGGGCAAGACGACGCTTCTGCGCATCCTTGGCGGGCTGGAATATCCGACTTCGGGCCGGGTGCTGTTCGACGGGGCGGACTCCACCGGGCTGAGCGTGCAGCAACGCCGCGCCGGCTTCGTGTTCCAGAGCTACGCGCTGTTTCGCCACATGACGGTGTTCGAGAACATCGCCTACGGGCTGAAGGCGCGGCCGCGCAAGCTGCGCCCGCCGCGGGCCGAGATCGCGCGCCGCGTGGCGAAGCTTCTGGACCTGATCCAGCTTCCGGGCATCACCGACCGCTATCCGACGCAGCTTTCGGGCGGTCAGCGCCAGCGCGTCGCACTGGCCCGCGCGCTCGCCATCGAGCCGCGGATGCTGCTCCTCGACGAGCCGTTCGGCGCGCTCGACGCCAAGGTCCGCAAGGAGCTGCGCCACGGCCTGCGCGAGATCCACGACGCCACCGGCCTGACCACGATCTTCGTCACCCACGATCAGGACGAGGCGATGGAACTCGCCGATCTGGTGGTGGTGATGTCGATGGGCCGGATCGAGCAGGTCGGCCGGCCGCAGGACATCCGCGAGCGCCCCGCCACCCCCTTCGTGCGCGAGTTCATCACCGCCTGAGCCCGCCGTGCCGCCCCCGCCGGGCGCCCCGCAATGGCACCGGCGGGCAAAGTCACGGGAATATCAGGACAATCCGCACTTAATGCGGCGCAGGCGGTTGATCTTCCCCGTCCAGGGATGGCATCCTCGGAACAAGGTCTCCCGTCCGCGATTGCCCTCTTCCGCGCTGCCGCTCCCGCGGCGCCGGGGGGATAGGGTTGCGCGCGCCGGGTGCCGCCGCCGCAACTCCCGAGGACCTCCCCGCCGCATGATCGAACAGAACCTGCTCCTGATCCTCGTCGCCCTGCCGTTCCTCGGTGCGATCGCAGCCGCGACGCTTCCGGTGAACGCCCATAACGCGGCGGCCTGGCTGTCGGGACTGACGCTCTGTGCGGGGCTGGCGATCATGGCGGGGCTGTGGCCCATGGTCTCGGAAGGCGAGGTGCTGCGCGCCGGCGTCCGCTGGGTGCCGGCGGCGGGGCTCGACCTCGATTTCCGCATCGACGGGCTGGCCTGGCTGTTCGTCACGCTGGTGCTGACGATGGGCGTTCTGGTGGTGATCTACGCGCGCTACTACCTGTCGAAGACCGATCCGGTGCCGCGGTTCTATTCCTTCCTCATGGCCTTCACAGGTGCCATGCTGGGCCTGCTGACCTCTGGCAACATGCTGATTCTGGTGGTGTTCTGGGAGATGACCTCGGTCTTTTCCTTCCTGCTGATCGGCTATTGGCACGGCAATCCGAACGCGCGCGACGGGGCGCGGACTTCGCTGATCCTGACCGCCGGGGGCGGCGTGTGCCTGCTCGCCTCGGTGCTGATGATCGGCCAGATCGTCGGCAGCTATGACCTCGACGAGGTGCTGTCCTCGGGCGAGATCATCCGTCACAGCGCGCTGTATCTGCCGGCGATGGCGCTGTTCCTGCTCGGCGCCTTCACCAAATCGGCGCAGTTCCCGTTTCACTTCTGGCTGCCCGGCGCGATGGCGGCGCCGACGCCGGTTTCCGCCTTCCTGCATTCGGCGACGATGGTGAAGGCGGGGGTGTTCCTGCTGATCCGGTTCTCGCCCGCGCTCGGCGGCACGCAGATCTGGTTCTATGCCGTCACCGGAACCGGCCTCGCGACGATGGTGATCGGCGCGGCCATCGCGCTGTTCCGCCACGATCTCAAAGGATTGCTGGCCTATTCGACGATCTCGCATCTGGGGCTGATAACGGCGCTCGCCGGGCTCGGCTCGCCCGCCGCGATTCTGGCGGCGATCTTTCACATCGTGAACCACGCGGTGTTCAAGGGCTCGCTGTTCATGGCGGCGGGCATCATCGACCACGAGACCGGCACGCGCGACATGCGCCGGTTGTCGGGGCTGATCCACGCGATGCCGATCACCGGCACGCTCGCCATCGTCGCGGCCTCGGCGATGGCCGGGGTGCCGCTGCTGAACGGCTTCATCTCGAAGGAAATGTTCTTCGCCGAGGCGACCGAGTGGCACAACGGCACCTGGCTCGACGATTCGATGCCGTGGATCGCAACGCTCGCCGGCGCGCTGGCGGTGGCCTATTCGGCGCGCTTCGTGGTGTCGGTGTTCTTCGGCCCGCTCGCCCGCGATCTTCCCCGCCCGGCACATGAGCCGACGCCCTGGATGCGCCGCCCGGTCGAGGTTCTGGTGCTGATCTGTCTGGTGGTCGGCGTGGTGCCCGATCAGACCCTCGGGCCGGTGCTGAACCTGGCGCTGCAGGCGGTCACCGGGCCGCAGACGCCGCATTTCGACATCGCGGTCTGGCACGGCTTCAACCTGCCGCTGAAGATGAGCCTGGTGGCGCTCGGCTGCGGCGCGGCGCTGTTCGCGCTGAGCGGGCGGCGCATCGCCATGGGCCCCGAGGGGCCGCCGCTGATCCACCGCATCCGGGCGCAACGGATCTACGAATGGCTGATGCTGCGGCTGAGCTGGAAATGGCCGCGCCGCCTGCTGGCACTCGTCGGAACCGAGAAACTGCAACCCCAGCTGCTCATTCTGGTGCTGCTGGCGCTGGCCGTCGGCATCGCGACGCTGTGGGGCACCGGCTGGAGCCTGCCGCCCGCGGTGACCAATCCGGTCGATCCGGCCTTCGCGCTGATGTGGCTCGCAGGCGGGGCGGCGGCGGTCGCGGCGGCCTGGCAGGCGAAATATCACCGCTTCGCCGCGCTGATCCTGCTCGGGGCGGCGGGCACGGTGACCTGCGTGACCTTCGCCTGGTTCTCCGCCCCCGATCTCGCGGTGACGCAGTTGCTGGTCGAGATCGTCACCACGGTGCTTCTCCTCCTCGGGCTGCGCTGGCTGCCGCAGCGCCGGTCCGAGATCGTCGGCGACCGGCTGATGCCGGCACGGCTGCGGCGCGCGCGCGATCTGGTGATCGCGGGGCTGTCGGGCGCGGGGATCGCGGCGGTGGCCTATGCGGTGATGACCCGGCCGCTGGTGCCCAACATCGGCGACTGGTTCCTGCGCAACGCCTATTACGGCGCGGGCGGCACCAATGCGGTGAACGTGATCCTCGTCGATTTCCGCGCCTTCGACACCTTCGGCGAGATCACCGTCCTCGCCATCGTCGGGCTGACGGTCTACGCGCTGCTGCGCCGCTTCCGCCCGACGCCCGAAAGCGTCGCCGCGCCGAACGCCCAGTCGCATGGCGACGGCGTGCCTCTGGCCGAGGTCATGCTGGTCCCCGCGACGATCCTGCGCTGGATGTTCCCGGTGCTGATCGTGATCGCGGCCGATCTGTTCTTCCGCGGCCACGACCTGCCGGGCGGCGGGTTCTCGGCCGGGGTGACGATGGCGGTGGCCTTCCTGCTGCAATACCTCGGCTCGAACGTGAAATGGGTCGAGGCGCGGCTGACCGTGCTGCCGATCCGCTGGATGGGCTTCGGGCTGCTGATCGCGGGCGCGACCGGGATGGGGGCGGCGCTGTTCGGCTATCCGTTCCTGACCGCCTATGCCCGCTACGTCGATCTGCCCGCCATCGGCAAGACGCCGGCGGCGACCGCGCTTCTGTTCGATGCCGGGGTCTTCGCGCTGGTGATGGGGGCGGTGGTGCTGATGCTGATCGCCATCGCGCACCAGACGCTGCGCGCCGCCCGTCTGCGCGAGGCCGAAGCGGCCGCGAAGGCCGCCAGACCTTCTTCTCCTGCACCGGAGGCCCTCTGATGGAAATCGTCCTGTCTCTGGCCATCGGCGTGCTCTCCGCCTCGGGGATCTGGCTGCTGCTGCGCCCGCGCACCTTTCAGGTCATCACCGGGCTGTGCCTGCTGTCCTATGCGGTCAATCTGTTCATCTTCTCGATGGGGCGGCTGACCGTGGGTGCGCCGCCGATCATGCCCAAGGGCGGCTGGGTCGATCCGACCACCTATGCCGACCCGCTGCCGCAGGCGCTGGTACTGACCGCCATCGTCATCAGCTTCGCCACCACGGCGCTGTTTCTGGTGGTGATGATGGCCTCGCGCGGCATGACCGGAACCGACCATGTCGACGGGCGCGAGGCCGACCAATGATCGCTTCCGACCACCTGATGATCGCCCCCATCGTGATCCCGTTCTTCGCCGGGGCGCTGACGCTGCTCTATGACGAGCGTCAGCGCCGCGCCAAGCTCGGGATCGGGCTCGCCTCCTGCGTCGCGCTGCTGATCGTCGGGGTGGAGCTGCTGAACCGCACCAAGGGGAACGGTGCGGGAGGCGGAGAAATCTCGTTCTACCTGCTCGGCGACTGGACGGCGCCCTTCGGCATCGTGCTGACGCTCGACCGGCTGGCGGCGACGATGCTGCTGCTCGCGGCGCTGGTCGCCCTGCCCGCGCTGATCTATGCCGCCGCCGGCTGGCACAAGCAGGGCCAGCATTTCCACGCACTGTTCCAGTTCCTGCTGATGGGGCTGAACGGCGCCTTCCTGACCGGCGATCTGTTCAACCTGTTCGTGTTCTTCGAGGTGCTTCTCGCGGCCTCTTACGGGCTGGTGCTGCATGGCTCCGGCCCGGCCAGGGTGCGCGGCGGGCTTCACTACATCGCGGTCAATCTGGCGGCCTCGCTGCTGTTCCTGCTCGGCGTCAGTCTGATCTACGGCGTGACGGGGACGCTGAACATGGCGCATCTGGCGAAGCTCGTCCCGGTGCTGCCCGAGGTCGACCGGCCGCTGTTCCGCCTTGGCGCCGGGCTGCTGGGGCTGGCGTTTCTGGTCAAGGCCGGGGTCTGGCCGCTCGGGTTCTGGCTGCCCTCGGCCTATATGGCGGCGGCGGCGCCGGTGGCCGCGGTCTTCGCCATGCTGACCAAGGTCGGCGTCTACGTGATCTTGCGGCTGTCGATGCTGACCCTCGCGCAGGGCACGGCGGGAGAAATGGCCACGGGCATCGCGACGGGCGGCATCGCCCCGGCCGGCACCACGGCGCAGATCCTCGTCGCGGCGGGGATGGCGACGGTGGTGTTCGGGGTGCTGGGGGTTCTGGCCTCGCAGGGCCTCGGGCGGATGACGGCGCATCTGGTGCTGGTCTCCTCGGGCACGCTGGTGACGATGACCGGCCTCGCGCTTCTGGGCGGCGGGGCGGCGATGCTCGGCGGGGCGCTTTATTACCTCGTCGCCTCGACCATCGCCATCGCCGCGCTGTTTCTGCTGATCGAACCGATGAGCCGCGAGGAAGGCAGCATCGCTGCGCTGCTGGCGCTGACCGCCGATGCCTACGGGATCGAGCAGCCCGAGGATGACGCCACCCCCGAGATGGGCCTCGCCATTCCCGGCACGCTGACCGTTCTGGGCCTCGTCTTCGGGGCCTGCGTGATGGTGCTCGCCGGACTGCCGCCGCTTCCCGGTTTCATCGGCAAGGTGGCGATGCTGCGTGCGCTGATCGGCTCGGGCGCGGTGCCGGCGGCGCTTGGCTGGGGGGTGGTGGCGCTGCTGCTGCTCGCCGGTTTCGCCACGCTGATCGGGCTTGCGCGCATCGGCATCCAGACCTTCTGGGCGAGCGAAGGCGCCGTGCCCAAGGTTCTCGCGCTCGAGATCGCGCCGGTGATCGCGCTGGTCCTCGGCCTCGGGGTGATGACGGTGAAGGGGCAGGACACGCTGCGCTTCATGGAGGACACCGCGCAATCGCTGCTCACCCCCTCGATCTACGCCGATGGCGTGCTGAGCGCGCCGAGCGTCGAACAGGAGACCCCGAAGGAATGAAACGGTTTCTTCCGCATCCGGTCCTTTCGCTCGCCCTCGTGCTGATGTGGCTGCTGCTGACGCGGTTCTCGCTCGGGCAACTGCTGCTCGGGGGGGCGGTGGCGCTGGTCGCGGGGCGCGCGCTCGCGACGATCGAACCCGAGGGGCCGCGGATCCGCCTCGGCGCGCTGTGGCGGGTGGTGCCGCTCACCGCCGTGGTGTTCGCCGATATCCTGAAATCCAACCTGCTGGTGGCGCGGCGGATCCTGCGCGGTGCGCGCGCGCCGTCGGGCTTCGTGCGGGTGCCGCTGCGGCTGCGTGGGCCGATGCCTCTTGCGGTGCTGGCGCTGATCCTGACCGCGACCCCCGGCAGCGCCTGGATGTCATGGGACGAGGAGAAGGGCGAATTGCTGGTCCATGTCCTCGAACTCGATGGCACCGACTGGCCGGCGCTGATCCGCGACCGCTACGAGGCCCCCTTGCTGGAGATCTTCGCATGAGCGCCCTGATCCTGACCGCAGCCCTGTCTTATGCGCAGATCGCGCTGGCACTGGCGGTGTGCCTGGCCACGGCGCGGCTGTTGCGCGGAAAGCGCGCACAGGACCGGGTGCTCGCCCTCGATGCGGCCTATGTCGCGACGATGCTTCTGTTGCTGGTCACCGCGATGCGGATGGGATCGGGGCTGTTCTTCGAGGCGGCGATGATCATGGCGGGGATCGGCTTCGTCTCCTCGCTGGCTCTGGCGAAATTCCTGCTGCGCGGCGAGGTGATCGAATGAGCGGTGCGGATCTTCCTCTCTGGGCGGCGGTGCTCATCGCGGCGCTGGTGGTGATCGGCAGCACGCTGACGCTGATCGGTGCGCTCGGTCTGCTCAGCCTGCGCAGCTTCTATGACCGGCTTCATGCGCCGGCGCTCGGGGCCAGCTGGGGCACGGGGGCGGTGATCCTCGCCTCGATGGCGCTGTTCAGCCTGCAGGGCGGAACGCTGCAGCTCCATGAGATCATCATCGGCGTCTTCGTCATGGTGACGACGCCGGTGGCGACGATGATCCTCGGCCGGGCCGCGCTGACACGCGATGTCGCCGACGGGCTGATCGCCGCGCCCGGAAGCGAGCCCGGAAGCGAAACCGGGGGCGATCAGTCACCACCCGCATGATCGTGAGCGCACAGCGCATGATCGCCCAGCACCTCGATCACCCGGCAATCGGCGATGGTGCCGTGGCAGCCCTGCGCGATCATCCGGGCAAGCTCTTCCTCCAGCGCCTGCAACCGGGCGATGCGCTCGCGCACCGCGTGAAGCTGCTCGCGCACGATGCCGTCCGCCGCGGCGCAAGACGCCTCCGGCCGGTCCGACAGCGACAGCAGATCGCGGATCGCGTCGAGCGGAAAGCCCAGCTCGCGCGCATGGCGCACGAAGCGCAGCCGGTCACGGTGCGCCCCGTCGTACAGCCGCTGATTGCCGGCACTGCGATCCGGCTCCGGCAACAGGCCGATCTGCTCATAATAGCGGATCGTCGGAACCTTCACCCCGGTCTCATGCGCCAGCTTGCCGATGGTCAGCATCGAAAAACCTCTTGAAGCTATAGTTGCTAGAGAGATTAGGGTCCGATTCGCTGAAAACAAGACCAGAGAGTCCGATGCCCACCTCCGCCCCTGAGACCGAGACCGAAACCGAGAAGACCGCCTGCGAATGGCGGGTGAGCGGAATGGACTGCGCCGCCTGCGCCAACCGGATCCGCGGCGCGGTCGAACGCCTGCCGGGTGTCGCCGATGTCGAGCTGGCGGTGATGAGCGAGAAGCTGAAGCTGAACCTCGACGAAACCGCCACCTCGCGCGAGACGGTCGAGAAGACGGTGCGCGCGCTTGGTTACGGTATCGGAGCCACGGGCAAGATGCAGGCTTCGGGCGGCGGATGCTGCCCGGGCGGGGCGTGCCACTGCCATTGCGACGATGACGATGACGATGACGATGACGGGCATGACCACGATCACGCCGCCGGGCATTCGCATTCGCACGGCCATTCCCACGGTTCGGGCCCCGAGGACGAGGGCCGGGCGTGGTATCGGACGGCGAAGGGGCGGCTCGTGCTGCTCAGCGGGGCGGTGCTGGCGCTCGCCTGGGGCGTCGAGCTGTTCGGGCCGGCGGGCCTCGGCACCTGGGCTTTCGGGCTCGCCTGCCTGATCGGGCTGGTGCCGGTCGCGCGGGCCGCCGGACGCGCGCTGCGCATGGGCCAGCCCTTCACCATCGAGGGGCTGATGACCATCGCCGCCATCGGCGCGCTGCTGATCGGCGCGACGCAGGAGGCGGCGCTCGTCGTCTTCCTCTTCGCGGTGGGCGAGGTGCTCGAAGGCGTCGCCGCCGACCGCGCCCGCGACGGGATCCGCGCGCTCTCCGCCCTGATCCCGCGCAGCGCCATGCTGGAAGAGGGCGGCACGCTGCGCGAGGTGCCGGCCGACAGCCTGACGCCCGGTCAGATCGTTCTGGTCCGTCCGGGCGAACGCGTGCCCGCCGATGGCGAGATCGTCGAAGGGGTGTCGAGCCTCGACGAAAGCCCGGTGACCGGCGAGAGTATCCCGCAGGGCCGCGGCCCGGGCGATGCGGTGCCGGCCGGCGCGATCAACACCGAGGCCGCGCTGCGCCTGCGCGTCAGCCGCGCCGCCGCGGACAACACCATCGCCCGCATCGTGCGCATGGTCGAGGAGGCCGAGGCCGCCCGCGCCCCGACCGAGCGTTTCATCGACCGGTTCAGCCGCTGGTACATGCCCGCGGTGATCGCCATCGCCGCGCTGGTCATCGTGGTGCCGCCGCTTGCCTTCGGCGAGGACTGGATGCGCTGGATCTATCGCGGGCTGTCGATCCTGCTGATCGGCTGCCCCTGCGCGCTGGTGATCTCGGTCCCGGCCTCCATCGCCTCGGCGCTGTCGACGGGGGCGCGGCGCGGGCTGTTGATGAAGGGCGGCGCGGTGGTCGAGGCGACGGCGCATGTGCGCTCGGTCGCTTTCGACAAGACCGGGACGCTGACCCTCGGCCGGCCGGAGGTAACGGATGTCATCAGCCTCGACGGCACGCCGAAGGACGAGGCGCTGGCCCTGGCCGCGGCGGTGGAGGCGGGATCCACCCACCCCCTCGCCCGCGCGGTGAACGAGGCCGCGAAAGCCGCATCGCTGAGCGTTCCCTCGGCGAGCGCGGCGACCGTTCTGCCCGGCCGGGGGGTGCGCGCCGAGGTGGCGGGAGAAACGCTGTGGCTGACCTCGCCGCTCCATGCGCTCGAAGCGGGCGCGCTCGACACGACCGGGCTGGCGGGCGCCGAGGCGCTCGAAGCCGAGGGCAAGACCACCGTCGCCCTGTTCCGTGCAGGCCGCGCCATCGCGCTGATCGCGCTGCGCGACGAGCCCCGCCCCGACGCCGCCGAGGCGATGCGCCAGCTGCGCGCGCTCGGCATCGTGCCGGTGGTGCTGACGGGCGACAACCCGCGCACCGCGGCCGCCATCGCGGGCGGCCTCGGGATCGAATACCGCGCCCGGATGCTGCCCGAAGACAAGCTCGCCGCGATCCGCGACATGTCGGCCTCGGGCGGGGTGATGATGATCGGCGACGGGATCAACGATGCGCCGGCGCTGAAACAGGCGACGGTGGGCGTGGCGATGGGCTCGGGCACCGATGTGGCGCTGGAGACGGCGGATGCCGCGATCCTGCGCGACCGGGTGTGCGATGTCGCCGCGCAGATTCGCCTCGCGCGCGCCGCGATGGCCAATGTGCGCCAGAACGTCGGGCTGGCTCTGGGGCTGAAGGCGGTGTTTCTGGTGACCTCGGTCGCCGGGATCACCGGGCTGTGGCCGGCGATCATGGCCGACACCGGGGCGACGGTGCTGGTGACGCTGAACGCGCTTCGGATGCTGCGCTACGATCCGAGCCGCCCCTGACCCCTGCCCCGCCCGGTCTTGCGGCCGGGCGAGAAAGCCGTTACCTCCGCGGCCTTCGGACGGCAGGCCAGCGGGGAAACGGCAGATGGCAACGGACATCCTGGCAATCGACTACGGCACCTCGAACTCGGCGGTGGCGGTCTTCGATCAGGGCGCGGTGCGCCGCATCCCCGTCGAGACCGGCGCCGACACCCTGCCGACCGCAGTGTTCTTCCCCGCCGGCAGTGGCGCGATGCGGATCGGTCAGGCCGCGGCCGATGCGCTGATCGACGGGACCGAGGGGCGCTACATGCGCGCGCTCAAAAGCGTGCTCGGCACATCGCTGTTCAACGAATCGCGCCCGATCGGCGGCAAGCGCCGCACGCTCGCCGATATCACCACCGCCTTCCTCGCCGAGCTGCGCGAGCGCGCCGAGCGCACCAGCGGCCTGACCTTCCGCCGCGTGCTGTCGGGCCGGCCGGTGCATTTCCACACCGCCGACCCCGAGCGCGACGCCCGCGCCGAGGCCGATCTTGCCGCCTGCTACCGCGCCGCGGGTTATGACGAGGTCGCCTTCCTGCCCGAACCCGAGGCCGCGGCGCTGGCCGCCGGACGCAACGACCCGGATCTGCGCACCGGGCTGATCGTCGACATCGGCGGCGGCACCTCGGATTTCACGGTGTTCCGCCGCGAAGCCGGGGCCATCCGCATTGTCGCGAGCCACGGCATCAGGCTCGGCGGCACCGATTTCGACCATGCCGCCTCGCTCGCCCATGCGATGCCGCTGCTCGGTCAGGGCGGGCAGTTGCGCCGCGAATTCGGCCCCGAGCTGCTGCCCGTGCCGAACGGCATCTATGTCGAGCTGGCGACCTGGGCGAAGATCCCGTTCCTTTACACCGCCGACACCCGGCGCAGCGTGAAGCAGATGGCGAAGCTCGCCGTCGACAAGGAGCGGATGGGCCGCCTCGTCACCGTGCTGGAGGACGAGCTGGGCCACGAACTCGCCTTCGCGGTCGAGAAGGGCAAGATCGCGGCGAATGGCGCTGGCCAGTCGGGCCGCATCGCCATGGGCTTCATCGAGCCGCGCCTCTCCGCCCCGATCACCGCCGAGAGCCTGAACGACGCGCTTTCCGCCTACCGCGCCGAGCTGCGCGCGGCCGCCGCCGAGACCCTGACCCGTGCCGCGATCCCGGCCGGAGAGATCGACACCGTGGTCCTCGTCGGCGGATCGAGCCTGATGCGGCTGGTGTCCGAGGAGGCGCAGGCGCTGTGCCCGAAGGCCCGCGTCACCCGCGCCGAGGCCTTCACCGCCGTGGTCGACGGGCTGGCGCTGGCCACCGCAGGCTGAAACGCCGAACACCGGGACATGAAAAAGGCCGCCCCGGGGCGGCCTTTTCTATTCCCTGCGAAAGCCGGAAACGGCGGGCGTTCAGTGACGCTCGTCCTTCTCGTCCTCGTCTTCATCCTCGTCCGAATGCGGCAGGTTGAAGAAGCTCTCGGCATCCGAGAAGTCCTTCGGCTCCTTCGAGGTCTCGTCGTCGGACAGCGCGAAGCCTTCGAGGCCCGCCACCGCCGAGGGCAGACGCGGTTCGGTCGTCATGCCGAGCGACAGCTCGGTCGAGACCAGCTTGCGACGCTCGTCATCCGACATCATGTCGGCGGCGTGCTTCTTCGCGGCGGTCGCCAGCTCGGCGTCCAGCTCGCCCTGACGGCACAGGCCGAGCGCGACCGGGTCGATCGGGGTCATGCTCTGGATGTTCCAGTGCGTCCGGTCGCGGATCGAGGCGATCGTCGGCTTGGTGGTGCCGATCAGCCGGGCGATCTGCGCGTCCGAGAGTTCCGGGTGGAACTTCACCAGCCACAGGATCGAATTCGGACGGTCCTGACGCTTCGACAGCGGAGTGTAACGCGGGCCACGGCGCTTGTCCTCGCCCACGGCGGCCGGGTTGGCCTTCAGGCGCAGCTTGTAAAGCGGATCCTTCTCGCCCTTCTCGATTTCCTTCTGGTCGAGCTGATTATGCGCGATCGGGTCGAACCCCTTCACGCCGACCGCCACGTCGCCATCGGCAATGCCCTGCACTTCCAGCTCGTGCATACCGCAGAAATCGGCAACCTGCTTGAAGGTCAGGGTCGTATTGTCCACGAGCCACACGGCGGTGGCCTTGGCCATCAGGGGCTTGTTCGGCGTCATAACGGCGATCCTTTTGCACATATCTGTCCCGGGCCGAGAAACCGGCTGCGGCCCGGTTCCCCCCGTGCCGCGGTCCATTTCTGGTGGGGAATTGGTCTGCTATATAAGGCAAAAACCGTTCAAGGAAAAGTGGAAATGAGGTTTCGGATCATCACGGCGCTGTTGGCCGGCGCGCTGGCAGCAGTGCTGGCCGCGACGACCGGGGGGCACCATGCGCGCGCCGAAGGCGAGGCGGCGGGCGATTTCGACTATTACGTGATGGCGCTGTCGTGGTCGCCGAACTGGTGCGCGACGGAGGGTCAGGGCCGCGATGCGGCACAGTGCCGCCCGGGATCTGGCGCGGGTTTCGTGCTGCACGGGCTGTGGCCGCAAAACGAGACCGGCTATCCGAGCTATTGCCGCACGACCGAGCGCGATCCGTCACGCGCACGCTCGGCCGCGATGGTCGATATCATGGGCTCCGACGGGGCAGCCTGGTATCAGTGGAAGAAGCACGGACGGTGCTCGGGCCTGTCGTCCGAGGCGTATTATGCGACGGCGCGGCGGGCGTTTGCCTCGATCGCCGTGCCCGATACACTGAAACGGCTGACCAGGGACGTGCGCCTGCCCGCCTCGGTCGTCGAGGATGCGTTCATCGAGGCGAACCCGCAACTGAGCCGCGACGAGATCACCGTGACCTGTCACGGCGGGCGGATCGACGAGGTGCGGATCTGCCTGAACAAGGACCTGACGCCACGCCGCTGCGGGGCCGACACGATCCGCGACTGCAGCTTGCAGAATGCACTGATGGACGGGGTGAACTGAGCCGGGGGCAGGAAGGGGGCTCTGCCCCCTCGGGCCTGCGGCCCTCACCCCCGGGATATTTTTGGCGAATCGAAAGGGGATAAGGGGCTCAGCGCACCTTCAGGAGGATCTTGCCGATATGGGCGTTGGTCTCCATCCGGGCATGGGCGCGGGACGCGTCTTCGAGGGGGAATTCGCTGTCGACGAGAACCCGCAGCTTGCCCGCCCCGACCATCGGCCAGACATGGGCGGCGAGCGCGCGGGCGATTTCCGCCTTGGCCTCGTCCGATTGCGGGCGCAGCGTCGAGCCGGTGATCGTGAGCCGGCGCAGCATCACCTGGGCGAAGTTCACCTCGGCCTTCGGGCTTTCGAGGAAGGCGATGAAAACCAGCCGCCCGTCATCCGCCAGTGCCTTGATGTTGCGCGGGATATAGCTGCCGCCCACCATGTCGAGGATGACATCCGCCCCGCCTGCGGCACGCAGAACCTCGACGAAATCTGCCTCGCGGTAGTTGATCGCCGTGGCGCCGAGCGCGGTGCAGGCGGCGCATTTCTCGGCCGAGCCGGCGGTGGCGAAGACCTTGGCGCCAAGCGCCGTGGCGATCTGGATCGCCGTCGTGCCGATGCCCGAGGAACCGCCATGCACCAGAAACCGCTCGCCCGCCTTCAGCCCGCCGCGCATCACGATGTTCGACCAGACGGTGAAGCAGGTCTCGGCAAGGCCCGCCGCCTCGCGCAGGCCGAGCCCCGCGGGCACCGGCAGCGCATGGGCGGCAGGGCAGGTCACGTATTCGGCATAGCCTCCGCCCGGCAAGAGCGCGCAGACCGCATCGCCGACCGTCAGTCCCGTCACCCCCTCGCCGAGCGCCGCGACATGGCCCGAGCATTCCAGCCCCGGCAGATCCGAGGCCCCGGCCGGCGCCCGGTAGAGGCCGGCGCGCTGCAGCGCATCGGGTCGGTTCACCCCGGCCCAGGCGACGGCGATCAGCACCTCTCCCGGGCCGGGCCGCGGCACCGGGCGGGTGGTGAGACGCAGAACCTCGGGGCCGCCGGGGGCGGAAATCTCGACGGCACGCATGGTGTCGGGCAGGGTCATCGGCGGAAACCTCCGGGCAGGGGCTGCGGTTCAGGGGCGCGGATCGCGCCGAACAGGCCCTTCAGCCCCGGCAGCGCCATCAGCCGGCCCTTGATGCGTTCGATCTGCATCACCTCGGCGATACGGTTGTCAAGGAAGGCCCAGCTCTCGGCATGGCCCTCCGACTCGTCGCCCATCCAGAACAGCACTGTCGCCGAGAGCACGCCCGACAGCATCGCCCGCTTGGTATACCAGTTGCCATCAGTCGAGCTGTCGCCGAGCGCGCGCCAGATCGTGTCGGCACTCTCCCACATCAGCTTCGCCCCGGTGGCGGCATTCTGCGGCAACGCGAAGGCCGAGGCGGCGCGGCGCACCAGCTCGGGATCGACCAGCTCCAGCCGCAACCGGACCGAGGCCGCGACCTTCTCGCGATAGGACATCCCGGGCCAGTCCTCGGCCCGGATCGCGGCTTCCGCCGCACGGTCGGCGGCACGGTGGTAATCGCAGGCGAGGTCAATCGCGCCGCGCGGACAGATCACCCGCGCCAGCGCCGGATCCATCCCCTCGGCCGCCACCGCAGCACGAAACGCCGTCTCCGACCAGCCGTCGAACGGCACCTCGGGCCTGATCGCATCGAGCAGACCGGCCCGCGCCCGTCCCACATCCAGATGATCGTTGCGCATGGTTCCCCCGCCTTCCGGGAGTGGACAACTCCCCAGATGCCTGCTATATGGCCGCTTCCTGCAAACCGATGCAACTCTAACTTAGGAAGGTGGTGACACCACATGCAGGTCAGCGTTCGCGACAACAACGTCGAACAGGCGCTTCGTGCTCTGAAGAAGAAACTTCAGCGCGAGGGGGTTTTCCGTGAAATGAAGCTCAAGCAGCATTTCGAAAAGCCTTCGGTCAAGAAAGCGCGCGAGAAGGCTGAGGCCGTTCGCCGTGCCCGTAAACTGGCACGCAAGAAGGCCCAGCGTGAAGGCGCTCTCTAAGCACCTGGAATCGCTGGCGGGGGTGACACCTCGCAACCCAGACCCCCGTGGCTCGCCTCGGGGGTTTTTGGTATCCCGCCCCTGCCCTTTCGATTCGCCGCAAATATCCCGGGGGTGAATTTGCCCGCAGGGCAAAGAGGGGGCAGAGCCCCCTTCCCACACCGCCCGACAAACCGCACGCGACAGGTTTTGCACCGCGCCCGGGGACGCTAAGCTGCACCTGCGGCCCCTCCCCGGCCCGACAACTTCCAGGAACGCGATGTTCGATCTCGGCCCCGTCCTCCACCTGCTCGGACTGATTCTGCTGGTCCTCGGCCTGACCATGCTCGGCCCGGTGGCGATGGATCTCTATGACGGCAGCGACAATATCCGGCCGATGCTGCGCGCGATGATCGAGACCTCGCTGTTCGGCCTGCTGCTCGCGCTCGCCAGCAAGACCGACAGCCCCCGCCCCCTCACCCTGCGCCAGGCCTATGTGCTGACCGCCGGTATCTGGGTTCTGGTCCCGGCCTTCGGCGCGTTGCCCTTTATGCACGGTGCCCCGAACGCCACCTTCACCGACGCCTATTTCGAAGCGATGTCCGGCATCACCACCACCGGCTACACGGTCTTCACCAAGATCGAGACCCTGCCGCGCGGCGTATTGCTGTGGCGCGCGATGCTGAACTGGATGGGCGGTCTCGGCATCGCCTTCGTCGCAATGATCTTCCTGCCGGTCATGCGCGTCGGGGGAATGCGCTATTTCCAGACCGAGGGCTTCGACACCCTCGGCAAGGTCCTGCCGCGCGCCCGCGATATCGCGATCATCCTGCTCGAGGTCTACTCGACCCTCACCTTCCTGTGTGCGCTCACCTACCTGATGTGCGGAATGCCGATGTTCGACGCGCTGATCCATTCCCTCGCAACCATCGCGACCGGCGGGTTCGGCTCTTATGACGCCAGCTTCGCGAAATGGTCGCCCGCAGTGCAATATGCCGGAGTCGTATTCATGATCCTCGGCGCGATGCCCTATGTGCGGTTCTTCCAGCTGGTCAATGGGCAAAGCCGGGCGTTCTGGCGCGATCCGCAGATCCGTGCCTTTCTGCGCTGGCTGCTGATCGCCTGCACGGTGGTGGTCGCCTACCGGCTGTGGAAGCAGGCCGCCGCCCCTGAAGGGGTGATCCGAGAAACCCTGTTCAACCTGACCTCGATCATGACCGGAACGGGGTTCGGCACCGCCTCGGTCGACGGCTGGGGGCCATTCCCGGTGACGGTGGCCTTTCTCATCGGGCTGATCGGGGGGTGCACAGGGTCCAGTTCGGCAGGGCTGTCGGTATTCCGGGTGCAGGTGATCTTTTCGGTGCTGCGCACCGCGGTGCGGCAGCTGCACGCACCGAACCGCGTGCTCGTGCCCCGGTATGACGGCAAGCCGCTGGACGAGACGACCATCGGCCCGCTGATGCAATATGTCACTGCCTACATCATGACGCTCGGACTGTGCGCGGTGCTGATCTCGCTCGACGGGGCGGACATGAGCTCGGCTATCTTCGCGTCCTGGGGCGCGCTCGGAAATATCGGCTATGCCATGGGTCCGCTTCCGAGTGCCACCGGCACCATGGCAGATTTCGGCGACGGGGCGACCTGGGTGATGTCGCTTGCGATGCTGCTCGGGCGGCTCGGGCTTCTGGGGATCTTCGTGCTGTTCCTGCCAAGGTTCTGGCAGGACTAGGCCGGAACCGAAGGGCGGTGATCAGACCGGCAGCGCCGTAGTCTTGAACACGGTGCGCAGCGCGAAGGAGCTTTGCATCCCCTGCACTCCCGGCAGCCGGGCCAGTTTTGCGCGATGGATACGGGCGAAATCCTCGGTATCCTCGGCCACGACCTTCAGCAGATAATCGGCCGAACCCGCCATCAGATGGCATTCCAGAACGTCGGGGATCTTCTTCACCTCGCGCTCGAAAGCCTCCAGCACCTCATCGGCCTGACCGGAGAGGGTGATCTCGACGAAAACGGTGGTCGGACAGCCGATCTTGCGCGCGTCGAGAAGCGCCACGTAATCGCGGATATACCCCTCTTCCTCCAGCCGCTGCACACGGCGGTGACAGGCCGAGGCCGAAAGATTGATCCGTTCGGAAAGATCTGCGTTCGAAATGCGCCCCTGCTGCTGCAGCACGGAGAGAATACGACGATCGGTGGCATCAAGTGTCATGTGGGTGCAATTTTCTGCGTCAGAGCCTCGGTTTTCTCGAAGATATGGGTGCACCCCCCAGCGAGGGCAAGCAAAAAGGCCCGACCTGCCGGCCGGGCCCCCTCATTCCCCTCGGATGCGATCACTTCTTCAGCGAATCGCGAATTTCCAGAAGCACATCGAGTTCGGTCGGGCCGGCGGGGGCCGCCAGGGCTTCTTCCTTCTTCAGCGCCGCGTCCTTGACCTTGTTCACCGCCTTAACCAGCATGAACACCACGAAGGCGATGATCAGGAAGTTGATGACCGCAGTGATGAACTTGCCATAGGCGAAAACCGGAGCGCCGGCATCCTTCGCCGCGGAAAGCGAAGCATAGTCGCCATGGCCCAGATTGATGAACAGATTCGAGAAATCCAGACCGCCAGTGATGACACCGATGATCGGGTTGATCAGGTCGGACACCAGCGAATTCACGATCGCCGTGAAGGCCGCGCCGATGATGATACCCACGGCCATGTCGACGACATTGCCCCGGGCGATAAAATCGCGAAACTCTTTTAACATTGACTGTCCCTTACTGTGCCGCATTGCGTCGGTCTTGAGGCCGATAGCTTAGCATATATCAGGACAATGCACATCCCCGCCCGGCGCGATGCACAGGGGGCGCGCGCCTCCTGCCACCGGACAGCCGACGGGTGTCATTCCGGCTCGAAGGCGTGCATATCGCCGCCGGGAGCCGTCTCGATCCCCCTCAGGACAGGATGCGCCCCCCCCGACATGCCGCTCCGGCGCAGGATCTGCGCCCCGAGCCCCGCGATAGCAGCGAACGGAGCGGCCTCCGTGGTCTTCCGGGCGCCTGGCACGGTATCGGTCGCCCCATCTTCCGACAGTCGCTGCAGCCTGGCCTGCGCAGCAACGGCGCGGGACATCGCGCGCTCTCGCTCATCGGCGCGAAACGCCTGTTCGAGCGGCAGCGTTTCCTCCATCCGGCTGAGGTCTTCCAGAAGAGATTCGAGCGCGTCGAGAAGTTCGGCGTCGTCGGAATGCCGAATCTCCGCCCGGCAGGCGCGGATCGCGGCACTCAGCGCCTCGACCCGGCGGTTGGCCTGCGCCTCTGCCCGGTCGATACGCAGCGCCTCGGCCGTTGCGGCATCGAGATCCCTGATCGCACGCTGCGCCGCGCGTTTCCCCGACCGTTTTCCGACATCTTCCGGCATGATCCGTTCTCCCTGCCCGGCGTCCATATCGGAACGCTCGCATGGCAGAGTGAACAAGTGCTGAACAAAACCGGGAATTCCCGGGCTGTCAGCGTGAAAATCAGGCCTCTTCGCGCAAGATCTTGCACATCGGCTCGAACATTCCGGCGTTCGCGGCGATGACCGCACCCGATTCGAAAATATCGCGCCCCTCGCGCAGCGGACCGACGAACCCGCCCGCCTCCTTGACGAGGATCAGCCCGGCCGCGATGTCCCAGGCGTTGATCCCGCGCTCCCAATACCCTTCGTAGCGGCCCGCCGCCACATAGGCGAGATCGAGCGCCGCCGCCCCGAACCGGCGCACACCGGCGCAGGCAGGCATCAGCCGCGCCAGATCCTGAAGCGTCGCCGGCAGCGTCGGGCGGCCGCCGAACGGGATGCCGGTGGCGAAGATCGACTCGATCATCCGCGTCCGCCCCGAGACGCGCAGACGGGTCTCGTTGCAATAGGCGCCAAAGCCCTTCTCGGCGTAGTAAAGTTCATCCTTGGCGGCGTCGAAGATCACGCCGGCGACGACTTCGCCCTTGTGTTCCAAGGCGATGGAGACCGCCCAGTGCGGCAGGCCGTGCAGGAAGTTCGTGGTGCCGTCGAGCGGATCGACGATCCAGCGCCGGGTCGGGTCCTCGCCATCGGCGGCGCCGGTTTCCTCGCCGAGCCAGCCATAGGACGGGCGTGCGCCGCGCAGCTCTTCCTTGATGATGCGCTCGGCCTCGCGGTCGGCGCGCGTCACGAAGTCGCCCGGCCCCTTGGACGAGACCTGAAGGTTCTCGACTTCGCGGAAGTCCTTGACCAGCGACCTGCCCGCCTTGCGTGCGGCCTTGATCATGACGTTGAGGTTGGCACTGCCCTGCATCGGTTCCGCTCCTTGGATTCAGTCCCGTGACTTACACGCCGCGACCAAGGAATCCAAGGGGTCAGGCGCCCTCGATGAACTCCTTGCGGCTCGGCAACAGGATCGTCAGCAGCCCGAGCGCCGGAAGCGCCGAACAGATCAGGTAGACGAAACGGATCCCGTGGTGATCGGCGAGCACCCCGAGTCCCGCCGCCGCGATCCCGCCCATGCCGAAACTGAGGCCGAAGAAGATCCCCGCGACCATGCCGACGCGGCCCGGAACCAGCTCCTGCGCGAAGACCACGATGGCCGAGAAGGCCGAGGCCAGGATCAGCCCGATCAGCACCGACAGCACCGCCGATCCCACCAGCCCCACATGTGGCAACGCCAGCGTGAACGGCAACACCCCGAGGATCGAGATCCAGATCACCGTCATCGGCCCCCAGCGGTCCGAGACTGCGCCGCCCAGCACCGTCCCCACCGCGACAGAGCCAAGGAACAGGAACAGCATCACCTGCGCGGTAGGGACACTGACCTGGAAGGTGTCGATCAGGTAGAAGGTGTAATAAGACGACATCGACGCCATGTAGATGTTCTTGGTGAACACCAGAAAGGTCAGGATCACCAGCGCCAGCACCACGCGCCGGCGCGGCAGCGGCAGGCTGCGATCCGTGGCCTTGCGCACCCGCGCGACCATCGCGCCGCGATACCACTGGCCGACCCGCGCCAGCACGAAGGCCGAGATCACCGCCAGCCCGCCGAAGATCGCGACCGAGGGCCGCCCGAGCGGCAGCACCACGAAAGCCGCCAGCAACGGCCCCAGCGACTGGCCGAAATTGCCGCCGACCTGAAACACCGACTGCGCCAGCCCGAACCGCCCGCCAGAGGCAAGCCGCGCCACCCGGCTCGATTCCGGATGGAAGATCGCCGAGCCGAAACCCACCGCCATCGCCCCGATCAGCACGCCCGCATAGCTCGGCGCGAAGGCGAGGCCCATGACGCCCACGAAGGTGCACAGCGAGGCCACCGGCAGCGACATCGGCATCGGCTTGCGGTCGGTGGCCATGCCGATCACCGGCTGCAGCAGCGAGGCCGTGCCCTGAAACGCCAGCGTCAACAGCCCGATATGCCAGTAGTCCAGTTGGAAGGCGGTGCGCAGCATCGGATACAGTGCCGACAGCAGCGACTGCATCACGTCGTTGAGCATGTGGCACAGGCTGATGGCGATCAGGATCGGATAAACCGGACCCGCGGCAGAGCGGGCGGAGGCGGCGGCAGCAGTCATGGCAATTCTCCCTCGCTCCGGTCTAGCGCTGGAAAACAGGTGCGTCACCCACGCAATTGTTCCGATACATCACGCCTGCTGGAGCTTCCTCGGCTCTGACCGGGCAAGGTCGAGGAAACAGGCCATGAAGGGCTCTGTGACGTCCTCGGAACGGGTCGCGGCATACATGCTCTTCCTCAGCCCCTGCGCGGTCACCGGACGGGTGACGTAATCGGGCTGATATTTCACCTCGCGCAGCACCCAGTCGGGCAGCACCGATACGCCGCGCCCGGCCGCCACCAACATAAGGATTACCGCCGTCAGCTCCACCTGCCGGTGCACCCGCGGCTCGACATGCGCCGGCGTCAGCAGCATCGAGAACACGTCCGAACGCGCCCGATCAATCGGATAGGTGATCAGCGTCTGGTCGAGGAAATCCTCGGCCACGACATAGGGACGATCGGCCAGCGGGCTCGAGGTTGCGGCGATAAAGGTGGGCGAATAGTCGAACAGCGGGTTGAAGGTGATACCCTCGATCTCGACCGGATCCGAGGAAATCACCAGATCCACGTCCTGGCGCGCCAGCGCCGGCAGCGCGTTGAACGCCAGCCCGGCGCGGATGTCGATATCGACCTCGGGCCATTTTCGGCGAAACTTCTCCAGCACCGGAAACAACCAGTCGTAGCAGGCGTGGCACTCGATCGCGAGATGCAGCCGCCCGGCCCGACCCTCGCGCAGGGCGTCGAACTCGGACTCGGCAGCGGCGATCTCGGGCAATACACGTTCGGCCAGACGCAGCAGCTTCATGCCAGCCACCGACAGCCGCAGCGGCTTCGCGCGGCGCACGAACAGCTCGACCTGCGCCTGCTCCTCCAGCCCCTTCATCTGATGGCTCAGCGCCGATTGGGTGACGTGCAGGATATCGGCCGCCCGCGCCAGCCCGCCGGTCTCATGGATCGCCCGGATCGCCCGCAGGTGACGCAACTCCAGATTCATCTTGTTGTCCAACTCATGAAGTTGATGAGGAATATGAGTTTGTCTCACATTCCGATTCGTGGCACAAGATCGCGAGAGAGAGGACAGATCATGCCCAACGTCAGTTTCGAGTTTTTCCCGCCGCAGTCGCTCGAGGCCTCCTTCCGCCTGTGGGAGACGGCTCAGGCCCTCGCGCCGCTGAAGCCGGGCTTCGTCTCGGTGACCTATGGCGCGGGCGGCACCACGCGCAAGCTGACGCATGAAGCGGTGGCGGCGATCCACAAGAATTACGGCCTCAACGTCGCCGCGCATCTGACCTGCGTGAACGCCAGCCGCGCCGAGACGATGGACATCGTGAACGCCTATCACGACGCCGGCGTGACCGAGATCGTCGCGTTGCGCGGCGACCCGCCGAAGGGATCGGCCGGGTTCGAGCCGCATCCCGAGGGCTTCGCCTCCTCGGTCGAGCTGATCGAGGCGCTGGCCGCCGACGGGCGCTTCACCATCCGCTGCGGCGCCTATCCCGAACCCCACCCCGAAGCGAAGACCCCGCTCGACGACGTGCGCTGGCTGAAGCGCAAGACCGATGCCGGCGCAACCTCGGCGATCACCCAGTTCTTCTTCGAGGCCGACACCTATTTCCGCTTCCGCGACGCCTGCGCCGCCGAAGGGGTGCGCGCGCCGATCATCCCGGGCATCCTGCCGATCCAGTCGTGGAAGGGCGCGAAGGCCTTCGCCGCACGCTGCGGCGCCCATGTCCCCGCCGAGATCGCCGAGGGTTTCGAGAAAGCCGTGGCCGAGGGCCGCGAGGCCGAGCATGCCGTCGCCGTCTGCGCCGCGCTGTGCGAGCGTCTCGTTGCCGGCGGTGTGGAAGATCTGCATTTCTACACGCTGAACCGCCCCGACATGACCCTCGCCGTCTGTGACGCCATCGGCCTGAAACTGCCGGACACCTGCGGCTGCGCCTCCTCGGCCGCATGACCCCGGCCCGCCGGGCGCTCCTCCCTGTCCCTTTCGATTCGCCGCAAATATCCCGGGGGTGAGGGCCAAAGGCCCGAGGGGGCAGAGCCCCCTCTCTTTTCCTTCCGCGGGGCAGAACCCACCTTCCTCGCGAACGAGAAAAACCGAAGGCCCGCCGCAATCAAGCGACGGGCCTTTGTCATGTCCGGAAACCGGGGCCCGCAGGCCCCTGCTTTCACAGCTTCAGCGACAGCGCGGTGACGATTTCCATCTTGCCGAAACCGTTGAACCGCGTGTTGGTGGCCGAGGAATAGGCCCCCATGCCCTGGAACACGATGAAGTCGCCTTCCTGCGTCTCGCCCGGCAGCGCCAGCTCCTGCGGCAGGCGGTCGACCGAATCGCAGGTCGGCCCGAAGACGATACGCTCGACCGCAGTGCCTTCGCGACGCAGACCCTCGGGCGAGAACACCGCCACGCGGTCGATGTTGCCGACCAGCGGCAGCTCCGCCAGACCGCCATAGATGCCATCGTTCAGGAACACATGGCCACCGTCGCGCAGCGCGCGGATGCGGGTGATGTGGGTGAAGGCATCGCCCACCAGACCGCGGCCCGGCTCGCAGACCATCTCGGGACGGTCGCCGTCGAAGGCCTCGGTCGAGACCCGGTCGATCAGCGCGAAGATCGCCTCGAGATCCGGAGCATCGCCCTGGGTGCGGTGGTTCGGGAAGCCGCCGCCGACGTTCAGACGGTGCGCCTTGACGCCCGCCTCGCGGCAGATTCCGGCGGCCGCGCGCAGATAGGCGTCCCAGGTCATCGGATCGGTGCACTGGGTGCCGGGGTGGAAGGTCAGCGACGGGATGAACCCGGCGTTGGCCGCCTTGCGCAGCAGCTCGGCCGCGACTTCGCAGGTGGCGCCGAACTTCGCACCGAAGTTGTAGGCAGCCCCCTGCACCGGCAGCTTGAAGCGCACCGAAATCTCGCGCCCCTCGGTCGGGACCATGGCGATCAGCTTGTCGAGTTCGGAATGCGAATCGACCGACCAGGTACGCACGCCGGCCTTGACGGCATGGGCGATCTCGTCGCGGCCGCGCACCGGGTTGTGGTAGTGCATCGCGGCACCGGGCGCGAGACGACGGATCATGTCGATCTCATAGGGCGAGGCCACGTCGAAGCCGCGGATACCGGCGGCGACGAGGTTCTCGATCACCATCTCGTCGGGGTTCGACTTGACGGCATAGGTCACCAGACCCGGGAACCCGGCGATGAAGCGACGCGCGGTCGCCTGCAGCACGGCCGGCGCGAACACCAGCACCGGATGATCCGGCTGACGGGTACGGATGATTTCGGACGGATTCGCCCAGATAGTCTTAGAGAGTCCCATCGGCTTGCTCCTCGCCAACAGAACGCAGCCACCTCTTGCCCCGGCTTGACGGGTCGGGAGACGCTTACGACGCGTTTCAACCAACCAGGCCAGGTGCGTATGAGCCGCCCTTTACCTGCGCTATCAGAACGAGCGGTGGGGGTGGATATCCTTGCCCGCTCGGTTTGCGCCATATGGGGCACATTTCTTCCGATGGGAAGTATAGATTTAACGTGGACCTTCGTTATAATGACGAAAATCCCGGTCAAATCGACAGGTGGGCAGGTGGACGACCTCGACAAGGGCATTCTGGGGCTGCTGTCGGCGGATGCGCGGATCTCGGTGGCGACGATTGCGCGGCGGCTGAAGGTGGCACGTTCGACGATTCAGGCGCGACTGGAGCGGCTGGAGACCGGCGGGGTGATCGTCGGATATACCGTCAAGCTGGGCGAGGCGGCGCGCGCCGGACGACTGCGGGCCACGGTGCTGCTGACCGTCGAGCCGCGCGCTCAGGCGACGATTCTGGGCCGGCTGCGGGCGATTTCCGAGGTGGAACGCGTGCACACGACCTCGGGACGGGTTGACCTGCTGTTGCAACTGGCAGCCGATTCGACGGCGCAACTCGATGCCGCGCTCGATCAGATCGGCGAGATGCCCGGGGTGAAAAGCTCGGAAAGCCTGATTCACCTGTCGACGAAACTCGACCGGGCGGTGTGAGTCGGCGGCCGGGCGCTGGCCTCACGCGAAAAGGAAGGGGGCTCTGCCCCCTCGGGCCTGACGGCCCTCACCCCCGGGATATTTGGGGCGAATCGAAAGGCGGAGGCGGTCGGCGTCGCGAAAACGAAAAACCCCGCCACAGGGGCGGGGCTTTCGTAATCAGCAAGGGATCCGAGGATCAGGCAGCAGCCTGAGCCTTCAGGATTTCCTTCTTGATCTTCAGAGCGTTGGTCGACAGCTCGGCGTCGGTCGCCTTGAGCAGATAGGCGTCGAGACCACCACGGTGATCGACCGAGCGCAGGCCGGCGGCCGAGATGCGCAGGCTGAACGACTTGCCCAGAACGTCGGAGATCAGGGTGACTTCGTTCAGGTTGGGCAGGAAGCGGCGACGCGTCTTGTTGTTCGCGTGGCTGATCTTGTTCCCCGACATCGGGGCCTTGCCGGTGAGTTCGCAGACGCGCGACATGGCGATTATCCTTCGTTACCTCGGGGCGCGTGTCCGCCCTGTGTTCTCAAGTGAAACAAGCGCCGCGGAGGCGACGCCTGAAAATCTGTCTGGGTCCTTAAGGGGATTGTCCCGTGCAGTCAAGCGATTCATGCGGCGGATGCAGGGCGGAACGCGTGTGCGCCGGTCGTTTCCACAGGCCGCGCCACCGAAGGGCTGGCACCGCGGACAGGCGGCGTCTATCGTTCGGAAATGCGGATCCTGTTCCTGTGCCTTGGCAATATCTGCCGCTCGCCCGCCGCGGAAGCGGTATTTCGCAAGCTCGCCGCACAGGCGGGGCTGGCCGTCGAGATCGACAGTGCCGGCACCGGCGACTGGCATGAGGGCGAGGCGCCCTATCCGCCGATGCAGCGCGCCGCGCGGGCCCGCGGCTACGAGTTGTCAGCCCTGCGTGCGCGTCAGATTGCGCGGGAAGACTTCACCCGGTTCGATCTGATTCTGGCGATGGATGCGCAAAACCTCGCGGAAGCGAAGCGCTCGGCCCCTGAGGGTGCGACGGCCCGAATCGAACTGTTTCTGACTGGCGAGTCCGGGCGGCGAGAGGTGCCCGATCCCTACTTCACCCGCGATTTCGACACCTGTCTCGATATCATCGAGGCAGGCGCACAGGCCTTGACGGAGAGGCTGTCGCCTCAATTCCGGCAGTAGGATTCGGCGGTGGTGGCGAAGTTCTTGTAGCGCGCCCAGAAGTCGTTATCGGACTGGGAGGTCGACATGCGCACCTCCTGCGCCTGATCCGGATCGCGGAAGAAACCGGCGGCGCGGCGCTGGTCCGAACGGTCGAGGGTCTGGTCCGCGACGCGCTGGATGCAGCCGCAGACCTGCGGATTGGCCGAGCGCCCGGCCTTCATGCAGGCGCTGTCGATCGGCCCGGCGTAGGCCGCGCCCGCTCCGATGAGACCTGCAACGGTGCAGGCGATCGCAAGGATATGACGTTTCATCTGCTGCCCTCGTTCGTGCGGGCCGGTGCGAAGCCGGGCCCTGTCGTTTCTGCCCAGATCATAGCCGATCCGGGCCCGTTTCTCAATCGCGCGGCGTCCGATTCGGCGCAACGCGACGTATCGTCACCGGGGCCACAAGCCCTTGCGAGACAGGCGAATGCGGCCACAACACAGCGTCTTCGCCCGCCAGTGTCCCGCCGGAGCCGCATGGGGCGCGGCACCGGCGCGAAGCGGCCTCAGGCGATGACCTCGGCCTCGTAGCCGGCGGCCTTCAGCGCGGCGACGATGGTCGATTCGGGCAGGCCGTTGACCTCGACCTCGTGATCTTCGAGGCTGACGACGGCCTTGCCGCCGACTTCCTGGATCGCGGCTTCGACCTTGGCCTTGCAATGGCCGCAGGTCATGTTGGGAACGGAAAGGATCATGGGGGTTCTCCTGATCTGAAGGATCCGGCTGCGAAGCGGGTCGGACAGAAATTCCGCCCATCTGCGGGCGGCGTCAATGGCCCGGACACGCTGCGAGGACGGAAATGTTTGACGCGACGGCGGGGGCGCGGCATGTCTTCGCGCCGGAGACCAGCGCCACGTCACGCGGCCGGGAGAGGGAATGGATCAGGCAGTCGACATCTCCGGCGTCACGCTGGTGCGTGAGGGCGTGCGCGTCTTCGACGGGTTCAGCCTGCGCCTGAGCGAGCGCCGGATCGCCATCGTCGGGCGCAACGGCTCGGGCAAGACGACGCTGTTGCGGCTGATCGCCGGACTGGCGGAGCCGAAGGCCGGGCGGGTCACGGTGAACGGCGTCGATGTGCTGCGCGACCGGGCCGGTGCGCTGAACACCGTGGGCATCCTGTTCCAGAACCCCGACCATCAGATCATCTTCCCCACGGTGATCGAGGAAATCGCCTTCGGGCTGGAGCAACAGGGCCGAAGCCGGACCGAGGCCCGCGCCCTCGCCGCCGAAGCACTGGCCAGCGCCGGCCGCACCGACTGGGCCGAGCGGCTGTGCCACACCCTGTCGCAGGGCCAGCGCCAGCTGGTCTGCCTGATCGCCATCCTTGCCATGCGCCCGGACTGGGTGCTGTTCGACGAGCCTTTCGCCAGCCTCGACCTGCCCGCGACGCTGGCGATCGAGCGCCGGATCGCCGCGCTGGAACCGCATGTCATCACCGTCACCCACGATCCGGCCCGCGTCGCGGGCTATGACCGCGCGATCTGGATCGAGGCCGGGCGCATCGCCGCCGACGGCCCGCCCGCCGAGGTCCTGCCCGCCTATGCCGCCGAGATGCAGCGCCTCGCGGGGCTGGAATGCTGAGCCTCGCGCTTCCGGGCACCAGCTGGGCGCACCGGCTGCCGGCGGGCCTCAAGTTCGGCGTGCTGGCGGTGGCGATGGCCGGCACCGCCTTTCTGCGCGATCCGCTGCCGCTGGCTGCGGTCGGTGCACTGACCGCGGGGCTTTATCTCAGCCTCGGGCGGCGGGGGCTGCGCGCGGGGGCCACGGCGCTGCGCCCGGTGCTGTGGATCGTCGGGCTGATCGTGATCTGGCAATTGTGGCTCGGCGATCCGCGGGGCGCGCTGGTGCTCGCCTTGCGCATCCTTGCGATGATGGCGCTCGCGACTTTCGTCACCCTGACCACCCCCCTGCCCGAGCTGATGGCGATGATCGAGCGCCTCGCCACCCCCTTCGCCCGGTTCGGCCTGCCGCCGCGGCTGCCGGCGCTGACCGTCGCGATGCTGCTGCGCTTCATCCCGGTGCTGCGCGCGCGGCTGGAGATGCTGACGCTCGCCTGGCGCGCACGGTCGCGCCGCCGGCCGGGGCCGCGGCTGCTTGCCCCGATGACCCTTTCGCTGCTCGACGATTCGGATCGTCTGGCCGAAGCCCTTCGCGCGCGTGGCGGGCTGACCCCGCCGCGCCCTCACAAGAAACCTACTCTGGAACGGAGACCCTGACTTGGAACGCAATTTCACCCTGATCGTCCTGTTCGCGGCGCTGATCGCCGTGCTTGGCCTGGTGCCGCCGCTGATGCTGCCGACGGGAGTGCCGGTCTCGGCGCAGTCGCTCGGCGTGATGCTGGCGGGGGCGGTGCTCGGCTCGAAGCGCGGCGCGCTCGCGGTCATCGTCATCGTCGCGGTAGTCGCGCTCGGGCTGCCGGTGCTCTCGGGCGGGCGCGGCGGGCTCGGCGTCTTCGCCGGGCCGACCGTCGGCTTCCTGCTCGGCTGGATCCCCGCGGCCTTCGTCACCGGGCTGGTGGTCGAGAAGATGCGCAATGCCCCGGTCGGGGTGGCGGCGGGTGCCGGCGCGGTGCTCGGCGGCATCGTGGTGCTGTATCTGTGCGGCACGTTCGGCATGATGGCGGTGCTGCACAAGGGGTTTGGCGCGGCGCTCGGCCTGTCGCTGCCGTTCATCCCGGGCGACCTGATCAAGGCGGTCGTCGCCGGCTGGCTGGTGACGGTGATCGCGCGCTATCGCCCCTCGGCGCTGCTGTCGCGCGCAGAGTGAACGACCGCGATGAAACCACCGCCGGGAAGGGGCTTCGTGCCCCCTTCCCGGACCCTGTGTTTATAGATATAGCGGCCTCATGACCGAGCTTGATCACATCCGCAACTTCTCCATCGTGGCCCATATCGACCACGGCAAATCCACGCTGGCCGACCGTCTGATCCAGATGACGGGCACGGTCGCCGCGCGCGACATGAAGGAGCAGCTGCTCGACAGCATGGATATCGAGCGCGAGCGCGGCATCACCATCAAGGCGAACACCGTCCGCATCGAATATCCGGCGAAGGACGGTCAGACCTATATCCTGAACCTGATCGACACCCCCGGACATGTCGACTTCGGTTACGAGGTCAGCCGCTCGATGCGCGCGGTCGAGGGCTCGCTTCTGGTCGTCGATGCCTCGCAGGGCGTCGAGGCGCAGACCCTCGCCAACGTGTATCAGGCGATCGACGCCGGCCACGAGATCGTGCCGGTGCTGAACAAGATCGACCTGCCCGCCGCCGACCCGGATGCCGTCAAGGCCGAGATCGAGGACGTGATCGGCATCGACGCCTCGGATGCGATTCCGATCTCGGCGAAGACCGGCATGGGCATCCCCGACGTGCTCGAGGCGATCGTGAAACGCCTGCCCGCCCCCAAAGGCGACCGCAACGCGCCGCTGAAGGCGATGCTGGTCGATTCGTGGTATGACGCCTATCTCGGCGTCGTCGTGATGATCCGGGTGATGGACGGGGTGATCCGCAAGGGCGACCGCATCAAGATGATGCAGACGGGCGCGATCTACGGCATCGACAAGCTCGCCGTGCTGAAGCCGAGCATGGTCGACATCGCCGAACTCGGGCCGGGCGAGATCGGCGTGTTCACCGCCTCGATCAAGCAGGTGCGCGATACCCGCGTGGGCGACACCATCACCCATGAAAAGAAACCCTGCGACGCGCCGCTGCCGGGCTTCAAGCCGGCACAGCCCGTCGTGTTCTGCGGCCTGTTCCCGGTCGACGCCGCCGATTTCGAGGCCCTGCGCGACGCCATCGAGAAGCTGGCGCTGAACGATGCCTCGTTCAGCTACGAGATGGAGACCTCGGCCGCGCTCGGCTTCGGGTTCCGTTGCGGCTTCCTCGGCCTGCTGCACCTCGAAGTGGTGCGCGACCGGCTGGAACGCGAATACGACCTGAACCTGATCACCACCGCGCCTTCGGTGGTGTTCAAGCTCTACATGAAGGACGGCGAGGTGCGCGAGCTGCACAACCCCGCCGACATGCCCGATCTGACCTATCTCGACCATATCGAGGAGCCGCGGATCGAAGCGACGATCATGGTGCCCGACGAATATCTCGGCGACGTGCTGAAGCTGTGCCAGGACCGGCGCGGCATTCAGGTCAATCTGACCTATGCCGGCACCCGGGCGATGGTGGTCTATGACCTGCCGCTCGCCGAGGTGGTGTTCGACTTCTACGACCGGCTGAAATCGGTCACCAAGGGCTACGCGAGCTTCGATTACCATATCTCGGAGTATCGCGAGGACGACATGGTGAAGATGTCGATCCTGGTGAACGACGAGCCGGTCGACGCGCTGTCGGTGATGGTGCACCGCGCCCGCGCCGAGAGCCGTGGCCGCGCCATGGTCGAGAAGCTCAAGGAGCTGATCCCGCGGCACATGTTCAAGATCCCGATCCAGGCGGCGATCGGCGGCCGGGTGATCGCGCGCGAAACCCTGTCGGCGATGCGCAAGGACGTGACCGCGAAATGCTATGGCGGCGACGCGACGCGAAAGAAGAAACTTCTGGAGAAGCAGAAGGAAGGCAAGAAGAAGATGCGGCAGTTCGGCAAGGTCGAGATCCCGCAATCCGCCTTCATCAACGCCTTGAAGATCGACAGCTGACGAAAAAGAGGGGGCGCTGCCCCCTCTTTGCCCTTTCGGGCAAATTCACCCCCGGGATATTTGTGGAAAGCCGAAAGAGGCGGGCAATCGCGCCTCTCGGCCGCTCCGATCCCGGCGGGCTTGCCTTACATCTTCGCCTGAGCCTTGTTCGCCTCATGCGTCACGGCGCTTCCGGCGTTCTGCATGTCACGCCCGGCGCCCGCGATGGTCTGGCAGGCGGCGAGCGAGGCGAGGGCCAGAGTGGCGATCAGGAATTTGCGCATTTCGGTCTCCGTATCCGTCTTTGATCTGGGGCCGGCGGCACAGCGGCGCGCACCGGCATCGGCCGATGGTTGCCCGAAAGCCAGCCGCTTGCCAAGCCCGACTTTGGCGCCGGAGCGGCCTTGCAACACGGAAGATCCGGCCGGGTACGGCGCGGCAACCGGGCGCGGCTTCTGTTGCTCCGCCGGCGTTTCTGTGCGACAAAGATCGGAACAATCAGACTGGAAGTTCGGAAGATGCAGGATTTCGCCGCGCGCCGCGCCATGATGGTCGACACTCAGGTTCGCCCCAATGACGTGACGAAGTTCCCCGTCATCGCCGCGATGCTGGACATCCCGCGCGAAGAGTTCGTCCCCCCCGCGTTGCGCGAAGCCGCCTATGTCGGCGAGAACCTCCGCATCGGCCGCGACCGCTGGTTGCTGGAGCCGCGCAGCTTCGCCAAGATCCTCGATGCGCTGGACATCCAGCCGGGCGATCTGGTGTTGGATCTGGGATGCGGTCTGGGTTATTCGGCCGCGGTGATGGCGCGGCTGGCCGAGGCGGTCGTGGCCGTCGAGGATGGCGATCTCGCGACGCTGGCCGAGGCAACGCTCGCGCGCATTGGCGCCGACAATGCCGCCGTAGTGCAGGGCGCGCTGAACGCCGGTGCAGCCAAACACGGTCCCTACGATGCCATTGTCATCGAGGGCGGGGTGGAACAGGTGCCCGAAGCGCTGCTCGATCAGCTCAAGGACGGCGGCCGCATCGCCGCGATCTTCATGACCGGCGCGCTTGGCGTGGTGCGGATCGGGCGCAAGTTCGACGGGGCAGTGAGCTGGCGCGATGCGTTCAACGCCGCCGCGCCGGTGCTGCCCGACTTCGCCCGCGAGAAGGAATTCGCGCTCTGACCCCGGGGGCGCCGACACGGGGCCTGTGGCTCCGCGCGACGTCCTGTATCGGAAAGGCTTTGCGCCGGCTGGCCGGGGCCCCGATCCTTGGGGCCCAGATCCTTGGGGCTGCGGCCGTCGGTGCGGTTGTGGTCACACCTGTCTCGGCCGAGACGCTCGCCGATGCGCTGATCTCGGCCTATCGTCAGTCGCATCTGCTGGAGCAGAACCGCGCCACGCTGCGGGCCGCGGATGAGGACGTGGCGCAGGCGGTGGCCGCGCTGCGGCCGGTTCTCGAATGGGCGGCCGGTTACGATTACGGAAAGTCCTATCTTTATGCTGGCTTGCCGCGCGACCGGCAGACCGCCTCGGCACAGCTGCAGGCCTCGGTGACACTGTTCGATTTCGGCCGCCGCCGGATGAACGTCGACATGAAACGCGAGAGCGTTCTGGGCACCCGGGAGGCGCTGCGCATGGTCGAGCAGCAGGTTCTGCTGAGCGCGGTGCAGGCCTATGTCGACGTGCGCGGCACCGCCGCTCAGGTCGCGATCAACCGCGATTCGCTGCGCGCCTGCACCGAAGTCGTCACCGCCACCCGCGCCCGTCTGGCCGTGGGCGACGTGACCCGCACCGATCTCGCTCAGGCCGAAGCCGCCGAGGCCGAAGCCCGCGCCGGCCTGGTTGCGGCCGAGGGCGATCACCGCCTCGCACGCGAGGCCTATCGCGCCGCGGTGGGCCGGCTGCCCGGCACGCTCGCCCCGGTGCCGAAGCTGCCCGGCCTGCCGAAAAGCCTCGACGCGGCGCGCCAGACCGCGCTGCGCAACAACCCCGCAGTCAGGCAGGCGCAGCACATGCTGGCCGTATCCGAAATGGGGATCGACGCCGCCGCGGCGGACCGGCGTCCGACGCTCAGCGCATCGGCCGGATTCCTGAATTACGAAGGCGGGCAACAGACCACACGCGCCGGCATCGCGCTGTCGCAAACGCTTTATTCCGGCGGGCAAAAATCGTCGCTGCACCGTCAGGCCCTGGCCGGGCGCGATGCGGCGCGCGCCGCGCTGCAACAGACCGGGGTGACACTGGCCGAGGATGTGGCGCAGGTCTGGACCCGGATCGAGGTCTATCGCAGCCAGACGGGCGCCTATGACGATCAGGTTCGGGCCGCCGAAGCCGCCTGGACGGGCGGGCGCGAAGAGGCGAAGCTGGGCGCGCGCACCACGCTTGATGTGCTCGACGCCGAACAGACGCTGCTCCGGGCGCGCTCGGACCGGATCGCGGCCGGAGCCAGTCTGGAAGTAGCATATTATCAACTTCTGTCGACTATGGGTCTGTTGACGGCAGAAGACCTCAAGCTCGGAATTCCGACATATGATCCGGCAGCCTATTACAACGCGGTGCAGAACGCGCCATACACGAGCAGCCGTGGCCAGAGCCTCGACCGGGTTCTGCGGGCCATCGGGAAAAAGGAATGACCCCTGCGCGACAAGAGGGCAGAATGCCCGGACCCTTTCAAAGGGCGAAGAGAGGCTGAGATGAACGATTCTGGCAGCAACAACGAGATCGAAGATGTCCTGGCGTCGATCCGGCGTCTGGTGTCGAAGGAGACCACACCGCCGCCGGCAGCGCCCGAATCGTCCCGGGAAGCCCCTGCCCCGGCTGCTGACGAGAACGAATTCCTGGTCCTGACGCCCTCGCAACGCATTTCTCGCCGCGTGGCCGAGGTTGTCGCCGCCCGCGATGCCGCGACGGCGGCGGGGACCGGCTCGCGCGATCTGGCGAATGAGCTGGCCCGGCTCGAATCCTCCATCGCCGAGCTGGAGGCCGTGGTCTCGCCCGCCGCGGCGATTGCGGCTTCGCCCGAGACCGAGGAAGCTCCGTTCATCGAGATGACGGATGACGATCTGATCGAGGAACGCCCTTCGGCGGTCACGCTGGCGTTCCGCTCGTCCTATGCGGCGGAGGCTCTGGAAAAGGCTCAGACGCCTGTGCCGGACGAGGTTCAGGCAACCGTGCAGGAAGAAGGCGCGGCAGAGACCGCGCCGGATGAGGACGCGCCGGATGAGGAGGCTGCGGCCCCCCTCTCGTCCGAGCCCGACGAGATCGTCGACAACGCACCGGAAGAGGGCGCGGTGCCGCGGCACGAGGAACCTTCGCGATCCGCGGACAGCCCGCTGCCTGACGAAGCCTTTGCCACGCCCGAATTCCCGGCGCAGGACGACCTGCCGGACGAGGCCCCTGAAGCGGCTGCGACGGCCGGCCATCCGGCCGATGCCCGTGACGCGGAGCAGGACGCGGAAGACGCATCCACCGACGAGGCTCCGGCCCTCGCGGACGCGGCCGGCGAAACGGTGGCCGCCCTCGAAACCGCACAGGCAGAAGACGAGCCCGACACGGAACAGACGCCGGACATGCTCGCGGAAACATCGGATGCAGCTCACCCCGATGATACCGCGGAGGCTCCGATGCGTCCCACGATCGTGCGGGGCGGCCAACCCGTGCTCCATGACGCAGAGCCCGAGGAAGACGACGACCCGGACGACGAAGCCGTCGCCCCGGCCACGGCGGAAATTGACGAGGACGCATTGCGCCTCATGGTCGCGCAGCTCATTCGAGAGGAGCTGCGCGGCGTTCTGGGCGAACGGATCACCAGCAACGTGCGCAAGCTGGTCCGGCGCGAGATCCAGCGCGCCCTGCGCGATCAGACCCTCGACTGAGGCCGCTCGACACGCCGCAGGCAGCCAGAGCCGGATCGCTGTGACCGGATGGACGGACCGGCCAGCGGTGCGCCTTGCGGAACCGGACAGGCGACCTCCCGGCATGTTTCCCCCGGGCCATTGTCTCCCGGAGAGCGGGACACCGGCACGTCACTGAGGGCGCGTCCCGCCAGGCAACGCGCGCGAACATCTCAGGCCGGACGCTTCAGGCCTGCCTCTTCGCGAGCGGCACAATCTCCCGGGCGGAGGAAGCCAAACGCACGGTCCCGGCCGACGTTACCCCTGGCCGCAGAACCGTCTCTCGCGCATTCCGCCCGGGAAAATGTTCCGGTGAAATCAGTTGGCCATACTCGCCCGGCAAGGGCACAGTCAGGCAGCACTCCGGCCAGACAGACGCCCTCCGAGGGCTGACGAAGCGACGTCGCGACAACCGGACCGGACAGCCCGGGACAAAAGAAAACGCGGTGCGCCAGAGGGACGCACCGCGTTCAGGGTCTCGTGAAAATCCGCTGCCGATCAGGCGGCTTCGGCCTCTTCGGCGGCCATGCGGCGTTCGCTTTCCTCGCGCGACAGCGCAACCGAGGTGCGCACGCCCTTGGAAACAAATTCCATCAACCCGCGCACGACGCGCTCGTTCGGGTCGATGCCGGCGCAGGACAGCACCTCGCGGCCATCGCGCGAGCGCGCCCAACGGGCGATCTGTTCGGGCCCGTTGCCATATTTCTTGTCATCGGCGATCGCATCGTCGAGCGCAGCCAGAACCACGGCCGCAAACAGCTTGCGTGCCCTCTGACCTTGCTCATAGTTGAATGCGGAGCCGTCAACGAAGTCGCGCATTGTTCCGTCCTTGATTATTGCTCTTGCGTCTGCTGGCGTTTCGGTCGTCTACGGCGCTTGACGGGCGATTCGATATGTCCGCAACAGAATGACCGCCATGCAAGCCGTGCATGGCCATTTCTTTTTGCGCTATATGAAATCGCCCCAGCGTCGAGGCCTGTTGGGCTTATATGGACCCACCCCCCTTTGGATCAAGACCCATGTTCGGGAAATTGGTCCGAATGGTTCACAATTTCTTTGCCAGGCATGGGATTTCCGTTGCGGCACGAAGCCGTGCCGGCGAAGGGACGCTTACAGCGGATCGGGGAGGACCTCGGCCTCGCCGGCGCGCAGCGGTCCTTCGGTTCTGTCGAATCGCAGATGCGCGATGGCCCGACCGCCCGACGAGGTGAACAGCGTGCCGACCGGGCGTCCGTCGGCGGTGATCGGCGTGCCCGCCGGCGCCTCTCCGAGCAGCCGCACGCGGGTCAGGCCCTTGCGCAGCTCCGTCTTGTGCTTCATCCGGGCGGTGACCTCCTGCCCGACATAGCAGCCCTTGCGGAAATCGACGCCATGCAGACGCTCGAACCCGGCTTCGAGGATATAGGTCTCGGGCGTCAGCTCGATCCCGGTCTCGGGGATGACATGCTCGACCCGGATCGCGTCCCAGTCGCTGCCGTCGTCGCCCGCCTTCTCGCCATAGAGCCGCCAGCCGAGCGCCGGGTGCCGCGGATCCGCGACCGCACCTTCGGGTGCCGGGCCGGTGCCGCGAAACACCGACAGCCCCGATGGCGCGATGGTCACATCGGCGCGCAGCCGATACATCGACAGCCGTTTCACCACGCCCTCGGCAAGCCCTGCGTCGATGTCGAGGAGGATCGTCTCGCCCTGCGGCACCAGCAGGAAATCTGCCAGATACTTGCCCTGCGGCGTCAAAAGCGCGGCATAGACCGGCCCCTCGGTCAGCCGACGCACGTCGTTGCTGACCAGACCTTGCAGGAAATGCACCCGGTCCGGGCCGGTAATCTCATAGATCTTGCGTGTCATCTTGTGCTCCTGCGGCCGATATGGGGCGCGCGGCTCATTCGACAAGCTGCAGCCGGCACAGATCGGCATAGACGCCGCCTTTGGCGAGCAGCGTGTCATGGGTGCCTTCCTCGGCGACGCGACCCTCGACCACGACGACGATATGATCGGCGTTGCGCACCGTCGACAGCCGGTGCGCGATCACCAGCGTGGTGCGCCCGGCCGAGAGATGATCGAGCGCCTGCGCCACCTTCGCCTCGGACGCGGTATCGAGGGCCGATGTCGCCTCGTCAAGCAGCAGCACCGGCGCATCGCGCAGCACCGCACGCGCGATGGCGACGCGCTGGCGCTGCCCGCCCGACAGCGCCGAGCCCCGCGGCCCCGCCGGACTGTCGAGGCCGAGCGGCATCGCATCGGTGAACTCGGTCACATGCGCAACCGTCAGCGCGGTATTCAGCTGCGCCTCGGAAATGTCGGTGCGGCCGAGCAGGATGTTGTCGCGGATCGTCTCGTCGAACAGCGTCGCATCCTGCGCCACGGTCGAGAACAGCGAGCGCAGCACCCCGAGGTCGAGCGCCGCGACCGACACGCCGCCCACGCTGACCGTGCCGCGATCAGGGTCGACCAGCCGGGTCAGCAGGTTGAACACCGTCGACTTGCCCGCCCCCGAGGGGCCGACGAGCGCGGTGGTCTTGCCGGCCTCGGCGGTGAAGCTCAGCCCGCGCAGCACCGGCTTGTCGCCATAGCTCAGCCACACGTCGTCGAGGCGCACCTCCATCGTCGCGGGGCGTGCGGCGGGGGTATCGGGGCTGCGCACCTCGGGGGTGATGTCGAAAACGCGATAGACGCGTTCGAGGCTCGCGGCCGCGGTCTGCCAGGTGCCGGCGAGCCCGCCCAGACGGCGCAGCGGCTGGAAGGCCAACGACATGGCGGTGAAGAAGGACATGAATTCGCCGACGCTGCGCCGCCCTTCGGCGATCTCGTGGCCGCCCAGAACCAGCACCGCGAAGAAGCCGAAGCCCGTCACCACGTCGATCAGCGCGGGGATCATGCTCTGGATCGCGGCCATCTTGACCATCGCCTTGCGGATATGGCCGACAAGCCCCGAGAACCGCCGCATCTGATAGTCTTCCAGCCGGTTCAGCTTCACCGCGGCGATGCCGTGGAAGATCTCGTCGAGGCGGGTGGCGCGGTCGCTCGACTGCGCGCGCATCTGCCGGGTCTTCTTGCGGATGTAGCGCTGCGCGATCAGCGTCGGCATGATCAGCAACGGCGCGCCGATCAGCGCCGCCAGCGTCCAGCGCGGGTCGATGGCGATAGCCACGCCGAACAGCGACACCAGCGCCACGACATCGCGCCCGGCGCCGGTGATGAAGGTCGACCACACGCCCTGCACCGCCAGCGTGTCGCCCTGCACCCGCTCGATCAGCGCGCCGGGCGGGTTTTGCTGGAAGAACGACTGATCGAGCGTCAGGATATGGCGCACCAGATCCACCTGCATCGCCGAGGACGTCGCCTGCGCCACCGCCGACAGCATCCAGCGCGAGCACACCGAAGTCATCGCCCGGATCAGGAACAGTCCGAAGATCGCGCCGCCCACCAGCCACAGCATATGGATCTGGCCGTCGACGAACACCTTGTCGAACAGTGGTTTGATGATCCAGCTCAGCGCGCCGAGCGTCGATCCCTCGATCACCATCAGCACCGCCGCGACCACCATCTTCGGCCAGTGCCGGCTGAGATAGCCACGCCACAGCCGCACGAACAGCGGGCCCGAGGCATAGGTCTTGTCAGAGCTGATCTCGGTCCGGGGCACGGGCATCCTTTGGCGAAAATACGTCCCTGCGATCTAGCGCGAAGTGCCCCGCCGGGCAAGGCCGCCCCGATTCGGCCGGCGTTTTGTGCCCGATACAGCCCCGCCATTGACCGGCATCCGGGGGCGCTCTAGGCCAAGGGGCATAATCACAACAGTTTCCGGAGCCGATGATGTCGCTTTCGCAGGGCCGTTCCTATCTTGCCATTCCCGGGCCCTCGGCCATGCCGGACCGCGTTCTCGCCGCCATGCACCGCCCCGCCCCCAACATCTACGAGGGCGCTCTGGTCACGACGACCGAAACCATCGTCGCCAAGCTGAAGCGCATCGCCTTCAGCACCCGGCATGTCGGCATTTACATCGGCAACGGCCATGCGCTGTGGGAAGCGGCGATCTCGAACCTGTTCTCGCGCGGAGACAAGGCTCTGTCGCTGGCGACCGGGCAGTTCGGGCTGAACTGGGCGCGTCATGCCGGTGCCATGGGCGTCGCCGTCGAAACCCTCGATTTCGGTCTGAAGTCCCCGGTCGATCCGGCCCGGGTCGAGGCCGCTCTGCGCGCCGACAAATCCCACGAAATCAAAGTGGTGCTGCTGACCCATCTGGACACCGCGACCTCGGTTCTGAACGATGTGGCGGCGGTGCGCGCGGCCATCGACGCGGCGGGCCATCCGGCGCTTCTGGCGGTCGACTGCATCGCCTCGCTCGGCTGCGACGAATTCCGCTTCGACGACTGGGGCGTCGACGTGATGGTCGCGGCCAGCCAGAAGGGGCTGATGGTGCCGCCGGGCGTGGGCTTCATCTGGCTGTCGGACAAGGCCGTGGCGCGCTCGAAGACCAGCGACCTGCGCACACCCTACTGGGACTGGACGCAGCGGATCGCGCCCGATTACTTCTATCAGTATTTCGCCGGCACCGCGCCGACGCATCATCTGCTCGGCCTCGCCGAGTCGCTGACGATGATCCTCGACGAGGAGGGGATCGACCATGTCTGGGCCCGGCACAAGGCGCTGGCCGCGATGGTCTGGGCGGCGTTCGACGCCTGGGGCCGGGGCGGCGACATCGCGCTGAACATCGCGGACCCGGCGCATCGCGGCCATTCGGTGACCGCGGCACGGATCGGCAACGGCGGTGCCGACCGGCTGCGTTCCTGGCTGGAAACCGAGGCCGGGGTCACGCTTGGCATCGGGCTCGGGATGGCGGAACCGGGCACGCCCGAGGCGGCGGACTTCCTGCGCGTCGCCCATATGGGGCATGTCAACGCGCATATGACGCTCGGCGTTCTGGCGACGATGGAGGCCGGGCTTACCGCGCTCGACATCCCGCACGGGGCGGGCGCTCTCGATGCGGCAGCGGCGGTTTGTGCGGCGGCCTGCGCGAAAGGGTAAGATCAGGCGGGCGGCAGCGCAGGGGAAACGCCGCCGCCCGCACGACCGCCGGGGTCAGGGGGACATTGCCCCGCCGGTCGTTTCGTCCCGGGCCGTGCGCGTGCGGCCCGATACCGATACGCCTCAGGGCGCGTCGTGGTCCTTCAGCCAGCCTTCCAGCCAGTCAAGTTCGGTCTGGCGCTGCGCGATGATCGTCTCGGCCAGCTTGCGCACATCCGGGTCGTCGCCATAATCGCGCGCCACCCGGGCCATCGCGATGGCGCCTTGCTGCATCGGGATCATCGCCCGCACGAAGTCGATATCGGCATCGCCCGTGAAGTCGATGGCAAGCGCGTCGCGCGTGCGCTGCAGATCATGCGCGATGGCACTGGTCGAGGGGGCGGCGTCGGCGGTCGCAGAGGCATCCGCCATCCGCACATTGGCATCGGGCTGAGGGCTGCTGCCACCGGCCCGCGCGGCACATGCCACCGCCACCGCCAGCGGCGTGAGCAGGGCGATACGGCGGGTCCGGTCGATATGAGTCATCTCTGGGTCTCCTGTCCTTGACCGGGGCATAGACCCGGGACGGGACAGGCGGCAAATCACCACTCGGCGACAGCGCCGTGAGGCGCGCGTGCGCGGGCCACGCGCACAGGAGCCTCAGCCGAGGCGGGCGCGTGCCCGGTCGAGCGCGCCCGGAAGCGCCGCGGCGAAGGCCTCCATCTCGGGTTCCGGCCCGCAAGACACACGGATGCAGCGGTCCTGCGGCGCGACGCCCGGCATCCGCACGAAGATGCCGGCGCCGGTCAGCTCTTCCAGCACGGCGCGGGCGAAGGTGCCGTCGCGGCCGCAGTCGATGGCGACGAAATTGGTGGCCGAGGGCAGTGCGCTCAGCCCGTTCTCGGCCGCGATCTCGCCGATCCGGTCGCGCGAGGCGGCGATCAGCCGGCGCATGTAGGCCTGCCAGGTCTTGTCCTGCAATGACGCCAGCGCCCCGGCCTGAGAGATCCGGCTCATGCCGAAGTGATTGCGGATCTTGTCGAAGGCGGCGATCAGCGGCTTCGCCCCGATGGCATAGCCGACGCGCGCCCCGGCCATCCCGTGCGCCTTCGAGAAGGTGCGGAACCGGATCACCCGCGGATCGTCGGCCGGGATCGCGGGCGCGGTGCCCTCGGGGGCGAGGTCGACATAGGCCTCGTCGAGCACCAGAAGCGCGCCCTCGGGCACCTGTTCGACCATGCGCAGGATGGTTTCGCCCGGATGGGCCGAGGCCATCGGATTGTCCGGATTGGCGATATAGATCAGCTTCGGCCCGACCTGCTTCGCGAGCGCGATCAGCGCGTCGGGGTCCTCGTGATCGCCCTTGTAAGGCACTTTGTGCAGCTCACCGCCATAGCCCGCGACGTGGAAATTGAACGTCGGATAAGCGCCTTCCGAGGTCACCACCCGGTCGCCCGGCGCGATCACCAACCGCACCAGATAGCCCAGAAGCCCGTCGATCCCCTCGCCCACGACGATATTCGCCGGATCGCAATCGTGCTTTTCGGCCAATGCCTTGCGCAGATCGTGGTTCTCCGGATCGCCGTATTTCCAGACCTCGCCGGCCGCCGCCGCCATCGCGGCGATGGCGCGCGGGCTCGGCCCGAAGCCGTTCTCGTTCGCCCCGAGGCGGGCGGCGAAAGGATGGCCCATGCGCCGCTCCTGCGTCTCGGGCCCGACGAAGGGCACGGTCGAGGGGAGGCTGTCGATCAGCGGGGTGTAGCGCGGTCCGGTCATGGCACCAACTCGTTTGTCCTGCGCGCGGGGGGGAACGCCCCCCCGCGCCGATGCGGATGCCCGGCCCCCGAGGGCGCCGGGCCCGTGGCTCAGCCCAGCTCGGCCAGACGGCGCAGCGCGGCCCCGACCTTCGCGGCCTCGTCCTCGCGCGCGGCGAGGTTCTCGCGGGCTTCCTCGATCGCTTCCTCGGCGGCATTGGCGATGAACTTCGGATTGTCGAGCCGCCCCTTCAGGCCGCCGATCTCCTTCGAGAGCTTCGCCAGCGCCTTGTCGAGACGCGCCTTCTCGGCCGCGACGTCGATCACGCCCTGCAGCGGCAGGCCGAACAGCGCGCCCTGAACCGGGATCGAGATCGCCCCCTTCGGAATCCCGCCCTCGGTGATCGAATCGATCCGCGCCAGACGGAAGATCAGCGCCTCGTTGCGGCCGAAGGCGGCCTTCGCCTCGGCATCGGCCTCGGCCAGCACCATCGGCAGCTTCAGCCCGGCCGGCACGCCCATCTGCGCGCGCGAGGAGCGGATCGCCTCGATCAGGTCGATCACCCAGTTCATCTCGCGGTCGGCCTGGGCATCGACCAGTTCAAGGCCGTAGGTCGGCCAGTCGCCATGCACCAGCATCTTGCTGCGCTCGCCGGTCAGGCTCCACAGCTCTTCGGTGATGAAGGGCATGATCGGGTGCAACAGGGTGTAGCACTGATCGAGCACCCACCGCATGGTCTGGCGGGTTTCGGCGGCGTCCTCGGTGTCGAACAGGGGCTTGGCGAATTCGACATACCAGTCGCAGACCTTGCCCCAGACGAAGGCGTAAAGCGCATTCGCCGCGTCGTTGAAGCGGTAGCTCTCGAAGGCCGCATCGACGATCTCGCGCACCTTGGCGGTCTCGCCGACGATCCAGCGGTTCACCGTGTTCTTGGGCTGCGGGATGCCGGCGACGGGGGCCTCGAACACGCCGTTCATCTCGGCGAAGCGGGTGGCGTTCCAGATCTTGGTGCCGAAGTTGCGATAGCCCGCGATGCGGTCCGTCGACAGTTTCAGCACGCCGCCGATCGCCGCCATCGAGGCGTTGGTGAAGCGCAGCGCATCCGCCCCGAACTCGTCGATGATCAGCAGCGGGTCGATCACGTTGCCCTTGGTCTTCGACATCTTCTGCCCCTTCTCGTCGCGGACGAGCTGGTGCAGGTAGACGGTGTGGAACGGCACCTCGCCGGTGACGGCAAGCTGCATCATCATCATCCGGGCGACCCAGAAGAACAGGATGTCGAAGCCGGTCACCAGAACGTCGGTCGGGAAGTATTTCTTCAGTTCCGGCGTCTGCTCCGGCCAGCCGAGCGTGCCGATCGGCCACAGACCCGAGCTGAACCAGGTATCCAGCACGTCGTGATCGCGCCACACCGGATAGACCAGAACCGTCGGATCCTGCGAGACGTTGTATTCGGCAAGGCTGGCCGCGAAGGTCTCGACCGCGGCCTTCTTGTCCGCGACCTCGATCACCCGCGCATGGCTGAGCGGCACCGGCAGCGCCGCCAGCGCGTCGAGGAACTTCTCCTTCACCGCGTCGAAGCCCGGCGCGCAGTGATGCACCACGTCGCGATGCACCAGATGCTCGGTCACCAGCAGGCGGCCGATCTCGACCTCATCGAGCGCGCCGTCGCCCTCGTCGTCGCGGAAGCCGCGCTCGGCGAGATCGAGGCCATACCACACCGGGATCTGATGGCCCCACCACAGCTGGCGGCTGATGCACCAGGGTTCGATGTTCTCGAGCCAGTGGAAATAGGTCTTCTCGCCGGCCTCGGGCATGATGACGGTATCGCCGTTGCGCACCGCGTCGAGTGCCTTGCCGACGATCTTCTCGGCATCGACGAACCACTGATCGGTCAGCATCGGCTCGATCACCACCTTCGAGCGGTCGCCGAAAGGCTGCATGATCGGCTTGTTCTCGACCAGCGGGATCAGCGCGGGCTGGCCCTCTTCGTCGGCCTTCGGGTTGGCGACCATGACGGCCAGACCTTCCTCGGTGACCGCCTCGACCACGGCCTTGCGGGCCTCGTAACGGTCGAGGCCGCGCAGCTCGTCGGGGACGAGGTTCAGGCTGTCGACTTCGGTCTCGGTGAAGCTGTCGCCCTTCGCAAGCTGCGCCGCCCGCTTCGCCGAAGCCTCGTAATCCAGCCCGTCCACACGCATGTGGGCGCGGGTGTCGAGCAGACGATACAGCGGCAGCCCGGCGCGCTTCGCGACCTGATAGTCGTTGAAATCATGCGCGCCGGTGATCTTCACCGCGCCCGAGCCGAAGGTCGGATCGGGATAGGGGTCGGCGATGATCGGGATCTGGCGGCGGAATTCCTTCGGACCGACCGGGATCTCGCAGAACTTGCCGACGAGGGCGGCGTAACGCTCGTCATCGCCGTTCACCGCGACCGCGCCGTCGCCGAGCATGGTCTCGGGGCGCGTCGTGGCGATCGAGATGTAGTCGCGCACTTCCTCGAAGGTGACGTTGCCGTCCTCGTCCTTCTCGCGGTAGACATAGGTCTGCCCACCGGCGAGCGGATATTTGAAGTGCCACATGTGGCCGGCGACCTCGGTGCTCTCGACCTCGAGGTCGGAGATCGCGGTCTCGAAATGGGGGTCCCAGTTGACGAGACGCTTGCCGCGATAGATCAGGCCCTTGTCATACATGTCGACGAAGACCTTGATGACCGCATCATGGAAGTTGCCTTCCTCGCCCGCGGGCGCACCCGGCGCGCCCGACATGGTGAAGGCGTTGCGCGACCAGTCGCAGCTGGAGCCCAGACGCTTCAGCTGCCCGACGATGGTCGAGCCGTATTTGCCCTTCCATTCCCAGACCTTCTTGAGAAATTCCTCGCGGCCGAGTTCGGTGCGCGAGGGCTGACCGGTCCTGGCGAGTTCCTTCTCCACCATCATCTGGGTGGCGATGCCGGCATGGTCCTGACCGGGCTGCCACAGCGTGTCGAAGCCGCGCATCCGGTGCCAGCGGACGAGGATGTCCTGGACGGTATTGTTGAACGCATGGCCGACATGGAGCGCGCCGGTCACGTTGGGCGGCGGGATCATGATGCAGAACGTCTCGGGGCGCGACGCGTTCGCGCCTGCCTTGAAGGCGCCGGCCTCTTCCCATTTCGCATAGATCCGAGGCTCGGCCTCGCGCGCGTCGAAGGTCTTTTCCATCGTCATCGGTCTGTCCTTTCCGGGCTTGAGGCTGTTTAGCGCGCCGACTCCCCAAGGAAAAGCCTTTCCCGCGCTGCGTGGGGCGCTGCCCCACACCCCGGGATATTTGGGGCGAATCGAAAGGGGAAGGCGGAACCTCCGGCGCCCCTTTCGCTTTGCCGAAAATATCCCGGGGGTGAGGGCCAAAGGCCCGAGGGGGCAGAGCCCCCTCCTTCCTGCCGGCTGCGGCAGAGCCCCTGGCCTCAGGCGTCGAGTTCGCGCAGCATCCGTTCCGCCGCGTCGGACGCCGCCATGCGCCCGCCCGCGACCTCGGCGCCGAGACGCGCCATCTTCGCCCGGATCGCCGGATCGCGCGTCAGCCGCGCCAGCAGCCCCTCGCGGACCTCGGCCTCGAACCAGTTGCGCGCCTGCTCGGCCCGGTTGGATACGAAAAACCCGTTGTCGCGCCGCCATGCGGCGAGTGTCTGCATCTCCTCCCAGGCGGATTTCAGGCCTTCTTCCGCCAGTGCCGAGACCGGCAGCGCCTTCGGAAATCCCTCGGGATCGTAGGGGCGCTTGCGCAAGAGACGCAGCGCGCCCGCGTAATCGCTGACCGTGCGCATCGCCGCGGGCTTCAGATCGCCGTCGGCCTTGTTTACCAGGATCATGTCGGCCATTTCCATGATGCCGCGCTTCACGCCCTGCAGCTCGTCGCCGCCCGCCGGCGCCATCAGCAGGATGAACAGATCGGTCATCTCGGCGACCAGCGTCTCGGACTGGCCGACGCCGACCGTCTCGATCAGCACCACATCGAACCCCGCCGCCTCGCACAGCGCCACCGCCTCGCGGGTGCGCCGCGCCACACCGCCCAGATGGGTCTGGCTGGGCGAGGGCCGGATGAACGCCAGAGGATCGCGCGACAGCCGTTCCATCCGCGTCTTGTCGCCGAGGATCGAGCCCCCCGATCGCGCCGAGGACGGATCGACCGCCAGCACCGCCACCTTCAGCCCCTGCCCGGTCAGCATCATGCCGAAGGCCTCGATGAAGGTCGACTTGCCCACCCCCGGCGTGCCCGACAGCCCGATGCGCAGCGCCTGACGTCCGGCTTTCGCCACCTCGGCCAGCAGCGCCACCGCCTGCGCCCGGTGATCCGCCCGCCCCGATTCGACCAGCGTGATCGCCCGCGCCAACGCCCGGCGCTCTCCCGACAGGATGCGCTCGGCCAGCCCCTCACCGGCAGATGTGGCGGTTTTCGTCTCGGTCGTCATCGTCATCGGCGGGCCTTCGCTGATCCGCGGCGGGCCTGACGGGATTGCCGGCCCTCCTCCCCTCGTTTCGATTTGATGCCCCGCCGCGACAGGCTATGTCCAGAGAGAACCACCCGACGGAGGCCACCTTGCGCCTGTTCCCTTACGCCCGTTTCGCCGCACTCGCCTGCATGGCCCTGAGCAGCGCCGCCCTGCCCTCCACCCCCGCCCATGCCGATCAGAGCGACCGGATCGTGTTCCGCTTCTCGCTCGCCGGTTTGCCGGCCGGAGAGCTGCGCATCGACGGCAAGATCGCGGGCAGCGGCTATGCGGCAAGCGGCTCCGTCGCGACAACGGGCCTGTTCGGCGCACTGTCGCGCATCCGCTACGATGCGACCGTGCAGGGCCGCCACGACGGCGCGGGCTTTCACCCCATCGAGTTCAACGAAACCGCCACCCGCGGATCGCGCAACGTCACCTATCGCATGGTGTTTCGCGACGGCACGCCGGTCTCGGTCAGCCAGACGCCGGCGCGCAAGCCGCGTTCGACAGATGTCGACCCGCGCGCGCAGGGCGGCACCATCGACCCGCTCACCGCGCTTTACGCCGTGCTGCGCGATGTCGACAAAAGCGAGGCCTGCACCCTCTCGGTCTACATGTTCGACGGCACGAAGCGCAGCCATGTGGGCCTTGGCAAGCCCGCGCCCACCCCGGACGGCGGGGTGACCTGCGCGGGCGACTATCGCCGCATCGGCGGCTTCTCGGCGAAGGAGATGGCCGACAAGAGCGTCTTCCCCTTCACCCTGACCTATGCCCCCGCGCCCGAACCCGGCCGGCTGCGTGTGGTGTCGATCGTCACCGACACCATCCTTGGCAAAGGCCGCCTGACACGGCAATAAGGCGCGATGCCCGAGACCCTTCCCATAGACGCCGCTCTGCCCGAGCTGACCGCCGCGCTCGCCCGCGCCGGCCGTGCCGTGCTGATGGCACCGCCCGGCGCCGGCAAGACCACGCGGGTGCCGCTTGCGCTGCTGGACCGGGTGCAGGGCCGCATCGTCATGCTGGAGCCGCGCCGCCTTGCCGCCCGCGCCGCGGCCGAGCGCATGGCCGAAACCCTGGGCGAAACGGCCGGCGACACCGTCGGCTACCGCATCCGCGGGGAGGCGAAGACCTCGCGCCGCACCCGCATCGAGGTGGTCACCGAAGGCATCCTGACCCGAATGCTGCAATCCGATCCCGGCCTCGACGGCATCGGCTGCCTGATCTTCGACGAATTCCACGAGCGCAGCCTGAACGCCGATCTCGGCCTCGCCCTCGCCTGGGAGGCGCGCTCGGCCCTGCGGCCGGACCTTCAGATCGTGGTGATGTCGGCGACGCTCGACGCCCAGCCGGTGGCGGAGCTGCTCGACGACGCGCCCATCGTGATTTCCGAGGGCCGCGCCTTCCCGGTGGAAACCCGCTGGCTCGGCCGTCCGGTCGCCCCGGGAATGCGGATCGAGGCCGCGACCGCCGGCCTCGTCGAACAGGCGATGGCCGAGACGACGGGCGGCGTCCTCGTCTTCCTGCCCGGCGAGGCCGAGATCCGCCGCACCGAGGCGCTCCTCGCCCCCCGCCTCGGCCCCGATGTGCAGATCCGCCCGCTGTTCGGCGCGATGGATTTCGCCCGCCAGCGCGCGGCCCTCGCCCCGGTAGTCCGCGGGCGCAAGGTGGTTCTGGCGACCTCCATCGCCGAGACCTCGCTCACCATCCCTGACATCCGCGTCGTCGTCGATGCCGGCAGGGCGCGGCGGCTGCGCTTCGATCCGGCCTCGGGCATGGCGCGTCTGGTGACCGAGCGCGTCAGCCGCGCCGAGGCCGAGCAACGCCGCGGGCGCGCCGGGCGCGTGGCCGAGGGCACCTGTTACCGGCTGTGGACCAAGGGAGAGGAAGGCGCGCTGCCGGGCTTCGCCCCGCCCGAGATCGCGGTGGCCGATCTGACGGGCCTCGCGCTCGAACTCGCGCTGTGGGGATCGGACGGGGCGGACCTCGCCTTTCTGACGCCGCCGCCGGCGCCGGCACTCGCCGAGGCGCGCGCGCTGCTGACCGAGCTTGGCGCGCTGGAGAACGGGCGGATCACCGATCACGGCCGCGCGCTCGCGGCGCTGCCGCTGCATCCGCGGCTGGCGCATATGCTGATCCGCGCGGGCAAGGCGGGGGCGCGGCTCGCCGCCCTGCTCGGGGAGCGCGACCCGCTGCGCGGTGCGCCCGCCGATCTGACCCTGCGTCTCGCCGCCATCGCCGATCCCGCGCGGTTCGAGAGCGCCCATCCCTGGCCGCCCCATCGCGGCACCATCGAGCGCATCCGCACCGAGGCCGCGCGTCTGGCGAAACTGGTCCCCCGGGGCCAGGACGAGGCGCTGTCCGTCGCGCAGATGGCGGCCCTCGCCTATCCCGACCGGATCGGCCTGCGCCGCGAGGGCGAGGCACCGCGCTTCGTTCTGTCGGGCGGCAAGGGCGCTATCGCGACCGAGGCAGATCCGCTCGGCGCGATGCGGCTGATCGTGGCGACCGACCTCGACGGCGACCCGCGCGAGGCGCGGATCCGGCAGGGCATCGCGATTTCAGAAGCCGAGCTGCGCGCGCTGTTCGGGGACCGGATCGACTGGGTGGAGATCTGCGAATGGTCGCGCCGCGACGGCCGCGTCGTCGCGCGGCGGCAGGAACGCTTCGGCGCGCTGGTGCTCAACGACCGTCATTGGCCCGAGGCGCCGAAAGCCGCGATGGCGAAAGGGGCGCTCGACGGGCTGCGCCAGATCGGGCTGACGCTCTCGCCCGCGGCCGAGCGCTTCCGCACCCGCGTCGCGCTGATCGAGGACATGCCGGATCTGTCCGACACCGCGCTTCTCGCGGGCGACACCCTGCTGCCCTGGCTGACCGGCAAGCGCAGCGAGGCCGATCTGCGCCCGCTCGATCTGACGGAGGCGCTGCGCGCGATGCTCGACTGGGGCCAGATGGAGCGCCTCGACCGGCTGGCGCCGTCGCATTACGTCACGCCGCTCGGCCGGCGGGTGCCGATCGACTATGACGGCGGCGTGCCCTCGATCGAGGTGCGCCTGCCCGAGATGTATGGCGTCAGCGCGCATCCGACCGTGGGGACGCGGCGGTTGCCGCTGCGCATCAGCCTGCTGTCTCCGGGCGGCAAGCCGATCCAGGTGACGAGGGATCTGCCCGGCTTCTGGGATGGCAGCTACGCCGAGGTCCGCAAGGAGATGCGCGGCCGCTATCCCCGCCACCCCTGGCCCGAGAACCCGCGCGAGGCCGACCCGACCACCCGGGCGAAGCCCCGCGGCACCTGAGCCGGGCCTTTCCGCGCCGGCATCCCCCGCGCGAACCGAACTGAGACTGGATTCCCGGCCCCGTCCGTGGCATCCCACGGACCGAACACGATACGCCCCGGTTACCACATACGAGGAAGCGATGAGCGAGACCGATACCGACATTGCCACCCTGTCCTTCGAACAGGCGATGAAAGAACTGGAAGGCGTGGTCAGCCAGCTCGAACGCGGCGAGGTCGCGCTCGATCAGTCGATCCGGCTTTACGAGCGCGGCGCCAAGCTGAAGGAGCATTGCGCGCGTCTGCTCAAGGATGCCGAGGAGCGGGTCGAGAAGATCACCCTCGGCGCCGATGGCGCGCCCACCGGCACCACCCCGGTCGAAGGTCTGTGATGTTCGCTGCACGTCTCGCCGAGGTTCAGGACAGCGCGGCCGCGGCCCTTCAGGCCGCCATCGCGCGCCAGCCCGCGGGAGAGCTGCGCGACGCGATGGCCTATGCGGCACAGGGCGGCAAGCGGCTGCGCGCCTTTCTGGTGCTGGAATCGGCCGCTCTGTTCGGGTTGGGCGAGGCGCAGGCCATGCCCGCCGCCGCCGCGGTCGAGGCGCTGCACGCCTATTCTCTGGTCCATGACGACCTTCCGGCGATGGACGACGACGACCTGCGCCGCGGTCAGCCGACGGTGCATGTGAAATTCGGCGAGGCGACGGCGATCCTCGCAGGCGACGCGCTGCAGACGCTGGCCTTCGGGCTGTGCACCGATGCCGCGCTCGGCCCGCATCGGGTCGAACTGGTGGCGGCGCTGGCGCAGGCCTCGGGCGCGGCGGGGATGGTCTATGGCCAGATGCTCGACATCGCGGCCGAGACGGCGGCGGAACCGCTCGACCTCGCGGCGATCACCCGGTTGCAGGCGGGCAAGACCGGGGCGCTGATCTCTTTCGCGGCCGAGGCCGGGGCGATCCTCGCCGGTGCCGACCGTGCGCCGCTTGCCGCCTATGCCCGTGCCCTCGGGCTGGCGTTCCAGATCGCCGACGATATTCTCGATGTCACCGGCGACGAGGCGGCGGCGGGCAAGCGGCTCCACAAGGATGCCGAGGCCGGCAAGGCCACCTTCGTCTCGCTTCTGGGCCTCGACGGTGCCCGCGCCCGTGCCGCCGAGCTGGCGGCCGAGGCCGAGGCGGCGCTTGCGCCCTATGGCGAAAAGGCCGAAACCCTGCGCGCCGCGGCGCGCTACGTGATCGCGCGCGACAACTAGGCAGGTCCCGATGAGCCAGCATCCGAACACCCCGATCCTCGACCGCGTGCATCTGCCCTCGGACCTCAAGGGGCTGAGCGATGCCGAGCTGAAGAAGCTCGCCGCAGAGCTGCGCGCCGAGACGATCTCGGCGGTGTCGGAGACCGGCGGGCATCTGGGGGCGGGGCTTGGCGTCGTCGAGCTGACGGTGGCGCTGCACGCGGTGTTCGACGCGCCGCGCGACAAGATCGTCTGGGATGTCGGCCATCAGGCCTATCCGCACAAGATCCTGACCGGCCGGCGCGACCGCATCCGCACGATCCGGATGAAGGGCGGGCTGTCGGGGTTCACCAAGCGCTCCGAAAGCCCCTATGACGCCTTCGGCACCGGGCACAGCTCGACCTCGATCTCGGCCGCGCTCGGCTTTGCGATGGGGCGCGAGTTGGGGGCGGAGACGGGCGACGCCATCGCGGTGATCGGCGACGGCGCGATGACCGGCGGCATGGCCTTCGAGGCGCTGAACCACGCCGGCCATCTCGGCAAGCGGCTGTTCGTGGTGCTGAACGACAACGAGATGTCGATCGCCCCGCCGGTGGGGGCGCTGTCGGCCTATCTGACGCGGCTTTATTCCGAATCGGCGATGCAGGATCTGAAGGCCGTGGCCAAGGGGGCGGTCAGCCTGCTGCCCGGCCCGTTCCAGCAAGGCGCCAAGCGCGCCAAGGAGCTGCTGAAGGGCATGGCGATCGGCGGCACGATGTTCGAGCAGCTCGGCTTCACCTATGTCGGGCCGGTCGATGGCCATGACCTCGACACGCTGTTGCCGCTGCTGCGCACGCTCAAGGCGCGCGCGACCGGCCCGGTGCTGATCCATGCGCTGACCCAGAAGGGCAAGGGCTACGCCCCGGCCGAGGCCCGCGCCGACAAGGGCCATGCCACCGCGCGTTTCGATGTCGAGACCGGCAAGCAATACAAGGCCCCCTCGAACGCGCCGAGCTACACCCGCGTCTTCGCCGAGAGCCTGATCCGCGAGGCGGAGCGCGACGACCGCATCGTCGCCGTCACCGCCGCCATGCCCGACGGCACCGGCCTGAACCTCTTCGCCGAGCGCTTCCCGCGCCGCTGCTTCGACGTCGGCATCGCCGAGCAGCACGCGGTGACCTTCTCGGCCGGGCTCGCCGCCTCGGGGATGAAGCCGTTCTGCGCGATCTACTCGACCTTCCTGCAGCGCGGTTACGACCAGATCGTGCATGACGTGGCGATCCAGCGGCTGCCGGTGCGCTTCGCCATCGACCGCGCCGGGCTGGTCGGCGCCGATGGCGCGACCCATGCCGGGGCCTTCGACGTGGGGTTCATGTCCTCGCTGCCCGGCATGGTGGTGATGGCCGCCGCCGACGAGGCGGAGCTCGTGCACATGGTCGCCACCGCCGCCGCCCATGACGAGGGGCCGATCGCCTTCCGCTATCCCCGCGGCGAAGGCACCGGGGTCGATCTGCCCGAACGCGGCATCCCGCTGGAGATCGGCAAGGGCCGGATCGTCGCCGAGGGGGCGCGGGTCGCGATCCTCAGCTTCGGCACGCGTCTGTCCGAAGTCATGGCCGCGCGCGAGGCGCTGGCCGCCCGCGGGCTGGCGCCCACGGTGGTCGATGCGCGCTTCGCCAAGCCCCTCGACACCGATCTGATCCTGCGCCTGGTCGCCGAGCACGAGGCGCTGATCACCATCGAGGAAGGCGCCATCGGCGGTTTCGGCAGCCATGTGGCGCAGTTCCTGGCCGAGCAGGGCGTGTTCGACCGCGGCTACAAGTTCCGCGCGATGGTGCTGCCCGATACGTTCATCGACCATGCCTCGCCCGCCGACATGTATGCGACGGCCGGGATGAACGCCCCCGACATCGAGGCGAAGGTGCTGGAGGTTCTGGGCGTCGCGCTGGCCCGCCGGGCCTGAGGGCGGGATTATTCCGCCTCGGGCGGGCTCAGCAGCCCTTCGGCGACCAGCCGCGCCGCCCATTCGCTTGCCCCGCGGGCGGAGTCGAGCGGGAAGGTGAAGGTCTTCCAGCCACGCGCGGCGGCGGCGGCGATATTGTCCTCGCGATCATCGGCGAACAGCAGATCGGCGCCGGAAAACCCGGTCTCGCGCTCAACCAGCTCATAAATCGCGGGATCGGGCTTCGCGAGGCCGAGATGCCCCGACACGAAAGCCCGGTCGAATTCGCGCAGGAAGGGATATTCGACCAGCGCCGTCTGAAACGTGTCCACGCCGAAATTCGACAACGCGAAGACCGGCACCCCGCGCGCCCGCAGCGCGCGCAGCAGCCGCACCGAGCGCGCGATCTCGGGCGAGGCCATGCGAATCCAGTCGTCATGCCACATCAAAATCTCGGCGCGCCATTTCGGGTGGCGCTCGGCGAGGGCGAGGACGGTTTCGCGAAACGGCGCACCCAGATCGACCGCGGCGTTCATCGCACTCAGATCGACCTCGGCGAACAGCGCCTCGCGGCGCGCGCGCGGCATCACCCGGTCGTAATGCCGTTCCGGGCGCCATTCGATCAGCACATTGCCGATGTCGAAGATGACCGCCCGGGCCATGCTTATCGCGCCTCTTTCAGCGCGGCCCGCACCAGCCGGTCCAGCGCGTCGAGGAAATGCGACCGGTCCGCCTTCGAGAACGGTCGCCCGCCGCCTTGCCGGAACGGATCGGCCGAGCGCAGATCCGCCATCAGATCGCGGGTCGCCAGAACGTTGCCGATATTGGCGGGCGTCAGCACCTCGCCATCGGGGCGCATCACCCGCGCGCCGGCCGCCACGCATTTCGCGGCCAGCGGAATGTCATTCGTCACCACCACATCGCCCGGCCCGGCGCGTTCCGCGATATGGCGATCGGCGACGTCGAGGCCCTCGGGCACGTAGACCATGCTGACGAGCGGATTGGCCGACGGCCTCAGCCCGCCGTTCGACACGAAGCTGATCGGCTGCGAGAGGCGGGTGGCGACCCGCTCGGCCTCGGCCTTGACCGGGCAGGCATCGGCGTCGATCCAGATCATCGCCGCCCCTAGCCGGCACCGATCATCATGCCGGCGAGGAACACCAGCGCACCGCCGATGACCACCTGCACGATGGCGCGCAGCACCGGCGTTTCCATGAAGCGGTGCTGGATCCAGGTGATCGCCCACAGCTCGCAGAACACCACGATCATCGCGATGGTGGTCGCGGTCCAGAAATCCGGGATCAGGTAGGGCAGCGCATGGCCAAGTCCGCCGATCGCCGTCATCACCCCCGAGGCAATGCCGCGCTTGATCGGGCTGCCGCGCCCCGAGATCACGCCGTCGTCATGCGCCGCCTCGGTGAAGCCCATCGAGATGCCGGCACCGGTGGCCGCGGCCAGACCGACGAGCAGCGTGGTATGGGTGTTCTGCGTGGCGAAAGCGGTCGCGAAGATCGGCGCCAGCGTCGAGACGGACCCGTCCATCAACCCCGCCAGACCCGGCTGCACCCAGGTCAGGATGAACTGACGATAGGCGGCGCGGTCTTCCTTGGCGCGGACCTCCTCGGGGAGGTTTTCCTCGGTCAGCTCATGGGCGCGCTGCTCGTGGCCATGCTCGGCCGCGGCCAGATCGCCGAGCAGCTTGCGCGTGCCCGCGTCCGAGGTGTGCTGCGCCGCGCGGGTGTAGAACTCGCCCGCCTGACGCTCCATCTCCTCGGCCTCGCCGCGCATCGCGTCGAGCGACAGCGTGTCGGCCAGCCAGATCGGCTTGCGCGCGTAATAGCCCGCCACATGCTCGCGCCGGATCAGCGGCACCACCTCGCCGAAGCGGCGGCGGTGTTCCTCGATCAGACGGCGGCGGTGCTCGTCTTCCTCGAGCGCCATGCCGTCGAAGATCTTCGCCGAGGCCGGATAATCCTTGCGCAGCTTCTCGGCATAGGTGCGGTAGATGCGCGCGTCATCCTCCTCGGAGGAAATCGACAGCGCGAGAACTTCCTGTTCGGACAGGTCGGAGAAGCGGCGGCGAGAGCCGAAGTCGGGGATCATCGGGAACCCTTGTTTTAGAATGATTCCAAATTAGCCGCCCGGCCCCGCCGGGTTCAAGCCCTTTCAGCCGAGCGCGGCGATCTGGCGCGCCAGTGTCGCGACGGCGCGCGACTGCGCCGCGGCGATGGCGGCGGGGCCGCTGCCCTGAATCGGTTCCGCGATGTCGAAACGGCGCACCGTGTCACCGCCGTCCGCGCTGACGTAATAGCTGCCGCTGAGCCGCACGGTATTGTCCGCGGCAGCGAGCATCCGGTCCACCCGCACCTCGATCTGACGCGCGGGCGGGGTGCTCAGCGGCCAGGGCTCGGCGATCACCCGCGCGCCAGACACCTCGGAGATCTGGCTCGCCAGCGCCAGCGTCACCGCGCGGCGCGGATCGTCGGCCCAGACCTGACGCGCATCGGTCCGCACCGCGCCGTCGGCGGTCTGGAAGGCAATCTCCTGATCGGCGGCATATTGCGGCAAGGACACCTCGCGCAGCACCGCCGAGCCGATCTTGTCGGGCATCGAGCGCGCGGCCGGGGCCGGGTCGATCTGATAGCGCTCGGTCTTCGAGGCGCTGGAACAGGCCGAGATCGCGGCGACCGCGCTCAGCATCGCGAGGGAAAGGGTCCGGGTTTTCATGAAACGCTCCTGTCCCGGCCTCAGCGGCCGAGGATGACGGATTGCGGGTTGCGTTGCAGCGTGCGCGCGAGCTCGCCGAAAGAGGCGGCGGCGCGGCGCAGCTCTGTCAGGGTCTGCACCATCTGGTCGTTGAACGCCGAGCGCGGGCCGTAGCTGCCGACGAGCCCCTGCGCCTGCGTCACCAGCTGATCGAGCCGCTCGGTCAGCGCCGGCAGCTTCGTCGAGGCGTCCGAAATCGCCGTCGCGGCATCCTGCGTCGCCACCAGCGTGCCGTTCAGCTTGTCGGCGGCACCGCCCGCGCGCAGCTCGGCCAGAAGCGCAGCGGTCTCGTTCAGCGTATCGGCCAGCGCCTTCGGCAGATGGTTCGCGTCCTCGCTGCCGAGCATGGTGCGGATCTGGGCGATCAGGCCATCGACATTGTCGCCGATCCGGCCGAGCGGCATCGCCGCCACCGCCTGCGCCGCCTTGTCGGCCGAGGCCAGCGTCTGGCTGAGCCCGTCGGTCTCGGTCATGAAGCCGGTCGCGGCGCTCGACAGATTATCCATCGCGGTGACCGCCTTGCCGGCGGCGCCAGCGGCATTCAGATCCGCCACCAGCGTCTGCAACTGACCGAGCAGCGAGGACAGGTTGCGCGGGATCTCGCGGGTGTCCTGGCTCTCGGCCACGGCCGAGACCGAATCGAACGTGCGGATCGCGGATTTCATCAACTCCTCGATCGGCAGATTGTTGATGCGCCCCATGACATCCTTGGCCGAAGCCGCGAGATCGTTCTGAGCAGCCGGTGCGGTCGGAATTTCCGGCCAGGGCTCGGCACCGAGATCCATCTTCGCGGGCTTTGTCGCCTCGATATCGGTCAGCTCGATGACCAGCGTGGCTCCCAAAAGCCCGGTGGCGGCAACGCGGGCGCGCAGCCCCTTCTCCACCTCGGCGGCGAGAAAGTCGTTCACGTCCTTGCGGGCGCTGTCGCGGTCGAGGCCCAGCCGTTCGGGCGAAAGCGCGATGACCACCTGTTGCTGGGCGCTGCGCTCGCCCTTCGCGTCGGTGCGGATGCGGATCGAGACATCGGTGACCTCGCCGGCCTCGACACCGCGGAACTGCACCTTGGAGCCCTTGCTCAGCCCGTTGATCGCCTGGTCGAACAGCAGGGTGTATTTCGGCGGATCGGTCAGCTCGGCGCCGAACATCGACTGGCGGGCGTCGTCGGAACTGCCGTAAAGGCGGAAGCGCTGCCCCGGATCGACCGGACCGCCGCCGGTCGAGAAGGTCTCGAACTCGACACCGCCCTGCACCAGCGAGGCAAGCGAGGCGACGCTGAGCTGCACCCCCGCCGCACCGATGGAAACGGAGGCACCCGAGGTATTCCAGAACCGCGTGACCGAGGACAGCCGCTTGTCATAGGGCGCCTCGATATAGGCGTCGACCGCCACGCCCGCGCCCTTGTCATCGAGACGCAGGTTCTGCAACCGCCCGACGGTGAGGCCCCGGTAAAGCACCGGCGCCCCCTCGGCCAGCCCGCCCGCGTTGTCGGCCACCAGCTCGACCGCGGTGCCCTTGCTCGGATCCGGGGCGACGGGCGGCCGGTCGAGGCTGCGGAACACCGTCTGATGGCCGTTCGGCACCGCATCCCACCAGCCTTCGATGAAGGTGCCCGACAGCACCGTATCGAGCCGCGAGATCCCCTGCGCCGAGACCTCGGGGCGCACCAGCCAGAACCGGGCATCCCGGTCGATATATTGCGCCACCTTGTTGTCGACGCGCACGAAGGCGCGGACCGAGGACAGATCGGGGCTGAAGCCGACCGATTCCACGGTGCCGACCTGCACCTCGCGGAATTTCAGCGGGGTCTCGCCGGGGGTGATTCCGGTGGCGTCGGCCAGCTCGATCTCGATCAGCTCGCCGCGCTCGGCATAGGTTTTCCATGCCACGCCGAGCGTCACCGCCAGCGCGAGGATCGGCACCAGCCAGATCACCGACAGCCGGGTCCAGATCGGATCAGGGGCAGCTTCGGTCTGCATCGGGGCGGGTTCGGGACGATCGGTCATGATATGCTCGGTTTGGGGCCGGCGTCTGCCGGTTGCGCCTCACCCGGGACGGCGCGCCCGGATGCGGCAGAAGACGGCACGGCCGGCACGCGCCAGATCAGGCGCGAATCGAAGCTTTGTGCCGACAGCATGGTGAAGGCGACGGACATCGCGAAGGCGACTGCCGCGGGGCCCGGATGGATCGAGGCGACGAAGCCAAGCTGCACCAGAGACGACAGGATCGCCACCACGAAAACGTCAATCATCGACCAGCGGCCGATGAAATCGACCACCTCATACAGCCGCAGCTGCCGGTGACCGCCCGGGCCGCGCTCGCGCGCGACGGCAAGGGACAGATAGGCGATGGCCGCGAACTTGCCGATCGGGATCATGATCGAGGCGATGAAGACGATGGCGGCCACGACCCAGCTGCCGTGCTCGGCGAGCTCCAGCGCGCCACCGGCGATGGTGTTGGTCTGCGTGCCCACCAGCGTGCTGGTGCGCAGCATCGGATAAAGATTGGCCGGCACGTAGCAGATCAGCCCGGCGAGCCACCACGCCCAGACCCGTTGCAGGCTGCGCAGATCGACCGGATGCAGCCGCGCCCCGCAGCGCGCGCAATGCCGCGTTCCGGCCGGCGCGACATGACCGCACAGCGTGCAGCCGGTCAGCCCCGCCTCATGCGCGCCGATGATCCCGGGCGCGGTCATGAACGCTCCAGCGCGGCCCAGATCGACCAGCGGCTCATGAAGGCGTTCTTCAGCGTGGTGACGATGACCAGCCCGCAAAACGCCCAGAACGCCGGTCCGATCGAGATGGTCGCCAGCCCGCCGATCTTGACCAGCGCGACGGCCGTGCCGACGATGAAGATCTCGGCCATCGACCAGGGCGTCAGGCCCTCGGCCAGACGAAACGCCGCGCGCGCCTTCGGCCAGGCCGGGCGGCCGTTCGCCAGTGGCCAGAGCACGTAGATGATCGCGCAAAACCGCAGCATCGGCAGCCCGACGATCACCGCCAGAACAGCCACCGACAGCGGCGCCAGCCAGCCGTCCGAGAAAGCCAGCGCCACCTCGATCACCGAGCTTTCATGCGACAACCCATGCGCCGCGATACCCAGAAACGGGAAGAACACCGCCGCCATCATCAGAATCAGCGCGGTGAAGGCCAGCGCCACCACCTGCAGGAACGACCGCACCCGCGGCGAGACCAGCAGGCTGCCGCAACGCGGACAGCGGGCACGCTCGGTCGGACCGAGGGGCACCGCACGCAGCAGAGCGTCGCACTCGGGGCAGGCGATCATGTCGCCGGGGGCCGCAGCCTTCGGGATCGAGGCGTTTTGCACACACATGGCGCGTCAGGATAAACCCTTGCCCGCCCGGGGCAAGGGGCGGCTCTGTCGTCGTCGGGCGTTAAGCCGCCCTTAAAGAGCCGGCGTTACACCGAAGTCCTGGAAACGGACGGATCGGGGAATCGCCATGAAAGGCAGCAATGAGACGGCGCCGATCATCATCAAGCGCAAGAAGGTCGTGGCTGGCGCCGGCCATCATGGCGGCGCATGGAAAGTCGCTTATGCCGATTTCGTGACCGCGATGATGGCATTCTTCCTGCTGATGTGGCTGCTGAACGCCACGACGGAGAAGCAGCGCAAGGGAATCGCCGATTATTTCAACCCGACAGTGCCGGTCAGCCGGGTCTCGGGCGGGGGCGACGGGGTGTTCGGCGGCGATTCGGTGTTTTCGGACAAGGCCCTGACGAAGACAGGCACCGGATCGGCCGGGCGTCAGTCGCCCGGAGAGGGCACCGGACAGGACGGGCGGCCGCGCGACGACAGCGAATTCTCGCCCGTCCGGGCCGAAATCGACCGGACGCTCAGCGGCTTCACCGGCGAATCCATGGTCAGCCGCCAGCTGGCGCGCCGCGTCGTGACACGGCTGACCGATGAGGGGCTGATCGTCGAGTTCTTCGACCTCGAGGACGATCCGCTGTTCGCCCCCGACAGCGATGAACCGATGCCGGTGCTGCACGACATCGCGGCGATGCTGGCGCGGGTCTTCGCACTGGTGCCGAACGAGGTAGCGGTGAACGGACATGTGCGCTCCTACCCGCAGGTGCTGCGCGACGACCCGGTCTGGCCCTTATCCGAGCGACGGGCGGAGCGGATGCGCGGCCTGCTGAGCGAGAGCGGCTTCGACAAGGCGCGGGTGCAGCGGGTGAGCGGCTACGCCGACCGCAAGCCGGCGGTGCGCTCGGCACTCGCGGCGCGCAACAACCGGATCGAGGTGATCTTGCTGCGCCAGGATCAGCGCTGAAATCCATCGTGGCACCGAATCGACGCCGTTAGGGCGATGTTAAGACAGCGGGCGCAGTCTGGCACGATCAAGGGACGCAGCAGCAGAAAGGCGCTTTCATGTCCATTTCCTCTTCGCTGAACGCCGGTGTCTCGGGCCTGTCCGCGAACTCGACACGCCTCGCGACGATCGCGGACAACATCGCGAACTCGGGCACCTACGGCTACAAGCGCATGACGACGGAATTCGACAGTCTGGTCGTTGGCGCCTCGAACAAGGCCGGCACCTATTCGGCGGGCGGCGTCACGGCCAGCACGACGCGTCTGATCGGCGAGAACGGTTCGATCGTCTCGACCTCGAATTCGATGGACCTGGCGGTCTCGGGGCGCGGCTTCCTGCCGGTGGCCGAGACGGTGGACATGAACAACCTGACCAACGATTCACTGCGGATGACCTCGACCGGGGCTTTCTACACCGATGCCGACGGCGCGCTGCGCACCGAATCGGGGCTGGTGTTGCTCGGTTGGCCGGCGAATGCCGACGGCACGATCTCGACTCAGGCGCGCGACACCATCACCGGGCTGGAGCCGGTGGTGATCAACGCCAACCAGACCGCCGGCGACCCGACGACAACGATGAATCTCGGCGTCAATCTGCCCGCGACCTCGGCGGATGGCACGGGCAACGGCGATGCCGAGGCGCTGTCGGTCGAATACTTCGGGAACCTCGGCACGTCCGAGACGCTCGATATCAGCTTTACGCCTTCTCCCACGGCTCCCAACACCTGGACGATGGTGATCCGCGATTCGGCGACGGCAGACAACACCGCGACGGCCGCCGACGAAAGTATCCTCGGCGAGTATACGCTGGTCTTCGACAACACCACACAGAACGGCGGCACGCTGGCCAGCGTCACGGCCCTTGGCAGCTCTCCGGCCTACGATGCCTCGACCGGGGCCCTCAGCCTCGACGTGGCAGAAGGGCTGCAGACGATCTCGATGACGATCGGCAAGATCGGCGACACCAACGGGCTGACGCAGCTCTCCGACAGCTTCTCCCCGACCTCGATCACCAAGGACGGTTCTCCCGTGGGCAACCTCGCTTCGATCGAGATCGACGAGAACGGCTTCATCAAGGCAACCTATGACACTGGGTTCATCCGCACCGTCTACCAGGTTCCCCTCGTCGATGTGTCGAACCAGAATGGGCTGATTTCCCTCGACAGTCAGACTTTCAAGGTCTCCTCGACCTCCGGTTCGTTCTACCTTTGGGACGCGGGCGACGGGCCGACGGGCACCGTCGCGGGATACTCCCGCGAAAGTTCCACCGTCGATGTCGCGGAAGAGCTGACCAACCTCATCCAGACCCAGCGCGCATATTCCTCGAACGCCAAGGTGATCCAGACGGTGGACCAGATGTACGAGGAAACCACCAACATCAAGCGCTGATCCATCCTGACGGCAGGAGGCCGACATGTCCCTCACCGCGGCACTGAACAATGCCGGAACCGGCCTGTCGGCCAGCTCGAAAATGGCTCAGGTCATTTCGGGCAACACGGCGAATGCGCTGACCGACGGCTATGCGAGGCGCGAGGTATCTCTGTCGTCCGCCTCCGGCGGCGGGGTGCGGGTCGACAGCGTATCGCGCATGGTCAGCACCTCCTTGCTGAAAGAAAAATGGCTCTCGGATGCGGCGGCGGGCAACGCGACGATTCGGGCGGAGTTTGCTGCCCGCATCGAGACCGGCATTGGCGATGCCGAAACGCCAGGCTCGTTGAGTATGCTGCTGTCGGATCTGGAAACCTCACTGATCTCCGCCAGGGCACAACCGGAAAGCACCGCCGGTCTGACAGCAATCGCCACGGCCGCGAAGGCGGTGACCGACAAGCTGAACACCGTGTCGGATGACATCCAGTCCGCCCGGCTCGAAGCGGATCGTTCGATCTCCGCGCAGGTCGACACGTTGAACACCGCCCTTGAGCAGATCCAGGAGCTGAACATCTCGATCACCCGCCTGTCTGCCCAGGGCGGAGATACCAATGCGATGATGGATCAGCGACAAACCCTGATCGCCCGGATTGCGGAAATCGTGCCGATCAACACTATTCCGCGGATCGGCAACCAGGTCGCGCTCGTGACGACGGGCGGGCAAACCCTGCTAGATGGAACCGCGGCCAAGATCGGTTTCGCTGCAACCAACGTGATGTCTGAAGACATGTCGATCGGCACCGGAACTCTTTCTGGTCTGATCGTCAATGGTCACGTGGTCCCGACCGCAGACAGCGGGAGAATGGGGGGTGGCACATTGAGCGCAGCCTTTGCCATTCGTGACGAACTGGCCCCCGCCATGCAGGAAAGCCTGGACTCATTCGCCCGCGATCTGATCCAGCGGTTTTCGGGAAACTCGGTGGACCCGACCCTTTCGCCCGGTGACGCAGGCTTGTTCACCGACAACAACGCGGCATTCAACAGTCTGAACGAGGTCGGAATCGCTGGCCGCATTACGCTCAATGCTTCCACCGATCCGACGATGGGGGGACAGGTCTGGCGCCTGCGTGACGGCATTGGAGCGACAGCCGAAGGCCTCAGTGGCAATTCGACGCTGCTATCGGCGATTCAAAATGCCTTGTCCACAACCACGGAGGTCGCCTCCGGCCCGTTCGCAGGCGCAGGAAAGACGACCTATGCTTTCGCCTCGGATCTTCTGTCTCTTGCAGCCTCGAACAGATTGGGCGCCGAGACGGCCCAAAGCTATGCGACAGCGCGGCGAGATGCTGCGTCAGAACAGCTTCTGACCGAAGGTGTAGACACCGATGCCGAACTTCAGAACCTGAAGCTTGTCGAGCAATCCTACTCCGCGAACGCCCGGGTTTTGCAGGCGATCGACAAGATGATGCAATCCATCCTGGAGATCTGAAATGAACTATATGTCCGTGGGAGATCTGGCCAGATCTTACCAGCTGCGCAACCACAACACCCAGTTGAAATCGACGTTGGCAGACCTGACACATGAGGTCATGACCGGAATCAAGAGTGATACCGGAGCCGCAGTCCGAGGCGACTTCCGTGCCCTTGCCTCGATCAATGGCAGCCTTGCCCGCCTGGAAATCTATGGCCAGACCGGCACCAAGGCGGGACTGGTGCTTTCGACCATGCAATCTTCTCTGGATCACATTCGGTCGACCGCCTCCGATGTCGCAAAGGCCCTGATGTCCAGTGGGTCTGGAACCACCTCCACGGGGCTGCCAACAAGCCTGTCCCAAGCCACGTCTGCACTGACATCAGTGTTATCGAGCCTGAACGTCTCGGCCTCGGGCCATCATGTTTTTTCCGGCATTGCCGTGGATACAGTGTCCGTAGGGTCTGCAGAAAACCTGATGTCATCGCTCGCCGCAGCGACCGCGGGACTGACGCAGGCTGACGATATCGCCGAAGCCGTTACGCAGTGGTTCGACGCCGCACCCGGAGGAGGTGGGTATCTCGACACGATATTTGGCGGCAGCCAGACAGGGGTCAGCGGCATCGCCCTGTCAGAGGAAACGTCGATCACAATCCCAGTGACGGCTGCGGACCCCGCCATTCGTGACGTAATTAAGGGGCTGGCGCTGGCTGCTCTGGCCGCAGATGCCGGCAACACGCTACCGGACAGCCAGCGCCAAAGTCTTGCAAACCTGTCGGCCGGGGCCCTGTTAGCAAGTGACAGCGGCCTGATAGAGACGCAGGCACAGCTGGGGGGCCTCGAATCCCTCGTCGAGACGGCCGAGACCCGTAACGGTGCCGAAAAAACCACGCTCAGCACGGCACGCCTCGATCTCATCGGCGCGGACTCCTACGAAACCTCGACCGCGCTGAAAGCGGCGCAATCTCAGCTGGAAATCCTCTACACACTGACGGCGCGCCTTTCCGACCTGTCTTTGGCGAATTACCTGTAATGCGTATAATCTTTTTCCTTCTGCTGATTTTGTTTCCCTCCCTTGGAGGGGCCGCCACGATCCGCATCAAGGATCTGGTCGAGTTCGACGGCGTTCGTGGCAACGATCTCGTCGGATACGGCCTTGTGGTTGGTCTGAACGGCACCGGGGATGGAATGCGCAACGCTCCGTTCACCGAAGAAATCATGTCGAATGTCTTGGAACGGCTGGGCGTGAACGTGACTGGAGAGCAGTTGCGGCCGAAGAATGTAGCGGCCGTTCTGGTCACAGCAACCTTGCCCCCTTTCGCACGCGCCGGAAGCAAGGTCGACGTCACCGTCTCGGCGATCGGCGATGCCAAAAGTTTGCTGGGCGGAACGCTGATCATGACACCACTGAATGCACCGGACGGGGAAATCTACGCCGTCGCCCAGGGACCGGTGCTGTCAGGCGGTGTGTCGGTCTCGGGGCAGGCGGCATCCGTCGTCCAAGGCGTCCCTACATCCGGGACCATCCCGCTCGGTGCCCGGGTGGAAAGGGAAATCGCATTTCAACTCAACAGCCTGAAGACCGTACGACTGGCTCTGAGAGAACCGGACTTCACGACCGCAGGCAGGATCGAGCGTGCGATCAACAGCGAATTCGGGGCTCACATCGCCAGCATGCAGGATCCGGGAACGGTTTCTCTGGACCTTTCGCAAGGCCGCATGAACAGCACAGCCCATGCCCTCAGCCGTATCGAGAACATCCGGGTCGAACCCGAACAGCGTGCCCGGGTGATTGTCGATCAACGCTCCGGAACCATAGTGATGGGATCGGACGTTCGTATCTCCCGGGTGGCGGTCAGCCAGGGAAACCTGACGCTCCGCGTGCAGGAGGCGCCGGAAGCCATTCAACCCAATCCTTTCGCCCGGGGTGAAACCGTCATCGTGCCGCGCACCGCAGCCTCCATTGACAATGCTCCTGGGACAAAGATGGCAATCTTGCCGGACACCAGTTCCCTTGCAGAGGTCGTCGGCGGCCTGAATGCTCTCGGGGTCAGCCCACGGGATATGATCGACATCCTGAAGAACATCCATTCTGCAGGGGCTCTCCATGCGGAATTCATCGTGAACTGATCGACAAGAAACGTTAGCAGTCTGTCAAAGCCGGCCGATCTCATTCCGCGGCGACAGGGAAAGACACACTGGGGGAACTGGCCTCAGGAAATCGGACGAAATTTTGCCGTAGCCTGCAATGGCAAGGAAGCCGCCGTTGGGCAGGTCAAAACAAATGTGCAGGAGTTCATATCCAAGGTCACATGACAGAGCATGATGAGCGGGAAATGGATGCGGGACAGGGCTGCAAAACTGCGGATTCACCTGATCCCGGAACCGCCCCGGCTTTGATTTCACACTTTGACATATCCATGGAGATTCAAGGCAATGATCCAGCCCAAGTCTCATAGGCGAACCGAAAATTACCGCCGATGGCCACCGACAAGACCGGGAAACCGCGCGCCGAAGACGGTCTGGTCGATCATCCCCGCCTGACTGGCGGAACCGCGACTAGACCTCGGACTTCAGCCAGTCGATGAAGGTCTTCGCGGCCGGACTCAGCGGCCCCGGGGGCCAGATCAGGTAATAACCCAAACTTTCGTCCTTCAGCTCATGGATGCGGACCAGCCAACCGAGTTTGACATCCTCGGCGATCAGCGCCTCGGTTTCCAGATGCAGACCGATACCTTCGCGTGCCGCGGACAGCGCCAGCTCTTCATTGGGAAAATCGACGAATTTCAGCGCCGCCGGCTTCAACCCGATGGATTCCAGCAGCTGCATCTGCTCGGGCCAGTCACCCTCGCGGATCCATGGCAGCATCGACATCTCGCGCAGGGACAGCCGGGTGCGACCGCCCAAAAGCTCGGGCGCGGCAACGACAACCTGCGGCGCGGCGGTCAGGTAATCGGCCTCGACCCCCGGCCAGTGGCCGTTGCCGAACCGGATCCCCAGATTCGCACCGATCTCGCGCAGGTTCATCACCCTCTGCTCGGGCAAGAGCGACAGCGCAATCTCGGGGTGGCGCTTCCAGAATTTCGACAGCCGCGGCATCAGCCATTCGGCGGCGAAGGCGGGCGGCAAGGTCACGGTCAGGGGCCTCTCGGCGTGATGGGCGCGCAGAGCCTCGGTGGCGGTCTGGATGATCGCGAAACCGTCAGCCAGCGCGGCGGCCAGGCGCTCGCCCTCAGCGGTGAGATGAAGGCTGCGTCCATCGCGCCACAGCAGCGAAATGCCCAGCTCCGCCTCAAGGCCACGAACCTGCTGTTGCACCGCGGCATGTGTCACGTTGAGTTTCCGAGCCGCCGCGCTGAATCCGCCCTCGCGCGCCGTCGCAGCGAAAGCACGCAACGCTGTCAGCGGTGGAAGATGGCGCCAGTCGATTTCACTCATATGATAGACAGCCTAACATGTCCGGCAAAATTCCTGACTCGCAAACTATCATGAAACTGCCCATATCAGCAGCGAAACCATGCAGAAGGAGATCAGAAAATGATCCGTATGCTTGCAGAAGTCCTGACCCTCGCGATGGGCGGTTATGCCCCGCGTGCCGCCCACAAGGGCGAATACAAGTTCAACCGCTGAGCTGCGACAGCAGCTCGCGGTGGCGCGCGGTGAACTCCGCGCGCACCTCGGACGGGGGCCGAAGCCGGATTTCCAGCCCCCGGATCAGCTCCGCATCGGGGCGCCCGAAGATCCGGTCCGCCTCCATCGCCGAAAACCCCGCGATCCGCTCGGCTTCCAGCCGGGCTGACAGCGTGTCCGCCCGCTTGATCGCGCGCTTGACCGCCACCGGCAGCACAGCCGGCAGCCCGAAGCGCAGATGCACCGCAGCATCGAGCCGCGCATCCAGTTCCCCATAATCCGCGCCGATCGCCGCCTTCACCGGGCTGATCATGTCACCCAGAACATATTCCGGCGCATCGTGCAGCAGTGCCGCCAGCTTCCAGCGCGCATCGGCACCGGGATCGCGGCGGGTGAAGATCTGCTCGACCAACAGGGAGTGCTCGGCCACCGAATAGGCGAAATCGCCGGCGGTCTGACCGTTCCAGCGCGCCACGAAGGCAAGGCCATGCGCGATATCCTCGATCTCGATATCGACGGGTGTCGGGTCCAGCAGATCCAGCCTGCGCCCCGACAGCATCCGTTGCCACGCCCGTGGCGTCTGGTCGCGTTTCATCCGATCACCGAAAAGTCGCCCTCGAAGCGATCGAGATAGGCGCACATTGCGCGCGCTGAAACCAGATGTTTCAGCAACATTTTCACCATCCGGGGGCTGCACGGGCGCATGGGGGACGCGGCAACAGCCGGCGGCGGCAATTCCGGGAAATGGCATTCCAGAAAGGCCGACATGGCGCGCAGATAGCGCGGCGGAATGTCCCCGACGGTGTCGCGCCAGGGCTTCGTGCCGCCGATGAAATGCACCACATTTGGGGTCCGCATCTCGGCCAGCAGGCGCGCGGCCCAGCTGTATTGCCAGTTCCAGGTGGGCGAGAGCTCCGCCCAGTCCCCCTGCAGCACGGCGTTGAACAGGTTCTGATCGTGGCGGATCATCCGCGCCGCCTCGCGCCGGCCGAGATCGACACAGCGCCCCAGAAGATCCATGTCGGCACAGCGCGCCGTATCCATCAGCACCACCCCGGCATTGAAATAGCGCGTTCCCGGCAGCCCCAGCCGGGCGAACTGGACGGGCCGGCGCTCCGGCGTGCGCCACTGGATATTGTCGCGCACCGCCGCGACGGGATGCGCGCCCAGATCCACCCCGAGCAGCCGCGAGAAATCCCCGCCCTGCACGAAGATGTCGCCGTCGAGATACAGGATACGGTCGTAATCGGCCCGAAGCGCCTCGGGCAGGGCGAGGCGCAGATAGACATCGTGGTTCGCCCCCGGATCGAGCCGCAGCCCCTCGAACCGCCCATCCACATCGACCCGGATCTGACGCAGCCCCAGGGACGCGAGGCTCTCGGGCAGGGTCAGAGGGCACTCACCATGGCACAGGCAAATGTCGAAATCGCGGTGCGGGTGCAAAGCGGCGATCTGCGCTGCGGCATGGGCCGTATAGGGCAGATACCTGGAATCGCAGCAGAAAATGACCGCTTTCCGGGCGCCGGCCGGTTGCGTGCTTGTCGTTGCAATACTCATCTTGTCAATCGAACGAACTGGGATCCGTCGACAAAGGCTATCGGCCGTGCCCGGGCATGTAAACCGAAAGTAAACTCTGCGGTTCGGTTTTTGTTGCGTTTTCCTCCGCCCGGGTGTCGCAATTGCCCCACACCTTGCTAAGTGCTAGATCACGAGCGACAGCAGAGATTGGAGCCCCGCATGGCAGACTATATCGTCAAGGACATTTCGCTGGCCGATTTCGGGCGCAAGGAGCTCGACATCGCCGAAACCGAGATGCCGGGCCTGATGGCCTGCCGCGAGGAATACGGCCCGAAGCAGCCGCTGAAGGGCGCGCGCATCGCCGGCTCGCTGCACATGACGGTTCAGACCGCGGTGCTGATCGAGACGCTGAAGGCGCTTGGCGCCGATGTGCGTTGGGCCTCGTGCAACATCTTCTCGACGCAGGATCATGCCGCGGCGGCGATCGCGGCGGGCGGCACCCCGGTCTTCGCGATCAAGGGCGAGAGCCTTGAGGAATACTGGTCCTACACCGACCGGATCTTCCAGTTCGCCGAGGGCACGGCGAACATGATCCTCGACGATGGCGGCGATGCGACGATGTATATCCTGCTCGGCTCGCGGGTCGAGGCGGGCGAGACCGATCTGATCGCCACCCCGCATTCGGACGAGGAAATCGCCCTCTTCGCGCAGATCCGCAAGCGTCTGGAACAGAGCCCCGGCTGGTTCACCAAACAGCGCGAGGCGATCAGGGGCGTGTCCGAGGAAACCACCACGGGCGTGCACCGGCTTTACGAGCTGCACAAGCACGGCCTGCTGCCGTTCCCGGCGATCAACGTCAACGACTCGGTCACCAAGTCGAAGTTCGACAACAAGTACGGCTGCAAGGAATCGCTGGTCGACGGCATCCGCCGCGCCACCGATGTGATGATGGCGGGCAAGGTCGCGGTGGTGTGCGGCTATGGCGATGTCGGCAAGGGCTGCGCCGCCTCGCTGCAGGGCGCGGGCGCCCGCGTCAAGGTGACCGAGGTCGACCCGATCTGCGCACTGCAGGCGGCGATGGACGGGTTCGAGGTCGTCGTGCTGGAGGACGTGGTGTCCGACGCGGATATCTTCGTCACCACCACCGGCAACCGCGACATCATCCGCATCGAGCATATGCGCGAGATGAAGGATATGGCGATCGTCGGCAACATCGGCCATTTCGACAACGAGATTCAGGTCGCCAATCTGCGCAACCTGAAGTGGACCAACATCAAGAACCAGGTCGACATGATCGAGATGCCCTCGGGCAACCGGATCATCCTGCTGTCGGAAGGCCGTCTGCTGAACCTCGGCAACGCGACGGGGCATCCGAGCTTCGTGATGTCGGCCTCGTTCACCAACCAGGTGCTGGCGCAGATCGAGCTTTACGCCAAGGGCGCGGACTACAAGCCCGGCGTCTACATCCTGCCGAAGAAGCTCGACGAGAAGGTCGCGCGGCTGCATCTGAAGAAGATCGGCGTGAAGCTGACCACGCTTCTGCCCGAGCAGGCCGCCTATATCGACGTCCCCGTCGAGGGGCCGTTCAAGCCCGACCATTACCGCTACTGAGCGGTCCCGGCGCGCCCCTCGGGGGCGCGCCCCCTGCCCGGCCGCATTCCGCCGATGGCGGCGCCAAAACCCAACCTCGCCTGACAAATACAACTTTGGATCTGCCGGTGGCTGCCCTAGGCTGATCGCCGGCCAGAGCGTGCGCTCTGGCGGTGTGTGAAAAGGGATGGGATGACCATGGGCAAGAGAGACGATCTGATCGCGAAATATGCCGAAGACCTGAGCACGAAATGCGGTGTCACGCCCGACATGGCGCTGCTGACCAAGGTCACCATCGGCTGCGGCCCCGCGATCTACGATGCCGACGCATCGACCGTGGCCGGCTCCAGCGTGTCCGAGCTGGAAACCGTCAAGGAAAAGTTCCTGATCAAGAAGCTCGGTCTGGCCGACGGCCCCGAGCTGATGGCGGCGATCGAGACCGCGATCGAGACCTATGGCAAATCGGAACGGCACAAGTATCGCGCCGTGGTCTATTATCTTCTGGTCAAGCATTTCGGCAAAGAAGCCGTTTATGGCTGAGGCCGCCGGGCCAGACAGCCATGGGCCGGTCCGGCAGAATGCCGGGCCAGCTTCGGAAACGGAGAGCAGGGCCGAAACAGACCTTGCCGACCGGTTTCGGAAAGCGGCGACCGGCCATGCGAATGCTGCGGAGATCGTCTAGCGCTTCCTGATGGATCGTGGCGTCCAACGCTCGGATTAGACGTGGATCTCGCTGCACAATCTGATCGGTCTGGCGGCTGAGAGCGGCCTCAAATCATATCTGATAAGTCATGGCATCCCTGTGGCAGAGCTGCGAAAACGCGGCACTGGCCATGATCTGGAAACGCTCCATCAGATGGCTGCTGACATTGGCCTGCGCGAGGAACAAGGCCTCATCCGGCAAAATGAATTATGCGACACCCTCGCACGGATTGTCGAAAAGTTGGGGCCGGATCACGGTGCATATATCTATCGCTACATTGAGGGCGACGAGGTGACGTTGCTTGATGCGGGGCAAGCCATCGAGACGACAATAGCCGCACTACGGGCGTTGACCGATCTCGTGTCTGTGCGGCTGGGACAGGTCGCGCGGCAGAACTGAGGGCAGATGCCCGGCTGCCTTGTCGGGCGCAGATGCCATACCCCGCCAGAGCCGTCGCCCGCCCCGATTTCGGGGCAGGACCCTTCTGCCCCCTCAGCCCCGGAACAACGCCTTGAGGGCAGCGACATGGGCGGCGGTGGCGCCGCGGGCGTCGACGGTCAGCGCGTCGATCTCGGCATCCAGGGCCTCGGGGGCGACGATGCGGTCGATCAGGCCCCAGTCGCGGGCCTCCTCGACCGGAATACGCTGACCGCCAAGCAGGATCATCTTCGCCCGCGCCGGCCCGATCAGTGCGATCAGCCGCCCGGTATCGGGCGCGGGCGGCACATAGCCGAGACGCATCACCGGATAGAACACCTTGCCCCCCGGCACTGCCAGACGGATATCGCAGGCAAGCGCCAGCCCCGTCGCGCCGCCTGCCAGCGTGCCGTTCAGCACCGCGATGCTCAGGCATGGCAGGGCCGCGATGGCGTCCGATACCTCGGCCCAGATGCCGTCGCGCGCCAGCCCGCTGGCCGCCTCATCGAGGTCCGCGCCGGCCGAGAACACCTTCCCCGTGCCGCGCAGCACGAAGGCGCGCAGCCCCTCGGGAACCGAGCGCGCCGCCTCCAGCAGCGTGACCAGCATGGCGCGCGTCAGTGCATTGGCCTTCTCCGGGCGCTCGAACGTCACCGTCCGCACATTGTCCCGCGTCTCCACCCGTATCATCTCGCGCCTTCTCCTCCTGCGACCGATCCTGAGCGGAACTGAAGCCGCCGGGGCCACACCGTGTCAACAATCCTCGGGAAAGACGTGGCGGCCCTTGACCCTGTCGGGCGGGCAAAGGATGCTTTGGCAGGAATCTTAGTCAGGGGTAATCGTCAATGAATATTGCAGTCTTTCAGGCCGGCCTTCGCGCCGGGGGCCGTCGGATCGGCACCGCGACCGTCCTGTCGCTGCTCGCCACGACTTCGGTCCCGGCACTGACCGCCGACGAGCTGTGGACAGCCTGGAAGACGGATTATGCGGCCCTTGGCTATGAGGTGAAGACCGGCGGCGCCACGCGCAACGGCGATACGCTGACCATCACCGATCTGGCACTGTCGCATCAGATCGAAGACCCCGATACCGCCGGCACGCCCGATACCGCCGGCACGAATGACACGACCGCGGCCCCTGAAACCCCGGTGACGATCACCACCCGCAGCGAGATCGACATCCCGCGGATGGATCTGCGCGAGCAGGGCGACGGCTCTGTCGTGGTGACGATGGCGCCGACGATCACCGCCCGCAGCGATGTCACCCGCACCGGGGACGACCCGGTTTCGGTCCGGCTGCGGGTCGACCAGCAGGATCTGATCACGCTGGTATCCGGCACGCCCGAGGCGCTGGACTACCGCCTGACCGCGCCGAAGGTGACGGTCACGCTTATCGACGACACCCCGGCACCGAAAGCCGGCGCGAAGCCGGAAGCGGCGCCGAAGGGCAGCACCCCCGCCCCGTCGCCGACGGAGTTCGTCCTGACGCTCGGGGGCATCGCGTCGAATTACGCCACCAAGACGGTGGACGGCCGGCAGACCCAGACCTCGGACACCAAGGTCGCCACGCTCGACGTGAAGGCCGCGGGCAGCGACGACGAAACCGGGGTGAGCTACACGCTGAGCGCCACGGCCGCGAATCTGGCAGGCAGCAACCAGGCCACGGTGCCCGCCGGCACGGATATGACGGACATGGGTGCGCTGCTCGCGCAGGGGGCGTCTTTCGCCTTTTCCGGCACCTATGGCGCGGCAAGCCTCGATGTCACGCAGACCACCGAAGGCAAACCGATGGAGATCGTCGCCTCGGCGCAGTCCGGAGCGGTCAACGGCGCGATGTCGGCGGCAGGCTTCCGCTACAGTGCACAAAGCCAGCACCCGCATCTGGCGGTGACGCAGGCGCCCGACAGCCTGCTGAGCGCGCCGATGAGCGCAGACCTCGAAGCGACCTCGGCCGAGTTCGCCTTCCCGGTGTCGCAGAACGATCAGCCGCAACCGTTCACCGGCAAGATCGCGCTGAGCGGTCTGACACTGTCGGATTCGGTCTGGGCGATGTTCGACCCGGCGCAGAAACTGCCGCGCACCCCGGCCGAGCTGGTGATCGACCTCGGCGGCACGGCAAAGGTTTCCAACGATTTGCTGACCTCCGCGCCGCTGCCCGAAGCGGGAATGCCGGTCACGGTGGAAAGCGTGGCGCTGAACCGGCTGCATCTGTCGCTGGCGGGGCTCGATCTTGCAGGCACCGGCGCGGCGACGATCGACAACGGTTCAGGCACGCCGGTGCCGGCGGGGTCGGTCGATCTCAGCCTGACCGGGGCCGATGCACTGATGTCGAATCTGGTCGCCATCGGGCTGATCGAGCAGCAGCAGACCATGATCGTCAAGATGATGCTGGGGCTTTACGCGGTGCCCGCCGGAACCGATGCCTACACCTCGAAGATCGAGATGAAACCGACGGGAGAGATCCTCGCCAACGGTCAGCGGATCCGCTAAGAACCGGTCGAACGCAAGCCGCCCGACGGCGGATTTGCCCGAGGAAAGCCATGGCGACGCAAAGACTGTCCGATCTGACCGAATCCCTTCTGGCCCGGGCCCGTGCGGCCGGGGCCGAGTCCGCCGATGCCATCGCGGTCGAGGGCCGCGCGGTTTCCATCGACGTGCGCGAGGGAAAACTTGAGCAGGCCGAGCGCGCCGAAGCGATCGAGATCGGCCTGCGTGTGCTGATCGGCAAGCGGCAGGCCTGTGTCTCGGCCTCGGATATCTCGGAACGCACGATTGCGGAAATGGCGGAACGTGCGGTGACGATGGCGCGTCTGGCGCCCGAAGACCCGTATATCGGGCTGGCCGATCCGGCTCAGCTGGCGCAGGTTCGCGATGCCTCGGCGCTCGAACTCGCCGATCCGGCGGCGGATCCCGCCGCGGCCGATCTCGAACGCGATGCCTTCGAGGCCGAGGCGGCGGCACTTGCGGTCAAAGGGGTCAGCAAAGTCGATCAGGCTTCGGCCTCCTGGTCGCGCCAGACGCTGCACATGGCGGCGACGAACGGGTTTTCCGGCGGATACGAGCGCAGCTCGCGCGCAATCTCGGCGGTGGCGATCACCGGCGAGGGGCTGGAGATGGAGCGGGACTGGGCGGCCGAAAGCCGGGTGTTCCAGTCCGATCTGCCGTCCGCCACCGACATCGGCCGCGAGGCGGGCGAACGCACCGTGGCCGGAGCCCATCCGCGCCGGCCGCGCACCGGCGCTTTTCCGATCCTGTTCGACGAACGCATCGCCGGCAGCCTGATCGGCCATCTTCTGGCTGCGATCAACGGCACGGCGATCGCGCGCGGCGCCTCGTGGCTGCGCGACGGGCTGGGAACGCAGGTCCTGCCCGAGGGGCTGTCCATCGTCGAGAACCCGCACCGGCTGCGCATCTCGGGCTCGCGCCCGTTCGACGGCGAGGGGCTGGCGACGGCACCGCGCACCATCGTCGACAACGGCGTGCTGACCGGCTGGACGCTCGACCTCGCGACGGGGCGCAAGCTCGGGATGCCGAGCACGGCGAACGCGGCGCGCGGGCTGTCCTCGCCGCCGACCCCGGCAGTTGGCAACATCGCGCTGACGCAGGGCCCCCACAGCCGAGACGAGCTGATTGCCGGAATGGGAACCGGGCTGATCGTCACCTCCTTCATCGGTGCGACGATCAACCCGACGACGGGCGATTACTCGCGCGGGGTCTCGGGCTTCTGGGTCGAGAACGGTCAGGTGCAATATCCGGTCAACGAAGGCACCATCGCCGGCAACCTGCACGACATGCTGCGCCGGATCGTGCCGGCGAACGACGCGCGTCTTCACCGCAGCCACGTCGTTCCGAGCCTGCTGCTCGAGGGGCTGACCATTGCCGGTGCATGACGACGAGGCCGACCTCGCGCTGCTGCTCGAGGTCGCGGCGGCGGCCGGTCCGCTGGCGCTGAGCTACTGGAAACACGCCCCCGACGCCTGGGAGAAGGACGCCGGCGCCGGCCCGGTTTCCGAAGCCGACCTGGCGGTCAATGCCCTGATGGAAGAGCGGCTGCGCGCCGCCCGCCCGGACTATGGCTGGCTGTCCGAGGAAAGTGCCGACGATCCCGCCCGCCTCGGCCGCGAGCGGGTGTTCATCGTCGACCCGATCGACGGCACCCGCGCCTTCCTGAACGAAGAGGGCGGTTTCGCCCATGCCATCGCCGTGGCCGAGCGCGGCCGCATCGTCGCCGCGGTGGTCAGCCTGCCGGTGATGGAGCTGGTCTACAGTGCCACCGCCGAGGGCCCGGCGCTGCGCAACGGCACCGAGATCCGGGTCTCCGATACCGTCCGGGCCGACGGCTGCCGGGTGCTGACCTCGAAGCTGTCGACCGATCCGGTGCAATGGCGCGGCCCGGTGCCGGTGTTCCGCCACGAGCTGCGCTCGTCGCTGGCCTGGCGGCTGTGCCTGGTGGCCGAGGGGCGGTTCGACGCCACGCTCTCGCTGCGCCCGGCCTGGGAATGGGATACCGCTGCCGCCAGCCTGATCGCCACCCGCGCCGGCGCTCTGGCAACCGACCGCTGCGGCGTTGCGCTGCAGTTCAACGGCCCTTCCGCACAGTCGAACGGCGTGGTCGTGGCGCCGCCGGTGCTCCATGCCGAATTCATCGCACGGTTGCGGCCCGGACCCGGCCTCGACTGAGCGGCGCTTACCGGATGTAAAGATTCGGTCCCTAGGGTGACCCCGAGGCAAGAAATGCTTTGGGGGGTTCCATGCCGGACAGACGGCGCCTTTCCGCGGTGCGGGGCATCATCCTGTGGCTGGCCGGCGTGCTGTCGGCCCTGCTGTCGGTTTCGGCCATCCCGGCCGTGGCCAGCACGCCCGCCGATCCGCCCGCCAGTTGTGAACGCGCGGCCGAGGCCGCGGCGCGCAGCACCGGTGTGCCCCTGTCTGTGCTTCAGGCGATCACTCTGGCCGAGGCCGGACGCAAGATCGGCCCGGCGATGCGGCCCTGGCCCTGGACCGTGAACATGGAGGGCGAGGGGCACTTCTTCGACAGCTACCCCGAGGCCCGCGCCTATGTTGTCGAGCATTACAAGCGCGGCGCGCGCAGTTTCGACGTGGGCTGTTTCCAGATCAATTACAAATGGCATGGCGAGGCGTTCACCTCGCTCGACCAGATGTTCGATCCGGGGGTCAATGCGCTCTATGCCGCGCGGTTCCTGTCCGAGTTGTATGCCGAGATGGGATCGTGGAAGGCGGCGGCCGGCGCCTATCATTCCCGCACCCGCGAACAGGCCGAGAAATACGCCACCCGGTTCGAGCAGATCCGCGCCCGGCTGGCCTCGGCCGGGGTCGATGGCGCGGGCTTCGGCATGGCCGGGGGGCAGCCCGGCGCCATGATGGCCGGAGGGGGCGATGGCATCCCCGACATTCCCGATATCGTCGCCGCGATGAATGGCGGCCAGGCCGGCCCGGTGCGCCCTCCGCGGGTGAACACCTATCCGCTGCTGCAGCGCGCCGCCGGGGCGCGCCCCGATGCCGGCGGAGCACCGGGCGCCAGTCTGGTGTCCGGTGCGATCATGGGGGACGGCTCATGGCAGCCGGTGCCGCCTTCGGCCGGATCTCTGCTGCGCACCGCCAGCGCGGCCGCGCCGGCCCCCGCGACGGGAGAGGCCGACTGATGCCAAAGTTCGACCTGCGCCTTCTGTATCAGCCGACGGTGCTGCTGACACTGGCGCTGATGGCGGTGATCGTGATGATGATCCTGCCGGTTCCGGCCTGGGTGCTGGACATCGGCCTGGCAGCTTCGTTCTCGATAGCGATCCTGATCTTCACAGTGACCCTGTTCATCGAACGGCCGCTGGATTTCTCGGCCTTCCCGACGATCCTTCTGACCTCGCTGATGCTGCGGCTGTCGCTGAACGTGTCCTCGACCAAGCTGATCATCGGTCAGGGCCATACCGGCACCGCCGCCGCCGGCCATGTGATCGAGGGATTCGCCAATTTCATCATGGGCGGATCGGTGCTGATCGGGCTGGTGGTGTTCGGCGTACTGATGATCGTGAACTTCATGGTCATCACCAAGGGCGCGGGCCGCATGGCCGAGGTCGGTGCGCGATTCGCGCTCGATGCGATGCCGGGCAAGCAGCTGGCCATCGACGCCGACATGAACGCCGGCGCCATCGACCACGCCGAGGCGAAATCCCGGCGCGAGCGCGAGCAGGCCGAGACGACCTTCTTCGGCTCGCTCGACGGCGCGTCGAAATTCGTCAAGGGCGATGCGGTCGCGGGGCTGCTGATCACGCTGCTGAACCTGACGGTGGGGATGATCGTCGGCACGGTGGTGCATGGAATGCCCGTCGGCCAGGCGTTCGAAACCTATTCGATCCTCACCGTCGGCGACGGGCTGACGACGCAGATCCCCGCGGTGATCATCTCTGTCGCCTCGGCGATCCTGCTGTCGCGCGGCGGGACGAAGGGCTCGGCCGACACCGACATCCTGCGCCAGCTCGGTCAGTATCCGACGGCACTGGCGACGGTGGCCTTCCTGATGGCGCTGTTCGCGCTGGTGCCGGGGCTGCCATTCGTGCCGTTCATGGCCGGGGCCACGGGATTGGGGGCGCTCGCCTGGTGGGGGCGGCGCGCGGCTCTCGCACGGCAACGGCGCGAGGCGATGCGGATGCCCGCCCCCGCCCCGGCTCAAAGCCGCAAATCGATCGGTGACGTGCTGGACCTCGACGATATCCATGTCGAATTCGCCCCGGATCTGGTGGCGATGGCGCTCGATCCGGCGACGGGATTGGATTCGCGAATCGCCAACATGCGCAACCATGTCGCGGCTACCTATGGGCTGATCCTGCCCGAGATCCGCCTGACCGACGATGCCGGACTGCCCTCCGGCACCTATCGGATCCGCATTCAGGGCGTCGAACAGGCCCGCGACCGGCTGCGCCCCGAACGCATCCTCGCACTGATCGCGGACAATGCCGCCGCCCTCCCCGCCGGGGAGGATGTGAAAGAGCCGGTCTATGGCGCCCCGGCGCGCTGGCTTTCGCCGACTGAGCAGGAAGATGCGGCCCTCGCCGGTTCGACCGTGGTGAACCCGACCGAAGTTCTCGCGACGCATCTTCTCGAGGTCATCAAACGCAACTTCCCGCGGCTGATGACGCTGCGCACCCTGCGCAAGCTGCTCGACGAGATCTGCACGCTGAGCGACACCGCGCGCGCCGAATCGAACCGGCGCATCCTCGACGAGCTGATCCCCGAGAAAGTGCCGGTCGACCTGCTGCTGTCGGTGCTGCGGCTGCTGCTGGCCGAACGCGTGTCGATCCGCAACCTGCTGGTCATTGTCGAAACCATCGCCGAGGCGCGCTCCATGCCCAGTCCGGAAATGGTCTGCGAACATGTGCGCCAGCGCCTCGGCTTCCAGCTGATCGCAGAGATCAAGCGCCCGGACGGAACCGTGCCACTGCTGCAACTCGCCCCGGAATGGGAGGAGGCCTTCACCAGCCATCAGCTGAACAATGACCGAGGGCAGACGGACATCGCGCTGCCACCCGACAAGTTCAACCGCCTCGCCACCAATATCTCGGAGAGGCTGGCCCGGTTGGGCGAGGCCGGAACGTTCCCCGCACTGGTCACCTCGGCCCGTCGCAGACGGTTCCTGCACACCGTTCTGCAAGCGCGCGGCATCATGACGCCGGTGCTCAGCTTCGACGAAATCGGCATCGACGCGAGACCGGCGATGGTCGGGGTGGTGCCGGCATGACAGCCGATCTGGCAAGGCTGCTGTCGGACGCACAACTGTGGCTGGCGCAGGCTTTCATCGTCTTCCTGCGGGTTGGGGGGGCGATGGCATTGATGCCGGCCTTCGGCGAACAGATCGTCCCTGCCCGTGTCCGGCTGGTGGCGGCTTTTGCCTTCACCTTGGTGACACTTTCGGGAACCGATCCCGTCACACTCGGAGCCGCGACGCGCACCGCGGTTTCACCGACGCTGCTGTCGGAGATGGGGGTGGGCCTTGCCATCGGGGCGATGCTGCGGCTGTTCGTTCTGGCTCTGCAAACGGCTGGCATGATGATCGCGCAGTCGATTTCCCTCGCGCAGATGTTCGGTGTCGCAGGCGAATCGCAGCCGGCCGTAAGCACGCTGCTGACGCTCGGGGGGCTCGCGCTTGCGGCGCATCTCGGGCTGCACATCAAGATCGCGGCCTTGCTGATCGCATCTTACGACGCGATCCCGCCGCGCAGCCTGCCTTCGGCGGAAGTGCTGCGGCTGTGGGGGCTTGGCGGGGTCGCACAGACCTTCTCGCTCGCCTTCTCGATCGCCATGCCCTTCGTGCTTGGCGGACTGCTTTACAACGTCGCCCTCGGAGCCATCAACCGGGCGATGCCACAGATGATGGTGACATTCATCGGCGCCCCGGCACTGACCTTCGGCGGGCTGGTGCTGCTGACGGTTGCCGTGCCGACCGGCCTTCTGGTCTGGTCCGGCGCCCTCGACCGCTTTCTGAGCGCCCCGTTCGAGGTCCACCGATGAGCGAGCAGGATGACGACTCCCGCGAATATGAACCGACCCAGCACAAGATCGACGAAGCCCGGCGCAAGGGTGACCTCGTCCGGTCGACCGACATATCAACGGCTTGCGGCTATGCCGGCATCCTGCTCTGCGCCGTTGCCTTCGGAGCGGGCAGTCTGGTCGCCAGCGGCTCCGTGCTGATCGGGGCATTGTCACAGGCCGAGACACTGTCGCGCCAGATCCTCGGGGCCGGACAGGGCCTGTTCGGCGGGCTGTTCTGGGGAGCCCTGAAACCGCTGATTCCCTGGGCTGCCCTGCCGGCGGGGCTGGTTCTGGCAGGGCTGTTCGCGCAGCGCGCTCTGGTTTTCGCCCCGGAAAAACTGCTCCCCAGGATGGACCGGATCAACCCTGTCGCCAATGCCAGGCAGAAATTCGGCCCGAACGGCCTGTTCGAATTTCTGAAGGGCTGTGTGAAGCTCATGCTGATCGGTGCAATCCTCGGACTGTTCCTGTCGTCGCGGCTACCCGGCCTTCTGATGACTCAACGCATGGGAGTGGAGCCCGCAATCACGCTGATGCTGCGTCTGCTGACCGAATTCCTGATGCTGGTCACGCTGATCGCTGCGGTGATGGGCGCCATCGATTACCTGTGGCAACGCGCCGCCTTCCTGCGCCGCAACCGGATGAGTCGCAAGGAACTGACCGACGAGATGAAACAATCCGAGGGCGACCCCCACATCAAGTCGCAACGCCGGCAGAAGGCCGTCGAAATCGCTACCCGTCAGATGATCGCGGATGTCGCGAAAGCGAGCGTCGTCATCGTCAATCCGACGCATTACGCCGTCGCCCTGAAATGGGAACGCGGGGCCCGGCGCGCTCCGGTGTGCCTGGCGAAAGGGGTGGATGAGATCGCCGCCCGCATCCGGGCCGCCGCAACCGAAGCCGGCGTACCGATCCACGCCGACCCTCCAACGGCCCGTGCGCTTCATGCGAGTGTCGAGGTCGGCGACGAAATCCGCCCGGAGCATTACCGCGCCGTTGCAACCGCGATCCGCTTTGCGGAACGAATCCGCCGCCAGATCCGCCCGAAACGAGGCTGACCATGTCGCACAAACGTCTCACCCAACTGCAGCGTATCGCCGAGATGAAGCGAGACATCGAACTTGGCCGCCTCGCCAGGCTCGCCATGGCCCGCGAGGGATTGACCCAGGAAAGACAACGTCTTCAGGACCTGACCCGGCAGGCCGCCCGGGATGGCCAGACTTCGCTGCCCGGTGCCGGTGCAGCCGCGCTGTTCGCCTGCCTGACGGAAAATCGCGATGGCCAGATCACTCTGGAACAGGCGCGGCTCGAAGCGGAAATCGCCCGCGGCAAAGCGCTGGCGGCAACCGCTTTCGGTCGCGCCTCGGTCCTTGGAAAACTCTCGCGAGAGGCCCGGACCGCAGAAAAGCCGCCCCGGCCCACCGAAACTTAAGGATAGATCCAGACCGGCGTGCCTACCGCGACCATGGCATAGATATCCTCGATCTCGGTATCGGTGACAGCCACGCATCCTGCCGTCCAGTCACTGCCCCGTCCCTTGTCCTTGCCGGCGCGACCGTGGATGAAGATGTCTCCTCCCGGCCGGCGCCCGTTCTCCTGCGCATAGGCGATATCCGTGGGATTCGGATAGGACAGCCCCAGAGACAGATGGTAGGACGAGTTCGGGTTACGCCGATTGATGTAATAAAGCCCCTCGGGCGTCTTGCCATCACCTTCGAAGCGCTTCTTCCCGATCGGATTGCCCCCAAGGGCGATATCATAGGTCCGAACGATCTTGTCGTTCGAAAACAGATACATCACCCGCTTCTTCTTGTAGACCTGAACCTGGGTGATCGGCGGCCCCACATAGGGCCAAAGGAGTTTGGGAGACGAATCCCCGCCGCAAGCGGCAAGGGCCGTCAGGCTCGTGAGCCCGAGGATAAGGGTACGACGCTGCATGTTCCGCCTGTTATTCCTGCCCGTTTTTATTGAGTCTAGCAGATCCTAGCTTTGCGCGAAGCCCCTAATGCCGAATGAACGACGCCACAAGTTCGATATGCGCCGACCAGCGGAATTGATCGACGACGACCAGACGCTCCAGCGCGAAGCCGGCATCCAGCAGCGCACGGGCATCGCGCGCGAAAGTCACGGGGTTGCACGAGACATGCACCAGCCGGCGCAGCTTCGAAGCGGCGATCTCGCGCACCTGCGCCTCGGCCCCGGCGCGCGGCGGGTCGATCACCACGGCGTCGTAACGATCGATCTCGTCGGGCAGCAACGGGCGGCGGAACAGATCGCGCGCCTCATGGGTGACGCGCTTCAGTCCCTGCGCCTCGCGCCAGCCCTTGTCGAGCGCGGCGAGCATCGCGGCCTCGCCTTCCACGGCATGAACCTCGGCCGCCTCGGCCAGCGGCAGGGCGAAGGTGCCGCAACCGGCGAACAGATCGGCGATGCGTCCCGCGCCGGTCACCATCTCGCGCACCGCACCGACAAGCGCGGCCTCCCCCTCGGCGGTCGCCTGCAGGAAAGATCCCGGCGGCGGCGTCACCCGTGCCTTGCCGAAGGTCTGACTGGCCGGACGCGGTGCCGCCACCGTCTCGCCGTCCCAGCTCAACCGCGCGAGATCATGGCGCCGCGCCAGATCGGCCAGCGCCTCGAACAGCGCGGGATCCATCGCCTTGCCACCCTTCGCCGCGACCTCGACGCCCGCATCGGTCAGCGTCAGCGCGAAAGCGATCTCGCCCTTGCGCGAGCCGCCCAGCCCGACCGCCTCGTTCAGCGCCGGCAGCTTCGCCATCAGTTCGGGGCGCAGGATCAGACAGCCCGGCACCTCCACCACCGTATCCGAGGCCCGCGCATGAAACCCGACCAGCGTGCCCTTCTTGGTGCGCCGTCCGGAAAACGTCGCCCGCCGCCGCGTCGCCAGCGGCGAAGTCTCGACCCGCTCCACCCCGGCCTCGATCCCGCGCGCGGCCAGCGCCTGGCGCACCACATCGGCCTTCCAGCCTGCCACGAACCCGTCCGAGGCGTGTTGCAGCACGCAACCGCCGCAGGCCCGGTAATGCGGGCACGGCGGCTTCACCCGGTCGACCGAAGGCGTCACGATCCGCGGCGCTGCGATGCGCCCGTCGACAGCTTCGCCCTCGACCGTCTCGCCGGGCAGCGCCATCGCCACATGCACGGTCCCCTCGGGGCCCCGGGCCACCCCGTCCGCGATCAGCGAAAGGCGGTCGATGCTCACGATCATGGCGTTCGGCTCCATCCAGCGCCGAAGCGGGCCGCTGCCCCTTTCGGCTTTCCACAAATATCCCGGGGGTGAGGGCCGTCAGGCCCGAGGGGGCAGAGCCCCCTTGCGCCCCCGCCATCGGTCCCGCGCCTTAGCAAAGCCCGCGCCACAGCGCCAGCCGGCACGTTTCCTCAGCCCGCAACCGTCTCGACGCCCAGAAACCCGCCCGACTGCCGCGCCCAGTAGCGCGCATAAAGCCCGCCCGCGGCCAGAAGATCGGCATGGCGGCCCTGTTCGACGATCCGGCCGGCATCCATCACCACGATCCGGTCCATCTCGGCGATGGTCGACAGCCGGTGCGCGATGGCGAGAACCGTCTTGCCTTCCATCACCCGGCCGAGCGAGTCCTGGATCTGCGCCTCGACCTCGCTGTCGAGCGCCGAGGTCGCCTCGTCCAGCACCAGAATCGGCGCGTTCTTCAGGAAGGCCCGCGCCAGCGCAATCCGCTGCCTCTGCCCGCCCGACAGCTTCACCCCCCGCTCGCCAAGCGCCGCGTCATAGCCGCGATTGCCCTTGAAATCGACGAGGTTCAGGATGAATTCATGCGCTTCGGCGGCCTTGGCGGCGGCGATCATCTCGGCCTCGGTCGCGTCGGGCCGGCCGTAAAGGATGTTCTCGCGGGCCGAGCGATTGAACATCGCCGTCTCCTGCGTGACCATGCCGATCTGGCGGCGCAAAGATTCCTGCGTCACGTCGCGTATGTCGGTGCCGTCGATCGTCACCCGCCCGGTCTCCGGGTCGTAAAGCCGCAGCAGCAGCGCGACCAGCGTCGACTTCCCCGCGCCCGAGGCACCGACGATGCCGATCCTCTCGCCCGCCGCGATGCTCAGCGTCACGCCCGCCAGCCCGCCGCCCCCTGCGCGGCCATAGGCGAAACCGACATCCTCGAAACGCACCTCGCCGCGCACCCGGCACAGAACCTTGGCATCCGGCCGATCGCTCAGCGCATGCGCGGGCGCCAGCGTCTTCATCCCGTCCTCGATCTCGCCGACCGAGCCCCAGATCCCCATCAGCGCCATGCTGACCCAGCCCGACATCTGCGAGATTCGCATCGCGATGGCGCCCGAGGCGACGATCTCGCCGGTGCTGGCCTGACCGTTGCACCACATCAGCACCGCCCCGCCCACCAGCATCACCGGCAAGATCCCCGACAGCGCCATCTGCGCCGTGCGATAGGTGGTCGAGACCTGCCCGAACGCCCGCGCCGCCAGCCGGAACCGCGCCATCGCGCCAAGCGCCGCGCGGTCCTCGTGCTCGGCATGGGCGAACAGCTTCACAGTCTTGATGTTGGTGATGGTGTCGACCACCTGCCCGGTGACCATGGCCCGGCTCGCCGCCCGCTCGGCCGAGCAGGCCCGCAGCCGCGGCAGATAGGCCCGGATCAGCACGCCATAGGCCACCAGCCACAGCGCCATGCCGGCCGCCCCCCAGGTGTCGATGGTCAACAGCATCGCGACCGATCCGACGACCGAGGCCAGCGCGAACATCCCGGTGTTGATGACCTCGGTCGCGGTATCGGTGACGGCGCGCGCGGTCTGCATCTGCTTTTGCGCGATGCGGCCGGCGAAATCATTGTCGAAGAAGGTGACCGCCTGCCCCATCGTCCAGCGATGCAGCCGAGACAGCACCAGAGGCATCACGTTCGGATTGATAAGCAGGTTCGACGCCCAGGACGACAGCCCGAAGGCGCCCGGCCGCAACACCATGTAAAACAAAACGAAAGCCGCAATCAGCCAACCGTTTTCCGCGAACACCCGCTCGGCCGGGGTGGCCAGAACGCCGTCGATCACCCGGCCGAGCAGCCAGGCCGAGACCACCTCCATGCAGCCCGCCAACGCCGAAAGCGCGCCCGCCAGCCACAGTGCCGGCCACATGCCCCGCACGCACCAGCGCATGAAGGCCCCGAGGCGTTGCGGTGGCGGCCCATCGGCCGGACGGAAGGCATCGGTCTGCGTCAGATCATCTTGCATGTCCGGGATATAGCGCGCCCGCCCCGATGCGGAAAGCGTCAGCCCAGCAGATCGTCGCGTCCCGCCCGGAAGCCCGAGGCGATCCAACGCTCTTCCAGCGCGCGCAGCCGGCGCCCGATCTCGGGTCCGACAACGCCTTCGGGCAGGTCGGCGGCACGCAGCGGGAAGCGCTGCCGGGCGCCGAAGGCGACCGCCCCGGCCCAGCCGGCGGGCGGTGCCATCTCGCTCAGCGCGGCATGGGCCAGCACCGCCGCCGCCCCGATCCGCGCGCCCAGCCGATAACCCAGAACCGCCGGATCGCCGCCCACAAGCGCCGCCTGCCGCAACCGGGCCAGATCGCGCGCCTCGGCCCGCGACAGGCGCAGGGCATCGGCCGCGTCCCCGCCGCCCAGAACCGCCAGACGACACAGCCAGTCGGGCGCCTGCCCGTCCTCGAGATGCACCAGCACCGGCAAAGACCGATCGTCGGCGCCGGGCAGCACATGGGCCAGCACCCCCGCCGCCCGCATCGCGGCAACGGCCGGGGCCGGGTCGGGCGCATCGAGCAAACGGCGCATCTCATGGCCGATCCGCTCGCGCGACAGCCCGTCGATCCCATCGGCGAGCGCGGCACAGGCCGCCAGCCCCCCGGCATCGAGGCCCAGCGCCGGATCGCCATACAGCGCCGAGAACCGGAAGAACCGCAGGATGCGCAGGTAATCCTCGCGGATCCGCCGCTCCGGTTCTCCAACGAAGCGCACCCGCCCCGTCGTCAGATCGGCCAGCCCGGTGCCCACCGGATCAATGACCGTGCCATCGGCCGCGGCATAAAGCGCATTCATGGTGAAATCGCGCCGTGCCGCATCCTCGGCAATGTCAGTGGTGAAGGCCACGGTGGCATGGCGGCCATCGGTATGGGTATCGCGCCGGAAGGTGGTGACCTCATGCGGCTCGCCCCCGGCGATCACGGTGACGGTGCCGTGTTCGATCCCGGTCGGGACGGATTTCAGCCCCGCCGCCCCGGCCAGCGCGATGACGGTCTCGGGCAGGGCATCGGTCGCGATGTCGATGTCGGCGACCGGCCGGCCGAGAAGCGCGTTGCGCACGCAGCCCCCCACCAGAAAGCCGCGATGGCCCGCCCCGCTCAGCATCCCCAGCACCTGCTGCACCGGGGCCGAGGTCAGCCACTGCGCCGCGATCTTCATTCCGCCATCCTGTCGGCGAGGCTGCGCAGGATCCGCGCCGTCGCGCCCCAGACGTAATAAGGCCCCCAGGGCGCCACGTAATAGCACCGCTGCTGGCCGCGCCACAGCCGGCCCTCGATGCGGTAATTCGCCGGATCGGCGAAATGGGCGAAGGGGACGCAGAAGGCTTCCTCGACCTCACCGGGCTCCGCGCACAGGACAAAAGGCGCGCACACCCTCGCCACAACCGGGGTGACGAGATAGCCCGTCACCGTCCGATGCGGAGCAAGCGTGCCCATCACCTCGACATTTGCCGGATCGAGCCCGATTTCCTCGCGCGCCTCGCGCAGCGCAGCCCAAACCGGCGAGGGGTCGTTCAGCTCGATCTTGCCGCCGGGCAAGGCGATTTGACCGGGGTGATGGCGCAGCTGCGCGCTGCGCTTCGTCAGATGCAGGTGCAGCCCATCCGGCCCCTGTTGCAACGCCACCAGCACCGCAGCCGGGCGCAACCGCGCCCCTTCCGGCAGCGGTGTCGCGCCATTCAGATCGTAATCCGACGAGGGCCGCCCCGGCCGGGCCAGAGCGGCGGCAACCGGGGCGAACAGATCAGGCATCGGTACCGTCGCCCTCGCGCGGGGTGCCATCCGGATTGACCGTCGCCTCAAACCCGAGCGAGCGCGGATCGAAGATGTAATGCGCGCCGCAGAACTGGCAATCGGCGGTGACGGTGCCTTCCTCGGTCGTCATCGTCCTGATGTCCTTGGCGGAATAGATCGCCAGGCTGTCGCGGACCCGTTCCTCCGAGCAGGTGCAGCCGAATTCGACGCGCTGAGGGTCGAAGACGCGGGGCTCGTCCTCGTGGAACAGTCGCACCAGCAGCGAGGTCAGATCGACCCGCGGGCCGATCAGTTCCACCTCCTCGACGGTATCGAGCAGGATATTGGCGCGCTGCCAGTTCTCGTCCTCCTCGCCGGCGAGGATGTCGGTATGGCGCAGCACCCCATCGGTGCCCGAGCCCTCGCGCGCGGCGACGGGCGATTGCGGCATCAGCTGCAACATCGTGCCACCGGCGCGCCAGTGCTCGCCCTGACCCGGCAGGGTGGTGCGGCCGAAGGCCAGCTCGAAGCGCGTGGGCAGCTGCTCCGACTGGGCGAAATAGGTCTCGGCACAGGCGACGAGCGACCCGCCCTCGAGCGGCGTGATCCCCTGATAGGGCTGCATCCCCTCGCCCTGATCGATCATGATGGCGAAATACCCCTCGCCGATCTGGCTGAACGGCTTGGCCGAAGGATCGATCCGCTCGGCGTCGAACGAGGCCCAGGCGCGAATATGCGCCGGTCCGCCATCGGCACCGGGGGCGTAATAATCTGTCGCGATAGTGCGCACCGGGCCGTTGCCGCGGATCTGCAGCGACAGTTTCCAGCGCAGCTTGATGGTCTGACCGATCAGCGCGGTCAGCAGAGCGGCTTCGGCCACCAGCGCCTCGACGACGGGCGGATAATCGTGCTGCGCCAGAACCCGATCCAGCACCCCATCGAGGCGCGCGATACGGCCGCGAACATCCGAACGGTCGAGCTGAAACGGCAGGACGGTATCGTCCCAAGCGATTTGCGAAAGCGTGGTCATCTGTTTCCCGGGGGTTTTCGTTCAGCCCTTAGGCTGCCATACCCTGCCTATGTAGGGCCGGCAACCGTTCCGCCCAAGGGCAGCGAAAGGCAGACACAAATGCGGCGCTTCGGAGAGGCCATCGTCCGCGGGCAAACCTATCGCAAACGCCCCGGGGCCTATGCGATTCTCGAACGCGACGGGCAGATCCTGCTGACCCATCAACAGGCGCCGGTCCCCGAATACCAGCTTCCGGGCGGAGGCATCGACCCGGGCGAAGGCGCGCTTCAGGCCCTGCACCGCGAGGCCTTCGAAGAAACCGGCTGGAGCATCGCCAATCCGCGACGCCTCGGGGCCTATCGCCGTTTCGTATGGATGCCGGAATACGAATTCTGGGCGGAAAAGATCTGCTCGATCTTCGTGGCCCGGCCGATCCTGCAGCACAGCGCGCCGCGGGAAATGGGCCACACGGCCGTCTGGGTCACCCCCGAGGAAGCACTCGACCTGCTGGCGAATCAGGGTGACAGGCATTTTCTGGCGCGCTGGCTCGGACACTAGTCGGCATTGCGCTTCGCCCCGTCGAATTCGAACAGCACTGCCGAGATGTCGTCGGCGAGATGCCCGGAGGAACGCTCCTCGATCTGCCAGTAAAGCGCATCCAGAAAGGCCTGCCCGCGCAAACCGGCACAGCTGCGCATCATCTCCCCCAGCCCCTCCGAGGCCAGCGCCCCCCCCGCACCTTCCGCCTCGGTGATCCCGTCCGACCCCAGAAGGAGCCGGTCTCCCGGACACAGCCGCAGATTGACCGTCCCCCACTCGGCCGCATCGAACAGCCCGATCGGCAAACCACCCTGCCCGGGGAACTCTACCCCGCCATCCGACCGCAGGACCACGGGCGCAGGGTGCCCCGCCTGCACCAGCGCCACCCGCCCCGACACCAGATCGACATCGGCATAGATCATGGTGAAATAGCTTTCGGTGTGAATTTCCTCCAAAATCAGGCGGTTCATCGCCGTGGCCAGTTCCGCGGGATCGCGGGCGTCGTAGAAGCCCAGGTCTGTCTGAACCAGGGCAATGTTCTGTTCCGGAGCCGCCCCGGACAAATATCCCGAGATCCGCGAGGCCAGCAGCGCCGAGGTGATCCCATGTCCCGACACGTCAATGCCGTAAAGCCCGACTCGCCGGGCATTGATCGGAAAGAACCCGACCAGATCGCCGCCCACATGCCCCGAGGGATGCAGCATCAGCGACACCTGCGCCGAGCCGAAAGAGCGGAACCTTTCCCGAATCAGACTTTGCTGCAGATTTCTCGCCTCGTCGAGGTCTCGGCCGATGGTGTCGTAAAGCCCCCGCATTTCTGCCAGCGCCGCGGCCAGCATCCGGTTCTTCTCCTTAAGTTCGCGTTCCATCTGCAGGACACGAGCCCCGGCAGCCAGACGGGCACGCAACTCAGCTCCGTTGACAGGCTTTTGCAGGAAATCGTCCGCCCCCGCCTGCAACCCCAGGGCCACATCCGTTTTTTCCGGGCGCGAGGTCAGCAGCACGAAATAGCCATAGCTCTGGCGTTCCATGCCGCGGAAGATGCGACAGAATTCAAGCCCCGACAGCCCTGGCATCAGCCAGTCGGACAATACGATGTCGGGCGGCGCCGCCCGACAGATCGTCAGTGCCTCTTCCCCCGAGGCCGCCTCGCGGACGAAATAGCCCGCCTGCGTCAGCTGAGCTGTCAGGATCCGGCGCTGCATCCGGCTGTCGTCCACAACCAGAACGCAAAGCCGCCCCGCCCCGCCCGGCAGAGCCTTCGCCTCCGGTTGCGCCATATGTCCCACGCGACCCCCTTGCTCAGAACCGGGAGCAGTGTGTGTCACAAGGCCCTAATTTTCGATGAACGCCTGACCGTTTCGCCGTTAAGCATCCGGAAATGAATTCGCCCCATGCTGATCGTGGAAACGGAGGCGAAGATGATCAACTGGGACCGAATCGAAGACCTTCGCACCGACATCGGCGAGGAGGAGATGGCCGAGGTCATAGATCTGTTTCTGGATGAGGTGGAACAGGCCCTGTCGCAGATCGGAACCGCCCCCGACCGGGAGGCAGCAGCCCATTTTCTGAAAGGGGCAGCCCTCAACCTCGGCTTCAGTCGCTTCGCCGCGGAATGTCTGGTGGCCGAACAGACCTGCCACGCCGACCCCACAGCGCGGATCGATATCGCCGCGCTGCGTCAGTGTTACGAGGTCTCGAAGCAGGCGTTCCTGACTGGCCTGTCGGCCCGTGCTCCGCCGCCGGCTCAGATCAGGAATTCGGCGAGGATCTCGTCCTCGGTGATGTCGCGATAGCTGAACCCGGCCGCATCCAGCTTCGACGTGAGAGCGGCGAAGGCCTCGGGCTGCCTGGTTTCGATACCGATCAGCACAGAGCCAAAGTTGCGCGCCGACTTCTTTAGGTATTCGAAGCGCGCCACATCGTCGTCAGGGCCGAGCATATGCAGAAACTCGCGCAACGCTCCGGGACGCTGCGGCATCCGAAGGATGAAGTATTTCTTCAACCCGGAGAACCGTTGCGCACGCTCGCGCACCTCGGGCAGGCGCTCGAAATCGAAATTGCCGCCCGAGGTCACGCAGACCACGGTCTTGCCGCGAATCTCGTCCTTCAGGTCCTTCAGCGCGTCGATGGCCATCGCACCGGCCGGCTCCAGCACCACCCCCTCGACGTTCAGCATCTCGATCATCGTGACGCAGATACGATCTTCGGGGGCCAGCAAAACCTGCTCGGGCTTCACCCAGTCGAGCGAACGGAAATTCAGCTCGCCGATCCGGGCGACTGCAGCGCCGTCGACGAAGCTGTTGACCTCGTGGATGGTCACCGGCTCGCCCGCAGCAACGGCTGCGGTCAGGCTGGCACCGCCCAGCGGCTCGACGAAACGGAAATCCGTTTCCGGCGCTGTCGCGCGCAGATAGCCCGTGACACCGGCCGCCAGACCGCCGCCGCCGACCGGCAGCACCACCAGATCGGGCGCACGTCCAAGCTGATCGAGGATCTCGACCGCGACCGAAGCCTGCCCTTCGATCACGTCCGCATCGTCGAACGGCGCGAGGAAATAGGCCCCGGCCTCGGCGCAATATTTCTTCGACGCCGCAAGGGTCTGGTCGAAATAGTCGCCGGTCAGCACGATTTCGATCGCATCGCCGCCGAAGGTCCGGGTCTTGTCGATCTTCTGCTGCGGCGTGGTTACCGGCATGAAGATCGTTCCCTTCACGCCGAAATGGCGGCAGGCGAAAGCCATACCCTGCGCGTGGTTGCCGGCAGAGGCACAGACGAAATGCTTGGCATCGGGTTCGCGCTCGATCTCCAGCCGCATCGCGGTGAAGGCACCGCGCAGCTTGTAGCTGCGCACCGGCGTCAGATCCTCGCGCTTGAGCCAAATCTCCGCCCCGTAGCGGCGGGACAGGAATTCGTTGTGCTGCAGCGGCGTGGGATCGAACAACGCACGCAAGGCACGGGTGGCGGACTGAGCATCGAGAGCAAACTGGGTCATGATGCCGCTCTATTGCCCAAATCCACCGCACATTGCAAGAAAAATTCCCTCAGAAGCGAAACATAGCAACAAAAAATCAAATGACGCGCACAAAAACGATCCACCTCGACCGAAAACCCTCTGTATCCATGACATTGCAACCCTTGAGATACAGGGAAAAACGCTCTATCCCGCGCGAAATGTCCGAAACCCGGGGAGTCCCACCCATGTCCGCACCGAAAAAAGTCGTGCTTGCCTATTCCGGCGGCCTCGACACCTCGATCATCCTGAAGTGGCTGCAGACCGAATACGGCTGCGAGGTCATCACCTACACCGCCGATCTCGGCCAGGGCGAGGAACTCGAACCCGCGCGCAAGAAGGCCGAACTCCTCGGCATCAAGCCCGAGAACATCAACATCCTCGACGCGCGCGAGGAATTCGTGCGTGACTTCGTGTTCCCGATGTTCCGCGCCAATGCGGTCTACGAAGGGCTCTACCTGCTCGGCACCTCGATCGCCCGGCCGCTGATCTCGAAGCATCTCGTCGAGATCGCCCACAAATACGGTGCCGACGCCATCGCCCACGGCGCCACCGGCAAGGGCAACGACCAGGTCCGGTTCGAACTGTCGGCCCTCGCCCTCGACCCGACGATCCGCGTGATCGCACCGTGGCGCGAATGGAAGCTGCAGTCGCGCACCCAGCTGCTCGAATTCGCCGAGCAGAACCAGATCCCGATCGCCAAGAACAAGCGCGGCGAAGCGCCGTTCTCGGTCGACGCGAACCTGCTGCACACCTCGTCCGAAGGCCGCGTGCTGGAGAACCCCGCCGAAGAGGCACCCGATTACGTCTACCAGCGCACCGTCTCCCCCGAGGATGCGCCGAACGAGCCGGAATACATCGAAGTCACCTTCGAGAAGGGTGACGCCGTCGCGATCAACGGCGAGGCGATGAGCCCGGCCACGATCCTGACCGCGCTGAACGACTACGGCCGCAAGCACGGCATCGGCCGCCTCGATTTCGTCGAGAACCGCTTCGTCGGCATGAAGTCGCGCGGCGTCTACGAAACCCCCGGCGGCACCATCTTGCTGGAAGCCCACCGCGGCATCGAGGAAATCACCCTCGACAGCGGCGCGGGCCACCTCAAGGACAGCATCATGCCCCGCTACGCCGAGCTGATCTACAACGGCTTCTGGTTCTCGCCCGAGCGCGAGGCGCTGCAGGCGCTGATCGACAACACGCAGACCTATGTCACCGGCACCGTGAAGCTGAAGCTTTACAAGGGCCTCGCCCGCACCGTGGCGCGCTGGTCGGACTATTCGCTCTACAGCGAGAAGCACGTGACCTTCGAGGAAGACGCCGGCGCCTACGACCAGAAGGACGCTGCCGGCTTCATCCACCTGAACGCGCTGCGGCTGAAGCTGATCGCCGCCCGCAACGCCCGCGTGGCGAAGAAATGAGCCTCGCGCAGCCGCGGGCTGCCATCGTCACCGTCTCCGACCGCGCCAGCCGCGGCGAATACGAGGACAAGGGCGGCCCCGGCTGCGAGGCCTGGCTGAGGGAGGTGGTCACCACCCCCCTCACCATCACCCGCGACATCATCCCGGACGGGCGCGACAACGTCGCCGCACTGCTGCGCCGGCTGGTCGGGGAACAGGCGGACCTGATCCTCGTCACCGGCGGCACCGGCCCCGCCCCCTCGGATCAGACCCCGGAAGGCGTCGCCGCTGTCATCGAGAAGGAACTCGCCGGCTTCGGCGAGGAGATGCGCCGCGCCTCGCTCCTCGAAGTGCCGACGGCGATCCTGTCGCGCCAGTCGGCCGGCATCGCGGGACAAAGCCTGATCATCACCCTGCCGGGCAAGCCCACCGCCATCGCGACCTGCCTGAACGCGGTCTTCGCGGCGGTGCCCTATTGCCTCGACCTGATCGGCGCCGCGCGGATCGAGACCGACCCCGCCCGCATCCAGTCCTTCCGCCCGAAGGCGAAATGACGCCTGCCCGCAAGTGACGGCTGCCTTTCGGCTTTCCACAAATATCCCGGGGTGAGGCCGAAGGCCGAGGGGCAGAGCCCCTCTCGCCCCCGAACCGTCAGCGCTTCACGCTCGCCGTGATGTAATTCACCGACAGATCGCGATCCGACAGCTTCCAGCGCCAGGTGATCGGGTTGAACACCATCCCCTTGCGGTCGACGAAATCCAGCCCCGTGCGGCGGATCATCGTCTCCAGCTCGTCGGGGGTGACGAATTTCGCCCAGTCATGCGTGCCCACCGGCAGCCAGCGCATGATCCGCTCCGCCCCGACGATGGCCATCATGTAGCTCTTCGGATTGCGGTTCAGCGTCGAGCACAGCATCAGCCCGCCCGGCTTCAGCAGATCGGCGCAGGTCTGCGCGAACCCCTGAGGATCGGCGACATGCTCGATGATCTCCAAGGCCATCACCACGTCAAAGCGCTCATCCGTCGCCACGATGTCCTCGGCGGCGCAATGGCGATAGTCGATGGCAAGGCCCTGCGCCTCGGCGTGCAGCCGTGCGACGGGGATGTTGCGCTCGGCGGCATCGGCGCCCACCACATCCGCGCCCAGCCGCGCCACCGGCTCGCTCAGCAGCCCGCCGCCGCAACCGATGTCCAGCACCTTCAGCCCGGCGAAGGGCGCCGGCGCCTTCAGATCACGGCCGAACTGCTGTGCTATCTGTCCGGTCACGTAATCCAGCCGGCAGGGGTTGAGCATGTGCAGCGGCTTGAACTTGCCGTTCGGATCCCACCACTCGGCCGCCATCGCCTCGAATTTCGCCACTTCGGCGGGGTCGATCGTCTTCGTCGTCTTGTCCATCGGGGCGGTATCCATCGGGCTCTCTCCGGTCAGCGGTGCACCTTCCCGTGGCGGAGGGTGCTTTGCCGTTATATAGTCCGCTCATGGACAGAAACGCAGGTCAAAAGCGCAGCCCCGGCGCCTTTCTTTATCCGCAGATCGCGCCGTTCGACACCCGGATGATCGACGTCGGTGGCGGACACCGGATCTATGTCGAGCAGTCGGGCAACCCCGACGGTCAGCCGGTCATCGTCTGCCATGGCGGGCCGGGCGGCGGCTCCAGCCCGGCGATGCGGCGGTTCTTCGATCCGCAGCATTACCGCATCGTCCTGTTCGATCAGCGCGGCTGCGGCCAGTCGCGCCCGATGGCGGCAACCGAGAACAACACCACCTGGGATCTCGTCGCCGACATGGAGCGGATCCGCACCCTCCTCGGCATCGACGCCTGGATGATCTTCGGCGGCAGCTGGGGCTCCACCCTCGCGCTCCTCTACGCCGAGGCCCACCCGGGGCGTGTCACCGGGCTGATCCTGCGCGGCATCTTCCTCGCCACGCGGGCGGAACTCGACTGGTTCTACACCGGCGCCGCCGGACAGTTCTTCCCCGACCTGTGGCACGAGTTCATCCGCCCGATCCCCGAAGACGAGCGCGGCGATCTGATCAAGGCCTATCACCGCCGGCTGTTCTCGGGCGATTACGCGCAGGAATGCCGTTACGGGCGGCACTGGGCGATGTGGGAGAACGCCCTCGCCTCGGTCGATTACGACGGCCACCCCGCCGAGGCGCCGAGCGACTACACCCGCGCCTTCTCGCGGCTGGAGAACCACTATTTCACCCATGGCGCATTTCTGGAGGCCGACGACCAGATCCTGCGCGACCGCCACCGGATCGAGCATATCCCCGCCCTGCTGATCCAGGGCCGGTTCGACATGATCTGCCCGCCGGTGAACGCCTGGACTCTGGCCCAGGGCTGGGCACGCGCAAGGCTGACCTTCGTGCCCGCCTCCGGCCACGCGATGAGCGAGCCGCGCATCGCGAGCGAGCTGGTCCTCGCCACCGACCGGATGCGCGCCTGACAGGTTTTCGCATCACGCCCTCTTGAACGGCGCGCCGCCGATCCCGATGTAGCATCTGCGGGCCGGGCCCCTCTGACGCACATGCGTGATGTCGGACCGCATCGAGGATTGCTCGATGTCGGCCCGGCGAAACGGACGACCTCTCGGGCAGCGGCAAACGAGAGGACACCGTGGAATTTCTGACAATCGTCTTTCTGGGGGCGCAGCTGTGGATGTGGCTGACCTTCCTTGCGCTGGTGATCGGGCTTCTGGCCCTCGACCTCGGCGTGATGAGCAAACCCGACCATGAGATCAGCGTGCGCGAGAGCCTGCGCGCCTCGGCGATCTACATCGCCCTTGGCATCGCGTTCTCGGGCTTCGTCTGGCTGCAGATGGGCGCGACGGCGAGCGCGCAATACCTGACCGCCTTCGTGGTCGAGAAGACCCTCGCGCTCGACAACATCTTCGTCATCGCGCTGATCTTCGGCTTCATGGGCATTCCGCGCCGTTATCAGCACCGGGTGCTGTTCTGGGGCATTCTGGGCGTGATCGTGCTGCGCGGCGTGATGATCGGCGCCGGGGCGACGCTGGTCGCGCGCTATGACTGGGTGCTCTACATCTTCGCGGTGTTCCTCATCATCACCGGCATCAAGATGCTGTTTTCCAAGGAAGACAGCGAGCCCGATCTGTCGCGCAACTGGGTGCTGCGCGGGTTCCGCAAGATGATGCCGGTCTCCGACAAGATCGAGGGTCAGGCGTTTGTGGTGCGCCGCCCCGACGCGAAGGGCCGGCTGCGGCTGATGGCGACGCCGCTTCTGGTGGCGCTGGCGATGATCGAATTCGCCGATGTGGTCTTCGCCGTCGATTCCGTGCCGGCGGTGTTCACCATCACCACCGAACCTTTCGTGGTCTATACGTCGAACATCTTCGCCATCCTCGGGCTGCGCGCGCTGTATTTCGCGCTCTCGGCGATCCTGCACCGTTTCGCCTATCTGAAATACGCGCTCTCGGTGCTGCTGGTGTTCATCGGCGCCAAGATCTTCATCGCCGACATGATGGGCTGGGCGAAATTCCCGCCGGAGCTGTCTCTCGGGATCACTGTCGCGATCCTCGGCGCCGGCATCGGGGTGTCGCTGCTGCGCACCCGCACCGCCGCCTGAGCCCGAACCGGCGCACCGCCCCCGAGCCCGCCTCGGGGGCCAATGCCACAAGGCTTGCAGCATCGCGGCTTTTGCGCTATATGCCCCATCAACAGCGGCGCGTCGGGGTCCAAACCCGGGGCCCACCGGGTAGTTTCAACGGGCCGCTAGAGCCCGTTTTTTTGTTATCTGAAGGATCGGACCATGACCGACCTGCCCGAAGCCGGAACCCCGGCATCCAGCCTGATTGCCAAGACCGCGATCGACCGGCGCCTGGCCGGAATCGTCTCTCCCGTGATCGAGGGCCTCGGCTTCGAACTGGTGCGCCTGCGTCTGCAGGGCGGACGCCATCCGCTGCTGCAGATCATGGCCGACCGCCCCGAAGGCGGGATCGACGTCGACGACTGCGCCGCGATCTCGACCGCGGTTTCCGCCGTGCTCGACGTCGAGGACCCGATCGAGGACAAGTATACGCTCGAGGTCTCCTCGCCCGGCATCGACCGGCCGCTGACCCGGCTGAAGGATTTCGACCTGTGGGAAGGCTACGAGGTCCGCATCGAGACCTCGGAGCAGATCGACGGCCGCAAGCGCTTCAAGGGCGTGCTGCGCGGCACCGAGGGCGAGGAAGTCCTGCTGGAGATCGAGAACGCCGGCGAGACGGTGACGATCGGGCTGCAGTTCGACTGGCTGTCGGATGCGAAGCTCGTGCTGACCGATGAGCTGATCGAGGAAATGCTGCGCCAGAAGAAGGCGACCGAGACGGTCGACGAGACGCGCTTCGACGCGATCGAAGAAGAAGAACCGAATTCCCCCGACGAGGAGAACTGAGAATGGCTATCACCTCCGCCAATCAGCTGGAGCTGCTGCAGACCGCAGAAGCCGTCGCGCGCGAGAAGATGATCGACCCCGATCTGGTCATCCAGGCGATGGAAGACAGCCTCGCGCGGGCCGCGAAGTCGCGCTACGGCTCGGAGATGGACATCCGCGTCTCGATCGACCGCAAGACCGGGCGCGCCACCTTCACCCGCGTGCGCACCGTCGTCGCCGATGAAGAGCTGGAGAACTATCAGGCGCAGCTGACCGTCGATCAGGCGAAGCAATACAAGTCCGACCCGCAGATCGGCGACGAGATCGTCGACGAGGTGCCGCCGGTCGACCTCGGCCGCATCGCCGCGCAGTCGGCCAAGCAGGTCATTCTGCAGCGCGTCCGCGAAGCCGAGCGCGACCGTCAGTTCGAGGAATTCAAGGACCGCAAGGGCACGATCATCAACGGCGTGGTCAAGCGCGAGGAATACGGCAACATCATCGTCGACGTGGGCCGTGGCGAAGCCATCCTGCGCCGCAACGAGAAGATCGGCCGCGAGAGCTATCGCCCGAACGACCGCATCCGCGCCTATGTGAAGGACGTGCGCCGCGAGGCCCGCGGCCCGCAGATCTTCCTCAGCCGCACCGACCCGCAGTTCATGGCCGAGCTGTTCAAGATGGAAGTGCCGGAAATCTATGACGGCATCATCGAGATCAAGGCCGTGGCCCGCGATCCGGGCTCGCGCGCGAAGATCGCGGTGATTTCGCACGACAACTCGATCGACCCGGTCGGCGCCTGCGTCGGTATGCGCGGCAGCCGCGTGCAGGCCGTCGTCGGCGAGCTGCAGGGCGAGAAGATCGACATCATTCCGTGGAACCCCGATCAGGCGACCTTCCTGGTGAACGCGCTGCAGCCGGCCGAGGTCTCCAAGGTCGTGGTCGACGAGGACGCCGGCAAGATCGAAGTCGTGGTCCCCGACGAGCAGCTTTCGCTCGCCATCGGTCGCCGCGGTCAGAACGTGCGTCTGGCCAGCCAGCTGACCGGGCTCGACATCGACATCCTGACCGAGGCCGAGGAATCCGCCCGCCGTCAGGCCGAGTTCGCCGAGCGCACCAAGCTGTTCGTCGACGCGCTGGATCTGGACGAGTTCTTCGCCCAGCTGCTGGTGTCGGAAGGCTTCACCAACCTCGAGGAAGTGGCCTATGTCGATGTTGACGAGCTGCTGGCGATCGAGGGCGTGGACGAGGACACCGCACACGAGCTGCAGGCCCGTGCCCGCGACCACATCGAAGCCGAGAACAACCGCGCCATCGCGGCGGCCAAGGAACTGGGCGTCGAGCAGTCGCTGTTCGACTTCGAGGGCCTGACGCCGCAGATGATCGAGGCGCTGGCCAAGGACGACGTCAAGACGCTGGAAGATTTCGCGACCTGCGCCGACTGGGAGCTGGCCGGCGGCTGGACCACGGTCGAGGGCAAGCGCGTGAAGGACGAGGGTATCCTCGAAAAGTTCGGCATGTCGCTCGAAGACGCGCAGAACCTGATCATGCACGCCCGCGTGCAGCTCGGTTGGGTCGACCCGTCGGAACTCGAGCCGGCCGAGGAAGAGACCGAGGAGGCTGACGAAGAATGAGCCGCGGGGGCCACGAGGAAACGACCGAGGATCCGGAACGGCGCTGCATCGTCTCGGGCGATGTCGCGCCGAAGGCGGGGCTCGTGCGCTTTGTCGTCGGCCCCGAGGCGACGATCTTCCCGGATCTGGCAGAGAAACTGCCGGGCCGGGGGATCTGGGTCACCGCCGACCGCGATCTGATCGCGCAGGCGGTGAAGAAGAATCTGTTCGCGCGCGCGGCCAAAATGCCAGTCAAGGTGCCGGAGAATCTGCCCGATATCGTCGAGGAGGGCCTTGCCCACCGCGTCGTGGAGCTTATCTCTCTGGCAAGGAAGTCGGGCTATGCGGTCGCGGGCTTCGAAAAGGTCAAGGGCTGGCTCTCAGAGGGCAGGGCGAAGGTCCTGTTGCAGGCGTCGGACGGCTCGGACAGGGGCAAGGGCAAGCTGTGGACGCCCGAGGGCGGACGCTGGTTCGGCTGCCTGACCTCATCGGAATTAGGTTTGGCTTTTGGCCGCGATCATGCCATACACGGCGCGCTTGCGGCTGGCGGTCTCGCGAAGAGCGTGACCAGAGAAGCTGCAAGGCTTGCGGGAATGCGCAAGCAGGACGGCGGCAAGACCGCCTTGAAGGATAGTAAGACGGCATGAACGATACGGACGGCAAGAAACCTCTCGGACTCGGCGGCGCACGCCCTGGCTCGGTGAAGCAGAGCTTCAGCCACGGCCGGACGAAGAATGTCGTGGTCGAGACGAAGCGCAAGAAGGTCGTCGTGCCGAAGGCCGCGACCCCGGGTCAGAAGACCGGCGGCCACACGGTGGGCGACCCCTCGCGTCGCCCCGCCGGCATTTCCGATGCCGAGATGGAGCGTCGTCTGGCTGCGCTTCGCGCCGCGAAAGCCCGCGAATCCGAGGAAATCGCGCAGCGCGCGGCCGAGGAAAAGGCCCGTGAGGAAGAGCGCGAACGTCGCCGCGCCGAGATCGAGGCCAAGGAGCGCGAAGAGCGCGAGCGCGAAGAAGCGCTGCGCCTGAAGCACGAGGAAGAAGAGCGCAAGGCCCGCGAAGAGGCCCTGCGCGCCCAGAAGAAGGAAGAGGTCCGGGCGAAGCCCGCGGCCAAGACCGCCCCGCAGCCCGCCGATCCGGCCGCTGCCGAGGCCGCCGCCGCGCGCGCCGAGACCAAGGGTGTCACCACCGTCGGCCCGCGCAAGACCGACCGCGACCGCGACGAGCGCAGCCACGACCGCAACGCCGATGCGCGCAACGGCAAGGGCAAGGCTGCCACGGGCGACAACCGTCGTTCGGGCAAGCTGTCGCTGTCGGAGATCGAGGGCGAAGGCGGGCGTCAGCGCTCGCTCGCCGCGATGAAGCGCAAGCAGGAAAAGGCGCGCCAGAAGGCGAATGGCTTCGGCCAGAAGGCCGAGAAGCAGGCGCGTGACGTGCAGCTGCCGGAAACCATTGTCGTTTCCGAGCTGGCCAACCGCATGGCCGAGCGTGCCGCCGATGTCGTCAAGGCCCTGATGAAGATGGGCATGATGGTCACCGCGAACCAGACCATCGACGCCGACACCGCGGAACTGGTGATCGAGGAATTCGGCCACAAGGCGGTCCGCGTCTCGGATTCGGACGTCGAGCAGGTCATCGACCAGGTCGAGGACGCGCCGGAGAACCTGCTGCCGCGCCCGCCGATCGTGACCATCATGGGCCACGTCGACCACGGCAAGACCTCGCTGCTGGACGCGATCCGTCACACCTCGGTGGTGTCGGGCGAAGCCGGCGGCATCACGCAGCATATCGGCGCCTATCAGGTGAAGGCCTCGAACGGGGCGAAGATCACCTTCCTCGACACCCCCGGCCACGCCGCGTTCACCTCGATGCGCGCCCGTGGGGCCCAGGTCACGGATATCGTGGTTCTGGTCGTCGCGGCCGACGATTCGGTCATGCCGCAGACGATCGAGGCGATCAATCACGCCCGCGCCGCGAACGTGCCGATGATCGTCGCGATCAACAAGATCGACAAGCCGGCTGCCAATGCGCAGAAGGTCCGCACCGAGCTGCTGCAGTATGAAGTCGTCGTCGAAGAGATGGGCGGCGAAGTGCAGACCGTCGAAGTTTCGGCCAAGACCGGCCTCGGCCTCGACAAGCTGCTCGAGGCGATCGCGCTGCAGGCGGAAATCCTCGAACTGAAGGCGAACCCGGCCCGTGCGGCGCAGGGTGCGGTGATCGAGGCGAAGCTCGACGTCGGCCGCGGCCCGGTCGCGACGGTTCTGGTGCAGAACGGCACGCTCCATCGCGGCGACATCTTCGTCGTCGGCGAGCAGTGGGGCAAGGTCCGCGCGCTGGTCAACGACAAGGGCGAGCGCGTCGAGGAGGCCGGTCCGTCGGTTCCGGTCGAGGTTCTGGGCATCAACGGCACCCCCGAGGCCGGCGACGTGCTGAACGTCGTCGAGACCGAGGCGCAGGCCCGCGAGATCGCCGATTACCGGATCAAGGCCGCCAAGGACAAGCGCGCCGCCGCCGGTGCAGCGACCACGCTCGAACAGCTGATGGCCAAGGCCAAGGCCGACGAGAACGTCGCCGAGCTGTCGGTGGTGGTGAAGGCCGACGTGCAGGGTTCGGCCGAAGCCATCGTCCAGGCGCTGGAGAAGATCGGCAACGACGAGGTGCGGGTGCGCGTCATCCACTCCGGCGTCGGCGCGATCACCGAGAGCGACATCGGTCTCGCCGAGGCCTCGCACGCGCCGGTCATCGGCTTCAACGTGCGCGCCAATGCTCCGGCACGCGCCGCGGCGAACCAGAAGGGTGTCGAGATCCGCTATTACTCGATCATCTATGACCTGGTGGATGACATCAAGGCGGCGGCCTCGGGCCTGCTGAAGAACGAGGTTCGCGAGAACTTCATCGGCTACGCCGCGATCAAGGAGGTCTTCAAGGTCTCCGGCGTCGGCAAGGTCGCGGGCTGCCTGGTCACCGAGGGCGTCGCACGGCGCTCGGCCGGTGTGCGCCTGCTGCGCGACAACGTGGTGATCCACGAGGGCACGCTGAAGACGCTGAAGCGCTTCAAGGACGAGGTGAAGGAAGTTCCCTCGGGCCAGGAATGCGGCATGGCCTTCGAGAATTACGACGATATCCGCCCCGGCGATGTCATCGAAATCTTCGAGCGCGAAGAGATCGAGCGCAGCCTGTAAGGCGGCGCTGCCCTTCGGAAGGATCGAGACCCCCGGTGCCGATGCGCCGGGGGTTTTGCTTTGTCGGCGGCGGGTGCTGACGCCCGGGTGCGGAGGGGGCTCTGCCCCCGCCGCGGCTGCGCCGCAGCCCCCCGGGATATTTGAGGAAAGCCGAAAGAGAGGGGACGCGCCCGGGGCCGAAAGGCCGGGTCAGTCGGCGCGGGCGCGGTCCTCGATGTAGAGCGACCAGACCGCGATGAAGAGCGCCGCGATCAGCGGGCCGAGGACGAAGCCGTTCACACCCAGCACCGACAGCCCGCCGAGCGTCGAGACAAGCACCAGATAATCCGGCAGCCGCGCGCCCTTGCCGACCAGGGTCGGGCGCAGCAGGTTGTCGATCAGGCTGATGAGGAAGGTGCCGACGATCAACAGGATCGCGCCGCGGGTATAATCGCCCATCGCCAGCAGATAGATCGCGACCGGCGCCCAGACGAGCCCCGCCCCCACCGCCGGCACCATGGCAAGGAGCGTCATCAGCGCTCCCCACAGCAAGGGCGCCTGAATGCCGAGCAGCCAGAACGTCACCCCGCCGATGGACCCCTGGATCATCGCGATGATGATGCTGCCCTTGACCGTGGCCTTCATCACCGCGACGAAGGCCCGCAACAGCCGGTCGGTATGATGATCGCTGAGCGGGCTGGCGCGGCGGATGCGCGCCGCGATCGTCGTGCCGTCGCGGAACAGGAAGAACAGCAGATACAGCGCCACGCCGACACCGATGGCGAATTGCGCCGTGCCCTGACCGAGAAGATAGGCCTGCCGCGCGATCGTCTGCGTCGCGCGTTCGAGAAAGCCGGTCAGCTGGGTCTGGAAATTCGCCAGCGCCGGCACGTCGAAGGAGGAGAGCAGCTCCACCACCCGATGCGGCAGGGCGGCACGGATCCGTTCCCACACCCCTTCGAAGTCGAGCGCATGGCTGCTGATCGAGACGTAGGCATCGCTTGCCTGCCGCGCGAGGGCCGCGAAGAACACCGCTGCCGGCAGCACCACGATGCAGATGCACAGTGCCATGCTGATGGCCGCGGCGATCCCCGCCCGTCCGCCGAGCGCCACCGTCAGACGTGCCTGCACCGGCTGGAACAGGATCGCGAGGATCGTCGCCCAGAGGATCGCGCCATAATAGGGCAACATCAGCCACAGGAACGCGAGGCTCACCAGCACCATCAGCGCGATGAAACTCGTCTTCGAAGTGGTTTCCGCCATGCCCGCCTCCATCCGGCCGTTTCATCGGCACGCGAGGCGCAATCTCGCAGGCCCGGCGCCAAGGTTCAACCGGCGAGTGGTGACAGACGGCACCGCCGCCGCTAGGCTCCCCCCGCAGCATCCAGGAGAGACCACCATGACATATGACGGACAGACCGTTCCCTCGATCATCGCGAACGGGGCGGAAATTCCGCAGATCGGTCTCGGAACCTGGAAGCTCGACGGAGAGGTGCTGCACGCGGCGGTGCAGGCCGCCGCAGAGGCCGGCTATCGCCATTTCGACACCGCACCCCGCTATGAGAACGAGGCGGCGCTCGGTCAGGCGCTGAAGGACAGCGGTCTCGACCGCGACGGATATTTCCTGACCACCAAGGTGTGGTTCACGGATCTGGAGCCCGCGGCGCTGATCGCTTCGGCAGAGGCGAGCCTCAGGCGCCTCGGCACCGATCGTGTCGACCTGTTGCTGATCCACTGGCCGAACCCGGAGATCGCGCTCGAAGCCACGATCCCCGCCCTGTGCGAGGCGCGCCGGCGCGGACTGACCCGGCATATCGGCGTGTCGAACTTCCCGCCACGGCTGCTTGAGAAGGCCATCGCACTCGCCGATGCGCCGCTGGTGGCGGATCAGTGCGAATATCACCCGCGCCTCGATCAGAGCGAGCTGCTCGGTACCTGCCGGAAGAATGGCGTCGCTTTCGTGTCCTATGGCCCGCTCGGCAGCGGCACCTTGCTGGCCGATCCGGTGATCGGGCGGATCGCCGGGGAGAAGGGGCGCACCCCGGGGCAGGTCATCCTGCGCTGGCATCTGCAACAGGGCGTCGTGGCGATCCCGCGGTCCTCGAACCCCGGCCGCATCGCGCAAAACATCCAGATCACGGATTTTTCCTTGTCTGACAGTGAGATGGCCGAAATCAGCGGGCTTGCAACGCCGGATGGGCGGATTTTCAACCCCGGCTGGGTGAAGAGCTGGGACTAGACTTCGCGTGCAAGAGATGCCTCGGCACAGCGCAACGGAGGGCAGCTTTGCCGCTTTCCGCGGCACCGGTCTGAACCGCATGGTAAAATTTGACGGAACGACAGGCGTCCGGACCGCGGCAGGCCTACCCTGAGAGCAACACCTCAGGGACGACACGGAATGACCATCGAAGACATTCTCGCGAAGCTGGTTTCCTTCGCGCAGATCACCGGCGCGCCGAATCGCGCCATGACAGACTGGATTGCCGAACGGCTGACGGAAGCAGGCGCCCGGATCGTGCGCATCCCCGGCCCCGAAGCCGGCCACGAGAACCTTTTCGCCAGCTTCGGCCCGGCCGAGCGGCCCGGGCTGATCCTGTCGGGGCACATGGACGTCGTGCAGGCCGAGCCCGGCGCCTGGCAAACCGATCCCTTCACCCTGACCGAGCGCGACGGCAAGCTCTTCGGACGCGGCACCTCGGACATGCTGGGCTTCGTCGCCTGCGTCATCGGACTGGCGCCCGAGTTCACCGCGCTCAGCCCCGGCCGGCCGGTGCATGTGGCGCTGTCATGCGACGAGAAGACCGGCGGCCGCGGGGTGCCCTCACTGCTCGCCCGCCTGCCGGATCTGTGCGTGCCGCCGCTTGGTGCCATCGTGGGCGAACCTACGCGCCTTGCCCCGGTGCGCGGCCACAAGGGTCAGGCGGCGATGCGCATCGACATCGGCGGACGGCCCGGCCATTCCGCCCATCCCGAAAGCGGGCTGAACGCGATCCATGGCCTGTCCGAAGTTCTGGCCGAGACGGTCGCGATGGCCGCGACGCTGGAAGGCGGGCCGCGCTCGCCAGAGTTCCGGCCACCCTATTCCACGCTTCAGGCCGGGCTGATCTCGGGCGGGCGGGCGGTCAACATGATCCCCGATCAGGCGAGCCTCTCGGTCGAGGCGCGCGCCATCCCGGGTGTCGATCCGCTCGGCCTGCTGCAATCCGTCCTCGCCCGCGCCGAGAAGCTGCGCGCCCGCGGCTATGACGTGCATCACACCGTGCTGTCGAATTTCCCGGGGCTGGTCATCGGGCCCGATGCGCCCCTGGTGGTGCTGGCCGAGGAAGCCTCGGGCAAGATGGCGCACGATCCGGTCAGCTTCGGCACCGAGGCCGGGCTTTACGCCGCCGCCGGCGTGCCCGCGGTGATCTGCGGACCCGGCGACATCGCCCGCACCCATCGCCCGGACGAATACATCACCCGCGACGAACTGGCGGCGGGGGTGGATTTCCTGCGCGAGGCGCTGCGCCTCGCCGCCGTCTGAGAGGGCACGAACCGCCCTTGACGCCCCCGGCAAAGCGGTTGAAAGTCCTGAAAAACCCTGTTGCCGGCGCGGACCCGCGCCCGGCCCGGCAGACGCGAGGACCAGACCATGAAATTCAGCATCGAGCGCGGTGAGCTTCTCAAGGCCGTCGCCCAGGCCCAGTCGGTCGTCGAACGGCGCAACACCATCCCGATCCTCGCCAATGTGCTGATCGAGGCGGAGGGGTCCTCGGTCTCGTTCCGCGCCACCGACCTCGACATCGAGGTGGTGAACAAGGCCCCCGCCCAGGTGCTGAGCGCGGGCGCGACCACGGTTTCGGCGGTGATGCTGCATGAAATCGTGCGCAAGCTGCCCGATGGCGCGCTGGTCACGCTCAGCGACGTGCCGGCCTCGGGGCGGCTGACGATCGAGGCGGGGCGGTCGAGCTTCAACCTCGCCACGCTGCCGAAGGAAGATTTCCCGGTGATGGCGACCTCGGAATACGCCGCGAATTTCACCGCGAAGGCGGGCGTGCTGCGCCGGCTGTTCGACAAGTCGAAATTCGCGATCTCGACCGAGGAGACGCGCTATTACCTGAACGGCGTCTATATGCATGTCGCGCAGGGCGAGGATGGCCCGGTGCTGCGCTGCGTCGCGACAGACGGCCACCGTCTGGCGCGCATCGATGCCGCGCTGCCCGAGGGCGCGGCCGGGATGCCCGGCGTGATCGTGCCGCGCAAGACGGTGAACGAGCTGCGCAAGCTGCTCGACAATGACGAGGACGACATCGCCGTCTCGGTCAGCGAGACCAAGGTCCGCTTCGCCACGCAGGTCATCACCCTGACCTCGAAGGTGATCGACGGCACCTTCCCCGATTATGCCCGCGTGATCCCGACCGGCAACACCCGCCGGCTGGAGGTCGACGCGGCCGAATTCGCCAAGGCCGTCGACCGTGTGGCCACCGTGTCCTCGGAACGTTCGCGCGCGGTGAAACTGAGCCTCGACGAGGATCGTCTGGTGCTGTCGGTGAACGCCCCCGACGCGGGTGCGGCCGAGGAAGAGCTCGCCGTCGCCTATGCCGACGAGCGGCTGGAGATCGGCTTCAACGCGAAATACCTGCTGGAGATCGCCAGCCAGGTCGACCGCGAGAACGCGGTGTTCATGTTCAACACCGCCGGCGATCCGACGCTGATGCGCGAAGGCAACGACACCTCGGCGGTCTATGTCGTGATGCCGATGCGGGTGTGAGCCTGACCGATTTCGGGGGCCGCCGATGCTGACGGCGCTGACGCTTCTGCAGTTCCGCTCGCACCGCCGGGCGGAACTGTCGCTCGATGCCCGGCCGGTCGCGCTGTTCGGGCCGAACGGGGCGGGCAAGACCTCGGTGATCGAGGCGGTCTCGATGCTGTCGCCCGGCCGCGGGCTGCGCCGCGCCACGCCCGAGGAACTGATCCGCCGTCAGGAAGCCGTCGGCTGGAAGATCCGCGCCACGCTTTCGGGGCATGAGGTCGAGACCTCGGCCCTGCCCGGCCAGTCGCGCGAGGTGCGCATCGACGACAAGGCCGCGCCGCAGGTGGCGCTTGGCAGGATCGCGCGGGTGCTGTGGCTGGTGCCGGCGATGGACCGGCTGTGGATCGAGGGGGCCGAGGGTCGGCGGCGCTTCCTCGACCGGATGGCGATGTCCTTCGTCCCCGCCCATGCCGAGGCGGTTCTGGCCTACGAGAAAGCGATGCGCGAGCGCAACCGGCTGCTGCGCGACGGGGTGGCGGACCGGGCGTGGTATGGCGCGCTCGAAACCCGCATGGCCGATGCTGCGCTGCAGATCCGTGCTGCCCGGGCCGAGGCGCTGGCCCGGCTGAGCGCGGCTCAGGACGGGGCCGAGACCGCCTTTCCCACCGCGCGCCTTGCGGTGACCGACGAGGGACCCGACGACCTCGCCGCGGCGCTGGCCGAGGGGCGGCGGCGCGACATGGCGGCGGGGCGCAGCCTCGAAGGACCGCACCGCGCCGATCTGTCCGCGCATTACGCCGCGAAGGACACGCCGGCCGCGCTGTGCTCGACCGGGGAACAGAAGGCGCTGCTGATCTCGCTCCTGCTGGCGAACGCGCGTGCGCTCTCGGCCGAAACGGTGCTGCTGCTGCTTGACGAAGTGTCGGCGCATCTCGATTCCGGGCGGCGCGCGGCGCTTTACGACGAGGTGACGGCGCTGCCCGCGCAGGTGCTGATGACCGGAACCGGCGCCGAGCTGTTCGACAGCCTCGGCCCGCGCGGCCGCAGGATCGAGGTGACGGAAACCGCCGGCACCTCGGCGCTTCGCGAAGCCTGACGACGACACCGCCGAAAGCGGGCGGAAATCCCCGGAAACCCCCGGCGCGGCGTGACATTCCCGCACCGACAGGATAGAACTTCGCAGCAAATGACAGGAATGGTGCGGATGACCGAGAACACCCAGACGAGCTCTGAATACAGCGCGGATTCCATCAAGGTTCTCAAGGGCCTGGAAGCGGTGCGCAAGCGCCCCGGCATGTATATCGGCGACACCGATGACGGCTCGGGTCTGCATCACATGGTTTACGAGGTCGTCGACAACGGCATCGACGAGGCGCTCGCGGGCCATGCCGACTTCGTTCAGGTCGTGATCCATGCCGACAGCTCGGTCTCGGTGCGCGACAACGGCCGCGGCATCCCGGTCGACATGCACCATGAAGAGGGCGTATCGGCCGCCGAGGTCATCATGACCCAGCTGCACGCCGGCGGCAAATTCAACAACACCGACGAGGGCAGCAACGCCTATAAGGTCTCGGGCGGGTTGCACGGCGTGGGCGTGTCGGTGGTCAACGCGCTCTCCGACTGGCTGGAGCTGAAGGTCTGGCGCAACGACAAGGTTTACCTCGCCCGGTTCGAGAAGGGCGAATGCGTCGATCATGTCCATGTCATCGGCGACGAACCCGGCGGCCGCGGCACCGAGGTGACCTTCCTCGCCTCCTCGAAGACACACGATCCGGACGGCACCTTCCTGAACCTCGATTACAGCTTCAAGACGCTGGAAACCCGGCTGCGGGAACTCGCGTTCCTGAACTCGGGCGTGCGGATCATCATCGAGGACGAGCGCCCCGCCGAGCCCCTGCACGCCGAGCTGCATTACGAAGGCGGCGTCAAGGAATTCGTCAAATATCTCGACCGGTCGAAGACCGCGCTGATCCCCGATCCGATCTACATGACCGGCGAGGTGCGCGGCATCGGCGTCGAGGTGGCGATGTGGTGGAACGACAGCTATCACGAGACCGTCCTGCCCTTCACCAACAACATCCCGCAGCGTGACGGCGGCACCCACCTCGCGGGCTTCCGCGGCGCGCTGACCCGCACCATCACCAAATATGCTCAGGACAGCGGCATCCTGAAGAAGGAGAAGGTCGACTTCACCGGCGACGACGCCCGCGAAGGGCTGACCTGCGTGCTGTCGGTCAAGGTGCCGGACCCGAAATTCTCCAGCCAGACCAAGGACAAGCTGGTTTCCTCCGAAGTCCGTCCGGCGGTCGAGAATCTGGTGAACGAAAAGCTCTCCGAATGGTTCGAGGAACACCCGGCCGAGGCCCGCATCGTCGTCGGCAAGATCGTCGAAGCGGCGCTGGCGCGCGAGGCGGCCCGCAAGGCGCGCGAACTGACCCGGCGCAAGACGGCGATGGATGTCGCCTCGCTGCCCGGCAAGCTCGCCGATTGCCAGTCGAAGGACCCGGCCGAATCCGAAATCTTCATCGTCGAGGGTGACTCGGCAGGCGGTTCGGCCAAGCAGGGCCGCGAGCGCAAGAGCCAGGCCGTGCTGCCCTTGCGCGGCAAGATCCTGAACGTCGAGCGCGCGCGCTTCGACCGGATGCTGTCGTCCGAGATGATCGGCACGCTGATCACCGCGCTCGGCACCGGGATCGGCCGCGACGAGTTCAACATCGCGAAGCTGCGGTATCACAAGATCATCATCATGACCGATGCGGACGTCGACGGCGCCCACATCCGCACCCTGCTGCTGACCTTCTTCTTCCGCCAGATGCCCGAGGTGATCGAGGGCGGCTATCTCTACATCGCACAGCCGCCGCTGTATAAGGTGACCCGCGGCAAGTCCGAGGTCTATCTGAAGGATCAGGCCGCGTTCGACGATTACCTGATCCATCAGGGCGTCGAGGGCACGCGGCTGCGTCTCGGCGACGGGCAGGAGATCGCCGGCGCCGACCTCGAACGCGTGGTCGAGGAAGCCCGGATCATCAAGAAGATCCTGCACGCCTTCCCGACGCATTACCCGCGCGTCATCCTGGAACAGGCGGCGATCGCGGGCGCGCTGGTCGCGGGTGCGGTCGCGGCCGATGCTCAGGGCATGGCAAGCCGCATCGCGGCGCGCCTCGACGCGCTGGCGCTGGAATACGAGCGCGGCTGGACCGGGCGTCCGACGCAGGATCAGGGGATGCGCTTCGCCCGCGTGCTGCGCGGCGTCGAAGAGCACAAGACCCTCGACGGGGCGCTGTTCCGCTCGGGCGAGGCACGCAAGCTCTCGGGCTACACCGATGCGCTGCGCGAGCTGTATACCAAGCCCGCGACGCTGATCCGCAAGGACCGCGAGCAGGTGATCCACGGCCCGCTCGCACTTCTGGCGGCGATCCTCAGCGAGGGCGAGAAGGGCCTGACGATGCAGCGCTACAAGGGGCTCGGCGAGATGAACCCGGAACAGCTGTGGGAAACCACGCTCGACCCGGCGGCGCGCACCCTGCTGCAGGTCCGCGTCGACGACGTGACCGAGGCCGATGACGTCTTCACCAAGCTGATGGGCGACGTGGTCGAACCGCGCTGCGATTTCATCCAGCAGAACGCGCTGAACGTCGAGAACCTCGACTACTGAGCAAGGCACGGATGGAGACGCCCCGGATGGACTGGACCCGCCTGCTGTCGAGCGAACGCCTCGGCGATCCGAGTTACGTTCCGCAGGCGGGGCGCTCGCTCTTCGTGCAGGACTATGACCGGATCGTGTTCTCGGCGCCGTTCCGGCGGCTGGCGAACAAGACCCAGGTCGAGCCGCTCTATCAGCACGATCACGTCCATCACCGGCTGATCCACTCGATCGAGGTGGGCAGCGTCGGGCGCTCGATGGCGACGCGGATCGGCCATGCACTGGTCCAGAACGGCGATCTGAACCCCGGCGACGAGCATACCATCGCCAATATCGTGCAGGCGGCCTGCGTCGCCCATGACATCGGCAACCCGCCCTTCGGCCACTCGGGCGAGGATGCGATGGGCAACTGGTTCGCCGAGCGACTGGAAGACCCGCACGGCATCTTCGGCGACATCGACCCCGCCCTCGCGCCCGAGTTCACCGCCTTCGAAGGCAACGCCCAGGGCTTCCGCATCCTCACCCGGCTGGAGATGTATCGCAACGAAGGCGGGATGCGGCTGTCCAAGGCGACACTCGGCGCCTTCACCAAATACCCGGTGACGGCACCCGCGAAGACGCAACTCGACGCCGCCGGAAACCGCTACATCGGGCGCAAGAAATTCGGCCTCTTCGCCTCGGACGCCGCCCTTTTCGCCGAGGCCGCCACGACCCTCGGCCTGCCCGAGGGCGAGATCGCGCAAAGCTGGCGCCGCCATCCGCTGGTCTTCATCGTCGAGGCAGCGGACGACATCTGTTACAACATCGTCGACCTCGAGGACGCCTTCACCACCGGCGAACTCTCCTACGGTTCGGTGCGCACCCTGCTCGAGGAACTCTGCGGCAAGGACGAGCGCCCGCTCGGCGACAAGACCCCGGCCGAGCATATCGCCATCCTGCGCGCCAGAGGCATCGGCGTCGCCATCGACGCCTGCGTCGAGGCGTTCCTTACCCATTACGATGCGATCATGGCCGGCAGTTTCTCGACCTCGCTGATCGCCGCGGGCAGCAGCGGCGAGGTGTTCGGCCGCATCGGCACCCTCGCGCGCGACAGCATCTTCACCGCGCAACGCAAGATCGAGCTCGAAGTCTCCGGTCGCCGGGTGATCGAAAACGTGATGACCGGCATCCTCCCGGTCTACGAGGATCTCGCCCGCAAGAAGTGGCAGCGCGACGCCCTCGGCAAGCGCGCCGACCATCTGGTGCGGGCGCTGAACCTCGACCTGCGCGCCGTCGCCTCGCCCTACGAGGCGCTCCACGCGCTCGCCGATTTCACCTCCGGCATGACCGACCGCTACGCGCTGCGGATTTCACGGATGCTCTCGGGCACCTGAGGCTCAAACGAAAAGGGGCACCCGCCGGCGCCCCTTTCGATTCGCGACAAATATCCCGGGGGTGAGGGCCGCAGGCCCGAGGGGGCAGAGCCCCCTCTCTTTAGCCTATCAGCGGGGCACAGCCCGCTCCCCCGATAGCTTCAGGCAACCAGCCGATAGCCGCCCGATTCCGTCACCAGAAGCCGCGCATTCGCCGGATCGACCTCGATCTTCTGGCGCAGGCGATAGATATGGGTCTCCAGCGTATGAGTCGTGACGCCTGCGTTGTAGCCCCAGACCTCGTGCAGCAGCACGTCGCGCGCCACCACCCCATCCGTCGCCCGATAGAGGAACTTCAGAATGTTGGTTTCCTTCTCGGTCAGCCGGATCTTGTGATCCTTGGCGTCGATCAGCATCTTCATCGCCGGCTTGAACGTATACGGCCCGAGCTGAAACACCGCGTCTTCCGACTGTTCATGCGTGCGCAGCTGCGCCCGCAGCCGGGCCAGCAGCACCGGGAACTTGAACGGCTTGGTGATGTAGTCGTTCGCGCCCGAATCGAGCCCGAGGATCGTGTCCGCATCGGTGTCATGCCCGGTCAGCATGACGATCGGGCATTTCACGCCCTGCTTGCGCAGCTTCTTGCACAGCTCGCGCCCGTCTGTATCGGGCAGTCCGACGTCGAGCACCACGATATCGAACAGCGCCGTTTTCGCCGTTTCCACCGCTTCCGCTCCGGAACCGGCCTCGACCACCTCGAAATCCTCGGTCGCGACAAGCTGCTCGGCCAGCGCCTCGCGCAGGTCCTCGTCGTCATCCACCAGAAGGATCTTCTTCAGTCCAGCCATCTCTCTCGGGCTCCCATCTGTTTCGGTGTCCTGGGCAGAAGCTGAGGCCCGATCACGTTCCGCACAAGGGAGGTGAAATCTTTCTCACGCGGACGTGTCGCACAGGGGCCGGATGTTTCAATTTGTTTCGGACAAGGCTACATCTGGACCATGATGACGCCCTCGCTTCTTGGCCCCACCGCGCTCGAGCGGTTGAACCGCGCCCGTGCAGACCTGCGAATCGGTCTGCCGGTCGTCCTGTCGCACCATGCGATCGTCGCCGCGGTCGAGACGCTGACGCCCGAACGTCTCGCCGCGATGGCGAGCCTCGGGCCGCTGACGCTCGGGTTGACCTCGTGGCGGGCCGAGACGCTGAAAGCGCGGGTCTATGACGGCGACCTCGCCCGGATCGAGGTGCCCGCGGGCGCCGATCTCGGCTGGTTGAAGGCGCTTGCCGATCCGGCGGACGATCTGATGACGCCGATGAAGGGCCCGCTGAGCAGCCAGCGCGGCGGCGACGCGGCCATCGCCCGCTCGGCCATCGCGCTGACCAAATCGGCGCAGCTTTTGCCCGCGGTGCTGATCGTCGAGGCACCGGGTGACGTGCCCGACAGCCTGACCTGCCTCGATGCCGCCGAGGTCGAGCGTCTCTTGGCGATGGAAACCGTGCTCGATCCGGTCTCGGCGGCGCGGGTGCCGATGAGCCTTGCGCATAACGGCCGGCTGCACGTGTTCCGCCCCGAAGACGGCGGCGAGGAGCATTACGCCGTCGAAGTCGGTTCCCCCGACCGGGGCGAGCCGGTGCTGACCCGGCTGCATTCGGCCTGCTTCACCGGCGATGTGCTCGGCTCGCTCAAATGCGATTGCGGGCCGCAGCTTCATGCCGCGCTCGAACACATGAACAGCGCTGGCGCGGGGGTGCTGCTGTATCTCAACCAGGAAGGGCGCGGCATCGGGCTTGCCAACAAGATGCGCGCCTATTCGCTGCAGGATCAGGGGTTTGACACCGTCGAGGCGAACCATCGTCTGGGCTTCGAGGATGACGAGCGCGATTTCCGCATCGGCGCAGCGCTGCTGCGGCGGATGGGGATCTCGCGGGTGCGGCTGCTGACCAACAACCCGAAGAAGGTGAAGATGCTCGAAAGCCACGGCATCGAGGTGGTCGAGCGCGTGCCGCTGAAAGTCGGGAAGAACCCGCTGAACGCCGCCTATCTGGCGACCAAGGCCGCGAAATCCGGGCATCTGCTGTAAGCGGAGCCCGGCCCCGGTTTGCGGTATTGCCGGGTCAGTGCCGGGCCGAGTAGTCGCGCGCCCCGAAGATCGCCGAGCCGACGCGCACATGCGTGGCGCCCGCGGCGATCGCCGCCTCGAAATCCGAGCTCATGCCCATCGACAGGCCCGACAGCCCGTTGCGCGCCGCCATTCCGGCCAGCATGGCGAAATGCGGCGCCGGATCCTCGCCCTCGGGCGGGATGCACATCAGCCCGACCAGCGGCAGATCGAGCGCCCGGACCTCGGCCACGAAGGCATCGACGCCCTCGGGCAGGATGCCGGCCTTCTGCGGCTCGGCGCCGGTATTGACCTGGATGAACACCTCGGGAGAGCGGCCGCGCACCTGCGCGAGCGAAGCAAGTTTCGTCGCCAGCGACGGGCGGTCGACGGAATGGATCGCCTCGAACAGCTCGACCGCCTGCTTCGCCTTGTTGGTCTGCAACGGCCCGATCATATGGACCGCGACGCCGGGAAATTCGGCACGCCAGGCAGGCCATTTCGCGGCCGATTCCTGCACGTAATTCTCGCCGAACAGCCGGTGGCCGGCGCGCAGCACCGCCTCGACCCGTTCGGCCGGCTGGACCTTGGACACCGCGATCAGCTGCACCGAACCGGGCGCGCGGCCGGCGGCCGCCTCTGCCGCGGCGATCTTGCGGGTGATGTCGTCAAGTCCCATCTCGCATCCTCCTGCGGGCTTTGCCGGCCCTCTGGAAACCACGGCAGCGCCTGAAAGAAAAGCCTTCGCCCAAAAGAAAAGAGCGGGCACGAGGCCCGCTCTCTCCGTTCAGATCCGGAAGGATCAGAACTTGAACTTCACACCGAAGTCGCCGTAGGTGTTGTCGTCGTAGTTGCGGTGCACGCCGGCCAGCAGGCTGGTGCCGCCGCCCAGGTCGTACGAACCGCCGAGACCGAACACGGTGTTCTTCTCGTAGTCCGGAACGTCGTAGCTGCTGGCGTTCGCGACGTAAGCCTGAACCGCAACCGGGCCGGTGGTGTAGGTGCCGTAGAGCGACACGGTCTTGCCGAGGTCGTCGCCAGCAGCGGTCTTGCCTTCGTCGATGTAGGTCAGGCCGGCCTTGAACTGGTCGGTGAACTCATAGATCGCACCGGCATACCACAGGGTGTTGTCGGCAATGCCAGCGCCGTCGAGGATGCCACCGGCAGCGACGGTGATCGGGCCCGAAGCGTAGGTCAGGACGAGCTGCTTTTCAGACTTCACGCCAACGCCGTTGTCGCCGTACTGGTTCGGGTCGATGTACGAAGCTTCAGCCGTGATGCCGTCGATCGTGTACGAACCGTAGACGCCCGAACGCGAACCGTTGTACGACTTCGACTCGTAAGCGTAGAAGTCCGAACGAGCGTCGCCGTAACCGGTCGCGGTCAGACCCAGCTCGGTGCCGTAGAAGACGCCGGCGGTGTCGTTGTCGGCCGCGGTGTCGACGTTGCCGACTTCAACCTTGGCACCTTCGTACGAGAAGTAGAACTGGGCCGGGTTGACACCAGCGCTGTCCATGCCGTCGTCGTACTGGATACGAGCCTTGGCGCCGAATTCGATGCCGCCGTCGGTCTGGGTCGAGGCCTTGATGTTCAGGCGCAGGCGCTGTTCCATCCAGGTCTTCGAGGTCGAACCGTCGTTACCCGAGTTGTACGACAGGCCGAAACGGCCATAGCCCGAGAGCGCGATATCAGCCGAAGCGAAGCCAGCCGAGAGCACCAGAGCGGTCGTCGCGAAGAGAACCTTCTTCATAGTGTTTTCCCTCATTTTCTCTAAGGAACCCCACTCCGGAGAATCCGGCTTGGGTATGCCCAGATACTTCGCGTCTGAGGCCCCTCATTGCAACGAGACGAAGCGGTTGACGAACATTTGCCCCCCCGGGTGGTGCAGAGTTGCCACAGTGAAGTTCAGCTCGGAGCACCGCTTATACTAGGGCCCGCACGCACGCCCGCGGACGCTCCCCACGGCGAGGTCCGGCTTTTCCCGGCGGCCCGCCCGGCCGATGCGCCGCTTTGCGCCGATACGCCTGCCGGCGCGGCACAGGCAAGGACCGCGCACGGGGAAATGCCTTGTCGCATCGCCCCCGTTCGGATAGAGACTGGCAGCAACAAAGGTCCAAGCCCGGGGATGAATTCCTGATGACGATCCGACATCTCTCGACCGCTGGAATCGCCGTCTGCACCCTGCTCGGTCTCGCGGCCTGCGGCGGCGGCACCCAGACGCAGCAGCCGGTCAGCGACTCGGGCAATGCCTATCCGACCTCGAACCCGAGCACCCAGACCACCAAGATGACCGAGCGCCAGCAGGATCGCGAAGTCGTCACCGACAAGTCGAAGACGGTCTGGAGCCTGTTCTCGAATCGCTCGGATCCGAATGTGCAGATCGGCGTGAACAAGTATCTGTGGAACGCCTCGCTGCAGGTTCTCGATTTTCTGCCGATCCAGTCGGTCGATCCGTTCTCGGGCGTGATCGTCACCGGCTACGGCACCCCGCCCGGCGGCGGGCGCGCCTATCGCGCGACGATCTACATCTCGGACCCGGCGCTCGATGCGCGCAGCCTGCGGGTGGCGCTCGAAAGCAAGGGCGGCGCGGTCTCGCCCGATACGGTTCGGGCGGTCGAGGATGCGATCCTCACCCGGGCACGGCAGCTGCGCGTCGCCGACTCGAAGCTCTGATCCTTCCCGACGCGCGCCCACCGGCGCGCGTTTCCTTTTCCGCCCCGTCCCGACAGGCCGCGACACCGCTTTTTGACGGTCCGGGCCGTGCCCTCTCTGGACCTGCGGCCCCCTTGCGGTGTAGCAAGCCCCCTGAAAATCCGCACGGACCGGACCGCACGGATCAGGAATGAGGGGCCGAGATGACGCCATACGAGCCGTCCAAGACCGAACAGAACTGGCAGACCGCCTGGAACGAGGCCGGCGTCTTCACCGCCCGGCGCGATCCGTCGAAGCCGAAATATTACGTCCTCGAGATGTTCCCCTATCCCTCGGGGCGCATCCACATGGGCCATGTGCGCAACTACACGATGGGCGACGTGGTGGCGCGCTACAAGATGGCGCAAGGCTTCAGCGTGCTGCATCCGATGGGCTGGGACGCCTTCGGTATGCCGGCCGAGAATGCCGCGATGGAGCGTGGCGGCCACCCGAAGACCTGGACCTATGGCAACATCGCCGACATGCGCGGCCAGATGAAGCCGCTCGGCCTGTCGATCGACTGGAGCCGCGAATTCGCCACCTGCGACCCGGAATATTACGGCCAGCAACAGGCGATGTTCCTCGACATGCTGAAAGCGGGCCTCGTCTACCGCAAGAACGCGGTGGTGAACTGGGACCCGGTCGACATGACGGTTCTGGCGAACGAGCAGGTGATCGACGGCAAGGGCTGGCGCTCGGGCGCGGCGGTCGAGCGCAAGGAACTCACCCAGTGGTTCTTCAAGATCTCGGATTACGCGGGAGAACTGCTCGACGCGCTCGACGGGCTTGAGCACTGGCCCGAGAAGGTGCGCCTGATGCAGGCGAACTGGATCGGCCGCTCGCAGGGTCTGCAATTCGCCTTCGAGACCGTCAACGCTCCCGAGGGCTTCGACAAGATCGAGTGCTACACCACCCGCCCCGACACGCTGATGGGCGCGAGCTTCGTCGGCATCTCGCCCGATCACCCGATCGCCAAGGCGCTGGAGAAGACCGACCCCGACCTCGCCGCCTTCATCGCCGAGGCGCGCAAGGGCGGCACCACCGAAGAGGCCATCGAGACCGGCGAGAAGCTCGGCCGCGACACCGGCATCCGGGTGCGCCACCCGCTGAACCCCGACTGGGAGCTGCCGGTCTGGATCGCCAACTTCATCCTGATGGATTACGGCACCGGCGCGATCTTCGGCTGCCCGGCGCATGACGCGCGCGACCACGAGTTCGCGACGAAATACGGCCTCACCATCACCCCGGTCTTCGCCCCCGTCGAGGGCGAGGCGCCGACCGGCGAATTCGTTCCGCTGAAGTCCGAGAAGGTGCGCTACCTCAAGGGCTTCGCCGGCGAAGAGGTGCAGACCGGCGAAGACGCGATCAAGGCCGCCATCGCCTTCGCCGAGGCGAAGGGCTTCGGCAAGGGCGTGACCAACTACCGCCTGCGCGACTGGGGCCTGTCGCGTCAGCGCTACTGGGGCTGCCCGATCCCGGTGGTCTATTGCGAGAAATGCGGCGTCGTGCCGGAGAAGAAGGAGAACCTTCCCGTGCTGCTGCCCGATGACGTGTCCTTCGACCGTCCGGGCAACCCGCTGCTGCGCCATCCGAGCTGGTCGCAGACCACCTGCCCGTGCTGCGGCGCCCCCGCCCGGCGCGAGACCGACACGATGGACACTTTCGTCGATTCGTCGTGGTATTACGCGCGCTTCACCAACCCTCACGCCAAGACCCCGACGGTGGCCGAGGATGCGGCCTACTGGATGGACGTCGATCAGTATATCGGCGGCATCGAGCACGCGATTCTGCACCTGCTGTATTCGCGTTTCTTCGCCCGTGCGATGGTCAAGACCGGCCATCTGCCCGAGAAGGCGAAAGAGCCGTTCAAGGCGCTGTTCACCCAAGGCATGGTGACCCACGAGATCTACAAGACCACCGACGCCAACGGCCGGCCGGTCTATCACCTGCCCGAGGAGGTCGAGAACGGCGTCCTCAAGGCCACCGGCGAGGCGGTCGAGATCATCCCCTCGGCCAAGATGTCGAAGTCGAAGAAGAACGTGGTCGATCCGATGAACATCATCGGTTCGTTCGGCGCCGACACCGCGCGGTTCTTCGTGATGTCCGACAGCCCGCCCGAGCGTGACGTGGAATGGACCGCCGCGGGCGCCGAGGCGACCTCGAAGTTCCTCGCCCGCGTCTGGCGCATCGCGCAGGAAATCGCCGAGGGTGCCCCCGACGCCGGGAACCCGGCCGAAGACAAGGCCCTGCTGAAGACCGTTCACAAGGCCATCGACGACGTAACCCGCGCGATCGAGGGCTTTGCCTTCAACAAGGCGGTGGCGACGCTCTACGGTCTGGCGAATGCCTTCGCGAAGTCGCAGGCCTCGAACGCGGTGAAGCGGCAGGCGATGCAGATCGCCGCGCAGCTGATGGGGCCCCTGGTGCCGCATCTCGCCGAAGACATCTGGCGTCTGATGGGCGGCGAGGGCTTCGTCGTCACCGCGCCCTGGCCCAAGGCGGACCCGGCGCTTCTGGTCGAGGACGAGGTCACGCTGCCGATCCAGATCAACGGCAAGAAGCGCGGCGAGGTTACCGTGCCGAAAACCATGCCTGCGAACGAGGTTGAAAAGATCGTTCTGGCAGACGAAGCTGTCATCAAGGCGCTGGCCGGCGGCCAGCCCAAGAAGCTCATCGTCGTGCCGGGGCGCATCGTCAATGTCGTCATCTGATCGCAGAACCTTCCTTCGTCTCGCCGGGCTCAGCCTCGGCGGGGCGGTGCTCGCGGGCTGCGGGTTCACGCCGGTTTACGGACCCGAAGGCGGCGGAACCCGCCTGATGGGCCATGTCCGGCCGGACGACCCGAAGACCCGCGACGACTTCTACTTCACCCGCCGCATCAGCGAGCGGCTCGATCCGGTCTCGGTGCCGCGCTACAGGCTCGGTTACACGATCACCACCGATTCGCTCGGCGAGGCGGTTTCGCCCACCAACGCCACCACCCGCTATTCGCTGACCGGCAATTGCGATTACGTGCTGCGCGATGGCGGAACCAACGCCGTGCTGCTGGCCGGTCGGGTAGCGGGGTTCACCTCGTGGTCGGCCTCGGGGACGGTCGTCGCCTCCGACGCGGCCGAGGAAGACGCGCACCGCCGCCTGATGGCGATTCTCGCGGACAATCTGGTGACCCGGCTGACCGCGCAGGCCAGCACCTTGCCGCAATGAAGCTGACGGGCATCGCCGCCAGCCGGTATTTCTCGCGCCCCGATCCGGCGCGGGCGGCACTGCTGATCTTCGGCGCCGATGCGATGCGTGTGGCGCTGCGCCGGCAAGAGGCGGTGGCGGCCCTTCTCGGCCCGAAGGGCGAGGAAGAGATGCGCCTGACCCGCATCCCCGGTTCGGATCTGCGCAAGGATGGGGCGGCCCTGCTCGACGCGATGAAGGCGGTCGGGTTCTTTCCCGGTCAGCGGGTCGTGCTGGTCGAGGATGCGACCGACACCGCCGCGCCCGCCTGCACCGCAGCGCTGTCTGACTGGCGTCCGGGCGATGCGCATATGGTCATCACGGCCGGGAACCTCACCGCGAAATCGGCGCTGCGCAAGCTGTTCGAGGGGAGCGGCAGCGCCGTCTCGATCGGCATCTACGACGACCCGCCAAGCCGCGAGGAGGTCGAGGATATCCTCAAGGCCGCCGGTCTGCGCCAGCTCTCGCCCGATGCGATGACTGACCTTCTGGCGCTGTCGCGGGCGCTCGACCCGGGCGATTTCCGCCGCACGGTCGAGAAGATCGCGCTTTACAAGTGGAACGACCCCTCGCCCCTCACCCCGGCCGAGATTGCCGCGAACGCCCCCGCCACCATCGAGGCCGACCTCGACGATCTGCTCGCCGTGGTGGCCGAGGGCCGCGCGCAGGAGCTCGGACCGATGATGCGCCGGATCGAGGGGCAAGGCATCCTGCCCGTCACCATCGCGATCACGATGATGCGTCATTTCAAGGCGTTGCACAGCGTGGCCTCGGACCCGGGCGGCCCGGGGGCGGGCATCGGCAAGCTGCGCCCGCCGGTGTTCGGGCCGCGCCGCGACAAGATGCAGGCGCAGGCGCAGAAATGGGGGATGTTCCGGCTCGAAGACGCGCTGAAGCATCTGATCGAAACCGATCTGACGCTGCGCTCGTCGTCCAAGGCACCGCAGGAGGCGCTTCTCGAACGCGCGCTGCTGCGCATCACCATGATGGCGCGGCACTGATGGCGGGCGGGGTCGCACTGGTCATCGGCGGCGGTCCGGCGGGCCTGATGGCCGCGGGCGAAATCGCTCGCGCCGGCCACAAGGTGATTCTCGCCGAGGCGAAACCGACCCTTGCCCGCAAGTTCCTGATGGCCGGAAAATCCGGGCTGAACCTGACCCGTGACGAAGGCATGGACGCCTATCGCGCCCGTTTCACCGGCCCGGTCGTCGCCCGCGCCGTCGCGGATTTCGGCCCGGCCGAGGTGATGGACTTCGCCCGCGCCCTCGGGGTCGAGCTGTTCACCGGCACCACCGGCCGGGTCTTCCCGCGCGAGATGAAGGCCTCGCCGATGCTGCGCGCCTGGATCGCCCGGCTGAGCGAGGCGGGCGTCGGAATCCGCACCCGCTGGCGCTGGACCGGGCTGCGCAAGGGGCGGCAATTCCTGTTCGATACCCCCGAAGGCGCGGTCACGCTCACCCCTGAGGTCACTGTTCTGGCACTTGGCGGGGCAAGCTGGCCGCGGCTTGGCTCGGACGCGGCATGGGTGCCGATGCTCACCGCCGAAGGCGTTGAAATCGCACCGTTCCGCCCGGCGAACATGGGCTTTTCCATCGACTGGTCGGCGCATATGACGCCCTTCTTCGGCCAGCCGGTGAAGGGCGTGGCGCTGGTCACCGCGACGCGGCGGACGCGCGGCGAATTCGTGATCTCGGAGCGCGGTCTCGAAGGCGGCGGGATCTATGCCGTCTCGGCCGAGCTGCGCGACGGCAGTCCGCTCGCGCTCGACCTCGTGCCCGATCTGTCGATCGAGGCGGTGGCGCACAAGATCGGCCGGATCTCGCCGCGCGAAAGCCAGTCGAACCGGCTGCGGAAGGCGCTGCGCCTCGATCCGGTGCGGCTGGCGCTGGTGAAAGAATGGGGCCGGCCGCTGCCCGCGGGGGCCGAGGCGCTGGCACGGCGGATCAAGGCGCTGCCGGTGCCCTTGGGCGCGCCGCGGCCGCTGGCCGAGGCGATCTCCGCCGCGGGAGGCATTACCCAAACGGCGCTGAGCGAGGATCTGGAGCTCACCGCCCTGCCCGGCATCTTCGCCGCGGGCGAAATGCTCGACTGGGAGGCGCCGACGGGCGGTTATCTGATCTCGGGCTGCCTCGCTACCGGGCGTCTGGCCGGCCGCGCCGCAGCCGCGAAAATGGGCTTGTAAGGCACACAATTGCGCGATTGACCGATGCCGCCTTTGGGTGACACTTGGGAACCCCAAGGAGGTTCCGATGTCGGCTCGCATTCTCACCCCCGTCCTGATCGGCGGCTCTGTCATCTTGCTGATCGGCTTTGCCGTGCGCGCCTCCTTCGGGGTGTTCCAGATCCCCATCGCGCAGGAATTCCACTGGCCGCGGGCCGAGTTCAGCCTCGCCATCGCGATCCAGAACCTCGCCTGGGGCATCGGCCAGCCGATCTTCGGCGCCATCGCCGAGAAGTTCGGCGACCGCAAGGCCATCGTGCTCGGCGCGCTGATGTATGCGCTCGGACTGGTGCTGTCGTCTTTCGCCACGCAGCCCTGGCAGCATGACCTGCTGGAGGTCTTCGTCGGCTTCGGCATCGCGGGAACCGGCTTCGGCGTGATCCTCGCGGTGGTCGGGCGGGCGAGTTCGGACAAGAACCGCTCGCTGTCGCTCGGCATCGCGACGGCGGCGGGGTCCGCCGGGCAGGTGATCGGCGCCCCCCTCGCCGAGGTGCTTCTGGCCTACATGCCGTGGCAATCGGTGTTCATGATCTTCGCGGTGCTGGTGCTCGCGGCGCTGGCCGCGCTGCCGATGCTGCGCGCCCCCGCCCGCAACGCCGGCCAGGCGGCCGCCGAGCCGATGACCGCCGTCGTCGCCCGCGCCTTCCGCGATCCGAGCTATACGCTGATCTTCCTCGGCTTCTTCTCCTGCGGCTATCAGCTTGGCTTCATCACCGCGCATTTCCCCGCGATGGTGACCGAGATGTGTTCGGCCATTCCGGCGGGCAGCCTGCTGGCCTCGCTCGGCATCACCACGCAATCGGCGCTCGGCGCGGCGTCGATCGCGCTGATCGGGCTGGCGAATATCCTCGGCACGATCACCGCGGGCTGGGCGGGCACGCGGTGGCGCAAGAAATACCTGCTCGCCGGGGTCTATACCGCACGCACCGTGGCTGCGGCTGCGTTCATCCTGCTGCCGATCACGCCGGCGAGCGTGCTGGTGTTCTCCTTCGTGATGGGGGCGCTGTGGCTGGCCACCGTGCCGCTGACCTCTGGCCTCGTGGCCGAGCTCTACGGCATCCGCTACATGGGCACGCTCTATGGCTTCGTCTTCCTCAGCCACCAGATCGGGGCGTTCCTCGGCGTGTGGCTGGGCGGCAAGTTCTATGACATGTATGGCAGCTATTCCGCGGTGTGGTGGGTCGGCGTGGCAGTGGGCGCGTTCTCGGCGGTGGTTCACCTGCCGGTGCGCGAGGACCGCCCCGGCGCCTATCAGCTGGCCTGAAGCAGCGCCGCCAGCCCCTCGCGATAGGTCGGATAAAGCAGCCGGACGCCGAGTTCGGTCTTGATCCGGTCGTTGCGAACGCGGCGGCTCTCGGAATAGAAGCTTGCGGCCATCGCGGTCATCGTCGCCGGATCGTAGGGTTCGGCGGGCGGCAGCGGCAGGCCGGAAAGCGCCGCGGCACAGGCCAGAACCTCATCGGCCGGCGCAGCCTCGTCATCGCAGACGTTGTAGACCCGGCCCGGATCCGGCCGCGCCATCGAGGCCGCCAGAACCTGCGCGATGTCCTCGACATGGATGCGCGAGAACAACTGACCCGGTTTCACGATACGCCGCGCGGTGCCGGCGCGCAGCTTCTCGAACGGGCCGCGGCCCGGCCCGTAGATCCCGGCCAGACGGAATACATGCGCGGAAAGCGGGGACCATTCGGCCTCGGCCTTCGCGCGCCAGATCGCGCGCGGCATCGCGGGCGCGGGCGGGGTGTCCTCGTCCACCCAGCCGCCCGCATGATCGCCATAGACCGCGGTGGTCGAGAGATAGCCGATCCACGACAGCCCCGCCGCGGCGATCGCCTCGCGGTTGTCGCGCAGCACGGGATCGCCCGCGGCGTCGGGCGCGACGGAGCTGAGCAGATGCGTCACACCGGACAGAGGCAGCGCGCCGCCCTGCCAGACCACCGGCTCCACCCCGGTCGCGGCAAGCGCGCGCGCCTTTTCTTCGGACCGGGTGGTCGCGACGATGCGCCAGCCCGCGGGCAACAGCCGCCGCGCCAGCGCCTGCGCCGAATAGCCATGACCGACCGACAGCAGCGTGTTCATGACGCGGGCCCCGTCACGCGGTCGATATGGCCCAGATCGCGCTCGGGGTCGATGCGGTCGCGGATGCGCTTCTTGATTTCCTTCGCGTCGGGGAAACCGCCGTCGCGCTTGCGCTCCCACAGCAATTCCTCGTCGAGGCGGATCTCGTAGATGCCGCCGTAACCGGGGATCAGGGCGACCTCGGCCAGCTCCTCGCCGAAGGTCTGCAACAGCTCCTGCGCCATCCAGCCGGCGCGCAGCAACCAGTTGCAGCCGGTGCAATAGGTGATCGAGATCCGGGGACGGCGGGGGGGCGATGCGACGGGTTCCATGCCCCGACGATAGCGCGCGCCCGGCTTCATCACAACGTCACTTGCCAGCCTGCCGCATGAGTGCCAGTCTGAGACATGGAACAGAACAACACGCTGAAATCATGGCCCGAGGCCGCGCCGCGTCTGATCGCCGTCGCCGCGGGCCGGGCGCCCGCCGACACCGTGATCCGGCAGGGCAGATGGGTCAACGTCCAGTCGCGCGAGGTGCTGGACGGCTATGACATCGCCATCGCCGAAGGTCGTTTCGCCGCCATCGCGCCGGATCTGAGCGCCGCCATCGGCCCCGACACCGAGGTGATCGAGGCGAACGGGCGCTACATGCTGCCCGGCCTGATCGACGGCCATATGCACATCGAATCCGGGATGCTGACGCCCGCGGAATTCGCCGCCGCCGTCATCCCGCACGGCACCACCGCGATGTTCACCGACCCGCACGAGATCGCCAATGTCCTCGGCCTCGAAGGCGTGCGGATGATGCATGACGAGGCGCTGATGCAGCCCGTGAGCATCTTCACCCAGATGCCGAGCTGCGCCCCCTCGGCACCGGGGCTGGAGACCACGGGCTTCGAAATCTCGGCCGCCGACGTCGCCGAGGCGATGACCTGGCCCGGCATCGTCGGGCTGGGCGAAATGATGAACTTCCCGGGCGTGATCGCCGCCGACCCGAAGATGCTGGCCGAGATCGCCGCGACGCAAAACGCACGCAAGACCGTGGGCGGCCATTACGCCAGCCCCGACAAGGGCGCGCCGTTCCGCGCCTATCTGGCGGGGGGGCCCGCCGACGATCACGAGGGCACGCGCGAGGAAGACGCCATCGCGCGGGTCCGGAACGGGATGCGCTCGATGATGCGGCTGGGGTCCGCGTGGTATGACGTCAAGACGCAGATCACCGCGGTAACCGAGAAGGGCCTCGATCCGCGCAACTTCATCCTGTGCACCGACGACAGCCACTCGGGCACGCTGGTGGCCGAGGGGCACATGAACCGCGTCTATCGCCATGCGGTGTCCTGCGGCTGCCCGCCGCTCGTGGCGTTGCAGATGTGCACGGTGAACACCGCGACGCATTTCGGGCTGGAGCGCGAGCTCGGCTCCATCGCGCCGGGCCGGCGGGCGGATGTGATCCTGTCCTCGGATCTGGTGACGCTGCCCGTCGAGCAGGTGATCGCCCGCGGCGTGACCGTGGCGAAGGACGGCAAGCGTCTGGTCGACTGCCCGCATTACGACTGGCCGCGCTCGGCGCGCGACACCGTGCATCTGGGCAAGCGTCTGGCGGCCGGGGACTTCGCGATCGGCGCACCTGAAGGGGCGAACACCGTCACCGCGCGGGTGATCGGCGTGATCGAGAATCAGGCCCCCACCAAGGCGCTGACCGCCGAGATGGCGGTGACCGACGGCAAGGTCGAGGCCGACCCCGCCCGCGATCTGGCGCAGATCGCGCTGGTCGAGCGCCACCGCGGCACCGGCGGCGTGGTGAACGGCTTCGTCTCGGGCTTCGGCTACAAGGGGCGGATGGCGATGGGCTCGACCGTCGCCCATGACAGCCATCACATGATCGTCGTCGGCACCGACCGCGAGATGATGGCCGCCGTCGCCAACCGTCTGGGCGAGATGGGCGGCGGCATCACCGTGTGGAAGGACGGGGCGGAGCTTGCCTCGGTGCCGCTGCCGATCGCCGGGCTGATGTCGGACGATCCGGCCGAAACCGTGGCCGCGCGCGCCGATCGCATGGTCGCCGCGATGGCCGAATGCGGCTGCACGCTGAACAATGCCTATATGCAACACTCGCTTCTGGCGCTGGTGGTGATCCCCGAGATCCGGATTTCGGACCTCGGCATCGTCGACGTCACCCGTTTCGAGATCACGGACCTTTTCGAATGACTGCACCGCTGAGTTTTCTGACCCCCGAGACCCCCGCCCCCGAACTTTTCACCACCGCCGAGGCCGCCGTCGCCCGTCTGGAAGAGCTGTATGCCCAGGCGACGGATTTCCTGCTCGAGCGCTTCAACGACGTGCTGAACACCGGCCGGGCCGGGCGGCGCTTCCGCGCCTTCTACCCCGAGGTGCGGATCGCCGTGACCTCGTATCTCAAGGGCGATTCGCGGCTGAGCTTCGGCCATGTCGCCGTGCCCGGCACCTATGTCGCGACGATCACCCGCCCCGATCTGTTCCGCAATTACCTGACCGAGCAGATCGGCCTGCTGATGAAGAACCACGACATCGGCGTGACGGTCGGCCCCTCGGCGACACCGATCCCGGTGCATTTCGCCGTCGCCTCGCGCCACGGCGTGGTGATCCCGCAGGAGGGCGTTCTCGATTTCAGCCTGCGCGACGTGTTCGACGTGCCGGATCTGTCGTCGATGAACGACGATATCGTGAACGGCACCGCCGGGCCGAACCCGGACGGCTCGGGCCATCTGGCGCCGTTCACCGCGCAGCGGGTGGATTACTCGCTCGCCCGGCTCAGCCATTACACCGCGACCGCGGCCGAGCAGTTCCAGAACTACGTGCTGTTCACCAACTATCAGTTCTACGTCGAGGAGTTCGAGAAGGTCGCGCGCCAGATGCTGGCCGATCCCGCCTCGGGCTACACGAGCTTCACCGGCCCCGGCAATCACGAGATCTTCTCGCCCGACGAGGCGCTGATGGCCCCGGCGAAGATGCCGCAGATGCCGACCTATCACCTGAAGCGGCCCGACGGGAACGGCATCACGCTGGTCAACATCGGCATCGGCCCGTCGAACGCCAAGACCGCGACCGACCATATCGCGGTGCTGCGCCCCCATGCCTGGCTGATGGTCGGCCATTGCGCGGGCCTGCGCAATTCGCAGCGGCTCGGCGATTTCGTGCTGGCCCATGCCTATCTGCGCGAGGACGGGGTTCTCGACGACGATCTGCCGGTCTGGGTGCCGATCCCGGCGCTCGCCGAGGTGCAGGTGGCGCTTCAGGACGCGGTGGCCGAGGTCACCCGTCTGGAGGGTTACGAGCTGAAGCGGATCATGCGCACCGGCACCGTCGCCACCATCGCCAACCGCAACTGGGAGCTGCGCGATCAGTCCGGCCCGGTGCACCGGCTCAGCCTGTCGCGCGCGGTCGGCCTCGACATGGAAAGCGCGACCATCGCGGCAAACGGGTTCCGCTTCCGCGTGCCTTACGGGACACTGCTGTGCGTGTCGGACAAGCCTTTGCACGGCGAACTGAAGCTGCCCGGCATGGCGACGGAATTCTACCGCACCCAGGTCGCGAGCCATCTGCAGATCGGCGTGCGGGCGATGGAGAAGCTGCGCGCGATGCCGCTCGAACGCATCCACAGCCGCAAGTTGCGCAGCTTCGACGAGGCCGCCTTCCTCTGACGGCGAAAAGCCGCAAAGCCGCGCGAAAGCTCTTGCCATGCTGAAAAAAAGCGTGTGTTAGAGGGCGGGTTGAAAACCCGCCACGCGCGGATGGAATGACCCCGGGCCACCGGGGCACATGAGAGGACTGAAAATGTCGAAACCGATGACGAAGACCGAGCTCGTTGCTGCGATCGCCGAGGCGATGGGCGCGGACAAGAAGACCGCGAACGCCGCGCTCGAAGCGATCAGCGCTGTCGTCACCAAGGAAGTCGCCGCCGGCGGCGCCGTCACCCTGCCGGGCATCGGCAAGGTTTCGTGCAAGGAGCGCCCCGAGCGCCAGGTCCGCAACCCCGCCACCGGCGCGACCATGACCAAGCCGGCCGACAAGCAGGTCAAGGTCACCATCGCCAAGGCTCTGAAGGACAGCGTGAACGCCTGATCGGCGTCCGCTTTCCGTGCTATTTCAGGCCGCCAACCGGGGAACCGCTGGCGGCCTTCTTCATTTCCGGGTCCGCCGCAGACGACAACGGGACACAGATCCCGGGGGACACAGATCCCGGGCGGCCCCCGATCGGACAAACGCGCCCCCCGAGGGCGCCATCCAACGAGGGACGAACATGGATCTGCGCGCTATCGGCATGGGGCTGGCCTTTGCCCTGATGTGGTCATCGGCCTTCACCTCGGCGCGGATGATCGTGGTGGATGCGCCGCCGCTGCTGGCGCTGTCGCTGCGGTTCCTGTTCTCGGGGCTGATCGGCTGCGGCATCGCCGCCGCGATGGGCCAGACCTGGCGGCTGAGCCGGGCGCAGTGGAAATCCACGCTGATCTTCGGGCTGTGCCAGAACGCGCTGTATCTCGGTCTGAATTTCGTCGCGATGCAGAGGGTCGGGGCCTCGGTCGCCTCGATCATCGCCTCGACCATGCCACTGATCGTGGCGCTTCTGGGCTGGGCGGTGTTCCGCGACCGGATCCGGCCGCTGGCGATCGCCGGGCTGATCGCGGGCGTTCTGGGCGTCGCGCTGATCATGGGGGCGCGGCTGTCGGGCGGGGTCGATCCGGTGGGCGTGGCGCTGTGCTTCGGCGGGGCGCTGGCGCTGGCCATCGCCACGCTGTCGGTGCGCGGCGCGGCCTCGGGCGGCAATGTGCTGATGATCGTCGGGCTGCAGATGTTCGTCGGCGCGGCGATCCTGATCGTCGTCTCGGCCTTCACCGAGGACTGGTCCGCCATCGAGTGGAGCCAGAAACTGGTCTGGGCCTTCATCTACACCACGTTGATTCCGGGCGTGCTGGCGACCTGGGTGTGGTTCCGGCTGGTCGGGCGGATCGGCGCGATCAAGGCCGCGACGTTCCACTTCCTCAATCCGTTCTTCGGCGTGGCGATCGCCGCACTCGTGTTGGGCGAAAAGCTCGGCCCGCTCGATCTGGTGGGCGTCGCGATCATCACCGCCGGCATTCTGGCGGTGCAGCTGTCGAAGGGCCGCTGAGCGGCCCTTCGCTTCGGCGAAACCGGCTCAGCGAAACAGCGCGGCGAAGGGCTCGGGCAGGTCGAATTCGGCCAGCGCCCGCGCCCTCCCCTCGGCCGACATCTTGCGCGCGGTCTTGGCGACGATGCCCATCAGCTCCTCGGCCGGGCGGGTCGGCGCGAAGGGCGCGAAGTAATGGCGCAGGAAGACGAAACAGATCACGTCCTCCAGTGCCTGCACCTCGGCGTCGCGCTTCAGCCCTTCCTTGCGCAGCATCTGCGCGGCGCGGCTGGCCTCGGCCTCGTCATAACCGGCGGCCCGCATGATATCCGCGACGCGCTCGCCATGGCGGCGGCCCTGCTCGCGACGCCAGTCGAGATAGCCCGTCCGCCCCTCGGGATAGTCCGAGCGCGGCAGCAACCAGCGCTCGATATGCTGGCCGCGGGCGGCGAGGCGCAGCGCCTCGGACGCGTCGGGGAACAGCCGGTCGAGCTCGGCGCTCATCCGCTGACCGTACAGCAGGGCCTCGCCACCCGGATCGGCGGCATTGGCAGCGTCGATGGCCGCGAGGGCGGTGTCGAGACGGGGCATCATCCCTCGCGCAGTTTTTGCAGCATGTTGAGCGTCAGGTAACCATCCGGGCGATGGCCTCTGGCCTTCTGCCAGTCGATCAGCGCGTCAATGGTGTTCTGACCGACCTTGCCGTCGGTGCCCTGGGTGTCATAGCCCTGCGCGGTCAGGTGGCGCTGCGCCTCGGACTTCTCGGCGATGGTCAGCGCGCGGCCGTCCCGCGGCCAGGGATGCACGAGGCCGGGCCGGCCGCGCAGCGCGTCGGACAGCATCCCCACGCCCATCACATAGGAATCGGCGGCGTTGTAACGCGAGATCGCGGTGAAATTGCCGAAGATCATCACCGCCGGGCCGTTCGCCCCGGCCGGCAGCAGGATCGAGGCCGGGCCGTAATCGGGCACGGTGCCGCCCTGCGCCGCGCGCACGCCCATCGCCGCCCAGTCGGCGGGCGAGCGTTTGATCTTCTTTCCGGCCTGACCGTAGTCGAAATTCGCCGGCAAAGTGACCTCGACCCCCCAGGGCTGACCCTTCCGCCAGCCCGAGCGCGCCAGATAGGCCGCGGTCGAGGCCAGAGCATCCGTCGGATCGTCCGACCAGATGTCGCGCCGGCCGTCGCCGTTGAAATCGACCGCATATTGCAGGAAGGACGAGGGCATGAACTGCGTGTGGCCCATCGCGCCCGCCCAGCTTCCGGTCAGGTGCATCGGGTCGGTATCGCCGTCCTGAATGATGCGCAGCGCGTCGAGGAACTGGGTCTGGAAGAACGCACCGCGCCGCCCGTCATAGGAGAGCGTCGCCAGCGCCGGCAGGATCAGCGTCTTGCCGCGGTTCTTGCCGTAGTTCGACTCCATCCCCCAGACGGCGACGACGACCTCTTTCTCGACGCCATACTGCGCCTCGATCGCGGCGAGGGCGGCGGCGTTGTCGCGCAGCGCCTGCCGGCCGTTGGCGATGCGGGTCTCGGACACCGCGCTGTCGAGGTATTCCCAGATCGGCTTGGTGAACTCCGCCTGATAGCGGTCGCGCTCGATCACCTTCGGGTTGTAGCGGATGATCGCGGTGGCGCGCTGCCAAGTGCGATCGGAAATCCCCGCCTGCATCGCCCGCGGCTTGAACGATACCAGCCAGTTCTCCATCCCCGCCTCATGCGCGGGATCGGCGGCCGGGATCGCGTCGGGCGCGGCCGAGCCCGACGGGCCGCGATAATGCTGGGCCGGGCTCGAACAGGCCGCGAGGGCCAGCGCGAGAAGGGTTGGAGAAAGGATCTTCACTGCGCGCCGCATGGGGGCCTCGACTGCTCATGTTTTCGTTACCGGCAGTCTAGCAGTCGCATCGGGGCGCGGGAATCGGCTTTTCCCGCCTCAGCGGGTTTTCCGCTCGTCGCCGAAGAACGGGGTCATCTGCACCACGATCACCGAATTCTCGTCGAGCGCGCGCTGCATCAGGGCGCGTTCCTCGGCGTCGATCTCGTCGCCGAGCTTCTCGCGCTCGGCGAGCGTTCCGTAGCCCGTCACGTCGAGGGGGGCGAGGTCGGCTTCCTTCAGGATCGCCACGGTTTCGCGCACCGCCTCGGCCTCGTCCACGCCCGAGGCGAAGCACAGGATGCCGGCGCCGGTCGCGCCCTTGGGCAGACCGTCGCCCTTCTTGCGGCCGACCTCGATCAGCAGGGTATAAACCTGCTGGCGGCTCGGCTTCTTCGGCCGCCGTTCGGGTTTCGGCTCGGGAGAGTCGTTCTCGGGAAGGCTGTCGGTCATGGCGGGCACCCTTGGGCGAGTGAGCGAGGGGGGGCCGGACCGGGCAGGCGCCCCCGGTCCGGCGAAAGGAAACGGCCGGGCCCCCGCGACGGGGCCGGGCCAGCGGCGGCGATCAGTCGCGCAGCAGCTCGTTGATGCCGGTCTTCGAGCGGGTCTTCGCGTCGACCCGCTTCACGATGACCGCGCAATAGAGGTTCACGCCGTTCTTCGACGGCATGGTGCCGGCGACGACCACCGAATAGGGCGGCACTTCGCCATACATCACTTCGCCGGTCTCGCGGTCGACGATCTTGGTCGACTGGCCGATGAACACGCCCATGCCGAGGACCGAGCCCTCGCGCACGATCACGCCCTCGACCACCTCGGACCGGGCGCCGATGAAGCAGTTGTCCTCGATGATCGTCGGGCCGGCCTGCATCGGCTCCAGCACGCCGCCGAGGCCCACGCCGCCCGACAGATGCACGTTCGAGCCGACCTGCGCGCAGGAGCCGACCGTCACCCAGGTGTCGACCATCGTGTTCTCGCCGACATAGGCGCCGAGGTTGACGAAGGACGGCATCAGCACCGCCCCCTTCGAGATATGCGCCGAGCGCCGCACGATCGCGCCGGGCACCGCACGGAAGCCCGCGCTGCGCCACTGGTTCGCACCCCAGCCCTTGAACTTGGTGTCGACCTTGTCCCACCAGGTCGAATCCTGCGGGCCGCCGGTCATCGGCTCCATGTCCTTCAGCCGGAAGCCGAGGATCACCGCCTTCTTCGCCCACTGATTGACGTGCCAGGCGCCGTCCGCCTGTTTCTCGGCAACGCGCAGGTCCCCTTTGTCGAGCGCCTCGAGCGTGGCTTCGATGGCATCGCGCGCTTCACCCTTCGATGCGGGGGTGAGCGTATCGCGGATCTCCCAGGCGGCCTCGATGGCTGCCTCGAGTGCGGCGTTCGACATGGTGTCCTCCTGCTGACACTGTTACGGATGTATTTTCGCCTGTTCTGCCTATAGTCAGTGCAGGCCACGGGCGCAATGAGCAGAGCCTTCATGACAGACCATAAAGCCAGCCATACCTTCCGCGATTCGATCGAGGACGCACGCGCCTCGCACCGCATCCCGGACACACCGCAAAGCCGCTCGCCGGCCTATCGCCTCGCCTTCCTGGACGAGGATTTCATGATGCGCGACGAGCTGCGGCCGGTGCGGCTGCAGATGGAGCTGCTGAAACCGCAGCTGATCCTCGACGAGCACGGCATCAACTCGACCGTGGTGATCTTCGGCGGTGCGCGCATCCCCTCGCCCGATCGCAAGGAGACCGCCCGCACACCGGCGCTGGCCGAGCTGTCGCACTTCTACGAGGAAGCGCGCAAGTTCGCCCAGATCATGACCGAACGCAGCCTGCAGACCTACGGCCACGATTTCGTGGTCTGCACCGGCGGCGGCCCGGGCGTGATGGAGGCGGGCAACCTCGGCGCGCATCAGGCCGGCGGCCATTCGGTCGGGCTGAACATCCTTCTGCCGCACGAGCAGGCGCCGAACGCCTACGTGACGCCGGAGCTGAGCTTCAACTTCCATTATTTCGCGCTGCGCAAGATGCACTTCCTGATGCGGGCCCGCGCAGTGACGGTGTTCCCGGGCGGCTTCGGCACGCTCGACGAGATGTTCGAGGCCCTGACCCTGATCCAGACCCGGCGGATGCGGCGCATCCCGCTGATTCTGTTCGGGCGCGGGTTTTGGGAGAACGTGGTGAACTGGAAGCTGCTGGCCGCGCAGGGCACCATCGCCGAGGACGATCTGAAACTGATCTCCTTCGTCGATACCGCCGAAGAGGCCGTCGCCATCATCGACGCATGGGATTACGACGAGAAATGAGCACCCCTTCCCCGTCCTCCGGCCAGCCTCTGGGGTTGCGTCCGGTCGCCCTCGCGGCCCTGGCCGCCTTCATCGTCATCGCCGTCGCGGGCGTTCTGCTGCGCCCGCTGATCCCGATCGACGAAACCCGCTATATCGACGTCGCCTGGGAAATGCGGCTCGAACACAGCTGGCTGCTGCCGCTGAAGAACTACGGGCTTTACACCGACAAGCCGCCGCTGCTGTTCTGGCTGATCAACATCGCCTGGACGCTGACCGGGGGCGTCACCGACATCGCGGGACGGCTGGTCGCGCCGGCCTTCGGCGCGCTGGCGATCTGGGGGACGTGGCGGCTCGGCCGGCGGCTGTGGGACGACGACAGCGGCGCGGCCGCGGCCATCGTGCTGGGCGGGACCTCGGTCTTCGTGGCCTATGGCGGGCTGACGATGTTCGACACGATGCTCGCCTGCGCGACGCTGCTCGGCATCGGGGCGCTGTGGCGGGCGATGTCCGAAGACCGGCTCGACCGCAGGGCCTGGGCGCTGTTCGGCGTGGCCATCGCCTTCGGCATCTATGCCAAGGGGCCGGCGATCTTGCTGCACCTCGGCCCGGCGCTGCTGCTGTCGCCGCTGTGGACCGATCCGGCTCGGCGGCCGGGGCTCGTCACCGTGCTGAAAGGCGCCGGCATCGCCTTCGGTCTGGCTCTGGTGCTGGTCGCGCTGTGGGTGGTGCCCGCGGCGATCGAGGGCGGCGCGGAATATCGCTACATGATCTTGTGGAAGCAGACCGCCGGGCGCACCGTCGATTCCTTCGCCCATGCCCGGCCGCTGTGGTGGTTCGTGGCGCTGCTGCCGGTGCTGCTGTTCCCCTGGGTGTGGAGCGGCGCGCTGTGGCGCGGGCTGCGCGGACTGACGCTCGCCGACCGCGGGTTGCGGCTGGTGCTGGTCTGGGGGCTGTCGGGGCTCGGGCTGTTCTCGCTCGTGTCGGGCAAGCAGGTGCATTACCTGATCCCCGAGATGGCCGCGGCGGCGCTGGTCTTCGGCCGGGCGCTGGTGCTGCGACTGCGGTCCGGGGCGCCCTTCGGGCGGCCGTGGCTGGCGGCGGGGCTGGCGGCGGTCCTCGCCCTCGGACTGGTGGCGGCGGCCTTCGGCGCGGCCGGCAAGCAGACCGCGGCGCAGCTTCAGCCCTGGCCCGCGGTCGCGCTGATCGCGGCGGGGCTGATCGTCGTCGCGGCGCTGGCCTGCTGGCGGATGAAGGCGCTGGCCGCACTGATGAGCATCGGCGTGGCGGTGGTGCTGGCCTTCGATCTGGTGATCGGGCTGACCGGCCTCGGTCCGGCCTATGACAGCGGCACGATCGGGCGGATGATCTCTCCCTATCAGCAAGGCGGCATCGCCGTCGTCACCGACCAGTATCACGAGGAGTTCGACTTCGAAGGCCGGCTGCTGCCGCCGATCCAGCTGCCCACCCCCGAAGAGGCCGCCGGCTGGCTGGCCGCGCATCCGGGGGGCGTGCTGCTCTCCGAATGCCGCGATGCCGCCCTGCCGCGCGAGGCGGCGCAGCGCGTGCCGTTCAACGGCACCGACTGGTGCCTGTGGTGGGGCGCCCGGACCGGCAGGGCCGTCGCCCAGCCCGCTCAGTGACCCGCAGGCCCCGCCCTGACCGGCGGGGCACCCCCGAAAAACGAACGGCCCCGGTTCAGAACGCGCTGAACCGGGGCCGTTTTTTCGAAGCGATCCTTCGCCGGCCTTACAGCCCGGCCTCGGCGGCGATCTGCGCCTTCGACTTGCGGGCGCGCTCGGTCGCGGATTTCAGCTGCCCGCAGGCGGCCATGATGTCCTCGCCGCGCGGGGTGCGGATCGGGCTCGCATAGCCGGCCTTGTAGATGATGTCGGCGAAAGCCTCGATCCGCTCCCAGTCCGAGCGCTGATAGGGCGCGCCGGGCCATTCGTTGAACGGGATCAGGTTGATCTTCGCCGGGATGCCGCGGATCAGCTTGACCAGACGGCGGGCGTCGTCGTCGCTGTCGTTCACGCCCTTGAGCATGACATATTCGAAGGTGATCCGCTCGCTGTTCGACAGGCGCGGATAATCGCGCAGCGCCTGCAGCAGCTCGGCGATGTTCCATTTCTTGTTGATCGGCACCAGCTTGTCGCGGGTCTCGTTCGTGGTGGCGTGGAAGCTGATCGCCAGCAGACAGCCGATCTCCTCGGCCGCGCGCGCGATCATCGGCACCACGCCCGAGGTCGACAGCGTGATCCGGCGACGGCTGAGCGAGATCCCCTCGCCATCCATCACCACCTGCATCGCGTCGCGCACGTTGTCGAAGTTGTAGAGCGGCTCGCCCATGCCCATCAGCACGACGTTGGAGACCAGACGTTCCTCGGGCTTGGGCTGGCCGGGCTCGGGCCATTCGCCGAGGTCGTCGCGCGCCACCAGAACCTGCCCGACGATCTCGCCCGCGGTCAGGTTGCGCACCAGCTTCTGGGTGCCGGTGTGACAGAAGGTGCAGGTCAGCGTGCAGCCCACCTGCGACGAGACGCACAGCGTGCCGCGGCCTTCCTCGGGGATATAGACGGTCTCGACCTCATGGCCGCCGGCGATGCGCAGCAGATACTTGCGCGTGCCGTCCTCGGACACCTGACGGGTGACAATCTCGGGCAGGCCGATCTCGAACTTCTCGGTCAGAAGCGCGCGGTAATCCTTCGACAGGTTGGTCATCTGCGCGAAATCGCGCACGCCCCAGTAATAGATCCACTGCCAGACCTGACCGAGCCGCATCTTCGCCTGCTTCTCGGGCGTGCCCGCCTCGATCAGCGCATCGCGCAGTTGTTCGCGGGTGAGACCGACGAGGTTCACCTTGCCCGTCTCGGGCAGCTTGCGCGGAATGGTCAGCACGTCCTGGGTGACGGGTGCAGTGGCTTCGGTCATGGCTCGGATTTCCTGAATGAGAGGCGGATATAGGGGATTCGCCCTGAAAAACAAAGCGCGAAACGAAAAGGCGCGCCGGTTTGGCGCGCCTGAATGCGGTTTTTTAGGACTGACGCCCGGGTCAGCGGCCTACTTGCAGCGCTTCGCCGCCTCGTCCATCGCCGCCGAGAACCCCTTGAGCGAGAACTTGTCCTGCGTCTGCGTGCCCTTGCCGGACTTGCCGCTCAGCGTCACGTCATTGGCGGACTTGAGCGCGGCGATGATCTTCGCATCATCGGCGGGCGAGCCGGCCCAGGCCCCCTCGTCCTTGGTGAACAGCGTGAACTTCGCGCCCTTGTCGGTCACGGCGTCGACGGTCGAGCCCGGGGCGAAGGCATAGCCGCCCATGAACGACACCTCGCCCGGCTTCGCGCCGCGGAAGGTGACGAACAGCAAGATGTCGCCGCGACGCACGTCAGCCTTCTTGCCGTCCTTGGTGTTCTGCGTGTCCTTGGGCGAGGAGACACCCCAGCATTCCTTCGGGTTGTTCTCGCTGAAGACGCTCCAGTCGCCCTTGGCGGCGACCCGGTTGGAGGTCTCCTGCGCAGCGACGGCCCCCGACAGGATCATCGTCGCCCCAAGAACCGCCATGCTCCGCAAGATGAAAGTCTTCATTATACAGCCCTCCAGCTGTGTCTGTGCCTCAACTCTCCGCCCGTGGGCCTGTGCCCTTCTCGGTTCCGGCGGCTTCGATTTCAACTCGATATGCAAGGGATAACGCAATTTTGCACGGCGGGGGAACCCCCCGGGCGCAGGTTTGTGCCCTCACACCGGCGCAAGAGCGCCGTTACAGCAGTTGCCAGATCAGCCGCGCAGCGAGCGCGAGCGACGTCGCGACCAGAAGCGGCTTGATCAGCCGCGCGCCGCGCTTCATCGCCATCCGGCTGCCGAGTTGCGCGCCCAGCATCTGCGCCAGCCCCATCGCCAGACCGATCTTCCACCACGGCGTTGCCACTGCGGCATAGGCCACCAGCCCGCCGAGGTTCGATCCGAAGTTCAGCAATTTCGTGTGCGCCGTCGCCTTCAGCACGCCGTATCCCGCCAGCATGACGAAGCCGAGCATGTAAAACGACCCCGCCCCCGGCCCGATCGCCCCGTCATAGAAGCCGATCAGCGGCACCACGAAGGCGGAATAGGCGACGGGGCTCAGCCGCTCGGTCCGGTCCTCGTCGTTCAGGCCGCGCTTGAACGCGAAGAAGGCGGCGATGGCGATCAGGATCACCGGCAGGGCGTAACGCAGCCCCTCGGCCGGCACGCGCGAGGCCAGAAGCGCGCCGATCAGCCCGCCCGCGAAAGCGATGAGCGCGGTTCCGATCTGCCGGCGCAGATCCACCTGCCCGGCCCTCGCATAGGACACCGTCGCCGTGGCCGAGCCGAACACGCTCTGCACCTTGTTGGTCGCGATCGCCTGCAGCGGGCTCGCGCCGCTGAGCATCAGCACCGGCAAGGTGATCAGCCCGCCGCCGCCGGCGATGGAATCGACGAACCCCGCGAACAGCGCCGCCGCGATCAGCAGCGCCGCGATATCCCCCGCAACCTCGAACATCCGAGCTCCTTTCGATCCGCTCCGGCGGGTCTTCATCCGCCGCCCGGGGCGCGAAGTAAACCCGCCCTCACCCGTGCCGATTGCATTTCGGTCGCATGGGGATTATTTCAGGCCGACGCAAAAAGGGGCTTCACGACCGATGAACTGGATCTCGAACTACGTCAAACCGAAGATCAATTCCCTGTTCTCGCGCCGCGAAATGCCCGAGAACCTTTGGACCAAGTGCCCGGAATGCGGCACGATGCTGTTCCACCGCGAACTTGCGGAAAACCTGAACGTCTGCACCAACTGTGACCATCACATGGCGATCACGCCGCGCGCGCGCTTCAACGCGCTGTTCGACGGCGGCATCTTCACCGAGGTCAAGGTCCCCGTCCCCGTCGCCGACCCGCTGCATTTCCGCGACCAGAAGAAATACCCCGACCGGATGAAGGCCGCGCAGAAGAACACCGGCGAGAAAGACGCGATGCTCGTCGCCGAGGGCGAGATGGGCCGCACCCCGATCGTCGCCGCGGCGCAGGACTTCTCGTTCATGGGCGGCTCGATGGGCATGTATGTCGGCAACGCCATCGTCGCCGCAGCCGAACGCGCGGTGAAACTGAAGCGCCCGCTGATCCTGTTCTCGGCCGCCGGCGGCGCGCGGATGCAGGAAGGTATCCTGTCGCTGATGCAGATGCCGCGCTCGACCGTCGCGGTCGAGATGCTCAAGGAAGCGCATCTGCCCTATATCGTCGTGCTCACCCACCCCACCACCGGCGGCGTGACGGCGTCTTACGCCATGCTCGGCGACGTGCAGATCTCGGAACCGAACGCGCTGATCTGCTTCGCCGGCCCCCGCGTCATCGAACAGACCATCCGCGAGAAGCTCCCCGAGGGGTTCCAGCGCGCCGAATACCTGCTCGATCACGGGATGCTCGACCGCGTGACGCACCGCAAGAAGCTGCGCGAGGAGCTGGTCACCATCACCCGGATGCTGATGGGCCTGCCGCCGGCGATCATCGCCGACCTGCCCGCGCCCGGCAAACCTGCCGAAGCGAAGGCCTGATCCATCGGGCGGCCCGCGCCAACAGCCGGCCGCCCTTTCGATTCGCTGAAAATATCCCGGGGGTCCGGGGGCAGAGCCCCCGGCCTTCGGGCCGAACCCACGGCTGGAAAGGCGCGTCATGACCCAGTCTTCGGAAGTGCTCCCTTCGGACAACCGCTCCTCGGATGAAATCCTGCACCGGCTGATGTCGCTGCACCCGAAGGTGATCGACCTGTCGCTCGACCGGATGCGCGACATCCTCGCCCGCCTCGGCAATCCCGAACGCGCCATTCCACCCGCGATCCACATCGCCGGCACCAACGGCAAGGGCTCGACCCAGGCGATGATCCGCGCCGGGCTCGAATCGCAGGGCAAGCGCGTCCACGCCTATACCTCGCCCCATCTCGCCCGCTTCCACGAGCGCATCCGTGTCGCCGGAGAACTGATCTCCGAACCCGCCCTCGCCGCGCTCCTGAAGGAATGCGAGGCGAAGAACGCCGGCACGCCCATCACCTTCTTCGAGATCACCACCGCCGCGGGCTTCCTTGCCTTCGCGCGCACGCCGGCCGATTACACCCTGCTCGAGGTCGGCCTCGGCGGCCGGCTCGACGCCACCAACGTGATCGAGCATCCGGCGCTGTGCATCATCACGCCGGTCTCGCTCGACCATCAGCAATACCTCGGCAATACCGTGGCCGAGATCGCCGGCGAGAAGGCCGGGATCATCAAGCGCGGCGTGCCGGTCGTCGTCGGCCCGCAGACGCCCGAGGGCCTCGCGGTGATCGAGGCGAAGGCCGAACGTCTCGGCGCCCCGGTCCTCGCCTTCGGTCAGCACTGGAACGCCTTCGAGGAGCGCGGCCGGATGATCTTCCAGGACGAGAACGGCCTTCTCGACCTGCCCCTGCCGAACCTGCCCGGCCCGCATCAGATCCAGAACGCCGGCGCCGCGATCATGGCGCTGCGCCATCTCGGCTTCGGCGAGACCGCCTGCGAGGCCGCCGTCACCCGCGCCGAATGGCCCGCCCGGTTCCAGCGCCTGCGCAAGGGGCCGCTCGCCATGAGCGCCCCGGGGATCGAGCTGTGGCTCGACGGCGGGCACAATCCGGCCGGCGGCGAGGCCGTGGCCGCCACCCTCGCGCGGATGCCCGAACGCCCGACGCATCTGATCTGCGGCATGATCAACACCAAGGACGTGGCGGGCTACATGCACCCGCTGGTGCCGCATGTCGCCAGCCTGACCGCCGTCACCATCCCCGAGGAGCCGAACACCCTTCAGGCCGCCGAAATCGCCGGCTTCGCCCGCGAGGCCGGCTTCGCCGAGGTGCGCACGGCCGAGACCGTCGCCGCCGCCCTCGACGCCATCGCGGCGCGCGATCCCTCGGCACGGGTGCTGATCTGCGGCTCGCTCTACCTCGCCGGCAAGGTGCTGCGCGACAACGGCTGAGTTGCCGCCGCCAACGGAATCGGCCGGCGCTCAGCGCGCCGCCCCCTCTCCGACAGCGCGGCGGACGAACATGCGCAGGGCAGGCACGACATCTTCCGGACAGTCCTCGAACAGACCATGCGATGCCCAGGGCAGATTGAGCAGCAGCCCCCCTCACCCTCCGTGCCAGCCCGAAGGACAGCCCTCGCGAGACCAGCGGCTCGTCATCCCAAGGATCACCAGAAGCGGCCGGGTGATCGCAAACACCGCCTCGCCCGGACAGGCCTGCGCATCCCCGGGCAGGATGCGCCACAGTGCGCCCCATCCGCGCGCGGATGCAAGGCTGACTGTGCGGCCGTTCGCCTATGCACAGCCCGCCCCGCCGCCTATCTTTCCGTCAACGCTGACGGAGCATCCTCATGACCCCCCTTCCCGACTTCTCAAAGCTCGAATTCGGCCTCGATACCTTCGGGGACATCACCCGCGACGACACCGGCCCGCGCTCGGGCGCGCAGGTGATCCGCGACACGCTGGCCGAGGGCATCCTCGCAGATCAGCTCGGCGTCGATTACTTCGGCCTCGGCGAGCATCACCGCCCGGATTTCGCGATTTCCTCTCCCGAGCCGATCCTTGGCGCGCTGCTCGGCCAGACCGGGCATATCCGCGGCGGCACCTCGGTCACGGTGCTGTCCTCGGACGATCCGATCCGGCTGTTCCAGCGGTTCTCCACCCTCGACGCCATCGCGCCGGGCCGGGCCGAGATCACCATCGGCCGCGGTTCCTTCACCGAGAGCTTCCCGCTGTTCGGCTTCCAGCTCGACGATTACGAGACGCTGTTCCAGGAGAAGGCGCAGTTCCTGACCCAGCTGCTGACCCAGGAGAAGGTCTCGAATCAGGGCCAGTTCACCCCGCGTCTGAAGGGCGTGACCGTCTATCCGCGCCCCGAGAACAGGCTGACCGTGTGGCGCGGCGTCGGCGGTTCGCCGCAATCGGTGGTCGAGGCGGCGGCGATGGGAATGCCGCTGATGCTGGCGATCATCGGCGGCGACGCGATGCGCTTCGCCCCCTTCGTCGATCTGTATCGCCGCGCGCATGAGCAGATGGGCACGCCCGTCCTGCCGATCGGCGTGCATTCGCCGGGCCATGTCGGCGAGACCGACGCCCTCGCCCGCGAGGAATACTTCACCGGCTATCAGGCGATGCACCGGATGATCGGCGCCAGCCGCGGCTGGGGCACGCTCAGCCGCGAGGCCTATGAGAGCGAAATCGAGCACGGCTCGCTTTACGTCGGCTCGCCCGAAACCGTGGCGCGCAAGATCGTGCGCACCGTGCGCGGACTGGGGCTGAGCCGGTTCACGCTGAAATATTCCTCGGGCCCGCAGGACTACCGCACCAACCTGCACAACATCGAGCTGTACGGCACCCGCGTCATTCCGCTGGTGCGCGAGATGCTGGCCGGGAAGGCGTAAGCCCCTCGGCGGACAGCGGGGCGGCGCGGGCCGCCCCTTTCGGTTACACCTCGTCGCCGATCCAGTCGGCGCTCTGCATCTCGCGCAGGCGGCTTGCGGTGCGCTCGAACTCGAACGAACCCTCGCCCTGCACATACAGCTGTTCGGGCTCCGCCGCGGCCGAGCACACCAGCCGCACCTTCGCCTCGTAAAGCGCGTCGATCAGCGTCACGAAGCGCTTCGCCTGGTTGAAGTTCGACGACGACAGTTCCGGAATATCGTCGATCATCAACAGCTTCATCGCATTCGCCACGGCCAGATAATCCGCCGGGCCGAGCGCATGGGCACACAGATCGTCAAACGACGCGCGGCCCACGCCCGAATGGAAATGCGGGATCACCAGATGCCGCCCCATCACTTCGAGCGTCAGCGAACCGCCGTTGTCACCGCCCGTCAGCTCATTCCACAGCTCGTCCATCGCCCGCGTCGCCGGCGCGCCGAGCGGGTGGAAATACACCTGAGCCCCGGCCAGACGGTGCTGGCGGTAATCGGTTTCCGAGATGATCTCGTGCACCGTCAGCCTGGTGCGGATGATGTCGATGAACGGCAGGAACAGCTGCCGGTTCAGGCCGTTCTTGTAAAGCTCCTCGGGCGCGCGGTTCGAGGTGGTGACGACGGTCACGCCGCGCTTGAACAGCTCCTCGAACAGGCGGCCGACGATCATTGCATCCGCGATGTCGGTGATCTGCATCTCGTCGAAGCACAGCAGCCGCAGCGAGCCGGCGATGTCCTCGGCCACGGGCATCAGCGAATCCGCCACATGGGTCTTGCGGGCGGCCTCGATCTTCGCCTGAACCTCCTGCATGAAGGCGTGGAAGTGGACGCGCCGTTTCGGCACGTCGACCGCGCCGCAGAACAGATCCATCAGCATCGACTTGCCGCGCCCGACGCCGCCCCACAGATACAGCCCCTTCACCGGCTCGGCCACCGGCTTTGCGAACATGCCAAACAGCCCGCCGGATTTCTTCACCGGCTTTTCCAGCTCCGTGCGGATCGCCTCGAGCAGCGGCAGCACGGCGCGCTGCGCGGCATCGGCGTGCAACGTGCCCTCGGCCACGCGGGCATCGTAGATCTGCATCAGGCTCTGGCTCATTCGGGTTCCCTCCCTCGTCGCATCGCATCGACTGCGTTGCGTCTCTTTTAAGGGAAGGGTATGCCAGAGCAAGGGCAGGCTTGAGATGCGGCATACAATGGAATACTGTCCGGCCAGCCTCAGAGACAGGAGTGATCATGTCCAGCAAAACCCCGCAGCGTCTTCATCTGGTGTTCGGCGGCGAACTCGTCGATCCGGCCCGGACCGAGTTCAAGGATGTCAGCAAGATCCACGTCGTCGGGATCTTCCCGAGCTATGCCGAAGCGCATGCCGCCTGGAAGGCCGAAGCGCAGCGCACCGTGGACAACGCCCACACCCGCTACTTCATCGCGCATCTGCATCGCCTGCGCGACGAGGAATCGGCGGTCTCGTCGACCGAGGAACTCGGTCACTGAGACCGGGGGGCCGCGCCGTCTGATGCGTTCCCCGGTCCGGCCCAAGGCCTCGCTGTTGCTGTGGTCGCGGATCGCGCTCGCCCGGCTGGTATCGGGCGTGCCGCTCCCTGTGCCCGGATGGCGGGCGCGCCCCGAAGGTGAGCTGGTCTGGCTGGTGCCCGACGAATCGCCCGATGGCTTCGGCGCTGCGCTCATGGTGCTGCGCCGGATGCTCAAGATGCGGCCCGATCTTCAGGTCGTGGTCTCCGCCCCTGAGGCGCTCGGCCCGCAACTGCCCGATGGCGTGCTGCGGATCGACCCGGCCGGCGAAAATCTCTCGAACATCCGCTCCGCGCTGCGCCACTGGCAACCCGATGCCGTCGTGCTGAGCGGCGCGCAGCTTCCCCCGACACTGATCGGCGAGACCTTCGAGGCCGGCGTCCCCCTTCTGTCGATCGACATGACCCTGCCGGAAGCCGCGCTGAACCCCGGTTTCACGCAACGCCGGCTGATGCGCGCTGCGCTGTCGCGGCTGTCGCGGATCAGCGTGCGCGATGCCGCCTCGATGGCGCTGATCGGCCGGCTCGGGGCGGATCCCGCGCATGTCGAGGTCGGCGGGCTGATGTCGGAACCGCCCGAACCGCTGCGCTGTTCCGAGGCCGAGCGCGCCTCGATCGCCGCGCAGACCCGCACCCGGCCGGTGTGGCTGGCCGCCTCCGTCCCCGCGGCCGAGTTCCCCGCGGTGATCGAGGCCCATGCCCGCGCCCAACGCCATGCGCACCGGATGCTGCTGATCCTCGCTCCGGAACGGCCCGAGGATGCCGACGATCTGGCCGAAACACTTACCGATCAGGGCTGGATCGTCGAGCGCCGCTCCGTCGAGGGCGAACCCGATGGCGATGCGCAGATCTTCCTTGCCGACGACGCCGATGAATACGGGCTGTGGTATCGCGTCGCCCCGGTGACCTGGATGGGCGGCACCTTCGGCGCCGAGACGCCCTCGCCCCGCTCGCCGCTGGAGCCCGCGGCGCTCGGCTCGGCCATTCTGCACGGGCCGGGCACCGGGCCCTTCGCGGCCGAATATGCCCGGCTCGACGCCGCGCGGGCGGCGCGGGCGGTGACCGACGAGACCGCGCTCGGCGATGCGGTGGCGGATCTGATGGCGGCCGACAAGGCGGCGATGCTGGCGCACAACGCCTGGGCAGTGACCTCGGGCGGTGCGGGGGCGGCCGAGGCCGTGGCGCGCATGGTATTGAATTACCTTGATGATTCAGCAGAAGATCCGGGCGATCTGACCGGCGGGGCCGTCTGATGCGCACCCCCGCCTTCTGGTTCACCCCCCCTGACAAGCCGAGCCTTCCGGCACGGCTGCTTGCCCCGCTCGGGCGGGTTTATGCCGCGATGACGGCGGCGCGGCTACGCCGGACGGGGCTGCACACCGCGGTGCCGGTGATCTGCATCGGCAATCTGAATGCCGGTGGCACAGGCAAGACGCCCACGGCAATTGCGCTGATCGCCCTGTTGCAGGCGCGCGGCGTGCGGCCGCAGATCGTCAGCCGCGGTCATGGCGGCACTCTGACCGGCCCGGTTCAGGTGGACACCGCCTGGCACGATGCCGCCGCCGTGGGCGACGAGCCGCTGCTTCTCGCCCGCAGCACGGGCGTTCCGGTCTGGGTGGCGCGCGACCGCGCGGCAGGTGCCGTGGCCGCCATCGCGAGCGGCGCAGAGGCAATCGTTCTCGACGACGGGTTCCAGAACCCGGCGCTGGTAAAGACGCTGTCGATCGTGGTGGTGGATGCCGCGCGCGGCTTCGGCAACGGGCGCTGCCTGCCCGCGGGCCCGCTGCGCGAGCCGGTGACGGCAGGCCTCGCCCGGGCCGATCTGCTGTTGTCGATCGGCACCCCCGCCGCGCAGGAGGCCTTCGCGCGCCAATGGGGCCACGCCATCGCCATCCCGCATCTGCGTGGCGCGCTGGTCCCGGCTGAAGACGAAAACTGGCAGGGCCGCCGGGTGCTCGCCTTCGCAGGGATCGGCCATCCGGAGAAATTCTTCGACACGCTGCGCAGCCTTGGCGCCGAGGTGGTGGCGACCGCCCCCCTGGGCGATCATCAGCCGCTGACGCGGCAATGGCTCGAGGCACAGGACCTGCGCGCCCTCGACCTGAAGGCGGAACTGGTCACGACGGAAAAGGACGCGATGCGCCTGCCTCCGGACTGGGCCGGGCGAATCCGGGTGCTGCCGGTGCGGCTGCAACTGGAAGATCCGGCGCCGCTCAATGCGGCGCTGGACCGGATCGGATGCTGAGGCCCGCGTAGCGGGCCCCGACCCGTGGCATCAGCCGGCGAGCTTCTCGTCCAGGATCTTCTTGATGTCGGCATAGGACATGTTGGAATATTTCTGGCCGTTGATGACGAAGCTCGGCGTAGCGTCGATGCTGTCGTCGGTGGCGTGCTTCTGATACGTCGCGACCATCGCCTGAGCATGGGCCTGATCGTTCATGCAGGCATCGAGCTGCTCCTTGGTCAGCCCGGCACGCAGACCGATCTTGCGCAGGTTGTCCGAGATCGTCTGCGCCTTGCCGTCGCCGAACCAGTCGCGCTGCTCGGTGTAGATCATGTCGACGATGCCATAATACTTCAGCGCGCCGCCGCATTGCGCGACCATACCGGCCCACAGACCGAACTTGTCGAAATAGACCTCGCGGAAGATGAACCGCACCTTGCCGGTGTCGATGTAATCCTTCTTCAGCTGACCGAAGACCTCGTTATGGAAATCGGCGCAATGCGGGCAGGTGAACGAGCCGTATTCGATCATCGTCACCTTGGCATCCGGGCTGCCGAGGGGAATGTCCGGCACAATCTCTGGCGTGGCACCGGCGGCGGGCGGCGGGGTCTGGGCCGGGGTGGTGCCGGTGTCCTCGGCCGCGGCCGGGCGCACGAAACGGGTCTGGTTCGAGATCCAGCCCCCCGCGGCAGCGACAAGGGCAGCCCCGGCCGTGCCGAGGAGAAGGGTGCGACGGTTCATGTTCAGCCTTTCTTCTGTCCGGCCTTCCCGGACGTTTTCATCAGGACGTTCTGCGCCAGCGTCTCGAGGGCGGCGCGCAGATCGGAATCGTGACAGCCCTCGGCCGTCGCCTCGGCGGCGGCGCGGACTTCGGGCGAAGGGGCGGCGGGGCGCGCCTTCGGGGCGGGGGTGAACACCGCCTGTCCCTCGGCGAAGCCGGTGGCGGCGGTCTGGGTCAGCATCACCCGCGAGATCGCGTTGTACCCGTAGCAGGCATTGACCTTCTCGCGGATACGCTCGCGGCTCATGTCGACGATGGGGGCAGCCGCGCCCTCGACCAGGAGAGTCAGGGTGGCACCGAAGCCGCTCTTGCCATAGCCCACACGCACCGGGCGCGACAGGCGGGCCAGCTCTTCGCCGACGATCTCGGGCCATTGGGTCAGCAGCCGCGACACTGCAAAGCCGCGCGCCTCGCCGGCGACGCGGATGCGCTCGCGCAGCAGGCGCGAGGCGGCCTCGAAGCCGCGGCTGTGCCGCTCCGATCTGGGGGCCGCGGGGCGTTCGTCGCTCATCCCTGTCCTTTCCGGTTTCAGCGACTATTCTAGGCGAGCGGGAGGGCTTTGCCACCCGATAAGATTACTCGGACAAGGACGGGGCATAAAGTTTGCGTGACGGCGAAGAGGCGCGGGCCGGCAGGGCCCTGCTCGACTGGTATGACCGGCAGGCGCGCGACCTGCCCTGGCGGGTGTCGCCCGCCCGCCGTGCTGCGGGAGAACAGCCCGATCCCTATCGCGTCTGGCTGTCCGAGGTGATGTTGCAGCAGACCACCGTCGCCACGGTGCGCGATTACTTCCGCCGCTTCACCGAACGCTGGCCCGATGTCGGCGCACTGGCGGCGGCGGCGGACGCCGATGTCATGGCCGAATGGGCGGGGCTTGGCTATTACGCGCGCGCCCGCAACCTGCTGAAATGCGCCCGGGCCGTCGCCTTCGAGCATGGCGGGGCCTTCCCGCGCACGGCGGCCGCGCTGGCGGCCCTGCCGGGGATCGGGCCCTATACTGCAGCGGCGGTGGCCTCGATCGCCTTCGACGAGGCTGCGACGGTGGTTGACGGCAATGTGGAGCGCGTGGTCTCGCGCCTGTGGGCTGTCGAGGCGCCGCTGCCCGGGGCAAAGCCCGAACTCGTGCGCCTCGCCGGGCGGCTGACCCCCGCCCAGCGCCCCGGCGATCACGCTCAGGCGATGATGGATCTGGGCGCGACGATCTGCACGCCGCGCGCGCCGGTCTGCGCGCTGTGTCCGCTCGATGACGTCTGCGCCGCGCGCGCCCGTGGCATCGCGGCCGAGCTGCCGCGCAAGGCCCCGAAGCCCGAGAAGCCCACCCGTCACGGGCTGATCTATGTCGCACGCAACGCCCGGGGCGACGTGTTCCTCGAACGGCGGCCGGACCGCGGGTTGCTGGGCGGGATGGCGGGGTTTCCCGGCTCGGACTGGGGCGAAAGCCCCTCGCCCTGCCCGCCCTTCGCCGCCGGTTGGGTCGAGGCCCCCTCGGCCGTGCGTCACACCTTCACGCATTTCCATCTGGTGTTGCGCGTCTTCGCGGCCGAGGTCGAGGGGCCGGGATTCACCCCCCGCGCGAATTTCCGCCCCGGCGATCTGCCCACGGTGATGCGCAAGGTCTGGGATGCGGCGCAAAGCGCCTTCGTGTCGCAGCCCGGCTGAACCGTGAACGATTGCGCCCCGGGGGCGGGCTGGTATCATCGGCGTGGAAAGGGGGCCCCCATGTCCACCCGCGAGGAAATCCGCCGCCCCAGCCGTGCGCTGCCGTTCTGGATGTCGCTCGGGATGATTCCCATCGCGATGATCGGCGCCTGGTTCGGCGGCTGGACCGTCGTCCTGATGCCGCTTTACGGCTGGACGCTGGTCACCGTTCTCGATGCCATCCTCGGGCTGAACGAGGATCAGCCCGACACTTCGACGCCTGACGAGGAGCTGTTCTGGTATCGGCTGATCACGCTGATCTGGTTCCCGGTGCAGCTGGTGACGATCTATGCGCTGATCTGGTGGGTGACCCATACCGACCATCTCGGCGCACTGGAGACCGTGGTGTTGTTCTTCGGCGTCGGCGTGATCTCGGGCACGGTCGGGATCAACTATGCCCACGAGCTGATGCACCAGAGAAACCGGGCCGAACGCGGCCTTGCCGATCTGCTGCTGGCGACGGTGCTTTATTCGCATTTCCGCACCGAGCATCTTCTGGTTCATCACCTCTGGGTCGGCACGCCGCGCGATGCGGTCAGCGCGCGCTACAATGAAGGGTTCCACCGCTATTTCGTTCGCGTTCTGCGCGATTGCCCGCGTTCGGCCTGGCAAGCGGAGAAGCTGAAGCTCGCCCGAGCCGGGCGGACGATGCGGCACCCGTCGAACCCGTTCTGGCGCTATGCGGCATTGCAGGCGGCGGCGCTGGTTCTGGCGCTGATCGTCGGCGGCTGGGTCGGGCTTTGCCTGTTCCTGTTCCAGGCGGTGGTGGCGGTGTGGCAGCTCGAACTGACCAACTATGTCGAGCATTACGGGCTGACCCGCGCCTATCTGGGCGATGGCAAATACGAGCATGTCCTGCCGCGCCACAGCTGGAACGCCGAGCATATGGCCTCGAACTGGCTGTTGCTGAACCTGCAGCGCCATTCGGATCACCATTACAAGCCGAACCGGCGTTTCCCGCTGCTGCAGACCTATTCCGCCGAAGAGGCGCCGCAGCTGCCTTTCGGTTACCCGGCGATGACCACGCTCGCGATGATCCCGCCCCTGTGGCGGCGGCGGATGAACCCGCGCGTGCGGGCCTGGCGCAAACGCTACTATCCGCAGATCGAGGACTGGAGCGCCTACAACAAGGGCACCAACCCGATGCCGCGCGGATCGGTGTGACGGGAGAAAAGGCAGGAGGCGCTGCCCCGCCGAAAGATCAAGAAAGGGGGCTCTGCCCCCTCGGGCCTGCGGCCCTCACCCCCGGGATATTTAAGGCGAATCGAAAGGAAGAGCGCAGTTTACCCTTTCGATTCGCCTTAAATATCCCCGCCGGAGGCTCCCGCAGGTGCGGCAGGGCGAAGCTCAGCTGACCACGCGCAAGGTCAGGTTGATCCGGCCCGGCCCGCGCAGCAGCATGGAGCTGCCGGGGGCTATCCGGTCGATGCCATGATGCAGCAGCCGGGCTTCGCCTCCCATCACCAGAACGTCTCCCGAGCGCAGCCACAGGCTCTGGCTCGGCCCGCCGCGGGTTTCCGATCCGATCCTGAACAGCGCGTCGTCGCCGAGGCTGATCGAGACCACGGGTTGCGACAGATCGCGCTCGTCGCGGTCCTGATGCAGGCCCATGCGCGCCTCGGGGCCGTAGAAGTTGACGAGGCAGCTTTCGGGGGCACGGGCCTCGGGAACGACGGCGCGCCAGATGGCGAGGACGCTTTCGGGGATCGCGGGCCAGGGCAGGCCCGAGGGATGGGCCGGCGCGTAGCGATAGCCCTGCCGGTCCGCGGTCCAGCCGAACCGGCCCGCCGAGGTCATCCGCACCGACATCGCCTTGCCGGAGGGGGTGATCGGCGAAAACAGCGGCGCGCGGACCGCGATCTGGCGCACGTCTTCGGCCAGGGCGCGCTGTTCATCCGAGGAGAGCCAGCCCGGATAGTGCAGAAGGCCCCGGATCCGTTGAGGAAACGGGCGGTCGGGAAATTCCGGCATGAGTCTTTCGCTTCCTGTCCCTGCGCGCCTTGCAGCGGCATTTTCGCCTTCTTATATACGCCCAGAAGCCCGGAAGGGGCAGCGCCGCGAGGCCTGCCCCGGACCGGGTCAAACTGAAACCCTGGGATAGGGGATCGGGGGCCTGATGGGACCCGACCCCGCCATATCGCCGAAGGAAGAGGTAAAGATATGTCCAAAGTCATCGGGATCGACCTCGGGACCACGAACTCCTGCGTGGCCATCATGGACGGCTCGCAGCCCCGCGTGATCGAGAACTCGGAAGGTGCGCGCACCACGCCCTCGATCGTCGCCTTCACCGACAACGAACGTCTGGTCGGTCAGGCCGCTAAGCGTCAGGCCGTCACCAACCCGACCAACACCGTTTTCGCCGTCAAGCGTCTGATCGGGCGCAAGGTGGGCGATGCCGAAGTCCAGAAGGACAAGAAGCTCGTTCCCTATGCCATCGTCGACGGCGGCAATGGCGACGCCTGGGTCGAGGTGCGCGGCGACAAGTTCTCGCCCGCCCAGATCTCGGCCATCATTCTGCAGAAGATGAAGGAAACCGCCGAGAGCTATCTCGGCGAGCCGGTGACGCAGGCCGTCATCACGGTTCCGGCCTATTTCAACGACGCTCAGCGTCAGGCCACCAAGGACGCCGGCAAGATCGCCGGTCTCGAAGTCCTGCGCATCATCAACGAGCCCACGGCGGCCGCGCTCGCCTATGGCCTCGACAAGAAGGAAACCAAGACGATCGCGGTCTATGACCTCGGCGGCGGCACCTTCGATATCACGATCCTCGAGATCGACGACGGCCTGTTCGAAGTGAAGTCGACCAACGGCGACACCTTCCTCGGCGGCGAAGACTTCGACATGCGCATCGTCCATTACCTCGCGGACGAGTTCAAGAAAGAGCATGGCGTCGATCTGACCGCGGACAAGATGGCGCTGCAGCGTCTGAAGGAAGCGGCCGAAAAGGCGAAGATCGAGCTGTCCTCCAGCCAGCAGACCGACATCAACCAGCCGTTCATCTCGATGGACATGAAGACCGGCACGCCGCTGCACATGGTGATGAAGCTCACCCGTGCGAAGCTGGAAAACCTGGTCGGCGACCTGATCAAGAAGTCGCTCAAGCCCTGTGAAGCCGCGCTGAAGGATGCGGGTGTCTCGAAGGGCGAGATTGACGAGGTGGTTCTGGTCGGCGGCATGACCCGTATGCCCAAGGTCGTCGAGGCGGTGACCGAGTTCTTCGGCAAGGAACCCCACAAGGGCGTGAACCCGGATGAAGTCGTCGCCATGGGCGCCGCGATCCAGGCCGGCGTGCTGCAGGGCGACGTGAAGGACGTGGTTCTGCTCGACGTCACGCCGCTGTCGCTCGGCATCGAGACGCTGGGTGGCGTGTTCACCCGTCTGATCGACCGCAACACGACGATCCCGACGAAGAAGAGCCAGGTCTTCTCGACCGCCGAGGACAACCAGAACGCCGTGACGATCCGGGTGTTCCAGGGCGAGCGCGAGATGGCTGCCGACAACAAGATGCTCGGCCAGTTCAACCTCGAGCAGATCCCGCCCGCCCCGCGTGGCGTGCCGCAGATCGAGGTGACCTTCGACATCGACGCCAACGGCATCGTCTCGGTTTCGGCCAAGGACAAGGGCACTGGCAAGTCGCAGCAGATCACCATCCAGGCCTCGGGCGGTCTGTCCGACGAGGACATCGAGAAGATGGTCAAGGACGCCGAGGCGAATGCCGAGGCCGACAAGAAGCGCAAGGAGCTGGTCGAGACCAAGAACCAGGGCGAGAGCCTGCTCGACTCCACCAGGAAGTCGCTCAAGGAGCATGGCGACAAGGTCGACCCCTCGACCGTCGAAGCCATCGAATTCGCCTGCACCGCGCTGGAAGAGGCGCTGAAAACCGAGGACGCCGGCAAGATCAAGGGTGCGATCAGCAACCTGACCGATGCGTCGATGAAGCTCGGTGAAGCGATCTACAAGGCGCAGCAGTCCGAAGGCGAAGGCCATGCCGATGACGACGATGCCCCGCGGGCGGCCGATGACGACAACATCGTCGACGCCGACTTCGAGGACATGGGCGACAACAAGCGCAAGTAAGCGCCGACGGAACTGACGGGCGGGCCCCTTGCGGGCCCGCTCTCTGTTCCCCGAGGGGGAATTGGCATGGCAAAACGCGATTTCTACGAGGTGCTGGGCGTCGCCCGGACGGCCTCGTTCGAGGAAATCAAGAAAGCCTATCGCGGCAAGGCGAAAGAGCTTCACCCTGACCGGAACAAGGACAACCCGGACGCCGAGTCGCTGTTCAAGGAAGTCAACGAGGCCTACGACTGCCTGAAGGACGCCGAGAAGAAGGCGGCCTATGACCGCTACGGCCACGCGGCCTTCGAGGGCGGCATGGGCGGCGGCGGCGGTTTCGGCCAGGGCTTTGGCGGGGGGGATTTCTCCTCGGCCTTCTCCGACATCTTCGAGGATCTGTTCGGCGGCGGTGGCGGCATGGGCGGGCGCGGCGGCAGCCGCTCGCGTGCGACGCGCGGTTCGGATCTGCGTTACAACCTGCGGGTTTCGCTCGAGGAATCCTACAAGGGCGTTCAGAAGGCGATCACCGTGCCCGGCTCTTCGCCCTGCACCGCGTGCAATGGCACCGGGGCCGAGGGTGGCGCGGAACCGCAGACCTGTCCGACCTGCTCGGGCATGGGTAAAGTGCGGGCGCAGAACGGTTTCTTCACCGTCGAGCGGACCTGTCCGACCTGTGGCGGTGCCGGTCAGGTGGTCAAGAACCCCTGCAAGGTCTGCCATGGCGCCGGCCGCACCGAGAAAGAGCGCACGCTTTCCGTCAACATCCCCGCGGGGGTGGAGACCGGCACGCGGATCCGTCTCGCCGGCGAGGGCGAGGCCGGGATGCGCGGCGGTCCGGCGGGCGATCTCTACATCTTCATCGAGGTGCAGGAGCATCCGATCTTCCAGCGCGAAGGGGTGAACCTGTATTGCAACGTCCCGGTGACCATGGTCACGGCGGCGATCGGCGGCGAGGTCGAGGTTCCGACGATCGACGGCGGACGCTCGAAGGTGAAGGTGCCGGCGGGCAGCCAGTCGGGCCGTCAGATGCGGCTGCGCGGCAAGGGGATGCCGGCGCTGCGCGGCAACGGCACCGGCGACATGGTGATCGAGCTGTCGGTGGAAACACCGGTCAACCTGACTTCGCGGCAAAAGGAACTGCTGCGCGAGTTCGAGAAGATCGAGGCCGAGAACAATCCGGCCGGGGCCAGTTTCTTCAAGAAGGTCAAGACCTTCTGGGATAGCATGACAAGCTGATCGGGGCGCCTTCGGGCGCCCTTTTCATTGCGTGCCGAGGCTGGGGCGGTCCGTCGTTAACGGTTTCTTCATCGTCTGGCCGCCATGCTGGCGTGCATGACACACACCCATGGCTTCAGTGATTCTCAGCGCAGCCTGTTCGACCCGGACGAAGCCGGCCGGACTGTGCTGGATCCGGCCGGGCGGTTGCCATCTTACATCCAGGATCACCGCCGGCGGCTGCGCGCCCGCTTCGTCGAGGGTGGGGCCGCAGCCATTCCGGATTATGAGTTGCTGGAGCTGATCCTGTTCCGCGCCCTGCCCCGGATCGACGTCAAACCGCTGGCGCGGCGGCTGATCGACACTTTTGGCGATTTCGGCCGGGTCATCTCGGCGCCCACGGCGCGGCTGCGCGAGATCGACGGGGTAGGCGATGCCGTGGTGCAGGAACTGAAGATCGTCGAGGCGGCGGCGCACCGGCTGGCCCGGGCGCGGGTGCTGCACCGCCCGGTTCTGTCGTCCTGGGATGCGCTCCTCGACTATTGCCGCACCGCCATGGCGCATCGCGAAACCGAACAATTCCGCGCCCTCTACCTCGACCGCAAGAACGTGCTGATCGCCGACGAGGAACAGGCCCGCGGCACCGTCGACCATGTGCCCGTCTACCCGCGCGAGGTAATGAAGCGCGGGCTGGAGCTGGGCGCTTCAGCGCTGATTCTGGTGCACAATCACCCCTCGGGCGACCCGACCCCATCGCAGGCCGACATTGCCGTGACGGAGCAGATCCGTCAGGCTGGAGCTGTGCTGGGGATCGTGCTGCACGATCATCTGATCGTCGGCAAGAGCCGCGAGATCAGCTTTCGCTCGGAGGGATATCTGTAACCTGCCTGCAGGGCCTCGTGTCGCCCCTTGCCCCGATCGCCGCAGGCCCGCATAGAAAGGACATGACACAACCGCAACGCCCCATCCCCGCCGTCCTTGCCGTCGTCACGCGCGACGGGCAGATCCTGCTGGTGCGCCGGGCCAATCCGCCCGATGCCGGTCTTTGGGGGTTTCCCGGCGGCAAGATCGAATTCGGCGAGCCCCTGTTGCGCGCGGCAGAGCGCGAGCTGGTCGAGGAAACCGGCGTGACCGCTACCGCGACGACGGTTCTCGATGCGCTGGACGCCTACGACCCGCCACAGGCGAGTGACCCGACCGAAGAAGGATCGGCTCCGGACGCCCGCATCGCGGGCAGACCGGCCGCGTATCGCGCCGAAGCGGACAGGCCCGCGCCAGACCGCGAGGCAATGCCTTGCGCTGCCCCGATGCGGCCTCAGGCGACTGTGCTGCGCCAGCACTTCGTATTGATCGCCGTGCTGTGCCGCTGGCAGCACGGCGAACCCCTGGCAGGGGACGATGCACTCGAAGCCAGATGGGTCAGCCCAGAAGAGCTGTCCTCGCTTCCGCTCAGCCGCGATGTCGCCCGAACTGCCCTGCGCGCACTCGGGGGGTGCGCCGACTGAACCGGGCATGAGCACCGGAACACAGTCTGCGCCCGATTGTCCTTCGGCCACGACAACCATGCCCGCCCGAAAGGAAGACACGCTTGGTGAGTGAATATCCCCATGTTTCGTGGATGCCTTCTTCGCCAATTTTGAGACAAGGAGGCGATGATGGGCACAGGCATTTCACTGGCGACCTCAAGCGCGATGCGGTCGCACGGGTCACTGAGCAGGGACGTGTTCGATTACATCGGGATATTCTGCAACCCGAAGCGCAAGCCTGCGAGGAACGGGATGCAGTCGCCCACCGAGTTCGAACGGCAGCAGATGATGAGACCTGAAGGCGTCTGAGAAACTCGGGGCTATTCAGAGCGGTGAGGACAGAGAGCCTCACGCCGAACCCTGCGCAAGACCCCGCGATCTTCAAGTCCGGCGCTCCGGACCGCGGGCACGCATCGGGCTTCAGGGCAATCGCGGCTTTGCGCCCCCGCCTCGCGCGGACCCCGGAGCCCGGAGGATACGGCCGTCCATCGCCCGACCCCGGGGACAAGCCGGCCTCAGCTGGGTGGCCTGCCCCGCCTCCGGAGATGCCCCGCCCGCGACAAGCGGGGGCAACCTGGACAGGGCCGCGCGTGCCAGCTCATACCCTCTGCAGGATCGTCGCGCTTTCGGCAACGGTAGCGAAATCCGCCGCCAGAAGGCCCATCGTCACCTCGAAGATCGTCGCGGCATCGGGCTGCCCCTCGCCCAGCCCAAAGCCGAGGACAGCATCGCGCGCGACCGTCATCCGAAAGCCGAGATCGCACCCCTGCCGCACTGTCGTGTTGACGCAAAACCCGGCAACGGCACCCGCCACGACCAGATCGCCGATGCCGCGCTCGCGCAGCCAACCTGCCATCCCGGTGGACGCGAAGGCGGAGGATGTGGTCTTGGTGAACACCGGCTCACCGGGCAGGGCCTCGGCGCAGGGCAGCGGGGCGGCAAGCGGATTACCGGGATGAAAGGCCGCGGTCGGATCGTCCGAACGGTGGCGCACATGAACGACGGGCAGTCCCGCGGCCCGAAACGCCGCGGCGAGTGTGGCGATGCGGTCCCCGGCCTCCGGGTTCACGCAGTCGAGGCCGGCGTCGATCCGGCGCTGCATCTCGGTCTGCATGTCGATGATGACGAGGGTCTTTGCGGGGTCTGGTTTCATGGGGCTGGCCATGGTCTCGGGCTCCGGTCGGTCGAAATGAAAAAGGGCGGGAAGACCCGCCCTTTCGTCACGCCAGCTTGCCGTGGCAGTGCTTGAATTTCTCGCCCGATCCGCAGGGGCAGAGATCGTTGCGCCCCGGATTGCCCCAGGTCGTCGGATCCGCCTCGTCGAAGCCCGGAATGGCGTGCGGGAAGCGCAGGTTCTCGGCGGCGAAACCGGCCGCCGGGGCAGGCGCCGCTTCCGGCTGGGCCGCGGGTTCCGGTTCGATGACCGGGGTCGCGGCCTCATCGACCTCGGGCATGAACTGCGCCATCTGCTGGGCGAAGATCGCCTGACGCTCTTCCTCGGTCAGCGGGCGCAGCACGGCGAGGCGCTTCGTCACCTCGACGCGCAGGCTGTCGAGCATGCTCTCGAACAGCTGGAAGCCCTCGGTCTTGTATTCCGACAGCGGATCGCGCTGCGCATAGCCACGGAAGCCCACGACCGAACGCAGATGTTCGAGTTTGACCAGATGCTCGCGCCATTTGGCGTCGATGGTCTGCAGCAGAACCTGCTTCTCGATCGAGTGCATGTTCTCGGCACCGAAGGCTTCGGTCTTCTCGGCCATGTAGGCCTCGGTCGCCTCCTCGATGCGCGAGATCATCTCGGCATGGTCGACGCCTTCTTCATGCGCCCAGTCCTGAACCGGCAGATCCATGTTCAGGTTTTCCAGAAGGGCGGCGTGCAGCCCCTCGAGATCCCAGTGATCGACATAGGTCTTCGGCGGCATGAAGTCGTCGGCGATGTCGGCGATCACCTGCGCGCGCATGTCGGCGGTGATTTCCGAGATGTCCCCGGCTTCCATGATCTCGCGGCGCTGGCTGAAGATCGCCTTGCGCTGCTCGTTCATCACGTCGTCGAATTTCAGCAGCTGCTTGCGGATGTCGAAGTTGCGGCCCTCGACCTTGCTTTGCGCGCGTTCGAGCGACTTGTTCACCCAGGGGTGGATGATCGCCTCGCCTTCCTTCATCCCGAGCTTCGACAGCACGCTGTCGAGGCGGTCAGAGCCGAAGATCCGCATCAGATCGTCTTCCAGCGACAGGAAGAACAGCGACCGGCCCGGATCGCCCTGACGGCCCGAACGGCCGCGCAGCTGGTTGTCGATGCGCCGGCTCTCATGACGCTCGGTGCCCAGAACGAACAACCCGCCCGCTTCCAGAACCTTCTGCTTCTCGGCCTCGGTCGCGGCCTCGATGCGGGCACGAACCTCGTCGGGATTGGCATCGGGGGTCTTCGCCAGCTCTTCCTGAACCAGCATCTCGACGTTGCCGCCCAGCTGGATGTCGGTGCCGCGGCCGGCCATGTTGGTGGCGATGGTCACCGCGCCCAGACGGCCGGCATCGGCGACGATCTTGGCTTCCTGCTCGTGCTGGCGGGCGTTCAGCACGTTGTGCGGAATGCCTTCCCTGGTCAAAAGATGCGACAGGGCCTCGGATTTCTCGATCGAGGTGGTGCCCACGAGCGTCGGCTGACCCTTTGCATGGGCGCGCTTGATCGCCTCGACCACGGCGGCGAACTTCTCGCGTTCGGTGCGATAGACGCGGTCGTGGTCGTCACGGCGCGAGATCGGGCGGTTCGTCGGCACCTCGACCACGCCGAGCTTGTAGATCTCGGCGAATTCCTCGGCCTCGGTCATGCCGGTGCCGGTCATGCCCGACAGCTTTTCGTAAAGCCGGAAGTAATTCTGGAAGGTCACCGAGGCGAGGGTGACGTTCTCAGGCTGAATCTCGACGTTTTCCTTGGCCTCGATGGCCTGATGCAGCCCCTCGGACAGGCGACGGCCCTTCATCATGCGGCCGGTGAATTCGTCGATCAGCATCACCTCGCCGTTCTGCACGACGTAATTCTGATCCTTGTGGAACAGCTTGTGCGCGCGCAGGGCCTGGTTGATGTGATGGACCAGCGTGGTCGATTCCGGATCGTAAAGCGACTGACCCTCGGGCAGGACGCCTTCCTCGTGCAGGCGGCGTTCCATGAACTCGTTGCCCTCTTCGGTGAAGGTGGCATTGCGGGTCTTCTCGTCGAGCTTGTAATGCGCGTCGGTCAGCTCCGGGATGAAGCGGTCGACGACCTTGTAAAGCTCCGAGCGGTCCTCGGACGGGCCCGAGATGATCAGCGGCGTGCGTGCCTCGTCGATCAGGATGCTGTCGACCTCGTCGACGATCGCGAAGAAGTGACCGCGTTGGGTCATTTCCTCGACCGATCCCTTCATGTTGTCGCGCAGGTAATCGAAGCCGAGTTCGTTGTTCGTGGCATAGGTGATGTCGGCGCGGTAAGCGTCGCGCTTCTCGTCATCGGGCTGGAACGGATAAACCACGCCCGTGGTCAGACCGAGCGCGCCATAGACCTTGCTCATCCAGGCGGCATCGCGCTTGGCGAGGTAATCGTTCACCGTCACCACATGCACGCCCTTGCCGGCGAGCGCGTTCAGATAGGCCGGGAAGGTCGCCATCAGGGTCTTGCCCTCGCCGGTCTTCATCTCGGCGATGTTGCCCTGATGCAGGAAGATACCGGCAATCAGCTGCACGTCGAAGGCATGCAGCCCGAGGGCGCGGCGCGCCGCCTCGCGGCAGTTGGCAAAGGCTTCGGGCAGGATCTTGTCGAGGCTCTCGCCCCCGACCTGCACGCGCTCCTGAAGGGCGCGGGTGCGGGCGACGATCTCGTCGTCGCTCAGCTTCTGGAACTCGGGTTCCAGGGCGTTGATCCTGGCAACCAGCGGCCGGACCGACTTTACCTTGCGGTCGTTCGGCGTGCCGAAGACCTTTTTCGCGATCGTTCCGAGGCCGAGCATTTCATTCCCCGCAGGTTCGTTGACCAAATCGTGTGAAAAGCGGCCTTGCCGCCCTATCTGGGCCCGCCTAGAACGGCAGACGAAAAAGGGCGGAACGACCTTCACAGGACCTCTGGCGATGTAAGGGGCGGCCGTCCGGGTGTCAACGCCGCGGGCTGCCGCGGCCCCTTACGGAGAGGCTTTCATGCCGCAACTCAGCAAATTCCTCGGGACGGCAGCGATTGCGCTGTGCTTTGCCGGCGGTGCCATGGCCGATGGTGCCAAGCCGGCGGCGAACAAGCCCGTCGCAAGCCCGGCCGCCGCGCCGAAAACCGATCTGAAGGCCGACACCGTCGTCGCCACGGTCAATGGCCAGACTGTCACCCTCGGTCAGATGGTTTCGGTCCGCGCCGGCCTGCCCGCGCAATATCAGAGCCTGCCCGACAACGTGCTGTTCAACGGCATCCTCGATCAGCTGGTGCAGCAGACCGCGCTGTCGCAGATCGGCGAGAAGCAGAAGAACAAGAAGGACGACATCGCCCTCGAGGTCGAGCGTCGCTCGTATTTCGCCGGGGCCGTGCTCGATCAGATCGCCAAGGATGCCGTGACCGACGACGCCGTTCAGAAGGCCTATGACGCGAAATATGCCAAGGCCGAGCCGGGCATGGAATATCACGCCGCCCATATCATCGTCGAGACCGAGGACGAGGCCAAGGCCGTCAAGGCCGACATCGACGGCGGCAAGGACTTTGCCCAGGAAGCCAAGGACAAGTCCCAGGACGGCGCGGCGGCGAATGGCGGCGACCTCGGCTGGTTCACCCTCGACAAGATGGTGCAGCCGTTCTCGGACGCGGTGAAGACGATGAAGCCGGGCGATGTGGCCGGCCCGATCCAGACCGAATACGGCTGGCACGTGATCAAGCTGCTCGAAGAACGTCCCGCCAAGGCGCCGGCGCTCGACGAGGTGCGCGACGAGATTTCCTCGGATCTCAGCCAGCAGGCGGTTCAGGACGCGGTGACCAAGGCGGTTTCGGACGCCAAGGTCGTGAAATCTGTTGACGGGATCGACCCCTCGGTGCTCAAGAACGAGGATATCCTGGGCAAGTGATCCGGCCGGGCAAATCGCCCGGATCCGGAAACTGACACGCGAAAGAGGGGGCGGGCATGGCCAAGAAGAAGGACCTGCGCGAGAAGATCGAGAAGCTGCGCGACAAGGTGAAGGGTCTGCGCGCGCAGATCGGCGAGACCGCCGAGGCTGCCGTGGAGACCGTCACCGAAGCCGCGGCCGAGGTCGCCGCTGCGGTCAAGAAGGCGCATGACGTCTCGCCGCTCGCCCCCGCCGCCTTCCCGGCCCTGCCGGAGATCGCGGGCGTGTCCTTCGCCGCCACCGCGGCCGGCGTGCGCTATGCCGGCCGGACCGATGTGATGCTGGCCTCGATCGCGCCGGGTGCGGCGATCGCCGGGGCCTTCACCACCTCCTCGACCCGCTCGGCCTGCGTGCTCGACTGTCAGGCCAAGCTGGCGATGACCGTTCCCGAAGGAGCGGGCGCCGCGATCATCGTGAACTCGGGCAATGCCAACGCCTTCACCGGCGCGCAGGGCCAGACCTCGGTCGATGCCGTCACCGGCGCCGTGGCCGAGGCACTCGCCATCCCGGCAAGCCGGGTGTTCTCCTCCTCGACCGGCGTGATCGGCGAGCCGCTGCCGCATGAACGCATCGTCGAGGCCATCGGCGCGCTGAAGGCCGGCCTCGCCCCCGCGGGGATCGAGGCCGCCGCCCGCGCCATCATGACCACCGACACCTTCCCGAAGGGTGCGACCGCCGAGGTCGCCACCCCCGACGGCCCGATCCGCATCGCCGGCATCGCCAAGGGCTCGGGGATGATCGCGCCGAACATGGCGACGATGCTGGTCTACATCTTCACCGATGCGAAGATCTCGGCCGCCAATCTGCAGAAGATCGTCTCGCGCAACATCGGCGGCTCGTTCAACGCGATCACCGTCGACAGCGACACCTCGACCTCGGACTCGCTCCTCGTCGTGGCGACCGGCCGCGCCGGAACCGAGATCAGGGATCTCCGCTCCAAGCTGTCGAAGGAATTCGAGGCTGCGCTGTCCGACGTCATGCTCGACCTCGCCAAGCAGGTCGTGCGCGACGGCGAAGGCGCGTCGAAGTTCATCGAGGTCCGCGTCACCGGCGCCGAGAGCGATGTCGATGCCGCGAAGGTCGCCTTCGCCATCGCCAATTCGCCGCTGGTGAAGACCGCCTGCGCCGGCGAGGATGCCAACTGGGGCCGCGTCGTGGCCGCCGTCGGAAAATCGGGCGCGAAGGCCGACCGCGACCTGCTGAAGATCGGCTTCGGCGACATGGTTCTGGCCGAGAAGGGCTGGCGCGTGCCGGATTATTCCGAAGCGGCCGCCTCGGCCTACATGAAGAACAAGGAGCTGGTGATCTCGGTCGATCTGGGGCTCGGCAAGGCCGCGAAAACGGTCTGGACCTGCGACCTGACGCATCGCTACATCGACATCAACGCGGATTACCGCTCGTGACCGGCAAGCGCCTGGTCCTGGTCAGTGCCGTCGCTCTGCTCGACGGCGAGGGCCGGGTGCTTCTGGCCGAACGCCCGGCAGGCAAGTCGCTTGCCGGGTTGTGGGAATTCCCCGGCGGCAAGGTCGAGCCGGGCGAATCCCCCGAAACCGCCCTCGCGCGCGAGCTGACCGAGGAACTCGGCATCCTCACCCGCGAGGCCGATTTCACGCCCCTCGCCTTCGCCTCGCACAGCTACGAGGCATTCCATCTGCTGATGCCGCTTTACGCCTGCCGGATCTGGCAAGGCACGCCCACCGGGCGCGAGGGGCAGCGCCTCGACTGGGCTTCGGCCACGAGCCTCGACACGTATCCGATGCCGCCCGCCGACATTCCGCTCCTGCCCGCCCTGCGCGCGCTGCTCTGATCCATTCTTCCCGGATTTCCAGAAACTCCAAAAGCCGCAGGAACCCGGCCCGTTTCCTTTCGGCTTTCCATAAATATCCCGGGGGTGAGGGCCGCAGGCCCGAGGGGGCAGAGCCCCCTTTCCGCCGCGTCCCGCGATCTCAGCCGCCGAAACTGCTGCCGCCCTTGAAGCTCGACCCGAAGCCGCCCTGCGACTTCACCGCCGACTGCGAGCCGTTCCACGACGACCCCGAGCTGCTGAACGACTTCGACGACATCGGCGGCTTGTTGAACGTGGGCGCCGGCTTGTTGAAGGTCGAGCTCGGCACCACCGACGTCCCCCGGTTCGACCCGAAGATCCCACCGCCCGGCGTGGTGAAACCGCCACCCGCCCGGTTGTACATCGGCTGACCGAACAGCCCGCCCCCTCCCGACAGCATCTTGCCGAGCAGGAACCCCGTCACGATCGGCAGGAACACGCTGCCGAACCCCGAGGAGCTTTCCGCCTGCTGGCAATTGCCCGCGCCGTGCTGCTCCTCGCAGGCGGCCATCGCGTCATAACGCGGCGCCGATTGCTGGTTGGTCTGCACCGCCTGGGCATAGGCGGTGGTGCACTGGTCTTCGGTCACGGTGGCACCGGGTTTCGCCGATTCCGCGATGCAGGCCTTCAGATCGGGAAACGCGGTCGCCTGCTCCTCGTCCTGCTTGCACGCCGCCAGCGCGAAGGCCGAAGCCCCGATCAGGCCGATGGTGATCGGACGAAAATGCCGGGAACGCTTCATCTCTCAGCCCTCGATGTAATGCGGAATGAACTGGCTCAGATCCTGCGTAATCAGCGAGGGGTCTTCGCGCAACCCCATGCCCACGCAGGTCTCGCCGATGATCCAGGCCCCGATCACCGGGCGGCGGCCGTCGAACACCGGCAGCGGGTGATAGGCCTGACACACCTTCGGCCACTGGTCATAGGCGCGGTCCTTGGACCCCGCGATCTCCGCCCCCGTGGCGTCGAGGATACGCACCGACGCCCCCTCGCGCGAAAAGATCGGCTTTATCACCATCCCTTGCGCGAAATCCTGCGGATGGGCGGCGGCCTCGTCCTCAAACCAGGCGGGCAGCAGGTTCGGATGACCGGCGTGGAAGCGCCACAGCATCGGCAGGATCGCCTTGTTCGACAGAAGCGATTTCCATGCCGGTTCGAAGAAGGTCGTGCCGCTCGTCGCCAGATTGTCGGCGAAGGGCTCGCGCAGCATGTTCTCCCACGGGTAGAGCTTGAACAGATAGCGGATCGGATGCCCCTCGGCATCGCAGAACCGGCCGTCCTCGGTCACCCCGAGCTTGTCGAGCGTCAGATAGAGCGGATTGAGCCCGCCTTCCTTCGCCGCCCAGGCCAGCGCCTCGACGGTGCCGTAATCCTCGTCATTGTCGGGCATCGAGGTGAACCAGACCGTCTCGTTCGGCTCGAACAGGTGACGGAACCGCTCGCTCAGCGCCTCGAAGGCGCCGTTGAACTGATCGGCAGAGGACGGCAGGACCCCGGCCGCGATCTGGTCCTCCAGCCATTGCCACTGAAACGCCGTGCTCTCGTAAAACGAGGTCGGTGTGTCGGCATTGTATTCCAGCAGCTTCGCCGGCCCCTGCCCGTCATAGGCCAGATCCATCCGGCCATAGAGCATCGGGCTGCCCTCGTTCCAGCTGTCGCGGACGTAATCCCAATGCGCCTCGGGGATGCCCATGCGGCCCATCAGCTCCTCGGACTCGACGATCCGTCCGGCCACGTCCATGCACAGCGCGTGCAGCTCCGTCGCCGGGTCCTCGATGTCGTCCTCGATCTCGCGGATGGTGAAGCGATAGGCGCGGGATTCGTTCCAATAGGGCTCGCCATACATGGTATGGAACTTGAATCCCGCCGCTTCGGCGATCTCGCGCCAGTTCGGCCGCGGTGCGATCTGTCGGACGTCCACGTCTGCTTCCTCGTTGCTGCTTGCCGCCGCTAGATGGGGCCGCGACGCGCCGATTACCAGAGGCCGCGAGGCGCAGCCGAAGCCAGAAGTTGACCCAGAGCGTGACAGAGTGTCATGCAAGCGTCACATTAGTTTTGCATAAGCGTTACCGAGACGTCCTAGGTCAGGCAGCAGGCCAAACGGCCCGAACATTTTTCAGGAGCAATCCATGGACCACATCAAACTCGGGCTCTCGGCCCTCGCCATCGCCGCGATCTCGGCCCCCGCGGCTTTCGCGCGCGACCAGATCCAGACGGCCGGCTCCTCGACCGTGCTGCCCTATGCCACCATCGTCGCCGAGGCCTTCGGCGAGAACTTCAAATTCCCCACCCCGGTCGTCGAGTCGGGCGGTTCGGGTGCCGGGCGCAAGAAGCTGTGCGAAGGCGTCGGCGAGAACACCATCGACATCGCGAACTCCTCCTCGCGCATCACCCAGGCCGATATCGACACCTGCAAGTCGAACGGCGTGAACGAGATCATGGAAGTCCGCTTCGGCTATGACGGCATCGTCTTCGCCTCGGAGATCAAGGGTCCGGAATTCGCCTTCACCCCGGCCGACATCTATGGCGCGCTCGCCTCGAACGTCGCCAAGGACGGCAAGATCGTCCCGAACACCGCCAAGACCTGGAAGGACGTCAAGGCTGGCTTCCCGACGCAGAACATCCTGATGTTCATCCCCGGCACCAAGCACGGCACCCGCGAAGTCTTCGACACCAAGGTGATCGAGGCCGGCTGCAAGGCTTCGGGCGCCTATGACCTGTTCAAGGCCGCCTCGAAGGGCGCCGACGACAAGGCGAAGGAAAAGGACGCGGTTTCGGCCTGTAACGACCTGCGCAAGGACGGTGCCTCGGTCGAGATCGACGGCGATTACACCGAGACCCTCGCCCGCATCGCCGCCAACAAGGACGGTATCGGCGTGTTCGGTCTGTCGTTCTACCAGAACAACACCGACAAGCTGCGCGTCGCCACGGTGAACGGCATCACCCCCTCGGTCGAGACCGTCGCCAAGGGCGAATATCCGGTCTCGCGCCCGCTCTACTTCTACGTGAAGAAGGCGCATATCGGCGTTGTCCCGGGCCTGCAGGAATACATCGACTTCTTCGTCTCGGATGATATCGCCGGGCCGAACGGGCCGCTCGCCCAGTACGGGCTGGTTCCGGATCCGGAACTCGCCAAGACCCAGGAAATGGTCAAGAACGACGTGGCCATGGGGCCGCTGAAGTAAGACCTGACGACCCGGTGGCGCCTTCGGGCGCCACCTTTCCTTTCAAGCGGAACGCTCCATGAGTATCGGCATTCTTACCCTGATCGTGATCGCGCTCGCCGCCGGCGGCTTCCTCCTCGGACGGCAGATCGCCGTCGGAAAGGTCGCGGGCGACATCCGCAAACTGCATTCCCTGCCCGGCTATTACGGGCAAACGGTTTTCCTGTTCACCGCGGTGCCGGCCTTGCTGCTGATGCTGGGCTGGCTGCTGGTGCAGCCGCTGCTGATCCACGAGCGTGTCGGCGCGATGATCGCACCCGAGGACATCGCTTCGGGCAGCTCGGCCAGCCTGGTGATGTCGGACGTGCGCCGCATCGCCGACGGCCTCGCGCTGATCGAGGCGCAGGGCGCCGCCATCCCAGCCGATGCCGGCACGGTGCGCGAGGCGCTCGGCCGGGTCGGCGTGGCGCTCGGCACCGATGTGAAACCCTCGGTCTATGCCGCGGCGAAGGCCTACGGGGCGATGTCCGCCACCGGCGGCAAGGCGATGAGCGTCGCGGTTCTGGTTCTCGCGCTCGCCGGTTTCGGCTTTGCCATCGCGCGGATCCGGCCGGCGTTTCGCGCCCGCAACGTGTCCGAGACCTTCGTGCGCGCCCTGCTGATCGGCGCGTCCAGCGTGGCGATCCTGACCACGCTCGGCATCGTGCTGTCGCTGGTGTTCGAGACGGTGCATTTCTTCAAGGTCTATCCTTTCGCCGATTTCTTCTTCAGCCTGACCTGGAACCCGAAGTTCGGCGGCGGGTCGGACCTCGGCATCTGGCCGCTGATCTGGGGCACGCTCTATATCTCGCTGATCGCGCTGCTGGTCGCGGTGCCGGTGGGCATCTTCTCGGCGATCTATCTGGCGGAATACGCCTCGAAGAAGGTCCGCGCGGTGGTGAAGCCGCTGCTCGAGGTTCTGGCCGGCATCCCGACCATCGTCTACGGCCTCTTCGCGCTGATCACCGTCGGCCCGGCGCTGCGCGACTGGTTCGCCCAGCCCCTCGGCCTCGGCTCGTCGTCGAGCTCGGTGATGACCGCGGGCGTGGTGATGGGCATCATGCTGATCCCCTTCGTCTCCTCGCTGTCCGATGACATCGTGAACGCGGTGCCGCAGTCGCTGCGTGACGGTTCCTACGGCATCGGCGCCACCCAGTCCGAGACCATCCGTCAGGTCATCCTGCCCGCCGCCCTGCCCGGCATCGTCGGCGCGGTGCTTCTGGCCGCCTCGCGCGCCATCGGCGAGACGATGATCGTGGTGATGGGCGCGGGCGCGGCGGCGAAGATGTCGCTCAACCCCTTCGATGCGATGACCACCGTGACGGTGAAGATCGTCAGCCAGCTCACCGGCGATACCGAGTTCAACTCGCCCGAGACGCTGGTGGCCTTCGCCCTCGGCCTGACGTTGTTCGTCTTCACGCTCGGGCTGAACATCCTCGCGCTCTTCATCGTGCGCAAGTATCGGGAGCAATACGAATGACCGCCGAGGCAACGAATATCCCGGCGCCGAAGCGGCGCTCGCTGTATCAGCTCGACGCCCGCACCCGCCGCCGCAATGCCTCCGAGACGCGTTTCCGCGCCTATGGCGTCGCCGCGATCGCTTTTGGCATGATCGCGCTGGCGGTGCTGCTGTGGTCGATCCTCGGACAGGGGCTGTCGGCTTTCACCCAGACCCGCATCGCGATGGACGTGACGCTCGACGCCGCGGTCCTCGACAAGAGCGGCAAGCGCGATCCGGTGGAACTCGCCAAGGCGACGACGCTTGCCTATGGCAAGATCCTCGATCAGGCGCTGGTCAAGCAGGCGACCGACAAGGGGCTGATGCCCGAAGGCCTGTCGGCGAAGGACGCGGCCGGCATCCTGTCGAAGGAAGCCCCCGCGCAGCTGCGCCGCATGGTTCTCGACAACCCCGCGCTGATCGGCACCACGGTGCAGATCGAGGCGCTGGCGAACGGGCGCATCGACGGCTTACTGAAGGGCCGCGTGACGATGGAAAGCGCCAAGCTCGACAGCAATGTCAGCCCCGCCCAGCTGGTGCTGGCGCAGAACCTGAAAGACGCCGGGCTGCTCGCCAAGAGCTTCAACTTCGACTTCATCACCGCGCCCGACGCCTCCGAGGTCCGCCCCGAGGCCGCCGGCCTCGGCGTCGCGATCCTCGGCTCGCTCTACATGATGATGATCGTGCTGGTTCTGGCGCTGCCGATCGGCGTCGCCGCTTCGATCTACCTCGAGGAATTCGCCGCGAAGAACTGGTTCACCGACCTGATCGAGGTGAACATCGCCAACCTCGCCGCGGTGCCCTCGATCGTCTACGGTATCCTCGGCCTCGCGGTGTTCATCAACTTCGCCGGGATGCCGCAGTCCTCGCCGCTGGTCGGCGGTCTGGTGCTGACGCTGATGACGCTGCCCACGATCATCATCGCGACGCGCGCCTCGCTGAAGGCGGTGCCGCCCTCGATCAAGGATGCGGCGCTCGGCATCGGGGCCTCGAAGACGCAGACGGTGTTTCACCACGTGCTGCCGCTCGCGATGCCCGGCATCATGACCGGCACGATCATCGGCATGGCGCACGCGCTCGGCGAGACCGCGCCCCTGCTGCTGATCGGCATGGTGGCCTTCGTGCGCGACTATCCGGCCGCGCCGCCCGAAGGCTTCCTCGACCCGGCCGCTGCGCTGCCGGTGCAGGTCTACAACTTCACCCGGCGGGCCGATCCCGCCTTCCTCGAACGCGCCTCGGGGGCGATCATCGTGCTGCTGGTGTTCCTGGCGCTGATGAACGTCGCCGCGATCCTGTTGCGCCGCAAGTTCGAGCGGCGCTGGTAAGGACAAAGCCATGAACGACATGAGACTGATGGAGAGAGTCGTGGACGACACCCGGATCAAGATTTCGGCGAAGGACGTGCAGGTCTGGTATGGCGACTCTCACGCCATCAAGGACGTGAACATCGACATCCTCGACAAGACGGTGACGGCGTTCATCGGCCCGTCGGGCTGCGGCAAGTCGACCTTCCTGCGCACGCTGAACCGGATGAACGACACCATCCCGATCTGCCGCGTCGAGGGCGAGATCCTGCTCGACGGCGAGAACATCTATGACCGCAAGGTCGATCCGGTGCAGCTGCGTGCCCGCGTCGGCATGGTGTTCCAGAAGCCGAACCCCTTCCCGAAGTCGATCTATGACAACGTCGCCTACGGGCCGCGCATCCACGGGCTGACCCGCAACAAGGCCGAACTCGACGAGGTGGTCGAGAGCGCGCTGAAGAAAGCCGCGCTGTGGAAGGAAGTGAAGGACCGGCTGACCGCGCCCGGCACCGGGCTTTCGGGCGGCCAGCAACAGCGGCTGTGCATCGCGCGCGCCGTCGCCACCTCGCCCGAGGTGCTGCTGATGGACGAGCCCTGCTCGGCCCTCGACCCGATCGCCACGGCCCAGGTCGAGGAACTGATCGACGAACTGCGCGAGAATTTCTCGGTGGTGATCGTCACCCACTCGATGCAGCAGGCCGCCCGCGTCAGCCAGAAGACCGCCTTCTTCCACATGGGGAACCTGGTGGAATACGGCGACACCACGCAGATCTTCACCAAGCCCTCCGATCCCCGGACGGAGAGCTATATCACCGGCCGTATCGGCTGACGGAGGCAAACATGGCACAGCACATCCTTTCCGCCTTCGACCGCGATCTCGAGTCGATTCAGGCGATGGTCGTCAAGATGGGCGGCCTGGTCGAGGCGCAGCTCGTCGACGCGGCGCACGCCCTCGACACCCGCGACGAGGAACTCGCCGACAGCGTGCGCAAGCGCGACAAGGCGGTCGACGCGCTGGAGGAACAGATCAACGAAGAGGCCGCGCGGCTGATCGCGCTGCGCGCGCCTGCGGCCTCGGACCTGCGGGTCGCGCTCTCGGTCATCAAGATCGCGGGCAATCTCGAACGGGTGGGCGACTACTCGAAGAACATGGCCAAGCGCACCAAGGTGCTGCTGCAGATGCCGACGATCAACGGCTCCACCGGGGCGATGCGGCGCATGGCGCAGGCGGTCGAGGGGATGCTGAAGGACGCCATCGACAGCTACATCCAGCGCGACGACAAGCTCGCCGCCGACGTGCGCGCCCGCGACATCGAGATCGACCAGATGTACAACGCGCTGTTTCGCGAATTCCTGACCTACATGCTGGAAGACCCGCGCAACATCACCGCCTGTATGCACCTGCATTTCATCGCCAAGAACATCGAGCGAATGGGCGACCTCGCCACCTCGATCGCCGAACAGGTTATCTACCTCGTCACCGGCGAGATCCCCGATGACGAGCGGCCGAAGTCGGACAGCGTCACCCTTGCCAACCACCCGGAGGTCTGACCGATGAGCCCCGCCCAACAGCCCTGCGTGCTGGTGGTCGAGGACGAATCCGCACAGCGTGAAGTCCTCGCCTACAACCTCGAATCCGAGGGCTTCCGCGTCGCGATGGCCGTCAACGGCGACGAGGCCCTGCTGATGGTCCGCGAGGAGAAGCCGGACCTGATCGTGCTCGACTGGATGCTGCCGAACGTCTCGGGGATCGAGATCTGCCGGCGCGTCAAGGCCAACCCCGAGACCCGCGCGATCCCGATCATCATGCTCTCGGCGCGTTCCGAGGAATCCGACCGCGTGCGCGGGCTGGAGACCGGGGCGGACGATTACGTCGTCAAACCCTATTCGGTGGTCGAGCTGATGGCGCGGCTGCGCACCCAGCTGCGCCGCACCCGCCCGGCCAGCATGGGCGAGCGGCTGAGCTTCGAGGACATCATCCTCGACTCGGGCGAGCATCGGGTGTTCCGCGACGGCCAGCCGCTGAAGCTCGGCCCGACGGAGTTCCGCCTGTTGTCGACGCTGATGGAGAAGCCCGGCCGCGTCTGGACCCGAGATCAGCTTCTGGACCGGGTGTGGGGGCGCGACATCTACGTCGACACCCGCACCATCGACGTCCATGTCGGGCGGCTGCGCAAGGCACTGATGGCGAACGGCGGCGAGGATCCGGTGCGCACGGTGCGCGGCACGGGTTATTCGCTCGGCTGAGACGCCCCGGTCTGCGAAGACACAAACGCCTCGACCTCGGCGCGTGCGGGGACGGCATCGCCCGCCCCTGCCCGCGTCACCTTCAGCGCCGCCGCCCCCGAGGCCAGACGCAGCGCTTCGGCCGGTTCCGCGCCACCGGCAAGCCCCGCGATCAGATAGCCCGCGAAAGTGTCGCCCGCGCCGGTGGTATCGAGGGCCTTGACCGGAAATGCCGGGACGTGAACCTCCGTCCCCGCGGCAAGACCGTGCCAGACCGCGCCGCGACGGCCGAGGGTAACCACCACCGTCTCGACCGGCAGCGCCTTCAGCGTCACGCCAAGCGCCGCGCACAGCTGTTCCGCCTCGACCTCGTTGAGCAGCAGAAGCGAGATGTCCCCGAGAACCGCGCGCACCGCTTCCGCATCGAACGGCGCGGCGGAATAGGCGACCTTCATCCCACGCGCCCGGGCCAGATGCGCGGCCTCGGCCTGGGCCGAGGTCTCGTTTTGCAGCACCAGCCAGTCGCCCGGCTGCGCGGTATCGAGGGCGTCGGCCACCGCCTCCGCCGCGATCCGGCGGTTGGAGCCGGGAAACAGCAGAATGGCATTCTCGCCCGAGGCGTCGACCTCGATGATCGCATGGCCCGAGGCACCCTCGGTCTCGGCCACGAAGCGGCAATCGACGCCCGCATCGCTCATCCGGGCGACCATCCAACGCCCGTCGGCGCCGATCGCGCCCAGATGGCGCACTTCGGCCCCGGCACGGGCCAGCGCGACCGACTGGTTCGCCCCCTTGCCGCCCAGCCCGACGCGATAGTCGAGCGCGGCCAGCGTCTCGCCGGGCGCAGGCAGATGCGGCAGCCGATAGACGTGATCGGCGTTGATCGAACCGAGATTCCAGACGGTCATGACAGCTACTCCAGGCCGGGCCTCGTGCAAGGCATGACATGCACCCCGATTGCAGACAAGCGCGCTCTCCCAGCGGCAAGGCGCCGGAATGTCGCTCTGTGGCGCGTAATTATCTAATTTCGCGGATCCTGCACATCAACGCATGACAACATCGGCCATATCTCTTGAAACAGAGGGCCAAAATCGCGCCAAAATCGACGAAAATCAGGAACTTCGAGCCGAAATACACACGACAAAAGTCGCCATCCGCGACAAGCGGGGCGACCAGGATCGGTTGGGTTCAGGGGAAGATCGGCGCGCCCTCGCGGGGCGAAAGGTCAGCCGGGCCACGAAGGCCCGGCTGAAATGGTGTCTCGGCTCAGCAGCCCCAGGTGCGTTCGAGCAGCGCCAGCCAGTTGCGATAGCCGAGCTTCTCGACCAGCGCTTCGCCGTAACCATGGGCGCGCAACGCCTCGATCAGCCGCGGCAGGCCCGCCACATCGCCCAGAGGCGCCGGTATCTCGGCCCCGTCGAAGTCGGAACCGAGGCCGACCCGGTCCTCGCCGAGGATCGAGATCAGGTGATCCAGATGGCGCAGCATCACGTCGAAGCCGGTATCGGTATCCTGACGGCCGTCCGGACGCAGGAAGGAACAGGCGTAGTTCAGACCGACCATGCCGTTCGATTCCGCGATCATCCGCAGTTGACGGTCGGTCAGGTTGCGCGCCGTAGGGCTGACGGCGTGCGCGTTGGAATGCGTCGCCACCAGCGGCGCGTCCGAGATCGCCGCGACGTCGTTGAAGCCCTTCTCGTTCAGATGGCTGAGATCGACCATGATCTTCAGCGCGTTGCATTCGCGGATCAGATCCTTGCCGGCAGCGGTCAGCCCGTCGCCGGTATCGGGCGAGGAGGGGAAGCGGAACGGCACGCCGTGACCGAAGGCGGTCGGGCGGCTCCAGACCGGGCCGAGCGAGCGCAGACCCGCCGCGTGCCACACGTGCAGCGCGTCAAGGTCGGTGCCGATGGCCTCGGCGCCTTCCATGTGCAGGATCGCGGCGATCCGGCCCTCGGCCATGGCCTGACGGATATCGGCGACCGAACGGCAGATCGACAGCGTGCCGGTGCGCTCCATCCACATCAGGTGGCCGATCTCGGCCACCGCGATGGGCAGGGCATATTCGAGGCTCAGCGCCTCGGGCAGCGGCACGTCATAGGGCGGGTTCTTCCAGTCGTCATCGTAATGGCTGTCACCCTCATGCTCGGGCGAGGGGCACCAGACCGCGAAGAAACCGCCCGCGAAGCCGCCCGCCTGCATCCGCGGCAGATCGAGCTGCCCGGTGCCGTCGCCCTTCAGCCAGATGGTATCGCGGTTGCCCGGCTGCTTCTGCAGCCGCAGCAGGAAGTCGTTATGTCCGTCGAAGACGGGAACGTTGGTCATTTCGGTTCTGCCGGTTTGTAGCCCTCGGACGCGGCGAGGAGTTGCCTTGTGTAATCGGTCGTTGCCGTCCGGGCGCGGAGCGCGTCGCGCGTGAGTTCTTCGACGGCACGGCCGTGTTGCATCACCAGAAGCCTGTCGCACATATGCGCCACCACCGCCAGATCGTGCGAGACCATGACATAGGTCAGCCCGCGTTCGGCACGCAGCCGGTCGAGCAGATTGAGCACCTCGGCCTGGATCGAGGCATCGAGAGCCGAGGTCGGCTCGTCGAGCAGCAGCACCTTCGGTTCGAGGATCAGCGCACGCGCCACCGCGACGCGCTGACGCTGCCCGCCCGAGAGCTGATGCGGGAAACGGAACCGGAAGCCCGGCCCGAGGCCCACGTCGCTCAGCGCGCGCTCGATGCGCTCCTCGCGGTTGTCGAAGCCCTGGATGGCGAGCGGCTCGGCCAGCACCCGGTCGATGGTGTGCCGCGGATGGAGTGAGGCATAGGGATCCTGAAACACCATCTGCACGGTCTTGTAGAAGTCGCGCCCGCGCGGGCTGACGACTTCGCGGCCGCCAAGCTCGATCGCGCCGCCCGAAACCGGGGCAAGACCGCAGATCGCGCGCAGCACCGTCGACTTGCCGGAGCCGGATTCGCCCACGATGCCATAGCTCTCGCCCTCGCGGACCGAGAACGAGACGCCCTTCACGGCATGGACCTGCTGCGGCGCCTCGCCGAAGATCACGTCCAGATTGATTACGTCGAGAAGTCCCATCACAAAGCCCAGCTTGCGTCGCGGTCGAGGGTCGGCAGCGGCCGCACGTCGGTGTCGATTTCCGGCAGGCACGAAATCAGCCCGCGGGTGTAAGGGTGTTGCGCCCGATGCAGCTCCGAGGCCTTCAGCTCCTCGACGACGCGGCCGGCATACATCACCAGAACCCGGTCGCAGAAGGTCGAGACCAGCCGCAGATCGTGGCTGATGAACACCAGCCCCATGCCCTTCTCGCTGACCAGCTGATCGAGGATGCGCAGCACCTCGACCTGAACGGTCACGTCGAGGGCCGAGGTCGGCTCGTCCGCGATCATCAGGTCGGGTTCGGCCACCAGCATCATCGCGATCATCACGCGCTGGCCCATGCCGCCCGAAATCTCGTGCGGATAGGCGTCGAACACGCGCTTCGGATCGCGGATCTGCACCGCCTCAAGCATGGCGAGGGCGCGGTCGCGCTTCTCGGCGCGCGAGCTGCGGCCGTGGAAGGCCAGCGCCTCCATGATCTGCGCGCCGACGGTCATCACCGGGTTCAGGCTGAACTTCGGATCCTGCATCACCATCGACATGCGCGCACCGCGCAGCGCGCGCCATTGCCGGGGCTTGGCGCCGCGCAGGTCGATGCCGTCGAAGCTGAGCTTGTCCGCCGTCACGATGCCCGGTTTCGGCGTCAGCCCGAGGATGGCGCGCCCGGTCTGCGACTTGCCGGAGCCGGACTCGCCCACGATCGCCAACCGCTCGCGCCCGAGGGTGAAGCTGACGCCGCGCACCACCTCGGCCGGGCCCTTGCGGGTGGGATAGGTGACGCGCAGGTTCTCGACGCTCAGAAGCGTATCGCTCATCGGTCCCCCTTCGGGTCGAGCACGTCGCGCAACCCGTCTCCGAGGAAGTTGAAACCCAGCGAGACCACGAAGATCGCCAGACCCGGCATCGTCGCAACCCACCACTGGTCGATCAGGAAGCGCCGGCCCGAGGCGATCATCGCCCCCCATTCGGGCTGCGGTGGCTGCGCGCCGAGGCCGAGGAAGCCGAGCCCCGCCGCCGTCAGGATGATCCCCGCCATGTCGAGCGTCACCCGGATGATGATCGAGGAAGTGCACAGCGGCACCACATGCCCCCAGATGATCCGCGCCGAGGACGCGCCCTGAAGCCGCGCGGCGTTGATGAAATCGCTTTCGCGGATGGTCAGCGTCTCGGCCCGCGCGAGGCGGGCATAGGGCGGCCAGGAGGTGATGGCGATGGCGATGATGGCGTTCTGGATCCCCGGCCCGAGCGCCGCGACGAAGGCGAGCGCCAGCACCAGCCGCGGGAAGGCGAGGAAGATATCCGTCACCCGCATCAGCACCGTGTCGACCCAGCCGCCGAAATAACCCGCGACCGTGCCCACCAGAATGCCGAGCGGCGTCGCGATCACCGCGACCAGCGCGACCACCACCAGCGTGATCTGCGAGCCCCAGACGAGGCGCGAGAAGATGTCGCGCGCCTGCTCGTCCGTGCCCATCAGATGCGACAGCGAGGGGGAAAGCAGCCGCTCGGTGCGCAGATCGCCGCCGATCAGCGGATCGTAAGGCGCGATCAGCGGCGCGAGGATCGCCGTCAGCACCAGCACCCCGATGATGACGAGACCGACCATGGCGAGGGTGTTCGAGCGGAACGCCAGCCAGGTGCGATAGAACTGGCCCAGACGGGCCTGATTGCGCGAGGCGGGCTGATCGCTCAGCAGCCAGTCGCGACGGGTCATGGGAGTGTCGCTCATTTGCCGCGCCTCCGCACACGGGGGTCGAGAACGTTGTAAAGCAGGTCGGACAACAGGTTGATCGCGACGAAGATCGTGCCGATCACCAGCGTGCAGCCCAGAACCGCCGGCATGTCGGCGTTTTGCAGGCTGTTGGTCAGATACATGCCAAGGCCAGGCCAGGCGAAGACCGTCTCGGTCAGCACCGAGCCTTCCAGAAGCCCGGCGTAGGACAGCGCCACCACCGTCACCAGCGGCACCGCGGCATTGCGCAGCGCATGGACCCAGATGATGCGCCATTCCGGCGCGCCCTTCACCCGGGCGGTGATGATGTATTCCTGCGCCAGCTCGTTGAGCATGAAGCTGCGGGTCATGCGGCTGATATAGGCCATCGAGTAATAGCCGAGCAGACACGCCGGCAGCACCAGATGTGCGGCGACGTTCCAGAACGCCTCCCACTCGCCGGCCATCGCCGCATCGTACAGCAGGAAGCCCGTGCCGTCGTCGGGAAGATCATACTGATAGGTGACGTCGATCCGCCCCGGCCCCGGCGTCCAGCCAAGTTTGGCGTAGAACAGCAAAAGCCCCATCAGACCGAGCCAGAAGATCGGCGCCGAATAACCGATCAGCCCGATCACGCGCACCGCCTGATCGGCCAGCCGGCCCTTGCGCACCGCGGCCCAGATGCCGAGGGGAATTCCGACGAGCGTCCCGATCAGCACCCCGAAGGTCGCCAGTTCCAGCGTCGCCGGGAACACGGTGCGAATGTCGGTGGTGATCGGGTTCTTGGTCAGCACGCTTTCGCCCAGATCGCCCGACAGAACGTTCTTCACGTAGATCAGGAACTGTTCCACCAGCGGCTTGTCGAGGCCGAGCTGATGATAGGCGGCATCATAGGTCGACTGGCTGGCGCGGTCGCCGACCATGGCGAGAACCGGGTCCACCGGCACCACGCGCCCGATCAGGAAGGTAACCAGCAAAAGCCCCAGCAGCGTCACCGCCACCGAGACGATCAACCCGCCGGTCTTGCGAAAAAGACGGAGGGCGCGAATGCGCCCTCCGCCGGTCATCGTGGCAGCCGTCATTTCTTGGTGACGTCTTCGTAGGCGTTGTAGGACGGGCCGAGGATGAAGCCGTCAACCTTGTCGCTCATGGCGATCTGCAGGTTGTCCTGGAACATCACAACGAAGGGCGACTCGGCCATGACCTTCTTCTGCAGCTCGACGTAATCGGCGGCACGCTTGTCGGCGTCACGCTCCATCGCGGCAGCCTTGCTTTCCTTGGTCAGCTCCGGGATGTCCCAGGCGTTGCGCCAGGCGAGCGACTTGACCGAAGCGCCGTCCGCGTTGTCCGGGTTCTCGGCGAAAGCCGAGGAGTTGGTGTTCGGATCCTGATAATCCGGGCCCCACGGACCGATGTAGATGTCGTGCTGACGCGCGCGATACTTGGTCAGGGTCTGCTTGCCGTCGCCGGGGATGATCTCGACCTTCACGCCGGCCTGCGCCATCGTGGCCTGGATCGCCTCGGCCATCGCCGTGGTGTCGGGGTTGTTGCGCACGTCCATGGTGACGGTGAACCCGTCCGGCACACCGGCCTTGGCCAGCAGCTCCTTCGCCTTGGCGACGTTCAGACTGTAGGGGGTGTCGTCCACCGCGCCGAGGAAGCCATGCGGCAGGAACGCCTGATGCACGGTCTTCGAGCCCTTCATCAGCGTATCGGCGATGGCGCTGTAATCGACGAGGTATTTCATCGCCTCGCGCACTTCGGGCTTGGCGAGGGTCGGGTTCTTCTGGTTCAGGCCCAGATACCACAGATAGCCGATCTGGCCGGCCTCGACCTTGATGCCCTTCTCGCCCTTCACCGCGGCGATCTCGTCCGGGCCGAGCTTCATCGCCATGTCGAGGTCACCCTTCTCGAGCATGATCCGCTCGGTCGAGGCTTCGGGGATGTGGCGGAAGATCAGGCGCTTCATCTTCGGCGCTTCGCCCGAGTAATTCTTGTTGCGGTCCATGACGACGGAATCGTTCGCCTTCCACTCGCGGATGGTGAACGGGCCCGAGCCGGCATAGTTGGTCTTCAGCCAGTTGTAGCCGAAATCGCCGTCCTTCTCGTGCGACTGCACCAGCTTCTTGTCGAGGATCGAGCCGACGGTCGAGGTCAGGCAATACAGCACGAACGACGGCGCGTAGGGCTGATCCATCTTGAAATCGACCGAGTAATCGCCGGTCTTGACGACCATCTGGTCGACATTGTCCTTGGTCAGGCCGAACTGGTTCAGGATGAAGGCGGGCGACTTGTCCATCTTCACCGCGCGGGTCAGCGAATAGACCACATCGTCGGCGGTGATCGGGTTGCCCGAGGCGAACTTGCGGCCCTGCCTGATCTTGAAGCTGATGGTCTTGCCATCGTCCGAGACGGTCCAGCTCTCGGCAACGGCGCCCGAGACCTTGGAGACGTCCTTCAGGTCGTATTTGACCAGCTTTTCATAGGAGTTGTGGATGAATTCCGAGGTGCTCAGCTCGAACGCCTCGGCCGGATCGAGCGAGATCATGTCGTCGATCGCCCAGCCGGCGACCAGCGTGTCGGGCGGGGTCCCGGCCTGAGCCGGCAGACCGAAGGACGCCTGATAGGCGATGAAAGCCGCAGCGGCCAGCCACTTGGATCGGTGAATCATCTGTTTCCCTTTTCCTGTCGGATGCATCCGCCTGTCATCGCGGAAGTCACGTCATTGCGAGGGCAAGATAGGGCCAGCCCACCCACTGCTGTCAAGATGGGCAGATGCCGAAACAATAAGCGTGATGAGGCCTGCAGCCCGTGCGCTGATTTTTTAACACTTATTCCGGAAAATATCCGCCCCCACGGCCCGGAGAACCGGGGTCAGGACATCTCTTCGATGTTGTGGGCCAGATGATCGAAGCCGCGGCGCAGCGTCTCGCGCTCCTCGGGACCGAGGCCAGACATCACCTGTTCGCGGATCGTCGCCGCCATGGTGTCGAGAGAACACGCCCGGGCATGGTCGGTCAGGAACAGACCGCGCTTGCGCTTGTCGCCTTCCATCGGGCGGCGCTCGACCAGCCCCTCGGCCTCCAGCGCGTCGAGCTGACGTTTCAGTGTCGGCGGCTCGACCTGAAGGGCATGGGCGAGCTGGGTCTGCGTCGTGCCCTCCATGCGCGACAGAACCGCCACGACCCGCCCGCGCGAGAAGGTCAGACCAACCCCCTGCGCAGACTGATCAAGGCGCTCGCGTAACACCCGCATCAGGTTGAGCATCGAATCGAACATGGCATCCCGGGCGACCGGTGCCGGCTGCGTCACCGGATCGGCCTCCGAGGGTTGCGAATGAAAATACATGTGCATGATACATCCGATCTGCGGTGCGGACGCCGGAGCATAAACCCCCGGGGACGCCTGTTTCAATAAAATCCCTGGCGATCAGTCCGCCCGGTTGAAAGGTGACTTTCGCTGCCCGATCCGACAGGCGGCGATGGCTGCCATGTTGAGAATATCTCCCGAAGTCGAGCGCGTCGAGCAAATCTGTATCGGAGATGAGACACCCGTCAGAATCGGGCCGATCACCAGCGCGCCGGCCATCTCCTGCATCAGCTTGACCGAGATCGACGCGGCATGACGCGCCGGCACCACCAGCACGTTCGCCGGCCCGCTCAGCCGGCAGAACGGATAGTGCCGCATCTGATCCATGTTCAGCGCGACATCCACGGTCATTTCGCCATCGTATTCGAAATCGACCCCGCGGGCATCGAGAACCTTCGGCGCCAGCGCCATCTTGGTCGCACGTTCCGAAACCGGATAGCCGAAGGTCGAGAACGAGGCGAAGGCAACGCGCGGCTCCAGTCCCAGCTCCCGCGCGACATGGGCGCCGGCCTCGGCAATATCGGCGAGGTCGGTCTCGTTCGGCCATTCGTGCACCAGCGTGTCGCCGATCATCACCACCCGGTTCTTGTGCAACAGCGCGGTGATCCCGACGGCACCATCGGCCGGGCGGGCATCGAACACGGTGTTGATCCGTTCGAGGATATGCGCCGACTTGCGCGTCGCCCCGGTCACCAGCCCGTCGCCATGCCCATGCGCCAGCATCAGCGCGGCGAAGACATGCCGGTCGCGGGTGGCCATCTTGTGCACATCCTCGGCGTCATAGCCCTGACGCTGAAGGCGGGCATAAAGGAAGGCCTTGTAATCCTCGATCTGCCGGGTGTTGGCGGCGTTCACCACCTGAATCTCGTCATAGGCATCGCCGATCCCGGCGGTCTCCAGCTTCTCGCGGACATCGGCCTCGCGGCCGACGACGATCGACTGCCCCATGCCGGTGCGCACCCATTGCACCGCGGCGCGCAGCACGCGCGGATCGTCGCCCTCGGCGAAGATCATCCGCGCCTGTGCCTGCCGTGCCCGGCCCTGGATCTTTTGCAAGATCGTCGCGGTCGGGTCCATCCGGGCCTTCAGGCTGAGGGTATAGGCCTCCAGATCCGCGATCGGACGGCGGGCGACACCCGTCGCCATGCCCGCACGCGCCACCGCCGGCGGAAGCACATGGATCAGCCGCGGATCGAACGGCGCCGGGATGATGTAATCGCGCCCGAAGGACAGCTTGCGGCCATAGGCGAGGGCCACCTCGTCGGGCACGTCCTCGCGCGCGAGGCGGGCCAGCGCATGGGCACAGGCGATCTTCATCTCGTCGTTGATCGCGCGCGCCTGAATGTCCAGCGCACCGCGGAACAGATAGGGGAAGCACAGCACGTTGTTGACCTGGTTCGGATAATCCGACCGGCCCGTCGCCACGATGGCATCCGGGCGCACGGCATGGGCCTCTTCGGGGGTGATCTCGGGATCGGGGTTGGCCATCGCGAAGATCACCGGATTCGGCGCCATCGTCGCGACCATATCGGGCGTCAGCGCCCCCTTGGCCGACACACCGAGGAACACATCCGCCCCCCGCACCGCATCGGCCAGAGTGCGGGCGTCGGTCTCGGCGGCGTGGGCCGATTTCCACTGGTTCATGCCCTCGGTCCGGCCGCGCCAGATCACGCCCTTGGTGTCGCACATCATGCAGTTGTCGGGCGTCGCCCCCATCGCCTTGATGAGTTCGAGGCACGCGATCCCCGCCGCCCCCGCCCCGTTCAGCACGATCCGCACGTCCTCGATCTTCTTGCCGCTGATCTCGAGCGCGTTCAGCAGTCCGGCGGCGCAGATCACCGCAGTGCCGTGCTGGTCGTCATGGAACACCGGAATATCGCAGATTTCCTTCAGCCGGCTCTCGATGATGAAGCACTCGGGCGCCTTGATGTCCTCGAGGTTGATGCCACCGAACGAGGGCGCCATCAGCTTCACCGCGTTGATGATCTCGTCCGGATCTTCGGTATCGAGCTCGATATCGACCGCGTTCACGTCGGCGAAGCGCTTGAACAGCACCGCCTTGCCTTCCATCACCGGCTTGGAGGCCAGCGCCCCCAGATTGCCCAGCCCGAGGATCGCCGTGCCGTTCGACACAACCGCGACCATGTTGCCCTTGACGGTGTAGTCATAGGCGGTCTCGGGGGCCTCGGCGATGGCCTTGACGGGTTCGGCCACGCCCGGGCTGTAGGCCAAGCTGAGATCGCGCTGCGTCGCCATCGGTTTCGAGGGCACGATATCGTATTTGCCCGGCACCGGATCCAGATGATAGGCCAGCGCCTCCTCGCGCGTGACGCGGTTCTTGTTCGACATGATATTCTCCTCCGATCGTTAAGGTCTTAGTCGCGAGGGCCGCGGGTCTCAATGGATTTGCACCTGACGGACGGCATTTGTAGGATCGCGCCAAATCCGAGAGAGCCATGTCCGAACCCATAGACCCCACCGTTTCCACAGCCCCCGCCCCCGTCACCCCGATGATGGCGCAATATCTGGCGATCAAGGCGGCCAATCCGGGGGCGCTGCTGTTCTACCGGATGGGCGATTTCTACGAGATGTTCTTCGACGATGCGGTCGCGGCCTCGGCTGCGCTCGACATCGCGCTGACCAAGCGCGGCAAGCACGAGGGCGAGGACATCCCGATGTGCGGCGTGCCGATCTTCGCCGCCGAAGGCTATCTTCTGACGCTGATCCGCAAGGGCTTTCGCGTCGCCATCGCCGAACAGATGGAGGACCCCGCCGAGGCGAAGAAGCGCGGCTCGAAATCCGTGGTGAAGCGCGACGTGATCCGCCTCGTCACCCCCGGCACGCTGACCGAGGAAAGCCTCCTCGAAGCGCGGCGGCACAATTTCCTCGCCGCCTGGTCCGAGGTTCAGGGCGAGGGCGCACTGTCCTGGGTCGACATCTCGACCGGCGAATTCCGGGTGATGCCCTGCCCGCTGAGCCGTCTGGCGCCGGAGCTTGCCCGCCTCACCCCGCGCGAGGTGCTGATCGCCGACAGCCGCGAGGCCGATTGCGCCCCGATCGTGCAGGACCTCAAGGCCGCCCTCACGCCCCTGTCGCGTGCGAGCTTCGACAGTCAGGGCAGCGAACGGCGCCTGTGCGCACTTTACCGCGTCGACAGCCTCGATGCCTTCGGGTCGTTCACGCGCGCCGAAGTCTCGGCGATGGGCGCGATCATCGATTATCTCGACCTGACGCAGAAGGGCCATCTGCCGCTGCTGCGCCGCCCGACGCGCGAGGAAGCCGGCTCCATCGTGCAGATCGACGCCGCCACGCGCCGCAATCTGGAGCTGACGCAGGCGCTGTCGGGCGGGCGCGAAGGGTCGCTTCTGCACGCCATCGACACCACGGTGACGGCCGCCGGCGCGCGCCTGCTGGAGCGCCGCCTTGCCGCGCCCTCGCGCGATCTGCGGGTGATCGGCGCGCGTCACGACGCGGTGCGGTTCCTGCTCGATCAGCCCCGGCTGCGCGAGGATCTGCGCACCGATCTGCGCCGCACCCCGGACATGGACCGCGCCTTGCAGCGCCTTTCGCTCGACCGGGCGGGGCCGCGCGACATGGTGGCGATCCGCACCGGGCTGGAACAGGCCAGCCGCATCGCTGAGCGTCTGGCAGATGTCGGCGCGCCCGCGCTGCTCGAAGGTGCGGCACAGGCGTTGACGGGGCACGAGGCGCTGGCGGCGCTCCTCGATGCCGCGCTGGTCGCCGAGCCCCCGCTTCTCGCCCGCGATGGCGGTTTCGTCGCGCCGGGCTATGACGCAGACCTCGACGAGACGCGCCGCCTGCGCGACGAGGGTCGCGGCGTCATCGCCGGGATGCAGGCGCGTTACGCCGAGGAAACCGGCGTCGCCGCGCTGAAGATCAAGCATAACAACGTCCTGGGCTATTTCATCGAGACCACCTCGACCCATGCCGAGAAGATGCTCGCCCCGCCGCTGTCGGAACGCTTCATCCACCGCCAGACCACGGCGAACCAGGTGCGCTTCACCACGCTTGAGCTGAGCGAGCTGGAAACCCGCATCCTGAACGCCGGCGCCCACGCGCTCGACATCGAGAAACGCATCTACGACAGCCTGCGCCAGGCGATCCTCGATCAGGCCGGGCCGATCGGCGATGCCTCGCGCGCGCTGGCCGAGATCGACCTGAACGCCGCCTTCGCGGACCTTGCCGGATCGCAGGACTGGGTTGAGCCGAAGGTCGACGCGAGCCGCGCCTTCGAGATCGAGGCCGGCCGTCACCCGGTGGTCGAGGCCGCACTCCGCCGCTCTGGTCAGCCGTTCATCGCCAATGACTGCGCCCTGACCACCGGGGCAAGCCCGGCGATCTGGCTGATCACCGGCCCCAACATGGCCGGTAAATCGACCTTCCTGCGGCAGAACGCGCTGATCGCACTGCTCGCACAGGCGGGCAGCTTCGTGCCCGCACGGCGCGCCCATATCGGCCTCGTCAGCCAGCTGTTCAGCCGGGTCGGCGCGGCCGACGACCTCGCGCGCGGCCGCTCCACCTTCATGGTCGAGATGGTCGAAACGGCCGCGATCCTCAATCAGGCCGACGACCGCGCACTGGTGATCCTCGACGAAATCGGCCGCGGCACGGCGACCTATGACGGGCTGTCCATCGCTTGGGCGGTACTCGAACACCTCCACGACAGCAATCGCTGCCGCGCCCTCTTCGCCACGCATTACCACGAGATGACCTCGCTCGCCGAGAAGCTCGACGGGGTGGAGAACGCCACCGTCAGCGTGCGCGAATGGAACGGCGAGGTGATCTTCCTGCACGAGGTGCGCAAGGGCGCGGCCGATCGCAGCTATGGCGTGCAGGTGGCCCGCCTTGCCGGGCTTCCGGCCGCGGTGGTCAGCCGGGCGAAAGTGGTGCTCGAAGCCCTCGAACAGGGCGAGCGCTCGGGTGGCAGCAAGATCAAGGCGATGGTCGACGATCTGCCGCTGTTCTCGGCCGCCTGTAACGTGCCCGCCCCCACGGCCGTCCCCGAACCCTCGAAGCTCGAAGAGCATCTGCGCGGCATCCACCCCGACGAGCTGACCCCGCGCCAGGCGCTCGACGCGCTTTACGAATTGCGCGCGCTCTTGCCGGACTGAGCCTTTCGGCTTTCTCCAAATATCCCGGGGGTGCATGGGCCGAAGGCCCGTGCGGAGGGGGCAGAGCCCCCTTCCGCCGCCCGTCCCGAAACCGCCCTCAGGCAGCCCGGAACAGGCTGAAACTCAATCGAAACTCAGGCCTTCGGAGTCGAGCTGACACCGACCTTCGCGGGGCGCAGCAGACGGTCGTGCAACATGAAACCGTGGTCCATCACCTGGATGATGTCACCGGCCGTGGTGCCGGGCACGGGGGCTTCGAACATCGCCTCGTGCTGCTGCGGGTCGAACTTGTCGCCGACCTCCGGGGTGATCGGCTCGATCCCATGACGCTTGAACACGTTGATCAGCTCGCGCTGCGTCAGCTCCACGCCCTCGATCAGCGCCGGGGCGGCCGTGCGCACATCGTCGCCCGCGTGCTCCAGCGCGCGCTTGAGCGCATCGAACACCGGCAGCATGTCGCGCGCCAGCTTCGAGCCGCCATATTGCTCGGCCTCGCGGCGGTCGCGGTCGGCGCGCTTGCGCGAGTTCTCGGCATCGGCCAGAGCGCGCATGAAACGGTCGCGCAGCTCGTCGCGTTCGGCCTTCAGCGCCTCGATCTCGGCACTGGCATCGCCGGCATCGGGGACGGGCAGGTCGTTCAGCTGATCCTCAACCTCGGGCATATCGTCTTTCTTCTCGGTCATCACTTCACCCTCTGCGCCGGGCCGGACAGCAGCCGCCCGACCAGTTGCGCCGTATAATCCACGATCGGAACGATCCGGCCATAGTTCAGCCGCGTCGGGCCGATGACCCCGACCGCTCCGATGATCTTGCGTTCAGCGTTCATATAGGGAGAGACGACGACAGCGGAACCCGAAAGTGAAAAAAGCTTGTTCTCCGAGCCGATAAAAATGCGCACCCCCTCGCCTTCCTCGGTCAGATCGAGGAAATCGGCGATGTCGCGCTTGCGCTCCAGATCGTCGAACAGCACCCGGATCCGGTCGAGGTCCTTCTCACCGTCGAGCAGGTTCGACTGACCGCGCACGATCAGCCGCTCGTCGGGCTGACCGCGGTCGGCCCATTGCGCGAGACCGCTTTCCACCAGCGCCGCGGCAAGCGAGTCGATCTCCTGCCGGCGGGCGGCGATCTCGGCCGCCATCTCGCAGCGCAGCTCGGTCAGCGTGCGGCCCTCGGCGAGCGCGTTCAGGAAATTCGCCGCCTCCCGCATCGAGGAGGGCGTCTGCCCCGGCGGCGGGGTGAACACGCGGTTCTCCACCTGTCCATCGGCCAGCACCAGCACCACCAGCGCCCGATCAGGCGCCAGCGAGACGAATTCGATATGCCGGATCGGCGCTTCCTGCTTGGGCGCGAGCACGAGACTCGCCCCATGGGTCAGCCCCGACAGCGCCGATCCCACCCGGTCGAGCAGCGATCCGACATCGGGTTCCGTGGGGCCGAGTGTCGCCTCCAGCGCCTGCCGGTCCCGGACGTGCAACTCGCTCACCTCCATGAAACCATCGACGAACATCCGCAGGCCAAGCTGCGTCGGCACCCGCCCCGCCGAGACATGCGGACTGCCCAGCAACCCCATGTATTCGAGATCCTGCATCACGTTGCGGATCGTCGCGGCCGAGAGCTTCTCGGTCAGCTGTCGCGTCAGCGTGCGCGAACCGACCGGATCGCCGGTCTCGAGATAGCCCTCGACCACCCGGCGAAACACCTCGCGCGAGCGGTCGTTCAGTTCGGAAAGGATCTGGTTCTTGTCGTCCATGGCGCTCCCTATATGGGCATTAAAGCGCCCCGTTGCGAGAGGTCAATCCGCCCTTGCATTGCGGGCCCGGGCGCCTCAAATGAGACGAAATCTGCGAAAGGACTGACCAATGCGCCCCTCTGGACGTCAGCTGAACGAACCCCGCAAGGTCTCGATCGAGACCGGCGTGACGATGCACGCGGAAGGGTCGTGCCTCATCAAGGTCGGCAACACGCATGTGCTGTGCACCGCGACGCTGGAAGATCGCGCGCCGTCCTTCCTGAAGGGGACGGGGCTTGGCTGGGTGACGGCGGAATACGGGATGCTGCCGCGCGCCACCAATTCGCGCACCAAGCGCGAGGCGGCGATTGGCAAACAGTCCGGAAGAACGCAAGAAATTCAGCGTCTTATCGGCAGATCGCTGCGAGCGGGAATTGACCGCTCGGCGCTTGGCGAACGGCAGATCGTGGTCGATTGCGACGTGATCCAGGCCGATGGCGGGACGCGCTGCGCCTCGATCACCGGGGGCTGGGTCGCGCTGCGGCTGGCGGTGAACAAGCTGATGAAGGCGGGGCTGATCGTCTCGGACCCGATCGTCGATCATGTGGCGGCGATCTCCTGCGGGATCTATGGCGGTCAGGCGGTCTGCGATCTGGACTATGCCGAGGACAGCGAGGCCGGGGTGGACGGCAATTTCATCCTGACCGGGCGCGGCAAGCTGTGTGAAGTTCAGATGTCAGCCGAGGGCGCGACCTTCACCCGCGATCAGATGAACCAGCTGATGGACCTGGCCGAGGCCGGCGTGGCCGAGCTGGTCGCCGCACAGAAGGCGGCGCTGGCATGAGAAAATTCACAGGAAAGAAGCTGCTGTTTGCCACCCACAACAAGGGCAAACTGGCCGAGATGCGGGCTCTTCTCAAGCCATATGGCATTGAAGTTCTTAGTAATTCTGACTTCAATCTGCCGGAACCCGCAGAGACCGAAACCACCTTCGTCGGCAATGCCCGCATCAAGGCCCATGCGGCCGCGAAGGCGACCGGCCTGCCCGCGCTGTCGGATGACAGCGGGATAGAAGTCGATGCGCTCGACGGTGCGCCGGGCGTCTATACCGCCGATTGGGCCGAAACCCCGAACGGGCGCGATTTCGTCATGGCGATGACGAAGACCTGGGAGGCTTGCGAGAAGATCGCCGCGCCCCTGCCCCGGACGGCGCGGTTCCGCTCGACCCTCGTTCTCGCATGGCCCGACGGGCATGACGAAGTGTTCGACGGCAAGATCGAAGGGCAGCTCGTGTGGCCGATGCGCGGCGCACAGGGCCACGGCTATGACCCGATGTTCCAGCCCGACGGCTTCGACATCACCTTCGCCGAGATGGACCCGGCCGAGAAGAACCGTATCAGCCACCGCGCCAATGCGTTCCGCAAGCTGGTGAGCTGCTTCTCCTCGCGCCAGAACATCTCCGGCGGTTCGCGCTACGAGCCGGTTCTGGGCTATTCGCGTGCCGTGGTTCAGGGAGACTGGTGCTTCGTTGCCGGCACGACCGGGGCGGATCCCGCGACCAAGACCTTCCCGGACAGCGCGCTGACCCAGACCCGGAACGCCCTTGCCACGATCAAGGCGGTTCTGGAGGGCGCGGGCTTCCGGATGGAGGATATCGTGCGGGCGAATTATGTCATCAAGACAGGCTCTCTCGTCGAGGAAATCGCTCCTGCACTGACCGAATACCTGGGAGAAATCCGGCCCGCGGCGATGATGATCGTGGCCGATCTGGTCAATCCGGCGATGAAAGTCGAAATCGAAGTGACGGCGTTCCGCGGATGAGCGACGATTGGCGGCACGGAGGCTTCGGCCTGTATCTTCATTGGCCGTTCTGTGCCGCCAAATGCCCCTATTGCGACTTCAACAGTCACGTCGTCGCCTCGATCGACCAGAAGCGTTGGGAGCGCGCCTACCTGGCCGAGATCGACCGGATCGCCGCCGAAACCCCCGGCCGGATCCTGAACACGGTGTTCTTCGGCGGCGGCACCCCTTCCCTGATGAACCCGGAACTGGTGGCCGCGATCCTCGACAAGGTGCGGCGCGCCTGGCCGCTGGCGAACGATCTGGAAATCACGCTCGAAGCGAACCCGACCAGCATCGAGGCCGGCCGGTTCCGCGGCTTTGCCGAGGCCGGGGTCAACCGGATCTCGATGGGGATGCAGGCGCTGAACGACGAGGATCTGCGGCGGTTGGGGCGAATGCACACGGTGGCCGAGGGACGCAAGGCCTTCGACATCGCCCGGGCCCAGTTCCAGCGCGTCAGCTTCGATCTGATCTATGCCCGACAGAATCAGGATCTTGTCGGTTGGGAAAGAGAACTGCGCGAGGCGATCTCGATGGCGGTCGATCATTTCTCGCTTTACCAGCTGACCATCGAGGATGGCACGGTCTTCGGCCGTCGCGCCGCCGTGGGCAAGCTGCCGGGGCTGCCGGATGACGACACTGGGGCCGATATGTATCTGAAAACGCAAGAAATTTGCGATCAGGCAGGGCTATCGGCCTATGAGGTGTCGAACCACGCCCGCCCGGGATCGGAGTGCCGGCACAACCTGGTTTACTGGCATTATGGCGACTATGCAGGCATCGGACCCGGGGCGCATGGTCGGCTGACACTGAATGGCGTCCGTCATGCCACCGAAGCACCAAAAGCACCCGGCGCCTGGCTTGAGGCGGTCGAGCAGCACGGCAATGGCGAATCCCTGCGCGATCCCCTCCCCCGCGAGGATCAAGCAGTGGAGTTTCTGCTATTTGGCCTGCGACTGGCAGAGGGGATCGATCCGCTTCGGTATCGGAACCTGTCCGGAGAGAGCCTGCCATCTGACAAGATCGCCGATTTGATCGACATGGGTCTGCTGGAACCGCGGAACGACCGAATTCAAGCTACGGCATCAGGACGTGCCGTGCTGAACGGCATCATTCGTGCACTGATGCCCTGACCCCAAAGACGGCGCAGGCTCTCGCCCCATGGGCGATATCAAAGAAGCAGAAAGACCGCTGTGCTTTCAGCTGCCAATGATCGAACAAAGGCGGTCCAGTGTCTCGAGATCCTTGAACTGGATTGTCAATTCGCCGGAGCGATCAGCCTTCATCGCAATGGAAACTTTCATATCCAGAGCCGCGGACAAGTCGTTTTCCAGAGCAATCGTATCGGCATCCTTGTCTGTCGGCTTTGCAGACCGGGCCCTGGGTGGGCCTGAAACCGGCTTTTTCTCTTTTTGGACAAGCCGTTCAACCTCACGCACCGAAAGGCCGCGGGTCACGGTATCGCGGGCAATACGAACCGGATCCGAAGCCGTGATCATCGCCCGGGCGTGACCAGCACTGAGTTTTCCCGAGCGAACAAAATCACGCACTTCTTCGGGAAGCTGCAAAAGGCGCAGCTGGTTAGCGATATGGCTACGGCTCTTGGACAGCGCTTCAGCCAGTTTTTCCTGCGTGTGTCCGAAGCGATCCATCAGTTGCTGATAGCTGAGCGCCTCCTCTAACGGATTGAGATCCGCGCGCTGAATATTCTCGATAATTGCAACTTCAAGAACTTCGGTATCACTGAGCGGACGAACGATGACAGGAAGCTCGTGCAGCTGCGCCATCTGCGACGCTCGCCAACGGCGTTCGCCCGCTACAATTTCGTAATGCCCCTCTTTCTTCGGATGAGGGCGCACGATCAAAGGTTGAATAACGCCTTTTTCTCGAATGGAATCAGCAAGTTCCGCCAGCGCATCGGGATCGAAGGTCCGTCGGGGCTGGTCCGGATTGGCAGAAATCATCTCGATCGAGATCATGGTTTCGGCACGCCGGGGCTGATCTGGAGGGGTCGTCAGCAGAGTATCGGCCATCAGTGCGGAAAGACCGCGGCCGAGACCGCGCCGCTCTGGCTTCTTGTCGCTCATAATCCGCTCCCTTTTCTGCTACTCTGATGGCGTGCGACGAGTTCGCGGGCCAGCGCGCGATATGCCTCGGCCCCCCGCGACGAGGAATCGTAATGAAGGACGGGCATCGCGTAGGACGGCGCCTCAGAAACGCGAACATTACGCGGAATCATCGTCCGAAATACCAGGTCTCCCAGATTCCCGCGGGCATCGGCCTCGACCTGTTGCGAGAGGTTATTGCGCACGTCATACATCGTCAGGACAACGCCTTCGATCCGAAGATCCGCGTTGGCGGCTTGCCGGACCTCGCGGACGGTCAGCATGAGCTGCGAAAGCCCTTCGAGAGCGAAAAACTCTGCCTGAAGCGGGACCAGAACGGAATGGGCAGCCACCATCGCGTTGATGGTCAGCTGACTGAGCGACGGCGGGCAGTCGATCAGCACATAATCGAGCGAATACGCATCGATATCGATCTGACGCAGAGCGTCGTGCAGCAAGAAGCTCCGCTTTTCGTTGGAAACCAGATCCATATCCGCCGACGACAAATCGGACGTTGCCGGGCAGATCCACAAATTGCGAATCCCGCTTTGCTGAATGACGGTGGTAAGAGGTGCCTCTTCCAGAATGAGGTCATAGGCGCTGAATTTTCGCGCTTCGATCCCGATGCCAAGACCTGTCGACGCGTTTCCCTGCGGATCGAGATCGACGATAAGAACCCTTTTGCCCTGCTCGACCAAAGCCGCAGCCAGGTTGATTGTGGTCGTGGTCTTTCCAACCCCCCCCTTCTGGTTGGCTATCGCGATGATACGGGGCCCCGGTGGGCGAGTAGGATCAGACACGTTCAATGCCCTCGATCTTCAAAATGACCGCCTCGGAATCGGTCCGGCTTTTGTGGCTCTCCATCATGAACGACCACGTTTTTTGCGCCTCGGCAAGCTCCTCGCGCCATCGTGCCCCTTTCGGAAACAAACAGACGCCGGTAGCGGCAAGATGCCGCTCAGCGAATGCCAGCAAATCGGCCAAAGGGGCCAAAGCGCGGGCACTGAGAACATCTGCATTCAAGGGAGAAATGGCCTCGATACGATCAGAAACCACCTGAAGTTTCAGCGACATTTCTCGCGCAGCGGTCATCAGAAACGCCGCCTTGCGTCGATCGCTTTCGACAAGGGTCACGAACAGATCCGGCCGTTTTTCAGCGGCAAGAATTGCAACGACCATGCCCGGAAAACCGCCACCGCTGCCGATGTCGGCCCAGCTTTTTGCATTCTCTGGCAAGAGCGAAAAAATCTGAGCGGAATCAAGAAAATGGCGGCTCCAAATATCCGAAATCGTCCTGGGCGACACCAGGTTGATCGCGGAATTCCACTTTTTCAGAAGGGCTTCGTAGGTCTCAAGACGTGCGATTGTTTCACGTGAAACACCAAAATACGACTGAAAGCTGTTTCGATCTGTCATGCCTGAGCCCGCTGGTTATGTCGCAACCTGGCAAGAATAAGTGCCAGCGCTGCCGGGGTCATGCCTTCAACGGACCTGGCCTGAGCAATGCTGAGAGGCCGAATCCGCGACAGCTTTTGCCGAAGCTCGTTCGACAGCCCGGATAGGAGATCATAGTCGAATTCAGGCGGAATTGCCCAGTGTTCATCCCGACGAAGGGCCTCGACATCGCGCGCCTGCCGGGCGACGTAATGGGCATAAAGCGCGTCGCGAGCCAGCTGATGCGCGGTATCCGCGTCAATTATTGCAAGCTCCGGGCTTGCCGCAGTCAGAGAAGCAAAGCTGATATCCGGAAAAGACAACAAATCGAATGCGTTGCGACGAATGCCATCTCTCTTGAGGGCAATTCCTGCGCTTTCACCCGCCGCCGGGGAAATGACGGTGTTTTCCAACAACCGGCGACCGGCTGTCAGCCGCTCCATCTTGTCTTCAAACTGTGCTTTCCGCCCTTCCCCGATACAACCGATCTGAAGTCCGAGTGGGGTCAACCTCTGGTCCGCGTTATCGGCACGCAATGACAAGCGAAACTCGGCCCGAGACGTAAACATGCGATAGGGCTCGGAAACACCATGCGTCACCAGATCGTCGATCATCACGCCGATATAGCTATCCGTCCGGCTGAAGGTCACCGGCTCCCGATTCAGCGCGGCCAAGGCCGCATTCAGACCGGCAACCAATCCCTGAGCCGCCGCCTCTTCATAGCCCGTCGTCCCGTTGATCTGGCCGGCAAGATAAAGCCGCGGGAGATCTTTCAGTTCCAGCGTTCCCGTCAGCGCCCTGGGATCGACGAAATCATATTCGATGGCGTATCCCGGCTGCAAGATACGGACGTTTTCCAGCCCGGAAATGGAATGCACGTAGCGTTCCTGAACGCTTGCGGGCAATGACGTCGAAATCCCGTTGGGATAAACGGTGTCGTCATTCAGCCCTTCCGGTTCCAGAAAGACCTGATGACTTTCCTTGTCAGCAAAGCGGACGACTTTGTCTTCGATCGACGGGCAATATCGAGGACCTACCCCTTCGATATGTCCCCCATACATAGCCGACAAGGACAGATTGTCACGAATGATCTGATGCGTTCGGGCATTGGTGTGCGTTACCCCACACGCGACCTGTCGCACAAAGGGCTTCTGATGAAGAAAACTGAACATGACGGGTTCATCGTCGCCTGCCTGTGAACCGAGCCGAGCCCAATCGATTGTCTTTCCATCGAGACGCGGCGGCGTCCCTGTTTTCAGACGGCCCAGAGGCAAGTCGAGCGACCGCAACCGCTCCGCCAGCGCTACGGACGGCTTATTTCCCATCCGTCCACCGGCCTGACGTTGGTCACCGATATGAATAATGCCATTCAGAAAGGTCCCCGTAGTCAGAACAACCGCAATGGCACGCAGAGGTTCATCGCCATTCAGAACAATGCCGGAAATCTGTCCCTGTTCAACGATGAGGTCTGTAACCTCTCCCTCAATCACAGCCAGGTTCACCTGATCAGAGGTCAGTTTGGCCATAGCCTGACGATACAAGCTGCGATCTGCCTGTGCCCGCGGCCCCTGCACAGCCGGTCCCTTGCTGCGGTTCAGCAATCGAAACTGAATTCCTGCAAAATCCGCTGCCTTGCCCATGACACCGTCAAGCGCATCGACTTCGCGGACCAGATGCCCCTTCCCCAATCCACCGATTGCAGGATTGCAGGACATTGTTCCAATTTCTCTTTTTCTTAGCGTAATCAGCGCAGTACTGGCGCCCATCCGGGCCGCAGCATGGGCAGCTTCGGTTCCGGCATGTCCACCGCCGACAACGATGACATCAAAATGTTTCACGTGAAACACTCCTCACTTGCCGATGCAAAAACTGGAAAAGATTTCGTCCAGCAATGTCTCGACGTCAATCCGGCCAACCAGAGTATCCAGAGCCCGCGCTGCATCGCGTAACGCCTCTGCCGCGATCTCGGCATGTTCAGGACGAAGCATTACCTCATCCCGTGCCATTTCCAAAGCCTCAACGGCGCGGCTCATCGCGATGCGATGGCGCTCACGCGTCATGGTCCCCGCAGCAGCGGCTTTCCGAGAAAGCCGCTCCGAAATCTCCGCAAGCAACTCCCCTACCCCGGCTCCTGTCAGCCCGGAAACCGCAAGGCCGCACTGGCTCCGAAGATCCGCCTTGCCCTGAACCACCAGATCTTCGGCCCGAGGTGAGATCAGGCCAACCTCTTCATCGTCAAGCAAAAAAAGACGCAAATCGGCCCGTTCTGCACGCTCGATTGCCCGCGCGACACCGATGGCCTCCACCCGATCGGGGGTTTCACGCAACCCTGCTGTATCCAGAAAGGTCACAGCGAGTCCGTCAATATCCATCCGAACTTCAATCACGTCACGGGTGGTTCCCGCAACATCAGAGGTGATCGCTGCCTCACGACCAGCCAACCTGTTGAGAAGAGTGGATTTTCCAGAGTTTGGCCGACCTATGATCGCAACTTCATAGCCCTCGCGAACGCGCTCTGCCGCTCCGACACCATCGAGTTCATGGCGCAACTCGCCGCAAACACGGTTGATCAGCTCCAGAACCTCCGGCGAGACATCGACAGGAACGTCTTCATCGGCAAAATCGATCGTCGCCTCAATAAGCGCACAGGCGCGGATCAGATTCCGGCGCCAGCCATCGACCTTTTGCCCGATCGCCCCTGACAACACCGTCAGGGCCTGACGCCGCTGCGCTTCGGTTTCTGCCTCAATCAGATCCGACAAACCTTCGACCTGGGTCAGATCGAGCTGTCCGTTTTCCAGTGCCCGGCGGGTGAATTCCCCAGGTTCGGCAAGACGCAGCCCATCAAACCCCGACAGCGCACGCAACACCGCCGATACCGTCGCGATGGAACCATGCAGATGCAGTTCCGTCACCCGTTCGCCAGTGAAGCTAGCTTCGGCTTCGAAGCACAGAACCAATGCCTCATCGAGAAAATCGCCGTTCAGGCGCAGTCGGCGCAGCCCTGCCACCCGCGCGGGCGGCAAGGAACCAGCAAGCACCTCCGTCACCGACCAGGACAACGGACCGGAAATACGAATGATGGCGACGCCCGCCTTTCCGCGCGCGCTCGCCTGAGCGTAAATCGTGTCCATGGCCTCTCCGGTGATACGTCAGCCGTTCATCGAATCGAAGAATTCCGCGTTGGACTTGGTCTGCTTCAGCTTCGAGATCAGGAACTCGATCGCGTCCGTCGTCCCCATCGGGTTCAGGATGCGGCGCAGCAGGTAAGTCTTCTGCAAGTCCTTGGAATCAACCAGCAATTCTTCTTTCCGGGTGCCGGATTTGAGGATGTCCATCGCCGGGAAGACGCGCTTGTCGGCGACCTTGCGGTCGAGCACGATTTCCGAGTTGCCGGTGCCCTTGAACTCTTCAAAGATCACTTCGTCCATGCGCGAGCCGGTGTCGATCAGCGCGGTCGCGATGATGGTCAGCGAACCGCCCTCCTCGATGTTGCGCGCGGCACCGAAGAAGCGCTTCGGACGCTGCAGCGCGTTCGCGTCGACGCCGCCGGTCAGCACCTTGCCCGAGGACGGGACCGTCGTGTTGTAGGCGCGACCCAGACGGGTGATCGAGTCGAGCAAGATCACCACATCGCGCTTGTGCTCGACCAGACGCTTCGCCTTCTCGATGACCATCTCGGCCACCGCCACGTGACGCGATGCCGGTTCGTCGAAGGTCGAAGACACGACCTCGCCATGAACCGAGCGCTGCATGTCCGTGACTTCCTCGGGACGTTCGTCGATCAGCAGAACGATCAGATAGCACTCGGGGTGATTGCGCTCGATCGAATGGGCGATGTTCTGCAGCAGAACCGTTTTACCGGTGCGCGGCGGTGCCACGATCAGCGAGCGCTGCCCCTTCCCGATCGGCGCCACCAGGTCGATGATGCGCGACGACTTGTCCTTGACCGTCGGATCCTCGATTTCCATCTTCAGCCGCTCGTCGGGATAAAGCGGTGTCAGGTTGTCGAAGGCCACCTTGTGGCGCGCCTTCTCCGGTTCCTCGAAGTTGATCCGCTCGACCGAGACCAGGGCGAAATACCGCTCGTTCTCGCCCGGTGCGCGGATGATGCCTTCGACCGTATCGCCAGTGCGCAGCGAATACTGCCGGATCATGTCGGGGCTGACGTAGATGTCATCGGGACCGGGCAGATAGTTCGCCTCGGTCGAGCGCAGGAACCCGAAGCCGTCCTGCAGCACTTCCAGAACGCCGTCACCGCCGATTTCGACGCCTTCCTCGGCATGTTCCTTCAGAAGCTGGAACATCATCTCGCCCTTGCGCATGGTCGAGGCGTTTTCGATCTCCCAGTCCTCTGCCATCGCAAGCAGATCCTTCGGGCTCTTCGCCTTCAGGTCGGACAGGTTGAGACGTTCGGTTTCGGTGGTCATGGCAATGCCCATTCACAAGGACCGCCCCGGTTTCAGGGGACGTGTCTGACAGTCGTGTAAGCTGAAACCCTTCGGCCGGACGGCCGCGGCTGAGATGCGAGATACCGCCGAAACTGCCGCGAGTCAATCTGACGGGGCCAAAGCCTCTGCACGGCCTTCAAAACAAGGCCCGACACAGGCTTTGCAAACTTTGCAAAGCCACAACGCGGGGCAGACAAGACTGCCGTTACCTATCATCTAATATAAGAAGAATTTAAAAGAAAAGATGAAGATGAAGTAGGCCCTGTGGATAATGTGAATCCGGCCTGTTCTCGACTCTCTTTTCCACTGTAGACAAGTTTCATTCGGGGTTTTCCACCTCGGTGTGAATAACTATAAAAATACATTAAAAACAGATAGATATACGAATATAACCGACCTCATCGACCTGTGGAAAACTCAGGTGAAAGTTTGGAACCTCAGTTATCAACATCTGCGCCGCGGTCTCTGCCAACCGGTGTGAAATCCGCTTTCGTTCCTTGACAAAACCCCGGTGAAACGTCGAAGCACGCTCGGGGGTGGTTCGGCTCCACAGAGCTGCCCCTTGGGTTTCAGCGGGGTTATCCACATGCCATCAGAGATCGTCCTGGCCTCTTCATCCGAGATCCGGGCGCGGATTCTTCGCAATGCGGGGCTGGAAATCGTCACCGTTCCGGCCCGGATCGACGAGGAAATGATCCGTCAGTCACTCTTGGCCGAGGGCGCGACGCCTCGCGATCTGGCCGATTTTCTGGCTGAGTCGAAGGCGCTGAAGGTCTCGTCGCGCAATCCGGGTGCGCTGTGCCTCGGTGCCGATCAGGTTCTGGAGCTGAAAGGCAAGGTGTTCTCGAAGCCGGAGAGCCCCGAGGAGGCGATTTTCCAGCTTTCCGAGCTTTCCGGCCAGACCCACCGCCTTCTCTCGGCCCTGGTCGTCGTGCGTGACGGCGCGCCCTTGTGGCGCCATGTCGGCGAGGCGCGGTTGACCGTGCGCCCGCTCTCCGCCCCTTTCATCGCCGATTACGTCGCCCGCTATTGGGAGCAGATCCGCCATTGCGTCGGCTGCTACCGGATCGAGGCCGAGGGTATCCGTCTGTTTTCGGCGATTCAGGGCGATCTTTTCACTGTTCAGGGGCTGCCGCTGCTGCCTTTGCTCAACTGGCTTCACGTCCGGGGGGACCTCGATACATGACCGATCATCCGCGTATTCCGCTCGCTGCCGTCATCGGTTCGCCCGTTGCGCATTCGCGTTCTCCGGCGGTGCATGGCTACTGGCTGCGCCAGTACGGCATTCCTGGATATTATATCCCGGTCGACATCGCTGCGCGCGACCTCTCCGAGGCCATGCGTGCCATGCACAAGATGGGTTTCGTCGGCTGCAACGTGACCATCCCGCACAAGGAGGCCGCGCTTGCCCTTGCCGACAGCGCATCGGAAACGGCCGTCAGCATCGGGGCGGCCAATACCATGACGCTCGCGGCTGACGGCTCGATCTTTGCCGACAATACCGATGGCTATGGCTTCATCGCCAATCTCCGCGCCGGAGCGCCGCTCTGGCGCCCCGAGGCAGGCCCTGCCGCGGTCATCGGGGCAGGTGGTGCGGCGCGCGCCATCGTGCATTCCCTGCTCGCCGAGGGTGTTCCCGAGGTTCGCATTTCCAACCGCACCCGCGCCCGGGCCGAGGCACTGCGCGACGATTTTGGCCCGCGCCTCACCGTCGTCGACTGGGCCGAGGCGGCCGATATGTTCGACGGGGCGGCGACGGTGGTGAATACCTCGTCTCTCGGTATGCAGGGCAAGGCAGAGTTCGACATCGCGCTCGATGCACTGTCCGCTGCCGCTGTGGTGACCGATTGCGTCTATACGCCGCTTGAAACGCCGCTGCTGCGCGGTGCCGCCGCCCGCGGCTGCGTGACGGTCGACGGCCTCGGGATGCTGCTCCATCAGGCCGTCCCGGGGTTCGAGCGCTGGTTCGGCCATCGCCCCGAAGTGACGGAAGATCTGCGCGTTCAGGTTCTTTCGGCATGAGCCGGCCGTTCATCCTCGGCCTCACCGGCTCCATCGGCATGGGCAAGTCGACGACAGCGCGCATGTTCGCCGAGGCCGGTATCCCGGTCTGGGATGCCGATGCGACGGTCCATGACCTCTACGGGCCCTCTGGCGCGGCGGTGGCGGCCATCGGTGCCGCCTTCCCCGGCACGGTGAGCGATGGCGCGGTGGACCGCGCCCGGCTGCGTCAGGCGATCCGGGCGGACGATACCGCCCTGCCGCGGCTCGAGGCGATCGTGCATCCGCTGACCAGCGCCGCCCGTCAGGCGTTCATTGCCGCCCATGGGCAGGACGATATCGTCGTCCTCGACATTCCGCTGCTGTTCGAGACCGGGGCCGATGCGCTGTGCGATGCGGTTCTGGTGGTCTCCGCCCCGCCCGAGGTGCAGCGCGCCCGCGTGCTGGAGCGTGGCACGATGACCGGGGCCGAGCTCGATCTGATCCTGTCGCGGCAGATGTCCGACGCCGACAAGCGCGCCCGCGCCCACCATGTGATCGAGACCCGGACCCTTGCGGAGACCCGCACCGCCGTGCATCGTCTGATCGACGAGATCCGGAGCCGCCGCCATGCGTGAAATCTGCCTCGATACCGAAACCACGGGCTTCGAGCCCTCCGAAGGTCACCGCATCGTCGAGATCGGCGCGCTCGAACTCGACAACCACGTGCCGACGGGTCGGACTTACCACCAATACATCAACCCAGAACGCTCGATGCCGACCGAGGCCTTTCAGGTCCATGGCCTCGGCGACGACTTCCTGCGCGACAAGCCGGTTTTTGCCCGGATCGGGCAGGAGTTTCTGGATTTCATCGGCCCCGATGCGAAGCTGGTGATCCACAACGCGGCGTTCGACATGAAGTTTCTGAACGCGGAACTGGGCTGGGCCGGGCTGCCGTCGATTGCGAACGAACGTGCCGTCGATACGTTGACCATGGCGCGGCGCAAGTTTCCGGGCTCACCCGCGACGCTCGATGCGCTGTGTCGCCGCTTTGGTATCGACAACTCTCACCGCACGCTGCACGGCGCGCTTCTCGACAGTGAGATCCTTGCAGAAGTCTACCTGGAGCTTCTGGGCGGCCGTCAGCCGGTCTTCGGTCTCGCGCCGGTGCAGAAGGCGGCGAAGGCTGCCGTGGTGACCGAGGACAACTGGCGCCCGCGCCCGCGTTCCGTTCCGTTGCCGTCTCGTCTGACCGAGGCAGAAAAGGCTGCGCATGAAGCGCTGATCGCCAGGCTCGGCGATGGGGCGATCTGGAAACGCTGAGCTTGTGACCCTGGTCGCAAGGGGGCAGAGCCCCCTTCTTCCTTCAATTTCTGCCGCGATCAGTCGAGGTAATCGCGGAACTCATTGAACACCTGCGCGTAGACCATGCGCTTGAACGGCACGATGCTTTCGAGGATCTCGGTCCAGGGCTTCCAGGCCCAGGCCGAGAATTCAGGATGTTCGGTATTCAGGTTTACGTCGCTGTCCTGACCGTTGAAGCGAAACAGGAACCACTTCTGTTTCTGACCGCGATACTTGCCTCCCCAGACCTTGCCGACGAGCGTGTCAGGAAGGTCGTAGGTGACCCATTTCCCGGTCTTGGCAAGCTTCACCACCAGATCCTCGGTGATGCCGGTTTCTTCCCACAGTTCGCGCAGTGCGGCGGCCTTGGGCTTTTCGCCCTCGTCGATCCCGCCCTGCGGCATTTGCCAGGCCGGGATCTCCGAATCCAGCCGCTGAGCGGCAAAGATCAGCCCCTCGCGGTTCATCAGCACGATGCCGACATTGCGCCGATACGGCAGGGCGGCGATTTCTTTGGGAGTCATGACATGTCCTCCGCGGACCGTTCTCATTTCTTGTTCGGTTTCGCCGGCGGCTGAGAGGCCGGTGCCGGCGCTGCATCGGCCTTGGCGGGCGTGTCGACGGTCTTCACCGGTGTCCCCATGACCTGCAGCCCCTTGATGAGGTCGATCGCATAGGACAGCTGGAAGTCCTGCAGACGCAGCTTCGCGGCCTCTTCGGCCTTGGCGCGTTCGGCCTCGGCCTGCTGCTTCTCGGCGTCGGACATCGAGTCGTTCGACAGGATGCCCTTCAGATCCGCTTCCGAAGTCATGTGGCCCTGAGGATCGTCTTCCTTGCCCGCATCGGGCGTCGGATCGGGTTGCGGCACCACGATGTCGGGCTGGATCCCGAGCGCCTGGATCGAACGACCCGACGGCGTGTAGTAACGCGCCGTGGTCAGGCGCATCGCGCCCTCACCCTGGATCGGGATAACCGTCTGCACCGAGCCCTTGCCGAAGCTTTTCGTGCCGACGACGATGGCGCGGTGATGGTCCTGCAGCGCGCCGGTGACGATCTCCGAGGCCGAGGCCGAGCCGCCGTTGATCAGCACCACCACCGGCTTGCCCTGAGCGAGGTCGCCGGGCGTTGCGCTCCAGCTTTCGTCGTCCTGGCTGTTGCGGCCGCGGGTCGAGACGATCTCGCCCTTGTCGAGGAAGGCATCGGACACCGAAATCGCCTGGTTCAGCAACCCGCCCGGGTTGTTGCGCAGGTCGACGACGAAGCCGTTCACCTTGTCGATGCCGCCGGCATCCGCGATGCCCTTCTTGATCGCGTCCTGCAGGTTCGGGAAGGTCTGGTCGTTGAAGGTGGTGATGCGCAACACCACGGTCTGGCCCTCGATGCGGCCCTTGACGGCGACCGTCTTGATCGTGTCGCGGGTCATCGTCATCTTGAGCGGGTCTTTTTCGCCCTTGCGCACGACGGTGATGGTGATCTCGCTGCCGACCGGGCCGCGCATCTTGTCCACCGCCTGATCGAGGGTCAGCCCCATCAGGTTCTCGCCGTTGACCTGGGTGATGTAGTCGCCGGGCTTGATGCCGGCATTGGCGGCGGGCGTGCCGTCCATCGGCGAGACCACCTTGACGAAGCCGTCTTCCTGCGTGACCTCGATCCCCAGACCGCCGAAGGAGCCGCGGGTCTGCACCTGCATGTCCTTGTATTCGTCGGGGGGCATGTAGCTCGAATGCGGATCGAGCGAGCTGAGCATACCGTTGATCGCGGCCTCGATCAGCTTCTTGTCGTCGACCTTCTCGACATAGTCGGAGCGGATCTTCTCGAAGATGTCGCCGAACAGGTCGAGCTGCTGATAGACCGAGGCGGGCTTCGAGGCCTCATCGGCCAAGAGCGGGGCCACCTGCGTCGCGATCAGCGCCCCGGCGACCGTGCCGCCCAGTGCGGCCATGATGAACTTTCTCATTCCCAACCTTCAGTCTTTCGTCTGAATGAACCACGGCGTCGGGTCCACGGGCTTCTTGCCCTTCCTGAGTTCCAAATAAAGCGTTTCCGTCTGCCCGGCGCTACCGCCTTTCTGGGCGGCCTGAACGAAATCGGCACCGAATTCCTGGGCTGCGGGTTCCGTGCCGCCCATCAGGCCGACCGGCGCACCGGCTGCGAGAACGTCTCCGACCTCACCATAGACGGTCCCGAGCCCGGCCAGAACCAGCAGATACCCCTGCGCCGGCTCGAGGATCATCACATTTCCGTAGTCGAGCAACGGTCCGCGGTAACGGATCGTCGCGGGCCAGGGCGTGGTGACCAGCGCGGCCGGCGCGGTGGCGATCACCAGACCGGGGCGACGGATGCCTGCGGCGTCGGCCTCGTTATACTTGCGTAGCAACGAACCGATCACCGGCATCGGCAGCAGACCCTGCGCATCGGGGAAATTGCCGACCGGAGGGCCGATATCGCTGTCTAGCCCGGCAAGCCCGGTTGCGAAGCCGTCGAGGGTGTCGGCGCTCTCGACCAGTCGGCGCACGTCATCGGGTTCTTCAAGGTAGCGCTTGGGCAGTGCGCTGCGGTCCGACACGGCCTGGCTCAGCTCGGTCCGGGCATCCTGAACCGAGGTCAGCCCCTCTTCCAGCACTTTTTCGGCATTGGCCTGAACGGCGCGAAGCTGCGCGATCTCGATCAGCGAAACGCGCAGCTTGTCGGCCTCGGCCTGAAGGGCCGGCGTCACCGAGCTGAGCACCATTCCCGAGCGTGCCGAACCGAGCGCCCCGCCCGGATGCAGCAAAAGCAGCGGCCCTTCGGATTTCTGCATCGTGCTCATCACGCCGAGCAGCCGGCCGATGTCGGCGCGCTTGGCGTTGAACTGCGACTGGATTTCGTCCTCGCGGATCGCGGCCCGGCGCAGACCGTTGCGCAGCGCGGCAAGGCCCTGCTCATAGGCGGTGATCGTGGTGGTCAGCGCCCGCACACGATCGGCCTTGGTTTTCGCCGCATCGAGCGCGCCGATCGCGTTGCGCAGGTTTTGCGCCGCCGCAGTTGCGGCCTGGGTTTCGTCATCCGCCCATGCCAGCCCGGGCGCCTGTCCGGCGATCAGGCACAGCGACAGGAGGCACAGGGACCGCGACAGCGCCCGCATCCGGCCGGCTCAGCGCACGATCAGGGTCTTGCCCGTCATTTCGGGCGGCACTGGCAGTTCCATCAGCTCCAGCAGCGTCGGTGCCAGATCGGCCAGACGGCCCTTGCGCAGGCTGACGCCCTCGGGCCCGCCGACCAGCGCCACCGGCACCAGATTGGTGGTGTGGGCGGTGTGCGGCTTCTTCGTCACCGGGTCGATCATCGTTTCGCAATTGCCGTGATCGGCGGTGACGATCATCGCGCCACCGACCTTGTGCAGCGTGGCGATGACGCGGCCCATGTCGCGGTCGATCTCTTCGCAGGCCTTGATCGCGGCGGGCAGGCTGCCGGTATGGCCGACCATGTCGGGGTTGGCGTAGTTGATGACGATCAGGTCATAGCCCTTCTCGATCGCGGCGACGAACTGGTCGGTGACCTCGGGGGCGCTCATCTCGGGCTGCAGGTCATAGGTGGCGACCTTGGGCGACTTCGGCATGAAGCGCTCCTCGCCCGGCCAGGGGGCCTCGCGGCCGCCGTTCAGGAAGAAGGTCACATGCGGGTATTTCTCGGTCTCGGCGCAGTGGAACTGCGTCAGGCCCTGCTTCGACACCCATTCGCCGATGGTGTTGACCAGATCGCGCTTCGGATAGGCGGTCTGCATGTATTCGTTGTGGCTGACCGAATATTCGACCATGCCGAGCATCTCGGCCCAGTGCGGCCGGGCCGAGACGTCGATCTCGTGGAACCCGGGCTCGCCGAGGGCGCGCAGGATTTCGCGGGCGCGGTCGGCGCGGAAGTTCAGGCAGAAGAAGCCGTCGCCGTCCTGCGTGCCGGTGTAACCGTCGATCACGGTGGGCTCGATGAACTCGTCCATCACCTTTTCGGCGTAGGACTTGGCGACCGCTTCGGCCGGGGTGGCGGCGGTGTGCCCCTTCGCCTCGACCATCGCGGCATAGGCCTTGCCGACGCGCTCCCAGCGGTTGTCGCGGTCCATCGCCCAATAGCGGCCGATCACCGTGCCGATGGTGCAGCCTTCGGGCAGGCGGGCGACGAAATCGTCGATGAAACCGGCGGCCGAATCCGGCGGAACGTCACGGCCGTCGGTGATGGCGTGGACGATGACCGGAACCCCTGCTCCGGCGATCATCTTGCAGGCGGCCAGAACGTGCTCGATATGGCCGTGCACGCCACCGTCCGAGATCACGCCCATCAGATGCGCGCGCCCGCCGCTCGTCTTCAGCTTGTCGATGAAGGCGAGGATGGCCTCGTTCTTGAAGAAGCTGCCGTCCTCGATGGCAAGGTCGATCTGCCCGAGGTCCATCGCCACGACGCGGCCGGCGCCGATGTTGGTATGCCCGACTTCCGAGTTGCCCATCTGCCCGCTCGGCAGGCCGACATCGGGGCCGAAGGTGATGAGCGTCGATTTCGGGCAGGTCGTAAAGACCTTGTCGAGGTTCGGCGTATAGGCAAGCGCGGGGGCGTTGCCTTCGGTTTCGGCGCGCTCGCCCCAACCGTCGAGAATGCAAAGAACCACGGGTTTCGGGCGCGACATGACAACCTCCGCTCAAGTGCTGCTTCTATTTAGGCGTCTGCGCCGGCGCGGGCAACAGCCGAGGCAGGAGGTCCGGGTTGCACAAGGCTCGGAACCGCCGGGAAAATCGCTGCCCGCCATGACGGAGGGACTTGCGCTCGCCGGTCCGAGCCGCTAAACGGCGCAACGGGTTTTCCGGCATTCTCGCCGGTCCCGAGAAGGCCGGTGTAGCTCAGCTGGTAGAGCACGTCATTCGTAATGATGGGGTCGGGGGTTCGAGTCCCTTCACCGGCACCACTTCCCGCAAGCGAAGTGGTGCAGAAATTCCGAAAATCCAGTCAATGCTGAACCGGACGCCCGCGGGCTGATCCGGTTTTCGTGCTGGCCCATCACCGTTTTCCTCCGGTTTAGTCGGCTGTTGCCCGGAATCCGGCTTCGGATCGTCGCTCCATCCTCATCAGTCCCCTTGAAAACAAGCGTATTGGCCCGATTTTGGCCTGTTTTTCTCTGCCAGAGACCTCTGAAAGTCACTCTATAACAGTGATATGCATTTTATATCCGCGATTAAACGCAATTATGCGCCGTTATGGCGCAACTATATCGACCCAGACCAGACGGTGGCGCGAGGCAGCGCGGACGTCCGCCGCCAGATCGTCTCCGGAAAGGGGCCAGACCACCCCTGCCCCGGTCACCGCGAGGTCCGAGGACGGCAGCACGTAATCCACCCGCAGGTTGCCCGGCGGATCGCCGTAATCCGCGGTATCGAGGCCGGGATCCCCCCGATGTGTCGCATCCGCGGCCTCCGCCCCGCCGGGCGAGGCGGGCAAGGGATCGCTCAGTCGCGGATCGGCCAGCAGGCGTTGCAACGCTTCGGGGCGGCCCTCGCTGTCTTCGGCATCGAGAGCCGCCTCTCCCATGATCGCGAAAGGCTGGGTGACGGGTGCGGCACCGGGGATCCGGCCGTCCAGCAGATCCAGCCAGAAAGCGGTCTCGTCATGGTTGCGCCGGCCGTTGCGATCCTCGGGGCCGTCGAAGACGGGCGGCGTCGCGGCGAAGGCGAGGATCGACAGCACTTCGCCCGAGGTCATCCGCACCGGCACCAGCCAATGGCCCGTGCTCGACAGCCGTTGCACCTTTCGCGCGGCCTCGCTCAGCCCGGCGCCGGCGATCAGGCCGTCGGGCAAATCCGCCCAGAGAAAGGCAGAGTAGTCGCGAGCGCGGCCCGCCTCGATCGGCAGGCGTGACAGCAATGCCATTCCCTTGGCGCCGGAAAATGTGCCATAGCCCTGCGCATCGCCGGGGCCGCCGGTTCTGCCGTCGCCATCGAGGTCGATTCCGCTGGCGCGCCCGGTGTTCGGCCGCGGCGCATAACTCCAGCCATAGTCGAGTCCTGCGGACTTCAGACGGGCGCGCAGCGCGTCAAGCGCCCGGCCCTCATGGTCCCAGTCGATCCCGGTGAGCAGCACGATGTCGGGATGCAGCCGGACAAGAACGGCAACGGCCGCGGCGACCTGCCTGTCCTTGCCGGCCTCGATGTCGCGCAGCATCAGCCCCGGTCCGTCGCGGTGAAACCCGATGTCCCATGTTGCCAGACGCAGTGCCTCGGCCCGGGCTGGATGGGGCAGCACCGGCAGCGCCATGATCGCAAGGATCCGCGCCGCCGCCCGCATCAGGCCGGCACCCCGTCCTGTTCCGATGTCTCGCGGCAGCTGCGCTCGATCTGGCGTGCGGCGCGCAGGATCGCCATCCCGCGCATGAACAGCCCCGCCGGCAGAAAGGCCCAGGCGACCACCGTCCAGATCAGCGACAGTGTGCTCCAGGGGGCGGCGGTGGCCAGAAAATGCGACAGCTGGCGGGCGATTTCGGGCAGCAGATAGGGCAGTGCCAGCGCCAGCACCACACTGACCAGCGCGTCGCGGCGCAACCGCTGCGCCAGTCCTGAATCGTCGGCCGAATAGAAGGTCGGCATGTTGGTCCACAGATTGAACCCGACGCCCGGCCAGTGCGTCCAGCGCATCAGCACGCACAGCAGCCCGATCATCGCCACGCCGCTCACCAGAACCAGTGCGCCGCCCTGCCGCAGCAACTCGGCCTGCGCGGGATCGGCGTTGGCGGGCAGGATGCGCAGCAACGACCGCAGCGGGCTGAGCGGCACATCGAGAACACTGCCGAGCCTTGCTCCCAGATCGCGGACCGCGCCGGTTCCGGCCTGGGCGTCGATCTGGGCAAGCACGGCGAACGAGGTCAGCGCCAGCATCAGGACCAGCGTTGCAAAACGCATCGCATTGTAAAGGGGCGCAAAGCGGAACTCGATCAGCCCGGGCGCGACGGCAACATATTCGACGAAGGTCAGCCCCCCCATGAACAGCGCAACCAGCGTCATCAGCAGGCTGAAGTCGTCGTTTTCATAGGGAAGAATCAGACCCGGAAGTGCAATCGCCACGATCACCAGGGCGGCACGGACCAGCGCGCCCACGATACGTCCTGACACAGTCCGTCTCCCACAGCTGGGGCCCGCAGGGGCCGCGATGACGTCCGGCAAACAAGGCCATGCCGTCATTTCGGCCTATATCTGACACAATTCCGGCGCGTTTCACAACGTGGCGCTTTGCACTGTGCAAGAATCCCGGACGGGTGATGCACCGTCGCATCAATCCATGGATGCCTGTGCCGTATGGGCGCACCAATCGCACAAAGGAAAGGGGCCCTTGCAGGCCCCCGGTTCCGGTTTTCATCTGTGCCGGATCTCAGACCCAGGGGCGCGACTGCTCCATCCGGGTCTCGTAATCGCCGATCGCGGAGACTTTCTGCAGCGTCAGCCCGATGTCGTCGAGCCCGTTCAGCAGGCAGTGCTTCTTGAACGGGTCGATGTCGAAATGGATCTTCTCGCCGTCCGAGGTGGTGATCTCCTGTGCCTCGAGGTCGATCGTCATGCGGGCGTTGGCGCCGCGCTCGGAATCGCGCATCAGCAGGTCGACCTGCTCCTGCGGCAGCCGGATCGGCAGCATCCCGTTCTTGAAGCAGTTGTTGTAGAAGATATCGGCGAAAGAGGTCGAGACCACCGCGCGGATCCCAAAATCGGCCAGCGCCCAGGGCGCATGTTCGCGCGACGAACCGCAGCCGAAGTTGTCGCCCGCGACGATGATCTGCGCGTTGCGATACTGCGGCTTGTTCAGCACGAAATCGGGGTTCTCGGCGCCGGTCTCGTCATAGCGCATCTCGTCGAAGGCATGAACGCCCAGTCCCGAACGCTTGATCGTTTTCAGGAACTGTTTCGGGATGATCATGTCGGTGTCGATGTTGACCAGCGGCATCGGGGCCGCGACGCCGGTCAGGGTGGTGAACTTTTCCATGGCTATTTTCCGCTATTCCTGAGCGCCAGGCCCAGAGAGATGAGAGTCGATCCGATCACGATCAGTTCGATCGCGAGCAGGGTTCCAAGCAGGATCAGGCTCGATTCCGGAACGGTGAACAGGATGTAGGCGCCAAGCCCGGCCGAGATGACGCCCGAGATCAGCATCATCCAGAACATCGGGGTGCCGCGCATCAGCGCGAAGGCCATGTAAAGTCGCACGATCCCCGAGACGAAGAACAGCGCACCGACCACCGCGGTCAGCGACACCATCCCCGCCAGCGGATTTGCGAGCATCCACACACCCACGACCAGATCGAGCAGTGCGAACGCCGCTGCCCACCCGCGCGAGGGCATCTCCTTGTCCGAGAACACCGACCACAGGCCGAGTGCCCCCGAGAACAGAAAAGCCCAGCCGACGAACAGCGTTACCGCCAGCGAGGCCGGCAGCGGGAAGATCAGCGCAATCGCGCCACCGGCCAGTGCCAGCGCACCCGAGACGATGAGAGAGGTCGTGCCCTTCATGGAAATCACTCCTGTAAACTGCAATTTCCGGCGATCCTACATCCGAACCATTCAGTTTACATCAGCTCCCTGACGTCGGTCAGGTGGCCGGTCACGGCCGCCGCCGCCGCCATCGCCGGGCTGAGCAGATGCGTGCGCCCGCCCCGGCCCTGACGGCCCTCGAAGTTGCGGTTCGAGGTCGAGGCGCAGCGCTCGCCGGGCTTCAGCTGGTCGGGGTTCATCGCGAGGCACATCGAGCACCCCGGCAGACGCCATTCGCAGCCCGCCTCGGTGAAGATCTCGGCCAGCCCCTCGGTCTCGGCCTGTTCGCGCACGAGGCCCGAGCCCGGCACGATCAGCACGCGCACGCCCTCGGCCACCTTGCGGCCCTTCAGGATCGCGGCCGCGGCGCGCAGATCCTCGATGCGGCCGTTGGTGCACGAACCGATGAACACCGCGTCGATGGCGATGTCGCTCAGCCTGGTGCCCGGCTCCAGCCCCATGTAATCGAGAGAGCGGCGCGCCGCCTCGACCTTGCCGCCGGTGAAATCCTCGGGCGCGGGGACGCTGGCCGAGATCGGCAGCACGTCCTCGGGCGAGGTGCCCCAGGTCACCACCGGCTCGATGTCCTCGCCGCGCAGCGTCACCACCTTGTCGAACTGCGCGCCCTCGTCGGTGAACAGGGTCTTCCACCAGGCGACGGCGGCTTCCCACTGCGCGCCCTTCGGCGCGTGCGGGCGGCCCATGACGTAATCGAAGGTGGTCTGGTCGGGGGCGATCAGACCGGCGCGGGCGCCGCCCTCGATCGCCATGTTGCACACTGTCATGCGCCCTTCCATCGACAGCGAGCGGATCGCCTCGCCGCAATATTCGATGACATGGCCGGTGCCGCCGGCGGTGCCGGTCTTGCCGATCACCGCAAGCGTGATGTCCTTCGCCGTCACGCCGGGATGCAGCTTGCCGGTGATCTCCACCTTCATGTTCTTGGATTTCTTCTGGATCAGCGTCTGAGTGGCGAGGACATGCTCCACCTCCGAAGTGCCGATGCCGTGGGCGAGCGCGCCGAAGGCGCCATGCGTCGCGGTGTGGCTGTCGCCGCACACCACGGTCATGCCGGGCAGCGTCCAGCCCTGTTCCGGGCCGACGATATGCACGATGCCCTGACGGATGTCGGTCACCGGGTAATAGGTCACGCCGAATTCGCGCGCGTTGTGATCGAGCGCCTCGACCTGGATGCGCGATTCCTCGTTCTCGATATGGGTTTCGCGGCCCTCGGTGGTGGGCACGTTGTGGTCGGGTGTGGCGATGGTCTTGTCGGGGGCGTGGACCTTGCGGCCGGCGACGCGCAGCCCTTCGAACGCCTGGGGCGAGGTGACCTCGTGCACCAGATGGCGGTCGATATACAGCAGGCAGGTGCCGTCTGCGTCTTCGGACACGACATGCGCGTCCCAGATCTTGTCATAGAGCGTCTTCGGAGCGGACATGGCTCTCTCTCGTGATGGCTATGTTTGGATAGGGTGGCGAGCCGCGCCCGTGGCGGCGGATCGCCGGATCTGTCAGGCAAAAGGGGGCAGGGCCCCCGCCGACATCAAAGTCGGGCGAGAGCGGACCGGCTTTCACCGGTGAAGCGTTCCGCCAGGCGGACGCGTTCCAGAAGGTCGAACACCATGCTCATGCGCCCGGATATAGCCGCAAGGCCGGCTCCGGGCAAGAATTCTTAGGGTCAGAGGGCCTGACCTTGTGCCTCTGCCCCTTGACATTCGGCGTCAAATCGCAGAGCGACCTGCGATCCGGCACCGCCTCGGTTGAGATTTCACCGTCGCGATGCTATTTTTGAATATGCCTCGCGCCGGGGCGAAAGCGGCGCGCGAACCAGCGGAGGACACTGTCCTGTCTGATCTTTCTGTGGCATCCGGCACTCCGGATGCGAATTCGGCCGCGGGCCGCGATGCCGATGTGGGCAGCGATGTGATCCTCGCACGCGTGCTGGCATCGCTCGACGATGACAAGGCCGAAGACATCATTACCATCGACCTGCGCGGCCGGTCGTCGATTGCCGATTACATGGTGATCTGCTCGGGCCGGTCGTCGCGTCAGGTCGGCGCCATCGCCGAGAAGCTGGTCGAGCGTCTGAAGGACGAGTTCGGCCGCATCTGCAAGATCGAGGGCAAGGACCAGGGCGACTGGGTTCTGATCGACACGCAGGACGTGATCGTCCACGTGTTCCGTCCCGAAGTGCGCGAGTTCTACCAGCTCGAGAAGATGTGGATGCCGGCCGGCGCCCCGGTCTGAGGCCACACGGATGAAGGTCACGATCTGCGCGGTCGGACGGCTGCGCAAGAGCCCCGAGCTGGAGCTGATCTCCGATTATCTCGACCGTTTCGGCAAGACCGGGCGGGGCCTTGGCCTCGGCCCGGCGCATGTCGTCGAGGTCGAGGACAAGAAGAACCTCGGCATGGAGGCCGAGGCGCAGCTTCTGGAGCGCGCGATCCCGCATGGTGCGGTGCTGGTCACCCTCGACGAGCGCGGCGATCTGGTGTCCTCGCCCGATTTCGCGCATCGGCTGGCGGGCTGGCGCGATGCCGGGCGCCAGGATCTGGCCTTCGTGATCGGCGGGGCGGACGGAATTTCGCCGGCGCTGCGAGCGCGGGCGGACTGGTCGCTCAGCTTCGGGCGCATGGTCTGGCCGCATATGCTGGTGCGGGTGATGCTGAGCGAGCAGGTCTATCGCGCGGCGCAGATCCTCGCGGGCACGCCCTATCACCGGGTCTGACCGACCCGGATAATTTGAATCCAATTTGCATGATTTGTCTGGAAAGAGCCGGTTTCCTGAAGGAATTAGTTAGTTCTGGATAGGTATTCTCGTCCTCGTGTCGACGTCCACGGGGATTGCGGGAAATGAGCTGGGTCTTGCAATTGCTGCGAAATCTGACTTCCGGGGCCTTTTCAGAGGCTGGCGGGCAGGTCGCACTGATCCGACTCGGGGCTTCGTCCGGCGCGGAGCGGGTTGCCGTATGGGATTATACCGCGGGCCAGCGGCTGGTTTACGACATGACCGACAAGGGCGCCATGACGCAGGTCGGTTCGTCCGAGATCGCGTCCATGGCGCGGGTTTCTGCAGTGATTTCGGGAAATTCCGGCTCTTTGGCCAAGGCAGCACTGGCCGATGCGGCAGCGGCAGCGGCACTCGATGCAGGTCATGCCGTTACCACCTATCTGTCGAAAACACCCTCTCAGGAAGAGGCGGTCAGCCTGCTTTCGGTCGACAGCGGCGGCAAGACCTGGATGATCGGTGCGGCGGCGGATTACTCCGGCCTGTCGGTCTTCGGTTATGACGGTGCGAGGGGCACGTTGAGCCCGCTGCAAACGGTATCCGACAGCAGCGCCGCCTATCTGCGCGCGGTCAGCGATCTGGCCTCGGTCAGCATCGGGGGCAAGACCTTCGTCATTGCCGGATCGGCGTTCGAGCATGGGGTGACGGCGTTCAGCCTCGGCAGCGACGGGCGGCTGACGCAGACCGACCGGCTGGGTATGCAGGAATCGGTGCCGGTGAATACGGTGACGGCGCTGGCCACGGTCAAGGTGGGCGGAGCGGCCTTCGTGGTGGCTGGGGCGTCGGAAACCTCCTCGCTGACGGTGATGCAGGTCAGTTCCACGGGCAAGCTGATCGTCAGGGACCATGTTCTCGACGATCTGACGACGCGGTTCGACGGGGTGACGCAGTTGCAGGCCGTTTCTGCGGGCGGGCGGGCCTATGTCGTAGCGTCGGGCAGCGATCAGGGGCTGACGGTCTTTGCGCTGACTGCGGAGGGGCGGCTTGTCCATCTCGCGACCCGGGCCGATCTTGCGGGCACGGCTCTGACGGGCAGCAGCGCGCTTTCCGTTACCGCCACGGGGGACGAGCTTCTGATCGCCACGACCTCGGGTTCCGAAGCGGGACTGACGCTGCTGCGCCTCGGGCTGTCGGGGACGGGGATGACGGCTTCGACCGGGTCGGGAACACTGACCGGCAGTGCCGGCGGCGACGTGCTGTCGGTCTATGGCACCGCAGGGGCAGGGATCGACGCAGGGGCGGGTGACGACATCGTGACCGACGGCGCCGGCAGCGACCGGCTGAGGGGCGGGACCGGCAATGATATCTTCGTGCTGCACCGCGACGGCAAGGCGGACACTATCCTCGACGCGACGCCGGGTCAGGATCTGATCGACATCTCGGCCTGGACCCGGGCAACCTCGGTCGAGGCACTGAATTATTCTGCAAGGGCGACAGGGGCGGTTCTGACCTACGGGACCGAGACACTGACCCTGATCTCCGGTTCCGGCAGATCGCTGAGCCTCGCTCAGGTGAGGCAGCTGATCCCCTCGGTCGCTTCTCATGTCGTTGTGCAGCCGTCACCTTTGCAGACCAGCACGCCCGCCCCCGTCCCCGGGGCAGGACCTGTCCCGGTTGCGCCGGCGCCGAATTCTGGCGTGATTTTGGAAACAAGCCCCGTGGTTTACGCGAAAATTCTGACGGGCAACAATGCTGCCAACCTTCTGGTCGGGACGGATCTGAATGACCGGGTCTATGGCAGTGGTGGCAACGACCGCCTTTACGGCCTGGCCGGGTCGGACTGGATCTTTGGCGGCAGCGGGTCGGACCGCATCTATACCGGGGCGGGCAACGATACGGTCAGCGGAGATTCTGGCAATGACAGCATCTGGGGGGGGGCGGGCAACGATCTGATCCAGGGCTCGGATGGCAACGATCTGGTCTATGCCGAGACCGGCAGCGACCGGATCTATGGCGGTTCCGGCAACGATATTCTGCATGGGAACGAAGGCAACGACCTGTTGTTTGGTGATGCCGGCAACGACCGTCTTTACGGCGAGTCTGGCAATGACAAGTTTTCCGGAGGATCGGGGCGCGACACGCTTTATGGCGGCTCCGGCAACGACCAGATGGCCGGAGGAAACGACGACGACCGTCTTTATGGCGGCTCGGGCTCCGATACGCTTTATGGCGGCTCCGGCAACGATGCTCTTTATGGCAACGACAACAGCGACCGGCTGTTCGGCGATGCGGGCAATGACCGGCTGTATGGCGAAGCCGGCAATGACAAATTTTCTGGCGGATCTGGCAACGACATCTTCTATGGCGGCTCCGGCAACGACCAGGTGGCCGGGGGCAGCGGCAACGACGGGGTCTATGGCGGACCGGGCAATGACAGGGTCTATGGCGGCTCCGGCAACGACGTTCTCAAGGGAGACAGCGGCCGCGACATCATGGCGGGCGACGACGGCAATGACCGGCTTTACGGCGGGGCGGACAACGACCGCCTGTCCGGCGGCAGCGGCAACGATCGCCTTTTCGGCGATGCCGGTAACGATACGCTGACCGGCGGCAGCGGGAACGACTGGCTGGAGGATAGATCCGGCGCCAACCAGCTCAACGGAGGGACGGGGAACGACACGCTGGTCGGCGCCTCCGGCAATGACGCGTTGCGCGGCGAGGACGGTCATGACCGCCTCTATGGCAAGACCGGAAACGATTTTCTCACGGGCGGTGCCGGCAACGATCGTGTTCTGGGCGACGCCGGCAACGACCGGATTTACGGCGATACCGGCAACGACACGTTGTTCGGCGGCTCCGGATCCGATTTTCTCTATGGCGGCACGGCCAATGACCGGCTGGACGGCGGAGCAGGCAATGACCGGCTGACCGGCGGGAGCGGGGCGGATACCTTCGTGTTCTCGGCCTGGACCGCGGGAGACCGCGATACGATCGTCGATTTCACCCCCGGGACCGACCATCTGCGGATCTCTGGCATCAACGGGGTCGCAGATCTCGACGACCTGAAAATCACCGATGCGTCAATCGGCATGACCATCGTGCACGCGGGTGAAACCATCGTGTTGAAAGGCGTGCACGAGATTTCCGACGGTGATTTTCTGTTCCGGTAAGCTGGCGCGGTGGTGTCCGGGGGTCAGTCCTCGCCCGGAACCCGGGCAAGGGCCTGAATTTCCGCGTGGCTGCGGTGGGTATCGCGCAGCAGCGCATCGCGGATCGCCAGTTTCAGCAGACGGCGGAAAACCGGGCGTTGTGCCTCGGTGTAATGGCGGCCGAGGCGGAACCACTTCGGGATCAGCAGGCAGATCAGTGGCCAGAACAGCGGCCCCGATGCCTCGTGATACATCAGCAGGCCGTTGCGGTAGTTGTAGTAAACCTTCCAAAGCGGCTTGTAGACGCGCAGCGTTCCGCCGGAAAACGTCCGGAAATCATGCTCGTAGCGCACTGTCGGGTCAAAGGTCAGCTTCAGTCCGGCCTTGCGGATCGCCAGCGTGTAAAGAACGTCATCGCCGTAGATGAACAGGTTGCCCGGCGGGAAGCCCGCGAGCTGCATCGCCTTACGTGACACGAACAGCCCGACGAAGGAGGTGCCGTCGATCTCGCATGGCGCGGCCGTCGGCTCGAAGGCGCTGTCGGGCAGGTGGTAGCCCGCACGCCCGCCACCAAAGAGCACGCGCAGGAACACTTTCGGATGCCAGAACGGGTTCATCCAGGGCCGGTTCATCTCGCAGATGCCGCCGGCCGGGTAGCGCACCGCGGTGGCAAGGCCGTCGAAATCCGGCGTGCCCTCGCTCAGCCGGGCGTGGAACGCGGCCAGCGCGCCCGGCTCCGGCCTTGCGTCGTCGTCCATGATCAGCAGCCAGTCGGGGTCGTGGCGGTCATGGACCAGGCGCATCCCGGCCTCGAACCCGCCGGCGCCGCCCAGATTGACCGGATTGTGCACCACCTCGAGGCGCGGATCGCTTTGCGCATCGAGCCATTCCCGCGTCCCGTCGGTCGAGGCGTTGTCGAACACCAAGACGCGTTCAAGCTCGGCCGCGGGGCTGTCGAGCAGCCGCGCCACTGTCACCTGCAGCTGGTCGAGCCGGTTGAAGGTCACGACAAGGGCGTTAAGTCGGGCACTCTGCCCGTTCTCGGTCCGTTGCATGTCGCTTCCTTCCGTCGCGCCCGTCAAAGTCGCGGCAATCTGTCCCGAAGGCCGGGCCGGGTCAAGGGAGGCTCATTTCCCGGATTTCTGCTCCGGAGGGCGCAACTCCGCCGCCCAGTCGATGTCACAATTCCCGTCGGCCGCGGCGCGGATCGCTTCCTCGCGCGAGGGTTGGGGCTCTGGCGTGGCCGGGGTGCCGACGATCAGCGGCAGCATCTCGGCGCCGTTGGTCACCGGCTGCGATCCGGCTGCCGGTTCGCGCCAGCTGAGCGTGTCGAACCCACCGCAGTTGTTGCACACCGGCGTCCAGTCCGACTGGATGTTCTGGCACTTGTCGCAGCACCATTGCGGGCCGCGCGGCGCGCTGAGGGCCCGCGCCAGCCAGCCGCGCACCACCGCGTCATCGGCGCCTTCGCCGCGTTCGATGGCCGCCATCAGCGCCATCACCCGCTGCGTCGGATGGCGCGTCGCCAGATCGCCGAGCGCGCGCCGCGCCGCCGGGAAATCCTCGGCCGCGATGGCCAGTTCGGCTTCCAGCAGCTTGCTCTCGTCATGATCGGGGCGCAGCGCCAGCAGTTTACCGAAGCGTTTCAGCCGCTCGGCCGGGGTCTCGTCCGCCACGATGCGGGCGAAGGCCGCGGCCAGATCGGGATGCGGCTGCGCCTCCCAGGCCTTGAGGATCACGCGCGCGGCGTTCTTCGCCTTGCCCTCGGCGGTATAGGCATCGGCCGCCATCACCGCCGCCGGGATCAGATCGGGCGAAGCCTTGTTGGCGGCGATCGCCTCCTCGCGCGCCTCGATGGTCGCGCCCTCGGCCAGAACGCCCTTCGCCTCCTGCAGCGCCATGACCGCATCGCGACGCTGATGCACGTCCTTCGGCAACTGGCCCTGATAGCGTTTGTCGTTCAGCACCTCGCGCGCGCCCTTCCAGTCGCCGGCCTCGGTGCGCAGCTTCAGCAGCGTGTCCTGCACCTCGGTCTGCGAGGGTTTCAGCGCATAGGCCTTCTGGGCCAGCGCCAGCGCCGTGGCGGTGTCGCCCTCGGCCAGTTTCTGGCGCATCAGCCCGCGGATGCCGACGAAACGGGTGCGCTCGTCGCCCAGAAGGCGCTTGTAGACCTCGGCGGCCTTGCCGGTGTCGCCAGCGACCTCGGCCGCCTGCGCCGCAAGCAGATTGGTCAGATGCGGCTGCTTCAGGTAACGCTCTGCCTTCGCGGCCTCGGACAGGGCAAGTTTTCCCTCGCCCGAAGCGACGGCGAGCATCCCCTGCGCGAGCGCCTCGTAGCCCTTGCGCTCGGCGCGGCGGTCCAGATAGCGGTTGATCGCCGTGGTATCGCCGAGCAGGAACCGCCCGGCCGCGACCAGAAGACCGATGGCGCGGATCGCGCCCCAGATCACCCCGATGATCACGATGGCGGCAATCGCCGCGGTCAGCGGCCCGAGCGTGTATTCGGTGCCGAAGACGACGATGCGCAGCGCCTCGGCACTGTCGGCGAGATGTGCCGCGACCAGCGTCAGAACCACTACCAGAACGAGGAAAATCGCGACCTTGACGAAAGACCAGATCATCGCGCCCTCCTCCTATCGAACCGAGGCGGCGAAATCGCCAAGCGCCTTGCCCGCCGCGAGCCGCGCCTGAGCGAGCGCCATCCACCCCGAGATCGCCTGTTTGCCGGCCTCGGGCAGGGTGTCGAGTTCGGCGGTGGCGCGGGCGATGTCGCCCGCCTCGACCGCGGCACCGGCGCGCGACAGCACCGCATCGGCATCCGTGCCGTCGCGCGGGCTGACCGAGCGCGCACCCACCTGCGTCATCAGGAAGGCGATCGCCCGTTCGCCGATACCGCCTTCGCGGGCGCCGGCCTTGCGCGCGGCCGCCAGCGCATCGCGCGCCGCCGCCGGGAAGGACATCTGCAACGTTGCGAGTGTCGGCACCGTGGCCGAGATCGCCGCGGGGACGCTCAGCCCCGCCGCCTGCGCATCGGCGATCGCCGGCCCGAGCGGCGCACCCGCGTCATAGGCGGCCGACAGCCGGGCGACCGCGGATTGCTGAATGGTGCGTTTCACCGCCGCCTCGGCCTGAGCGCGCAGTTCGGCGCTTTGCGCCTCGCCCTGCTTCAGGCGTGTTTCGGCCTGACTGGCGGCGGCATTGACCTGAGCCGAGATCGCCTCGGGCGAGACCGCGCCGATCTGCGCCTTCAGCGCGTCGATCTGCGCCTGAAGCCCCGAGGTATCGGCGGTTTCGGTCGTCGATGCGGTGCCTTGGGCCGCGATCCGGTCCTCGACGGCTTTCATCCGGCCGTCGAGATTGCGCAACTGCGCCGTCGTTTCGTCCAGCGCGGCCCGCAGGCCGGACTGATCGTCGGCCGCGGCCGGTGGGGCGGATTGCAGCGTGGCGATGCGCGCGTCGAGCGCCGCGATCTGCTTCGCCTGAGCGTCGATCTTGTCGGCCGTGCCGTCATCCACGGCGGCCGGCTGTGGCAGAAGTGCCGCGAGCTGCGGCACACGCGGCAGCGCCCAGACCGTCGCGCCCGCCCCGATCAGCGCCGCGATCACACCGCCCGCCAGCAGCGCGCCGAAGCCGGCTCCGGCCGTGCGGGGCGCCTCGGCCGCCGGAGATTGTTTCTCAGGTTCAGAGACTTCGGCCAGTGCCCGGACCTTTTCGGCATGGGCGCGTTCCGCTGCCATGGCCTTGTCTGCGGTTTCGGCCGTGATCTCGGTCGTCCGGGTGGTTTCGGGTTCCGTCATGGCCGATGGTCCTCCTCGCGCGGGCTTGGTCTCGGGGTAGTCTAGTGGGGTGGGGGGCGGGGCTCAACCCGTCTGTCGGGCCTTCTGTCAGGTCACGCTCACTGCACCCGCATCAGTCGTTCGAGCGCATCGAGCACCCCCGCCGCATCGGGGTGACCGGCAATCTCGGCCTGCTCGGCCCGCAGCCCTCCGGCCGCCGCCAGCACCGCGCCCGAGATTGCCGCGAGCCAGATCGGCGCGCGCCGTTCTGTGCCGGTGTCGGCCACCGCATCCGTCAGCGTCCGCGCCGTGCGGGGCGAGAACACCGGCACCAGCAGTGCCGCCGTCCCTGCCAGGGCCGCCGTGGCCTCTGGCGTCAAGGGCAGGCGCTCCTGCCGGTAAACCACCACTTCTTGTGCTTCCAGACCGGCATCATTCAACATTTCGGCCAGCGGAACGGCGACCTCTTCGCCGCGGACATGCACCAGCGGGCCTTCGGGCGCCTCGGCGAGCAGCATCCGCCACAGGCCTGCGGCATCGCCCGGCCCCTCGATCGCCTCGAAACCGGCGGCGCGCGCGGCCTCGGCGGTGCGCATCCCGACGCACCAGGCGCGCCGGCCCGCACGGGGCAGGGCGCTTGCCGGCGGCATCACGAAGACCGCCTGTTCCGAGGTGAAGATGTAGTCGCCCGCCTCGGGGATCGGCGCGCCGGTCGGGCGAAGTTCGGTCAGCGGCGAGACGATCACCGGCCAGTCGGCACCGAACCGGGCGCGGAACGCCTCGGCGAAGCGGATCGCGCCGGCACGCGGACGGGTGACAAGCAGCGTCGGGCGGGGATCGTCGGGCATCGGCCGCTCCCGGGATTGCAGGGTCATGTCTCTGGTGTTACCTGCGAAGACAGTACCACGCAACAATTCGACGGGGGCCGGATGACCCAGAGCCTCACCTTCCTCGGCATCGAATCGAGCTGCGACGATACCGCCGCGGCCATCGTGCGCCTGACCGGCGAGGTGCCGGAAATCCTCGCCTCGGTCGTCGCCGGTCAGTTCGAGCTGCACGCCCCCTATGGCGGCGTCGTCCCCGAGATCGCCGCCCGCGCCCATGCCGAGAAGCTCGACCTGTGCGTCGAGGAGGCGCTTGCGGTCTCGGGCCTCGGACTTGCGGATCTCGACGGGGTGGCGGTGACGGCGGGGCCGGGGCTGATCGGCGGGGTGATGTCGGGCGTGATGTGCGCCAAGGGCATCGCTGCGGGCACCGGGCTGCCGCTTGTGGGCGTGAACCATCTGGCCGGCCATGCGCTGACGCCGCGGCTGACCGACGGGCTCGATTATCCCTATCTGCTGCTGCTGGTTTCGGGCGGGCATTGCCAGTTCCTGATCGTCGGCGGGCCGGAGGCGTTCACCCGCATCGGCGGCACCATCGACGACGCGCCGGGCGAGGCCTTCGACAAGACGGCGAAGATCCTCGGCCTGCCGCAGCCGGGTGGCCCCGCGGTCGAGGCCGAGGCGCGTCAGGGCGATGCCAAACGCTTCCATTTTCCGCGCCCGCTGCTGGACCGTCCGGGCTGTGACATGTCGTTTTCCGGGCTGAAGACCGCGCTGGTGCGTGCCCGCGATGCGGCGATGGCCGAGGCGGGCGGGCTGCTGCGGCAAGACCGTGCGGATCTGTGCGCCGGGTTCCAGTCCGCCGTGGCCGACGTTCTGGCCGAGAAGGCCCGCCGCGCCATGCGCCTTTACATGGAGCGCAACCCGGCCCGTCCGGCGATCGCCGTGGCCGGTGGCGTTGCCGCGAACACCGCGATCCGCGCGCGGTTGCAGGGCGTCGCGGCCGAATTCGGTGCCGAATTCGCCGCGCCGCCGCTTAAACTGTGCACCGACAACGCGGCGATGATCGCTTTCGCCGGGATGCAGCGGTTTCGCCGCGGCGAGAGGGACGGGATGGACCTGACGGCCCGGCCGCGCTGGCCGCTCGACGATCACGCGCCGGCGATGCTCGGGTCCGGCAAGAAGGGGGCGAAGGCATGACGGTCGCGGTTCTGGGGGCAGGGGCGTTCGGCACGGCGCTGGCGATCACGCTGGCGCAGAACGGGCCAGTGACGCTTTGGGCGCGCGATGCCGCCAAGGTGGCCGAGATCGCCCGCACCCGGCTGAACGAGCGCCGTCTGCCCGGCTGTCCGCTGCCCGAAAACGTCGCCGTCACCGCCGATCTGACCGAGGCCACCCGCGCCCCGGTAATCCTGCTCGCCGTGCCCATGCAGCAGACCGCGGCCTTCCTGACCGAACATGCCGCGCTTCTCGATGGTCGGGTGCTGGTCGGCTGCTCGAAGGGGATCGACCTTGCCTCGGGGCGGGGGCCGGTCGCGCTGATCTCGGATATCTGCCCGGCGGCCCATGCCGCGATCCTGACCGGGCCGAGCTTCGCCGCCGACATCGCGCGCGGGCTGCCGACGGCGCTGACGCTGGCCTGTGACGAGGATGGCGGCGCGCTTCAGGCCCGGCTGTCGACGCCGAGCCTGCGGCTCTATCGCACCTCGGACAAGACCGGGGCAGAGCTGGGCGGTGCTTTGAAGAACGTGATCGCGATCGCCGCCGGGGTGGTGATCGGCGCGGGCCTTGGCGATTCCGCCCGTGCCGCGCTGATGACCCGCGGCTTCGCCGAGATGGTGCGCATCGCCACCCACCTCGGCGCGCGGGCCGAGACGCTGGCCGGGCTGTCGGGCTTCGGCGATCTGGTGCTGACCTGCACCTCGGTGCAGTCGCGCAACTTCCGCTTCGGTCACGCGCTTGGCGCGGGCGAGGATTTCGACCCCACCACCACGGTCGAGGGGGTTGCAACCGCGCGCGCCGTGGTGGACCTTGCGCAGCGGACCGGCATTGACATGCCGGTGGCCACGATGGTCACCGCGCTGGCCGCAAAGAAAATGACGGTGGCCGAGGCGACCCATGCCCTGCTGTCGCGCCCGCTCAAGGAGGAATGAATGCTCTTCGCGATCATCTGCAAGGACAAGGCCGGCGCGCTTCAGACCCGGCTCGACAACCGCGAGAAACACCTCGCCTATCTGGCCGAAACCGGCATCGTGCAGATCGCCGGCCCGTTTCTGGAAGACGGCCGGATGACCGGCTCGATGGTGGTGGTCGAGGGCGACAGCATCGAGGTGGCGAAGGACTGGGCGGCGAATGACCCCTATGCCAAGGCCGGCCTGTTCGAGGATGTGCGCATCACCGAATGGAAGAAGGTCGTCGGCTGATGGCGAAGTGGCTGTTCAAGTCCGAGCCGGATGTGTTCTCCTGGGACGATCTGGTGGCCAAAGGGGCCGCCGGCGAGCAGTGGGACGGCGTGCGCAACTATCTGGCACGCAACAACATGCGCGCGATGCAGCTTGGCGATCAGGGGTTCTTCTACCACTCCAATCAGGGCAAGGAGGCCGTCGGCATCGTCGAGGTCTGCGCGCTCGCCCATCATGACAGCACCACCGAGGATCCGCGGTGGGATTGCGTCGATATCCGCGCGCTGCGCCCGCTGGCGCAGCCGGTGACGCTGGCCGCCGTGAAGGCGGAGCCGCGGCTGTCGCAGATGTCGCTTGTCACCAGTATGCGCCTGTCGGTGCAGCCGGTGACCGAAGAGGAATGGCGTCTGGTCTGCGAGATGGGTGGCGTCGAACCCTGATCCGGCCTGCCGGAGACCATTCGGAAAGGGGTGCACCGATGCCGGATTTCGTCCTTGTCGCTCATGGATCGCCCTCGGAGCCGCTGCCTGCGGATGCCGCGCTTGCCGCCATCGCGGCACATGTCGCGCCGCTGGTGCCGGGGCATGAGGTGCGCTCGGCCACGCTGGCGCTGCCGGGTGCGCTCGACGCGGCGGTCGCGGGGCTGTCGGATCCGGTGATCTATCCGTTCCTGATGGCCGAGGGCTGGTTCACCCGCACCGAACTGCCCCGTCGTCTGGCCGAAATCGGTGTCACCGCGCGGATCCTGCCGCCCTTCGGTCTGGAACCCGCGCTGACCGATCTGGCGCTGAGCGCGCTTCCCGCCGGGACGGCCGAGGTCATCCTCGTCGCCCATGGCGCGCGCCGGCCGGGTCCGGCGCGGGACAGTGCGCTCGATCTGGTGCGGCGGCTGGAATTGGCGGGACGTTTCGCCCGTGTGTTGCCGGCATTTCTGGAAGAGGCGCCGTTCCTCGCCGATGTCGCGGCGGAAGCGCCCGATGCGGTCTGCCTGCCGTTCTTCGCGCTGCGCGCGGGCCATGTCGCGGGCGATATTCCCGCGGCGCTCGATCAAGGGGGATTTCGCGGGCAGTTGCTGCCGGCCCTCGGCGAGATGGCCGAGGTGCCGGCGCTGATCGCCCGCAGTCTGCGGACGATCGCGGAACAGGGCTGAGCCTGTCTTATTCGACCCAACCGCCGATCGACTTCGAGTCGCAGAACTCCTCGATGCCCCAGCGGCCGCCCTCGCGCGCGCGCCCGGAGGCCGAGACCCCGCCGAACGGCGCGCCGGCGCCGCGGCTCTGGCCGTTCGCCACTGCCATGCCTGAATGGAAGGCGCGCAGGACGCGGTTGACCTTGGCGCCGTCCTGACTCTGGACGTAGTTGGTCAGCCCGTAAGGGGTATCATTGGCGATCCGAAGGGCTTCTTCCTCGGTGTCGAAAGGCATGATCGACAGCACCGGCCCGAAGATTTCCTCGCGCATGATGGTCATGTCGGGGGTGCAGTCGGCGAAGACCGTCGGGCGCACGAAATAGCCCTTGTTCAACCCCTCGGGACGGCCGAGGCCGCCGGTCAGCAGCGTCGCGCCCTCCTTGATGCCGGCGGCGATCAGGCCCTGGATCTTGTCGAACTGGCTCTGGTTGATGACCGGGCCGATGTGATCGCCGGCCTCGTGACCCGAGGCGACGCGGATCCCCTCGGCCGTCGCCTTCGCGATTTCCAGCGCGCGGTCGTAGGCCGGGCGTTCGACCAGCATCCGGCTCGGCGCGTTGCACGACTGCCCGGTGTTTTCCATCATGTGCACGACGCCGCGGCGCACCGCATCGTCATCGGCATCGGCGAAGACGATGTTCGCGCCCTTGCCGCCCAGCTCCAGACAGACGCGCTTCAGCGTTTCCGCCGCAGTCTTCGAGATCGCCTTTCCGGCGCGGGTCGAGCCGGTGAACGAGATCATCTCGATGTCCGGGTGGCCCGAAAGCTGGGTGCCGACGCCCATGCCGTCGCCGTTGACCAGGTTGAACACGCCCGCCGGGATACCGGCCTCGTCGATGAATTCGGCGAACAGCATCGAGGACAGCGGTGCCTCTTCCGAGGGTTTCAGCACCATCGTGCAGCCCGCGATCAGCGCCGGCGTCACCTTCAGCGTGACCTGGTTCATCGGCCAGTTCCACGGCGTGATGAGCCCGACGACGCCAACCGGTTCATAGGAGATCATCGCCCCGGGTGTGCCATCGCCGAGCGGATGGATCCAAAGGAAGTCCTTGGCCGCATTTACGAAATTCGTCATGTGCCAAGTGCCGGCGCCAGCCTGCTCTCGCAACGCGAAGTCGATCGGGGCGCCCATTTCCAGACTGATCGCTTCGGCCATCTCGTCGATGCGGCGGGTGTAGACCGCGATCAGCCGCTCGACGAGGGCAATGCGTTCGGCCGGCGGTGTGGCGCGCCATCCGGGCAGCGCGGCCCTGGCGGCGGCGACGGCGCGGTCGGTATCGGCCTGATCGCCGAGCGAGATCACCGCGCAGGCCTCTTCGGTGGAGGGATCGATGACCGCATGATCGCGGGCCGCTGCCGGCGTCACCCATGCGCCGTCGATATAGAATTTACGCTTGTCCAGCATGTGGGGCTCCCTGTTTTTTCGGCGACCGCCGCCTTCGGCCCTCTGACTGTCATCCGGGCCGGGGCGATTCGACCGGACTTTAGCAGAGGATGGCGGTCCGAACAGGCACCGTGAGCGGGGCAGGTTCGCTTGCGATACCGATCTTGTCCCGGTCATTGTCATGCTGCGGCTCCGTCCGGCATTCGCGGATCGGATTCAGGGCAATGCCCATTGCGTAAATTCAATTGCACGGATTCGCTCATCGTATCGGACTGAGACAAGACGTTCGTTTTCTCGCGGTTGCTTTTCGGGCTTTCCAATCGGCCGATGTCGCCGACATCAAGACGTCATGGCGGTGGAACCTGAGACAGAAGTGTTTCCCAGGCAGCACGGTCTGCCTGACTGTCGGAGATTTGTCGGTTGGCGCGGCTCAGCAGGCCAGTCCCCTCTTCCGGCGCGGGCGCCCGGGACAGAGACCGGCGGATTGCGGTTTTCTGTGCCTCGGTCCCGAAGCGCAGGATCGCGTCGGGAGAGCCGCTGCGCCAGGCTTCCTGCGCGGCACGGGCAGTGTCGTTCATCGCGGCAAACATCTCGGCCGCTGCGGCATGTTCGCCAAGACCGGCCAGAGCTTCGGCCCGCAGGACGGCCACATCGGACCCATCCATCCCATCAAGTGCGGCAATCGCTGTCGGTGGGTCGCCGTTGGCCAGTGCCGCGCGTGCCAGCGCAACGCGGCCGCGGGGGGTGCGCTGAGCTGGCGGGTCCAGAACGGAGGCTCCGGCTTCTCCGAAGCCGAGTGTGGACAGCCGTTCCGACAAGGCAATTTGCTGGTTCAGCCCAAGTCCGGTCTCCCGCGCCTGAGCGACCCGCGGCAGCAGGCGCGACAGAAACAGATTGTCGTCCGGCACCCGCGACAGAATGTCGAACGCCTTTTGCCCGGCGCTGTGGCGCAGGTCGTCTTCGGTTCCGGCGGGCCAGGCATCGAGCACGGCGAATGCCGTGTCAAAGTCTCCGACCGAGGCGGCCCCCAGTATTTGCGCCCGTCGCATCCGGTAACTGTCGCGACCGTCGCCCAGCAGATGCACGAAATCGGCCGCCCGCTGCGTTTCGGCCTCGGGGACGGCGCGATGCCTGTCGATGAAGGAGTCGATGCGCATTGCGACGGCACGGGCAGCCTCGGCATCCTTGCCCTGTGCCACGGGTCCGAGAAGGTCTGCGGCCGCCGCCGGTGCCTTGTCGGCCAGTTCGAGCCGTGCTTCGGCCAGACGGGCGGCGTCGCTTTCCGGCGTCTCCGAGCGGCGGAAGGTGTTGCGGATGGCTTCTGCGGTCTCTCTGGCGCCGGCCTTCAGCAGGCGGTCGATCAGCCGCATTCCCAACGCGTCCCGGAGCCCCTGCGGCAAGGCGGAAAAGCTGCGCTGCACGGCATCCATGTCGGAAGCGGTCGCTGCAGCCGGTTCTGGCGAGGCCAGAAAGGCCCAGATCGCAACTCTTCCGGGGCATCCGCGCATGGCGGTCAGGGACGCGGAAGCGGGGCGGTCGTCGAGCACATCGGCCATCGCCAGAATGGCCGCGTCTGATTTTCGCACCGGCGTCGTGGCGTCGCGAAAGGCTTCGATGGTCCGTCTGGCCTCCGTGGACATGCCGAGGGCCAGATAGACTCTGGCCAGTCCGGTGACCGCGTTCTGGTCCGGCCGGTCGAATTCACCGATGAGAGATCGGCGTGCGGCTGAGATCTGTTGCACAGGGGGCTGGTCGTTCAGCCAGCTTCCCGGATCGTAATCCTCGTCCGCTGCGCAGGTGCGGCCGCCCGGTCCCATCCGTCGAACCAGCATTCCCATGTCCCGGTCCATCACGGTCAGGCTGTCCATGCCGAACAGAATGTCGGAACGTGGCGTCACCGGCTCTGGCGCCGCACGGGCAGGAGCCATCGGATTTATGCGAACCACCCCTTGCGTTGCAGAGCGCCCCAGTTGCAGCAGCAAGTCCTGTTCGGCCTGCTGAACCCGGGAATCGGGCAGGGGCAGGGTTGGCCTCGGGGGTTGGTTTCCGGCGGAATCTTCGCGCCACCACGATGATGGCAAATCGCGGTTCTGCGGCTCGGGGGCCGGATCGGTTGCATCCGAAATATCGAGGACCGCTCCGCCCTGGCTCAGGCCAAAGGAGGACACCCGCGTCGTCATGGCGGTTGTCAGGCGCAGTGTCGCTCGATCGGGCAGGGCAGTCATGTCCGCGATGCGCGCCCTGGGAATGCGGCGAAAGGCGTTCGACAGGTCGAAATCCAACGGCTCTCCGCGGGCGGTCAGCAGAATCTCCGTGCCCGACTGGCGGACCGTCCATTCAGTGCCTTGAGGAAACAGGACGACCACACGGGTAAATCCCGCGTGCTCGCCCGACCTGACAATGACATCGCGGGCGGAGGCCGCGATGGCCCAGACAGCCAGTGTGACCGACCACAGAAGAAGACGCAAACTGCTCATGCGGCTTCGGTCCTGGCGGCCTTCAGCGCCTGCTCGAGCTCTGAGAAGCTTGGCCGGAGGTGATGAGGCATGTTCTGCCGCCCTACCTCGAGGCAGATATTGGTCGCGTAATTATACAGATTGGATACCAGAACTTCGCGGATCAGGCGGTAGAAATTGCTGTCTTCGTCGACGCAAAACCGGATGCGAGAGGCGAAGGGCGCGATGAACCCATAGGCCAGGAAAACGCCGAGGAAGGTGCCGACCAGTGCGCCGCCGATCATCTTTCCCAGGACCTCCGGCGGCTGGTCGATGGCCCCCATCGTTTTCACCACGCCCAGAACCGCGGCCACGATACCGAGCGCCGGCATGGCGTCGGCCATCTGCTGCAAGGCGTGGCTGGAATGTCGGGCATGTTCCAGATTGGCGTCCAGTTGCTTGTCCAGGACCTCTTCGACCTGATGCGGATCGTCATAGTTCATCGACGCCGCCCGCAATGTATCGCAGATCATTTCGACGGCATCGTGATCCGCCAGAATCTTCGGGTATCTCGTGAAGATCGCAGAACTTTCCGGAGCCTCGATATGCTCTTCGATGGCGACGGGGTTCTGCCGCAGAAGGCGGATGATCTCGAACAGCAGGCACAGCAGATCGCGATAGTCGGCGGGGCTCCATTTCGGCCCCTTGAACACCTTCTTCATGTCGCGCATCACATGCTTGATCGACGCCACGTCGTTCGCCAGTGCAAAAGATCCCACGGCAGCGCCGCCGATGATGATCATTTCGAAGGGGACGGCCTCGATGATGATCGACAGATGTCCTCCGGCCGCGACATAGCCGCCGAAGACCATCACGAAGACGATCACGATGCCTGCGATGTTGATCATGGGCGCTGCTCTCGTCGCTGCGACACAGGGGTCAGTTCTTCGGAGCGCCGGCATTGCGGCCGGCAAAGATCACGCTGACGGAATAGGCGAATTTCGGGTCGAGGCTCGCCATCACGGCCGCGGCCGTTTCGGGCTTCATCCGGGCCAGGAAGCCTGCGGCGAAGTCGGGTGCCATCGTCTCGAACAGGGGGGCGGCCTCCCGTGGTTTCATGTTCTCGTAGATCGCGACCAGACGCGCGACATCGCTGTCGGCGGCGGTGTCGGCGAAGGTGACGGTTTTGGACAGGTCGTCCTCGGCCTTGCGCAGGGCTGCCAGACGCTCCTCCATTCCCTTTTCGGCGACGCCAAGCGCCTGAGCCCGGTCGGCCAGGGCACCTTCGCGCTGCTCCAGCTTCGCCTCGCGGGCGCGCAGAGTGTCGAGCAGGGCGGCGGTGTCGGTTTCGCTCAGGCACTGGCGGGCCGAATCGGCGGCACTTGCAAGGCCGGCAGCCACCCCGGGCAACGAAGCGATGCGCATCAGGGCCGCCGACACAAAGACCAGCGCCAGCGCGGCCAGAATGCCGCGACCGCGGGGGCGGATGGTCATGCCGCTTCCTCCGCCATGTTGTGCCGCGACCGCCGGCGCACGACGCGGTGGCGCGCCGATGGGGCCTGTCCTGCGGGCGGTATGTCATGCAGCGAGGCGAGAACCAGCTCCAGGCGCTTCGCTCCGGCATCTGCGTGTTCGGTCAGCCGCGACAGCTGCCCCGCCGATGCCGATGCCGATTCCTGAGCCCGTTTCAGCGCCTGAGTCAACTCATCGACCTGGGCCGACAGGACGGCGATGGCCGTTCCCATGTCGCCTTCGAGCTGTCTGAACCGGTTCAGGCGCCGGGACAGGATCATGCAGTAGACGGCCGCCCCCAGGGCAGCGATGGCAATCAGGATATCCGCGACGATTGTCATTGTTTTCCCTCAGTTGAGAACGAATTCGGTAATCAGCAGGTCGTCGATCATGTCTTCTCCGGTCACGATTCGGGCGCGGCGCAGCATCTGGGCGCGCAGCCGGATCAGCGAACCGGGAGCCTCGATTTCTTCGGGGGTCAGCACGTGAAGGTAGCTGTTGAGAATGTCGGCGATACGCGGCTTCAGTTCCTCGACAGCCCGGGCCTTGTCCTTCGGAACTTCGATCTGGGCCGAGAAGCGCAGATGGCGGGCCGATTCGGGGCCGATGGAAACCAGAATCGGATCGAGCGGCACGAAAGCCGTGTCGGCCGGGGAGGGGGCCTTATCCCCGGATTCGCGATGCAGATCGGGCAAAAAGCCCTTGTAAGACAAGAAGAATCCGCCGCCTCCACACAGCGCCATCAGCACTGCCCCGATGAGTATGGGGAGCAGCTTGCGCTTCGCAGGGGGGGGGGTCGTTTCCTCAAGGCTCATGTTCGCCACCGAAATCTTTCGTCGGGAAAGCTATAACCGTGCACCGACTAACCGATTGTTAAGCGGAACCGGGAAAACATCGCCGTGCAGACAGGGCAGAAGTCCGCTCGCAGGAGGTGTGCGTTGCAACAGATCTCGACCGCCTGGCAGGCACTCGATACCCGTCGCCGGATGATTGCCGGCGCGGCGGCGGTGGCGATGTTCGCGGCCATCCTCGCGTTGTCGGGGCTGGCGGCGAAGCCGCGGATGGCGCTGCTTTATGCCGGGCTGGAGGCGGCGCAGGCCGGTCAGGTCGTTTCGGCACTGGATCAGCGTGGCGTCAGCTATGAGGTGAAGGGCGATTCGATCTGGGTCGATGCGGCGCAGCGCGATGCGTTGCGGATGTCGCTGGCTTCGGATGGGCTGCCAGAAAGCGGGGGCAACGGCTATGAGCTGCTCGACACGCTGTCGGGGTTTGGCACGACCTCGCAGATGTTCGACGCCGCCTACTGGCGCGCCAAGGAAGGAGAGCTGGCCCGCACGATCTTGTCGAATCACGAGATTCGCGCCGCCCGGGTGCATATCGCCAATCCGGTCGGGCAGGGATTTCGCAACACCGTGCGACCGACGGCCTCGGTCACTGTCACAACGGTCAATGGCGGGCTTTCGCCGCCTCAGGCCAAAGCATTGAAATATATGGTTTCATCGGCCGTTTCGGGAATGCGGCCCGAAGACGTTTCGATCATCGACAGCGCGTCCGGCCTGGTGTCGGTCGGCGATGACACGCCGCAGCGCTCGAATGACATGCGCGCGGCAGAGCTGCGCCGCAATGCCGAGAGGGTGCTCGAGGCGCGGGTTGGGTATGGCAATGCCGTGGTCGAGGTCGCCGTCGATACCGTCACCGAACGCGAAGCGGTGACGGAGCGGCGCATCGACCCGCAGACACGCGTCGCGATTTCGACCGATTCCGAAGAGCGCAAGCGTCAGGACAGCAATAATCGCAGTGGTGCCACAACGGTGGCCTCGAACCTGCCCGAGGGTAATGGAGCCAATGACAGCCGGTCGCAAAGTCAGGACAACGAAACACGCGAGCGCACGAACTACGAGGTCTCAGAAACCACACGTGAGGTCGTGCGTGACCCCGGCGATATCAAGCGCCTGACGGTCGCGGTTCTGGTCGACGGGGTTGAGGGTAAGGATGATAAGGGGCAGCCGACGACCGCGCCGCGCTCGGACGAGGAGATTGCCGCGCTGCACGATCTGGTGGCCTCGGCCGTCGGCTTCGACGAGGCGCGTGGCGATGTGATCACGATTCGCTCGATGCCGTTCCGGCCGCTGGAGGCCACGGGAACAGAGGCGACGGGCGGGTTTCTGGCCAGCCAGTCCTTCGATCTGATGCGGATGGCGGAAATCGGGGTGGTCGCGCTGGTGGTTCTGATTCTGGGGTTGTTCGTGGTGCGCCCGATGCTGTTGCAGCGTCGCGAGCCTGCCTTGCCGGCCCCGTCCGGAGGTGCGGGTTTGCCCGTGCCGGTGGCGGATTCGCTTCCCGCGATGGCGGCTCCGGCGATGGCGATGCCCGCCATGGCGCCGATGGCAGAGCCGGAACTTGTGATGCCGAGCTTCGGGATGGCCGACATTTCCCTTCCGGGTGAAACTGTCGGCGCGATGGAGGGCGATCCGGTCGCCCGGCTGCGCACGCTCATTCAGCAGCGCCGCGCCGAATCGGCCGAGATCTTGCGGGGCTGGATGGAAACCCCGGATCGGGAGGTCTGAGCGATGCAGAAGCTGCGCCTCGAATGCTTCGGCGCGACTGAGGTCGAGACCGATCAGATCATGACAACACTGGCTGCACTGGAAGAGCAACGCCTCGCGGCTTATGATGCGGGTTATCGGGCCGGCTGGGAGGATGCCGGTGCGGCGCACGACGCGCAGCGCTCTGCCGAGGTTGAGGCTGCCCTTCAGCATCTGCAGGATCTGTCCTTCACCTATCACGAGGCACGCCAGGCCCTTATGGCCGAGATCGCCCCCCTGATGGCCGAGGTCGTCGGAAAGGTGCTGCCCGCGGCGGCACACCGGTCTCTGGTGCCGATGATCGTCGATCTTCTGCGCGACAAGGCCGCCGATCTCGCGAACCTGCCCCTGCGAGTCACCGCTCCGGCCGGGGTGTTGGGCCAGTTGCGCAGTTTGCTGGGCGAAATCGAGGGGCTGCCGATCGACTATGTGGATGCCGGATCGGGGGCCGCCGGGGTCGCGGTTGTCGCCTTCGCCCGGGGCGAGACCAAGATCGACCTCGATTCGCTGACGATGCGGATCGGGGCCGCCGTGAGCGACTATTTCACCTCCAACCGACAGGATGATGACGATGAGCGATCCGCAAAGCCCGCCGCCCCCCGGGGCTGACCGTGCCAATCCGTTCTCGCAGGTGCCGATCGAGATCACCATATCGGTCGGCCGGGCGCATCCGACGGTGCGCGATATGCTGCAGCTGAAGAAGGATTCGGTGCTGACGCTGGACCGTCGGGTCGAAGATCCGGTGGAGCTGTACATCGGCGACCGGCTGATCGCACGCGGAGAGCTGACCGAGAGCGGCGATGACGCCAATCCCACGCTGGCCGTGCGACTGACCGAGGTCGTCGACGCGCGGGACGTGCTCTGAATGCGGGTCTGGCTGTGCCTGCTGTTCGTCCTGCTCGCCGGTCCGGCCGCGGCGCAGCAGATGACGCTCGATCTCGGGGCGGATCAAAGCCTCGCGGGGCGCTCAATGCTGCTGTTCGGGGCGATCACGCTGCTCAGCGTGGCGCCGGGTCTGGCGATCATGATTACCTGTTTTCCCTTTGTCGTCACGGTCTTGTCGATCACCCGGCAGGGTCTGGGGATGCAGTCGGCTCCGCCGAACATGCTGATTGTCAGTCTGTCTCTGTTTCTGACCTGGTTCATTATGGAGCCCACTTTCACCCAAAGCTGGGAGGCCGGCGGTCGTCCCTTTGCGGCGGGTCAGATCGGGGTCGAGGACGCTTTCAATCAGGTAATGGGTCCGTTCCGGACCTTCATGTCTGCCCGGGTCGATCCGGACACGCTGCACCGCTTCATGGCATTGCGCAACCTGCCGTCCGGGGAGGGAGGCGCGGAGGTGCCGCTGTCGGTTCTGGTGCCTTCGTTCATGTTGTCCGAGATCACCCGCGCCTTCGAGATTGGCTTCATGATCTATCTGCCTTTCCTGATCATCGATCTCGTTGTTTCGGCGATCCTGATGTCCATGGGCATGATGATGGTGCCGCCGGCTGCCGTCGCTTTGCCGTTCAAGCTCGCCTTCTTCGTGGTGGCGAATGGCTGGACGCTGATCTCCGATGCCCTGGTGCGCAGTTACATCGGCTGAACGCGCCTCTGCCCGCCGATCACAAAAGCCTGAGGTCGCGACAGACTTTCGGCGACTTGCCGTTATATGAGGGTAGACAGGGCCATCGGGACAGGAACGGGCAGGCGGGCGATGAACAGACAGGCGGTGGCGTGGCTTGCCGGGGTCGCGATGGCGGCGACGATGACGATCTTCGCATCGGCGCAGGCCCAGCAGGCGAAGGGCATGGCCGGGCCCGTGTCGGTCGGGGTTGTCTCGATGAGCCGGCAGGCAGTGCCGCAAGGCGTCGATCTGCCCGGTCGGGCCGTCGCTTATGAACAGGTTTCGATCCGGCCGCGGGTCGGGGGGGTGGTGACGGCGATCGGGTATACTCCGGGCAAGCCGGTCGCGGCGGGGGATCCGCTGTTCCAGCTCGACGATGCCAGTTACGTGGCCACGGTCGCCGCCGACCGGGCCGCGCTGTCGCAGGCAGAGGCCGATCTGCCGATCAAGCAGGCCGCTTATGACCGCACTGCCAAGCTGGTGGGCAAGGGCTACACCACGGCCGATCTGGAAAGCGCCGAGGCCGATCTCGCTTCGGCGAAAGCCACGCTGCAATCGGCGCGCGCGGCACTCGATTTCGCGCAGACGCAGCTGTCCTGGACCACGATCCGCAGTCCGATCGCCGGTATCCCCGAGGTGCAGGCGGTTTCCGTCGGCGATCTGGTCTCGGCGGCGCAAAGTGATGCGATGACCACGGTGACGCGCCTCGATCCGATCTATGTCGACATGCTCGAGCCCTCGGCGCGAATGCTCACGATCCGTCAGCGTATCGACGACGGTGCCCTGACCCCGACGAAGGAGATCGACGCCCGCCTCGTGCTGGAGGATGGGCAGACCTATACCGGAAAGGGTCATATGGTCACGCCGTCCTCGATCGTGTCGACCTCGACCGGCACGCTCAGTTTGCGGTTCGAGTTCGAGAACCCCGATGGCAAGATCCTGCCCGGAATGTTTCTGCGCGGCACGGTGACGCTTGGAACGACGCAGGCTTTCCTGGTGCCGCAGCGCGCCACCACGCTCTCCGCCACCGGCGGGCTGACCGCCTTCGTGGTCGAGGACGGCAAAGCGAAAGCGGTCGATCTGACCTATTCCGGCACGCAGGGCAGCCACTGGATCGTCACCGGGGGACTGAACGAAGGCGACAAGCTGATCGTCGACGGACTGAAGTCGCTGACCGCCGGACGTGAGGTCAAGTCGGTGCCGGTCAGCATCGATGCCGATGGGCTGACCCGGGATGCCCCGGCAGCGGCGAACTGACGATGGCGCGCTTCTTCATTCACCGGCCGGTCTTCGCCTGGGTTCTGGCCATCCTGGTGATGCTGGCGGGCTGGTTCGGGCTGACCTCGCTGCCCGTCTCGCAGTATCCCGAGATCGCGCCGACCACGGTCCGCGTTTCGGCCAGCTATACCGGCGCCACCGCCGAGACGGTGCAGAATTCCGTTACCGCGGTGATCGAGGAGGGCATGACCGGCCTCGATGGGCTGATGTATATGACGTCGACGTCGTCGTCGGGGCGCTCGTCGATCCAGCTGATCTTTGACGACAGCGTGACGGCGCAGTCGGCCCAGGTCGATGTTCAGAACAAGTTGCAGCTGGTGCAGAAGAAGCTGCCTGACAGCGTGATCCAGTCCGGTGTCTCGGTCAGCCGGTCGAGCTCGTCGATTCTGATGGTCGGGGCGTTGGTGTCGACGGACGGGCGCTATGACCGCTCGGCGCTGGGCGACATGCTGGACCGGATCCTTCTCGACCCGATCCAGCGCACCGAAGGGGTGGGCGCGATCAACGCCTTCTCCTCGCCCTATGCGATGCGGATCTGGCTCGATCCGGCGAAGCTTTACAAATACGGGCTGACGCCGAATGACGTGACCACCGCGGTGACGGCGCAGAACAGGAATATCTCGGTCGGCTCACTCGGTTCGCTGCCGGCGGTGCAGGGGCAGCAGTTCACCATCCCGCTGAATGCGCAATCGCAGCTGTCGAGCATCGACGAGTTCGAGCGCATCGCGCTGACCACGGCGTCGGACGGATCGACGGTCTATCTGGGCGATGTCGCCCGGGTCGAGATCGACGCGCAGGATCTGGCCTCGACGTCGCGCTACAACGGCAAGCCGGCTGCGGGCTTCGGTGTGAACCTGGCGGTCGGGGCGAATGCGGTCCATACGGCCGCCGCGGTGCGCAAGACCATTGCCGATCTGCAGGGCGCCCTGCCTGTCGGGGTCGAGGTGCAATATCCCTTCGATACCTCGCCCTTCGTCGAGGAGTCGATCAATCAGGTCTATCACACGCTCGGCGAGGCGGTGGTGCTGGTGTTTCTGGTGATTCTTGCCTTCCTGCAAAGCTGGCGGGCGACGCTCATCCCGACCATCGCGGTGCCGATCGTCCTTCTGGGCACCTTCGGGGTGCTGACCGCCTTCGACATGTCGATCAACACGCTGAGCATGTTCGCGCTGGTGCTGGCCATCGGCCTTCTGGTCGACGACGCCATCGTCGTGGTCGAGAACGTCGAGCGGGTGATGGAGGAAGAGGGCCTCGGCCCGGTCGAGGCGACCGAGAAGTCGATGGGCGAGATTTCCTCGGCGCTGGTCGGAATCGTCATGGTGCTGTCGGCGGTGTTCCTGCCGATGGCGTTCATGTCGGGCTCGACCGGAGTGATCTATCGGCAGTTCTCGGTCACGATCATCTCGGCGATGGTGCTGTCGCTGTTCGTCGCGCTGATCCTGACACCTGCGATGTGCGCGAGCCTTTTGCGCCCGCGTCCGCCCACCCGGTTCGGGCCGGCGCGCGCCTTCAACAGCGCCATCGCGCGGCTGAGCACGGGGTATACCGGCGTCGTCGGGCGCTTCATCCGCCGGCCGTTCCGGGTGATCGTGGTGCTTGCCGCCATCGCGGGCGGGGTCTGGTTCAGCTACCGGGCGCTGCCCAGCTCCTTCGTTCCGACCGAGGATACGGGGATGCTGATGGGCATGGTGACGCTGCCCGACAATGCCACCCGCGGCCAGACCGAACAGGCCGTCGCCGCGATCGAGGATTACCTGCTCAAGGACCAGAAGAACAACGTTCAGTCCACCTTCGCCGCCGTCGGGTTCAGTTTCGGCGGCACCGGACAAAACCGGGCGATGATGTTCATCCGGCTGCGCGATTATGCCAGCCGGCCCGACATGCCGGCGGCGAAGATCGCACAGGCCGCGACGAAGCATTTTGCCGGCAACCGGTTCGGCCAGATCGTCTTCATGCAGCCGCCGGCGATCCATGGGATGGGCAATGCCTCGGGCTTCGACATGTATCTGGTCGACACCGGCGGGCAGGGCAATGCGGCGCTGCGCGCGGCGGCCGACACGCTGGTTGCGCAGGCCGCGGCGACGGGGCTGGTGTCGGGGATGCGCGGCAACGACAAGGCGACGACCCCCTCGATGCAGATCGCCCTCGACCGGCAGAAGGCGCAGGCCTTCGGGCTGACGCTGTCGGACGTGAATTCGATGCTGTCGACGATCTTCGCGGGCGATTACGTCAACGATTTCACACTGAACGGCAAGCTGCGGCAGGTGATCGTGCAAGGCGATGCACCTTACCGGATGCAGCCCGACGACATCTTCGACTGGTCGGCGAAGAACAGCTCGGGCGAGATGGTGCCCTTCGGCTCGTTCATGACGATCGACGGGCAGATGATTGCTTCGACGCTCTATCGTTACGGCGGCACCGGCGCGATCGAACTGACGGGCGACCCGGCGACCGGCGTGGCCTCGGGAACGGCAATGGCGAAGATCGAGGAGCTGGTGAAGGCGATGCCGGGCAATTACTCGGTCGCCTGGGTCGGGCTGTCGTTGCAGGAGCAGAAAGCCGGCAATCAGGAACCGCTGCTGTATACCCTGTCGGCGCTGGTGGTGTTCCTGTGCCTTGCCGCGCTTTACGAAAGCTGGACGGTGCCCTTCGCGGTGATGCTGGCGGTGCCGGTGGGCGTGCTGGGGGCGCTGATCGCGGCGAAGGTGTTTGGCCAGACCAATGACGTCTATTTCAAGGTCGGCATCCTGACCACCATCGGCCTCGCGGCGCGCAACGCGATCCTGATCGTCGAATTCGCCGAGACCCTGCGCGCCGAAGGCAAGACGATTCTGGAGGCGACGGTGACGGCGGCGCGGATGCGGCTGAGGCCGATTCTGATGACCACGCTGGCCTTCGCGCTCGGTATTCTGCCGCTGGCGCTGGCCTCAGGGGCGGGGGCGAAGGCGCAGAATTCCATCGGGATCGGGATGCTCGGAGGGATTGCCTTCACCGCCGTGTTCGGCATCGTGATGGTGCCGGTGCTTTATGTTGCGGTGATGTCCGGTGTGGCCCGGCTGAAATCGCGCGGAAACGGGGAAAACGCATGAGATCCAAGGCCCTCATTCTGGCGCCGCTGCTGGTTGCGGCGGGATGCGCGGCGGTCGGTCCGGATTATCGCCAGCCGCCGGTTGCGCTGACACCGGCCTTCGTCGGCGGCACCGGCGGCCCGGTCGCGGCGCTTGCCAGCCGCGAGTGGTGGCGCGATTATCGCGATCCGCTGCTGAACGAGCTGGTCGGGCGGGGGCTGGCGCAGGCGCTGACGGTGCAGTCGGCGCGCGCGGCCATCGCCGGGGCCGAGGCGAACCTGCGTGCCACCGGGGTGAACGAGGCGCTGTCGGGCTCGGCCTCGGCGTCGCGCGACCGCTCGGGCGGCAGTCAGAAGGCCACGGGGTATCGCAGCAGCTCGACCCTTTCGGCGGATGTGGTGCTCGACATGTTCGGCGGCATCCGGCGCGACCGCGAGGCGGCGCAGGCCGATCTTCAGGCAGCGCATGACGATCTGCAGACCGCGCGCCTCGCCTGGCTGGCCGAGCTGATCGCCGCCTATGCCGATGCACGCTACTATCAGCAGGCATTGACGCTGGCGCACCGGACGATGGCGACCCGGCGTCAGACGCTGGACATCACCCGCACCAAGTTCGAGGCCGGTGCCGCGACAGAGCTGGACGTCGCGCAGGCGCAGGCGCTGCTCGATACCGCGGCGGCGGATGTGCCGAACGATCTGGCGCAGTTCAATGCCAATGTTTTCGCCATAGCGACCTTGCTGAACGAACCCGCCGGCCCGTTGCTGGCGCGGATGCAGCAGGGCGGCGCACCGTTGCGCACACCGGGCACGGTGCCGACGGGGGTGCCGGCGGATCTGCTGCGCAACCGCCCCGACGTGCGCTCGGCCGAGGCGAGCCTGCACGCCGCGACGGCGCGGGTGGGGGTGGCGACGGCAGACATGCTGCCCTCGGTCACGCTGGGGGGATCGGTCGCCAATGCCTCGGGGGTCAAGAGCTGGTCGTTCGGTCCTTCGGTCAGCCTGCCGCTGCTCAACCAGGGCGCACTGGCGGCGGCACGCGATGCGAAGATCGCCGCGGCGCGTCAGGCCGAGATCGCCTGGCGCAGCGCGGTGACCGGCGCGGTCGGCGATGTGCAGCTGGCGCAGTCGAACCTGACCCAGTTCCGGGCGCGCAGGGTCGCGCTCGACCGGGCGGCGGCGTCCTATGGCACGGCGCTGTCGCTGGCGCAGGAGAACTATCGCAACGGCGCGACCTCGCTTCTCGATCTGCTCGACACCGACCGGTCGAAATATTCCGCCGATGTCAGCGCGGCCTCGGCGGCCAATACCGCCGCGCAGGAATGGGCGACGCTGCAGATCGCGACCGGGGCGGGGGCGGGCTCTCCCGATTAGTTGATTTATTTAGTAAGGTATGCCTTGACTCTTTCCCCCGGCCCTGTCTTTTCTTCGGCCAACAGGGCCGGTTCCGGCCTGAGCCACGTGGGGTATCCCGCGGGCGATCTCGGTCTTGGAAAGGCATGAAATGCTGGCACCGTTTCTGATCATGCTGCGCGAGGGGCTGGAAGCGGCCCTTATCGTGGGCATCATCGCGGGCTACCTGCGGCAGACCGGGCGCGGTGCCTGGCTGCCGGCGGTGTGGATCGGCATCTTCCTCGCGGTGGCGCTGTCGCTGTTCGCCGGTGCGGCGCTGCAGCTGGTTTCGGCCGGCTTTCCGCAAAAAGCACAGGAGCTGTTCGAGGCGGTCATCGGCTTCCTCGCCGTCGGTGTGCTGATGGGCATGGTGTTCTGGATGCGGCGCGCGGCGCGCTCGATCAAGGTGCATCTTCACGCCGGGATCGACGAGGCCCTGGCAGAGCCCGGCCGTGGCGCCACCTGGGCGCTGATCGGCATGGTGTTCCTCGCGACGGCGCGCGAAGGCCTTGAATCGGTGTTCTTCCTACTCGCGATCTTCCAGCAGAGCCCGGATGCGATGGCGCCTCTGGGGGCGCTTCTGGGGGTGCTGCTGGCGGCCGTGGCGGGCTGGGGGATCTACGCGGGGATGTTGCGCATCGACCTGCGGCGGTTCTTCCGCTGGACCGGGGTTCTGGTGATCTTCGTCGCGGCGGGGCTGCTGGCCGGTTCGGTCAAGGCGCTGCACGAGGCGGGGCTGTGGAACGGGCTGCAGGGCATCGTCTACGATCTCGGCCGCGTCCTGCCCGAGACAGGCCCCCTCGGCACCGTGCTGTCGGGCCTGTTCGGCTATCGCGATGCGCCGACGCTCGGCGAAGTCGCCGTCTATCTGATCTTCCTTGCCGGTGCGCTGTGGCTGTTCCTGCGCCCGGTGTCGTCTTCTCCGGCCGGGGCGCGCGCTCCGGCAAACAAGAGCCTGTCCGATGTCTGAGACCCCTGTCGCGCCGAACCGTCATCTGTATTGGGCCGTTGCGGCGGCGGCCTGTCTGGCCGTCGCGGGCGGCGGGGCGTTCTGGTATGCCGCTTCGAAGACCGCGGCCACGACCCGAGGTCAGGCCGCCGATCGCACGGTGACCATCACCGCCACCGCCTGCCAGCCGAACCAGATCACCGTTCCGGGCGGCAGGCGCAGCTTCGAGATCGTCAACGCCTCGGATCGGCCGATCGAGTGGGAGATCCTCGACGGCGTTCTGGTGCTGGCCGAGCGCGAGAACATCGCGCCGGGGTTCCGCGCCACGTTGTCGGTGCAGCTGGCACCCGGCACCTATCAGATGGCCTGCGGTCTGTTGTCGAACCCGCGCGGCACGCTGGTGGTGACGCCCTCGGACGAGGCGGCCGCAGCCGCCTCCGAGGTGACGCTGCGCAAGTTCCTCGGTCCGCTGTCGGAATACCGGGTCTATCTGGCGATGCAGGGCAACGCGGCGCTGAGCGCGGCGCAGACCCTGCAGGCGGCCATCGCGGCGGGCGACGTGACGGCGGCGCAGGCGGCCTGGCAGGCGGCGCGGCTGCCCTATCGCCGGATCGAGGCGCTGGCCTATCGCTTCTCGGATCTCGAGAACCGCATCGACCCGCGCGCCGCCTATCTGACCGGGCGTGAGCAGGATCCCGCTTTCACCGGCTATCACCGCATCGAATACGGGCTGTTCGCACAGGGCACGACCGAAGGTCTCGCCCCTGTCGCGGCGCAGCTCGTGACGGATCTGGAGGCGCTGAAGACCCGGTTGCGGCAGGCACCGCTCGATCCGCAGTTGCTGATCGCGCTGCCCGGCGATATGGCGACTCAGCTGGCGCAAAGTCACGTTCCGACGGGCGACGATGCCTATGCGAAGACCGATCTGGCCGAGTTCGAGGCAAGCCTCGAAGGCCTCGACAAGCTGACCGGGCTGTTGCGCGGGGTGGTGGCCTCGGTCAATCCGGACCTCGAGGCGCAGATCGGTGCCGCGATGGAGCGCAGCCGCGCCGATCTGACGGCGCTGAAACAGGGCGGGGCCTATCCGCCCTACGATACGATTTCCGCCGAGCAGCGTCAGGCGCTGTCCGGCGACCTGACGGCGCTGGCAGCGGCGCTTTCCAAACTGCAAGACGTGATCGGACTGAACTGACATGAGCAAGTTGAACAAGCCAGGTGACGACATCGCGCAGGCCGGCACCAGCCGGCGCGACCTTCTCAAGGGTCTCGGGATCGGGGTCGGGGCGGGTGTCGCCTCGGTCATCGGGGCCGGGCAGGTGGCGGCCGCGCCGATGGTGGGCGATGCGCCGAAGGCGGACGCCGACACCAGCGCGCAGCGCGTGCCGTTCTATGGCGCGCATCAGGCGGGCATCGTGAACCCGCGCCCGGCGGCGGGGATCATCGCCTCGTTCGATATCGTGGCGACGGATCTCGACCAGTTCGAGACGATGATGAAGCTGCTGACCGCGCGGATTGCCTTCCTGACGGCGGGCGGCGCGGTGGCCATGCGCGATCCGAAGCTGCCGCCGGAGGATTCGGGGATTCTCGGGCCGGACATCGCGCCCGACAACCTGACCGTCACGGTGGGTCTGGGCGATTCCTTCTTCGAGAAGACCGACTGGGGCAAGGCGCTGAAGCCCAATGCCCTCGACCGGATGACGCAGTTCCCGAACGACGCGCTCGATGCCGCGCTGTGCCATGGCGATCTGTCGCTGCAGTTCTGCGCCAATACCCCGGACACCGCGATTCATGCGCTGCGCGACATCATGAAGTCGCTGTCGGAATATCTGGTGATGAACTGGATGATGCCGGGCGACGTGCCGCAGGCGAAGCCCGCCGCCGATGGCACCACGCCCTCGGCGCGCAACCTGCTGGGGTTCCGCGACGGCTCGGGCAACCCGGATTCGACCGACGAGGCGAAGATGCGCCAGGTGGTCTGGGTCACCCCCGAGAACGGCGAACCGGGCTGGGCGCTCGGCGGCAGCTATCAGGTGGTGCGGCTGATCCGCAACAAGGTGGAGCACTGGGACCGCACCCCGCTGCAGGAGCAGGAACGCGACTTCGGCCGGCGCAAGATCTCGGGCGCGCCGCTCGATGGCGGGCCGAACGCGACCGAGCGTGACGTGCCCGATTACAGCAAGGACCCGGAGGGCAAGGTGACCTCCTTCCTGTCGCATATCCGCCGCGCCAACCCGCGCACCCCCGAGACCGAGGCCAACCTGATCCTGCGCCGGCCGTTCAACTATACCTCGGGCGCGCTGAAGAACGGCCAGATCGACCAGGGACTGATCTTCATCTGCTATCAGGCGGATCTCGGCATGGGCTTCATCACCGTGCAGAGCCGGCTGAACGGCGAGGCGATGGAGGAATATTTCAAACCCTTCGGCGGCGGCTATTTCTTCGTGCTGCCGGGGGTGTCGGGGCCGGGGGATTACCTTGGCTCGACGCTCGTTTCCGCAGCCAGAAGCCTTTGACTTCCAGCCAGTTTCCACACTTTCCGAAGGAGACCGACATGGTCGCGAACACTCTGAAATCCACGGCACTGGCGCTGATTCTGATGGCGGGGCTGACGGCCCAGTCCTTCGCGGCGGATCCGTCTCTCGATCTGGTGGCCCCGCTGGCGGACTACAAGATCTACGTGGCCGAGAACACCGAGCAGCTTGTCAAGGACACCGAGGCCTTCGTTGCCGCGATCAAGGCGAATGACGTCGCCAAGGCCAAGGCGCTGTTTGCCCCGACCCGCACCAGCTATGAGAAGATCGAGCCGATCGCCGAGCTGTTCGCCGATCTCGACAGCTCGATCGACGCGCGGGCCGACGATTTCGAGCAGAAGGAAGCCGATCCGACCTTCACCGGCTTCCACCGCATCGAATACGGCCTGTGGGTCGAGGGCAAGACCGGCGAGATTCAGGGCTACGCCGACCAGCTTCTGAAGGATATCAAGACGCTGAACGAGCGGATCAACGGTCTGACCTTCCCGCCGGAAGTCGTCGTGGGCGGTGCCGCCGCGCTGATGGAAGAGGTCGCCGCGACCAAGATCTCGGGCGAGGAAGACCGGTATTCCCGCACCGATCTGTGGGATTTCGACGCGAACTTCGCCGGCTCGCAGAAGATTTACACCCTGTTCCGTCCGCTGATCGCCGACAAGAACCCGGACTTCGTCAAGAAAGTCGACGCGAACTTCGCCGAGGCGGGCGCCATCCTGAAGAAGTATCAGAAGGATGGTGGCTACGTGTCCTATGTCGAGTTGAGCGATGCCGACCGCAAGGTTCTCGCGACCAAGGTCAACACCCTTGCCGAAGACCTGTCGACGCTGCGCGGTCAGCTCGGTCTGAACTGAGTCCTCGCAGCGCTGGACGGAGTGACGAGGGCGGCCTTCGGGCCGCCCTTTGGCGTTTTGGCTCAGAATCTGCTGTAAAAAGCGCCTTTTGCCTGTGAAACGCACATGTCCCGTTCAGTGCGCCTGAGAAATATGCAGCTTCATTTTTTATCATTCATATACAATGCCTTGATAGTTAGTTTGACCGGGCGTTTCATGTCTTTGTGCGACATATTATGGGGCCGGATCGGTCCTTTTTGCGGCGCGACTTGCCGAGTCCAGCGGATTTTGCGCGAATTTCGGGCGAAACCGGCCGGCCGGGTGGCGGAATTCCGCCGCCGGTTGAAACCGAGGGTTTGCAACGCCGCCGTAATCTGAAAAAAGGAAATCGCGCTCAAAAAGCAACACAGCAGGGCGCGCGCAATCGACCAGATGGGACAGACTGGAATGGGCATCGAAAAGCGGCTGCTGGCATCCTTGTTCGGGGCATGGATGGCGTTTTCTCTGACGTCGCCCTCTGCCGCTGTCGCCGATACGTCCGGCAAATCCGCCTCGCCGCTGCCGCGTCCGTCGGTGTCCATCAAGGCCCGTCCGGCCGCGAAGCCGGCGAATGCCAAATCCGCCGCACAGACTACCTCGAAAAGCAGCAAGCATCTGGCGGCCGTCTCGTCCAAGGCACCCGCCGGCAAGGCTGCCACCGGCAAGGCGAGCCTGAGCAAGACCGGAAAGGCCACCGTGGCGAAGACTGCTCGGCTGGCCTCGGCGTCGGGTGTGCATCATTCCGCCGTCGCGCCTGAGCATGTGAAGGCCGCCGTCGCCAGCACCGCCGATGTGCGCAGCACCCGCAGCCGGCTGTGGTGCGTGCCCTTCGCCCGTGAGGTGACCGGCATCAACCTGCAGGGCAATGCGAAGAACTGGTGGTCCGCTGCCGAGAATCGCTATGCCAAGGGCAAGACCCCGGTCGTCGGTTCGGTGCTGAACTTCCGCGCTACCAACAAGATGCCGATGGGCCATGTCGCGGTGGTGTCGCAGGTGGTGAACTCGCGCAAGATCCTCGTCGATCATGCCAACTGGCGCAAGAACCGCGTGTCGCTGAACATGGCGGTGGTCGATGTCTCGCCGCGCAACGACTGGTCGGCGGTGCGCGTCGAATCGGTTCCGAACACGCTTGGCGACGTCTATCCGACTTATGGCTTCATCTACCGCGCCGCCGACAACGGCTGATCCGCGACAGACAGCTTTCAAAGCAAAACCCCGGCGGGAGCGATCCCGGCCGGGGTTTGCTTTTGCGCTCGGACGGGCCCGGCACTGAACCTGTCAGCGCCGGGCCCCCGGGAGGGGAGGCCCGGATCGGGGGATCACTTCGGCTGCTTGACGAAGCGCAGATAGGGCAGCTTGATGTCGACGGTGCCGAACTTCTTCTCGCCTTCCTCGGTCGGGACCGAGAGCGCGAGGATCACGTTGTCGCCGGGCTGCCAGTTCGCCGGGGTGGCGAAGGGCACGCCATCGGTGGCCTGGATCGCGTCGAGGGCACGCAGGATCTCCGAGAAGTTGCGGCCGACCGACATCGGATAGCTGATCGTCAGACGGATCTTCTTGTCCGGCCCGATGATGTAGACGGTGCGCACGGTCGCCGAATGCGCCGGGGTGCGGCCGTCCTGCGGCAGATAGTAATCCGCCGGCAGCATGTCATAGGCCTTCGAGACGGTCAGCGAGGTGTCGTCGATGATCGGGAAGGTGGCCGGGCTGCCGCACAGCTTCTCGATGTCGGCCTTCCACTTCTTGTGCTCCTCGACCGAGTCGACGGACACGCCGATGACCTTGGTGTTGCGCTTCGCCCATTCCGCGGCGAGCGAGGCGACGGAGCCGAACTCGGTGGTGCAGACCGGGGTGAAGTCACGCGGATGCGAGAACAGGATCGCATAATGGCCATCAAGCCAGTCGTGAAACCTGATCTCGCCATCGGTGGTGTTGGCAGTGAAATCGGGGGCAATATCGTTGATGCGCAGACCCATGTCGGTCTCCATTGCTGTGTGACAGTCTCTATTTACGCCTGATCGGGAAATTTTCCATATTTTTGGAATCTTGTCCGATAATTCCGGTAAATAATTCCAAAATTTGACGGGTATATCCGAATAATGACTGCCTTTTGGGGGTCCGGCGGACGCATGTCCCGACGGACCGGGGCCGCGCCTCAGCCCCGGGCGATCTGGCGGGCGATAGCGAGGTCTTCGGGCGTGTTGACGTTGAAAAACGGGTCGACCGGATCGGTTGGCCAGACCGCGAGCACGACGCCGTGCCGTCCGGCCCACAGACCGACCTTAGAGACCCCTTCGTTCAGCGCCGCACGCAGATCCTCGCGCAGCGCGACGGGCCACAGACCGATCACCGGCTGGCGGATCGGGCGGCCCGTCCCGGCACTCGCGGCCATGACGACAGGGGCTTCGGAGAGCCCGAAACTCAGGCGCTGCGCCAGATCCGGCGGCAGGAAGGGCGTGTCGGCGGCCGCGCTCAGCACATGGCTGCGGCCCTCGCGCGCTGCCAGATCCATCCCCGCGAGAATCCCGGCGAGCGGCCCCGGCTGCCCCGGCACGCTGTCGGCCAGGACGGGCAGGCCGAGATCGGCAAACCGCGCCGGATCGCCATTCGCGCTCAGTGCCAGTGCACCGACCTGCGGCTTCAGACGGCCTATGACGCTCTCGACCAGCGTCGCGGACCCGAGCGCCAGCCGTCCCTTGTCGCCGCCGCCCATCCGCGTCGCGCGTCCGCCCGCCAGGATCAGACCCAGCATGTCGTCCGTCCCGATCATGCCGCCGGCGCCAGAAGCGCGATTTCTGCCTCACTCGCCATTTTCGCCACCCGGCGCAACACCGGCGTCAGCGCCGAGGACCGGCGCCACAGCATCCCGATGGTGCGCCCGGGCTGCGGCCGGTCGCGAAACGGCAGCAGTCGCAGATTGGCGTTCTCGGCCAGCGGTCCGCGCGTCGACAGGGCCGGCAGCAGCGTGATGCCCATGCCGGCCGCCACCATCTGGCGCAGGGTTTCCAGGCTGGTCGCGCGAAAGCCGGCGGTCTCGTCCGCGCCCCAGCGATGGCACAGGCTGACCGCCTGATCGCGCAGGCAATGCCCGTCTTCCAGCAACATCAGCTTCTGCCCGGACAGATCGTCAAGCACCACATCCGCGCGCCCGGCCAGCGCGTGCTCGGACGGCACCGCCAGAACGAAGGGCTCGTCGAACAGCTCCACCGTTTCCAGCGCATCGTCCGACACCGGCAGTGCCAGCAGTGCGGCGTCGATCTGCCCGGCTTTCAGTTTTTGCAGCAGCAGGTCGCTCTTTTCCTCGACCAGTTGCAGCTCCAGCCGGGGGAAGCGCGCGGCGATCCGCGGCACCAGCGCCGGCAGCAGATAAGGACCGAGCGTCGGGAACACCCCAAGGCGCAGCCGCCCGGCCTCGGGGGCGCTGTGACGCGCGGCAATGGTGCGGATGTCGGCCGCCTCGCGCAACATCCGCTCGGCCCGGGCGGCGATCTCCTCGCCCGCTGCAGTCAGCACCACCTTGCGTGCGCCACGCTCGACCAGCACCACGCCCAGCTCGTCTTCCAGCTTGCGGATCTGCGTCGACAGGGTCGGCTGCGACACGTTGCACATTTCGGCAGCCCGGCGGAAATTCTTCTGCCGGGCCAGTTCGACCAGATATTGCAGTTCGCGCAGCGTCATCGCGGCCTCTTTCGGCTTTCCTCAAATATCCCGGGGGGCTGCGGCGCTCGCCGCAGCGGGGGCAGAGCCCCCTCCTCCCGTCCCCCCGGAACCCGGCCTCAGGCGGCGTTTTCCGCCGCCGGCGCGGTGACCCGGATCAGATGATCGAACGCCGCGAGAGAGGCCGTCGCCCCGCCGCCGATGGCGATCACGATCTGCTTGTAGGGCACCGTGGTGCAATCGCCCGCCGCGAACACCCCGGGGATCGAGGTCGCCCCATGCGCGTCGATGACGATCTCGCCGCGCGGGTTCAGATCCAGCGTCCCCTTCAGCCATTCGGTGTTCGGCAAAAGACCGATCTGCACGAAGATGCCCGACAGCGGGACCTCGTTCATCTCGCCGGTCGTGCGGTCCTCATAGGCGAGCCCCGTCACCCGGACGCCGTCGCCCTTCACCTCGGTGGTGCGCGCCGAGGTGACGATCTCCACGTTCGGCATCGAGCGCAGCTTGCGTTGCAGCACCTCGTCGGCGCGCAGCGTATCGGCGAATTCCAGCAGCGTCACATGGTCCACCACGCCCGCCAGGTCGATCGCCGCCTCGACGCCCGAGTTGCCGCCGCCGATCACCGCGACGCGCTTGCCCTTGAACAGCGGGCCATCGCAATGCGGGCAATAGGTCACACCCTTGTTGCGATACTCCTGCTCTCCGGGCACGTTCATCGAGCGCCACCGCGCCCCGGTCGACACGATCACCGTGCGCGCCTTCAGCACCGCGCCGCTTTCCAGCGCGACCGAGAACATCCCGCCCTCCTGCGTCAGCGCCTTCGCGGTCTGCAGGTTCATGATGTCGACGTCATATTCCCGCACATGGGTTTCGAGTGCCGTGCCGAGCTTCGGCCCCTCGGTATGCGGCACCGAAATCAGGTTCTCGATCGAATTGGTGTCCAGCACCTGGCCGCCGAAACGCTCGGCCGCGATGCCGGTGCGGATGCCCTTGCGCGCGGCATAGATCGCCGCCGCCGCGCCGGCCGGGCCGCCGCCGATCACCAGAACCTCGAACGGCTCCTTCGCGGCGATCTTCGCGGCTTCCTTCTCGGCGGCCGAGGTGTCGATCTTCGACAAAATCTCTTCCAGGCCCATGCGGCCCTGACCGAACAGCTTGCCGTTCAGGTAGATCGTCGGCACCGACATGACCTCGCGTGCCTCGACCTCGGCCTTGAAGTCCGCGCCGTCGATGGCGTCATGCGTCACCCCGGGGTTCAGCACCGCCATCAGGTTCAGCGCCTGCACCACATCGGGGCAGTTCTGGCACGATTGCGAGAAATAGGTCTCGAAATGGAAGGCGCCGCCAAGCGCGCGGATCTGGTCCTGAATCGCCTGTTCGACCTTCGGCGGATGCCCGCCCGTCTGCAGCAGCGCCAGCACCAGCGAGGTGAACTCGTGCCCCATCGGCAGGCCGGCGAAGCTGATATGGATGTTCTGGCCGGGCGAGGTCAGCGCGAAGGAGGGGCGGCGTTCGGCCGTGCCGTCGCGGCTGAGCGTGATCTTGTCCGACAGCGCGGCGATCTCGGTCAGCAGCTCCATCATCTCGGCCGAGCGGGGGGTGTCATCGGGGGAGGCGACGATCGCGACGGGGCGCGTCAGGCGGTCGAGATAGGCCTTGAGCTGCGTCTTGATGGTGCTGTCGAGCATGATGGACTCCGGAAATGTCAGGAAAGGGTGCCCCCGCGCCATACGTCACACGCGCGAGGGGCTTTGCTCCCTGCGCCGGGGGGCGCAGGGTAAGAACGGATGGGTTGGGATCAGATCTTGCCGACCAGATCGAAGGACGGGGCGAGCGTCTTTTCGCCCTCTTCCCACTTCGCGGGGCAAACCTCGCCCGGATGGTTGCGGATGTAGATCGCGGCCTTGACCTTGCGCACCAGCTCGGCGGCGTTGCGGCCGATGCCTTCCGAGGTGATTTCCATCGCCTGGATCACGCCATCGGGGTCGACGATGAAGGTGCCGCGGTTGGCCAGGCCTTCGTTCTCGCGCAGGATGTCGAAGTTGCGGCTGATGGTCTGCGTCGGGTCGCCGATCATCGCATACTCGATCTTGCCGATGGTGTCAGAGCTGTCGTGCCACGCCTTGTGGGTGAAATGCGTGTCGGTCGAGACCGAGAACACCTCGACGCCCAGCTTCTGCAGTTCGGCATAATGATCGGCGAGATCGCCGAGCTCGGTCGGGCACACGAAGGTGAAGTCGGCCGGATAGAAGAAGAAGATCGCCCACTTGCCCGCGATGTCGGCATCCGAGACGTCGACGAACTTGCCCTGCTTGTAGGCAGAGGCGGTGAAGGGTTTGATCCTGGTGTTGATGACGGACATCTGTGTCTGCTCCTCGGTTTGGTTGATCCGCTGCTTCGGGCGGGGAAGGTCGCCTCAGGGCGACTCGCCCCGGCCTTCGAGGGCAACCATAGCCGTGGTGGATGTGTTTATGAAATAGATTGATTCTCTATTTTTGATAGGTTTTATATATCGAAAACTTGTATCGCGACAATGTCGGCGGGTTGACCTCGACCGGTGCGGGAATACACCGGGGCGCAACAAGCGCGAAGCGTGACAGCAGGGATGATCTGAAGATGCAAATGGATGCGCAACGCGGTGCGCAAAGGGCGGCCGTATCGGCGCGGATCTGCGCGATCCTCGCAGTGGCGATGATTGCCGCGCTGGTGATTGGCGAGGTCGGCAAGCCGCATCTGCCGGCGCTGGAAGCTTTCGACTGGGTGGCGGCGGTGGCGGCGGTGCTGCTGGCGGCGATCCGGATCGGACATGTGCAGCGGCTGGCGCGGATCTTCGCGGTGCTGGCGGCGATTGTGGCCGCAGCGGTCCTGCTCGTCGCCCCCGAGGCGCGGCCGGTGGTCGGACGTGCGCTGATGCAGGGCACGGCCTTCTCGGCGTTTCTGACCGCACTCGGGCTGATCCGGGCGCCGGTGCGGGCGTCGAAGGTGATCGGGCTCGCCGCCGCGTGGTTGTTCGCCTGCCCGGCGCGGATGCGCTCTGCCGCGATGACCTACGGGGCGCAGTTTCTGGCGGTGCTGTTCAATCTCGGTGTGATCGCGATGATGCATGACATCGCGCGCGACCATTCCGACCGCGCCCGGGCCGAGGGGCGCAGCGGCGTCGATGCCGGTGCGGTGACGCTGGTGGTCGAGCGCGGCGCGCTGCTCGCCACGATCTGGAACCCGATCGGGGTGGGCTTCGCCATCGTGACCGCGGCGATCCCGGCGCTCGATCCGGCGCTTTTTCTGATGCTGTCCTTCATGGTGGCGATGGTCGTTTCGGCGGGCAGTCTGGTCTTCGCTCCGCGCGACGATCAGGCGGACCCGGAAAGCCGCGCCCCCGAGGGCGGCGCACGGGCGCTGCTGATCGTGCTCGCGGTCGTGGCGGGGCTGATCGCGGTGACGCTGGTGCTGCACCGGTTGCTGGGTGTGGGCTTCCTGACCGCGGCCTGCATCGTGCTGCCGCTGCTGTCGGTGCTGTGGTCGCGGGTCGAGCCCTCGGTGCGCGGGCCGAAGGGCGGTGCGCTTGACGGGCTGGCGCAGGCGACGGCCTCCATGGCCTCGGAATCGACGATCTTCCTGGCGGCGACGATGATCGGGGCAGGGGCGTCGCTGGCGCTTGGCGCCATCGGGATCGAGGCGCTGATCTCGGGCGGGATGATCCCGCCTGTCGCGGTGGTTCTGGGCTGTCTGGTGCTGGTGCCGCTGGCGGGCGCGATCATGATCCCGCATTCCATCGTGATGCTTCTGGTGGTGCAGCTGTTCGGAGCGGGTCCGGTGGGGCAGGCGCATCCGCAGGCGCTGGCGCTGGCGCTGTGCCTCGCCTGGGCCTTCGCCATCGCGACCTCGCCGATTTCGGCGATGTCGATCGTTACCGGGCGGCTGACCGGCATCGGCCCGACCGGCATCGCGTTGCGGGTCAACCGGGCGTTCACGCTGTGCGGTCTCGCGGCCTCGGCCCTGATCGTTCTGGCCGTCTATCTCCTCGAGTAAAACAGAAAAGGTTTCAGGATGTCGCTGCCCGCCCCTCTCGTCACGATCCTGCTGCTGACCTGTTCCAACCTGTTCATGACGGTGGCCTGGTATGGCCATCTGAAGTTCCGCTCGGCGCCGCTGATCGTGGTGGTCCTGATCAGCTGGGGCATCGCTTTCTTCGAATACCTGTTGCAGGTGCCGGCGAACCGCATCGGCTACGGGGCGCTTTCGGCGGCGCAGCTGAAGACCATCCAGGAGGTGATCTCACTCACCGTTTTCGTCGGCTTCTCGGCGTTCTGGCTGGGCGAGGCGATCAGCTGGCGCACGGTGATGGGGTTCGCGCTGATCGCGGCGGGGGCGGCAGTGATCTTCACCGGCCATCGCTGAGCCGTCACGCCGTTTGACGGCCTTCTTTTGCAAAGCTATGACGAATCAATGGCAGCTTTTGCAAAAGGAGCCACCGATGCCGCCCCAGAAACTTTATGCCGGGGTGAAACTGCGCGAGACCCGGGCGCGCCTCGGGCTGACGCAGAAGACCTTCGCCGAGCGTCTCGGCGTGTCGCTGCCCTATCTCAACCAGATGGAGAACAACCATCGCCCGGTTTCGGCCGGGGTGGTGCTGGCGCTGGCGGGGGAATTCGGCCTCGACATAACGGAACTGTCTACCGGCGATTCCGAGCGCATGGTCAGCGACATGCGCGAGGCACTGGCCGATCCTGTCTTCGCCGATGTGGCGCCGCCCTTGGCCGATCTGCGGCTCGCGGCCTCGAACGCGCCGGCGCTGGCGCGGGCGTTTCTGGAGCTGCACCGGTCCTATCGGCAGGCGCATGAGCGGCTTGCCTCGCTCGACGAGGCGCTTGGGCGCGGTGCGCCGCACACCATCGTCAGCCCCTGGGAAGAGGTGCGCGACTTCTTCCACTATTGCGACAATTACATCGACGCCATCGACCACGCGGCAGAGCGTTTCGCCTGCCCGGACGGCCAGCGCGGCGACGTGATCCGGCTGGCGACCGAAGCTCTCGGCCGGCGCGGCCTGTCGGTCGAGATCGCCGATGTCGCCGCGATCCGCACCCGCGAGGGCGCGGTGGTGCGGCTGTCGGCCCATGCGCCGCGCGCCACTCAGGCGTTCCAGATGCTGCATCAGGTCGCGCTGGTGACGCAAAACGAGCTGATCGAGGCGACGCTCGATCTGGCGCGGTTCCAGTCCGAAATCTCGCGTTCGGTGGCGAAGGTGGGGCTGGCGAACTATTTCGCCGGTGCCGCGCTGATGCCCTACGCGCCGTTTCTGGCGGCCGCGCAAAGCACGCGCCACGATCTGGAGCGTCTGGCCGACATGTTCGGCGCCTCGATCGAGCAGGTGGCGCACCGGCTCTCGACGCTGCAGCGCCCGGGCGCCAAGGGCGTGCCGTTCTTCTTCGTGCGCGTCGATCAGGCCGGCACGATCACCAAGCGCCATTCCGCCACGCGGCTGCAATTCGCGCGCTTCGGCGGGTCGTGCCCGCTGTGGAACGTGCATCAGGCCTTCGAGACCCCGACGCGCTTCCTGCGCCAGCTGGCCGAGACGCCGGACGGCGTGCGTTATCTGTGCGTGGCGCGCGACGTGTCGAAATCGGGCGGCAGCTTTACCGCGCCGGTGCAGCGCTACGCGATCTGTCTGGGCTGCGAGATCAGCCACGCCCGCGATGTGGTCTATGCCGACGATCTGGATCTGTCGAACCCGCGCACCTATCAGCCGATCGGCATCTCGTGCCGGATCTGCGAGCGCAACAATTGCCCGCAGCGCTCGATGCCGCCTTTGGAACGCAACTTCCAGGTCGATCCGAATCGGCGCGGCCTGCTGCCCTACGAGATCGTCTGAGGGCATCTGAGACGACAACGGCCCCGGAAAACCGGGGCCGTCTGAAATGACTGCGGAGCGCGATCAGGCCTCGGCCAGCGCCTTGGCGATGGCGTCCTTGATGACGCCGCGCTGCTTGCGCAGTTCGACTTCGGCCAGCTCGTCGACCGAATCGACGCGGGTCTCGGCGCGGTGCACCTTGTCGTTGATCGCATCGTAATCGTCGAGCAGCTGCGCGAAGCGCGGATCGCTGGCCTTCAGGGCGTGCAGCTTCTCGATCTGCTGCGGGAACTCTTCCCCGAGGGTGTGCGGCGTGTTGGACATGGGTCTCTCCATTACTTGACGGGCAGACTGTGGCATGGTGCGCGCCGGTCCGACTTTGATGCGCATCAAATCCGCCCCGGGGAATACATGTTTTTTCCGCTATTCCGCCGGGGCGGTAATCGGGCGGTTCCCCGGGCGGCCCCGGAGCCTTATAATTTGCCGGAAACCGAGGCGGAATCGCGTGTCCGAAGAGCTGTCCACTCCTGTTGCCGGGGCGCCCGAAGCGGTGGCGCTCGACGGGCTGTGCAAGTCCTATGACGGGCGCAGGGTGCTGGACGGGCTGTCGCTGTCGGTGCGGCGGGGCGAGTTTCTGGCGCTGCTCGGGCCGAGCGGTTCGGGCAAGACGACGGCGATGCGGCTGATCGGCGGGTTCGAGGCACCCGACGCCGGCCGTGTGCACATCGCCGGGCGCGATGTCACCGACCTTCCCCCCGAGGCCCGCCCGGTCAACACCGTATTCCAGAGCTATGCGCTGTTTCCGCACATGACGGTGCTGGAGAACGTCGCCTTCGGTCCGCGGATGCAGGGGCTGAGCCGCGCCGCGCGCCGTGCCCGCGCCGGCGAGATGCTGGAGCTGGTGCATCTGTCGGCCGCCGCCGATCAGCCCCCGGCCGAACTGTCGGGCGGTATGCAGCAGCGCGTCGCGCTGGCCCGCGCGCTGGCGAACCGGCCCGAGGTTCTGTTGCTCGATGAGCCTCTCGCCGCCCTCGACCGGGGCTTGCGCGACGAGATGCAGCGCGAGCTGCGCCGCATCCAGCGCGAGATCGGCGCGACCTTCCTTTACGTCACCCACGATCAGGACGAGGCCTTCGGCATGGCCGACCGCATGGCGGTGATGCGCGCGGGCCGGTTTGAGCAGGTCGACACCCCGGGTGCGATCTATGACCGGCCGGCGAGTGGCTGGGTGGCACATTTCGTCGGCACCGCGACCGGTTTCGCGGCGCGGCTGGCCGCGGGCGGGATGCTGGAGACGGGCTTCGGCCGCTTTCCGGCGGGCTTCGTCGCCCCCGGGCTGGCGCCGGGCGATGTCGTCGCCGTCACCCTGCGCCCCGAGGCGACGCGCTTCGGTCCGGTCCCCGATCCGGGCGGCATTCCGGCGCGGCTGACCGATCGTGTGGCGATCGGGCCGAATCTGCGGCTGCGGGCCGTGGTCACGCCGGCCGATGGCGCTACAATCGGCTTCGAGACGCTGGTGCCGCGGGCCGGGGTGCCGGAGGAGATGGCACCGGGCCGGGCGGTGTCGATCACCTTCGCGCCGGGCGCCCTGCGGGCTTACCGGCCGGACACATGAGACCACGGGTGCCGGCCGGTCAGGGCGGCGACCCGAACAAGGAGACTGCACATGACTCGAGGCCTTTCCCTCACCCGCCGCGGCGTCCTTTCGGGGCTTGCCGCCATGCCGGCCACCGCCGCCCTGACCGGGCGCGCCGCCGCGCGCGAGGCGGCGCTGACGATCTACAGCTGGCCCGATTATTTCGCCCCGCTCAGTCTCGACGGGTTCCGCAAGCAAAGCGGGGTGCAGCCGGTCATCGCGACCTATGAATCGAACGACGCGATGTTCGCGCGGCTGAACTCGCCGGCGGGGACCGGGTTCGACATCGCGGTGCCGTCTCAGGCCTGGGTGCCGCAGCTGGCGAAGCGCGGACTGATCGAGCCGCTGGATCACAGCCGGCTGGATTTCTCGGTCATCACGCCGGGGCTTCTGAACCGAGAATTCGACCCGGGCAATGCCTATTCCATCCCGAAGGATTACGGCTTCCTCGGCATCCTTTATGACCCCGAGGCGGTGGGCATGGAGATCGCCAGCTGGGAGGATTTCTTCACCGCCGGTGCGAAGCCCGGGGTGTCGGGGCGGGTGCGCATGTCGGGCTCCGGCTGGGAGACCATCGGGCCGGAACTGTGGCTTCAGGGCCTCGACTGGAACAGCGCGACCAATGCGCAGATCGAGGCCGCGGGTCAGCGCCTGATCGGCTTCGCGAAACATATCCGCTCGTTCTCGCGGTTGCAGGCGGGGGATATGGCGAACGGCACCTTCGTTCTGGCGACCACAGATCAGGGCACGGCCCGGCGCGCCATCGCGATGAAGCCGGGGCTGAAATGGGTGCTGCCCGCCCCGGTGACCGAGCTGTGGATCGACAATTACGTGATCGTCAAAAACGCGCCGAACCGCGACATGGCCTATGCGTTCCTGACCTATCAGCTTCTGCCGGAGGTGCAGGTGGCCGCGACCGATTACATCGGCTTCCCGGCGCCGCTCGAGGGGCTGCGCGGCCGGCTGGGGGCGGATCTGACCGATGCCGACATGATCTTCGGCGGTTCGGTCATCGACTTCTCCAAGGTCTCGTCCTTCGTGGTGAACCCGGACACGATCGGCACCTACATGCGCGTGCAGACCGAGATCCAGGCCGCCGCAGCGGGCTGAGCCGATGGCGCGCCGTCTGCAAGCAGAGACTGCGATGGCGGCCGTCCCGGCGCTGTGGCTGGGGGCGGTCTTCGTCGTGCCGCTGGTGCTGACGGTGGCGGTGTCCTTCCTCGGGTCGAGCTTTGCCGGGATCGACGACCGGCTGACGCTCGACAACTACCGGCAGGCGGCGTCGGGGTTCTATCTTGCGGTGTTCGGGCGCACGCTGCTGTTCGCGGCCATGGGCTCGGCGCTGTGCGTCGCGCTGGCCTATCCGGTCGCGCTGTTCATCGCCGGGTTGCCGGAGCGGTGGCGGCTGCGCGCGCTGGTGCCGGTGCTGATCCCGTATTTCGCGAGCTTCCTGATCCGGGTGATGGCGCTTGGCATGGTGATGTCGCGCGGCGGGCTGGCCGAGGCGGTGCTGAACGCGCTTCATCTGCACCGTGGTGCGCTCGATGTGCTGAACAGCCCGGCGGCGGTATTCATCGGCATGGTCTACGTCTATCTGCCGATCGCGGTGGTGCCGATCCTCGTGGTTCTCGAGCGCGTGCCGCCGGCCCTTACCGAAGCGAGCCGTGACCTCGGCGCCGGTCCGCTGCGCAGTTTTCTGACCGTGACGTTGCCGCTGTCGCGCCCCGGTATCGCGACGGCGGTTCTGCTGACCGCGGTGCCGATGATGGGCGAGATGATCCTGCCCGATCTCCTGGGCGGGGGACGCGGGCTGTTGATGGGCAAGGCGCTGTCGTCGCAATATCTGGAGGCGCAGAACTACCCCCTCGGCTCGGCGATGGCGGTGCTGGTGCTGGCGGCGGTGGGGGGCATCGTCGCGCTGCTTGCGCGGGCGACGCGCGGCTTCGACGGGGGCAGGCCATGAAGCGCGGGCCGGCAACGGGGGCGCTCGGGCTGATCTACGCGCTGACGGTGCTGTTCTTGTTGCTGCCGCTGGCCGTGGGGGTGGCTTACGCGTTCAACACGGGCATGATGGGCAAGCAGGTGACCCGGTTCACCGGCCTGACACTGGCGTGGTTTCCGGCCGCGTGGAACGATCTGTCGCTGCGCCGCGCGGTCTGGGCGAGCCTCGTCTCGGCGAGCTGGGTGGCGGTGCTGTCGCTGGCGGTTGGCGCGATGCTGGGCCATGCGATGGTGCGCCATCCTTCTGTCACGGTGCGGCGGGTGCTGTCGGGGCTCAGCTACACGCTGCTGATCGTGCCCGAATCGGTGCTCGGGGTCTCGCTTCTGCTGTTCTATTCCGAGACGGGGGTGCCCCTCGGCATGGCGACGCTGGTCATGGGCATCACCCCGGTCGAGATCGCGGTGGTGGCGCTGATCGTCCGGGCGCGGCTTCTGACGCTCGACCCGGCCATCGAGGCGGCGGCGGCCGATCTGGGGGCTGGACCTTTGCGGGTGCTGTGGCTGATCGTGCTGCCGCAGCTTGCGCCGGCGCTGGCGGCGGCGGGGGTGATGGCCTGGACCTTTGCCTTCGACAATGTGGTGATCGCCTCGTTCCTCGCGACGCCACAGGTCAGCACGCTGGCGGTCTATCTTTATGGCAGTCTGCACTACGGCCCTTCGCCGGCGGTCTTCGCTGCGGCGGCTGCGGTGTTCGGAGTGACGCTTGTCGCGCTTTGCCTGTGCCTGGTGTTGCTCGCCCGGGCGCGATCGCTTGGCAAGGCCGCGCGCGCCCTGTAGGGAGGAGCTGCGCCGGAAGCGTGGCCGAGTGGTTTAAGGCTCTGGTCTTGAAAACCAGCGAACCGAAAGGTTCCGTGGGTTCGAATCCCACCGCTTCCGCCACTTACTGTCGTATCCGTATGATATGATGGATCTTCTGCCGAAATTCAGATTTCAGCCCCACATCCAGCCCCACATCTGCACTATGGTAAGGCTGTGAGCCCGGGAAATACGATTTTCTCCTTGCATCGACGTCTCAATCTGATGCAGCATGATGTGCATCGGATCAGGTCGTCTTAACCTGACCCACTTCGTAATAATATCGCTCAACCGGTCATGTGCAGGATGCATCGGACTGCCCAGCAAGGGTAGACCTGTGTCTTGCAAGCCTGAACAGCCCGATCTTTTCCAATCGACCTCATTCTCCGATTCGCAGGCCGAACAAAGTCCTGCTTCGAAGACCTCAACCACAGCGCAGACGAAAGCACGCAAAGCCAAACCGGCCACGGCCAGGGTGGGGCGGGCATCTCATTCCGATCGCCCTTCATGCCCCTCGCACGGCGTGCCTTGGGACCCCCACGAGATCAGATACCTGACCGACAAGATGGTCGCCGCGCGGTATGATGTGTCGCGCGCGACGATCTGGCGGTGGACCAAGGATAATCCCGACTTCCCGGCCCCGCTTTCGCTTGGCTCAGGCTCCTCGCGCTGGGCCCTGCCTGATCTCGTGGCTTACGAAGCCAGCCGCCGTAAGATCCAAACCGGCGGCACTGCCAAATGAGCCGGTCTTATCACGGTGTGCGCCCGCACAAACATCGCGTCTATTCCGTCGACGATGTCATGGCCCTCTATAAAGTGTGCCGGAACACAGTGTCGAACTGGGTAGCCAGTGGGTTGGATCCCTCCGATCGAGGGCAGCCATACGTTTTCCGGGGCGCTGACCTGATCCGTTTTCATCAAGTCTGCGCCCCAAAAAAACAGTCGCTCCCGCCTGGCGCATTTCAGTGCCTGCGCTGCAAGGCTAGGGTCGCTCCTACGCTTTCGACCATCAGGATTGCCCCGCAAAAGCCTGGCGTGTTCGTGGCGAATGCCACCTGTCCCAACTGTGCGGCAAGCATGACAAAGCTACTGGGTGAGACAGAGTACGACAAGCTCCGCAGCGCCCTCGAAACCAATACGAGCCTGGGCTCGATAGTCGAAGATTATACGCGAGCGCAGGCTTGTATTGGGAAAGATAAAGGTATCGCGCCCGACAGGCTTTCCCGCGCCAATGATCGCCTCCTCTATTCCTGGATCAAGTACGCGGGGCGCTACGACCCGAAGACGGTCAACGCGCATCTCATTTCAATCCGGGCTTTCGAAGTTTTTGTTGGCGGGAAGCCCTTCGTAGACCTGACCAGGGAAGACGCGGCGGCTTGGCGTGACCATATCATCCGCTCACGTGGCGATGACTTGTCACTGGGAACATTGCGGCAAAGGGTATCGCATCTGCGTCTCTTCTTTGGCTGGTTGAGCAAGCAGCCGCACTATGCCCACCTGGCCGCCCTGCCAGACTACGTCGTCTTGCCTCGTCGTTTTCAGGCTAAGTCCGAAACCGTGCCGCGTGCCTTCCCGACCATCGACGAGGCGGCCGAGATGCTTGACCGAATGTCTTCTGCAACACTGAAAGATCGTCGGGCCAGGGCGTTGTTTGCCTTTGCATTCATCTCAGGCTTCAGGGCGGACGCTTTGACGACGGTACGCCTGCACCACGTCGATATGACTGGCCACCGTGTGCGGCATGACGGCAAGCTGATGCGCACGAAAAACGGCAAGAGCTTTATCTCGAACTGGTTTCCGCGTACCGAACCGTTTCGTCAGGTGTTCGAAGATTGGGTCATGGAAATCGAAGAGCTTGGCCTCGGCCCCGATGACGCTTTGTTTCCGGGACTGAGAGCACTCTCCCAAGCAAGGACGCCAAACCGCGAGCCGATCCCTCCGATGGCAAGTGCTGCAGCGGTGACAGAAGCCTTTCGTTTGGCCTCTTCCGATGCGGCCCGTCGTTACTCCCCACACGCGGCCCGCCATACACTCGTCCATCTGGGCGATCAAATCTGCCGAACATCCGAAGAGCGTAAAGCGTGGTCGCTGAACCTTGGGCACTCGTCGGAAGCCGTGACATGGACCCATTACGGCAAGGTGAACGATGAACGTAAAGATGCGATCTTCGAGGCTTTCGAAGACAACGCCCCCACCACCTCTGACGAGATCTCCTTGATGTTGGCTTACCACGAACATCAACTGGTACGTGGCACCCCTGAATTCACTCGCGCTGAAGCCCTTGTCGAAAACAGACGCGACATGCAGCGGCAGCGCAAGCGCTGAGTCCGACAGGGGCGCCGCGGACAATTCTGCGACCTATCCCTGATATTTCAGGCCAGAATGCGTCAGGTCTCGGGCCCGTCACGCAAACCGGCTTCGGCCTCGCTCACCAGGTCGGTCAAGCTCATGCCGAGCCCACGAGCGAGCCCCTGCATCGTATCGAGGCTGGGCATGTGCTTTCTGCTCTCCAATAGCGAGACATAGCGCATGCTCAAACCCGCGCGATGAGCGAGTTCTTCCTGTGACAGACCTGCAGCAAGCCGTCGCTGTCGCAAAACACGGGCGAAGGAGTCCAGCAGAGGATTGGTGGCATTTTCCATTCCTCTCGAAAACCGCTTCACCGGACTTGCATCTATGAAGTATTTTGTGAATTATGCGAAACAGGTGATCCTTCCCCAATGGCTCGTTTCCCATGGTTTCCACGCTGCTCCTCCTCCGCTCAACGCTGCGCTGCTTTCAGGTCAGCTCCCGTGGCCGCTCTACAGAGTGATCAGTGGCATCGGATGCCCGAGCGCGTGACTTTTAACCAGCGGGACGGTGCGCCGGACGTTTTGTCGTCGTCCATAGAGAGCCTTCCGGCGCGCATTCCACCAATTTCGTCCTTCTGATTTCCAAGACATCGAGGTCTACATGCGTTTTCTACCCATCGTCGCGTTCTTTGCCGTCGCAAGCTGCGCGTCGCCTTCCGCTGAAACCGTCACGGCCCCAGACGGGCAGGAACTGACCACGGTTCGCTGCACGTCGAAGACCTCGAAATGCTTCGCGAAGGCCCAAGAGGTCTGCCACGGTCAGCCTTATCGTGTGACGAATAGCTATTCCAATGCGGGAGGCTTGGCGGCGGATTTGTTACCTGGCCCTGTGACTTGGTATACGATGACCTTGCAGTGTGGCGTCCCCGGCGGTGGCATGCCCAGCTTTCCGTTCCGCGGGGCAACCTATGCCGATGCGCTCGCCAGCATGCCTGCTCCGACGAGGCAGATTTCGCGCCCAATTCGCTGCACATCCAGTCGACTTGGCTACAGCGTTAACACGACGTGTTATTAAGGGGGCTAATCCATCACGTGCCGCCCAGCCGGCCCTAAAGGCCTTGTTAGTCTACGGCTGCCAATTCAAGAACGCTCACCTTGTCGGCGACGGGGTGACGTTCATTTGTCTCGAACCGGGCGCCTACGCGGCCTCACAAGGGGCCACGGCCGCTCATTCCGAATGTGATCGAGCGGATTTCGAATCCACTTTAAAGCTCATTCCTAGGCTCAGGACTCGTTCTTGATCACAGCCAGAACAAGACCGTTGCAGCGAGCATGATCGTGGAGAAGAAGGTTTCCGGGCACCAGTCGTATCGGGTTGCCACACGGCGCCAGTCCTTGAGACGGCTGAACATGATCTCGATGCGGTTGCGTCGTTTGTCGTGGCGCTTGTCGTATTTGACGACCTTCTTGCGGGACTTTCGGGCTCAGATGAAAACCTTTATCCAATTGTTGTTCAACGATTCTCTGAATCAGTCAGCGTCATAGCCTCTATCGGCGAGCAGCCACCCCGCCCTCGGCAGGCTGCCCAGCAGTGCCCCCGATCCGGTATAATCGCTGACCTGTCCGGCGGACATGTAGAACCCGATCGGCCGCCCCTTCGCATCCGCGACAGCGTGCAACTTGGTGTTCATGCCATCTTTGGTGCGCCCGATATGGCGCCCGGGCCCCCTTTTTGCCCCCTAGGCTCGATGCCGTGCGGTGCGCCTTGAGATAAGTCGCATCGATCATGATCGTCTTGTGTTCGGCGCGCTCAGTGGCAAGGCCCACCATGATCCGGGCGAAGACGCCGTTGTAGCTCCAGCGCTTCCACCGGTTGTAGAGGGTCTTCGGCGGGCCATATTCCTTCGGCGGATCACGCCAACGCAAGCCATTGTGATTTATGAAGATTATGCCACATCGAAACGTGCATTTGGATTGCTGCCGTTCGCTCGTAGCACAGCGACTGGCCGGTTTCCGCAGGTCATACTCTGGAACTACAGCTCGCCGTCGCGCTCTATCGACAGTCGCGGGGTGTCTTAACCCGTTCGTTTCTGTCATCGGCGAAATCGACCGTTATTGTCCCGCCAGCCATCTATCCCCGACCTTTTGGCCTGAAGGCATGCATCGCGCCACCACAGGCGCAGGAGCTCCAGGAGCTGCGGCGAAAGCATGGCGTTGCGGCCCTTGCAAGCCGATTACCTGTACGTCAGAGTGAACCACACTCAATCATGAGCGTAACAGTTGCGGAACACCGCAACTCTTTTCTTGCGCGCGAATATCTCTTGTACGCGTTTATCGCTAAACTCGAAAAAATAATACGTTACCAAAATGTACAGTTTTATTAGTAAAAACAATGTATTACATGGAGGATCCTCCCGCTTGAGTGCCGAGAGTAATGTGTCGCTTGATCGATTGGCATGGGTCGAAACTGCCTTCAATGCCGCATGGACCGGTCCAACTTCTACTCCGTTTATCACAGACATCCAAGCTCGCGGTGATCTCCTCCACGATGCGGCACATTTCGCTCACGAGATACCGCTGTGGCGCCTATTCAATTCTGCCCCGACGCTCGCGGTCTGGGCCGTTCTCATCCCGCTTGCGCGCAACTACGGCATCTCGACCAATGAGGTCTACAGCCATATCAGTCGCTTCGTCGGCGAGAGCTTTGATGAACAGGAGGCCCGCGAGGATCTCAAGACCCGCTACCGCCGCACCGCCCAAGCTCTCGGCCTGCCGGTATTCGGCAACGAGCCGACAGGCCTCTTTTTCGCACCACTCGGTCCGGCCCAGGCCCACCACGGTGATCTCGCCCGAGCCTTTGTCGGTGCCGCCCTTCACATTGGCCCGCCAGCAATCGAGGATACGGCTTCCGCACGGCGCTGGCAGAGAAGAGTTGTGGCCGATCGCTGTGCAGGACTCGCCCGCCTCAAGGCGACCATCGCCTTCGACACCTCCGCCCATGTCGCCCGCCGCTTCGAGGCATGGCGACATGGCGAAAGCCCCGTGGGAGATACCGAAGCCCATCTCTTCGAAGCTTATGATCAGGCGGCACGAAGCCTTGGTCGTTCAAGAGCCGACATCGTCGGCCCGCCACGCCTTGTCTGGACCGGAGATCACCTCACCCTCGAAACCGAGACGTCGCGCGAACTACAATCCCTGCGGCTCGGGGCCATCCCGACTCGACTTGCTGGCGGCAAACGCCTCCAGGTGCCCCCGCCTTGGCGCCCGACCATTCGCTGGACCGCGGGCACCCTCTCCCGGGACATCCCCCTTGCCCCCGCGGAAGGTGAGGTTCTGGTCTTCGATGCCGACACCGGCGCCATGCTCTCTCGCCTCTCCCCTGAACAGGGGGAAATGGAAATTGCCGCAGAACGGCTCATCGTCCTTTCCGGAGCCCCTTTCACAAGCCCTTCTTTCGGCGACGCTATCCCCGCAAAGGATGCGTCCTTCAGGATTGCTTGGGTCAATGCGGACGAAACCCTCGCTTTCGAGGGGCGCTCCGACCTTTCATTCACGCGTCCGGTCGAAGACGCCATTTGGATCGACGCCCCGGTTCTCGGGCGCGACGGAAGCAGGGCCCTCTATGCTTGCAACGGCGGGCTGCAGGTGCGGATCGCCCCGGAGATCGGCGGGCCAACCCGGATCATCCGGACCCGCATCGGCGGACAGGTCCGTTTCCACCAGGTCGATCTCGGCGCCACCGGCGAAGTCCGCATGGCCTTTGCCGACGCCCATCTCGAAGCCCTCGCCGATCCATCGGAAGTTCTCTTCGAGGTCCTTACGCCCGGGGCGGCCGGAGACCTCGAAGCGCGGGTCGCCCTGACCACGCGCTGCTGGATATGGCCCGGCATCTCCGCCCCCGACGGTGACCTTGCGGACGTCCCGATCCCTGCCAATTTTGACCCTGCGCGCAGCGCCGGGCTGCGCGCGATCGACGGGCGCCTCTCGGTCGATCCCGAGGCTGACCAGGAAACCCCGATCCTCGGGCTTTCCGGTCCTGACGGAGTTCACGAATTTCGCCTTGTCGCCCGTGGCGAGAAGCTCTGGCACTTCCGGATGGCGCGCGGCGACAGGGTCTACGTCCCGCGCGGGGCCACGCTGGTCTTCGGTCACGCCAACCGACACGATGCCCTCATCCTGCGCTCGCCGGACCGCGACGCCTCGCTTCTTGTTCTCGGCCGTGAGAGCCGGCGTCCCTTTCATCGACGACAGACCATTGAGATAGGTGAGGCGGATCTCGAAGAGGACACTGAAGACGACCGCATTGCCCTGCGGAGGGCGGACGGGCGCGTCGATCTTCTCGCCCGACTTCGCCGCGCCACCGACCCGGCTGGCCTAGAAATCAGCGAAGACCCCGACGAGATCCGCCTGCGCTTTACCCCCCGGACAGACTGCGACGCCCTTCGGGTTCGCATAGAGCCCGTCTGCGGAGCCCTGATCGAGGGGGAATATGCCTTCGGCCGCGCACCCCTCGATCTTCCTTCGCTTCAGGGCGTTCGCACCACGCGCGATCACGCGACCAGCCAGGTCGAGGTCATCCTCGATCCTTCGCAGCTGCCCGCGCCGGCGCGCGCCACCTTTCTTCTGCGCGACAACGCGGGGGTACTCCTTCCGCTTCGCGATGTCCGCAATGCACCGGTCGCGATCGGGCTTGCCGGAGAGATCGACACGCCGCAGCGAGGCCATCTCCTCGATCTTGCCCGCTTTCTCGCCGAACCCCAGCCGGATAGCCTGGGCGGACAAATCGGTCGGGCCCTCTCGCCAGCCTACGAGGCGGCACTGGATCACGTTGGCAAGTCTCACATGCTCGGATCGATCAAGCCTCTCCTCGCCGTTGCCCGGGAGGATCGGCAGCCACCCCGGCACGACCTCGTCGGCGCCACTCCCTGGATCTTCGAAGCAAGCCCGATCGCCTTCGGCGGCCTAGACATCGACACCGGCCTTGCGCCGATCTCCGACATGGCCGGAGAACCCTCGCCCGTGCCGCCTCCGCGCGTCGATGGAGACACGCCACTTTCTGACTGGCTCGGGCGCGTCTCGACGAGTGCTGGCATCCCAATCGGATTCCAAGCCGACAGGCTCCAGCATGCCTTCCAGGCCCTGCGCTGGCGGCTCAAGGAAACCGATCTCCACGACCTCGTCGGGGAAGGGACGCTTGCGGGAACCGTCAAGCTGATCTGTGGCGCCCATGTTGAAGGCCTCGAGAAACTTCGCTCCTTCGATACGGGCGGAGGTGCGGATCCGCTTCCCGCCCGAATCGCCGCGCAGGTCGAGCGCCTTGCCCGCAGTTGCGCCGAACGCCGGTCTCACGCCTTCGTCGATGACGTCGTGTTTCGAACCGGCCTACCCCGGCGCGAAGTCGGGCAGGCACTGACCCTCATGCTGAGGGTCGGCGTCGAGTTCTTCGCCTATTTCCGTGCGCTCTGGGCGCATGCCAGCAAGGATGGATCCCCCTCCGCATGACGCCCCTCAATCCCAACGATTTCCGCGAGCATCTCAACGACGTCCTTGCGCGCTTTGTCGCGACGTCTTCGCCAATCAACGGCATCCGTGCGCCCCGTCTCGCGGAAGAGCTCAGTAACGTCATCGGGCAGCTCGACTTCGTCAAAGGGCCTTATGTCGAGACCCTTCCCGATTTCGAGAAGGGAAAATCTCTCCGCGGACTCCAGGAAGAAGGCCTTCTCACGCCGCATTGGCAAACCCTCGCCTCGACAGCTCCTGCCGTCTTCGCCCGGCCCCTGCACGCTCACCAAGAAGCGGCAATCCGGCGGCAGGACAACTACCTCGTCGCCACCGGAACCGGCTCAGGGAAAACCGAAAGCTTCCTCTACCCGCTGGTCAACGACATCCTGTCTCAGGGGGATCTCGAACGCCCGGGAGTGCGCGCGATCCTCGTCTACCCCCTGAACGCGTTGGCCAACGACCAACTGGGGCGGATAGCGAAGCTCCTCTTCCACGACCTCGGCGATCCCGGTATCACGCTGGGAAGATACACGGGCCAGGTCAAGTCGCGCGCCACGCGGGATGAGGAAATCACGCGCCTTCGATCCTCCCCGAGTTTCCTAGAGGCCTTCGGCGAGGATGCCGACGTGCCCGCGAACTGGCTCCTTTCCCGCGCGGAGATGCGCGAGGCTCCGCCGCACATCCTGATCACCAACTACGCGATGCTCGAGCACATCCTGCTCCTTCCGACCAATCGGCAACTGCTGATCGGCGCTGACCTGCGCCGCATCGTGCTCGACGAGATCCACACATATGCCGGCGCCCAGGCGATCGAGGTCTCCTTCCTGCTGCGCAGGCTCAAGGCCCATCTCGGAATCCCCGACGGGCAGATCCGCTGCACCGGGACCTCGGCCTCACTCGACCCCCGCCGCAAGTCGGAACTTGCGGATTTCGCCTCTCGGCTCTTCGGCGAACCCTTCGCCGGAGAGATCTCCGTCATCACCTCGAAACGCAAGATCCATCCCAGCCTGGCCGGCGGCGCCATGCCGAGCGGCCTCTCTCCCGAGCACTGGGCGCGGGCACGAGATCTTGCCGAAGCCGCGCGCGACGCGGTCCAGAACGACACGCCGATGTCGATCGAGGACTGGAATCTCGAGACCGAATTTCTCGACCTTCCAAGACTTCACCTCGATGACGCCCCCTCTCTCGGCGATGCGCTGATCGAAAGGCTCGCCGGATTCGAGGAAATCCACCGCATCGCCCGGCGTCTCGAAGGCGGATCGGTCGCAATCGAAATCCTCGCGCGCGAGGTCTTTCCCGATGCAGGGGAAGCGGCCGTCGCCGCGCTCGTCGGGCTGATTTCCGTAGGCGTTCTCGCCGTCAGTGCCGACGCAGCGGTCTTTCCGCTTCTTCCTGCCCGCTATCACCTGATCTCGCGGGCGCCGGACCGCATCGGGATTTCGCTTGCGGCCGGCGGCGCTGACAATCTCCGCGAAGTCCTGATCGGGGCCGAACGTGACGACGAGGACCGCCCGGTCTACGAGCTCTACGTCTGCCGCAACTGCGGCGAGCCCTATCTCGAAGCCTGGGACAACGGCATTTCCCTCGACCCGACGCCTGGCGCGGGAGTCCGCCATCTCTTGCGGCTTGTGCCGGGCGGGCTGGCTATCGAGGAGGAAGATGACACCGAGATCGCCCTTCCCGGCCAGATGGTCCATCTCGATCCCTCGAACGGGCACCCGATGGAGGAGGGAACACCAGGCACGGTCGCCCTCGAGGCTGTGCCTCTCGAACAGGATCCCGACGACGGCAAGCGCTACATGCACCGCTGCGTGGCCTGCAATCATCGCTCCGCGCGATTCAATGAACCCATCACAACCGTACGTCCCGGCGACGAGGCGATCGCGGCAGTCGCCGCCCAGACCCTCCTCGAATCCATGTCGTCACGCGATCTCGGCACCACCCCCCCGATGGGCGGACGCAATCTCCTCGTCTTCTCCGATAACCGCCAAGATGCCGCTTTCTTCGCCCCATTCTTCGAGCGCACATCACGCGAACAGGCAGTGCGCAGTGCGATCCTTCGGGTCGTCGAGCGCAGCGGGCGCATGGATATCGACAACATCACCGGCGCGATCCTGCGCGAGCTTCAGGCCGACGGGCTTCGCCTCTACCGTCCCGGCGTCGTTCCCGAGCGCGAGACCGGGGAAAACGAGCGTCTCCGCCTCAAGGCTCTCGTTGCCGCCGAGATCACGGTCTTCGGGCGGGGACGTCTCAGCCTCGAGGGCTTCGGTCTCATCGGTGTGGATTATGACGCCATCGCACGGCCCGTCGATATGGTCCGGGGCGCTCTTCCCGACGCCATGAAACCCTACGCCGATACCTACGTCCGCTACCTGCTGAAAATGATCCGTGAGCACCGCGCGATCGCGCAGAAAGAATCCGGCATGATCGACCTCGAGGACGAGTCGATCTGGACGCGTATCGCCTCACAACAGAACCGCTGCGTGAGCCGTGAGCGCAATCCCCACACGAACCTTCCGCTCAGCCTCGTGCCGGCCGCCGGTCGGCAGAACCGCTTCACCGACCTTCTCGAACGCATGGCCCAGGCCTGCGGCACGACGATCGACGAGAACCAAGTCCGCGATGTTCTGACCCAATTCTGGAAAGCCATCGAGCACCCGAAATCGATGACCTCGAAACATGGTGTGGGACGCGGCCTGAAACTCGACCGGGGCCTCCTCATTCTTCCCGGTTCTGAGGTGTCGCTCTACCAATGCCTGTCCTGCGGCACGCGAACCCAGTTCGATACTGCCGGCGTCTGCCAGTCCATGAGGTGCAATGGAAAGCTCCACGAGGTTCCGTGGGACGAACGCCAGACCCTCGATGCTCGCAACCACTACGTGGCCCGCTACCGCGAGCATCCGCAAATGGGCATTGCGCGCGAACATACCGCGGCGATCTCCAGCGAGATCAGGTCCGAGATCGAGGAGAAATTCAAGGCAGGCGAAGTCAACCTCCTGTCCTGCACGACCACCATGGAAATGGGGGTCGACCTCGGTGATCTCGAGTCAGTCCTGTGCAAGAATGTCCCGCCCTCGATCGCCAACTACCAGCAACGCGCGGGACGCGCCGGACGCCGCGCCCAAGTCGCGCCAATCGTACTCACCACCGCGCGTTCCGGGCGCTATGACCGGGCGGTCTTCGAGAAGTTCTCCGAATATCTCGCGGCCCAGCCGATCATCCCCTACCTCAGCCTCGACAACGCGGGCTTTTTCCGTCGTCACCAGCTCTCGATGCTGCTGGCGCGCTTCCTCGAACACCGCCTCGCGGGATACACCCGGACGGGATCTCCCCGCATGCGTGACGTCTTCTCCGATGCCCTGACAGAGGAGGCCAGAAAGACGTTCGACACCTCCTTCGCCGACTGGATCGAGCGGGCGGACCCGGACCTTGCGGCCGCCGCAGACCTGGCCACCCGCTTGCCTCCTTCCCTTCGATCGATCGCGCTCGACGCGGCAGGTCTGAAGGCCTCCCTGAGCGAGCGGATCTCGCAATTCGCGGACATGGCCTGGGGTCGTTTCGGACTGATGCAGGAAGCAATCGACGACCTCGAGGCACGCCGAAACGATCTCCAAAAGACGGAAGCCGACAAGTTCATCAAGATCGACCGGTCGCTGGGCGCCCTGCGCACCCAACAGAAGCTCTATATGAACCAATTCTTGATCGACCAGCTATCGCGGCGAGCGATCATTCCCACCTACTCGTTTCCGGTTCACTCGGTCTCGCTCGAAGTTCTCAATACGGCCGGTCAGACCTCCGACACCGCCGTGCTCGAACTCGACCGCGACGGCTCGATCGGAATTTCCGAATACGCGCCGAGCGCCGAGATCGTCGCCGGAGGCCGAGTTTGGGTAAGCGCTGGGATTTCCAAGCGATCGAAATTCACCGGAGACGACGCCTTCATCGAACGATCCCAATACCGGGTCTGCGGTGCCTGCCGTTCTCCCCAAATCACCCTCCAGGGCGTGGAGCCAAAGAAGCATTGCCTGCAATGCGGCGCCGCGTTCCAAAAGACCAATGCGACTCGGGCCTTCATCCGGCCCCATGGTTTCGTCACTTCCGTCGCCGATGGTCAGGGGCGCGACCCGGGCGCGACCCGGATCCGTCCAACAATCTCCGATGAGGCCCTGCTTCTCACGGAGGCTCCACGCTCCAAATACACCGCGACCGACCTGCCCGGCATCCTGACCTTCCACGCGCCGGGCTCGAACCGGCCCGAGGATGAACTCGGGCGCATCATCACCGTCAATCGCGGACGCCATGGCGGCGGCTTCGCCTGGTGTCCGAGCTGCGAGCACGCCGTGCCCGCGCATGGACATGGTCCCGACCTCGCCTGGCAACAGCCGACGCTTCTCGCTACCCATGTCAACCCACGCAGCGGACAGCCTTGCCGTTTCGATCCCACCAAACAAGCTTGGCCGATCGATCTCGCCCATGTCTTCGAAACCGATGTCCGCGGTCTTCTCTTCGAGAGCCTCCCCACAACCCCCTCGGGGGACGCCATCCCCTCTGACAACTCCCTCGAACGCACGCTGCAGGAGGCGTTGCGGCTCGGCGCCGCCGAACTCCTGGAAACCAATCCGCGTGACCTTCGCGCGCTCGTTCAGAAACTCGACGGCCTCATCGTTGTCGTCATCTACGATTCCGTCTCCGGTGGGGCGGGTTACGCCACGCGGTTGACAAACGAGACCGGGTATCTCGCGCGAGATCTCCTTCTCTCCGCCCGCAAGATCCTCAACTGTCCCAACCCCGATTGCATCACCAGCTGCACGCGCTGCCTCAACGACTATTCGAACCAGCGCCACTGGCACATGTTCAATCGCCGCCCAGCCCAGGCATGGATCGAGACGATCCTGCTCGATGCCGGCGTCAAAATTGACCCGCAATGGGACATCTGAAACACATCGAAAGACAGACAGGCGCCTTCATGCTCAAGCACAAACCCCTCGATCCAACTGTCCGTTCGGCGATGACGGAGTTCTCTATCTCCAGTAAGACCCCTAGAACGACGGATTTCCCGAAGTCCCATCCCGCTTGCATCGTCATGGCCGGATGGACGACGGAGGACTGGGAAAAGCCCGAAGTCTTCAGTGACTTTCCCCTTCTGGAAATCTGCCCCGAGGCTCCTGCCTACTTTGCGCAGGCAGGCCATTTCTCGGCGCGCGACCTCCGCAATATCGTCTCTAGCTTCGGCCTCGACGTAGATCATCACGATGCGGAGGCGATTTATCACATCATCCTCGAGCGTGCCGAAGGGGCTCCCTGGGTTCTTCCGATGCTCGAGACGATCATCGCACGGCAAAGGCTCAAGAACGGCGGTTTCAAGAATAAGAACAAGGTTTCCTACGTCCTGAAGAAATTTCCTCTTTTGAAACTGCGTCTCAAGGCAAATCCACAACTCCATGAGCGGATAGGCGAACTTCTTCTTCCACCGGTCGCCTCCGATATCGCCGTGGCAGCCTTCTGCGAATACGCGATCGAGGCCTACTACCGGAAGACCGAAAACAAGAGCTTCTTCGAAGAGCACTACATCGAGGCGAGGAAGATCCTATCGGATATCAGTCCTGCCGACATCATCATGGGCGAGCTTGGCCAGATCGATGACATCGAGGATTGGGTCGAGCACGCGTCCCTGATCACATCCCTCATGTCCGACCACCCTGACGCCGTCTCCGAGTACCTCCATCTCCACCTCATCGCCACCCTGAAGCATTTCAGCCAGCACATCACGCCGACGAGCAGCGTCGACGATTTTGAAACCATCATGGTACTCTCCGGGGCCGCGGCAAAACAGGCAAAGCTGCTGCAGACCCCGCGCAAGGAAACCGTGATCGAACAGGTCCGGAAACTCGGAATCGAGGTGGATCCCAACCTCGTCACCGACGAGGCGGTTGCCACGCTTTCCGCCGCGTTGGATGCGGGTCTCGTCATGCGGGTGCGCATCCAGGACCTCGCCATTGCCGACCTCGAGGAAAAGATCGCGGAAACCAAGGAGGCGATCGCCGCGGCGAATGCCGAGGAAGATTACGCCCTCCTCACCCGCCTCGCGCCGCAGGCGGGTGAGGAGAAGGAGGCCCTGCGCGTCGCGCGTGACGTTCAGGAGGCCATTCTTCTCTGCCTTGGCGAGTTGGTCTCTGGCGCGGCGGAAGATCAGGATGCTGCGCTGGCCGAGCTACGCGCCTTCATCGAGAAGAACGACCCGGACACAGAAGACTACTCCAAGGCCGATGCTTCCCTGGCATCCGAACTCTTCACCCCGCCTTACGCCGAAGAAGACCCCGTCGAAGACCACACCGCCGCAGACGATGTCGACCCCGAAGATGAGGTCGAGGACAACTCGCCCGTCGACGCCACGAGCGTCTCCTCCGACCTCGTGAATAGCGATGATTCCGAAACCGCTGGGCACGATCAGGCGGAGGGGAACACATCTGAGCCGACTGTCACCGATGCATACGAGGAAGACACCGTCGAGGCGCAAAACACCCACGCAGGCATCGATGAGAACGAAGGCGCGGCGAAGGAGATCGAACCGCAGGACGTCAATCCCCAGCCTGACGCCGATTCCGTCGCTATCGAGAATCCCCTCGAACACGCACCGATTCAGTCTGCCATTGAAACGGCGGAAGATAGATATTCTGAACCCGAGGCGCTTCCCGATCTCATATCTCGGATTGAGCCTGAAACCTATGTGGCCGAGATCGACATCGACACCCCCCCGCCGGTCCCAGTCTCGGTGCTGGCAAGCCTGATCTATCGCAATCTCCTCGGGATCGCCGCCGATGCGGCGAAGAGCTTCGAACACGAAGGCAAGCACTGGCCGATCCGGGCCGTTGTCCTCGAGGCCGCCGCCGGCAGCCGCACGCCCCATCGCAAATACGGGGCTGACACCCAGCGGTTCCTGGAACTCGCCACCCGTGGGGCGGGTGATGCCGCATCCGATGTCGGTTCCATCCTGCTCCTCGGAGCATTGATCCGGCCCGCGCTGCTCGAGACTTCCCTCTCCAGCCTGCGCAATATTCTCCACGAGCTTTGCCGCGGCAGCCTCGGGCAGCACCTGCAGCAGGCCACGGATGCGATCTCGGAACTCGATTACGACTTCCCGCCCGACGCCGACGAGCTGGCGCGCCTCTCCGGCGGCCAACGCACGCCCCAGAAACAGAGGCTTGCGGCCCAGCTCGGCAAATGGGCCAACACGGTGTCGGCCAAGACCTCGCGCTGGCCCTTCGCCACCGCCATCATGCACCACATCGCCTCGCCCGCCGGCCCCATCGGCGCGGCTCTCTCTGCGATCAGTAACGGCAACAAGAATGCGGCTAGCCTCGCTCGCGAGGCGATCGACGGTCTCTCTTCCGCCTCGAAAATCGAGACGCTGTCCGCGGAATACGCGAGCGAGGCTGGGCGCAACACGGCCCGCCTGCACCCTAAGGGGATCGAGTATCTCGAGCGCCAGCTCGAGGAGCCCCTCGGCCTTCTCGACAGCTGGATCGACGCAACTACGCGCGAGGGCAGCCAGGGGCAGAAATCCGAGGCGCGTCTGCGCACCATCGTCGGAAACCTCATCTCCCGCCTCGAGAAAGCCGAAACCGGGCTGCGGGCGGAGGCGAAAAGCGCCCCCGACACACTTGCTGGAGCAACTGCCCACTGGGTTGCGGATCAGGTCCGCGAAGTCCTGCAGGCACTGCGCGGAGAAGATATCGGCGCCTTCGCGACGCTCGATGAAGCGCTCGCCGCGGAACGCGATCTCCTGCCCGCCTCGGTGCGTGACACGCTCGATATCCCCGAGGGCCGCTTCGACGCCTTCAGCGATCTTCTCAACGAAACCGTCATTCCCGATCCCAAGGGCGCCCTGGCCCAGGCGCGCGAGGAAGGCGCCTTCGATACCGCATCCCGTCTCGCCAGCCGTTTCGGCATCGACGTCCAGGACGGCCTGACCCATGACATGAAGGTCTTTGCGAAAACCTGGAGCGCGGAGATCAACACCCGCGTCCGTCGCCTCAAAACCCTCTCGAAGGTCGACTACAAGCACCAGGAAGAGATCTCCAGGCGCCTTGCACTCTGCGAAATCCTTCTGGGGCGCCTCACGGCGATCGACAACGGATCCGAGGTCCACGACCTTGCCGAACTACCGGCGGCTGCGGCCGAGATCGATGCCACATGCGCCCAGATCGAGGCCAAGATCCGCGCAGACCAGGTTCAGCGCATCGACCAATATCGCAACGACCGCAACTCGGAAGAAGCCGACACCCTGCTCGGGGCTCTCGACGGCATCACGGTCGAGGCGGCCGAAGACCGCATCGCGCAACTTCGCGATGGTCGCTCCGCTGCGATCTTCCAGACCGAACTTGGCGGGCTCGTGTCCGACTTTCTGCCCGACTTCCTCGCCTATGCGAGCTCTGCGCAATGGCCCACGACCAGCGAAGCGCTCGAGCGCACCGTCGCCGCGGCGGGGCCTCTGCATATCGAGGAAGATCGTCGCGGCGCCGGCCTTGATCTCATCCATCTCTACCGCGCCATCGGCACCTCGATGCAATCGAAGCAGCCCGACCTGCCGAAGGTTAAAGTGCTCTTCGAGGAGATCGGCTACGACAGCGTGAAGATCCACAACCCCCGGCCGGTCGGCCGTTCCGGACTGTGGCAGGCCCAGCTTGGCGGCCGGATCCAACCCCTCCGCTCCGGCGACTGGTTCCTGCCGCCGGTCTTCGGCTCGCAGGCCACAAACGGGGCGGGCGCTCATCTCGTGCTGATCGGACGCGATACCCTTCCCGAGAACCTCGTGAAGACTCTCGCTTCGGACATGCCCGCGATCCTTCTTTTCGCCGGCGTCGTCGATGCCCAGCGGCGGCGTGAACTCGCCGAACATCTGCGCGACAACGCGATCCCCGCACTCCTCATCGACGAGGCCCTCATTACCTTCGCTGCTACCCGCCGTCAGGCCAGGGCCCGGACCATCTTCGAATGCGGATTGCCCTATGGCCGCATCGAGCCCTACACAACGGACGCGGGCCAGCTGCCGCCCGAGATGTTCTTCGGGCGCAGCGAAGAGATCCGCCTCATCATGTCGAAAACGGCTGACGGCTGCCTCGTCTACGGCGGGCGTCAGCTCGGCAAGTCCGCCCTTCTGGGCCATATCGCCCGTACCGAGCATGCCCCCGAGAAGGACCGGATCGTCGTGACGCGCGAGGTCCGACCGCTTGGAAAATCCGAGAAGCCTTCGGAGATCTGGTCCCATCTCGCCTCGATGCTTTCACCCGAGATCGTGCGTCCCGCCAGCCGCAACGCCGAGGATGTCTCGCGTGACATCAAGGCCTGGCTCATGCACCATCGACAGGGGCACATCGTCGCCATGTTCGACGAAGCCGACAACTTCATGGATGCTGATACCCGCGACGACTACCCCGAGCTCGCCCGCCTCAAGAAGCTGATGGAAGAGAGCGGGCGCGCGTTCAAGGTCGTCTTCGCCGGCCTTCACAACGTCCAGCGGATGTCTCACCAGCCGAACTCTCCGCTCGCCCATCTCGGCCTGCCTATCTGCATCGGTCCGCTGAACCGGACCGAGGACGACAAGCGCGCCGCGCATGATCTCGTTGTCTCGCCGATGCGCGCCGCGGGCTTCCGTTTCGAAAACCACGAGGCGATTGAGGAAATTCTGGCCTGGGCCAACTACTACCCCTCTCTGATCCAGGAATACATGAAGGGGCTTCTCTCCACTCTCCATGGCAGCGGTTCGGGCAAGCCCTATCGACTGCCCGTGGGCGATCCCCTCTGGCCGATCTCGAGTGACGCCCTCTTTGATCACCGCGGCTTTGGCGAGATCGAGAACCGGATCCGCTTCAAGTTCCACCTCACGCTGAATCTCGATCCACGTTACGCGCTCGTGGCCTATACGCTCGGCCGGCTCAACGTCGAGGGCCAGGAAGACAGGGCCCGGGTCACCGGCTTCGATCCACGCGAGCTTCTCGACGAAGCGAGCACCTTCTGGCCGCGCAGCTCCGAGATCCCGCCCCTTGCCGCCTTCGAGGCCTTGCTCGAGGAACTCTTCGACCTTGGCGTTCTCGGCCGCGTTCCGATCCCCGGAACCAAGCGCTTCCGCTACCTGCTAGGCTCGCGCCAGGTCGCGACCATGCTCGGCTCCGAGGACGACATCTACCATGCGCTCGCCGAAATCGAGGAAAAGGATCCGGAGGTAGCCTATGACCGCTCCGTCCATCGGCGGCGCTACAACCTGAACACCTCCGGCAACCAGGGCGAGTTTTCCTACTGCCCGCTCACCGATCTCCAGATCGAGCGCATCGTCCAGCCCCAGGATACGACCGGACAGATCGTCTGCGGCCTTGAGGCCCTCGGGCTTTCCAAGGTCGGCTCGTCGCTCAAGCGCATTGCCGAATCCGGCCACCTGCCCGGAGCCCCCGAGCAGGGGATCAACGTGGAGATCGTGCGCAGCAAGCGCGAATTGCGCGCACCCGTCGAACGCAAGGGCGCCTCGCAAAACCCGGTGATCCTCGTCTTCACGCCGGAAGATAGCAAGGAGGCGCATGATGCGCTGATCTGGCTCGAACATCAGCCGCGGGTTCTCAATAAGCAGGTTCGTCCGCTTCTCCTTCTCGATGCCGCCAACACGGAGATGCGCGACATCGCCATCCGGCGGCCTGAACAGAGCCAGTTTCTCACCGCCTGGGGGGCGGAGATGATCCGCATCCACCTGAGCCATATCGAAAAGGTGGAGCTCGATACCAAGCCGATGCGGTCCGCCATTCTTGCGGCGGCCGGCGGCATCCCTTCTGAAACCATCAAGCTGATCTCCGCGATGCGGGTGGCGGAAGACCCGCTGGAAGTCGCTCGGGAATGGAAGGTGTCTTTCCGTATGCCGGCGGGACTTCTCAATGGCCCCCTGGGCAAAGCCCTTTCCATTCTCGACATGGGGGATGACGAAGACGCCGACACTTTCAACGAGATCCTGCGCGATTACGCAGGAGCCGATCTTGTCGATATCGGGCCGGACCTCGTCGCAACCGGTCTTGCGACCTGGTTCAAGAAAAAAGCTGGACGCATCCGCCGCTCCGCACTTGGCGATCTGCTCGCTAGGGGGAGGGAGAAATAGACACGAATCTTCCCCGAAACCTCTTATCATAAAGTTCGTTACCGACCTGCTTCGTCGCTGGGGAGGCGTGAATTGCCGCTCGATCAGAGGTCACACATTCGTAGTTGACGTGATCGTCAGCCCGTTAGCGTAGCGCAAAGGCCAAACAAAACTCTTCCATATGAACTCATCAGGCCAATGTCCTGTGCATGAACTACCTACACCTCCATAACCACCTTGAAGCGGATCCGGATTTCGCGGCGTCGAGCGGTTTTTCGAATGTCCATCCGGCAGACGGGTTTTCCCTTGGTGGCCGCGTAGGCCCCCGGGGGCGTTTTTCGATTTCCCGAATGGTCCCATCATGCTCTGCATGATGCACCCTCAACCGATCCCGAACCTTGCGATCTGCGGATGCGGATCGAAAACGGTACCATACCCTCGCCCGGAAGCGCCTTCATCCTGGCGTTTCTCGACTTCGCCCACAGCGTGATAGGAGCAGAGGCGTTTAACGACCCCGGCGTGCTCGCTTCAGAGGCGTAGTTCGCGGCCTTGTTTCCCCGAGGTCCGGACGACGATCTTGCCGCAGCATTCGGGGATGCCGCCCTCTACGGCCGGTGCCGGGAATTCACACTCCCCGCCCAAAGTGATCAGTGCTGCACTTGGCCATTTATGCCCGCTTCGGGCTCGGAGCTGTCATGCGGCGGCGCGGTGAGCCTTTCTTGAGGCCTGCGCCGCTGAACCGACGCCACCGGCCGATTGCGCACGGTCGAAGCAGCGGCCGAGCAGTGGTGCGCCCGGCACATAGCGGATGGTCAGGCAGGACGCCTGGCACCGCAGCGCCCTGCCCCTTGCGTCAATTTACGGCCTCCCCAGGCCACACACGAAATCCGCCCAATTCTGCATCATTGTTCGACGTTCATCGAGAAGGTCCGTCCGGTGATATGCCGCTTCCGTGGTATTCGGGATTGTATGCGCCAGTGCCCGTTCAGCCAGATCGCGGGGATAGCCGTTTTCGGAAGCCCAATCGCGAAAGCTGGAGCGAAAACCGTGCGCCGTGGCTGATCGGTCTGGAACATCACTTGGAAAATTCTTAAGTCGCAACACCTTTGTCATGGTCATATCGCTCATCGCGTCTGCCCCGCGGGTATTGAAAACGAATAGACCGCCAAGATGAGTGCGCTGCCGCTCTCGCAGAAGCTTGACCGCCTGAGTGCTCAGCGGGACACGGTGTTGACGTCCTGCTTTCATCCGTTCGCGCGGAATGGTCCAGGTTGCGGTCTCAAGATCGATTTCATCCCAAGTTGCCCCTCTGACTTCGCCGGACCTCCCCGCTGTCAGGATCAAGAACAGCAGTGCCTGACGGCTGATGGAAAGCCGGGCAGCCTCGTTCATGGTGCTGACAATGTCAGGAAGGTGCCGCCAGGGGGCTGCGGGGTGATGTGTCACCCGGTCTCGCGCTCCTGATTGCCGAGGCAACAGCGCATCAACGGCCGAAAGCGGATTTGTCGTACAGTGGCCATTGGCGACGCACCACGTCATGACCCGCTCGCAGCGCTGCTTAACCCGGCTTGCCGTTTCTGCTTTCTGGAGCCAGATCGGCTGAAGGACTCCAGCGAAATCCGCAACGGTGAGCGTATCCACGCTACGCCGTCCCAGTTTAGGAAAGACATAGGTTGTAAGGGTGTTGATCCACTGATCCCGATGCTTTGCATTCCGAAAGCCCGAGGCGATCGCTTGAAATACCGTCCTTGCCGCATCTTCGAACGAAGGTACGGCATCCTGTTTGCGGTTTGCTTGAGAGCGCCGGTTCTCAATCGGATCGATCCCCCTGGCAATCAGCTCTCTGGCATCCATTGCTCTGCGGCGCGCGTCCGCAAGCCCGAGCTCCGGGTAGGTGCCGAGCCCCATGTCCCGGCGCTTTCCAGACACCGGTGACACGAAGCGCATGTAGAACTTCCCCGCCCCAACCTTCTTGGCCGGCTGAAGATAGAGGCCCGGGACTCCACCGACCGCGATAGCTTTGTCGCCAGGTTGCAGGCTCTTTGCTTTGGTGTTGGAGAGCATGATGCTCGCCCCTTGTTCCTAAATTGGCCCCACATAGAGCCCCACACTATCGATGTGATGGCGTGATGCTGGGTGCATCGGGACAAGACAACGTCAAACATAAAATCAAATAAAAACAATGATAAATATGAATTTTCTGGAAAATTTTGACAGCATTTTACAGAACTATGGCGGACACCGCTTCCGCCATTATTTTCAGCGCTGGTCTTTGCGTTGCCGGATCCGCCGGGCTGGCTGCGATTTCGCCGATCCGGGCCGTTTTCAGAGATTTTGTTCCAGAAAAGACGAAGGCCGCGCAACCTGGTAGGGGTTGCGCGGCCTGCCGCGAAGTATTGGTGCCCAGAAGAGGACTCGAACCTCCACGCCTTGCGGCACACGGACCTGAACCGTGCGCGTCTACCAATTCCGCCATCTGGGCGATGTCGTGAGGCGGGATTTACCGATTGCCATCGGGGGTGTCAACAGGGGGTAAGCGATTTTCTTCATCCCTTTTTCCGACGCTGCGGCGGGCCGGGCGGGCCGGCCTTGTCCGGGCAGGGGCAAACGGCTAATCATTGCAGGACTTCAGACGAGATGAGGAGGGCTGAGCCCATGTCCAAGCTGGTCACGATCTATGGCGGTTCGGGATTCGTGGGACGTTACGTCGCGCGCAGGATGGCTCAGCAGGGCTGGCGGGTGCGTGTCGTGTGCCGCCGCCCGAACGAGGCGCTCTTCGTCAAACCCTATGGTGCGGTCGGGCAGGTCTCGGTCGAGTTCTGCAACATCCGCGACGATGCCAGCGTCCGCGCGGCGATGCGCGGTGCCGATGCGGTGGTGAACTGCGTCGGGATCCTGGTGCAGGACGGGCGCAACCGTTTCGACGCGGTGCAGGCCGAGGGCGCGGCGCGCGTCGCCCGAATCGCGGCGGAAACCGGGGTCGCGCGTCTGGTGCAGATCTCGGCGCTCGGGGCCGATGCCGCCTCGCCCAGTCAGTATGGCCGCAGCAAGGCCGCCGGCGAAGCCGCGGTTCTTCAGGCCTTCCCGAAGGCGGTGATCCTGCGCCCGTCGGTGATTTTCGGCACCGAGGACGATTTCTTCAACCGTTTCGCCACGATGGCCGTGCGCAGCCCGGTCCTGCCGCTGGTCGGCGCCGAGACCCGGTTCCAGCCGGTCTATGTCGATGACGTGGCTCAGGCCGTGGTCAAGGGTGTGCTTGGCGAGGCCGAGGGCTGCTATGACCTCGGCGGTCCGGATGTCGAGACCCTGCGTCAGCTGATGACCCGTATGCTGACGGTGATCGAGCGCAAGCGCCCCATCGTCGCGCTGCCGCGCTTCGTGGGCGCGCTGATCGCCACGGCCGGCGATGCGGTGCAGGCGGTGACGCTCGGCCTCGTGACCAACCGGGTGCTGACGCGCGATCAGCTGCGCAATCTTTACGTCGACAATATCGTCGCGCCCGAGGCCCGTGGCTTCGCCGCGCTCGGCATCGCGCCGGTGGCGATGGGGGCGGTGCTGCCCGATTATCTGTGGCGCTTCCGCAAAGCCGGCCAGTTCGAGGCGATCCGCGCCTCGGCGCGCAATCTGCGCAAACTTTCGTAAGGCGAAAACCGCATCATGCACGACACGATCGTCGCGGCCGTTCTGGGGCTGCTCGAGGGGCTGACAGAGTTCATCCCCGTCTCCTCTACCGGCCATCTGTTGCTGGCGGGGCATTTCCTCGGGTTCAACTCGACGGGCAAGACTTTCGAGGTGGTGATCCAGCTCGGCTCGATCCTGGCGATCCTCGGGGTCTATGCCCGGCGTCTGGTGCAGATCTTCACCTCGGCGCCGCACGATCCGAAGTCGCGCCGGTTCATCGCGGCGGTGCTGCTGGCCTTCCTGCCGGCGGTGGTGATCGGCGTTCTGGCGCATGATTTCATCAAGACCGTGCTGTTCGAAAGCCCGGCCCTGATCGCCTGGATGCTGGTGCTGGGCGGTATCGTGCTGCTGGTCGTCGACCGGCTGCCGCTGCGCCCGGTGGTGCATGACGTGATGGACCTGCCGTTGTCCAAGGCGCTGGCGATCGGCTTCTGCCAGTGTCTGGCGATGATCCCGGGGGTGTCGCGCTCTGGCTCCAGCATCGTCGGCGCGATGCTGATGGGCGTCGACAAGCGCGCGGCGGCCGAGTTCAGCTTCTTCCTGTCGATGCCGACCATGGCCGGCGCCTTCGCCTATGACCTCTACAAGAACCGCGACGCGCTCAGCAGCGGCGATCTGCATCTGATCGCCATCGGTTTCGTCTTCGCCTTCCTCTCGGCCGTGGTCGTGGTGAAAGGGCTGCTCGATTACGTTTCGCGTCATGGTTACGCCCTGTTCGGCTGGTGGCGAATCATCGTCGGCGGGCTTGCCTTGCTGGGTCTGACGCTGGGTCACTGATTGGTTGGTCAGCAATACTGACCAACTTTACCCTCACTTTTTGTTACATCCGGCCCCTTACCGCGATAATTCCGACAGAAAGGTCAGCATTGCTGACTTTCAATTGAGTCGGAACGCGTGTATTTCTGCGCTCCCGACAGGACCCAGTGGAGCGCAGCCATGGCCAAGCAACGCATGCTCAAATTCGTCCACACGCAGCGCGAAACGCCCCAGAAGCGGGATGCGGATCAGCGGGCGCAGGACTTCAGCGAGATCTATCGCGAATTCTCCGAAGCCAAGGCCGAGGAGCAGGCCAGCCGGTGCAGCCAGTGCGGCGTGCCGTTCTGCCACGCGCATTGCCCGCTCCACAACAACATCCCCGACTGGCTGCGCCTGACCGCCGAGGGCCGCCTGCAGGAGGCCTACGAGATCAGCCAGGCCACCAACACCTTCCCCGAGATCTGCGGCCGCATCTGCCCGCAGGATCGTCTGTGCGAAGGCAATTGCGTGATCGAGCAGTCGGGTCACGGCACCGTCACCATCGGTGCCATCGAGAAATTCATCACCGATACCGCCTGGGAAAACGACTGGGTGCAGCCCATCGCCCCGGCGCGCAGCCGCACTGAAAGCGTCGCCATCATCGGGGGCGGCCCGGGCGGTCTGTCCGCCGCTGACGTGCTGATCCGCGCCGGGCTGAAGGTCACCGTCTACGAGCGCCACGATCGCGCCGGCGGCCTGCTGACCTACGGCATCCCCGGCTTCAAGCTGGAGAAGGACATCGTCCTGCGCCGGGTCGAGCAGCTTGCGAAGGGCGGCGTCGAATTCGTGCTGAACTGCGATGTCGGCCGCGACATCACCTTCGCCGAGATCCGCGCCCGCCACGATGCGGTGCTGATCGCGACGGGTGTCTACAAAACCCGCGAGCTGCGCGATCCGGGGGCCGATGCGGCCGGGATCGTGCGCTCGATCGACTTCCTGACCGCCTCGAACAAGAAGGGCTTCGGCGATGCCGTTCCCGAGTTCGACAACGGCACCCTGAACGCCGAGGGCAAGCGCGTGCTGGTGATCGGCGGTGGCGATACCGCGATGGACTGCGTGCGGACCTCGATCCGGCAGGGCGCGACCTCGGTCAAATGCGTCTATCGCCGCGACCGGGCGAACATGCCGGGCAGCCAGCGCGAAGTGCACAACGCCGAGGAAGAGGGCGTCGAATTCGTCTGGCTCGCGGCGCCGAAGGCGTTCTCGGGCAATCCGGTGAACCGCGTCACGATCCAGAAGATGCGCCTCGGTGCGCCCGACGCGACGGGCCGTCAGTCGCCCGAGCCGATCGAGGGCGGGATCTACGAGGAAGAGGCCGATCTGGTCATCAAGGCCCTCGGTTTCGAGGCCGAGCCGCTGGCCCAGATGTGGGGCGCCGACGATCTCGAGACCACCCGCTGGGGCACGGTGAAGGCCGATTTCGGCACTCATGCGACCTCGATCCCCGGCATCTACGCCGTGGGCGACATCGTGCGCGGTGCCTCGCTGGTGGTCTGGGCGATCCGCGACGGCCGCGAGGCCGGGGCCGAGATCCTGCGCTACCTCGACAAGGCCGGCCGCGTGGCCGCCGAATGAACGTGACGCCCGCACACTGACGCGGGCGGAAAACCGAAGCCGGGGCCGGTCCCCATCCGAAAGGTCGAAGCGGTGCGTGCGCCTGTTCTCTGTCTGGCGGCTGTCGGAGCCTTCCTCGCGGGTCATCCCGCCGGGGCGGCCACGGCTTTCGTGCCGCCCGAGGGCTGTCAGGTCGACTATACCGTGCAGTTGCGCGGTTGCCGGGTTGAAAACCACTATCGCTGCGCGGCCGATCCCGCCGGCGAGCGGCGGATCTCCATCGCCGATCAGACGGGCGAGTTCTTCATCAGCCGGATCGACGACGAGACCCGCTGGATCGGCTCGGCGGCACCGCAGGACGGGACGTTCACCGCGCTCGATCTCGCTGGCTCGGCCGACAATGCGTCCTTCACGACGCTGCTGGCGACGGGGCGTGACGATTACGATTTCGTCACCCACGCCCTCGGCGGCGAGACCCGGCGCTACATCGGCCACGACCGTCTGACCGGCGAGAGCGTGACCGTCAGCGGCCAGACGCTCGAACGGACCGAGTTCTCGATGCGGATCGAGGACGAGGCCGGAAACCTTCTCGCCACGCGCTCGGGCCGGCAGCTGATCAGCCGCGGGTTGCGGGTGTTCTTCGGCGATGCCGAGAGTTTCGACTCCGCCGACGGCACGCGCAGCGATGACATCTCTACCCCGGTGAGCTTCGCCTTTCCGGGTCAGGACGGCTTTTCCGCCGCCAAACCGATTTTCGATTGCGACATGATGATGAGCCTCATGTCCCCGAACCCTCACCATCCCACTCTCTGAGGAGGCAAGTGATGACGAAGTATGATGAAGCCTGGGTCGCCGCAGAGGAAGCCAAGCGCAAGTGGATGGCTGAAAACGGTCTCTACCGCGAGGATGACGAGCATTCCTCCTGCGGCGTGGGTCTGGTGGTGTCGATCGACGGCAAGTCGAGCCGCAAGGTGGTGGCCTCGGGCATCGAGGCGCTGAAGGCGATCTGGCACCGCGGCGCGGTCGATGCCGACGGCAAGACCGGCGACGGCGCGGGTATCCACATCCAGATCCCGGTGCCGTTCTTCTACGATCAGATCCGCCGCACCGGCCACGAACCCGACATGGAGAAGCTGATCGCCGTCGGTCAGGTGTTCCTGCCGCGCATCGACTTCGCCGGTCAGGAAGCCTGCCGCACCATCGTCGAGACCGAAGTTCTGCGCATGGGCCATTACATCTATGGCTGGCGCCACGTTCCGGTGAACACCGACGTTCTCGGCGAGAAGGCCAATGTCACCCGCCCCGAGATCGAACAGATCCTGATCCGCTGCGAGAAGGACATCGACCAGGAAGCCTTCGAGCGCGAGCTTTACGTGATCCGCCGCCGCATCGAGAAGGCGGTTGCCGCCGCCTCGATCCACGGGTTCTACATCTGCTCTCTGTCGTGCCGCTCGATCATCTACAAGGGCATGATGCTGGCCGAGCATGTCTCGACCTTCTATCCCGACCTGACGGACGAGCGGTTCGAATCGACCTTCGCGATCTATCACCAGCGCTATTCGACCAACACCTTCCCGCAGTGGTGGCTGGCCCAGCCGTTCCGGATGCTTGCCCACAACGGCGAGATCAACACGCTGAAGGGCAACGTCAACTGGATGAAGAGCCACGAGATCCGCATGGCCTCGAAGGCCTTCGGTGACATGGCCGAGGACATCAAGCCGATCGTGCCGGCCGGCACCTCGGATACCGGCGCGCTCGATGCCGTGTTCGAGGCGATGGTGCGCGGCGGCCGTTCGGCGCCGATGACCAAGACGATGCTGGTCCCCGAGGCCTGGTCGAAGGCGACGACCGACATGCCGAAGGCGTGGCAGGACATGTATGCCTATTGCAACTCGGTGATGGAACCCTGGGACGGTCCGGCCGCGCTTGCGATGACGGATGGCCGCTGGGTCTGCGGCGGGCTTGACCGCAACGGCCTGCGCCCGATGCGCTACACCATCACCAACGACGGTCTGCTGATCGCCGGTTCCGAAACCGGCATGGTCGCCATCGAAGAGACCAACGTCCGCGAGAAGGGCGCCCTCGGGCCGGGTCAGATGATCGCCGTCGACATGCGCGAGGGCCGTCTCTACCACGACCGCGAGATCAAGGACCGTCTGGCCAACAGCCAGCCGTTCGGCGAATGGGTCTCGAAGGTGGTCGATCTGAATGCGATGATGCGCGACATCCCGGAAACCCCGGTGTTCTCGGGTGCCGAGCTGCGCAAGCGCCAGATCGCGGCGGGCTACTCGCTGGAAGATCTGGAACAGATGCTGTCGCCGATGGCCGAGGACGGCAAGGAGGCGCTGGCCTCGATGGGCGACGACACGCCGCCCGCGGTGCTGTCGAAGCAGTATCGCCCGCTCAGCCACTTCTTCCGGCAGAACTTCTCGCAGGTCACCAACCCGCCCATCGACAGCCTGCGCGAAAGCCGGGTGATGTCGCTCAACACGCGCTTCGGCAACCTGAAGAACGTGCTCGACGAGGACAGCTCGCAGACCGAGATCCTGATCCTCGAAAGCCCGTTCATCGCCAATGCGGAATACGACCGGCTGCTGAAGCAGTTCGGCGAGTCGGTGACGATCATCGACTGCACCTTCCCCGCCGGCGAGGACAACGAGGCGCTGCACCGCGGGCTGAGCCGGATCCGTGCCGAGGCCGAGGATGCCGTGCGCTCGGGCGCGCTGCACATCGTGCTGACCGACGAGTTCCAGTCGTCCGACAAGATCGGGATGCCGATGATCCTCGCGACCTCGGCGGTGCACAGCTGGCTGACCCGCAAGGGGCTGCGGACCTTCACCTCGGTGAACGTGCGCTCGGCCGAGTGCATCGACGCGCATTACTTCGCGGTGCTGATCGGTTCGGGTGCGACGACGGTGAACCCCTATCTGGCGCAGGATTCGATCGCCGAGCGGATCGGCCGCGGTCTGCTGCCGGGGACGCTGCTGGAGAACATGCGCCGCTATCGCCACGCCATCGACGCGGGTCTGCTGAAGATCATGGCGAAGATGGGCATCTCGATCATCTCGTCCTATCGCGGCGGTCTGAACTTCGAGGCGGTCGGTCTGTCGCGCGCCATGGTCGCGGAATATTTCCCCGGAATGCACTCGCGCATCTCGGGCATCGGCGTGCACGGTATCCAGCGCAAGCTGGAAGAGGTCCACGCCAAGGGCTGGCTCGGCGGTCAGGACGTCCTGCCCATCGGCGGCTTCTACAAGGCCCGCCGCACCGGCGAGAAGCACGCCTGGGAAGCGCAGACCATGCACATGCTGCAATCGGCCTGCGACAAGGCGAGCTATGAGCTGTGGAAGCAGTATTCCGCGATGATGCGGGCCAACCCGCCGATCCACATCCGCGATCTTCTGGACATCAAGCCGCTCGGCAAGCCGGTGCCGATCGAGGAGGTCGAATCGATCACCTCGATCCGCAAGCGCTTCGTCACGCCCGGCATGTCGCTCGGCGCGCTGTCGCCGGAGGCGCACCGCACGCTGTCCATCGCGATGAACCGTATCGGCGCGAAGTCGGACTCGGGTGAAGGCGGCGAGAGCCCGGACGATTTCACCCCCGAGCCCAATGGCGACAACGCCTCGGCGAAGATCAAGCAGGTGGCCTCGGGCCGGTTCGGCGTGACGGCGGAATATCTGCTGCATTGCGAAGAGCTGGAGATCAAGGTCGCTCAGGGTGCGAAGCCCGGCGAGGGCGGCCAGCTGCCTGGCATGAAGGTGACCGAGCTGATCGCCAAGCTGCGCCATTCGACGCCGGGCGTGACGCTGATCTCGCCGCCGCCGCATCACGACATCTACTCGATCGAGGATCTGGCTCAGCTGATCTACGACCTGAAGCAGATCAACCCGAAGGCCAAGGTGACGGTGAAGCTGGTGTCCTCCTCGGGCGTCGGCACCATCGCGGCGGGCGTGGCGAAGGCCAAGGCCGACATCATCCTGATCTCGGGCCACAACGGCGGCACGGGTGCATCGCCGGCGACCTCGATCAAGTTCGCGGGTCTGCCGTGGGAGATGGGTCTGACCGAGGCGCATCAGGTTCTGGCGATGAACAAGCTGCGTGAGCGGGTGACGCTGCGCACCGACGGCGGTCTGCGCACCGGCCGTGACATCGTCATGGCCGCGATGATGGGCGCCGAGGAATACGGCATCGGCACCGCCGCGCTGATCGCGATGGGCTGCATCATGGTGCGCCAGTGCCAGTCGAACACCTGCCCGGTGGGCGTGTGCACGCAAGACCCGGCGCTGCGCTCGAAGTTCCATGGCAATGCCGACAAGGTGGTGAACCTGATCACCTTCTACGCTCAGGAAGTGCGCGAGATCCTCGCCTCCATCGGTGCGCGGTCGCTCGATGAGGTGATCGGCCGTGCCGATCTGCTGACCCAGGTCAGCCGCGGCTCCGCGCATCTCGACGACCTCGACCTGAACCCGCTGCTGATCACCGTCGATGGCTGGGACAAGATCGTCTACGACCGCTCGAAGCCGCGCAACTTCGTCCCCGATACGCTCGATGCCGAGATCATCAAGGACGGCGCGCGCTTCTTCGAGGACGGCGAGAAGATGCAGCTGTCCTACGCGGTGCGCAATACGCTGCGCACCATCGGCACGCGCGCCTCGAGCCACATCGTCAAGAACTTCGGGATGCGCAACGCGCTGCAATCCGATCATCTGACGCTGAAGCTGACGGGGTCGTGCGGCCAGTCGCTCGGGGCCTTCGCGGCGCCGGGGCTGAAGATCGAGGTCTCGGGCGATTCGAACGACTATGTCGGCAAGGGGCTGTCGGGCGGCACCATCGTGGTGCGGCCGCAGATGTCCTCGCCGCTGGTGGCGTCCGAGAACACGATCATCGGCAACACCGTGCTGTATGGTGCGACGGACGGCTATCTGTTCGCCGCCGGCCGCGCGGGCGAGCGTTTCGCCGTGCGCAACTCGGGCGCCAAGGTGGTGATCGAGGGCTGCGGCACCAACGGTTGCGAATACATGACCGGCGGTGTGGCGGTGATCCTCGGCCGGATCGGAGCGAACTTCGGCGCCGGCATGACCGGGGGCATGGCCTACCTCTACGACCCGGACGGGATCGCCGAGGATTACATGAACCCCGAGAGCATCGTCACCAACCGGATCAGCCATCCGCATTGGGAAGCCGAGCTGAAGCACCTGGTGGAGCGTCACGCGGCCGAGACCGGCTCGCGCAAGGCGCAGGACATCTTGCAGAACTGGGAAGCCGAGCTTGGCAACTTCCTGCAGGTCTGCCCGAAGGAGATGCTGGCCCGTCTGCCGCATCCTCTGACCAATGAGCCCGCGGCGGTTCCGGCCGAATAAGCGGCCGCACAGGGTATGAATGACGAAAGGGGCGGGGCCGCGGGGCCTCGCCCCTTTTGCTTGGGCCGCCTAGGGCAGAGCAGGGCGGCGAGAGCCTCCCTCAGCCTCTCAGGCGGGCCGCCAGGCGCCCTGTGGCTCCTGCCCTCCTGCCCGGCCTCAACGGAGTTGGGCGAGCCTTAGCCCCTCAGGGCCGGGGCGCGCGATCTCCATCCCGCTCCCCGGCCCCGGTCCCCGGCAACGAAAAAGGGCGAAGCCTGCGCTTCGCCCCTTGCTCATTTCCCGGTCGGTCCGGCGGGAAGGATCACGATTCCAGCAGCCGGCGCAGCATCTCGACATCCTCGGTCAGCTGGCTGTCGGCGGTCATCAGCTCCTCGACCTTGCGGATGCCGTGCATGATCGTGGTGTGATCGCGCCCGCCGAAGCGACGGCCGATCTCGGGCAGCGAACGCGTGGTCAGCTGCTTCGACAGATACATCGCCACCTGCCGCGGCCGGGCGATGGTGCGCAGCCGCTTCGGCCCGATCATGTCGGACAGGCGCACGTTGTAATGCTCGGCCACCTTGCGCTGGATCTCCTCGATCGTCACCTTGCGCTCCGAGGCGCGCAGGATATCCGTCAGGCACTCCTGCGCGAGGTCGAGCGTGATCTCGCGCCCCACCAGCGAGGCGAAGGCGAACAGCCGCGTCAGCGCGCCTTCCAGCACGCGCACGTTGGTGGTGATCCGGTGGGCGAGGAATTCCAGCACGCCATCTGCGATCTTCAGGCCCGGATACTGGCCGCGATAGGCCTCGGTCTTGGTCTGCAGGATGCCGAGGCGCAGCTCGTAATCGGTGGGGTGCAGATCGACGACCAGCCCGCATTGCAGCCGCGACTTGATCCGGTCCTCCAGATCCTTGATCTCGCCGGGCGCACGGTCGGCCGAGATGACGATCTGCTTGCCCTGATCGACGAGGGCGTTGAACGTGTGGAAGAACTCTTCCTGCGTCGAATCCTTGCCGGCGATGAACTGAACGTCATCGACCATCAGCACATCGACCGAGCGGAACAGCCCCTTGAAATCCATGATCTGGCGTTCGCGCAGCGCCTGGACGAAGCGATACATGAACTGCTCGGCCGAAAGATAGAGCACCCGCATCTCGGGGCGGCGCTTGTGCAGTTCGTTGGCGATGGCGTGCATCAGATGCGTCTTGCCGAGGCCGACGCCACCATACAGGAACAGCGGGTTGAAGGTGACGGGCCCGCCCTCGGCGACGCGGCGGGCGGCGGCATGGGCGAGTTCGTTCGGCTTGCCGACGACGAAACTGTCGAAGGTGAACCGGGCATCGAGCGGTGCGCCCGGAAGCTCGTCATCGCTGCGGGCATCGGGGCCCTGCGGGCGGGACGGAGCGGCCGACGAAGCCGGGCGGACGACTTCGCGGGCAGGGATCGGGCGCAACTGCGAGACGCGGAAATCCACCCGCTCGACGGCGACGCCGGCATGACGCATCTCACGCAGAATCGCGTCGGCGAAGTTGCGCGACACCCAGTCGCACATGAATTTCGTCGGCGCTTCGAAGGCGGCGATGCCGTCCTCGACGCCGGTCATGCGCAGCGGAGCGATCCAGGTCGTGAAATTGCTCTTGCCGACCGATTTGAGAAGTTCATTGCAGACCCGCCCCCAGGATTCGTCGCTCATTTTTCGCCTTCGTGATCTACATCGCTTCCACGCGGGAACACCTCGGCCTCGGGGCAGGGATCCTCCGGCGCCAAAGGCGCGGACAGATCCGGCAGCAACAGGGACGGCTCCGCAAACCGGCACAAACCGGCGTGCAGACGGACAGACGGCGGCAGGCAGCAGCCTCACCACGAATCGGAATCGCATTCATCGACCGGACAGCGCCGGGTATTTTCGTTTGTCGTGGCAGACTTGCGCCGGCTGCGACGGTCGGGAATGCGGGATGTCCCCCAAGGCGACGTGAATCGCACGGTCAAGCTAGCAAGGGCTCCACCCCCCCCGCAACCGATCTTCGCGCTTGACGGAGGATTCCCGAAAACGAATCCCCGAACCTCGGCAGGACCGCCACACCGCGAATCAAGCAATTGAAATATATTGAAAAAAGAAAAGGGGCGCCGCATGGCACCCCTTGCTCGATTCTTGGTCTCGGATGAATCCGAGGGCCGCGATTACTTCGCAGCAACGGCCTTCACACGGGCGGCCAGACGCGAAATCTTGCGCGAAACGGTGTTCTTGTGCAGCACGCCCTTGGTCACGCCACGCGCCAGTTCCGGCTCGGCAGCGGCCAGCGCAGCCTTCGCAACTTCGGCGTCGCCCGACAGGATCGCCTCTTCGACCTTGCGGACGAAGCTGCGGATGCGCGAACGGCGGGCGCGATTGATTTCGTTGCGGGTCTCGTTCTGACGAGCGCGCTTCTTGGACTGGGCGTTATTGGCCATCTGTATTTCCCAACTTCCGGGCTATGGTTGATACGAAACACGCAAAGCCCGGTCGTCCCAGCGAACCGGATGATTCTAGCCTGAGCGGGCTCCACGCGCATGTCTGGCGCTGCCTATACGGCAAAACCCTCGCCTTGAAAAGCCCGGAATCGCCAGTCTGCGCAGGGCGCGGCCTCTGCTTTCGATTCGCCGCAAATATCCCGGGGGTGAGGGCCGAAGGCCCGAGGGGGCAGAGCCCCCTCCCTTTCACTCTCTGCGGGGCAGAGCCCCCTTCGCGATGGCCGGCGGACGATCGGCGGGCAAAAGAAGAAACCGTGCCGGTTTCCCGACACGGTTTCTGGAATTTCGCTTCTGGCAGCGGAACCTAGCCCTGACGGGCCTTGTACCGCTTCTGCGTCTTGTTGATCACATAGACGCGGCCCTTGCGGCGCACGATCTGGCAATCGCGATGACGCAACTTGAGCGAGCGGAGCGAGTTACGGACCTTCATGGTCTACCTCCTGGTCGCGGCGCGCGTGCGCCTTGAAACAGATATGCCTCCCGAAGGAAGCGGTGAATATGGTGGGCGGTACTGGGATCGAACCAGTGGCCACTACGATGTCAACGTAGTGCTCTACCGCTGAGCTAACCGCCCTTAACCCTTGCGATTTCGGCCGCCTTGGTTCTTCATCAGAACCTCGATGCCGCGCCCAAACGCTTCGGTCTGGGGGTCTATAGAAGGACTTTCGGCGGCTTTCAAGAGGCTTTTCGCGGGAAATGGATCTCTCATTCCCGCCGCTGACAGGCAGGACGATGACGGATCCAGGCTCCCATGCGCTTCCCTTCCGGCTGATCCGGCCAGAGCCGCCGCTCGCGCCGGTGATCTTCGCCTCGCCGCATTCGGGACGCGAGTATCCGGCGGAAATGCTGGCCCGCAGCGATCTCGACAGTCTGAAACTGCGCTCGTCCGAGGATGCTTTCGTCGACGATCTGCTGAGCGCGGCGCCGGCACAGGGGGCGGCTTTGCTGCTCGCGCGGCTGCCGCGCGCCTACGTCGATCTCAACCGCGCCGAGGACGAACTCGACCCCGCGCTGATCGAGGGGGTGGCGCCGCGCGCGGTGCGCAACCCGCGAGTCGCTGCGGGGCTCGGGGTGATTCCGCGCGTCGTGTCGGGCGGCCGGGCGATCCAGCCCGGCAAGATCACCCTCGCCGAGGCTGAGGCCCGGCTTGCCGCTGTCTGGCGGCCCTATCATGCCGCCCTCGGGGCTCTGATCGCGGATACCCGGCTGCGATTCGGCCATGCCCTTGTGCTCGATATGCACTCGATGCCGTCGGATGCGGTCTCGGGGATGGGGGCGGGTCGGCCGCAGATCGTGCTTGGCGACCGCTTCGGCACCTCGGCCGGGCGTGCGACCGTGGCCCGGATCGAGGCCTGTTTCCTCGCCGAGGGGCTTCGGGTGCAGCGCAATGCCCCCTTCGCCGGTGCTTATGTCGCCCGCCACTATGGTCGCCCTGCCGAAAACGTCGAGGTCGTGCAGATCGAGATCGACCGCTCCCTTTACATGGACGAGGCGCGAATCGTTCGCTCCTCCGATTTCACGCGGTTCGCCGCGACAATGGGGCGGATCGTCGCCCGCCTCGCCCGGATCGGCCGGGGGCGCGAGGACGGACTCGCGGCGGAGTAACCTCAGCGCTCCTCGCCGGTCCAGCCGCGACCGCGGGCGATGGCCGTGGCGCCGAAACGGGCGCGAATCGCATCGACCGCGCGTTCCGCCCCGGCGCGGGTCCTGGCGCCCGGATCGAGCAGATCGCCCGCCGGATCGCGCCCGTCGTCAGGGGCAAGATCGGTATAGCCCGCCCCGATCAGCCGGAACGCCCCGCCCTCCTGTGCCAGAACCGTCGCCAGCAACGGCCGCGTCGCGCGAAACAGCGAATCGGCAAGCTGCGACGGCTCGTCGAGGCGCAACTGCCGGCTCAGCGCCGAGAAATCCGCCCGGCGCAGCTTCAGCACCGCGGTGCGGCCCTGCAGCCCCTTCGCCTTCATGCGCGCCGCCGCCTTCTCGCACATCACCCACAGATGCGCCTCGAGGCGTTCGGGATCGGCGATGTCGGTCTCGAAGGTGGTTTCCGAGGACACCGATTTCATCGGCGCGTCGGGCGTCACGCGGCGGTGGTCCTCGCCCTCGGCCAGCGCCGCGAGGCGCGCCCCGGTGGCGCCGAAGCGCGCCTCCAGCGCCTTGCGCCCGGCGCGGCGGATGTCGGCGAGCGTGCGCAGCCCGGCCCGCGCCAGCGCCGCGCGCGTCGCCTCGCCGACGCCCCACAGGATCGACACCGGCTTGTCGGCGAGGAACTCCGCCGTCTCGCCCCGGCCGATCACCGCGAAGCCGCGCGGCTTGTCGAGGTCCGAGGCGATCTTCGCCAGAAACTTGTTGTGCGACAGCCCGACCGAGGCGGTGACGCCGATCTCGGTCTCGATCTCGCGCGCGAGGCGGGCCATCATCAGCGCCGGCGGTGCCCGGTGCAGCCGCGCCGTCCCCCCGAGGTCGAGAAACGCCTCGTCGAGCGACAGCGGTTCCACCAGCGGCGTCAGCGCGGTCATCTTCGCCCGGATCTGTTTCGAGACCTCGGCGTAATGCGCCATGCGCGGGCGGATCACCACCGCGTCGGGGCACAGTTTCAGCGCCCGAAACATCGGCATCGCCGAACGCACGCCGGAGATCCGCGCCACGTAGCAGCAGGTCGAGACCACGCCGCGCTGCCCGCCGCCGACGATCACCGGCCGGGTGGAAAGCGACGGATCGTCCCGCTTCTCGACCGAGGCATAAAAACTGTCGCAGTCGATATGCGCGATCGACAGCGAGAACAGCTCGGGGTGCGACAGCATCCGCGGGCTGCCGCAGCGCGGGCAGCGCGGGACGGGGCGCTCGGTCTCGAACGGGGTCAGGCAGTCACGGCACAGGGCGGGCATGGCGCAGCACGAAAACAAGGGGCGAGACGACGAAGGGCACCCCGGATGGGATGCCCAGTCTATCCCTACACGGGATGCGGAGCGAGGCCCCGATTGCCGGCCTTAGGCGCGACAACCGGGAATTCCCGCGATCAGCTCTCGACGACCGGCAGATTGCCGTCGACGGGACGCGGCCGGCCCTCGGAATCGACGGCGACCATGGTGAACTTGGCCTCCGTCACCTTCTCGCGGGTCGAGGTATAGGCGCGCCGCGCCCAGACCTCGAGGCGGATGGTCATCGACGAGCGCCCGACATGGTCGATCGCGGTATAGACGCACAGCGTATCGCCGACCTGCACGGGCTTGCGGAAGATGATCTCGTTCGCGGCGATGGTGACCGTGCGGCCGTTGCAGCGCTCGTCGGCGCGGATCGCGGCGGCAAGGTCCATCTGCGACATGACCCAGCCGCCGAAGATGTCGCCCGAGGCATTGGTGTCACCCGGCATGGCGAGCGTGCGCAGGGTCAGCTCCATGCCTTCGGGGGTATAGCTTTCGCTCATTGTCAGAGCCTCCTGAACTGCTGTCGCGACCAGTCTTGCCAAGGGATGGCCGTTCGCTCAACCGCAACGTCGCGGAGCGGCGTGAAAAAGGGGCGCCGGAGCGCCCCTTTCACGAAGCTTTGCGCGTGCTCACTGCAGCGGCGCGTCTTCGGGGCGGGCTGCGGTGGGCGCGACCTTGCCGCCGATCACCAGCCCGTCGGGACCGGCCGTGATCTTGACCGTCGAGCCATCGAGCACCTCGCCGCTGAGGATCAGCTCGGCCAGCGGATCTTGCAGCGTGCGCTGGATCACCCGCCGCAGCGGCCGTGCGCCATAGACCGGATCGTAGCCTTCATCGGCCAGCCACTTGGTCGCCGCCTCGTCGAGGTCGAGCGTGATCTTGCGCGCCGCCAGGCGCTTCTCGAGGCTCTGGAGCTGGATCTTGACGATACCGTCCATGTTCTTGCGGCTCAGCCGGTCGAAGATGACGATCTCGTCCAGACGGTTCAGGAACTCGGGGCGGAAGTGTCCGCGCACCGCGGCCATCACCTCGTCCTTCGCCTCGGAGCTGTCCGAGCCCTCGGGAAGCTGGCTCAGCGCCTGGCTGCCGAGGTTCGAGGTCAGCACGATCAGCGTCTGCCGGAAATCGACCACCCGGCCCTGACCGTCGGTCAGACGTCCGTCGTCGAGAACCTGCAGCAGCACGTTGAACACGTCCGGATGCGCTTTCTCGACCTCGTCGAACAGCACGACCTGATAGGGACGACGCCGCACCGCCTCGGTCAGCACGCCACCCTCGTCATAGCCGACATAGCCCGGAGGAGCGCCGATCAGCCGCGCCACGGAGTGTTTCTCCATGAACTCGGACATGTCGATGCGCACCATCGCGGTATCGTCGTCGAACAGATATTCGGCGACGGCCTTGGTCAGCTCGGTCTTGCCGACGCCGGTCGGGCCGAGGAACAGGAAGCTGCCGAGCGGGCGGTTCTCGTCGTTCAGCCCGGCACGGGCGCGGCGCACGGCATTGGCGACGGCGGTGATCGCCGTGTCCTGGCCGATGACGCGCTTGTGCAGCTCCTCTTCCATCTTCAGGAGCTTCTCGCGCTCGCCTTCCAGCATCTTGCTGGTCGGGATGCCGGTCCAGCGCTCGACCACCTCGGCGATCTGCTCGGGGCGCACGGCCTCCGAGACCATGGAGCCTTCGCTCTGGTCGGTTTCGGCGAGCTTCTTCTCCAGATCCGGGATCTTGCCATACTGGAGTTCGCCGGCCTTCGCGAAGTTGCCCTCGCGCTTCGCCTGGTCGAGTTCGGCCCGCGCCTTGTCGAGGTCTTCCTTCAGGCTGCGCGTGCTTTGCAGCTTGTCACGCTCCGCCTGCCAGCGGGCGGTCATCGAGGCCGCCTTGTCGTTCAGCTCGGCGAGTTCCTTTTCCAGATGTTCGAGACGGTCCTTCGAGGCCGCGTCGTCTTCCTTCTTCAGGGCCTCGGCCTCGATCTGCTTTTGCAGGATCTCGCGGTCGAGCGCATCAAGCTCCTCGGGTTTCGAATCGACCTCCATGCGCAGCCGGCTCGCGGCTTCGTCCACGAGGTCGATCGCCTTGTCGGGCAGGAAGCGGTCGGTGATGTAGCGGTTCGACAGCGTCGCCGCCGCCACCAGCGCCGAATCCGAGATCTTCACGCCGTGGTGGAGTTCGTATTTCTCCTTGATGCCGCGCAGGATCGAGATGGTGTCTTCGACCGTCGGCTCCTCGACCATGACCGGCTGGAACCGGCGGGCGAGGGCGGCGTCCTTCTCGATATACTTGCGGTATTCGTCGAGCGTGGTGGCGCCGACGCAGTGCAGTTCGCCGCGCGCGAGCGCCGGCTTGATCAGGTTCGCGGCATCCATCGCGCCATCGGTCTTGCCGGCGCCGACGAGGGTGTGGATCTCGTCGATGAACAGGATGATCTCGCCCGCGGCGGCCTCGATCTCCTTCAGGATGGACTTCAGCCGTTCCTCGAACTCGCCACGATATTTCGCGCCGGCGATCAGCGCGCCCATGTCGAGCGCGAGCAGCTTCTTGTTGCGCAGCGATTCCGGCACGTCGCCGTTGATGATGCGCAGCGCGAGGCCCTCGGCGATGGCGGTCTTGCCCACGCCCGGCTCGCCGATCAGGATCGGGTTGTTCTTGGTGCGGCGCGACAGGACCTGCATGGCGCGGCGGATTTCCTCGTCGCGGCCGATGATCGGGTCGATCTTGCCTTCGCGGGCGGCTTCCGTCAGGTCGCGGGCATATTTCTTCAGCGCCTCATAGCCGTCTTCGGCCGAGGCGGAATCGGCGGTGCGACCCTTCCTCAGGTCGTTGATCGCGGTGTTCAGCTTCTGCGCGGTGATCGCGCCCTGATCGAGGCAGTCCTTCGCCCGGGTGTTCACCACCGCAAGCGCCATCAGCATCCGTTCGACCGGCACGAAGCTGTCGCCCGCCTTCTGGGCGATCTGCTCGGCCTCGTCGAGGACGCGCACCAGCGATTGTTCGACATAGACCTGACCGTCGCCGCCCGAGACCTTGGGCAGTTTCTCGACCGCGAGGTCGACGGCTTCCCTTACGCGGGCGGGCTCGCCCCCGGCGCGCTGGATCAGGTTGGACGACAGGCCCTGTTCGTCATCCATCAGCGCTTTCAGCAAATGTTCGGGAACCACGCGCTGGTGGCCTTCGCGCATCGCGATGGTCTGGGCGGCCTGAATGAACCCGCGCGACCGTTCCGTGAACTTTTCCATGTTCATGCGGAAATCTCCTTCCTTGAAGCCCCCGGCGGTTGTGGGTGCCCGCGTGCGGCGCACCCTGGTCCGGGTCTTTCTGTGGAAGTGGTCGGGGGAGCGGGCGGCTTCAAGAGGGGGGCGCGGGAAATGATGAAAAAACGTGCGTGGAAAGGGGCTCTGCCCCTCTTGCCCCTGCGGGGCAATTCACCCCGGGATATTTCGGGCGACGCGAAAGCCCGAGTCTATTGACCGGGGACGGGCGCGGGGGCACAACGCGGCCGTTTTCCCTTCCCAGCCGGAGCGCCGCCATGACTGTCCCTGCCTCGACCCTTCCCGCCGATGACCGGCTGATCGTTGCCCTCGATGTGCCGAACGCGCTGGCGGGGCTGGATCTGGCCGGCAAGCTCGGCGACAGCGTGTCGTTCTACAAGGTCGGGCTGGGGATGCTGACCGCGGGCGGCATGGCGCTGGCGAACGAGCTGAAGCATGACATGGGGAAGAAGGTCTTCCTCGACATGAAGCTGTTCGACATCGGTGCGACGGTCGAGGCGGCGGTGCGCGGCATCGCCCGGTTCGATCTGGATTTCCTGACCGTGCATGGCGACCCCTATGTGGTGAAGTCGGCCAAGGAAGGCGCGGCGGGAACCGGGCTGAAGGTGCTGGCGGTGACGATCCTGACCTCGCTCGACCGGGCGGACCTCGACGGGGCGCTGATCCGCGAGGGCGAGATCCTCGATCTGGTCACCGAGCGCGCGGCGCGCGCCTTCGAGGCCGGGGCGGATGGCGTGATCGCCTCGCCGCGCGAGGCGGCGGCGATCCGCGCGCTGCCCGAGGCGGCCGGCAAGCTGATCGTCACCCCGGGCGTGCGTCCGGCGGGGGCGGCGCTCGGCGATCAGAAGCGGGTTGAGACGCCGGCCTCGGCCCTGCTGGCGGGCGCCGATCATCTGGTCGTCGGCCGTCCGATCTGGAAGGCGGAAGATCCGCTCGCCGCCACCCAGGCGATCCTGAGCGAGATCCGCGGCATCTGAGGTTCACGAACGGCGGGCCTTCGGGCCCGCCGGTTCGGTTACACGATGACCGGGCGCGCGGTCTGTGCGCCGGTCTCGAACACCCGGCGGTAGCGGTCGATCTCTTCGGCCGGGCCGGTCGATTTCTCGGGATTGTCCGACAGTTTCACCGTCGGATGCCCGTCGGCCGAGACCGCCTTGCACACCAGACTGAACGGCGCGAGCGAATCGTTCGGCGCCAGACCGCGGAAATCGTTGGTCAGCAGCGTGCCCCAGCCGAAGCTGACCTTCACCCGCCCGGCGAAACGGTGATGCAGCGCGGCCATCTCGGCCACGTCGAGCCCGTCCGAGAAGATGATCAGCTTGTCATGCGGATCCTCGCCGCGCGATTTCCACCACGAGATCGCGGTCTCCGCTCCTTCGACCGGATCGCCGGAATCGAGGCGGATGCCGGTCCAGCCGGCCAGCCAGTCGGGCGCGTGTTCGAGAAACCCCTTCGTGCCGAAGGTATCGGGCAGGATGATGCGCAGATTGCCGTCGTGTTCCTCGTGCCAGTCGGCGAGGACGCGGTAGGGCGCCTGACGCAGTTCCTCGTCGTTCTTCGCGAGCGCGGCATAGACCATCGGCAGTTCGTGGGCGTTGGTGCCCACCGCCTCGAGGTCGCGCCGCATCGCGATCAGACAGTTCGAGGTGCCGGTGAAGGCGCCGCCCTGCGCGGCATCGCCCAGCCCCTCGATCATCGCCTGCACTGTCCAGTCCTGCCAAAGGAAACCATGCCGGCGCCGGGTGCCGAAATCGGCGATCTTCAGGCCGGGCAGCTCGCGCAGCGCCTCGATTTTCTCCCAGATCCGGGTCATGGCGCGGGCGTAAAGGATCTGCAGATCGAACCGCCCCATCCGGTTCAGCACCGCGCGCGAGCGCAGCTCCATCAGGATGGCGAGGGCGGGGATCTCCCACATCATCGCCTCATACCACTTGCCCTCGAAGGTCAGCTCGTACTGGCCGTCCTTCTTTTCCAGATGATAGGCCGGAAGCTGGAAGTTCTCGAACCACTCCATGAAGTCGGGGCGGAACATCTGGCGCTTGCCGTAGAAGGTGTTGCCGCGCAGCCAGGTCGATTCGCCTCGCGTCAGCCGCAGCGAGCGCGCGTAATCGAGCTGTTCGCGCAGCTCGCCCTCGTCGATCAGCTCGGCCAGACGCACCGAATGGGCGCGGTTGATCAGGCTGAAGCGCACCACCGTGTCGGGCTTGTTGCGAAACACCGACTGCGCCATGAGCAGCTTGTAGAAATCGGTATCCAGAAGCGAGCGGATGATCGGGTCGATCTTCCACTTGTGGTTGTAGACGCGTGCCGCGATGTCCATCGTGGCCTCCTTCATTTGGCGAGGGTGACGCCCGCGGCGCGCATCGCATCGCGCGCCGCCGCAAGCGAGCCGTTGAGGTCGATCGCCCGGCACGCGCCTTCGAGAACACGTGCCCGGAAGCCGAGCTTGGCCGCGTCGATCGCCGACCAGGCGACGCAGAAATCGAGCGCGAGGCCGACGAAGGTCAGATCCGAGATTCCCCGCTCGCGCAGATACCCGGCAAGCCCGGTCGGGGTGCGGCGGTCGTTCTCGAAGAAGGCCGAATAGCTGTCGACATGGGCGCGAAAGCCCTTGCGCAGGATCAGATCGGCCGGATCGACGTTCAGCGCCGGGTGAAACGCCGCGCCGGGCGTGCCCCAGACGCAATGCACCGGCCACAGCGTCTGCGCCCCGTAGGGCATTTCGACCGTGCTGAAGGCCGGTTCGTCATGCAGCACCGCGAAGGAGGAGTGCTCCTCCGGATGCCAGTCCTGGGTCAGCACGGTGACCGGATATTCCTGCATCAGCGCGTTGACGCGCGGGACGATCTCGTCGCCGCCGGCGACCGCGAGGGCGCCTCCGGGACAGAAATCGTTCTGGATGTCGATGACGATCAGGGCTTCGCTTGCGTCTGCCATGTTCCCCCTCCTGCTGTTGCCTCATGCCTAGGGTGCGGGGGGCGTGCGGTCAATCCGGTTGGGCGCAACCGGCGGGCTTGCACGTGAAAGCCGTGCCGGATTATGGGAGAGCCATGCTGACCGTTGCCGCACTCTATCATTTCACCCGTTTCGACGACCCCGCGGCGCTGCGTGCGCCGCTCGCCCGGCTTGCCTGTTCCATGGGGGTGCGCGGCACGCTGCTGCTTGCGCCCGAGGGGATCAACGGCACCATCGCCGGCACGCGCGAGGGGATCGACGCCGTGCTGGGCCATATCCGCGCGCTGCCGGGCTGTGCCGGGCTCGAGTGGAAGGAAAGCACCGCCGCCGGGATGCCGTTCGGCCGGATGAAGGTGCGGCTGAAGCGTGAGATCGTCACCATGGGTCAGCCCGATGTCGATCCGCGCGCGCGGGCGGGCCATTACGTCGCGCCCGAGGACTGGAATGCCCTGATCCGCGAGCCCGATGTCGTGGTGATCGACACCCGCAACGATTACGAAGTCGGCATCGGCACCTTCGCGGGCGCCATCGACCCGAAGACCCGCAGCTTTCGCGACTTCCCCGCCTGGTGGCAGGAAAACGCGCCCCGCTTCCACAACAAGCGCGTCGCGATGTTCTGCACCGGCGGCATCCGTTGCGAGAAATCGACGAACTACCTTCTGTCGCAAGGCGTCGAGGAAGTGTTTCACCTCAAGGGCGGCATCCTGAATTATCTGGAGCATGTCCCCGAGGACCAAAGCCTGTGGCAGGGCGATTGCTTCGTCTTCGACGGGCGGGTCAGCCTGCGTCACGGGCTGAAGCAGGGCGATTACGGACTGTGCCACGCCTGCCGCCGCCCGATCTCGGCCGAGGACCGGCTGAGCCCGGTCTTCGAGGACGGTGTGTGCTGCCCGCATTGCGTGGATGAATACACCGAGGCCGACCGCGCGCGGTTCCGCGAGCGTCAGCATCAGATCGCGCTCGCCCATGCCCGCGGCGAGGCGGGGCCGTTCGGGGGCACGCCGGACGCGCCCTGAAAACCGGGCCGGTTCAGCGCAGCAGCAGCACCGGCACCTTGCACGACAGCAGCACCGATTCCGTGGTCGAGCCGATGAAGAACCGGCGCAGCCGCGAATGGCCGTAGCTGCCCATCACCAGCATGTCGACGCCCTCGACCTCGACCAGCGTGCCGAGCGCGAGGTCCGTCTGGCCCTGCACGATCCGGCTTTCGGCCTTCAGCCCGCCGGCGCGCAGCACGGCGAGCGCGTCGTCATGGCGGCGGCGCACCTCGGGGGTGTCGGCGCCGACGGTGGCGACGATCACTTCGGCACCCTCGAACAGCGGCGAACGGGCCACCTCGTCGACCGCGCGCAGCGCGACGGATCCCCCGTCATGCGCGACCAGCACCTTGCGCACCGGGCTGAAGGCGCGGGCCGCGACCAGAACCGGCGTCGCGGTCGCCCGCGCGATGCGTTCGAGGTTCGATCCCAGATGGCCGATCGCGTAATCCGCCGCCTCGCCGCGCTTGCCGACGACGACGATCCCGGCGCCGGTCTCGCGCGCCGACAGCGCGCTCAGCAGATCGCCGCCCAGAAGCTCCGTCGCGACATCGGAAACCCCGGCATCGCGCACCATCGCCCCGGCATCGTCGAGGATCGCGCGTCCGCGCGATTCCGCCAGCCGCTCGCGCTGCGCATCGAGCGCGGCAAGCTCCGCCTGCAGCGCCGAGCGCGCGCCCAGCCCCTCGGCCGCACTCTCGCGCCGGCCGGTGACATGCACGATGTCCACTCCCTGACCGAGCTTTCCCGCAGCCCAGGCAGCATAGGCGCAGACGCTGGTCGAATAGATCGACCCGTCGACGAAGGCGATGATCCGGTCTGACATGGGCTCCCCCGGGACAATTCGACGTTTTTCCAATCGCTAGCCCGTCCGCGCGCCGACGGAAAGAGCCATTCGCTGCCCGGCTGAAAATGTCTCGGATCTGGCCGGATCGCAGTGTGGAATCGCGGGGGGCGGATCGTGCGGGAGACAGCGGATTGCACCCGGCCCCGCTTCCGGGTCATTGTGCGATCATGCCCGTGCTATTCTCGCCCTTTCGCAACCCGGCCGTGCGCTTCGTGATCGAGCTTGTCGATCGCCTGGCCCAGACCAACATGATGCTGGTGGCTGCCGGCGTCACTTTCTACGCCATGCTCGCCGTGTTCCCGGGCCTGTCGGCGACGCTCGCGATCTGGAGCACCTTTGCCGACCCCGAGGCGATCCGCTCCTATCTGTCGGTCGCCCATACCTTCATCCCGCCCGAGGCGTTCGAGATCCTCAGCCAGCAGATCGACGCGCTGATGCAGGGGCCGCGCGGCAGCATCGGGTTGCCTGCCGTCGTGTCGATCCTGATCGCGCTGTGGTCGGCGCGGGCGGGGGTGGGCTCGCTGTTGCAGGGGCTGAACCTGATCCACGGCACGCGGCCGAGGAACACCGTCCTCGCCTATCTGTTCGGCTATGTGATGACCGTGGCGCTGGTGGGGGTGATGTTGCTGGCGCTGGCGACGGTGGTGGTGGTGCCGGTGGTGGTGACCTTCCTGCCGTTCCATGCGGTGACGGGATGGCTGAACTCCGGTCTGCCGTGGATCGCGATGGTGCTGCTGATGTTCACAGCGCTTGGGCTGTTGTATCGCTACGGACCGAACGTCCGGCCGGACCGGCGCGATCCCTTCATCAGCGCGGGCTCGTTCCTTGCCACGCTGGTGTGGGGCGGGGCCTCGCTGGGGCTGACCTTCTACATCGCGAATTTCGGCAATTACAATCGGATCTACGGCTCCATCGGGGCGGTGATCGCGCTGATGATGTGGCTTTACGTCAGCGCGATGTCGGTGCTTCTGGGCGCCGCGCTGAACGCCGAGATCGCGCGCTGGCGGCTGCGCCGCACCCGGCGCCGGATGGCCGCGGCGCAGCGCGCGGCCCGCAGGACCGCCCGCGATCTTGCCGGGCCAGAGCAGGGGGCAGCAGAGCAGGGGGCGCCGCTCGCCCCCCGCCTTCCGCCGGTTCAGTAATCCTTCTGGAAGAACAGCCCGACGCTGCTGTCCCCGCCCGATCCGACAGTGCCGCGCGCCGTCACATGCGAGTTGATGTCGAGGTTCAGGTTCAGCTCGGTTTGTCCGAGGCTGTCGACCGCTACGTCGCTGTAAACCTTCTTCGACAGATACCGCCCCGCCCGCAGCGAGGTATTGCCATTGTCGTCGGTGCCGACATCCAGATCGTCCATGCCGAAGTTCTTGCGCAGCTTCGCGATGATCCCGTCGCCGCCCTTGCCCGCCAGCGTCGCCACCGCTGAGGCGAGCTGCGCCGCCTGCAGCGCCGACAGGTTGGTCAGGCCCTTGTTGAACAGCAGTCGCGCCAGGATCTCGTCCTCGGGCAGCTCGGGCGAAGAGGTCAGCGTCAGCTTCGGCTGCGTCGCCTCGCCCTCCAGCTGGATGGTGATCGTGGTGTCTTCCTGGTTGGCGGTGGCGACGAACAGGAGCCAGGGCGTCAGCGTGCCCTGCATCGCCACCTGCCCGTCAGTCAGCGTGAAGCGCTTCGCCAGCACGTCAAGCCGGCCGCGCACCAGCGTGAAATGCCCGACCGGCACGATATTCGCCGTCGTTCCGGTCAGTCTCAGCGAGCCGCCGAGTTCCGCATCGAGGCCGCGGCCGCGCACATAGACCTGGTTCGGCGCGTCGATGGTGACATCGAGCCGGTAGGACACCGCCGCGCCCCGGCTGCCCTCGCCGCCCATGTGCAGCAGCCCCGCCCGGCTCAGCGTGCGGGTCACTTTCACGGGCGCGCCGCGATGGGAGATGTCGGGGATCTCGGCCGTTCCGCCGAGGCTGCTCGGCACCCGGATCTCGGTGGTGCCGAGGCTGAGCCGGCCGGTGATCGCCGCGCCCCCCGCCAGCGGCCCCGCGATGCCGAGCGTGCCGGAAATCCGGGTGTCGTAAAGCTCCGGATCGCGCAGCCGCGTCTGGCTGAGAACGAGTTTCAGGTTGCTCTGGAACGGGGCTGTCAGGGTGACCGGGCCGCTCAGCGTCAGCGAGCCGCCGCCTTTGATCGCCGCCCTGGTGTCGAGCGTGACCTTGCCCCCGCCAAGCGTCGCGACCAGCCGGATGTTCTGCAGCGCCAGCGAGGCCGCCGGCACGTTCAGGCTGGCATTCGGTGCCTCGATCCGGCCCGACAGCGCATTCAGCCCGGGCTTGCCCTGCATCTTCAGATCGAAGGACACCGTGCCCTCGACCGATTGCGGGTCGATGAAATTGTTCGCGAGCGCCGTGTCCGCCTTGCCGCGGATCGTCAGGTCGGTGGTCGCCAGATTGCCCGCGACGGTGCCCGCGACCACCGCCTGCAGACCGCCCGGACCCCCGGCCTTCAGATCGAGCGCGTAGTTGCTGCCCTGCTGGCCAAGCGTGCCCTCGACCGTGACGGGGCCGGAATACTTGGGCGTGATCAGTCCGATGTTCGCCAGTCGCGCGCTCAGCCGCACTGCGGTGGCACTGGTGCCTTCGGCCTTCGCGCTCAGCTGCGGGTTTTGCAGGTTCAGCGCTGTCAGCCGGGTTACCCCGTCGCGCGTCGCCGCCCGCGCCGTCACCACGGTGTTGCCGGCCAGAAGCCGGTCCGCCGTCTCCTGCCCGAAGGCGAGGTTCGTCGCGGTGCCGTCGAGCGTGTAGCGCCTTTCGCCGTCCACATCCAGGATACTGGCCTTCAGATCGGCCGAGCCGCGATAGCGCCCGCCGAGCGAGCCGAGGTCGCGCAGCGCCACTTCGGCGGTCAGATCGCTTGCCCCGGTGGCCAGAACGCCCGCGGCGGTGACGCTGAGGGTGTGGGCATTGGCGCTGAACTGGCGGATCGTCAGCCCGGTCTCGTCGCGCGCGGCCGAGACCTCGATCTGGGACCGTCCGCTCAGCAGCGCATCGCTCTCGGCGATACCGGTCTTAAGGTCCTGCCCGCTCAGCGAGGCGTCGAGGTCGAACGCCCCGCTCAGCGCGGTCAATTTCCCCTTCACCGTGCCCTCGATCGCCCCCGCGAGCGGCCGGCCCGTCAGCGCCGCGTAATGGCGCAGGTCGCGCGCATCGAGCACCAGATCGGGCATGATGTCGATGCCCTCCGCCAGATTGCCGATCGAGACCGCGCCGGTCAGCGCCAGATCGCGGCCGTTCAGCACCAGATTGGTCAGGTTCAGCGGATGCGTGCTCGTCCAGTCGAACACGGTCGAACCGTCAAGGGTGGGCCCCACCGCCTCGGCCAGCGCCGGATCGGCGGGGGCGAGGCCGGTGACATTGAAATTGATCCGTCCGCTTGCCGCGTCGGTCTGCTCGGCCAGCGATACGAGGCCGTTGCCGGCCAGCTTCACCTGGCCGAGCGCCAGATCGGCGCGGCTCAGCCCGTTCAGCACGCCGCTCAGCGTCCAGCCCTGACCGCGGCTGCGGTCGTAAAACAGCCGCAGAGTCGCCGATTGCACCCGCGTCTCGGGGCCGGAGACCGGCAGCAGCACCGGCGCTGCCGCCGTGTCCTCGGATCCGAGGGCGACGTTCAGGCTGAAACTGTCGGGCATCCCCGAGGGCAGCGTGGCCAGCCGCCCCTGCACGTTCAGCGCCTGGCTCGCCACCGTCAGATCGGAGAGCGAGAAGCTGCCGTCGGGCATCGACACGCCGGTCGCCGAGAGCTTCGACTGCGTGCCGAAGAAATCGCGGTATTCGTCGGGCAGAAGCGGCGTCAGATCGCCCGCCAGATTGACGGCGAAGCCCTGACCCTTCGTGCCGTCCGCGGCCGGGGCGGCGGCGCTCAGCGTCACCTTGCCGGTCACCCGAGGCTGACTGTCGGTGCTCAGCACCACGTCGGAGGAGAAAGCATCGAGCGGCCCGCTGCCCGCCACCGCCAGCGTCAGCGCCGGGCTGCCCGGCAGCTTCGCCAGTTTCGACACCAGCCCGCCCTGACCCTCGTCGACCAGAAGATCGACCGACAGCTGACGCTTGCCTTCGGAATACCCGCCGGTGAACGAGAAACTGCCTTTTGTCCCGTCGAGTCGCGTCATCGCGAGCTTCGCTTTCGCATCGGTTCCCGACAGCGACAGGTTGCCGTCGAGCGTCAGCGTCACCGCCTCGCCCAGCACCGGTGCCCCGAGGGCGAGTTTGCCCACGCTCAGCTTGCCGATGTTGACCGAGACCGGCAGGTCCGGCAGCAGGCGGAACGGTTTCGCCTCGGGCGCGGGGGCCATGGCCGAGGCCGGGGTCTCGGGGCGGCGGTCGATGTCGATCTCGGTCGCCGTCAGCTCGGAAATCTCGACCTTGCCGGTCAGCAGCGCCGCGCGGCTCCAGGACATGGTGCCGCCGCGGATCGTCAGCCAGGGGCCGCTCGCGTCCGAGACCGTCAGCTGATCGAAGGTTGCCTTCGAGGAAAACGCGCCCCGGAACCCGTCGACGCGAATCTGCCGTCCGTCGCCTGACAGCTTGTCCTCGATCATCCCGGTCAGCCAGTCGCGGTCCTGCGCCGATTGCGCTGCGTCCTCGGCGGCGGGGGGCTGCACCTGCGCCGCGGGGGGAGGGGTGTCCTCGGCCATCGTGGGGACGGGCGCGAGCAGCAGCGCCGCAACCAGAAGTCTCCGTATCATCCGCCCCGCCATCAGAATGCCTGCCCGATGCCGAGATACAGCTGCACGCCGCCCCCGGTGCTGCCCTGCACCGGCACCGCGACGTCGAGCCGGATCGGGCCGATCGGGGTCTTGTAACGCAGCCCGAGGCCCGCACCCGACTGCCATTCGCCATCGCGCCCGAACAGGTCGTTGCTGGAAATGAAGCCGGCGTCGTAGAAGGCGACCACGCCAACCTTGTCGGTCAACCCGTAGCGCGCTTCGCCGGTGTAGCCGATGAACTGCATCCCGCCGGTTTTCAGCTGGCCGTCATACAGCTCGTTCACGCCGAGCGACTGATAGGGCTGGCCGCGCACCGTGCCGCCGCCGCCCGAATAGAACAGGTAGCTGCGCGGCGTGCGCCCGAGGCTCGGCCCGTAGACCGCGCCGAACTGGCCGCGCCCGGCCAGCACCAGCCGCTCCTCGGTGCCGAGGGCCTTGTAGGCGCGGAAATCCGCCACCAGCTGCATCCCCGAGCCGGTCGTCTGCCCCAGCCCGTAGAACGGCGTGGCGCGCAGCAGCCCGTAATATCCGCGTTTGGCATCGGTCTTGTCGTCGCGGTTGTCCCAGGTCAGGCTGTTCGGAAAGGCGATCTGGCGGAAGATGGTGTTGCCATAGTCGTCCTTCACCTTCGACCAGATATAGGCCGTGCCCGATTCGCCGGTCAGCCGGTCGCTGAACACATGGGTCAGGCCGCCGCCGATCTGGCTGCCCCATTCGGTATAGTCTTCCTCGGTGGTCTTGTAGGCCTTGGTCAGCACATAGGCCGAGGTGTCGGGCGAAAGCGTTGCGGGCCGGTCGATGCGCGCCCCGATCGAGTAATCCGTCGCCCCTGCGCTGTTCGAGCCCCCGATGCCCTTGATGTCGGCGTCGATGCGCAGCCGCTCGCCGCCGCCCCAGAGGTTGCGGTTCATCCAGTAGCCGGTCAGAGCCAGCCCGTCCGAGGTGCCGATCTCGGCGCCCGCGCCCATGCGGCGGGGCTTGTCCTCGGCCACCGCGAGGTCATAGTCGAGCACATCGCCCGCGCGCAGCCTCTCGGCCTCGGTCAGGGTGACAGAGCTGAAGATCCCGGTGCGGCGCAGCCGGGTCTGCACCTCGGCCAGCCGCTCGGGGGTGTATTTCTTGCCGGTCGGAAAGCCCGCGATGGCCAGCAGCCGGTCGGTGCGCAGCTTCTTGTTTCCCGTCGCCTTCAGATCGCCGAAATGCACCACCGGGCCGGGATCGAGGACGATCACCGAATCGACCGTGTTCTTGCGGTGGTCAGCGACAATCCTCTTGTCGGCGACGGTGGCCTTGGCGTGGCCCTCTTCCTTCCAGCGTGCCACGCCTGCGCTCGCGGCATCGAGGATCGCACCCGAGCGCGCGATCCGCCCTTCGGCGTAATCGGCGGGCAGCGCGGTTCCCGCCGCAAGCGGCGTGACGCCTGCGCGCACGAAATGGAACCGCGGCCCCGGGGTCACGCTGACATCGATGGCGTGGATCGTCTCGGGGGCGTCCATCGGCTGGATATCGGCGGCTTCCTTGCCGTCGATGTGGATGGTGATGACGCCGGAGTAATAGCCTTCGCTGTAAAGCACCCCCAGAAGCCGGGCGTAATCGGCCCGTGCCGAGGTGAACAGATCCTGCGGATTGGGGGTCTTTGCCGCCCCCGCAGCGCGCACCAGCGAGACATCGCCAAGCTGCCGGGCAAGATCCTCATCCGCCCCGGGGGCGGAGAAGGCAACCAGCCCGCGCGGTGCCGGTTCTTTCGGGGCGGATGGCGCTGTCTTGTCCCCGGTCGCGTTGTCGCCCGCCATCGCGCCGCCGACGGTCGCTGCCCCCGCCAGCGCACAGACCAGCGCGGTCGCCCATGTCCTCCGAACCGTCACTGCTGCCCCTTTCGGATTGTTTTTCCCAGAATGCCGGAATGGCCGGGGAATACCAGAGGAACGGGCCCCCGGCTGCGAATTTCCGCCCATTTCGCGGCTCTGACGCAAACCGCCCGGCCGTGCGGGGCGCACGACCGGGCGGGCGGAACCTGACCGGGGCGTGGGGTGCGCGCGCCCCGGGAAATGTCTCAGGACAGGTGCTGGGGGGCCTGAGCCTCGGCGCGGCGCGCCATCTCGGCGCGATAGAGCGCCACGAAGTCGATGGGTTCCAGGTTGAACGCCGGGAAGCCGCCGTCGCGCGTCACGTCCGATACGATCCGGCGCACGAAGGGGAACAGCTGACGCGGGCATTCGATCAGCAGGAACGGGTGCATCTGGTCGTCGGGCACGCCCTCGATGTGGAAAATGCCGCCGTATTCCAGTTCCAGCAGGTAAAGCGTCGCGTTGTCGACCTTGTTGGTCGAGGTCAGGCGCAGCTTCATGATGGTTTCATACTGATTGTCGACCGGACGACGGCGGGCGTCGAGGCTGACCTGCACCTGAATTTCGGGCTGGACCTCGGGGGCCTGCATCCCCTTCAGGGCGACGGCGTTTTCGAACGACAGATCGCGCACGAACTGCGCGAGGATGCTCATCTTCATCTGCGGCTGGGCCGAGGCGTCGCCGGTGGTCTCTTCGGTCATCGTGTTCTCCAGACTGGTCACGATAAGCTGTAGCACCCGTGCGGGCGCGCCTCAATCGTTGCGGACAGCAATCGTCCTCAGTCACGGGTCCAGCCGGAACCGTTCCGGCGTGGCAGCTGCGAGGGGGGCACTTCGTGGAACTCGCCTTCGAGAATGTCGTCCTCGGCCGGGCGCGGACGCGCGTAGCCGGTGCCCGAGACGCCGAACCCTGCCACGGTGACCCGGCTGGCGAGCGCGCGCAGGATCATTTCGGGCACCGCCGGGATCATGAGCACAAGGCCGAGCGCGCTGGTCAGAAAGCCCGGCACCATCAGCAGCACCCCCGCCAGCACCGAGGCCGCCCCGCGGGCCAGTGGCCCTGTCGGATCGACGCCCGGCGCCCCCGAGGCCGCCCCTGCCGCGGCCTTGCGCAACTCGTTGCGTGCACGCTCTCCCTGCGAGCGAATCACCCACCCGCCGAGCAGGAAAGACGCCAGCACGAAGGCCAGCGTCGGACCGAGACCGATGGCGCCCCCGATCACGACGAACAGCGCGATCTCGATCAGCGGCAAGGCGATGATGGCCAGCAAAAGCGGCATGATGACACTCTCCGGGCGCCGGTGGACTTGATCGCGCCCCTGTCATACATAAGTGGAGCAGGTTGAAATACCAGCAGTGCAGAAACGGAAACTCACCCATGTCGGATGCCGTCATCAAACTCGTCGTTCTCGCGGCGGTCGCGATCTTCCTGATCCTGCGCCTGCGCAGCGTGCTCGGCACCCGCGACGGGTTCGAGAAGCCGGTGGCCCCGCCCGAGGTGCCCCGGCCCGTCGAACGGCAGGCTTTTGAGGTCGTCGAGAACGGCCCCGATACCGACATCACCGACCACGTGGCCGAGGATTCGGACGCGGCGAAGGCGCTGACCGCGATGAAGCTGGTGGAGCCGTCATTCTCGGTGTCGGAGTTCCTCAAGGGCGCGCGTCAGGCCTATGAGATGATCCTGATGGCCTTCGAGACCGGCGAGATCGACAAGGTGCGCAGCTTCCTGTCTCCCGAGGTGGCCGGCGCGTTCGATGCCGCAGTGGCCGAGCGCAAGGCGAAGGGTCTCGATATCCACGCCGATTTCATGGGGCTGACGGAGCTGACGCTGAGCGCGGCAAGTTTCGACCGTGGCAGCAATCTCGCGGAGATCACCATCCGTTTCGGGGCCGAGCTGATTTCCGCCGCGAAGGATGCCAGCGGCACCGTGGTCGAGGGCGACCCGAAGATGCCGCGCAAGCAGCGCGACGTCTGGACCTTCTCGCGCACCATGGGCAGCGCCGATCCGAACTGGGTGCTGGCCGCGACCGGCGGCTAGGCGATGCGGCGGGTTTCCTGGACCGACATCCCCGGCTGGGAGACCGAGGATCACGCCGCCGCCTGGGCGGCGTTTTCCGTCAGCGCGCATCTGATCGGGCTGAGCGACATCGCCCGCGTCCACCCGACCCCGCGCGAGGCCTTCGAGCTGCTGTTCGACCCCTATGAGGTCGTGCCCGCCGGCAAGGCCTTTTATACCGGATATTACGAACCCGAGATCGCCGGCTCGCCGGTGCGCACGGAGCGGTTCCGCGCCGCGCTTTACGCCGTGCCCCCCGGTCTGAAGCCGCCGGCGAAATGGTTCACCCGTGCCGAGATCGCCGCGCGCCATCTTCTCGACGGTCACGAGATCGCCTGGGTCGAGACCCCTCTCGATGCCTTCTTCGCGCAGGTTCAGGGCTCCGTCCGGCTGAAGATGACGGATGGATCGTCGCTGCGTCTCGGCTTCGCAGCGAAGAACGGCCATCCGTATCGCTCCATCGGGGCAGAGTTGATCCGGCGCGGCGTGGCAAAGGACGGCATGTCGCCCGAGCGCATCCGGGACTGGGCCGGGGCGCATCCGGACGAGCTGCAGGGCCTGCTGAACCACAATCCGTCCTTCGTGTTCTTCCGTGCGCTCGATCTGCCGGCGTTGTCGGGCCCGGTCGGGGCGGCGGGGCTGCCGGTGATGGCGGGGCGCACGCTGGCGGTCGATCCGGCGGTGGTGAGCTTCGGCAGCCCGGTCTGGGTGGATTGCGCGGCCTTCGGGCGGCGGCTGACCTTCGCGCTCGATACCGGGACGGCGATTCGCGGGGCGGGGCGGGGCGATCTGTTCTTCGGCTCCGGCCCCGAGGCGGGGGCGGCCGCGGGGGCGGTGCGCCACAATGGCTCGATGATCGTGCTGAAGAGGCGGACATGAAACGGCGGCGCGGGCTGAGCGAGGAAGAACGCGAGCTGTGGCAGAAGGTGGCGGCCTCGGCGCAGGCGCTGCATCCGGTGCGGGTGTCGCGTCCGGCGGAGGCCGACCCGGTGCCGGTGCGGCCGGATCCGGCGGCGCGCCTGCCCGAGCCGAGCTTCGCGCAGATCTTTCGCGTCGGCGAGCAGGCCCGCCCGCGGCTGCCGGGGCACGATCTGGCGCCCTCCATCGGGGCGGGGCTGGCGGCCCAGCCGGTGGCGATGGACCGCAAGGCGCACCGTGCCATGCTGCGCGGCAAGATGGAGCCCGAGGCGCGGCTCGATCTGCATGGGATGACGCTCGCCGAGGCGCATCCCGAGCTGATCCGCTTCGTGCTGAGCGCGCAGGACCGGGGCTGCCGGCTGATTCTGGTCATCACCGGCAAGGGCAAGCATCGCGAGGACACCGGCCCGATCCCGACGCGGGTCGGCGTGTTGCGCCATCAGGTGCCGCAGTGGCTGCGCCTGCCGCCGCTGAGCGCGGCGATCTTGCAGATCACCGAGGCGCATCTGAAGCACGGCGGGGCGGGGGCCTATTACATCTATCTGCGGCGGTTGCGCTGAGGGCGGCCGGGGAAGGGGGGCTCTGCCCCCTCTTGCCCCTGCGGGGCAATTCACCCCCGGGATATTTGCGGCGAATCGAAAGGGCGAGGGCGGTGCTGGCGGTCAGTGCGCGTCGATCGCCGTGCCGATCTTCTCGATCGGGTTCAGCACGATCTGGGTGGCGTTCTGCACGCTGAGAACGACACTCGCGAAGGGGTCGCGGTGGCTCGCCTGTTCGCCGGCGAGCACGCGCGCGAGGCCCGACCAGTTGCGCAGCAGGCGGATCAGTTCAGGCGAGTTGGCGACGTTGAAATGCCCGCCCTGCGTGTCGAACCGGGCCGTGTCTATCAGCGTCACCTTCAGATCGGCGAGCCGCGAAATGTCGTGCAGATTGCCGAGGCGTGCGGATTCGCCGCGCATATGGGCTGAGATGTTCAGCGCCTTGTCGCTTTGCGAGGTGAAAACGATGAACGGTTGCGGCAGGCGGCCGATCCGGTGCGCCTCGATGCGGAACAGGTCGGTGTCGATGTCGGGCGAGATCAGGATTACCGCGCCGATCCTGTCGAGGGTGGTGCGGTCGCCCGCGATGGAAAGCTGGCGCAGCGCTTCCATCGTCAGGAAGCCGCCCATCGAATGGCCGACCAGCACGATCCGCCGCGCGCCCGCATCGCGCACCATGCGCAGGAGCGCGGTCAGCCCGTCGCGGGCGAACAGCGCCGAATCCTGATCGTAGGCGTAGCCCATCACCTGCGCGCGTGAGGGCCAGGCGTAGTGCACCGTCGCCCCGGGCAGCCCGAAATCGGCTGACATCTGGGCGAAGCGATAGAGCCCCTCGGCGAAATTGGTGTTGTAGCCATGCACGAAGACCACCGCCTCGCCATGGTTCGCGGCGATGCGGCGGGCGAGGTCGGCGCGGAAGGCGGCGGGGCCGGGGTAGATCCGCGAATCGGCCAGGAGGAAATCGTGTTTCGGGTCGGGGGTCTTGCCGGGGACCGGCACGGTGAGGGTGCCGGGCCGGTGGTCGGGAGGGATCGCCACGTCATAGCGGCCAAGCGTCAGCGTTTCGCTGCGGCCGACGTCGGCGAAATCTCCGGTCGCGGGATCGGGGACGCGGGTGGAGCCCACGAACACCGGGATCACCCGCGCATCCGGCAAGGCGCCGCCCGCCAGTTCGGCGCGCGGCGAGCAGGCGCCGAGGACGATCAGGACGACGAGGACGATCTTGCGCACGGCTTGGCCCCTTTCCGGGCGCTCAGGGTAGCATGTTCCGCCCCCGGGCCAAGCCCCCGGCGGGTGTGAACAGGCGGTTTACAGCACGTAGCGGCTGAGGTCGGTGCTGCGCGACAATGCGCCGAGATTGGCCTCGACGAAGCCGGCATCGACCGTCACCGACTGGCCCGCGCGGTCCGGCGCGACGAAGGACAGCTCCTCGAACACGCGCTCCATCACCGTATACAGCCGCCGCGCGCCGATGTTCTCGACCGAGCGGTTGACCTCGGCGGCGATGCGGGCGAGGGCCTCGATCCCGTCGGGGGTGAAGGTGACGGAAACGCCCTCGGTCTCCATCAGGGCGGTGTATTGACGGGTCAGGGCGTTGTCGGTCTCGGTCAGGATGCGGACGAAATCGGCCTCGGTCAGCGCGTCGAGTTCGACCCGGATCGGCAGCCGGCCCTGCAGTTCCGGCAGCAGATCCGAGGGCTTGGCGATATGGAACGCGCCCGAGGCGATGAACAGGATGTGGTCGGTGCGCACGGGGCCGTATTTCGTCGAGACGGTGGTGCCCTCGATCAGCGGCAGCAGGTCGCGCTGCACGCCTTCGCGCGAGACATCGGCGCCGCGCGCCTCGGCGCGGGCGGCCACCTTGTCGATCTCGTCGATGAAGACGATGCCGGACTGGCTGACCGCCTCAAGGGCGGTGGCGCGCACCGCCTCGTCGTCGAGGAGCTTGTCCGCCTCTTCCGAGATCAGCACGTCATAGGATTCCGCCACGCTCATCTTGCGCCGGCTGCGGCGCTGGCCGCCGAAGGCCTTGAACAGATCCTGAAGCCCCTGCATCTGGTTTTCCATCCCGGGCGCGGTGAACACCCCGGCCTGCGGCGCGGCGGCAGGCTCGGCCACCTCGATCTCGATCTGCTTGTCGTCGAGTTCGCCCGCCCGCAGCCGGGTGCGGAACATCTCGCGCGTGGCCTCGCGCGCGTCGGTGCCGGCGAGCACGGCGATCACCCGGTCCTCGGCCGCCTGACGGGCGCGGGCGCGGACCTCTTCGCGCATCCGCGCGCGGGTCTCGGTCATGCCGACTTCGGTCAGGTCGCGGATGATCTGCTCGACATCGCGGCCGACATAGCCGACCTCGGTGAACTTGGTGGCCTCGACCTTGAGGAAGGGCGCCTGTGCCAGACGGGCTAGGCGGCGCGAGATTTCGGTCTTGCCGACGCCGGTCGGGCCGATCATCAGGATGTTCTTCGGATAGACCTCTTCGCGCATCTCGGGGGCCAGACGGGCACGGCGCCAGCGGTTGCGCAGCGCCACGGCGACGGCGCGCTTGGCCTCGGCCTGACCGACGATGAAGCGGTCGAGTTCGGAAACGATTTCACGAGGGGTCAGATCGGACATGGATCACTCCGCATAAGGGGGGAGCCGGCGCTTGCCGGGAAAATCGGGAAGGGCGCGCATCAGACGGGCGCGCAGCGCGGTCCAGTAGGTGCCGAGCAGCGTCAGCCCGAGGCCGGTGAGCAGCAGCACCCAGGCCCAGGAACGCGGATCGCCCGGCCCGCCCGCGACATAGGCGACGAGGAAGATCAGATAGCCGATCCCCGCCGTCAGGAAGGACCGCCGGTCGATCACCAGCGCCAGCATGGAGATCAGCGCGAGCGCCGCCGCAAGCAGCCCGTAACCGAGCCCCGGCCCCATGTTCCAGAAGGTCAGCGCCACGGTGTTGACGAGCGCGGGCGCCGCCAGCAGATGCAGCCAGAAGCCCGAGGCGGCAGTCCGCCCGAGGCGATGAGGATCGCGCATGTCGAAGCTCATCGCCACGACGAAGGCGATCAGCCCGAAGGCCAGCGTGCCGAAGGCGAGGCCCGAACCGTGGCGCAGATCGAAGGCATCGGTGTAATCGCCGAAGCCGACACCGGGGATCAGCGTGCGGGTCACCACCAGCACCAGCGCAAGGCCGGTCAGCCCGACGAGGAACATCGAGAACGGCAGGCGGAACACGCGAAACCACGCCAGCAGCGCCAGCCCCGTCGCCACGAGGACCAGTGCGGCGGGTTCGGTGGTGCCGTGGCTCAGCCCGTATTGCCGCCAGATCAGCACGCCGAACATGCCCAGCACGCCCGCGCCATAGACCAGAACGAGCACGATGGAAGGCAGCATCATCCGCCGTTTCAGCGTGTAATAGCGCGCGAGCCACCAGGCCAGCACGGCGCACAGCCCCGACAGCAGTGCCGGCCGGCCGATCAGTTGCAGGAAGCCGAAAGCGCCGAGGAACAGGATCGACAGCCCGACGGCGACGAAGATCTCGGCGAAGCCGCGGAACAGCTCGAAGGGTTCGTCCTCGGGGATGCGGGTGCCGGCGCGGGTCTGCGCGAGGGCGAGGACGTTGGCGGCCTGCGCCTCGGTCAGGTAGCCCGCGGCCACGGCGGCGCGCAGGTCTTCGCGGGTCAGATCAGCCACCGATGGTCTCCACCGTCACGTTGCCATTGGTGAAGACGCAGATCTCGGCCGCGATCGCCATCGCCTTGCGCGCGATCGCCTCGGCGTCGAGGTCGGTGTCCATCAGCGCCCGTGCCGCGGCGAGCGCGTAATTTCCGCCCGAACCGATGGCGGCGATGTCATGCTCGGGTTCCAGCACGTCGCCGGCACCCGTCAGCACGAACAGATCCTTGCCGTCGGTCACGATCAGCATCGCTTCGAGGTTGCGCAGATACTTGTCCATCCGCCAGTCCTTGGCGAGTTCGACGCAGGCGCGGGCGAGCTGTCCGGGCGCCGCCTCGAGCTTCTTCTCCAGCCGTTCGACCAGGGTGAAGGCATCGGCGGTCGAGCCGGCGAAGCCCACCACCACATCGCGCCCGCCCGGCGTCAGGCGGCGCACCTTGCGCGCGGTGCCCTTGATGACGGTGTTGCCCAGACTCACCTGCCCGTCGCCCGCCACCACCACCCGGCCGCCCTTGCGCACGCCGATGATCGTCGTGCCATGCCAGCCGGGAAACTTGTCCTCCGCCATCTTTTCCGCCGTTCGTTCACTGTGATCGTCGCCGTTGATATGAGCGTGCCCGCCGCGCCGTGCAACCCTTTGACCTGACCGGCGATGCCGGTCTAGGCTCGGAACATGCGACAGACCCGCCTCCTGACGCTTTACCTCGACCCGGCGACGCTGGCCCGTCTGCGCCGCGGCGAGCACACGTTCTTCGGACGGCTGGTCGCGGCGGTGCGGGGGCAGGGCTGGCAGGTCACGGCCGAACCCGACAGCCTCGCGAACCGTCTCGCGGCCCCCGGACGGCCGGGATATGCGCTCTATCACATGGAAGAACCTACGCACGAGCGCGCACTGACCTGCCGGCGCACCTATGTCGGTGCGTTCTGGCACATCGAGGCGCAGGCCGCGCGCTGGCTGTGGCCCGTGGCGCAGGCGCCGTTCCGCCCCGGGGATGTGCCGGCCGAACCGGCGCGCCGCTTTGTCGCGCAGCTGCGGCACCGGCTCTGGCCCGATCCGCCACGGATCCGCGACGAAGGCTATCTTCTCGTGCCGCTGCAGGGCCGGCTGACGCAGCAGCGCAGCTTTCAGTCGATGAGCCCCGTCGCCATGCTGGAGACGCTTCTGGCGCGGACCGACCGGCCGCTGCGTGCTTTCCTGCACCCGCGCGAGGTCTACTCCGCCGAGGAGCGCGCCGCGCTCGATGCGCTGGTTTCCCGCGCGCCACGGCTGAGCCTTGCGAGCTCGGGTGCGCCGGAGGCCCTGCCGGGCTGCCACGCTGTCGCGACCGAGAACAGTGCCCTCGCCTTCGAGGGATATATGCTGGAAAAGCCCGCGTTGCTGTTTGCCGGGGCGGATTTCCATCACATCGCCGCCAGCGTTCCGCGCGACGGTCTGGATGCGGCCTTCGCCCCCCGCCCGTCGCCGGAGTTCGCCCGCTACCTGTTCTGGTTCCTGCGCGAGCAGGCGATCAATGCCGGCAGCGGCGACTGCGAGGCACGTATTCTCGACGTGCTGCGCCGCAACGGCTGGCCGATCTGAGCTGTCCGGTCCGGGGGCGGTCGCATGGCACGAAAAAGGGCGCCCGAAGGCGCCCTTTCCCTGTTTCAATGGCCGTGCGGCTCACACGGCCGAGTCGATCCACGCCTTCAGCGCGGCTTTCGGCGCGGCCCCGACCTTGTTCGACACGATCTTGCCGTTCTTGAACAGGAACAGCGCCGGAATGCCACGCACGCCCATGGTGGCGGGGCTTTCCGGGTTCTCGTCGACGTTGACCTTGGCGATCTTGACCTTGCCGTCGTATTCCTTGGCCAGTTCCTCGAGCGACGGGCCGATCATGCGGCACGGGCCGCACCATTCCGCCCAGAAGTCGACGACAACCGGAACCGTGGAGTGACGCACTTCCTGATCGAAAGTGGCGTCGGTGACATGAACGATGGACATGACGGATCTCTCCTCGATATTCGCTTGTCCGAATAGGTAGGCAGCCCCCCCTTGGCCGTCAAGGTCAGATGGCAAGGTCAGATGGCGCAGAGCCGCTGCCCGGCCGGGCCAAGGGCCGGCATCAAAGGCCGGACAGAGCTTCCTCCATCTGCGCGGCGGGCAGCTCGGTCAGGGTGGCGGTTTCGGTCCACACGACGGTGCAGGCGATCTCGCGGCCCGGATAGATCCCGGCCAGCATGGCGCGATAGGCGGCAAGCTGGCGCACGATGCCAAGCGGCACTTCGGCCGCGGTCCCGGGCACCACCCGGTTCGACTTGTAATCGAGGACGTGGATCTTCGCAGGCGTCACCCACAGCCGGTCGATCGCGCCACGCAGCACCCGACCGCGAAGCGCATCGAGCGTCGCCGTCACCTCGACCTCGGCGAGCGATGCCGCCAGATCGAAGCCGCTCGCGGCGATCGCGGCGATCACCCTTTCGGCCGTGGCGAGGAGCGGCGCGATGTCTTCGGTCCGGTCCGGCCCGGTCGACAGCAGCGCGTGTGCGCGCTCGGGGCGGGCTTCGGGCGCCTCGGCGGGCAGATGTTCCAACAGCAGATGCAACTGCCGGCCACGGCGCAGCGCTGCGGCCTCGTCCGGGCCCTCGGTCGCATCCTCGCCCGGCAGCGCCTTTGCCCCGCCGAGGTCCGAGGGCGAGAGGGTCGCCTCGGGCCGCGGGGGCGCTTCGGGGCGGGTGAACAGCCAGCCGGGCAGTTCGGGCTGCGCGGCGGCAGCGTGGGCTTCGGCCCCGGCGGGTTCCGGCCAGTCGCCCGAGGCATGGCGGCGCAACACGCCGATCTCGCGCAGGCGCGGCGAGATGCCCTCGGCCTCGCCCGCGCCGAGGCGCGCCATCGCGCCCTCGACCAGCGCATACCAGCTTTCCTCGCCCTCGCCGGTCTCGCCCGCCGCGGCGACGATCAGCCAGCTTTCGGCCCGGGTCAGCGCGACATAAAGCAGGCGCATCTTCTCTTCGCGGATGCGGGTCGCCTCGTCGTCGGAGAGGGTGCGCAGCGCCGCCGGCATCGGCCCGCCCTTCCACAGTGCGACGGCCGGCGCCTGATCCGCCGCCGTTTCAAACACCGACGACCCTGCCGGTGAGCGATGCGGTTTCGCGGTATCGGGCAGGATCACCACCGGCGATTCCAACCCCTTAGAGCCATGCACCGTCATCACCCGGATGGTGCGGCCCTCGTTCTCCATCTGGCGCTTGACCTCGATGTCATCCGCGCCGAGCCAGCCGAGGAAGCCGGTCAGGCTGGGGATCTCGGTCATCTCGTAGGCAAGGGCCTGCTGCACCAGCTCGTCGATGCCGTCTTCGGCCTCCGGGCCGAGACGCGCGATCAGCCGGCCGCGGCCGCCGTGGCGGTTCAGGATCCGCGCGATCAGGTCGAACGGGCGCAGGAAATCGGTCTGGCCAAGCAGATCCTGAATGATCGCGACGTTCGGGTCTTCGGGTCCGCGTTCGCGCAGCGCCGGCCACAGATAGCCCTTGCGGGGCTGCGCGAGGGCGTAAAGCTCGGCCTCGGTCCAGCCGAACAGCGGCGAGCGCAGCGCCTCGGCGAGCGACAGATCGTCTTCGGGGGTCGCAAGGAAGGTCAGCAGCGACACGATGTCCTTCACCGCGATCTCGGCCCCCAGACGCAGCCGGTCCGCGCCGGCGACGGCCAGCCCCGCCGCCTTGCAGGCGCGGATGATCTCGCCGAACAGGAAGGCGCGGCGCTGTACGAGGATCAGGAAATCCCCCTCGTCGAGGGGGCGCGACCCGCCCTTGCCGTCGGGCAGGCGCTGCCCGCCCTCTATCATCGCCCGGATCTCGGCGGCGATGGTGCGCGCGAGGATCACATCGGCATCCTCGCGCCCGGGCAGGTCGACGGGATCGTCCCATTCGCCCTCGGGCGCATCCTCGGGCCTCGCGATGGCGGGCCACAGATCGACGCGGCCGGGCATCGCCTGATGGAAGGCGATATGCTCGGGCGCGCCGCCGAGGCCGACCGCGCCCGCGCCGGCAAAGGTCTCGTCCACCAGTTGCAGCACCGCCGGGGCGGAGCGGAACGAATGTTGCAGCACGTCGCTGCGCAATGGCCGCTCGATGGCGGCGAATTTCTCGGTGAACAGGGTGCGCATCGCCTCGAAGCGGTGCAGATCGGCGCCTTGGAACGAGTAGATCGACTGCTTGCGGTCGCCGACGACGAAGATGGTGCGGGCGGCCTCGCGCGCGCCCTCGCCGGCGGTGAATTCGTCGGCCAGCCGCTCGATCACCTGCCACTGGCCGGGCGAGGTGTCCTGCGCCTCGTCGACGAGGATATGGTCGATGCCGCCATCGAGGCGGAACAGCACCCATTGCGCCACCGAGCCGCGCGACAGAAGCGCGCCCGCCCGTTCGATCAGGTCGTCGAAATCGAGCCAGCCCCCCGCCGCCTTGCGTGCGCGGTAGCGCGGCACGAAGGCCCGCGCGAAGGCCGAGAGCGCCTCGGACCGGGCGGCGACGGCGAGGGCGAATTCGCTGTCCTTCGCCGCGCTCAGCCTTTCGGCGAAGGCCTTGAAGTCGTCGAGCGTGTCCTCGCCCATCGCCTCGGCGGCCTTCTTCGTCGGGATCTTGCTGCTCAGGGTCCAGTCGATCTTGCGCAGCAGCGCGGATTGCAGCTCCTCGACGTCGCGCAGCGTCGGCGCCTTCAGATCGACCCGGGCAAGCACCGCCGCCAGATCCTTCATCGTCTTCGATTCCGCCTTCAGGATCGGGATGACGGTGTCGAACAGCGCCTTCTCGCTGCCGTCGAAGACCAGCGCCGGCAGGCCCGCGCGGGTCAGATCGGCGGGCTGGCCGAGCGCGCTCAGCAGATCGGCGCGCGTCACCGGACGGGCGAGCGTCGCGGCATGGCGCGAGACCTCGGCGATCAGGGGGCTCAGATCCTCGCCCGCGGTGCAGTCGGCCAGCCGGTCGAGGACGGTGCGCTCGGGACTTTCGGCGATCTCCTCGACGATGCGCGAACGCATCTCGGCGGCGGAGCGGTCATCGAGTTCGGCGAAACCATGCGGCACGCCCGCCTCCAGCGGGAAGCGGCGCAGCAACATGCCGCAAAACGAGTGGATGGTCTGGATCTTCAGCCCGCCCGGCGTCTCGATCGCCTTGGCGAACAGCCGACGGGCCTGCGCGAGGCGCTCGGCCGGGACGGCCTCGGCCGCCTCGCTCGCACCGCCGAGGCGCGTCAGCTCCGCCCGCAGGCGGGCATCGTCGAACATCGCCCATTCGCCGAGGCGTTTGAGCAGGCGGTTCTGCATCTCGCTCGCGGCCGCCTTGGTATAGGTCAGGCACAGGATCTTCTGCGGCTCTGTCCCGTCAAGCAGCAGCCGCGCCACCCGGTCGGTCAGCACCTTGGTCTTGCCCGAGCCCGCATTCGCCGACAGCCAGACCGAATGAGCCGGGTCCGCCGCGCTGACCTGTCGTTGGGTGGCAAGATCGGTCATTCAACATCCTCGCCTTTGGCCGGGTCGCTGATCTGCCATTCGCCGAAGCGCGACAGGTGGTCGTAATCGCTGGCGATGGTGGTGGTCTGCATCGCGCGCCGCGCGGTATAGCCGGTCTCTGGCCGCAGATAGCGCGCGACCAGCGCGCGGAACCGCTGCCATGTGGCCTCGATCTCGTCGGGGCCCATCTTCAGATCGCGGGTCTCGCCATCGCCGCCGAGGCGGATATAGGTCATCGCCGCCACCTCGCGCGGGCCGATGGCGGCGAAGGCACCGCGCGCGACCATCGCGGCCTCAAGCGGCAGCTGCTTGTCGAAGGCGAGAACTTCCTTGTCGCTCGGCGGCTTGCCGGATTTGTAGTCGAACAGATGCGCCCGCCCGTCGCGCAGCACGTCGATGCGGTCGGGCTTGGCGGTCAGCCGGAAACCGATGTCGGGAAGGTCGATCCCCGCCTTGGTCTCGACGATCACCGGATCGCCCTCGTCGCGGCGGGCCTGTTCGGCCTCGACCAGCGTGCGGGCGATGCGCCGGATCCGCGCGAGCCAGAGCACCTGCGCGCTCGGCCAGGGGATCTGATCGGTCAGGATCTCCTCGGCGATCAGCAGAAGGCGGTCCTCGGCTTCGTCGAGGGTCTCGTCGAGGGGGCGGCGCTCGACGAAGCGCTGCACGATCAGGTGCAGCACCTCGCCGCGCAGCCGGGGATCGGGTTCGGGGCTGAGCGGGTTGAGCGGTTTCAGCCGCAGGATCCGGCCGGCATAGACGGCATAGGGGTCGCGGATCAGCGTGCGGATCGCGGTCACCGGCAGCTCGCGCGGGCGCGCCGCTTCCGGCGGGCGGGGCGAGGGGCGGGTCGCGGGGGCGACACGCTCGGTCGGGGTCTCGAAGGCGCGGGCCATGCGCAGCCAGTCGGCACCGCGCCGGCGCATCCCGGCCAGAGCCTCGGGCCCGCCGGTCGGGCCGAGGCCGCCCATCAGGTTGGTCAGCCGGTTCAGCCAGCGCGAGGGCACGGTCTCCGCACTCGCATCGCGGCGGGCGCGCGACAGCACCACCTCGGGCGCGCCGATGGCCTGCTGGAAGTCATGCGCCGAAAGGCCGATCTGGCGTTCGGGCAGCAACAGCCCGGCCGCGAGCCGCATTTGCCGGCTGAGCCAGGGATCGGGGTCCGGGGCCTCGGGCCAGCTGCCTTCGTTCAGCCCGGCGAGGATGACGAGATCCGCCGTTTGCACCCGCGCCTCCAGCGTGCCGAGGATCAGCACACCGGGATGCACCGCCTGCGAATGGCGCACCTGCTGGGCCTGAAACAGCGTGTCGATCAGATCGGCGTAATCGGCCGGGCCATAGCGGCCGCCGGCGGGGGCTTCGGTCGTCAGCTCGGCCATGATGGCGGCACAGGTTTCGCCCGCCTCATGCTGCCACAGCCCGCTTGCCGCGGCCGTGCCGCCGGGGCCGGCGGCGAGATCCGACGCCAGCGCCAGATGCGCGGCGATGACCTCGGGCAGATCGGCTTCGGGTGCCGGAAGGAAGCCCGCGATGACCGTGGCGACCCATTCGGCCCAACGGATGCGGGGCTCCTCGTCTCCCGCCCATTTCAGCAGCGCAGCCCGGTCCGGGAAGGCGGGGCCGCGCCGGCGCAGATACAGTTCCAGCTCGCGGGTGAACAGCAGATGGTCGCCGCGCATCGCCGATCCCGTGGCGGCCACCGGATGTTTCAGCAAGATCAGCAGCGGCGCGATCATCAGCGCCCGGCCGCGCATCCGTGCGACCAGCCGCAGGAACCGCCCCGAGGCAGTCAGCGACAGCGGCTGTCCGGCGCTGTCATCGGGCAGGATGCCCCAGCGGTCGAGCGCCGCCGCCACCCGCCGCGTCACCGTGCGGTTCGGCGTGACCAGCGCGGCGGAGCGCCCTTCCTCCACCGCCCGGCGCAGAACCAGCGCAAGGGCCAATGCCTCGGCCCGTTCGTCCGGCGCCTCGATCAGCGTCATGCGCTCCGCTGCCGGGCCAAGCGGGCCGAGGCCCGCGCCCTCGCGCATCCACTGGTCCGTCACCGGGGCGGGGCGCAGCGCCAGCGAGACCAGCCGGTTGCGTTCGGGTGCGGGGGCGGGCGTGGCGGTCCAGCGTTCGACGTCGCCGGGGCCGATGCCGAGGCGCTTGAACAGCGCGCAGAAGCGGTATTGCGGGTGATCCTCGATCGGGACGCGGCCGGCGGTCAGGCTGTCCCAGGCGAAGTCCGGCATCTCGAAATCATAGCCCGGCCAGACGATGGCGCCCTTCGGCAGGCCGGCGACGGCCTGCATGAACAGCGCCGTCGCGCCGCGCGATCCGGTCGAACCGGCGATGATGATCGGGTCTCGCGGCGGGGCGTCCTGCCACAGCCGGATCAGCGCCTCGACCACCCGACGTTGCCGGCCGGAGGTATCGGGGGCGGCGTCATCCTCGAAATAGCGGGCGACGATGCGGATGAATTGCAGGCTGGCCTGCCAGTGCTCGGCATGGGTTTCGGCGATGTCGAGGGTTTCGAGCGTCTCGGGGGTGACGCCTTCCTCCTGCATCTCGGCCAGCAGACCGGCGAGGCTGTCGGCCAGCCGGAAGGTGCCGGCGCCCGGCTCGAACTGCGGCAGGCGGCGGATCAGCCCGGCGACGAGCTGCGCAAGCTCCAGCCGCCGCCCGAGCGAGGAGACCGCCGGCGGAATGTCGTCGATGGGCAGCCGCCCGATGTCGGAGATCAGCCCGATGCGCGGCAGCAGCCGGGCACCCGCGGCATCGAACGCCTCGCGCACGCGGCGCACCATCCGGCCGGAGCCGAGGTAAAGCCGCACCCGCGCGAGGTCTTCAGGCGGGGCGTCGCGGAACCGCTCGATCAGCCCGGCGACGAGGGCGCGGGGGAAATCGACGCCGCAGGGCAGGGCGAAGACGTTAGCGGGCATCGGCGAGCATCGCTTCGGCGAGCGGAATGCTTTCCGGCCGGCCGACATCGCACCAGCCGCCCTGATGAAGCAGGCCGAAGGCGCGGCCCTCGGCGATCAGCCGGTCCCACAACAGATTGATCGAGAACACCGCTTCGGGGATCGCGGTCAGTCCCGCGGGGTCGACGATCTGTGCGCCGGTGTAGACATAGCCCTCGCCGCGGCGGATCATGCCGTCGGGGGCCAGGGTGAAATCGCCCTTGCCGGTGTGGCCGGTGGCGCGCTCGACCGGGATCAGGGCGAGAAGCGCGCTCATCCGCGTGCCGTCCCAGCCGGCTTGCAGTGCGCTCAGCACGTTCGGCCCGGTCCATATCGCATCGGTGTTCAGCGTCAGCACCGGCCCGGGGCCGAGAAGCGCCGTGGCCTTGCGCAGCCCGCCGCCGGTTTCCAGAATTCGCCCCCGCTCGTCCGAGATCAGCACCCCCGTGCCGGCGAGATGCGCCTCCATCTGATCGGCCTGCCAATGGACGTTGGCGACCATGCGGGCGATCTTCGCCCCCCGCGCCAGATCGAGCGCATGGTCTATCAGCGGCCGGCCCGCGACTTCGACCAGCGGCTTCGGGCGGTTTCTGGTGAGCGCGCCCATCCGCGTGCCGAAGCCCGCGGCGTAAAGCATCAGCGCATCGGGCGGGTTCCGCATTCGCGTTTCAACCTTTCGATAAGGGGGGCATCCGGGGGCGCGAAGGCCGCCCCGACCGCGCGGGCGAGGGGGGCGAGCGTGGGATGCGCCAGATTGCGGTGCAGCAGCGCCCAGTTGCGCGGCATCAGATCGACATAGCGCGCCTTGCCCGCGCCCAGACACAGCCGCGCGAAGACCGCATGGATGCGCAACGCGCGCTGTGCGCCGAGGAGAGCATAATCGGCGGCGAAGGTGTCCGGGTCGAGCCCGCGGGCGGCGGTGTAACGGGCGATCTCGCGCGCCTCGACCTCGGGCGAGACGGCGCGGCGCACATCTTGCAGCGCCGAGACCAGATCGTAGCTAGGATGGGCCGCCACCGCGTCCTGAAAGTCCAGCAGGCCAAGGCGGGCGACGCCGTCGCGGCCGGGCAGCCACAGCATGTTCTGGGCATGGAAATCGCGCAGGCAAAGCACCGGCGCCAGATCGTCGAGCCGCGCGGCGAGCGTGGTGACGAGGTCAGGCACCTCGGTCGCGGCCTCCGCCGACAGGAGCGGCGCCCAGTCCTGACCGAGCCGGGTCAGATCGCCGAGCCCCGTTGCATCGAGCGGCGCCACGAAATCGGGCGGCGCCAGCCGGTGCAGCGCCAGAAGCGCATCGGTGATCGCGCCGTAAAGCGGGGCCTCGCGCGCGGGGTCGGCCTCGACCAGATCGAAGATCAGATCGTCGCCCAGATCCTCGATCAGCATCAGCCCGGCGGGGGCGTCACTCGCCATGATCTGGGGCGCGGAAAAGCCGTTGGACAGAAGCCAGCGGCCGACGTTTTCGAAATGCGTCACCTCGTCGGGCGAGGGCGACATCATCAGAACGGCGATCTTTTCGCCCAGGGTCAGCCGCGCATAGCTGCGCCCCGAGGCATCGCCGGCGAGCGGACGGCTGAGCGCATCCTGCCAGCCTTCGCGCGCAAGGAAAGCACGTGCCGGTTCGGGCAGGGTCATGCCAGCGCCTCCAGCCGGGGCTGCCAGGCGGGCGGGCCGATCAGGTCGACGGCGCGGGCATCGCCCCCCTCGGTCAGCCGGAAGCGCAGCGTCAGCGCGCCTTCGGGGCGCAGCGAGCCGAGCCGTTCCGGCCATTCGACCAGACAGATCGCGGTGCTGAACGCGTCCTCAAGGCCGAGTTCCGCCACCTCATCGGGATGGCCGAGGCGGTAGAGGTCGGAATGCCAGATCTCGGGCGCGGCGCCATAGGTCTGGATCAGGGTGAAGGTGGGCGAGGGCACGTCTTCCTCACGCCCCAGCCGGGCCCGGATCAGCGCGCGGGAGAAATGCGTCTTGCCCGCGCCGATCGGCCCTTCGAGCAGCAGCACATCCCCCGCCCGCAGCAGCGCGGCGAACCGGCGGCCGAAATCGGATGTGGCCTCGGCGTCGGCGAGGGCGAAGGTGGCCAGAAGGGGAACGTCGGACATGACCCCATCTTAGCGCGCTGCCCGGGCGACCTCAATCGGCGGCGGGACGGGCGGGTCGGGGAGAGAGGCGACCTCCGCCGACAGATCGCCCGCAGGCGGGACCACCTTCGTTTCTGACGCCGTTGCCGGCAACGGGGTGAAGCGCGCCATGGTCGCCCCGCCGGGAAGTGGCGTCAGACAACAGGCGAGGTGCTGCCCTCCGGCCAGGCACAAAACACCCGCGGTCTCGGTCCGGAGAGCCGTGCGGGCGCGCCGTTCCTGCACCTGCTGCCAGAAGCTGTCCGGCCCGCTGAGCTGGCGCCAGCCGAGCAGGGCCGCGGCGAAGGTCGTGCGGCCGAGCCCGCTTTCGGCATCGGTGCGCCACAGCCGGTCATAGGCGGCGTTCGACATCACCAGCTCGTCGGTGGAGCCGAAGATTGCGATGGCCTCGTCGAGGCGGTCGAGCACAGCCTGACCCAGCTCCAGTTCGGCGCGGAACCGGCGCATCACCGCAACCTCAGAGGTGATATCCTCGAACAGGAAGGCGACGGCGCCGTCGGGATGCGGTCGGCCGGTGACGCGATAGGTCTGTCCGCGCGGCAAGGTCCAGGTTTCGGAATGGAACCCCGAGGCGGCGGCCTTTTCCAGATCGGCCATGTGCTGGCGCCATCCGGTGTAATCGCGCGGCTCCGGCACCATGCGGGTCTCGCGCAGCCGGTCGAGAAAGGCGTGCAGCGTCGGTCGGCCCAGCAGGAAATCCGGCGGCAGCATCGTCAGTTCGGCCAGTGCCGGATTGAACAGTTGCAGCTGACGGCGGCGGTCGAACACCGCAAGGCCGATCGGCAGGTCGGCAAAGGTCTTCGACAGGGTCTGGATGAAATCGCGCAGCGACCGTTCAGCCCGCACCAGCGCATCGGCCGGCATCGCGTAGCGGATCCGCCCCTCGCCGAGGGGGTGGCTGTAGCCTTCGAACCACAGGGCCTTGTCCTGCGCTCCGGCGAGCGAGATCCGTTGCTCCGTCGCCTCGGCCTCGAGATCGGGAAACAACTGCGGCAGTGGCCAGGTGATACCGATGCCGTCCTTGTCCAGAGCCTCGGCGCGCAAAACGTAGCTACGATTCGCCCAGGTCACGGCCCCTCCCGCATCCTCGCGCCAGGCCAGTGCGGGCAGATCGTCGAGCACGCGCCGGGTCAGGTCCAGCTCGTCTTCGATCGCACGCAGCGACAGCCCGTCAACCAGCGCCCCGCTGCCCTCGGCGTCACGATCGAACAGGGTGATGCGGGCCAGCCCCTCGACCTCCTCGGCGCAAAGGCGCAGGTCTCCGGCGTCACTGCGCGAGGTCATCTCGATCCGGCCGATGCGGCCAAGAGACTGCATTCGTTCGCAAAAACCTTCAAACCGCGGGGCGAGAACCGCCGTGAGCCGGGCCCAGTCCGTCGCGCCTGCGGGGGCGGTTTCCAAAAGCGCGCGTGCCGGCCCCGTGGCATCGACAAGCTGGTGATCGTCGAACAGGAAGACTGCGGGCTCCAGTTCCGGCAAGGTGCTGCGGGCGGGGCGGCGGGCCTGCATCCGTTGCGTGACCAGCGAGGCCACGATCAGGGCGATCGCCGCAGAGCCGACCGAGGTCACCGCGATCAGAAGCGCCTCGAACCACTGGATCGACATGTCTGACCTCGCCTGTGGAACCCTTCGGGGGTCATCTTCGGCGAGAATTGCTTAACAGGTCGTTAAACCCCGGGATGAACGGCGGCGGTCAGTCGACGATCTGGCGGTTCTCTCCCAGAGGGCCCTGGGCGACGCTCAGGTGTTCGATCGGCCAGCGCAGTTCGACTTCGGCGCCCGACCGGCACGGGCCGCCCTCGGCCGGGGGGGGAGCGCTGACGTTGCAAAAGCGCAACCGCGCTCCGGTGCGCTCGAGAAGCGTCTTCGCGATGAACAGACCAAGGCCCATGCCCTCGTATTCCGGGCGCTGGCTGCGGTCAGGGTCGCGGGTGTGCAGATAGGGGTCGCCGATACGCGCCAGCACCCCGGGCGGGAAGCCGCGGCCGTCGTCGATGATGCGCACGAAAACCTCGCGGTCGGTCCATTCGCCCTCGATCCAGACGGTGCTGCGGGCGAAGTCGACGGCGTTCTGAATCAGGTTGCGCAGGGCGTGGATCAGCTCGGGCGAGCGGTGGACGACGGGCTGACGCTCCTGCCCGCCGGGGCCGGGAGCGAGATCGAAGATCAGCTCCTTGCCGCGGTCGGAATGGGGTTCGGCTGCCTCGCGCAGCACGGTGACGAGCGGCGCGGTGCGCATCTGCATGTCATCCTTGCCGCTGCGGCCCATCGAGCGCAGGATATCGCGGCAGCGGTTGGCCTGATCGCGGATCAGCAGCGCATCGTCGCGCAGCTCCGGGTCGTCGGCCAGCTCGTCGGCCAGTTCCGAGGAGACCAGCTTGATCGTGGCGAGGGGGGTGCCGAGTTCATGTGCCGCGGCCGCCACCACACCGCTGAGATCGGTCAGTTTCTGTTCGCGCGACAGGGCCATCTGCGTCGCCACCAGCGCCTCGGCCATGGCGCGGATTTCCAGCGCGATGCGATGCGCGTAAGCGCCGAGGAACACCACCCCGGTCATGATTGCGACCCAGAAGCCGAACTCGATTTCGTCCGGCACCCGAACGACGGTGCCCGAATGGGTGATCAGCGGCAGATGCAGCCCCGCGACCAGGCTGATCATCGAGATCGTCGAGATCCCGATCAGCACTGTCGGCCGGGTGTCGAGCGCGGTCGCCGCAATGGTCACCGGCACGAGAATCAGAAAGGCGAAAGGGTTGTTCAGACCGCCGGTCAGCGCCAGCAGGACCGACAGCTGTGCCGTGTCGAACAACAACGTCAGCGTCATCTCGGCTTCGCTCAGCCGGCGGGTGGCGGGAAAGGCGATGATCGCCGTCAGATTCACCGCGACCGAGGCCCCGATCGCCATGAAACACATCGGCAGATCCAGTGCGATATCATAGAGCAGCCATGCCGCGATCACCGCGGCGCTCTGGCCGAAGACGGCGATCCAGCGCAGGTAGATCAGCGTGCGCAGCCGGATCCAGTCCTGCTGCCCAGTTGCGCGCCACAGCCCCTTGCTCCGGTCTTCCGGCATCCTTGCCCCCTGACTGTCTCCCCCGGTCCGGTGGGGGTGCACCGGTGATAGCCACGCAAGCCTTCCGGATCAACGTATGCGCATCGCGCAATTTGACCCCATCGCGCCGAGGGCTTAGTGTTCGGCAATCAATTTGGGGAACCGCATGTCCGAAGAGGAAATTGCTGAAGAGCTCGGCGAGGACCGGTCGCTGCTTCTCGTCGACGATGACGTTCCGTTCCTGACCCGGCTGGCACGGGCGATGGAAAAGCGCGGCTTCGTGACCGAGACAGCGGAAAGCGTGGCCCATGGCAAGGAGCTTGCTGAGCGGATGCCGGCGGCCTATGCGGTCGTCGATCTGCGGCTTGAGGATGGCAGCGGTCTCGAGGTGGTCGAGTTGCTGCGTGCGAAGCGGCCCGATGCGCGGATCGTGGTGCTGACGGGGTATGGCGCCATCGCTACGGCCGTCGCGGCGGTCAAGATGGGGGCGGTGGATTATCTGTCGAAGCCCGCCGATGCTCATGATATCACCAACGCATTGCTGGCCCGCGGCGGAGATCTGCCGCCGCCGCCAGAGAATCCGATGAGCGCCGACCGCGTTCGTTGGGAGCATATCCAGCGGGTTTACGAGCTGTGCGACCGCAATGTTTCGGAAACCGCGCGGCGGCTGAACATGCACCGCCGCACATTGCAGCGGATTCTGGCCAAGCGCAGCCCGCGCTGAGGTCTCTCTCATCCTGGTTCGGCGCCAGCCAGCGCAAGCTGATCCAGAATGGAAAATGCGGTGCGAGAAGCCGCGGGACCAGTCAGCTAGCCGCGCGATCATGCGGGCTAGAGCAGCAGGGACAGGATGTTGGTTCCGCCGGACGCGCGGCTGACCTGCAGAATTTGTAGTGCCGGCGAGTTGGCCACCGTCGTGCCATTTTCGATCTGATCGCGGATCAGGTAGTTGCGGGTCATCTTGTCCATCGTCTTGCCCGAAGCCAGCTGCGCCACCGCGTCCGATCCGAAAACAGCTCTCGCCTTGGCCTTGTAGATGTCGAGTTGCCGGTCCACGTCGAGCGCCGCAATACTGTCGGGCAGGCCGAGGGCGCCTTGCATATAGGCGCTCAGGGGCTCTGACCCGATGATCTGATACCAGAGGGTATTGTTCGTGGCCCCCGATGCGGCCATCTCTGGCAGGCTGCGTTCGGCATTAAGAGCAATGCGCATCGCGTCGTTCTGTGCCCCAACCGCGGTTTCGAAGGCGCGGGTCTCGAATTTTTTCAGGATGGTGTCGGCAAAGCCGGGCTCCGAAGTCCGGGGTGTCTCGCCCGGTCCAAAACCGAAGGCTGCGGAAAGTGCCTGATAGCTTTTGTCGGTAAGCTTGTTCGCAAAAGACTTCGGGTCGGTCGTGCCCTCCGACAGAACCTTGCGGATGAAATAGGTGCTGCGAATGTCCTCGTCGAGGCCGAAGGCCCCCAGTGCGACGGAGAGCAAGCGGTAGTCCGAAACCAAGTCCTGCGCCGAAGTGACCGAGCCGATTTTTTTTCGGAAGTAGGCTTCGGTTGTCTGTATCTGGGCTGACTCTGCGAAGGCGGCTTTCTGCCGCTCCATCGTCTGGGTCAGCATTTTCCAGCCTGCGTAGCCACTCAGCGGAAGGGCGACGGAGTAACTCATGTCTGGCCGGCGGCCATGATCCGCTCCTCCCGGGGCAAGAGGGTTCGCAGAGCTTTCAGCACCATGTAATGCTGGTCCTGCAGCACGAAGCTGGTGGCCTGAGCCAGATGTTTCCGGCTGTCGGGATCGAGGAGAACCTGACTGAGCTGCTCGATCCCGCGCAGCAGCTGCAGTCGCGCATCGTCCGGGGTTACGTCGCCCGACAGGACCAGTTGGGCGATATAGCAGACACGGCGCACGGGTGTGTTCACCTCGGCCGGGTGAATCGCGTCACGCAGCCGAAGGATATTTGCGTTCGGAGTCATAATCGCCAGACGGGACCGCTTGTCGCCGTTTTCGATGACGGCGCCGTTGATCAGAACCCGCTCCTTCGGGGCCAGCTTCAGGACAAGGCCGGTCATTTTGCCTCCCCCTCTCGCCTGAGGCCACGCATGACCGAAGTATTGATTTCGATCAGGACATCCGCAGTTGCGGTGCCGTGCAGGACTTTCTGGCTGTGGCGCCGGGTGAATTCCGCCAGATAGGCGATCCGGCTGCGCAGATCCTGGGGCAAGCCGTTTTCGGGCAGGCTGACGTCGGCGTTCAACCGGGCCCAGAGGGTTCGATTGTCATGAACCGCTCCGACGAGGCCGGGGTAGTCGCTGGCAGCACAGCCAGCCGCGGCGCGCAATCGCCGGGTAATACGGGCAAAGACCTCGTATTCGGCATCGCGGGCGGTTCGCAGGGGTTGTTCGGGGTTTGCATAGGCCGTTTTGGCCATGAGGCTGGCATTCACGGGAAGAATTCCTTCTGTGTGATGCAGAAAAGCGGCTTTGCCGCGGACGGTGGAGGCGCCTGCTCAGGCGCCTCCGCGCGTTATTACTTGAACAGCGACAGGATCGTCTGCGGCTGCTGGTTGGCGATCGACAGGGCCTGGATGCCCAGCTGCTGCTGAGTCTGCAGAGCCGTCAGGCGGGCCGAGGCCTCTTCCATGTCCGCATCGACGAGCGATCCGATGCCGGTGGTCATCGCATCGGACAAGGTCGACATGAAATCGGCCTGATCCGACAGCTGGGTTTCGGTCGAGCCATAATAGGAGGCCACGGCCGTCGCCTGCGAGATCAGCGCGCTGAGCTTCTCGACCGACGCCGCAGCCGCAGTCGAGGTCGAGACGTCCAGCGTTGCCAGATCGGTCGACCCGGCATTGGCATACTGACCGGTCACCGACAGCGCGGTGCCGCCGGTATTCGACAGCGACAGCGTATCCGCACTGGTATCGTCGTAATCGACCGTCAGCCCGCTTATGCCGAGCGATTCGATTGCGCTTTTCAGGCCGGTCGCGACCAGCGCGGACGGCGAGGTCGACGCCATGTCCTCGGCGCTCAGCGTATAGCTGACCTTTTGCCCCGAGATCGTCAGCGACACGGTGTCACCGGCGGCGAGGGTCGAGGTGTCGAACGTGATATCGCCGGTTCCCGTCGTGGCATCGAGCGTCATCGCGAAGGTGTCGCCGGTGGCGCTGGCACCGGTGGTGCCGGTGAACGCCGACTTGGCGACATAGGCGCCGTTCAGCAGATCTTTCGCCTCGACTGTCAGCGAGGACGTCGTGATCGTGTTGCCCGAGCGAGAGAAGGACGACAACATGCTCATCCCCGAGGAGCTGCCGTCGAGCAGGTTGAGGCCGTTGAACTGCGCGCTGCCGATCACCGACTTGATGCTCTCGGCGAGCTGCCCCATCTGCTCCGTCAGAGTGGAGTGATCGACGTTGTCCGAGCTGGCATTGACGGCGATTTCCTGCATCGACTGCAGTTTCGACACGACGCTTTCGGCCGCCTGACGGGCCACCGAGACCGTCGACTGCCCCAGATTGAGGCTCGAAGTGATCGAATCGATGGTGGAGACGTCGGTTTCCATCACCTTCGAGATCGACCACACGGCGGCATTGTCCTTCGCGCTGGAAATCGCCTTTCCGGTCGAGATCTGATTTTGCGTGTCGGAGAGGTTACCGTTGATCGACTTGAGCGTCTGCAGCGCAACCATCGCGCTGGAATTCGTCAGAATGCTGGTCATCTTGCATATCCTTGTATCGGCGCTTCGCGCCGGTTGATACAGCCGGCCTTGCCGGCAAAAGGGGCGTTCTGACCCATGCGGAGTGGTAACCTGCCGCGCCACCGTCCGTTTTGTCCGGTGCAGGGAGATCATTGCGCACGGCCTCCTAACAAAATGCTAAGGCCGCCCGGGTGGGCGGCCAGAAGTGCATCGCATTTTCAGGAATTTCCTCAGGCCCGGCGTTCAATCGCCGGAGAATCGAGGCTGATCTGCTGCGACTGACCGTTTCGGTCGTAGGTCGTGCAGCTGCGGACCGAGGCGGCGATCTGTTCGATCCGGCTCCGCGCGGACCGAAAGCCATTCAGTGCGGCCTCGATCAGGCGTTGATTCTCCTCGATGCGACTCCTGAGGGCCGGAATACGGGAGGCCGGCAGGGCCTGCATGTCCGCCATGGCCTTTTCCTTTCGGGCGACCAGATCGCCAAGCCGGGCGAAGTCGCCAGTGCGAATCGCGATCCGTTCGTCATTCAGAAGATCGCGCAGCGCGAGCAGGCGGGGGTCCTCGGCGGCCGGATCCGGTGCCGCGACATGGCTAGTCATCTGTTTGTCCTTTCGCGAGAGATTGAAAGATCGTCTCCGCCAGACCGATCCCCCCGGCGGCAACGGTTTTTTCCGCGTAAGCTTCGCGCAGGAAGGAAGAAAACTGCTCTTCTCCGGCGCCGCCTCCCATGCTTTCCGACACTTTCCCGACACCTGCGGTTGCAAGCATCTGCGACAGGAACGCCGCTTCGAGCTGATTCGCCCGGTCCCGCAAGACAATGTTGCGCGGATCCCGGGCCCGGGCGGGCTCATGCCCTGCAGGGGCGCCGGAGATTGGTGAGATCATCTGAAATTGCCTCCGATTGAGCCGGTATTCCGTCAGCTTGCGGTCAAGCAGTAAAGAAGTGGTAATCTTCCGATGCGACTCTGAGCTTGTAACAAAAGATGTCGCAGGACCGATGGACAGCATTCTTCCGATGGATCCACTCGCTTTGCCCTCCTGCACCGGAGGACGGACGGCTGCGGGAGAGGGTGCGGCTTGTCCGGCTGCGGGAAACGACTTTGCGCTGGTGTTTGGAGGGACGGAGCCCCTTGCCGCCGGGCCTGTGCCGGTCGCGGCTGAAGAGGCGAAGCCGGACGTCGCAATGTCATCTGTGGGCAACTTCCCCGAGCCGGACGGAGAAGAAACGGTGTTTTCGGCCGGATCTGCGGCATGGCTGCATCGGGGACGGAGCGACGATTCCACTGAATTGTCCTGGACAAGGGACGATGCGCCCGGAGATGGCGATCGCGGCGGCATCGCTCTTCCGGCGGTTCTCGTTCCGGCGATTTTGGACGCACGAAACATGGCGACCGCGGGTCCGGGAACGCCTGCGCCTTTTGCTCCCGGACCGGCAGCGGACAAAGATGTTCCGGGCAGTGTGACGGGTCTGCCTTTCGTGCGGGGTGGGGGACGGTATCCACCACCCGACGGGCATGTCGCGGAGCGGGATCTCCTGACGACGGCTGTCTCGTCTCAGCAGGCGCAGTCCCTGCCATCGTGGGCGGCAATGGATGGTTTCGCTTCGCCCCCGGCCGTTGAGCGGCCGACAGTGGATCGGAACTGGGAGGACCTCGTTTCCCATGCGTCTTCCGGCGATGTTTCGGTTCCGGTAGGCGTGGGCCGACCGGCTGTCGAAATCGCGCAGCACTATCCTTTGCTTGCCGACAGCACAGCATTCGCGCGGCCACAAGACCGGAACCGCATGGTTCCGGCGTTTGGCGTTTCCGCCCCGATGCACTTTCAGGCCTCGTCTTCTGGTTCCGAAACCGTCCGGGCCGGGGAGGCCCGTCAGGCGTTGACCGATCCGCAACCGCCAGGCACGCCGCGCGGTGTCAGTCCGTTGTCGCTCTCTTCTGCTTCGGAGGCGGTGTCTTCACCGATCATCATTCCGAACTCCTCGGGAGTTGCCGGGCAAATATCGGGCGTTGCTGCAGTCGGGGGGGCGTTCCCGGAAAGCCCGGTGCGCATGACTGTTTCCGATCTGGTGGGAGATTCTGGGGTTGGTGCTGTCCGGCGGCCATCCTCGGCTTCGGCGGCCAGACCGGAGGCCGTTGCCTTGCCCGTATCGGGATCCGATTCTGCTGTATGGCGCGGACGCGTGGTGGCGGTAAATGATCTCCCTGCCGCTCTCGTCGATGAGACGCCTGCCCCGTCCTTCGGTTCAGGGGCGGCTTACGTTGTCGCGTCGTCAAAACCGGACATGTCCGAAACCCAGACGGCACGGATGCCGGAAAGTCGGATGGAGGGGCGTGCCCCCGAAGGGGCGGCCGCATCGCCGGTGCCGCCGGCTTCGGTGGCACCGGCGATGCGCGTTCAGCTGCATGTCACCGCTGCTTCGCCTCGGCCGATGGAGGTGGACGGCCGCCCGGACGATCCGGTCAGAACTCCGAGCGGGGTTTCGGCCGTGGCATCGCCCGTGCCGGATGCTCTGTCGCGATCCGTCTCCGCGGTGCGGGGCGAGGCGGGCGATATGGCCGTCGCCGGCTCGCTGCCGCAGTCCGGACTGCCGGTGCAGATGCCGCCTGATGTCGTGTTCACACCTCCGACTTCCGGTGAACGCCCTGCCAGCGGACCTGGCATCGCGACGGCTTCCGGTCATGTCTTGGGGGAAGAGGCCGGTCCCGATGTGCAAGCCGTGGCCTCTTCGGCGGCCTTTTCAGAGAGAGCTGTCGACGTTTCGGCGGACGATTCGGTCGAAATGCCGTCTGATCGTGCCGCCGGGAGCGTCCCCCTTCCCGGCACGATCGATCCGTCGACAAGCAAGGCTGCCGCCGTTTATGGCCGAGAGGCTGCTGCCGCACCGCCGGCCGTATCGCATCAGATTCTGGAGAAAATCCTTCATGCCGCGTCGAGCGACCGGATCGAGATAACTCTGGCCCCGGCCGATCTGGGCAAGCTTCGCCTGTCGTTGCATGCGACGGATGGAGGCGTCTCGGTCGTGGTCGAGGCTGAACGGCCCGAAACCCTCGATCTCGTGCGCCGGAATGCGGATTCGCTTGCCCGCGATCTGCGCGACATCGGCTATGGTCAGGTTACGTTTTCCTTCGGTGGGCAGGATAGTCCGGGCGATCAGCGCCCCACGAATTTGGCTTCCGCCGATTTCGCCGTGCCGAGCGAAACCGACGCTATGCCGGAAGTTCCGCCTCCCGTCTCTCATCCCTCTGCCGCCAGCGGGTCTCTGGACCTGCGTATCTGAGAAAGGATTTCCATGACCAGCGTGACATCTTCGACATCTTCGTCCTCGTCTTCCGCCGCAGGCGGTTCGTCGGCGGGTTCGACGATCGTGTCGGACTACCAGACGTTCCTCAAGCTCATGACGACACAGATGCAGAATCAGGACCCGACGGATCCGATGGACAGTTCGCAATATGCGACTCAGCTGGCCACGTTTTCGCAAGTGGAACAGCAGGTGCGCACTAACGACCTTCTGTCGTCTCTGAACGCACAGCTTGGCGGAACCGGCATCGGCCAGTATGCGGGATGGGTGGGGATGCAGGCGCTGGCCGACACCTCTGCCATTTTCGACGGGGTGACGCCATTGACCCTGGCGACCGATGCGTCTTCCGGGGCCGATGCGGCCATTCTGGTGGTCAGAAACAGTGCGGGCACGGTCGTCGATCAGCGCGCGGTTTCGGTCGGCGACAGTTCCTTCGATTGGGATGGGATGACCTCGAACGGCAAGCGGCTTGGCTCCGGGGAGTATTCGTTCCAGCTGCAAAGTTTCAGCAACGGGAAGCTCGTCTCGACTGATGACGTGGCCGTCTATACGCCCATCGTCGAGGTGAGACAGGACAGCGGAGGCACCCCGATTCTGGTGACCGGCAGCGGCAAGGAGATCGGGGTCGAGGAGGTTCAGGCTCTGCGCTCTGGCAGCTAGAGTGTTTCCGAAGGACCTGTGCATGCCATGGCATGCCTGACTTTCAGGGCGGTCCGGGCCGTGGGCGAGGGGAATTCCAGACTAGGGAAGCGATGCCGGGAGGGAGATATCAAGCCGCAGAATTCCCTGAAGAAATTCTTGTGAAATCCCGACGGGAATTACATGTAGCCATATCGGGAAGGCGTCTGTGTTCTCCGACGCGGCCGTTGCCCCACTGGACTGTGCCGTGTTCGCCGTGCCGGGGGAGATCGCTTTCCTTCCGGAAGGAAAGCATGGGACGATCAGGGCATTGCCGGTGATTTGCCCCGTGACGGTCACAGATATGCACCGCCACGGAATTGACCGGGAAGGGCTCTGTTTACGGATGGATGATCTGCCCCGATGCCAGTAATCCGACCGCGACCCCTGCCGCCAGAACCAGCACAACCGCTGCGGTCGACAGAAATACCGTGCTTGCCCGGTGCGTGGCCGGTTTCGGTGCGGGGGCGTCCTTGCGTTCCAGCGCTGTCTGCAACATTTCGGGCAGGCGGGGGGCGAAATGGCTGAGCACCATCGCAGTGCGGCGCATGTCGCGCAAAACCGCACGCGGGCCAAAGTTCTCACGGATATAGCGCTCGACCACGGGCCGGGCGGTCTCCCACATGTTCAGCGCCGGGTCGAGAGAGCGTGCCACCCCCTCGACCACGACCATCGTGCGTTGCAGCAAGATCAGTTCGGTCCGGGTTTGCATACCGAAACGCTCGGTCACCTCGAACAGATGGGCGAGCAGCCGCGCCATCGAGATCTGCGTGGCGTTCATGCCGAAGATCGGCTCGCCCACCGCTCGCAGGGCGAGGGCGAAGGCGTTCACGTCGCGGTCGGCAGGAACGTAACCGGCCTCGAAATGCACCTCGGCGACGCGGCGATAGTCGCGCTGGATGAAGCCCATCAGGATTTCGGCATAGACGCGGCGGGTATATTCGTCGATCTGCCCCATGATGCCGAAATCGAAGGCGATGATATCGCCGTTCGCCGCGACTTTCAGGTTGCCCTGGTGCATGTCGGCGTGGAAATAGCCGTCGCGCAGCGCGTGGCTGAGGAACAGCTGCAGCACGTTGCGCCCGAGCGCGGCGAGGTCATGGCCCGCGGCCTTCAGCGCGGGGACATCGCCCATCGGCGTGCCCTCGGCCCAGTCCATCACCATGACGCCGCGGCTGCTCATTTCCCAGACTGGGGCGGGCACGCGGAAGTTCGGATCGTTCGCGGTATTGGCGGCGAATTGCGAGGCGGCAGCGGCCTCCAGCCGCAGGTCCAGCTCGCCGAGAACGGTGCTCTCGAAATGGTTCACCACGTCCGACGGGCGCAGCCGGCGCGAGAACGGCGCCAGAAATTCGATCATCCCGGCGGCGAAGTGGAAGGCGTCGAGGTCTTTGCGGAAAGCGCGCTCGATCCCGGGGCGCAGCACCTTGACCGCGACATGGCGTCCGTCGGCGGCCAGAACCGCCTCGTGCACCTGCGCGATCGAGGCGGCGGCGACGGGTTCCGAGAATGCGGAGAACAGCGTTTCGACCGGGCGGCCCAGCTCTTCGGCGATGGTGGCCTTGGCGACGGCCACGGAAAACGGCGGCAACTGATCGCGCAGCACGCCGAGCTGGGCGGCCAGTTCCGGCCCCACCACATCGGGGCGGGTCGACAGGATCTGACCGAACTTGATGTAGGCCGGTCCGAGCGCGGTGATCGCCCGCGTCACCGGCGGCAGCGCCGGATCGCCCTTGTAGCCCAGCCATTTGAAGGGCCAGCCCAACACCCGGGCAACCAGTCGCAGCCGCGCGGGAACCTCGAGCGCCTCGAGCACCTCGCGCATGGCGCCGGTGCGCTCGAAGGTGGCTCCGGTGCGGATCAGTCGCCAGATGTTGTGCGGGCCCCTCACGTCAGATCTTCCAGCCCGAATGCAGCGCCGCGATGCCCATCGACAGGTTGCGGTAACGCACCTGAGCGAACCCGGCCTCGCGGATCATGTTGGCGAAGTTTTCCTGGTCGGGGAATTTGCGGATCGATTCCACCAGATATTGATAGCTGTCGCGGTCATTCGCCACGATCTGGCCCATCAGCGGGATCACGTTGAACGAATACTTGTCATAGAGCCATTGCAGCATGTCATTCGGGATGCGGTTGAATTCCAGCACCATCAGCCGGCCGCCGGGCTTCAGCACGCGGTAAGCCTCGCGCAGCGCGTCGGGGATGCGGGTCACGTTCCGGATGCCGAAGGAGATCGTGTAGACGTCGAAGGAATTGTCCGGGAAGGACAGGTCCATCGCGTCCTCGACCTGCCAGGTCAGCCGATCGGCCAGGTTCGCGGCTTCGGCGCGCTTCTCGCCTTCCTTCAGCATCGGCTCGGTCAGGTCGCACACGACCGCCGTGGCGCCGGGGGCACGTTCGAGGAAGCGGAACGCCACGTCGCCGGTGCCGCCCGCGACGTCGAGAAGGCGCTGTTCCGGCCGCGGCGACAGCCAGTCCATCATCGCGTCCTTCCAGAGGCGATGGATGCCCACGCTCATCAGGTCGTTCATGATGTCGTATTTGGAGGCCACGCGCGAGAACACGCCGTGCACCATCCCGGCCTTCTGATCCTCGTCCACGGTCTGGAAACCGAAGTGCGTCGTTCTGTGCTGTTCCGCCATCGTGATCTCTTGCCGATGCTGATATGTGACCTTCCTTATAGGCGCCCCTGCGGCCATGACAATGAGACAGGACAAATCATGCCGGAACTGCCCGAGGTGGAAACGGTCAGGCGCGGGCTGGTCCCCGCGATGGAGGGGCGGCGGATCGCCCATGTGACGCTGAACCGCCCGGATCTGCGCTGGCCCCTGCCCGAGAACATGGCCACCCGGCTGGAGGGCGCGCGGGTTGAACGGCTTCGGCGGCGCTCGAAATACATTCTCGCCGATCTCGACACCGGCGAGAGCCTGCTCATCCATCTGGGCATGTCGGGGCGGATGCTGGTCTCGGGGATCATGCTGGGGGATTATCATTTCGAGCATCCCGCCCCCGAGAAGCACGATCACGTCGTTCTGGACATGGAAGGCGGCGCGCGCGTCACCTTCAACGATGCGCGCCGGTTCGGGGCGATGGATCTGGTGCGCACCGACCGCGAGGCGGCGCATTGGCTGCTGGCGGGGCTCGGGCCGGAGCCTCTGGGCAACGATTTCAGCGAGGCCTATCTGATCGCGCGCCTGCACGAGCGCAAAAGCCCGGTCAAGACCGTGCTGCTCGATCAGCATGTGGTCGCGGGACTGGGCAACATCTACGTGAACGAGGTGCTGTTCCGCGCCGGCATCGACCCGCGCCGGCAGGCGGCGAGGATCGCGGCGAAGCGCATCGGGCAGATCGTGCCACTGGTGCGCGAGGTGCTGTCCGAGGCGATCGAGGCCGGCGGCTCCAGCCTGCGCGATCACCGGCAGGCCTCGGGGAAACTTGGCTATTTCCAGCATACCTTCCGCGTTTACGACCGCGAGGGCGAGCCCTGTCCGGTCTGCGGCACGCCGATCCGGCGCATCGTGCAATCCGGCCGGTCGAGCTTTTTCTGCCCGTCGTGTCAAAGCTGAGCTTGATCGGACGCCCCCCGATGTGACGTCGCGGCGCGCTGTGCCGGGCCGGGGGGCGGTGGCGGAACGGCTTGCCAAATGCCCCTGTCCTGTTAGGACTCGGCGCTGAAACTAGGAAAGGCATGCCCAGATGGCCTATCAGACCCTGATCGTCGAAGTCGAAGATTACGTCGCTCTGATCCGGTTGAACCGCCCCGAAGCCCTGAACGCGCTGAACTCGATGCTGCTCGGCGAGCTGGCCGAGGCGCTGAAGGAAGCGGACGCCAACGACAAGGTGCGCTGCATCGTCATCACCGGGTCGGAAAAGGCCTTCGCGGCTGGCGCCGACATCAAGGAAATGTCGACGAAGACCTCCGTCGAGATGTTCCTGTCGAACTTCTTCGGAACGGAATCCGAGTCGCTTCTGCGCACCCGTAAACCGATCATCGCCGCGGTGGCGGGCTATGCGCTCGGCGGCGGGTGCGAACTTGCGATGATGTGCGATTTCATCCTGTGTGCCGACAACGCGAAGTTCGGTCAGCCGGAGATCAACCTCGGGATCATCGCGGGGATCGGCGGAACGCAGCGTCTGACCCGCTTCGTCGGCAAGTCGAAGTCGATGGAAATGCACCTGACCGGCCGCTTCATGGATGCGGCCGAGGCGGAGCGTTCCGGGCTGGTGAGCCGTGTGGTGCCGCTCGCGCAGCTGCTGCCCGAGGCGCTGGCGACGGCGCGCAAGATCGCCTCGAAATCGCAGGTCAGCGTGCTGGCGGCGAAAGAGGCCGTCAATCGCGCCTACGAGACCACGCTGCACGAGGGCGTTCTGTTCGAGCGCCGGCTGTTCCACTCGCTGTTCTCGACCGAGGACCAGAAGGAAGGCATGGCGGCTTTCCTCGAAAAGCGCGAGCCGCAGTTCCGCGACCGCTGAGGTCACGCGCGGGCCTTTCGGGGCCTGCTTTGCGTGACGGTCTGGAGAGGGGGCTCTGCCCCCTCGGGCCTTCGGCCCTCACCCCCGGGATATTTGCGGCGAATCGAAAGAGTGGCCGTCAGAACGGGACGGGGGCGGAGAAGGTCATGTAGCGGCCGCCGTCCGGGTGGCGGATGCGCAGGCTTTCGGCGTGCAGCATCAGACGCGGGAAGTCGCGGGCCGGACCTTCGGAATAGAGCGGATCGCCGAGGATCGGGTGGCCCTGTTCCTTCATGTGCACGCGCAGCTGGTGGCTGCGCCCGGTCAGCGGGGTCAGGCGGACGCGGGTGGTGTCGCCCTCGTAGCGCAGCACGCGCCAGTCGGTCTGGGCGGGCTTGCCGTTCTCGTGATCGACATGCTGGCGCGGCCGGTTCGGCCAGTCGACGCAGAGCGGCAGGTCGACATGGCCTTCCTTCGGTTCCAGATGTCCCCAGAGCCTTGCGATATAGTGCTTTTTCGTCTGGCGGTGCTCGAATTGCAGGCCGAGGTGGCGTTGCGCATGGGGCGTCAGGCCGAAGATCGTCACGCCGGAGGTGTCGAGGTCCAGCCGGTGCACCAGGAGGATCGTCGGGAATGCGCCGCGCAGCCGGTTGATGAGACAGTCATCGCGCCCCTCGCCCTTGCCGGGGACGGACAGCAGGCCGGCGGGCTTGTCGACGACGAGGATCTCGTGATCGACATGCAGAACCCGCGGCTGTTCGGCCGTGGGGCGGTAGACGAACTCCTGATCGGTCATGTGTCGAGTGCCAGCTTCGCGGCGAGGCCGCCGAACAGCACCGCCGCGACGCGGTTCAGGATGCCGAGCCGACGCGCCAGACGCGCGCCGAGCCAGCCCGCCGTCGCGCCATAGGCGCTGGTGATGAGCGTTCCGGTGCAGCACACGAGCCCGCCGAGGATCAGCATCTGCTGCCAGACCGGGCCGACGGCCGGGTCGGTGAACTGCGGCAGATAGGCCAGCATGAACAGCATGACCTTGGGGTTCATCACATTGGTCACGACGGCGCGGCGGAAGGCGTTTCTCGGGCTCAGGGCGCCGCGTTCGGTGTCCGGGCCCGGGGTGACGGCGTGCCAGCTTTTCCATGCGATATAAAGCAGATAGGCGGCGCCGAGCCAGCGCACGACAATCAGCGCTCCGGGATGGGCGGCGACCAGCGCGCCGAGGCCGAAGGCGGTGGCGCAGCTGTGCACGATGCCGCCGATGCCGACGCCGAGACCTGCAGCCGCGCCGGCCTTCGGTCCGCCCTGGATGCCCGAGGCGGTGGCGAACAGCACGTCCGATCCCGGTGTCAGGTTCAGCACCAGCGCCCCCACCATGAAAGCGGCCAAGGTCGCGGCCGGAATGGCCATCAGCGTGTCCCACATCGTCGTCGGTCCCGAATGATCTGTCTCATCCTTACACGAGCCAGGCCGGTCCGGGAATGGCTTACCGACTGGTAACTTTTTCCCGCCATGATGGGGCATCCAATGGGAGAATCGGCTTGGAGCTGCATGTCGAAACACGAGGAGAAGTTCTTGTCGTGCGCCCCGAGGGGGAGCGCCTCGATGCCGTCGCGGCGATTCCTTTCAAGGAGCAGATGCGCGGGCTGACTGCGGGGCACCGCGGTCCGGTTGTGCTGGATCTGTCGCGGGTGGTGTTTCTGGACAGCTCTGGTCTGGGCGCCATCGTAGCGGTGCTGAAATCTCTGGGCATGCCGGGACGGCTTGAGCTGGCAGAGCTGCAACCGAATGTCGACAAGGTGATGCGACTCACGCGGATGGACACGGTGTTCCGGATCTCGTCCAGTCTGGCGGACCGGTTGTCCGGTGGCTGGCGCGATGCGGGCTGAGGCGATCATGGCGCATCCGGGCCCCTGTGCGGAGCATGGCTATTACAGCCGGGTCTTCGATGCGACGCCGGAGGCGATCCGCGCGATTCTGTGCAGTGCCGCGCGATATCTGCGCCTGCTTCTGCCCGAGGATGTCGCCGGTTCGGTTGAGATCGTTCTTGCGGAGATTCTCAACAATATCGGCGAGCATGGCTATCCCGCAGGGTGCGCCGGGCGTATCCGGTTGTCGTTGATGCTGGATAAATCAGATCTGTTCTGCACGGTTTCGGACCGGGGAGACGAGATTCCAGCCGGTTTGTTTCAGACCGGCCCGCCGCGATGTTCGCGCCCGGTTCCGGCGGACTTGCCGGAGGGAGGGTTTGGAACCTTTCTGATTCGCGATCTGACGCGGGAAATTCATTACCGGCGTGAAGACGGCTGCAACCTCATCACGTTCCATATGACGGTCTGAGTCAGTTCAGCGCGACATAGGGGTCGTAATGGCCGCCGTGAAAGTCTCCGAACATATCTGCGAGATCGGGGTGCTCGACTGGTTCGCCGCTATCGTCTGGCTCAAGGTTTTGTTCCGACACATAAGCGACATAGCTGTTGTCATCGGTGCAGGCGAGCAGGTGATAGAACGGCTGATCCTTGACCGGGCGCTCGGCTTCAGGGATGGAAAGATACCAGTCCTCATCATTTGAAAACACCGGATCGACATCGAAGACGACTCCGCGAAACCCGTGCTTGCGGTGACGGACGACCTGTCCGAGGCCGTATCTGGCCCAAGTCGTGGGTGCGGTACTTTTCATGCCGGACTTGCTATCCGGCTGAGGCTTCGCTGTCCACAGCAGACCGTCTGGCGGAGACAACCGTCAGGCGTCCACCGGAAGGTGGGCTCGATGGCCGGGGGGGGCGCTTCACGATCATGAGGAGGACGATCATAAAGAGATGACGTCAGATATGTTCTGACGGTGCATCGGGCCGAATCAGTCGCTGAGATCGGATAAGAACAGAGCTCCGGCGGGCGCGGGTCTGTGCCTCACGCAGGGCGGATAGCGCCCGGAGAACCGCTGTTGGGTCGTCGGGTTCGCGGAGCGAGCCGAGAGCGTGCGGCGGGCCTGAATTCGCTGTGGAGCCCCGGGGCGTCAGCTGTCAGACGGGAATGGGTTCGGAGCCGCATGAAGCTTTGCGCCGTCGGCTTGTTCTTGCAAGTTTCAACATCGTCGGGGGGCATGAACGGAATCCCCTGGTCGGGGTCAAATCCGGTTGTGGTGTCGGGATGTTTGACCTGCGGGTCGCGCCCGCTCCGATGGGATGTGTCCTCTTTACCGAAGAAAGGCCGGGACGGCTTTCGCGATTTCATGACGCGGGTTGAGCTGAAAGGGGGGGCACACGAAAGATCGGGCGGGAAATGTGCCGTAGGCCATTGTAATTATGGGAACTCCTTTGCCCGGATATCGTGGGGCGGCCCTCTGCGGAGACGAAGATTATCCATCGTGGCAAATGCGCAGGATGTGGATTTCGGTAGGCGCATCGGATTCACGAATGGATGTCGGCAAAGGCCGGTGGGCCTGAAATCGGTGACGGTGCCGTGCAATCCCGTGACCATCCTGCATTCCTTCCCCGTCTGTTGCGTGTGAGCGTCGGGGCACTTCCAGGTCCGGATCTGGCCCGTTCAGGGCGTCGGGATCTGCCGGATCAGAAACGGTGGCGCTGAGGGCCGCGATCTGTTGGGGGCTGCGCGGCCTTCTGACTGGCCGGCTCCTGGCTTCGCATGGCGCCGTGCCGAATGAACCGGGTCGTATCGCGCGCCGCGGGCATTTTCCGGAAGAGGACGCAGCCGTCGCCGTGTCGGATCTGATGACCGGTGAGGCGCGAATGCGTCGCGGCTTCACCGGACGCTGCCGGCGCCGCTTTGTCCGGGGCCGCACGCGGAGTCGGCCTTGCACGGTCCTCCACGCGAGACGGCCGGGCGCTCTTCGCGATATGCGCCGTTCCGGGCCATTGCCCCGCCGTGCGCCGACCGTTGCCGCTGCATCGCTTTGCCATTCCACAGCGGGAGGATTTTTCGTAAACTGTCGAAAACAACGCCCCGAGGGCAGAGCAGTCATGAACAAGTTCCTGAAACTGGCCATCCTGCTGATGGTCGCGTCTTGCGGTGGCGGGTCGCACGCGCCGCGCAACCTCGATAACGCATGTGCTCTGGCACGGGAAAAACCCGATTATTACAATGCCATGCGTCGGACTGAAGCGCGCTGGGGCGTGCCGGTTCCGGTTCAGATGGCAACGTTCCACGCCGAATCGAAGTTCGTGGGCGATGCCAAGACGCCGCATCGCTACGCACTCGGGATCATTCCGCTGGGGCGGCAAAGTTCTGCCTATGGGTTCAGTCAGGCCCTCGATTCGACCTGGCGCGACTATCAGCGCGACACCGGCCGTTACAGTGCGCGGCGCAACAAGTTCGCGGACGCCTCGGATTTCCTGGGCTGGTACATGGACGGCACGTCGCGCTCGCTGGGGATTTCCAAGTGGGATGCGCGCAGCCAGTATCTGGCCTATCACGAGGGGCGTCAGGGCTATGCGAACGGCTCGCACAATGCCAAGGGCTGGTTGATGGGCGTGGCGAACCGGGTTCAGTCGCGCTCCGACATGTATCGCAATCAGCTCAACAGCTGCCGGGGCTGAGCGGGCCCGGCCCGCAGATGCCGTTTACTGACGGCGCTTCTGGGTCTCGGTGTCGATGCTGAACAGGCTCGCCGGCAGGTCCACGCCGGTCTGCAGGTTCTGCAAGATCACCACCGTCTTCGATCCGCTGTCGTCGGTCACGGTCCACTGCCGCAGCTCTGTCGGATTGGCGGTGAACACCAGACTGATCGAGCCGTAATCCGGATGGTCCGGGTCCTGCGCGACGACGGTCGTGGTCTTGTCGTCGCTGGTGTGCCCCACCACCATGTTCGAGCGCCCCAGATCCACATTCGCCGCCAGGATCAGGTTCAGCGGCGTGCGAGACAGCGGGTATTGCTGCGGCGGCTGGTTCGACTTCGGGTCGAACACCGCCACCGTTCCGCCCGAGGCCAGAACAAGCGTCTTGTCGGTGTTATACTCGAACCGCACCCGGCCCGGTCGGCGGATGTAGATCGTCCCGGTCGAAAGCGAGCCGTCGGAATTCACCTGGGTGAACTTGGCCTGAGCCGTCGTCAGCCCGTTCAGATAGGCCGACAGCGTCGCCAACGGGATCTTGTCGGCGAAGGCGGGAACCGCGAGGGTCAGGGCAAGGACGGGCGCGAGCGCGAAACGAAGCATGTTCATGCCCGCAAGATAGCGCAGAGCCGATCGAGCAGAAAGCCCCGCCGGATCACCTCGGGCGGGGCTTTCTTCACGTTCCGGGCATTGGGCCGGGCATCGGGCCGGGGTGGGGTTACGCCTCGGGGACCAGGATCTCGCGCTTACCGACGTGGTTCGCCGGGCTGACGACGCCCTCGTCCTCCATCTGCTCGACCAGCCGCGCGGCCTTGTTGTAGCCGATGCCCAGCTTGCGCTGGATGTAGGAGGTCGAGCATTTCCGGTCCCGCGCCACGATCGCCACCGCCTGATCGTACAGCGCATCCTCGCCTTCGCTGTTGCCGCCGAGGCCGAGAACCTGGTCGATGTCGCTCGCCATTTCCTCGTCCGGCCCCTCGACCACGCCCGACATGTATTCCGGCGGCCCGAAGGATTTCAGATGGTTGACGATTTCCTCGACCTCCTCGTCGCTGACGAAGGGGCCGTGGATACGGGTGATGCGCGAGCCGGTGCCCATGTAAAGCATGTCGCCCATGCCCAGAAGCTGCTCGGCGCCCTGTTCGCCCAGAATGGTGCGGCTGTCGATCTTCGAGGTCACCTGGAACGAGATCCGGGTGGGGAAGTTCGCCTTGATCGTGCCGGTGATGACGTCGACCGAAGGCCGCTGCGTCGCCATGATCAGGTGGATGCCCGAGGCGCGCGCCATCTGCGCCAGACGCTGGATGCAGGCCTCGATTTCCTTGCCGGCGACCATCATCAGATCGGCCATCTCGTCGACGATGACGACGATATAGGGGAAGGCCTGCGGCTGGAATTCCTCGGTCTCGAACACCGGCTCGCCGGTTTCCTCGTCGAAGCCGGTCTGGACGGTGCGCTTGAACATCTCGTTCTTCGACAGCGCCTCGCGGACGCGGCCGTTGTAGCCCTCGATGTTGCGCACGCCCATCTTGGACATCTTGCGATAGCGCTCTTCCATCTCGCCGACGACCCATTTCAGCGCCACGACGGCTTTCTTCGGGTCGGTGACGACGGGGCTCAGCAGATGCGGGATGCCATCATAGACCGACAGTTCCAGCATCTTCGGGTCGACCATGATGAGGCGGCATTCCTCGGGCGACAGCTTGTAAAGCAGCGACAGGATCATCGTGTTGATCGCCACCGACTTGCCCGAGCCGGTGGTGCCCGCGATCAGCAGATGCGGCATCTTGGAGAGGTTGGCGATCACCGGCGCCCCGCCGATATCCTTGCCGAGCGCGAGCGGCAACCGCATGTTGCTGTCGCCGAAATCGCGCGAGGCGAGGATCTCGCGCAGCAGAACCTTTTCGCGGTGCACGTTCGGCAGCTCGATGCCGATGACAGAGCGGCCCGGCACCGTCGAAACACGCGCCGACAGCGCCGACATCGAGCGTGCAATGTCGTCGGCGAGCCCGATCACCCGGCTGGCCTTCAGACCCGGCGCGGGTTCGAGTTCATACATCGTGACCACGGGGCCGGGGCGGACCGAGACGATCTCGCCCTTCACGCCGTAATCCTCGAGCACGCTTTCCAGCATCCGCGCGTTCTCTTCCAGCGCCTCGTCCGACAGCATGTGCCGTTCGATCGTCGTGGGATTGGCGAGAAGGCTCAACGGCGGGGTCTCGTAAGCGGGATGGCCCGAGGCCTCAAGGCCCAGCCGGGGCTGCGCCTCGGCCACGGCCTGCCGCGAGGGGGCAGGGGCCTTGCGCGGCGCGGTCATCACGCGGCGCTCGGGTGCTGCGGCCGGGCTGGCCTGACGGATCAGGCCGGCATGTGCCGGCAGCGGCGGAATCGCGTCGTCGTCATCGTCGTCCTCGTCGAGGGTGGCGAAGGCGTTGCGGTCGAAGTCGTCTTCCTCGGGCGCGGCCACGACCTCGCGCCGGGACGGAGCGGTCCAGCCGGCTTCGGCGGGCGCGATATCTCCGGGCGCTTCATAGAGGTCCGCCTCGGGAGCAGGTTCGGGCGCCATGACGGGCGGTTCCGGCATCCGGGGGCGCAGCGGCTCTGCCGGGCGCGGCGGCGCGGCGGGGCGGGGGGCGCTGAAGCCGGAATGTGCCGAAAGGCCCGGCATGTAGCGCGGCTGCGCCTGAAGCGGGGGCTCGGCGCGGCGCAGCGGCGGCGCGACCGGAGCGGGCGCGGCAGCCGCCCGCGCACCGCGCGAGAGCCGGGCCGCCACCGCCGCGAGCACCGAGGCCGGCGTGGCCGGAGCTGGCGCCGTCACCGGAGCGGGAGCGGGAGCGACAGGGGAGGCCGTGGGGGCCACCGGCGCGGCGGCGGCCCGGCTGTCGCGCGGTTCCGCCCGCAGCGGGGTGCGCGGTTCGGCGTAATAGCTGTCCTGCATCGCGGGCGCGGCCGGCGGCACAGCCTCGGCGCGGGTCTGGACGGCGCGCGCGATGCGGGCGCGGATGCGCTCGGGCGGCGGGGCAGGGGTGTCGTCGTCTTCGAAAACATTGTCCCACTGCGGTTCGATCAGCTCGGCGCGGGGGTCGTCATAGGCGTCGGACATCGGCTCGGGGGCGCGACGCACCCGCGAGGCGGAGCGGGTCGGCTGCGGCGCATATCCGTCGTCCACCGACCAGTCCCGCTGCTGCAATTCGGCCTGCTGCTGTTCCCATGCGGCAAGCTCGGCGGCCTGGCGGGCGGCTTCGGCGCGGCGCTGGCGGGCATGTTCGGCCGCCTGTCGCGCGGCCTGAACCGAGGCCATCGCGCCTGTGCCGAGCGCGTTCATCGCCCGGTCGTAGAGGGTTGCCGCGCTCAGCGCCGCGACCCGCGCCATCGTGCCGAGTTCGGTCTTCTCGAAGCCCAGCACGAACAGCGTCATCGCGATCATCGCGAAGAACAGCACCACCGACATCAGCGTCAGCCCGAACGAGCCCGACACCGGCGAAATGCCGAGCAACGATCCCGCGATCATGTCGCCGAAATGTCCGCCGAGCCCGTAGGCCTGACGCCATTCCGCCCCCGGCACCAGCAGCGCCGAGAACACCGAGGCCACCGCCACCGCGATCGGGAAGAACACGATGCGTCCGCTCAGCCGCTCTTCGCCGATGTGAAGGATGAAGCGCATCCCCCAGACGGCAAGACCGCAAGGCACCAGCCAGGCGCCCTTGCCCACGATCACGATCATCGGCGAGGCGATCCCCGCCCCGATCCGGCCCAGCCAGTTGTGCACCGGGGCACTGGAAACCGCCATCCAGCTGGGATCATCGGGCGCGTAACTGCCCAGAAGCATCGCCGTCAGCACCCCCAGAACCACCAGAACCGCGCCCAGCAGTTCTTTGCCCCGCCGTTCCAGCGCTGCCTGGGTATTCTGATCCAGCAGCGGGTCTCGCTGCCGTGCCTGATACGATGCCATGCCGATCCTCGTTACGTGTAGAGGCAGTCGCGAAGCTGGATCAGCCCGCGCCGCGTTTCTTCTCTTGGGGCGACCAGAGCCACCCGGATATATCCCTTGCCGGGGTTGAAGCCGTCCGCCTCGCGCGCGAGGTAGGCACCCGGCAGGACGCGCACCCCGGTTTCGGTCCACAGCTTCAGCGCCGCCGCCTCGCCATCCTCGACCGGCAGCCACAGGAAGAAGCCGCCCTCGGGCATCCGGAAGCTGTTGACGCCGGAGAAGATCTCCTCGGCGTCACGGTATTTCTCGGCGTAAAGCGCGCGGTTTTCGATGACATGCGCCTCGTCGGACCAGACCCGTTCCGACACGCGCTGCAACGGCAGCGGCACCGGCGCCCCGGTATACGAGCGCAGCCGGCGCATCAGACGCACCGCCTCGGTCCCGCCCGCGACGAAGCCCGAACGCAGCCCCGGCAGGTTCGAGCGCTTCGACAGCGAGTTGAACACCACCACGCGCTCGGGGTCGATGCCTTCCTCGGCCGCGACTTCGAGCGCGCCGGGCGGCGGCGCATTGCGGTAGATTTCGGCGTAGCACTCGTCCGAGAACAGCCGGAAATCGTGCTTTTCCGCCAGATGCAGCAGCCGCGCCAGATAATCGCGCGGCGCGACAGAGCCCTGCGGATTGGCGGGGCTGCACAGATAGGCGATGGTCACGCGATCGAGGATCTCGGCCGGCAGCGCCTCGTAATCGGGCAGGAAGCCGGTTTCCTCGGTCGCCGGGACGAAGACGGGCTCGGCGCCCACCTCGACGGCGGCGACCGCGTAGACCTGATAGAACGGGTTCGGGATCAGCACGACGGGCTTGCGGCCGTTCTTGGTCTCCGGGCTCAGCGCGATGGCGGCGTTGAACAGCCCCTCGCGCGTGCCGTTGAGCTGCATGATCCGCTCGGGGCCGACATCGACCTTGTAGCGCCGCCCGATCCAGCCCGAAATCGCATCGAGCAGCTCGGGCGTGCCGTCGTTCGGCGGATACTTGCCGAAACCAGCCATGTTTTCGGCCAGCACCCCGGCCACGAAGCCCGGCATCGCGTGCTTCGGTTCGCCGATGGTCAGGTTGATCGTCTCGCCGCCTGCGGGATGCGAATCGAGCAGCTTCCGCAGACGCGGAAAAGCATATTCGGGCAGGTTCGAGAACCGCTCGGGAGTGTCCATCTGTGCCTCATGTTCGGGGTCGTTTCGCCCCGTTTGACCCGAAGGTTACCGAAGCACGGACCCCGCGTCCAGAAAAAGCATGTCACGCCAAGGGTTGATCGGCGGATTGACACGCGGGTTGTGGCCGGCCCGGCGGGCCTGGCACATCGTGCCGCAGGCCAAAGCCCGTGCGCGCGATGGACAATCCCGCAAGAGGGCGCATATTCGGCCCATGAAACACGATTCCGATGTCCTGATCGCCGGCGGCGGGCTGAACGGCCCGGCGCTTGCACTTGCGCTGGCAGATGCCGGTCTGACCGTCACCGTGATCGACGCGCAACCCGCGCGCGCGCGAGGCGCCGAAGGGTTCGACGGCCGGGCCTATGCGCTTGCCATCGCCTCGCAAAAGCTCCTGGCCGCGCTCGGCCTGTGGCGCGATCTTGCGGCCGAGGCGCAACCGATGATGGAGGTCAAGGCCTCGGACGGCCGCCCCGGCGAAGGGGCGAGCCCGCTGTTTCTGCATTTCGACAGCCGCGAGCTGGACCAGAGCCCGGTGGGCTACATGCTCGAGGACCGGTTCCTGTCGCGTGCCCTGGCCGAGGCGATGGCCGTCCATCCGCGGGTGAGCCTGATTGCCGAGACCAGCGTCACCGCGCAGCAGCCCGGGGCAGGCGGCGTCACCGTCACGCTGTCCGACGGGCGCAGCCTGACGGGGCGGGTGCTGGTCGGGGCCGACGGGCGCCGCTCGGGCACGGCGGAGCGCGCCGGGATCGGGCGCGAGGGCTGGGGCTACGGGCAGACCGCGCTCGTCGCCGCCATCGCGCATGAGCTGCCCCACAACGGCATCGCGCAGCAATTTTTCATGCCGGGCGGCCCGCTTGCCATCCTGCCGCTGACCGGCAACCGCTCTTCCATCGTCTGGTCGGAACCCGATGCCAGTGCCCGCACCATCGCCGCGCTGTCGGACGAGGATTTCCTCGCCGTGCTGCGGCCGCGCTTCGGCGATTTCCTCGGCCGGATCGAACTTGCCGGTCCGCGCTTCAGCTATCCGCTCAACCTGACGCTGGCCAAGGCCTATGTCGCGCCGCGCATCGCGCTGATCGGCGATGCGGCGCATGGCGTGCATCCGATCGCCGGGCAGGGGCTGAACCTCGGCCTGCGCGATGTCGCGGCCCTGGCCGAGATCCTCGTCGACGCCACCCGCCGTGGCGAGGACATAGGCGCCATCGACGTTCTGGAGCGCTACCAGGGCTGGCGGCGGTTCGATTCGACCTCGCTCGCGCTTGGCATGGATACGGTCAACAAGCTGTTCTCGAACGACAACCCGGTGCTGCGGCCGCTGCGTGATCTGGGCATGGGGGTGGTTCAGGCGCTCGGCCCGCTGCGCCGCGGTTTCATGCGCCAGGCGGCGGGCCTTGCCGGCGCGCAACCGCGCCTGCTGACCGGACGCGCTCTCTAGACCCTTTCGATTCGCCGAAAATATCCCGGGGGTGAGGGCCGCAGGCCCGAGGGGGCAGAGCCCCCTCTCTTCCCTTCGTCCGGGCTCACTCCAGCGGCCGGGCCTCGTCCTCGATCATGATCGGGATGCCGCCGCGGATCGGGAAGGCCAGATGCGCCCGGTCCGAGATCAGCTCTTGCCGCTCGGGATCATAGCGCAACGGCCCCTGGGTCAGCGGGCAGACCAGCGCCTCCAGCATCCGGCGGTCGAAGGTGGCGGCGGCGCTCACGGACGCCCTCCGCAATCCGGCTTCCGGCCCCCCGGATCCGGGCCATCGAGACCCGGCCCGCCGCGCGCGCCGAGTTCCAGCAGCGTCACCAGCGTCTCGCGCCGCGTCGGCAGACAGGGCGCCTCCAACAGCGCCTGCTTGTCCTCGGCCGAGAACGGCAGCAGCGTCGAGAGCGCATTCACCAGGAATTCGTCATCCGAATCGCACAGCTCCTGCCATTCGGCATCGAGGCCCTGCGCATGGAAATACTGCGCCAGCAGCGGCATGAAACTGTCGCGGTCGAAGGCCGGATCGCTCTCGGGCTGGCCGAGGTCGCGGGTGAAACAGTGCCAGTCGACCTCCGCCCGCAAATAGGTCGTTCCCGCCTCGACCGTCCGACCGAGACGAAACCGCGACACGCCGGTCAGCGTGATCATGTAACGACCGTCCTCGGTCTCGGAAAAGGCGGTCAGCCGTCCGGCGCAGCCGATCTGCGACAACCTTACCGTGCCGCGGCAGCGACATTCACCGATCATCCCGATCAGTCGCGCGGGCGTCGCCATGCAATCCTCGATCATCCGCCGATAGCGGGGTTCAAAGATATGCAGCGGCAGCTTGCCGCGCGGCAGCAGCAGTGCGCCGGGCAGCGGGAACAGCGGGATCTCCGCGGGCAGATCGGCTTGCGTCAACATGACCATGATCTAGCCCGCGACCGCGCTCAGGCAAATATCATCGACGACAGCCGGCGGCGGCCCTTCACCGCGACCGGATCGGTGGGCTTCAGCGCGTCGAAGATGGTGAACAGCTGGGTCTTGGCCGCCCCCTCGTTCCACTCGCGGTCGCGGCGGAACAGTTCGAGGAGCTGGTCGATGGCTTCCTCGACCTGACCGGCGGCGTGAAGGGCCGTCGCATAATCGAAGCGGGCCTGATGATCGGCGGGATCGGCCTCGACCTTGTGGCGCAGCTGATCGAGGGGGCCGGCCTTCTCGGCCTGACGGGCGAGGGCGAGCTGGGCGCGTGCCGCCTCGACGGGCGCGGCGGTCGCGATCTTCGCCGGGGCGGCGTTCAGCACGGCCTCCGCCTGATCGAGATTGCCGACGGCCAGATGCGCGCGCACCAGACCGCCATAGGCCTCGGCGTTCTCCGGCTCCTCGCCGAGGATCGCGGCGAAAGTCTCGGCGGCGTCGGCCGCAGCGCCCTCGGCCAGCATTTCCTCGGCCGCGATCAGCGCATCGGCAAGGCCGTTGTCCGCACCGCCGCCAAGCTCGACCAGCTTCTGCACGAACTGCTTCACCTCGGAGGGCGGCACCGCACCCTGGAAGCCGTCGACCGGCTGGCCCTGCCAGAAGGCATAGACCGTCGGAATCGACTGGATGCGCAGCTGCGACGAGATCATCTGGTTCTTGTCGACATCGACCTTGGCCAGAACGACCGCGCCCTTCGCGGCCTTGACCTCGGCTTCGAGGCTCGGCCCGAGGGTCTTGCACGGCCCGCACCAGGTCGCCCAGAAATCGACGATCACCGGAACCGTCATCGACTTGTCGATGACTTCCTTCATGAAGTCGGCCTCGTTGACGTCTTTCACGAGGTCGGCGGCGGGGGCTGCGGAGGCGGTATCGGTGCCGAACATGGGTCTCTCTCCCGAAGAACTTTGGTGCCTATATGCGCGCGGCCGGCTGCCCCGCCAAGGGGGTCAGAGGTCGAAAGTCGCGAAGACCGGCGCGTGATCCGAGGGCTGTTCCCAGCCGCGGGCATCGCGCAGCACCCGGCTGCCCTGTCCCGAGGCCGCGATGTCGGCGCTCGCCCAGACATGATCCAGCCGCCGGCCCTTGTCGGCCGCGTCCCAGTCCGCCGCGCGATAGGACCACCAGGAATAGAGCTTGCCGTCGGGGATATTCGCGCGGGTCACGTCGACCCAGCCGCCGGCCTCGCGGGTCTCGTTCAGCTGGTCGACCTCGACGGGGGTGTGGCTGACGATCTTCAGCAGCGCCTTGTGATTCCACACGTCATCCTCGCGCGGTGCGATGTTCAGATCGCCGACGAGGATCGACTTTGCGGGTTTCTCGGCCCGGAAGCTGTCGCGCATCTGGGTCAGGAAATCGAGCTTCTGGCCGAATTTCTCGTTCTGCTCGCGGTCGGGGATGTCGCCGCCCGCCGGGACATAGACGCAATTGACGGTGACGCCGTTCTCAAGCCGCGCGGCCACGTGGCGGGCATGACCGAGATCGGCGAAATCGACGGAACCGGCATCCGTCAGCGGCAGGCGCGACAGGATGGCGACGCCGTTGTAGCCCTTCTGGCCGCGGGCGATCATCCAGTTGTAACCGAGGGCGCGGAACTGCTCGGTCGGGATCTTGTCGACGGGGCTCTTGCATTCCTGCAGGCACAGCACATCGGGCGCCTCGTCGCGCAGCAGCCGCGCGACGAGCCCCTCGCGCAGGCGCACGGAGTTGATGTTCCAGGTGGCGAGGGTGAAGGTCATGTCGGGCTCTCCGCTAAGGCGGCGCGATACTGGCGCGCGGACGGGCCGAGGGCAACCCGCTCGAAACGGTTTCGGGATACGCGGAATTGTCGGGGAAGGATGGTGGTGAGCCGGCTGGGGTTCGAACCCAGGACCTACTGATTAAAAGTCAGTTGCTCTACCGGCTGAGCTACCGGCTCATCACGGGGCGACCTCTACAGACCGAACCCCCGCCGGTCAAGAGGGCCGGCCGGCCCGCGGACTGGATTCGGTAAGGCGTCTGGATTATATGCGGCACATGAACGTTCAAAGCGCCCTTTCCGGCCTGCCCTTCATGAAAATGCACGGGGCCGGCAACGATTTCGTGGTGATCGACGCCCGCTCGGGCGACGATCCGGTGACGCCTGCGCTGGCGCGGGCGATCGGCGACCGCCATCGCGGCGTGGGATTCGATCAGCTTGCGGTGATCCGGCCCTCGGAAAGCGCGGATTTCACGCTGGAATTCTGGAATTCCGACGGCTCCAGGGCAGGCGCCTGCGGCAATGCCACGCGCTGCGTGTCGGACTGGATGATGGGCCAGCTCGGCCGCGACAGCCTGAGCCTGACGACCGAGCGCGGCACCCTGTTCGCGCGCCGGCGCGCCGACGGGCTGGTGTCGGTGAACATGGGGGCGCCGATTCTCGAGGCGGCCGGGATTCCGGTCCTGGCCGATCCGATGGCCCTGCCGATCGAGGGCGATCCCGTCGCCGTCGGCATGGGCAATCCGCATTGCATCTTCTTCGTCCCCGATGCCGAGGCCGTCGATCTGACCGGGATCGGCCCGCGGATCGAGCATCACCCGCTGTTCCCCGAACGCACCAATGTCGAATTCGCCAGCCTCACTGCGCCCGATCATCTGCGGATGCGGGTGTGGGAGCGCGGCGCGGGCGTCACCCTCGCCTGCGGGTCGGGCACCTGCGCGACGGCGGTCGCGGCCTGCCTGAAGGGGCTGACCGGGCGTCATGTGATCGTCGATGTCGACGGCGGGCGGCTGGAGGTCGACTGGCGCGAGGATGGCGTGTGGCTGACCGGGCCGACGGCGATGGTGTTCGAATCCCGCCTGCCGGCGGCGTTCCTCGCCCGGGCTGCCGAAACGCCATGACCGCGCCGGTTTTCGCCACGCTGGGATGCCGGCTGAACGCCTATGAGACCGAGGCGATGAAGGAGCTGGCCGAGCAGGCCGGCCTCGACGGCGCGGTCGTGGTCAACACCTGCGCGGTGACCGCCGAGGCGGTGCGCAAGGCCAAGCAGGAAATCCGCCGTCTGGCGCGCGAGAACCCCGGCGCGGCGGTGATCGTCACCGGCTGCGCCGCCCAGACCGAGCCCGAGACCTTCGCCGCCATGCCCGAGGTCACCCGCGTCGTCGGCAATCACGAGAAGATGCAGCCCGAGACCTGGCAATCTCTGCGTGCCCCCGATTTCATCGGCGCGACCGAGAAGGTCATGGTCGACGACATCATGTCGGTGAAGGAGACGGCCGGCCATCTGATCGACGGCTTCGGCCGGCACCGCGCCTATGTGCAGGTGCAGAACGGCTGCGATCACCGCTGCACCTTCTGCATCATCCCTTACGGCCGGGGCAATTCGCGCTCGGTTCCGGCGGGGGTGGTGGTCGAGCAGATCAGGCGTCTGGTCGACAAGGGATTTCAGGAAGTGGTGCTGACCGGGGTCGATCTGACCTCCTGGGGGCAGGATCTGCCCGGCGAACCGCGTCTGGGCGATCTGACGATGCGGATCCTGCGGCTGGTGCCGGATCTGCCGCGGCTGAGGATCTCGTCGATCGACAGTATCGAGGCGGACGAGAACCTGATGCAGGCGATCGCCACCGAGCCGCGCCTGATGCCGCATCTGCATCTGTCGTTGCAGGCGGGCGACGACATGATCCTGAAGCGGATGAAGCGGCGCCATCTGCGCGACGACGCGATCCGGTTCTGCGAAGAGGCGCGCCGGCTGCGTCCGGGGATCGTGTTCGGGGCCGACATCATCGCCGGTTTCCCGACCGAGACCGAGGCGATGTTCGAGAATTCGCTGAAGCTGGTCGACGATTGCGGGCTGACCTTCCTGCATGTCTTCCCCTATTCGGCGCGTCAGGGCACGCCCGCGGCGCGGATGCCGCGCGTGCCCGGGCCCGCGATCAAGGAGCGCGCCGCGCGGTTGCGTGCCAAGGGCCAGGAGGTGCTGTCGCGCCATCTGCGCGCCGAGGTCGGGCAGGAGCGCTCGGTTCTGGTCGAGGGCGGGATGTCGGGGCGGACCGAGTATTTCACCGAGGTGCATTTCGCCGAGGAGAAGCCCGAAGGGACGATCCTGCGTCTGCGCATCGCGGGCGAGGACGGGGCGCGGCTGCTGGCCTGAGGCGCGGCGTTTGCGCAAGGGGAAGGGGGCTCTGCCCCGCCGAGACGCAAGGGGGAGGGGGCTCTGCCCCCTCGGGCCTGGCGGCCCTCACCCCCGGGATATTTGGAGAAAGATGAAAGCAGGGGCGGGATGCTCTGGATCAGCGAGACGATCTCGATTGCCGACTGGGAGATGAGCGAGACGTTCAACCGCGCGCAGGGGCCGGGCGGGCAGAACGTCAACAAGGTCTCGACCGCGGTCGAATTGCGCTTCGAGGCGGAGCGCTCGCCGGCGCTGAGCCCGGCGGTGAAGGCGCGGCTGCGCCGGATCGCGGGGCGGAAGTGGACGCTCGACGGGGCCATCGTGATCCGTGCCGAGGAGACCCGCAGCCAGCCGCGCAACCGCGAGATGGCGCGCGAGCGGCTGGTCGAGATGATCCGGCAGGCGCTGGTGGCGCCGAAGCGGCGGGTGGCGACGAAGCCGACGCTCGGTTCGCAGCGGCGGCGGCTGAAGGCGAAGACGGTGCGTGGCGAGGTGAAGGCTCTGCGCGGTCGGGTCGAGGGCGAGGGCGACTGAGGCCCGGATCGAGTCTGCCTTATTGTTGGGCGGTACGCCCTGTCTTACAGCAGTTGCGGAATGGTGGAGGGGTTTGCGCCGGCGGGATCTTGTCTCGGCTTTCTTCCGCCTTCGGTTGGACTTATGCCGGTTCGGGACTTCCGGAGGGTCCGCGCGATGTCTGAAACGCTGTCCATCATCGTGATCGAGACCGACCGGGACCGCACCCGCGTCATCGTCGACAGCCTGCGCGATGCCGGGTTCTCCGATATTCAGGTCATCCCCGAAATCGCCGGTCTGGCGCGGCGGATTTCCGAGAGCAATCCGGACCTCGTGCTGGTCGACATGGCGAGCCCGTCGCGCGACATGCTGGAGGAGATGGCGCTGGCCTCGGGTCCGCTGGAGCGGCCGGTGGCGATGTTCGTCGACCGTTCGGACGGCAGCCTGACCAAGGCGGCGATCGAGGCGGGGATCTCGGCCTATGTGGTCGACGGGCTGAAACCGTCGCGGATCGGCTCGATCCTCGATGCGGCGGTGACGCGTTTCCACATGATGCACCGGATGCGGGTCGAGCTGGAGACTACGCGCCGCGCGCTGGAGGAGCGCAAACTGATCGACCGGGCGAAGGGGCTGATCATGAAGGCGCGGGGCGTGGACGAGGATGCGGCCTATGCGCTGTTGCGCAAGACGGCGATGGATCAGGGGCGGCGGGTGGCCGATGTGGCGCAGGCCCTCGTCACCGCGGCGGGGCTGCTGACATGAGCGGCGCGCCGGTTTCCGCGGGGTTCATCCCGCTCGTCGATGCCGCGCCGCTGATCGTCGCGCGCGAGATCGGGTTCGCCGAGGAAGAGGGGATCGACCTGACGCTGCGTGCCGCGCCGAGCTGGTCGACGCTGCGCGACCGGCTGATGCTCGGCCAGATCGAGGCGGCGCATATGCTGTTTCCGATGCCGGTGGCGGCGGCGCTCGGACTTGGCGGGATCGGGGCGCGGCTCGATATCCTGATGGTGCTGTCGCTCAACGGCAATTCGATCGGCGTGTCGCGCCGGATGGCGGCGCGGATGCGGGCGGCGGGCTACGAGTTCGATTTCGCCGATGCCCGCCGCGCCGGCGAGGCGCTGATCGCCGCGACCGAGGGGCGGTTGCGCGTCGGCGTGCCCTTCCCCTATTCGATGCACGCCGAGCTGCTGTATCACTGGCTCGGTTCACTCGGGTTGCGGGCGCCGCAGGACCTCGATGTCCATACGGTGCCGCCGCCCCTGATGGCCGAGGCGATGGCCGAGGATCAGATCGACGCCTTCTGCGTCGGGGCGCCCTGGGGCTCCATCGCGGTCGAGACCGGGGTCGGAGAGCTGTTGTTGCCCGGCTCCGCCATCCGCGCACGGGCGCCCGACAAGGTGCTTGCTGTGCGTCACGACTGGGCCGAGGCCGAACCCGTGCTGACCCGGCGGCTGATGCGTGCGCTGTGGCAGGCCGGGCGCTGGCTTTCCCGTCCCGAGAACCGCACCACCGCGGTCGAGCTGCTGGCGCAGCGCGCCTATCTCGACCTCTCGGCCGAGATGATCGAGCGCGCGCTGTCGGGCAATGTCGTCATTTCTCCGCGGGGCGAGTTGCGGCGGGTGAACGACTACATGACCTTCCACGGCGGGGCCGCGGGCTATCCCTGGACCTCGCAGGCGGCATTGGTGGCCAGCCGTCTGGCGGGGCGGCTTGGCCTTGACCGGGCAAGCTCGATCGCGGCGGCGGGGGCGATCTGCCGCACGGATCTGTATCGGGCGAATCTGGCCGATCTGGGTGCCGATCTGCCGGCGGAAACGGCACGGATCGAGGGCGCGAACACCGTTCCTCAGACGGTGGCGGGTCTGAACGGAGAGGTGATTCTTCCCCCGGACGCATTCTTCGATGGCTGGATTTTTGACCCCGAGGCGTGAAGAAACGGTAAAATTTGGGCGACAGGTGGAACGGCGAAGCTCAGATGCCGATTTTCGCATCCCTCATGCCGGGCTGATGTTGACGCCTGCCCCCTGAATGCCGCAGCTTGGGCGTAACGGAGCAATGGCGTTCCGGGCCTTCCTGACAGTTTCATCCGCGATGCCGCGGAACGCCGAGCACAGCCGCTCGACCTGATCCAGTCCCATTCCGTGGGATTGCGTTCATGTCGTGCGGCTTTTTCGCGTTTCGCCTTCGCCCCTTCGCCACATAGCCAACAGGGACAAGAGAATGCTCAGACTGCTGACGGTCATCGCGACCACCACCATGCTGACCGCGCCGGCCTTCGCCGCGACGCTGGACCTCGAGAAGGATCAGCTGAAGTTCGGGTTCATCAAGCTGACCGACATGGCACCGCTCGCCGTGGCCTATGAGAAGGGCTATTTCGAGGACGAGGGGCTGTTCGTCACGCTGGAGCCGCAGGCGAACTGGAAAGTGCTGCTCGACCGCGTGATCGACGGCCAGCTCGACGGCGCGCATATGCTGGCGGGCCAGCCGCTTGCCGCGACCATCGGTTACGGTACCAAGGCGCATATCGTCACCCCGATCTCGATGGACCTGAACGGCAACGCGATCACCGTGTCGAACTCGGTCTGGGACGAGATGAAGAAGAACATCGCGCTCGGGGACGACGGCAAGCCGGAGCATCCGATCTCCGCCAAGGCGCTGGCGCCGGTGGTGGCCGAGTATCGCGCCGCGGGCAAGCCGTTCAACATGGGCATGGTGTTCCCGGTTTCGACCCACAATTACGAACTGCGCTACTGGCTGGCCGCGGGCGGGCTGAAGCCGGGCTTCTACTCGCAGCAGGATACCTCGGGCCAGATCGGCGCGGATGTGCTGCTTTCCGTCACGCCGCCGCCGCAGATGCCGGCGACGCTCGAGGCGGGCACCATCTCCGGCTATTGCGTGGGCGAGCCGTGGAACCAGCAGGCCGTCGCCAAGGGCATCGGCGTTCCGGTCATCACCGATGACGAGATCTGGAAGAACAACCCCGAGAAGGTGTTCGGCATGACCGCCGAATTCACCGAGAAATACCCCAACACCACGCTTGCGGTGACCAAGGCGCTGATCCGCGCCGCGATCTGGCTCGACGAGAACGACGACGCCAACCGCGCCGAGGCGGTGAAGATCCTGGCGAAACCGGAATATGTCGGTGCCGATCCGGGCGTGATCGCCAACTCGATGACCGGGACCTTCGAATACGAGAAGGGCGACAAGCGCAAGGTCCCGGATTTCAACGTGTTCTTCCGCTACTATGCGACCTATCCCTATTACTCGGATGCAATCTGGTATCTGACCCAGATGCGCCGCTGGGGCCAGATCCCGGACACCAAGCCCGACAGCTGGTACGAAGAAGTCGCGAAGTCGGTCTACAAGCCCGAGATCTACGTGAAGGCCGCGAAGATGCTGGTCGATGAGGGCAAGGCGAAGGCGTCTGACTTCCCGCTCGACAGCGACGGCTACAAGGCCCCGACGAGCGATTTCATCGACGGCATCCGCTACGACGGCCACAAGCCCAACGCCTATATCGACAGCCTGCCGATCGGTCTGAAGTCCGGTCAGACGGTGGTCGGCAACCAGGTCCAGCCGGCGAACTGACACGGCCCGGGCGGCCCCGTGGCCGCCCCCCCCTCCCCATTCCCGTATCACAAGGACGATCCGCCATGACCGCCACCGGTCCAGAAGCCCTGAGCGTCGACGCGGCCCGCGAGGCCCGGCGCGAGAAGCTGTTCTCCCGCATCACCCGCGCCGACGCCTGGCTCCGTGTTCTCGGGCTGAGCTGGCTGACCCCGATCCTGCGCGCCATCGCCGGCGACAACCCGCGCGCTCAGGCGAAGGAGATCTGGCAGCTTCTCGGCGTGCCGCTGACCGCGATCATGGTGTTCCTTGCGGTCTGGGCCGCGCTCGCGCCGAAGGTGCAGACCTCGCTTGGCGCGATCCCCGGGCCGGCCGCGGTCTGGGCGCAGGCCGAGGTGCTCTATCAGGATCACGTGCAGGAGCAGGCCCGCGCCGATGCCTTCTATGACCGCCAGAAAGAGCGCAACGCCAAGCTGGTCTCCGAAGGCCATGCCGATCAGGTGAAATGGCGCGACTACCTCGGCAAGCCTACCTATCCCGACCAGATCCTGACCTCGATCAAGACGGTGTTCTTCGGCTTCCTGCTCGGCTCGGCCATCGCCATTCCGCTCGGCATCTTCGCCGGCCTGTCGAAGACCGCGAATGCCGCGATGAACCCGCTGATCCAGATCTTCAAGCCGGTCTCGCCGCTCGCCTGGCTGCCGATCGTGACGATGGTGGTCTCGGCGCTTTACACCACGACGGATGGCTGGTTCTCCAAGAGCTTCCTGATCTCGGCGATCACGGTCACGCTGTGCTCGATCTGGCCGACGATCATCAACACCGCGCTCGGCGTCGCCTCGATCGACAAGGATCTGGTGAACGTGTCGAAGGTGCTGAAGATGGGCACCTGGACCAAGATCACCAAGCTGGTGCTGCCCTCGGCTCTGCCGCTGATCTTCACCGGGCTGCGTCTCAGCCTCGGCGTGGGCTGGATGGTGCTGATCGCCGCCGAGATGCTGGCGCAGAACCCCGGCCTCGGCAAGTTCGTCTGGGACGAGTTCTAGAACGGCTCCTCGCAGTCGCTCGCCAAGATCATGGTCGCGGTGTTCACCATCGGCATCATCGGCTTCGCGCTCGACCGGGTGATGTATGCGATCCAGGCGATGTTCACCTTCTCGAACAATCGGTGAGCGCCATGGCCATTCTCGAATTCCGTAACGTCACCAAGAGCTTCGGCGAAGGCCCCGGCAAGACGGACGTGCTGCGCGGCATCGACCTGAGCGTCACCGAAGGCGAGTTCGTCGTGCTGCTCGGCTTCTCGGGCACCGGCAAGACCACGCTGATCAACCTGATGGCGGGGCTTGAGCGGCCGAGCTCGGGCGAGGTTCTGTTCAAGGGCAAGCCGATCGCCGGCCCGGGGCCGGAGCGCGGCGTGATCTTCCAGAACTACTCGCTGATGCCCTGGCTGAGCGTCGACGGCAATGTCGCCCTCGCCGTCGACACGGTGTTCCCGGATCTGCCGGCGGCCGAGCGTCGCGCGAAGGTCGACCGCTATGTCGCGATGGTGGGCCTTTCGCACGCCAAGACCCGCCGTCCGGCGGAGCTGTCGGGCGGTATGCGTCAGCGCGTCAACGTGGCGCGGGCCCTGGCGATGAACCCCGAGGTGCTGCTCCTCGACGAGCCGCTGAGCGCGCTCGACGCGCTGACGCGGGCGAACCTCGCCGACGAGATCGAGGCGCTGTGGCAGGCCGACCGCAAGACCTGCGTTCTCATCACCAACGATGTCGACGAGGCGATCATCCTCGCCGACCGGATCATCCCGCTCAATCCCGATGGCACGCTCGGCGCGGCGTTCCGCGTCGATCTGCCCCGCCCGCGCGAGCGCGGTGCGATGAACCACGATCCGGCGTTCAAGGAGCTGCGCGGTGCGGTGACGCGCTATCTGATGGATGCCGGCCAGCAGGCCCATGCCGAGGGGACGCGCGTCCTGCCCGACGTGCTGCCGCTTCACGCCCTGCCCAAGGCGCTGTCCGAGGCGGCGCGTTCGGCGCTCGAGGACCGCTATCTCGAATATGCGCATCTGCACAAGATCTACCCCACGCCCAAGGGTCCGCTGACCGTGGTCGAGGATTTCAACCTGAGCCTGAAGAAGGGCGAGTTCGTCTCGCTGATCGGGCATTCGGGCTGCGGCAAGTCGACGGTGCTGACGATGACCGCCGGGCTGAACGATGTCTCGAAAGGCGGCATCAAGCTCGACGGTTACGAGGTGAAGGGCGCCGATCCCGAGCGCGCGGTGGTGTTTCAGTCGCCCTCGCTGTTTCCCTGGCTCAGCGCGCGCGAGAACGTCGCGGTGGGCGTCGACAAGGTTTACCCGAAGGCCAGCCGGGCCGAGCGTCAGGATGTGGTCGATTACTACCTCGAACGGGTGGGGCTGGGCGACGCGATGGACAAGCCCGCCTCCGAGATGTCGAACGGGATGCGTCAGCGCGTCGGCATCGCCCGCGCCTTCGCGCTCTCGCCGAAGCTGCTGCTGCTCGACGAGCCGTTCGGGATGCTCGACAGCCTGACCCGCTGGGAGCTGCAGGATGTGCTGATGGAAGTGTGGTCGCGCACCCGCGTCACCGCGGTCTGCGTCACCCATGACGTCGACGAGGCGATCTTGCTCGCCGACCGGGTGGTGATGATGACCAACGGCCCGCGCGCCACCATCGGCCGGGTGATGGAGGTCGATCTGCCCCGTCCGCGCACCCGCAAGGCGCTGCTCGAACACCCGGATTACTACCGCTACCGCGAGCAGGTGCTGAGCTTCCTCGCCGAATACGAGAAGGGCCATACCCCGGCCCCGAAACCGAAAACCGCCAAGATCGAGGCTGCATGATGGATACCGCGATCCTCGCCACCCCCCGCCCGTTCATCGCCGCGACCGAAGTCTGGCTGCCCTCGGGCGACCGTCTGGTCCATGGCGGCGGCGATTACGCCGATCTGACCGCGTTCGAGGCCGCCTCGATCCGGCAAAGCTTCGCCCGGGGCGAGGGTCTGCCGGGCAAGGCCTGGGACGAGGAGCGCCCGGTGGTGCTCAAGTCCTTCGACGGCAGCTATTTCCTGCGCGCCGAGGCGGCCCGCGAGGCCGGTCTGACCGCCGCGGTGGCGCTGCCGGTGTTCGACGGCAAGAAGCTCCTCGCCGTGCTGGTGGTGCTGTGCGCGGGCGACGAGACCGCGACCGGGGCGATCGAGGTCTGGCGCGGTCAGGACGGTCTTCTGATGCTGGCCGATGGCTATTACGGCGCGGCGCGGCAGTTCGAATGGGTCAGCCAGCACACGCATTTTCCGAAGGGCCAGGGCCTGCCGGGCGGTGTCTGGGCGGCGCGCGCGCCGATCCTGATGCGCGACCTCGGGTCGGGCTACAGCTTCATCCGCTCGGAAAGCGCGGGCGCCGCGGGGCTGAGCACCGGGCTTGGCCTGCCGGTGCCGCTGCCGGGCGATGACAGCTGCGTCGTCGCGCTGCTGTCGGCCGCGGGCACGCCCATCGCGCACCGGTTCGAGATCTGGGACGCCCGCGCCGCGCGCGTCGGCGCCGCCGGCGGGGCCGAGCTGACCGACGGCATCTGCGACCGCGACGGCCCGCTGTGGGACGAGGACAACCCGCCCCGCGTGCAGGTCTGGCAAGGCCCGATCGGCCAGGTGCTGGGCACCGGCCTTCCCGTGGTGCTGTCGGCCCGTCCGGGTCTGGCGGCCGGTTACAACCTGATGGTGGCGCTGCCGATCCATCGCGATGGCGAACTTTCCCACATCGTCGCCTGGTACATCTGAAGGAGTCAGCGATGCAGAAACTGGTCGTGATCGGGGCCGGCATGGCCTCTGGGCGGATGCTCGAACACCTGTTCGAGGCGGCGCCGGGTGAGTTTGACGTCACCCTGTTCAATGCGGAGCCGCGCGGCAACTACAACCGCATCATGCTCTCGCCGGTGCTGTCGGGCGAGAAGAGCTATGACGAGATCGTCACCCACGATGCGGATTGGTATGCGCGCCACGGCGTGCACTGCCGCTTCGGCGAGCGCGTCACCGCCATCGACCGCGCCCGCAAGGTGGTGCTCGGCGCCTCGGGCGATGAAGTGCCCTATGACAAGCTGGTGATCGCCACCGGCTCCAACCCGTTCATCGTGCCGCTGCCGGGCCACGATCTCGACGGCGTGGTCGCCTATCGCGACCTCGACGACACCAACCGGATGATCGCGGCGGCGGGCCCCGGGCGGCGCGCGGTGGTGATCGGCGGCGGTCTGCTGGGTCTTGAGGCGGCGGCCGGTCTGCGGCTGCGCGGCATGGAAGTGACGGTGGTGCATCTGCCGGGCCATCTGATGGAGCGTCAGCTCGATCCGGCGGCGGGCTATCTGCTGCGCCGTGCGCTTGGCGAGCGCGGCATCGAGGTGCTGTGCGGCGCGAACTCGAAGGAAATCGTCGGTCAGGACGGCAAGGTCGCGGCGCTGCGTCTGGAAGACGGCACCGAGATCGCCTGCGACATCCTGGTGATGGCGGTGGGCATCCGTCCGGCGGCGGCGCTCGGCCGCGAGGCCGGGCTGACCACCGGCCGCGCCATCGCGGTCGATGCGACGATGACCACCTCGGACCCGGATGTGCTCGCGCTCGGCGAATGCGTCGAGTTCGAGGGCCAGCTCTTCGGTCTGGTCGCGCCGCTTTACGATCAGGCGAAGGTCGCGGCGCAGACGCTGCTCGGGCAAAGCGCCGCCTTCGTGCCGCGCGAGGTCTCGACCAAGCTGAAGGTGACCGGCTGCGATCTGTTCTCGGCGGGCGATTTCGCCGAGGGCGAGGGCCGCGAGGACATCGTGTTCCGCGACCCGGCGCGCGGCGTCTACAAGCGCCTCGTGCTCAAGGACGACCGGATCATCGGCGCGGTGATGTATGGCGACACCGCCGACGGTAACTGGTTCTACGGGCTGATGAAGGACGGCGCCGATGTCTCGGCGATGCGCGAGACGCTGATCTTCGGGCCGGGCTTCCAGGGGGGCGCGCCCGCGGACCCTATGGCGGCCGTTGCAGCCTTGCCGGATGAGGCAGAGATCTGCGGTTGCAACGGCGTCAGCAAGGGAATGATCGTCAAGGCGATCGAGGGCGGCGCGCATACGCTCGACGCGATCAAGATCTGCACCAAGGCCTCGGGGTCGTGCGGCGGGTGCTCGGGTCTGGTCGAGCAGGTTCTGGCGCTCACCCTCGGGGGCGAGTTCGTCAAGCCGGCGGTGAAGCCGGTCTGCGGCTGCACCGATCTGACGCATGAGGAACTGCGCCGGCTGATCCGCTCGAAGTCGCTGAAGTCGATGCCCGAGGTGATGCAGGAGCTGGGCTGGAAGACGCCCGACGGCTGCCCCTCGTGCCGGCCGGCGCTGAACTTCTATCTGCTGGTGGAATGGCCGCTCGAATATCGCGACGATCTGCAAAGCCGCTTCGTGAACGAGCGCAACCACGGCAACATCCAGAAGGACGGCACCTATTCGGTGATGCCGCGGATGTTCGGCGGCATGACCAACGCCGACGAGCTGCGCGCCATCGCGGATGCCGCCGACAAATACGGCGCGGCGGTCAAGGTCACCGGCGGCCAGCGCATCGACCTTCTGGGCATCCGCAAGGAGGATCTGCCGTCGATCTGGGCCGATCTGGGGGCGGCGGGCATGGTGTCGGGTCACGCCTATACCAAGGGTCTGCGCACGGTGAAGACCTGCGTCGGAACCGACTGGTGCCGCTTCGGCACGCAGGATTCGACCGGGCTCGGCATCAGGCTGGAGAAGCGGCTGTGGGGCTCGTGGACGCCGCACAAGTTCAAGCTGGCGGTGACGGGCTGCCCGCGCAACTGCGCCGAGGCGACCTGCAAGGATCTGGGCGTCGTGTGCGTCGACTCTGGCTACGAGATCGGCGTCGGCGGGGCCGCGGGGATCGAGCTGAAGGCGACCGAACCGCTTGCCAAGGTCGCGACCGAGGCCGAGGTGATCGACATCACCGTGGCCTTCCTGCAGCTCTACCGCGAGGGCGCGAACTACCTCGACCGGCCCCACAAGTGGATCGCCAAGACCGGCGGCCTCGACTGGATCCGGGAACGCGTGGTCGACGATCCCGACAGCCGCCGGGCGTTGATCGAGCGCTTCGACATCTCGCAGTCGGTCTATCAGAAGGACCCCTGGGCCGATCATGTCGCCACCCGTGCGGCGCTTTACACCCCGCTTGCAGATCTGACCAAGGAGGCCGCGGAATGAGCTGGATCGACATCGGCGCACTCGAGGACATCCCGCGCCAGGGCGCGCGCGTCGTTAAGACCGCGCATGGCTGCGTGGCGGTGTTCCGCACCCTCGACGATGCGGTCTTCGCGCTGTCGGACCGCTGCGCGCACAAGGCGGGGCCGCTGTCCGACGGTCTGGTGCATGACCACAAGGTGACCTGCCCGCTGCACGGCTGGGTGTTCAGCCTGGAGACCGGGCAGGCGCTCGGGGCCGATCAGGGCTCTGTGCCGAGCTATCCGGCCCGGGTCGAGGCGGGGCGCATCCTCCTCGACGCGGCGCGGCTGACGGCCGGCGCAACCGCCTGAACCGCGCCGGCCTGACCTGTGGCCCCCGCCCGAGCCGGCGGGGGGCTCTGACCCCATTTCTTCCAAAGACCGGAGGCCCCGATGACCCGCTTGACCGGACCCGAGATCCGCACCACCTGCCCCTATTGCGGCGTCGGCTGCGGCGTGATCGCGCGCCCGGACGGGCAAGGCGGCCTCGATGTGCGCGGCGACCGCGCCCATCCGGCGAACGAGGGGAAGCTGTGCTCGAAGGGCTCCGCGCTCGGCGAGACGGTCGGCCTTTCGGGGCGGCTGCTCGAACCGCGCATCGGCGGCGCGGAGGCGGGCTGGGACGAAGCCATCGACCTCGTGGCGCGCAAGTTCCGTGAAGCCATCGCCGAGCACGGCCCCGACAGCGTGGCCTTCTACGTCTCGGGCCAGCTGCTGAGCGAGGATTACTACGTCGCCAACAAGCTGATGAAAGGCTTCATCGGCTCGGGCAACATCGACACCAATTCCCGGCTGTGCATGGCGTCCTCGGTCGCCGGGCACCGCCGCGCCTTCGGCACCGATACCGTGCCGGGGCTGTATGAGGATTTCGAGACCGCCGACACCATCGTTCTGGTCGGCTCCAACCTCGCCTGGTGCCACCCGGTGCTGTATCAGCGCATCGCCGCCGAGAAGAAGCACCGCCCGGCGCTGAAGGTGGTGGTGATCGACCCGCGCCGCACCGCCACCGCCGAGATCGCCGATCTGCATCTGCCCGTCGCGCCGGGCGGCGATGCGGCGCTGTTCAACGCGCTGCTGTGCGAGATCGCCGATGGCGCGGCGCTGGATCGCGATTTCGTCGCCGAGCATGTCTCGGGCTTCGATGCGGCACTGGCCGCCGCACGCGCGAGCGATCCGGCCCTGACCGGGCTGAGCGAGCGCCAGATCGCCGATTTCACCCGCATCTGGATCGGCTCCGAACGGGTGGTGACGGTCTACAGCCAGGGCATCAACCAGTCGTCGAGCGGCACCGACAAGGTGAACGCGATCATCAACTGCCATCTGGCGAGCGGGCGGATCGGCCGACCGGGGATGGGGCCGTTCTCGGTCACCGGCCAGCCCAACGCCATGGGCGGGCGCGAGGTCGGCGGGCTCGCCAACATGCTGGCCTGTCATCTGGACATCGAGAACCCTGCCCATCGCGATGCGGTTCAGGGCTTCTGGGCCAGCCCGACGATGGCGCCGGGGCCGGGGCTGAAGGCCGTCGACATGTTCCGCGCCGTCGAGGACGGCCGGATCAAGGCGCTGTGGATCATCTGCACCAACCCCGCCGTCTCGATGCCCGAGGCCGATCGGGTGCGCGCCGCCATCGCCGCTTGCCCGTTCACCGTGGTCTCGGACGTGCTGGCCGATACCGACACGACGCGGCTGGCCGACGTTCTGCTGCCCGCCACCGGCTGGGGCGAGAAGGACGGCACCGTCACCAATTCCGAGCGCTGCATCTCGCGTCAGCGCCCGGTGCTCGACGCACCGGGCGGGGCGCGGCACGACTGGCGCATCCTGTGCGACGTGGCCGCGCGCATGGGCTGGGCCGAGGATTTCGACTACGACGGGCCGGCGGCGATCTTTCGCGAATATGCCGCGCTGTCGGGGGTGGCGGGGGCGCTCGGGCGCGATTTCGACATCTCGGCGCTCTCGGGGGTCAGCGATGCGGAATACGACGCGCTCGACCCCTTCGTCTGGCCGCGGAGCGCGACGCGTTCGGGTGGGCGGTTCTTCGGCGACGGGCAGTTCTACACCCCCGACGGGCGCGGCCGGATGCTGCCCATCGTGCCGGCGCTGCCGGTGTCGCGCCTTGCGCCGGAAACCCCCTACCGGCTGAACACCGGGCGGGTGCGCGATCACTGGCACACCATGACCCGCACCGCGAAATCGCCCCGGCTCAGCCAGCACATGGCCGAACCCTATCTGGAGGTTCACCCGGACGATGCCGCGGCCCTCGGTCTGGTGCCGGCGGGAATCGCCCGGTTGTCGAACGGCTGCGGCGAGGCGCTGCTGCGCGTTCTGGTGACCGGGCGTGCGCAGCCCGGCTCGGTCTTCGCGCCGATGCACTGGACGGGCGAGACCGCCTCGCTCGGCCGGATCGACGCGCTGGTGCCCTGGGTGACCGATCCGGTCTCGGGCCAGCCCGAGAGCAAGGGCGCCACCGTGGCCATCGCGCCTTTCGCCGCCGCCTGGTATGGGTTCGCCGTTTCGACGCGGCCGGTGCAGCCCGCAACCGAATACTGGGCGCAATCGCGCGAGAAGGCCGGCTGGCGGACCGAGCTTGCCGCGTTGCAACGGCCCGGCGCGGGCACTGCCGCCGATTGGGAGGCCTTCGCCCGCACGCTGTTCGATCTGCCCGAGGCGCAGGTCGTGTCGATGATCGACCCGGCCCGAGGCTTCGCGCGGATCGCGCTGATGGAGTATGGTCGGGTCGCGGCGGCGCTGTTCACCGCGACAGAACCTGTCGCCGTGGCGCGCGGCCATGTCGCGGCGCTGCTCGGCGCCGAGGATCAGCCGGCGCTGCTGGCGGGCCGTCCGGGTGCCGACCGGCCCGATCCCGGCGCCACGGTTTGCGCCTGTTTCGACGTCGGGGTGAACACGATCCTCGCCGCCATCGCGGCCGAGCGTCTGACCACGGTCGAGGCGGTCGGACAGGCGCTGCGCGCGGGCACCAACTGCGGCTCCTGCCGGCCCGAGATCGCGGCGCTTCTTGCGCAGGCGCGGGCCGCGGCGGCCTGCTGAGACACCGGTTCCATCCCGCGCGACGGTCGCGAGGCAATGATGAAAGGGCAAGGCAATGAAGACATTTCCGATGAGTCCGCGTCTTGCCGGGGCCGATCCGGCCACGCTGCGCGGCTGGGTCGCGGCGGGCCGCGAGGGGCTGTGCCGGATGCTGCGGGCCGTGCTGCGCGCGCTCGACGGCGGGCTGAACGCCTCGCATCCGCCTGTCGCTTCCGCGACCTGCGATCAGACGCAGCCGGTTCCGGGCGGTCTGATCTCGCTGGTCGGTGCGGGGCCGGGGGCGGCGGATCTGCTGACGCTGCGCGCGCTTCGCTGCCTGCAACGGGCCGATGTCATCTTCTACGACCGGCTCGTCGATCCCGAGGTTCTGGCCCATGCCCGCCCCGGGGCGGAACGGATCTATGTCGGCAAGGCGGTCGGCGCCTGCGACTGGCCGCAGGAGCGCATCGACGCGGTGATCGTCGCCGCCGCGCTTCAGGGCAAGCGGGTGGTGCGGCTGAAAAGCGGCGATCCCGGCATCTTCGGCCGCGCGACCGAGGAACTGGCCGCCGCCCGCCGTCACGGCATCCCGACCGAGATCGTCCCGGGCGTCACCGCGGCCTCGGCGGCCGGTGCCGCGCTCGGCCGGGCGCTGACCGAACGCGGCGAGACCGACCGTCTGGTTCTGGCGACCGGCACCTGCCGTCCGGGCGACGATGCGCCGGACTGGGGCGCGATGCTGATGCCGGGCACCACGCTCGCGCTTTACATGGGGGTGTCGCAGGCCGCGCGGATCGAGGCGAATCTTCTCGCCGCCGGGGTGCCTGACCGGGCTTCGGTCGAGATCGTCAGCCATGCCTCGGGGGCGGATCAGCGCATCGTGACCTGTTGCCTCGGCACGCTCGCCCGCACGGTGCGCCGGCAGGGCGTCGAGAATCCCGCCATCATCGTGATCCGCCGCCCCAAGGGAGAGCTGTCCTGTTCCGCGCTGCATCCGCTGCGCCGCGTCGGCTGAGTCGGAGGCCGGGCAGGGGAGGGCCCGGCCGGCACAAACCCCGGCCGTCGTCGCGGCGGTGACATGCAGGGAAGACAGGGCACGGGAAAAAAGGGGCGGCACAGCATCAGGGGCGAACGGATGATCCGCTCGCCCCTGACACCTTGCTATTTCGTTAAGTGCGGCCCGGGGGCGAGTAAGGGGGGCGTTTTGGCCCGGCGCCCCCCCTTTTCACCATATCCACGATCGGAGTCTACACGCGGATCGGCCAAGTTCGGTTCCAGATTTTTCGGAGTCTCGTCTGGTTCCGTTATCGCTAACATAGGGCAACGGGACGGCTTGCGCAAGAGATTCGATTGGCGATACTGGATCACGAGCAAGAGAGGTTCCGCTTTGCCCCGCACCCCCGTCGATCCCCGTCGTTCCGCATCGCACCGGCCGCTGACCCTGCGCGACGTCTCCGAAGCCTCGGGCGTGTCGGAAATGACGGTCAGCCGGGTGCTGCGCAACCGCGGCGACGTGTCAGAGACGACCCGCATCAAGGTGCTGGAGGCGGCGCGCACCCTCGGCTACGTGCCGAACAAGATCGCCGGCGCACTGGCTTCGCAGCGGGTCAATCTGGTCGGCGTGGTGATCCCGTCGCTGTCGAACCTGGTGTTCCCCGAGGTGCTCTCGGGGATTTCGGCCGAGCTCGACGAGACCGGGCTGCAACCGGTGGTGGGGGTGACGAATTACTCGCCGGCGCGCGAGGAATCGGTGCTTTACGAGATGCTGTCCTGGCGCCCCGCGGGGCTGGTGGTCGCCGGCCTCGAACATACCGAGGCCGCGCGTGCCATGCTGGCCAATGCCGGCGCCCCGGTGGTCGAGATCATGGATGTCGACGGCGAGGGCGTGGACAGCGTGGTCGGCATCTCGCACCGCCGGGCCGGGCTGCACATGGCGGAGGCGATCGTCGCCTCGGGCTATCGCCGGATCGGTTTTCTCGGCACCAAGATGCCGGAGGATCACCGGGCGCGCAAACGCCTCGAAGGCTTTCGCGAGGGGCTGGCGGCGGCGGGCCTCGGCATCGAGGATACCGAGTTCTACTCGGGGGGCTCGGCGCTTTTGAAGGGGCGCGAGATGACCGAGGCCATGATGCGCCGCTCTCCCGATCTTGATTTTCTATATTATTCCAATGACATGATCGGTGCGGGCGGGCTGTTGTGGTGCCTTGAGCAGGGCTATGACGTGCCCGGCCGGCTGGGCCTTGCCGGGTTCAACGGGGTCGAGCTGTTGCAGGGGCTGCCGCGCCGCCTCGCCACGATGGATTCGTGCCGGCGCGAGATCGGCCAGCGCGCGGCGCAGATCATTGCCGCCCGTGCCTGCGAAGGCGCCTCTGCCGATGCCGCGCCCGAGCGGATCGAGCTCGAACCGGTGATCCAGCCCGGCGACACGATCCGGCCGCCGTCGCGCGGCTGAGGGCGCATATCTCTTGCCCCTGCCGGCCCGGCATCCCATAACTTGGGGGCACCCACGGCACTTTGCCGGTTCGGAGGAATGATGGATTACAACCGCCTCGTCGACGTCATGCGGCTGCTCGCGCTTCAGGCCGGAGCGAAGATCATGGAGATCTACGAGGGGCCGGATTTCGACGTCCATCTGAAGTCGGACAACTCTCCGGTCACCGCGGCGGACGAGGCGGCGGATGCGCTGATCTCGGCCGGGCTGGCCGAGGCCTTCCCGCAGACCCCCATCGTCACCGAGGAACAGGCCGACAGCCACGATCAGCACGTCAGCACCTTCCTGATCGTCGACCCGCTCGACGGCACCAAGGAATTCGTGCAGCGGCGCGGCGATTTCACCGTGAATATCGCCTATGTCGAGGATGGCGTGCCGACCCGTGGCGTGGTCTATGCCCCGGCGCGCGGGCGGCTGTTCTACACCCTCGCCGACGGTCGCGCGGTCGAGGAGGTCGGTCCGGTCTTCGATCTGGCGAAGCCCGGCGAGCAGCGTCCGATTTCGGTCGCGGTGCCCGACAACCGCGGTCTGCGCATCGTCGCGTCGAAATCGCACCGCGATCAGGCGACGGACGATTACCTCGCCCGTTACGCCGCGCGCGATCTGACCTCGGCGGGCTCGTCGCTGAAATTCTGTCTGGTCGCCACCGGCGAGGCGGATCTGTATCCGCGGCTCGGGCGCACGATGGAATGGGACACCGCGGCGGGCGATGCGGTGTTGCGCGGTGCCGGTGGCAAGATGGTCCGTTTCGACGATCTCGCGCCTTTCACCTATGGCAAGGAGGGCTTCGCCAACCCGTTCTTCATCGCCTATGCCCCCGGCGTCCTTCTGGCAAAGTAACCGACTGAAATCATGTCCGTCCTGATCGTCATTCCGGCCCGATACGCCTCGACGCGCTATCCGGCCAAGCCGCTCGTCCACCTTCGCGGGGCTTCGGGCGTTTCGAAATCGCTGATCCGGCGCAGCTGGGAAGCGGCCTCGGCCGTGCGCGGCGTCGACCGGGTCGTCGTCGCCACCGACGACGACCGCATCCGCACCGAGGCCGAGAGCTTCGGCGCCGAGGTCGTGATGACCCCCGTGACCTGTCACAACGGCACCGAACGCTGCGCCGAGGCCCTGCGCGACATCGACGCGGGTTATGACATGGTGGTCAACCTGCAGGGCGACGCGCCGCTGACGCCCGCGTGGTTCGTCGAGGATCTGGTGGCCGGGCTGGAGAAAAACCCCTGGGCGGAGCTGGCGACGCCGGTGTTGCGCTGCCGCGGCGACATGCTGGCGAGCCTGCGCGAGGACCGTGCGCAGGGCCGCGTCGGCGGCACCACGGCGGTGTTCGGTGCAGGCAACCGGGGGCTCTATTTCTCGAAGGAAGTCGTGCCCTACACCGGCACCGATTACGCGCCCGAGGCGCCGACCCCGGTGTTCCATCACGTCGGTGTCTACGCCTACCGGCCGGAGACGCTGATGGCCTATCCGGGCTGGCCGATCGGGCCGCTCGAAACCCTCGAAGGGCTCGAACAGCTGCGCTTCCTGGAAAATGGCCGTGCGGTTCTGTGCGTCGAGGTCGAGGCCCGCGGCCGCCAGTTCTGGGAGCTGAACAACCCCTCGGACGTGCCGAAGATCGAGGCGATGATGGCCGAGATGGGCCTCGATTGAGAGAACGGGCTCGGCAGCTTTCCGCTGCCCAGCCCCGCCCCGGAGTGCAAACCCGCGTTTTGGGGCGACAATCCTGCCGATTGCGATTAACGCCCGCCGCGCGAGCCCATATAAAGGCCCGAACGACCCGGTTGCACGACCTGCCCGAGTCGCGTGAATTTCAGCAAAGACGGGCCGGTGTCGCCCGCAATTGAGGTGCCTGATGAAACGCAAGGTCACGAAAGCCATCTTCCCGGTTGCCGGCCTCGGGACCCGCTTCCTGCCCGCCACCAAGGCGATCCCGAAGGAGATCCTGACGCTGGTCGACCGCCCGCTGATCCAATACGCGATCGACGAGGCCCGCGCCGCCGGCATCACCGATTTCATCTTCGTCACCTCGCGCGGCAAATCGGCGCTGGAAGACTATTTCGACAACGCGCCCGAGCTGGAAGAGACGCTGGAGCGCAAGAAGAAGACCGCTCTGCTCGAAGAGCTGAAGACCACCAACATGCCCTCGGGCGCCATCGCCTACGTGCGGCAGAACCGTCCGCTCGGCCTCGGCCATGCGGTGTGGTGCGCCAAGAAGCTGGTCGGCGACGAGCCCTTCGCCGTCATTCTGACCGATGACGTGATCAAGGCCGACAAGCCCTGCCTCGCGCAGATGATGGAAGCCTACGAGGAAACCGGCGGCAACGTCGTCGCCACGATGGAAGTCGCGCGCGACAAGACCTCGTCCTACGGCATCATCGACGTCGAGGAAGACCGCGGCGACATCGTGAAGGTGCGCAAGATGGTCGAGAAGCCCAAGGCCGAGGAAGCCCCCTCGAACCTCGCGGTGATCGGCCGTTACATCCTGACGCCCGAGGTGATGCACAACCTCAGCGAAATGAAGGAAGGCGCGGGCGGCGAGATCCAGCTGACCGACGCCATCGACAAGGAACTCGAGAAGGGCAATCCGGTCTACGGTTTCCGCTTCAAGGGTCAGCGCTACGACTGCGGCTCGAAGGCGGGCTTCCTGCAGGCGACGGTGGCTTACGGCCTTGCGCGACCGGAACTGCGCGACGAGTTCGCGGCCTTCCTGACCGGGGTGACCACCGGCATGAAGTTCCCGAAGTAAGCCGATGGCGAAGCATGTCCTGGTGACGGGCGGCGCGGGCTACATCGGTTCGCACGCCTGCAAGGCGCTGAAGGCGGCGGGCTACGTGCCCGTCACCTTCGACAGCTTCGTGACCGGCTGGCGCGACGCGGTGAAGTTCGGCCCGCTCGAAGAGGGCGATCTGGCCGACCGCACCCGCCTCGACGAGGTGTTCGCCAAATGGCAGCCGGTGGCGGTGATGCATTTCGCGGCCCTCAGCCTGGTCGGCGAATCGATGACCAACCCGGGCAAATACTGGCGCCACAACGTGCTCAGCTCGCTCAACCTGATCGAGGCGACCTGCGCCGCCGGGGTGAAGAACTTCGTGTTCTCCTCGACCTGCGCGACCTATGGCGATCAGGACGGGGTGATCCTCGACGAAGGCACGCGGCAGATGCCGATCAACGCCTATGGCGGCTCGAAACGCGCCATCGAGGACATGTTGCGCGATTTCGGCAACAGCCACGGGCTGAACTCGGTGATCTTCCGCTATTTCAACGTCGCGGGCTGCGATCCCGAAAGCGAAGTCGGCGAGTTCCACCGCCCCGAGACCCATCTGATTCCGCTGGTTCTCGATGCCATCGACGGCCGGCGTCCGGCGCTGACGGTCTACGGCACCGATTACCCGACGCCCGACGGCACCTGCATCCGCGACTATGTCCATGTCTCGGATCTGGTCGATGCGCATGTGCTCGGCGTGAAGTGGCTCGAGGACGGCAAGCCCTCCGAGGTGTTCTGCCTCGGTTCGGGCGATGGCTTCTCGGTGCGCGAGGTGATCGCGAAATCGGGCTCGGTGACCAATCGCGAAGTGCCGATCGTCGAGGGCGCGCGCCGTCCGGGCGATGCGGCGAAGCTGGTCTCGGGCTCGAAGAAGGCGATCGAGGTTCTGGGCTGGAAGCCCAAGCGCGACGATCTTCAGACGATGATCGCCGACGCCTGGCGCTGGCATCAGAACGGCCATTACGAGAAGTGACGGCCAGGGCGTGGGCGCGTTTCACGACCTGCGCCTTGCCATCGGCGCCCGCGCCAAGCGCCAGCGCCTTCTGCTGAGGGCTTACCGCAGCCGGCACGATTTGGCTGCGGTGCGCGACAGGACCGCCGCGATCCGCCCCGATACGCTGCTGCTGTTCGCCACGATGCGCAACGAAAGCGTGCGCCTGCCCTATTTCCTGCGCCATTATCGCAAGATGGGCATCGGTCATTTCCTGATCGTCGACAATGACAGCACCGACGGGACCGCCGCGATGCTGGCCGCGGAGCCCGATGTGTCCTTGTGGCGCAGCGGGGCGAGTTACCGTGCCTCGCGCTTCGGGATGGACTGGATCAACCATTTGCTGCGCCGTTACGGCAGCGGGCACTGGTGCCTGACCGTCGATGCCGACGAGCTGCTGACCATCCCGCATCGGGACACGCGCGATCTGCGCGATCTGACCGGGTGGCTCGACGCGCGCGGGGTGCCGATGATGGCGGCGCTGATGCTGGATCTGTATCCGCGGGGGGCGCTGTCCGGGGCGGTCTGCCCGCCCGGGACCGATCCGGCGACGGTGCTGAACTGGTTCGACGCGGACAACTATACCTGGGAGTTCCAGCCGCGGTTTCGCAACATCTCGATCCGCGGCGGCGTGCGCAGGCGGGTGTTCTTCGCCGATACCCCCGAGAACGCGCCGCATCTGCACAAGGTGCCGCTGATTCGCTGGAACCGGCGCTATGCCTATGTCAGCTCGACCCATGTGGCCTTGCCACGGCGGCTGAACGCGGGGTTCGATGCCCGGCTGTCGCTGCCCACCGGCGTTTTGCTGCACGATAAGTTCCTTGACCAGATCATCGCGAAATCGCGCGACGAGAAACTGCGCGGCGAGCATTTTACCCATGCAGCGCGCTATGACGGCTATTACGATGCCCTGATCGCCGATCCGGTGCTGTGGAACGCCGACTCGCAGCAGATGACGGACTGGCGTGGCCTCGAAACGCTCGGTCTGATGAGCCGCGGCGCCTGGTGCTGAGGGGAAACCGGCCCGGAATCCGGCCCCGGGTGCGGGAAGAAGTGTTTACGTCTCGCAACTCTCCGCTATTCTGAGGGATAATATTTGTGTCACGATCGGACTGCGCCGGTTCTGCCCGCCGCGTCTTTCGGCCGTGGGCTTCGATTGGTGCGAGACCGGCGTGAACCTGAGGACTCTCCTTCGACTGCGGATGGACCGGCAGCGCGGGCAGTTTCGCGGCTTTCTGCACCGTCGCGAGCTGCGCGCGGTCTCGGACCGGACCGGCTCGATCCGGCATGACGATGTGCTGTGCTTCGTCACCTTGCGCAACGAGCGCGTCCGCCTGCCGTATTTCCTCGACTATTATCGCCGGCTCGGGGTGCGGCATTTCCTGATCGTCGACAACGATTCCGCCGACGGCTCGGGCGAGTATCTGCTGGACCAGAACGACGTTTCGGTCTGGCACACCTCGGCCAGCTATCGGGCATCGAACTTCGGCATCGACTGGATGAACCACCTGCTGCGCCGCTATGGCAGCGGGCACTGGACGCTGACCGTCGATCCCGACGAGTTCCTGATCTACCCGTTCCATGACACCCGCCCGATCGGTGCGCTGACCGACTGGCTCGACACCTACGAAATCCGCGCCTTCCCGGCGATGCTGCTCGACATGTATCCGAAGGGGCCCTTCGACGCCCAGCCCTACCACGAGGGGCAGGATCCGTTCGAGATCGCCTGCTGGTTCGACAGCGGCAATTACATGATCCGCAAGAACGAGAAACAGCGCAATCTGTGGATCCAGGGGGGACCGCGCGCGCGCGCCTTCTTCGCCCGCCGCCCCGAGGAAGCGCCCTCGCTGAACAAGATCCCGCTGGTGCGCTGGAGCAAGGATCAGGTGTTCCTGTCCTCGACGCACATGTTGCTGCCACGCCGTCTGAACGCGGTCTATGACGAATGGGGCGGCGAAAAGGCTTCGGGTTGCCTGCTTCATGCCAAGTTCCTGTCCCCTTTGCGCGGCAAGGTCGCCGAGGAGATGACAAGGAATCAGCATTATGGTGCCTCGCGCGAGTATCGGGCCTATGGCTCGGGGCTGGAAACCACGCCGGACCTGTGGACGAACTGGTCCGAGAAATACATCAACTGGCGCCAGCTCGAGATTCTCGGGCTGATGTCGCGGGGCATGTGGACGTGACGGTCGGCTTCCTGATGCTGTGCCACACCGCGCTTGAACGGGCGGCGCAGGTGGCGCGGTTCTGGGCGGAAAGTGGTGCACCGGTGGTGATCCATGTCGATTCCCGTGCGCCCCGGCACGAGGTCGAGGCGCTGCATCGCCGCGTCTCGGATCTCGATACCATTTCATTTTCGGCCCGGCACGCCTGCGAATGGGGCACCTGGTCGCTGGTCGCGGCCACGATCGACGCGGCGCAGCAGATGCTCGACCGCCATCCCGAGGTGCGCCACGTGTTCCTTGCCTCGGGCGCGTGCCTGCCCCTGCGTCCGCTGGCAGAGCTTGAGGCCTATCTGGCTGTCCATCCCGACACCGATTTCATCGAGAGCGTCACCGTGGCCGATGTCGGCTGGACTGTGGGCGGGATCGACACCGAGCGCTTTACCCTGCGCTTCCCGTTCTCGTGGCGGCGCAACCGGCGGCTGTTCGACGGATACGTGCGGTTGCAGCGCCGGTTCGGCTTCCGGCGCAACCCGCCGGCGGGGCTGGTGCCGCATCTGGGGTCGCAATGGTGGTGCCTGACGCGGCGCACCCTCGACGACATCCTGAGCGATCCGCGGCGCAAGGAGTATGACCGCTATTTCAAACGGGTCTGGATCCCGGACGAGAGTTATTTCCAGTCTCTGACGCGGCTTCATGCGCGCTGCGTCGACAGCCGGTCGCTGACGTTGGTGAAGTTCGATGTGCGCGGCAAGCCGCATATCTTCTACGATGACCATCTGGAGCTGTTGCGCCGCTCGAACTGCTTCGTGGCGCGCAAGATCTGGCCCCGGGCGGACCGGCTTTACGACACCTTCCTGAGCCCGCGTCCCGCCATCGGCACCGCCGAGCCCGACACCGCCACGATCGGGCGGCTGTTCGACCACGCGGCCGAGCGGCGCACCCGCGGCCGTCCGGGTCTTTACATGCAAAGCCGCTTCCCGCGGCAGGATCACGAGAACGGCAAAACCGCCGCCCCTTATTCGGTATTTCAGGGCTTCACCGAACTGTTCCCCGAATTCTGCGGCTGGCTGTCGCGTCAGGCTGCCGGACGGGTGCACGGCCATCTGTTTTCGCCCGAGCGCGTCGAATTCGCCGGCGGTGCGAGCGTCGGACCGGGCTGTCTGACGGACAGTCTGCCGCTGCGCGACTACAACCCGCGCGCCTTCCTGACCAATCTGATCTGGAACGACCGCTCGGCGCGGCAGTGCTTCATGCTCAGCCCGCGCGACACCCAGCCTCTGAACTGGTTTCTGGCGACCGATCCGAATGCGCAGATCTCGGTGGTGACGGGGGCGTGGGCGGTGCGGCTGTTCCGGGCGCGCCGGCCCTTCGCCCAGATCCGGCGCGAGGCCGCACGGTTGCAACGTCTTGAAACGCAACAGCTTGGTGTGCTGCGCTCTGGCTATGTCAAGGCGCGGGTGCGGATCTGGACACTGTCTGAATTCGTCGAGAACCCGACCGAGCCGTTGCAGACGATCCTTGAGGAGGTCGGCGTGCGCAACCCGCGCCAGCTGCTCACGCCGCCGCAGATGGTCGACCTGACGGGGTTCGGCGGGTTCTTGCAGGAATTGCGCAACCGTGGCATGCAGCCGCGCCTGATGGGCGATTTCCCGGCTCCGGGCGGATGGCGGAGCCCGGGCGGGGCGGTTTCGGGCGAAGGGGAGGGGTCATGACCCGGTTCAGCAGCTTCGTGGTTCTGGCCGAGATGCGCACTGGCTCGAATCTGCTCGAGGCGGCTCTGAACCTGTTGCCGGGCGTGCATTGCCATGGCGAGGCCTTCAATCCCGGGCTGATCGGCTATCCCCGGCGCACGGCCCTTCTGGGCGTCACCCGCGTGCAGCGTGACGCCGATCCGATGCGGCTGTGGCAGGCGATCCGGGCAGAGCCGGGGCTGAACGGCTGTCGCTATTTCCACGATCACGATCCGCGAATGCTGCCCGAATTCCTCGACGATCCGGGCTGTGCCAAGATCGTGCTGACACGCAACCCCGTCGACAGCTATGTCAGCTTGCAGATCGCGCGTGCCACGGGACAGTGGAAGCTCGGCGATGCGCGCCACCGCAAGGCCGCGCAGGCGGAGTTCGATCCGGCCGGGTTCGAGGCGCATCTGGAGGCCCTGCAAGGCTTCCAGATGAGGGTGCTGCACCGGATGCAGACCTCGGGGCAGGTGGCGTTCTATATCGACTATGACGATGTTCAGGACGTTGCGGTGCTGAACGGGCTGGCGGCATGGCTGGGCGTGGGGGCTGGCCTCGATACGCTGCCCGCGGATCTGGTGCCGCAAAACCCCGGTCCGCTGGAAGCCAAGGTCGCGAATTTCCCCGAGATGGAGGCCGCGCTGGCCCGTCTCGACCGGTTCAACCTGTCGCGCACCCCGAATTTCGAGCCCCGCCGCGGACCGAACGTGCCGGGCATTCTGGGCTGTGCGCTGTCCGATACCGCGGGGCTGTTGTTCCTGCCGTTGCGGCCGGCGCCGGTGGGGGCGGTGCGCGACTGGCTGGCGCAGATCGGCACGCTCGAGGAGGGGTTTTCGCAAAAGACCCTGCGGCAGTGGAAGAAGGCCCGTCCCGATCACCGCAGTTTCACCGTGCTGCGCCATCCGCTGCTGCGCGCGCATCTGGCACTGGCCGCGGTGCTGAGCTGGGACGCCATGGCCGAGACCCGTCAGGTGCTGCGCAAGACCTACAAGCTGCCTTTGCCGCCCGAAGGACGTCTGCCCGGCCCGGAGGGGTGGGCGAAGCTGCTGCTCGCCTTCCTGAAATGGCTGAAGATGAACCTGAACGGGCAGACCTCGTTGCCGGTGTCCTATCTGTGGGCGAGCCAGTCGGCGGCGGTGCAGGGCTTTGCGCAGTTCTCGACACCCGATCTTCTGGTGCGCGAGGACCGTATGGCCGAGGATCTGGAGTATCTGGCGCGCGCGCTCGGGGTCGATGCGCCGCGCTGCACCGCCGCCCCGGACGGCGCGCCCGTCGATCTTGCCGCGATCTGGAGTTCCGATCTGGAGAAGGCCGCCCGCGACGCCTATGCGCGCGATTACATCCAGTTCGGGTTTCGGGACTGGACTGCGGCGGGCTGAAGCGCTGTCCGCGCCCCTGGCCGGGATCTGCGCACGGGGCGGCATGGTCGTCACCCTGAAATGACGAACGGCAGCCCCCGGGGGGCTGCCGTGACCGGACTTTCGATCCGTCGTCGGGTTTCTTTCTGTCAGGCCGCCTGCGCGCCCGCCGCAGCGGTCAGAACCGCATGAAGAGCCGCCGGATCGGTGTTCACGCGCAGCTTGGCGCAGACCTCGGCGTTGCGCATGGTGCGCGACACCAGGGCCAGCGCTTTCAGGTGATCGACGCCCGAATCCTTCGGCGCGAACAGCGCGAAGATCAGATCGACCGGCAGCCGGTCGACGGCATCGAAATCGAGCGCCTTTTCCAGCCGCAGGAACACGCCGACCACTTCGGTCAGCCCGTGCAGACGCGCGTGCGGCAGCGCCACGCCATGGCCCACGCCGGTCGGGCCGAGGGCCTCGCGCTCCTGCAGGGCATCGACCGTCTGGATCGCATCCAGCCCGTAGGCTGAATGCGCGATGTCACCGAGGTCCTGAAACAGACGCTTCTTGCTCGTCACGGTGGCAAGCACTTTCACCGCATCGGGCCGGAGCAGGGTCGAAAGATCCATTGGTCCTATTTCCGCGCCCGTCGAGGGGGCGCTCATTTGCTGTTGCGCGGGTCTATCCAGCCGACGTTGCCGTCCTCGCGGCTGTAGACGACATTGACCCCGCCATGTTTCTCGTTGCGGAACACGAGAAGGGGCTTGCCCGCCAGCTCCATCTGCATCACCGCCTCGCCGACCGAGAGGGTGGGGACCTTGGTCTCCATCTCGGCTACGATCACGGGTGCCAGGCTGTCGGCCTCGGCCTCCATCTCGTCTTCATCCGAAGCGAGGACATACAGATCGGCCGGGGCAAATTCAACAGGGGTGGTCCGGTCGCGCGAATAGTCCTTCAACCGGCGCTTGTGACGGCGCAGCTGCTTGTCCATCTTCTCGCGGCAGGCCTCGAAGGCGGCGTAGATTTCCGTCGCATGGCCCGAGGCGGCTGCGGTCAGCCCGGTCGAAAGATGAACGCTCGCCTCGCAGCTGTATTCATACGCGTTTTTCGAGAACACCACGATCGCATCGGTGGGGCGCTGCTGGTATTTCTCGAAGGTCTCGCCCAGCTCGGACTTCACATGGCTTTGCAGGGCCTCGCCGATGTCGAGCTGCTTGCCGCTGATCTGAGTGCGCATGGTTCTTCCTCCGCGTCAGAAGACCGTGGGGCAAGTGCCCCCGGCCGGTTGAATTCGGGAAAACGGGCCGCTTCGCCACCGGCTGCAGGGCCGGATCTGCGGTTCCAAAACCCGGCGGCTCCCGGAAAGCGGGGCGCGGCGGATGCAGGAACGGTGCAGGCGGGTATCACGCATAAGATCAATGTGTGAGCGCCGCGCCGATCCGTCAACGCCTTCCGTGTCACCGGGGCGAAACATTTTCGTTGCAGGGGGTTGCGGGCGTAAACCGGCCTGTCGGCGGTGGGTCGTCAGGCGATCGAGAAGTTCTCGCCCAGATAGACGCGGCGCACGGTCTCGTCGCGCACGACCTCATCTGTCGTGCCCGACATGATGACCTGACCGTCGTGCAGGATATAGGCGCGGTCTACGATACCGAGGGTCTCGCGCACGTTGTGATCGGTGATCAGCACGCCGATGCCGCGTTCCTTCAGATGGCACACGAGGCCGCGGATCTCGCCCACGGCGATCGGGTCGACGCCGGCGAAGGGCTCGTCGAGGAGCAGGTATTTCGGATTGGCAGCAAGACAGCGCGCGATCTCGACGCGGCGACGTTCGCCGCCCGAAAGCGCCAGCGCCGGAGCCTGACGCAGATGCGCGACCGAGAAATCGCCGAGCAGCTCCTCCAGCCGTTCGCGCCGGCGGTGCTGGGTCGGCTCGGCAATCTCGAGAATCGCCATGATGTTCTGTTCGACCGTCAGTCCGCGGAAGATCGAGGCCTCCTGCGGCAGGTAGCCGATGCCGAGGCGCGCCCGGCGATACATCGGCAGGCCCGAGGCCTCCTGTCCGTCGATCATGACACGGCCCGAATCGGGGCGCACCAGGCCGGCGATGGCGTAAAAGCATGTCGTCTTGCCCGATCCGTTCGGCCCGAGCAGCGCCACCACCTCGCCGCGCGCCAGCGTCAGCGACACGTCCCGCAGCACCAGCCGCTTGCGGTAGCTCTTGCGCAGGTTGACGACGGTGAGGCCGGTTTGCTGCGGGGCCTCGGTCATGGCTTCTTCCCCGGGGTGGCCGACTGCGCTGCGGGCTGTTGCAAGATGGTGCGCACCCGCCCGTCCATGTGCCCGGTGCCCGAGCGCAGATCGACAGTCAGCTTCTGGCCCGACATCACGCTCTGTCCTTGGGTCAGCAGCACGTCGCCGGTCATCACCACCTGCCCGGTGGCGACATCGTAGACGGCATCCCGGCCTTCGGCTGCTTCGTCGGGCGAGACCATCGTGACCCCGCCGGTGGCGTGCATCGTGGTGATCCGCGTGCGGTCGGCCGGGTCGTAATCGACGGTGACTTCGGCCGCCTTCAGCCGCATCCCACCCTGAATGACCACCACGTTGCCCGAGAACACTGCATGGCCGCTTTGCTGATCGACCGCGAGCTTGTCCGAGGTGACCTGAACCGGGGCCTTGGGGTCGGCCTTCAGCCCGCCGAGGGCCATCTGCTGCGCCATCGCACCCACCGGGGCGACAGCGGTCAGTCCCAGGGCGAGAGCGGCGGCAAGGAAGGGGGCGAAACGCATGGGCGACCTCATCAATGCGGTTGATACACGAGTTTCACCCCGCCGGTGAAGACCAGATCGTAAGGAGCACCCGCGGCGGGGCGGGACATTTCGGCACTGTCGGAGGACAGCGTGCCATAAGGCGCACGCCCGTCGACGGCGCCGGGCAGGGAAATGCGGCTGCGGTCTGTGGCGATCCGCGCCTCGCCGGTCGCGAGATCGTAGCCGGTCGAGGTTTTCAGCGTCACATCGCCCATCAGCGCGATTTCAGTCCGGGCAGGGTCGATCAGGCCGGATCTGGCGGTCATGTCAGTGGTTTCGCCGGTCGAGGGGGATACCAGATGCGCCTTCATATCGGTCGCGCGGGTTCCGGTCGTGCCATTGAGGTCGGGATAGGCGGCGGTTGCCTCGACCCTCAGCGCGTCGCCGTCCTGGGTGACGCCGGAATAATGCGGCGCGCCGATGCGCTGCTCGCGCGCGATGCGGTCGAGGTCGACCTCGGAATACAAGGGCGCCCGCGTCGGATCGACCCGGTCCGAGATCAGGAAGATCGTCGACAGAAGAGCAAGCGCGGCCAGCGGCAGAACCACCTTGGCCAGTCGCACGATCCTCGTATGGCGGACCTCGCTCAGCATCCCTGTCAGACCAGTCCGGCGCGCAGGCAGTCGTGGATATGGATGATGCCGACGGGGCGGTCGTTCTCGACGACGAACAGGCAGGTGATCTTGCGGGCGTCCATCACGGCGACGGCGGCCTCGGCCAGAGCGTCGGGGGCGATCACCTGCGGCGAGCGGGTCATCACCTCGGCCGCGGTCTGATCGAGCAGCCCGCGCATGTGCCGGCGCAAATCGCCGTCGGTGATGATGCCGATCAGCCGCCCGTCCGCCGCGGTCACGCCCGCGACGCCGAAGCCCTTGGCGGTGATCTCCAGCAGCGCCTCGGCCATCGGGGTGGCCTCGTGCACCAGCGGCAGATCGGTGTGCATCAGATCACGCACCTTCGACAGCCGCGCGCCGAGCTTGCCGCCCGGATGGAACACGCGGAACTGCTCGGGGGTGAAGCGGCGATGTTCCATCAGCGCGACGGCCAGCGCATCGCCAAGCGCGAGGGTCATCGTCGTCGAGGTCGTCGGCACCAGCCCGCCGGAACCGGCCTCGGGCACCTTCGGCAGCACCAGCGCGACGTCCGACTGCCGCAGCAGCGTCGAATCGGCGTTCGAGGCGATGCCGATCAGCGGAATGCCGAAGCGGCGGGTATGCGCGATCAGATCGGCGAGCTCGGGCGTCTCGCCCGAGTTCGACATCATCAGAACCACATCCTCGGCGGTGACCATGCCAAGGTCGCCATGGCTCGCCTCGGCGGGATGGACGAATTGCGCGGGCGTGCCGGTCGAGGCCATGGTCGCCGCGATCTTGCGCGCGATATGGCCCGACTTGCCCATGCCCGAGACGATCACCCGGCCATGAGCGTGCAAGATCGTTTCGACCGCACGCGCGAAAGAGGCATCGAGCCCCGCAGCCAGCGCGGTCAGCCCCTCGGCTTCGACGGTTATGACGCGGCGCGCCGTCGCCAGATAGGCCTCGTTGTCAGCGGTTTCAGTGGTGGAAGATGTCATTGGGTTCCTCCCATCCCATCAGGTCAAGCTGCGCGCGTGCCGGCAGGAAATCGAAACAGGCCTGCGCAAGGTCGGTCCGGCCTTCGCGGGCCAGCCGCTCGACCAGCGCCGCGCGCGCCTTGTGCAGGTAAAGAACGTCGGACGCCGCATATTCCATCTGCGCCTGGCTCAGCGTCTCCGCGCCCCAGTCCGAGGTCTGCTGCTGCTTCGAGATGTCGACCCCCACCAGATCGTGCAGCAGGTATTTCAGCCCGTGCCGGTCGGTGAAGGTGCGCACCATCTTCGAGGCGATCTTGGTGCAGAACACCGGCGCGGTCAGCACGCCGAAGGTGCGATACAGCATCGCCACGTCGAAGCGGGCGAAATGGAACAGCTTCTCGGTCGCGGGATCGGCGAGCAGGCGGCACAGATTCGGCGCCTCGGTCTGCCCCTTGGCGATCTTGACCAGATGGGCATGGCCGTCGCCCGCCGACAGCTGGACCAGACACAGCCGGTCGCGCCGCGGATCGAGGCCCATGGTCTCGGTGTCGATCGCCACGATCGGGCCGAGGCTCAGCCCCTCAGGCAGGTCGTTCATGTGCAGATGGATGGACAAACCTGTCCCTTTCTTCGGATGGTGCAGGGGATATATCGTCTCAGCAAGCACATTGCCACTGCCGGCAGGGTGCGAAGGGCGCGAAGGGCATGGAAATTCCCGCGCTCTGCGCCATCTTCTGCCCATGCCCCCGAGGAGAGCGCCATGACCGCACCCTATTCCAAGACCCCCGAAGCTCTGGCCCGGCTGACGCCGGAACAATACCGCGTCACCCAGCAGGCCGGCACCGAACGCCCCTACAGCGGCGAATACGATCATCTGTTCGAACCCGGCCTCTATGTCGATGTCGTCTCGGGAGAGCCGCTGTTCTCCTCGGCCGACAAGTTCGACAGCGGCTGCGGCTGGCCGGCTTTCGCCCGCCCGGTCGACGAGGCGATGATTACCGCGCATCGCGACACCACCCACGGCATGACCCGGGTCGAGGTGCGCTCGAAACACGCCGACAGCCATCTCGGCCATGTCTTCCCCGACGGGCCCGAAGACCGCGGCGGGCTGCGCTTCTGCATCAACTCGGCGAGCCTGCGCTTCATTCCCCGCGACCGGATGGAGGCCGAGGGCTATGCGGATTACCTCCCCCTCGTCGATGCCGCCCCGGTCGAGAAAGCGATCCTCGCCGGCGGCTGCTTCTGGGGGATGCAGGATCTGATCCGCCGCATTCCGGGGGTGATCGCCACCCGCGTCGGCTATTCCGGCGGCGACGTGGCGAATGCGACCTACCGCGACCACGGCACACACGCCGAATCGCTCGAGGTAACCTTCGACCCGACGAAACTGTCCTACCGCCGGCTCCTCGAGCTGTTCTTCCAGATCCACGACCCCTCGACACCGAACCGGCAGGGCAATGACATCGGCACTTCCTACCGCTCGGCGATCTTCACCCTGTCCGAGGAACAGCGCCGCACCGCCCTCGACCTGATCGCCGAGATCGACGCCTCCGGCCGCTGGCCCGGCAAGGTGGTGACCGAGGTCACCGCCGCCGGCCCGTTCTGGGAAGCCGAGCCCGAGCATCAGGATTACCTCCTGCGCTACCCCGAGGGCTACACCTGCCACCGCCCGCGCGCCGACTGGGTCCTGCCCACGAAAGCGGACTGACCCCGAAACGACGAAGGGCGCGGGAGATTCCCCCGCGCCCTTTCGATTCGCCGAAAATATCCCGGGGTGAATTTGCCCGCAGGGCAAAGAGGGGCAGAGCCCCTCCCTGCTTCTCCGCCCCGGCGACACTCAGATCGCGATATCCTCGCCCCCGGGCGTGATCACACGCGACGGCAGGCCGATCTTGCCGAGCAGTTCCAGGAACGGCCGCGCCGGCAGTTCCTCGACATTCGCCATCCGTGCGACATCCCAGGTGCCCTCGGCCACCATCAGCGCGGCGGCGACGGCGGGCACGCCCGCGGTATAGCTGATGCCCTGCGCGCCGACCTCTTCATAGGCTTCCTTGTGATCGGCGACGTTGTAGACGAAGACCTCGACCTCGCGGCCGTCCTTCATGCCCTTCACGAAATCGCCGATGCAGGTCTTGCCGGTGTAATCGGGCGCGAGCGAGGCCGGATCGGGCAGCACCGCCTTCACCACCTTCAGCGGCACCACTTCCAGCCCCTCGGCCGTGGTCACCGGCTGTTCGGACAGCAGGCCGAGCGTCTTCAGCACGGTGAACACGTTGATGTAGTGATCGCCGAAGCCCATCCAGAACCGCACATCGGCCGCGGGGTAATTCGCCGACAGCGAATGCACCTCGTCATGGCCCGACAGATAGGCCTTCTGCTTGCCCACGACCGGCAGATCCCATTCCTGACCGACCTCGAACATGGCGTTTTCCTGCCACTTCCCGCCCTGCCACGAATAGACCGTGCCGGTGAATTCGCGGAAGTTGATCTCGGGGTCGAAGTTGGTGGCGAAATAGCGGCCGTGGCTGCCGGCGTTGATGTCGACGATGTCGATCGCCGTCACCGTGTCGAGGTATTCATCCGCCGCGAAGCGCACATAGGCGTTCACCACACCGGGGTCGAAGCCCGCGCCCAGAATCGCCGTCACGCCCTTTTCGGCGCACAGATCGCGCTTCTTCCACTCGTAGTTGCCATACCACGGCGGCGCCTCGCAGATCTTGTTCGGCTCCTCGTGGATGGCGGTGTCGATATAGGCCACCCCGGTCTCGATGCAGGCGTCGAGCACGTATTTGTTCACGAAGGCGGAGCCCACGTTGATCACGATCCCGGCCCCGGTCTCGCGGATCAGCGCGGCGGTGGCGGCGACATCGGTCGCGTCCAGCGCGTGACTGTCGAACGTGCCGGGCACCTTCATCGCCTGCTTCTCCCCGACCGAGGCGATGATCGCGTCGCATTTCGCCTTTCGGCGCGAGGCGATGTGCAGATCCCCAAGAATGTCGTTGTGCTGCGCGCATTTGTGGGCAACCACTTGCGCAACGCCACCGGCACCGATGATGAGCACGTTCTTTTTCACTTCAGCTGGCTCCTTTCACGAGCAAGGGGAAGGGGGGTGTTCAGCCCCTCAGGACAGGGAAGAGGTGTAATCCTCGTAGGTGAATTCGCGGATCGTCTCGATCGAACCGTCCGCGCGACGGATCGCGATCGCGGGCATGTTGACGCCATTGAACCAGTTCTTCTTGACCATCGTGTAACCGGCCGCATCGCGCACCGAGATCCGGTCGCCGATCTGCAACGGGCGCTCGAAGCGCGCCTCGCCGAAGATGTCGCCCGCGAGGCACGATTTGCCGGCGATCTGATAGGCGTGATCGCCGCTCTGCGGCAGCTTCGCGCTCTCGCGGTAGATCAGCAGATCGAGCATATGCGCCTCGATGCTCGAATCGACGATGGCGATGTTCTTGCCGTTGTCGAGAATATCGAGGACCGAGACCTCAAGCGTCGTCGATTGCGTGATCGAGGCCTCGCCGGGTTCGAGATAGACCTGAACGCCGAACCGCTCCGAGAAGGTCTTCAGCCGGGCGGCGAATTCCTCGATCGGGTAATCCGCGCCGGTGAAATGCAGCCCGCCCCCGAGCGACACCCAGTCGAGCCGTTCGAGCAGCGGGGCGAATTCGGTCTCGATCCGGCTCAGCTGCCGGTCGAACAGCGCGAAATCGCCGTTCTCGCAATTGTAATGGATCATCACGCCGCTGATCATGTCCGAGACCGCCAGCAGCTTCGCCACATCCCATTCGCCGAGCCGCGAGAACGGCCGCGCCGGGTCCGCCAGATCGAAGCCCGAGGTCGAGAACCGCGGGTTCAGCCGCACGCCGCGGCGGATATGGGCGGATTGTTCGGCATAGCGGGTCAGCTGACCGATGGTGTTGAAGATGATCTTGTCGGCGTAGCCGCAGGCCTCGTCGATCTCGCGGTCGGACCAGGCGACGGAATAGGCATGGGTTTCCTTGCCGAATTTCTCGTGGCCGAGGCGCAGCTCGTAAAGCGAGGACGAGGTGGTGCCGTCCATATAGGGGCGCATGATGTCGAAGGCCGACCAGGTGGCGAAGCATTTCAGCGCCAGAAGCGCCTTCGCGCCCGAGGACTCGCGCAGATGCTGGATCTTGCGCATGTTGCGAAGAAGCGCCTCTTCGTCGATCAGGTAAAAGGGTGTCGGCAGCATGGTCCCCCCCGCACGGCAAAGTGAGGCTGCGGTATAGGTCGGCGGTCCGGGCAAGGCAAGCGAAACCCTTGTGACACAGCCGGTTCCACGGCCTCGGCGGAACGGCGCCGAGGCGCTCGGCTGACATTCGCGCGATCGGGGACAAGCCCGCGCGAGTCCTCTTGCGGCGACGCCGGTGCGCTCTCATCTTCCGTGAAACCGGGGGGCCGCGGCGCGGGTCCTGTCACAGCAAGGGGGAAGCGATGTCCCTGAACATTTCTGGCCATATGCGAGGCGGTCTTCTGGCCGGCGCGGTCATGGCGGCGGCAGGCCTCGGCACGGCGATGCCGGCTTCGGCACTCAGCCCCGAGGGGCGAGACGCCCTCGGCACGGCGGTGGGCGTGGGGGCGGGGATCCTGCTCCTCGACAGTATCGTCAACGCGCCCTCGCGCCGCGTGGTGGTGGAGCCGCGTTACAGCTACGGCTATCCGCCGCCCCCGCCGCCGCCGGTCTATGTGGTGCCGGCCCGGCCCTGGGGGCCTCCGGGGCCGCCGCGCCGAGACTGGGACGATCACGGCGACTGGGACCGGCACGGGGGCTGGGATCACGACCGGGGCTGGGGCCACGACCGGGGCTGGGGCCACGGGCGGCGCTGGTAAGACGGAGACGACGGAAAGGCGGGGGCTTCCCCGCCTTTTTCGTTGCGCGCGCGGCCCGGGGGCGGCATCCCCGGGCCATGACACACGCATCCGCCGCCTCCGGCCCCGATTACGCTCATGAACTTGCCCTGGTCGCGCGCGGCTTCGTCCGCGTCGCCGGCGTCGACGAGGTGGGCCGCGGCCCGCTGTGCGGCCCGGTGACCGCGGCGGCGGTGGTGCTCGACCCGGACCGCATCCCCGAGGGGCTGAACGATTCGAAGGCGCTCAGCCACAAGCGGCGCGCCGGGCTCGAACAGCTGATCAGGGACAGCGCCGACTGGTGCGTCGCTCATGCCAGCGTCGAGGAGATCGACGAACTCAATATCTTGCAGGCGAGCCATCTGGCGATGTGCCGCGCCATCGCCGGGCTGCGCCGTCCGGCCGATTTCGTGCTGGTCGACGGCAACCGGTTGCCGCGCGATCTGACCTTGCCGGCCGAGACGCTGGTGAAGGGCGATGCGCGTTCGGTCTCGATCGCGGCGGCCTCGATCCTTGCGAAGGAAGAGCGCGATCGCCTGATGGTGGATTTGGCGCAACAATACCCGGGCTACGGCTGGGAGAAGAACGCGGGCTACCCGACGAAGGACCATCTCGAGGCGCTGCGAAATCTGGGGGTAACCCCTGTGCATAGACGTTCCTTCCGCCCCGTCCACAACATCTTGTGCCAAGCTAATTCTGTAAGTGGTTGATTCAAAAAACAATTTGACGGATTCCCCGGCATGACCCATCTTCGGGGACACAAGACTGGCACAAGCCGGCTACGAGACGAGCAGTAAAAACCGACGACGGAACGAGACCCGAAAACGGGCGGTTCGCGGCACAGATCGGGCAGAATGAGGCAAAAATGACGAGAACGACCACGCGCATGGCGCGGGCGGCCGAAGGGTCGTCGCGTGCGGCGGCGCTGCCGCTGAACCAGATTCTTGCGGGCGATTGCATTGAACAGATGAATGCTCTGCCCGAGGCGAGCGTCGATCTGATCTTCGCTGATCCGCCCTACAACCTGCAGTTGCGCGGCGATCTGCACCGGCCGGACAATTCGCTGGTCGATGCGGTGGACGACGCATGGGACCGGTTCGGTTCCTTCGCCGATTACGACCGGTTCAGCCGCGACTGGCTTGCCGCGGCGCGCCGGTTGCTGAAACCGAACGGGGCGATCTGGGTGATCGGCTCCTATCACAACATCTTCCGCGTCGGCGCCGAGCTGCAGAACCAGGGGTTCTGGATGCTCAACGACGTGGTGTGGCGCAAGTCGAACCCGATGCCGAACTTCCGCGGCAAGCGGCTGACCAACGCGCATGAGACGCTGATCTGGGCCTCGAAGTCCGAAGCGTCGAAATACACGTTCAATTACGAGGCACTGAAGGCGCTGAACGAAGGCGTGCAGATGCGCTCCGACTGGGTGCTGCCGATCTGCACCGGCAACGAGCGGCTGAAGGACGAGCACGGCGACAAGGCCCATCCGACCCAGAAGCCCGAGGCGCTGCTCCACCGCGTCATCATCGGCACGACCAATCCCGGCGATGTGGTGCTCGATCCGTTCTTCGGCACCGGCACCACGGGCGCCGTGGCGAAGATGCTCGGCCGCAATTTCATCGGCATCGAGCGCGAGGACAGCTATCGCAAGGTCGCCGAGGCGCGGATCGCGCGGGTCCGTCGCTTCGACCGCGACGTGCTGGAGACCACCACCTCGAAGCGCGCCGAACCGCGCGTGCCCTTTGGCCAGCTGGTCGAGCGCGGCATGTTGCGCCCGGGCGAAGAGCTTTATTCGCAGGGCAGCCGTTTCAAGGCGCGGGTGCGCGCCGACGGCACGCTGACCAACAAGGACAGCGATGTCTCGGGCTCGATCCACCAGGTGGGCGCGCGGCTCGAAGGGGCGCCGTCGTGCAACGGCTGGACCTACTGGCACATCAAGCGCGAGGGCAAGCTCGTGCCGATCGACCTGCTGCGCCAGCAGGTCCGTGCCGAGATGAACTGACTTTCCACACCGCTTTCCGGTCACGGGGCGCCTTCGGACGCGCCTGTCCGGGATGCGCGATTTCCGCCAGCGTCCGACACAGTTGCCTCGGACGCCACTTGCCCCGCCGTGTCCGCACGGCGGGGATTTTTCTGCAATGGCGGGTGTCGCCGAGGCCGGGATGGGCATAGCCTGAGCGGAACGCCCCTGACCTCGGAAGGCTTGCCATGCCCGATCTGTCCCATCTTCTCGCCTTCGCCGCGATCGCGCTCGGCATGGTGCTGACGCCCGGTCCGAACATGATCTATCTGGTGTCGCGCTCGATCTGTCAGGGGCGGATGGCGGGGCTGATCTCGCTCTTCGGGGTGGCGCTCGGTTTCGTGGTCTACATGTTGTGCGCGGCGACCGGGATCACCGCCATCGTGGTCGCGGTGCCCTATGCCTATGACGCGCTGCGGCTGGCCGGCGCGCTTTATCTGCTGTGGCTCGCCTGGCAGGCGGTGCGGCCGGGCGGTCAGACGCCGTTCCAGCTGCGCGAGCTTGCCCCCGACAGCCCGCGCCGGCTGTTCGCGATGGGGCTCGTGACCAATCTGCTGAACCCGAAGATCGCGGTGATGTATCTGTCGCTCCTGCCGCAATTCGTCGAGCCGGGCCATGGCAGCGTGCTGGCGCAGTCGCTGGTTCTGGGCGCGGTGCAGATCGCGATCAGCGTGACGGTCAACGCGCTGATCGTGCTGGGCGCGGGCGGCATCGCGCTGTTTCTGGCGCGCCGGCCGGTCTGGGCGCGGGTGCAGCGTTGGCTGATGGGAACGGTTCTGGCGGCGCTGGCGCTGCGGCTGCTGACGGAGCGGCGTTAATCCGCATCCAGCCGGTTGCGCAGCGCGCGCAGCACCGGCAGCGTCGCGCGCACCTTGTCCGGCCCGATCGAGCGCACCACATCCGCGATCACCGGCATGAACGAGGCGAGCGCCGCATCGCGCGCCTGCCGCCCGGCCGGAGAGATCGACACGAACTTGCGCCGCGCATCGTCCCAGTCGGGCCGGATATGCACATGCCCGGCCCATTCGAGTTTCGAAAGCGTGTTGGTCATCGCGCCGCGGGTGACATGAAACGTCGCCGCAAGCTGGGCGGGCGTGCGCTCCTCGCCGATATGGGCGAGGTGGTTCAGCACCGAGAAATGCGAGATTTCCATGCCCTTCGGCAGCGCCCGGCTGACCACGTTGCGGGCCAGCTGGTCGACCATGAACACCTCGGCGAAGAGGGTCGCGGCAAGCGGGTCCGAATCGTCCCTCATGGGCCGTCGAACGGCCGGTCATGGGTCAGCGAGGGCACGCGGGCGCGGGCCTGGGCGACGCGCTCCAGATCCAGATCGACCAGCGTCACCCCGGGGTCCGAGCCGCCGTCGGCCAGAACCTCGCCCCAGGGCGCGACCGCGAGGCTGTGCCCCCAGGTGCGGCGCGGCGTCTTCGGCGCCTTCGGGCTCGAAGCGGCATGAGCGCCGCATTGCGCGGGGGCCAGCACGAAGGCGGTGTTCTCGATTGCGCGGGCGCGGATCAGGCTTTCCCAATGCGCGGCGCCGGTGGTGTCGTTGAACGCCGCCGGCAGCGTCAGGATCTGCGCCCCGCCCTTGGCGAGCGCGCGGAACAGATAGGGGAAGCGCAGGTCGTAACAGATCGCCATGCCAATCTTCGCGAAGCCGGCATCCGCCACCACCGCCCGCGTGCCGGGGCGATAGCCCTCCGATTCGCGATATTTCTCGGTCGCCGAGACATCGACGTCGAACATGTGGATCTTGTCGTAACGCGCCGCGATCTGCCCTTTCGGCCCGATCAGGAACGAGCGGTTGGCGAACCGGCCGTCGGCATCGTCGGTCTTCAGCCCGATGGAGCCGATCAGGAGCCAGATCCCCAGCTCATCCGCCTCGGCGCGCAGCGCCGCGAGCGTCGGATCGTCTTCCTCGAAACACAGCACCTCGTTCTGATAGGCGCGATCCGAGGACAGCAGGTTGGTGCATTCGGGCGTCAGCACGAAGCCCGCCCCGTTGCCCGCCGCCTCGCGGATGAACGAGATCGTCACCGGCAGATTGCGCGCCGGATCGTCGGAAACACTCAGCTGGACCAGACCTGCCTTCATGTTCAGTCCTCCAGAAGCGCGTCGAGCTTGCGCGCGGCTTCGAGGGCATGCAGGTCGTCGCAGCCGCCCACCAGCGTTCCGCCGATGAAGATCTGCGGCACGGTGCGCCGCCCGCCGGCGCGCTGGATCATCACGGAGCGGTCGCCCGACACGTCGGTTTCCTCGAAGCTGACGCCCTTCTTGCGCAGCAGCGCCTTGGCGGCCATGCAATAGGGGCAGGTGGGGGTGGTGTAGATTTCGACGCGCTTCATGGACGGCTCCCTTTTCGCCGCCAGACTATAGGGATTTAGGCGTCCTTCGCAACGCGTGCCAGTGCCGCGACGCGCACTTCGGCGGCCCCTGCCGCCAGAAGTGCGCCGGTCGCCGCGGCGAAGGTCGCCCCCGAGGTCATCACGTCGTCGATCAGCAGCACTTTCTGCCCCTCGATCCGCGCGCTTCGGCGCGGATTCACGGCGATGGCGCCCCCCATGTTGGCGATGCGCTCCTCGCGCGAACGGCCCTCCTGCGAGGGGGTGGCGCGGGTGCGGATCAGCAGATCGGACAGTTGGTCGAGCCCGTAGGCGCGCGCGACAGCCTGCGCCAGCAGCGCCGACTGATTGTAGCGCCGCTTCAGCAGCCGGAACCGATGCAGCGGCACCGGTGCGACTAGGGTGCCAGGCGTCGCCAGATCCCGCACCGCGCGCGCGAGCCACCCGCCCAGAGGCCGCACCAGATCCAGCCGGTCGCCATGTTTCAGCCCGAGGATCAGCCGCCGCGCCGTGCCATCATAGCGCAGCGCCGCGCGGCCCTGCGACCAGGGCTGCGGGTGGCGCAGGCAGTCGTCGCAGGTCAGGCGCTCGTTCCCGGCCTGCCCGGGCAGGGGTGCGCCGCAGCTGTCGCAGGCGGCGCCCAGAATAAAACCGGCCTCGCTCCAGCACGTCCCGCACAGCCCGAAATCGCTTGCCACCGCCTCGCCGCAGCAGATGCAGCGTGGCGGAAACACCAGATGCAGCGCCGCGAGCGCGGCCTGCTGCAACCGGACCCGGTGCAACAGCACTGGCAACCGCGGGGCAAGAGCACTAGTTTCCTTTCTCGACATGGAAAAGCCACCCGTTCTGACCGATACCGTCGCCCTTGCCCGCCACCGGAGCCGCGCCCGCCGCGCGCCCGCACTGTTCCTGCACGAGGATGCCGCCGCCGAACTTCAGGAAAGACTGCTTGAGGTTAACAGAACGTTTACGGCGCCGGCGATCGTCACAGATTTTCCCGATCCCTGGCTTGCGGTGCTGCCCGGCGCGCGGATTGTCGCGCCGGAGGAGACGCTCGATCTGGCCGAGGGGGCGCAGGATCTGGTGATCCACGCGATGGCGCTGCACTGGGCGAACGATCCGGTCGGCCAGCTGGTGCAATGCGCCCGCGCGCTGCGCCCGGACGGGCTGTTCATCGCGGTGATGTTCGGCGGCGAGACCCTGACAGAGCTGCGCGCCGCCCTCGCCGAGGCCGAGATCGCCGCGACCGGCGGTCTCAGCCCGCGGGTGCTGCCGATGGGCGAGATCCGCGACCTCGGCGCGCTGCTGCAACGCGCGGGCTTCGCGCTGCCGGTGGCCGACGGGGTGCTTCGCAAGGTCACCTACCCGGACCCGCTGGCGCTGCTGCACGATCTGCGCGCGATGGGCGAGACCAACGCGCTCGATGCCCGGATCCGTCATTTCACCCGCCCCTCGGTGATCGCCGGGGCGCTGGCGCGCTACGCCGAGGCCTTCGCCGAGCCCGATGGCCGGGTGCGGGCGAGCTTCGACATGGTGTGGCTGACCGGCTGGAAACCGCATCCGAGCCAGCAAAAACCACTGCGCCCCGGCTCCGCCGCGCATCGTCTGGCCGAGGCGCTGAACGGTGCCGATCTTCCCGCCTGTGACAGGCCGAGCCGCTAGTTCCCGAAAGGACCCGCCATGAGCGAAACCTACCGCCCCGAGCACGCCCCCGCCGACCACCCGCCGGTGATGCGGCCGAAGATCGGTATTCTCGTCGCCAATCTCGGCACGCCCGAGGGCACCGATTACTGGTCGATGCGCCGCTATCTGAACGAGTTCCTGTCGGACCGGCGGGTCGTCGATTACCCGGCGTGGAAATGGCAGCCGATCCTGAAGCTGTTCGTGCTGACCAGGCGGCCGTTCAGCTCGGGGAAGAATTATCGCTCGATCTGGAACACCGAGGCCGACGAGAGCCCGATGATGACGATCACCAAACGTCAGGTCGCCGCGCTGCGCGCCGCTGCGGCGGAGCGCTACGGCGATGCGGTCATGGTCGATTTCTGTATGCGCTATGGCAAGCCCTCGACGCAGGATGTGGTCGAACGCATGGTGGCCGAGGGCTGCACGAAGATCGTGTTCGTTCCGCTTTACCCGCAATATGCCGGCGCCACCTGGGCCACGGCGAACGATCAGTTCTTCCGTGCGCTGATGACGATCAAGCGCCAGCCCGCGGTGCGCATCGCGCCCGAGTATTTCGATCATCCAAGTTATATCGACGCGCTCGCGCAGTCGGTCGAGCGGGTCTATGCCGGGCTCGACCGGCGCCCCGACGTGCTTGTCGCCTCGTTCCATGGGATGCCGAAGCGCTACCTGATGGAGGGCGACCCCTACCATTGCCAATGCGCGAAGACCGTGCGGCTGCTGCGCGAACGGCTGGGTTGGGGCAAGGCCGATATCGACATCACCTTCCAGTCGGTGTTCGGTCCCGAGGAATGGCTGAAGCCCTACACGGTCGAGCATGTCACGGCGCTCGCCCGCGCCGGCAAGCGCAACATCGCGATCATGTCGCCGGCGTTCTCGGCCGATTGCGTCGAGACGCTGGAAGAGGTGAACGGCGAGATCCGCCACGCCTTCATGGCCGCGGGCGGCGAGACCTTCACCTACATCCCTTGCCTCAACGACGAGGCGGCACATATCGCGGCGCTGATGGAGGTAATCTCGGAAAACCTGCGCGGCTGGATCGACGTCTGAGCAAGCAGGGGGCTCTGCCCCCTCTTTGCCTTTCAGGCAAATTCACCCCCGGGATATTTGTGGAAAGACGAATGGGAAAGAGAGCTCTTGTTCCTTTCATCTTTCTCCAAATATCCCGGGGTGAGGCCGAAGGCCGAGGGGCAGAGCCCCTCTTCGCCCTCGGACCCGGGCGATCCGCTCAGAGGATCACGACCTGCGTGCCGACCTTGGCGAGGTCGTAAAGCTGCTCGATATGCTGGTTGTAGAGCCCGATGCAGCCGTTCGAGGAGGGCCGCCCGATCTTGCGCGTGTCATGCGTGCCGTGGATACGGTAATACTGCCAGCTCAGATACAGCGCCCGCGTGCCGAGCGGATTGTCCGGCCCCGGCGGCACATAGGCCGGCCAGTAAGGTTCGGTGGCGCGCATCGAGGGTGTCGGGCGCCAGGACGGGTTCGGCACCTTCTGCACCACCGAGGTATAGCCGCGCCGCGTCATCTCGGGCGCGACGGGGACCGAGGTCGGGTAGAGCTTGTAGACCGACAGGTCCTCGGACCAGAAATGCAGGCAGCGCGACACGGTATCGCAGATGATCACGCCGTTTTTCGTGTTGGTGAAATAGTCCTGCCAGTCCAGCTCGCGGAAGCTCGCGATGTTGCGGCGCGGGTTGGTATAGGCGTTGTCCTCGTATTGCACCTGTCCGGCATCCGGGGTCTCCGCGAAGGCTGCGGGTGCGGCGAGAGCCGCACCGGCAAGCGCAGCGCTACCGAGGAAGGCTCGACGATTGAAAGGGGTATTCGATCCGGTCATGTTCAGGCCTCCTGTTTCGGCCGGTCTTCGGGCCGATGTGGACAAAGCCGGATTAGGACAGGCCGCTTGCGTCCCGCAAATCAAACCAATGTTCCCGATCGTGCATTTCCCGCGATTTCACGCAACTGTGCGTTTGCGCCCGTTCACGACGGGGTGTATGGGGACGCCTGCAATTCCGGGAGTAATTCTGAATGTACAGCGTTAAGGCTCTGGTAGTGCTTGCCGCGGTGGGGCTGGCGGCCTGTTCTTCCTCCAGCGAAAGCAAGCTCGGCCCCGACGGCCAGCCGCTGCCGCAACTCTACAAAATCGACTCCAAGGTCGCGAAAGAGATCCCCGATCGGGTTCTGACCAACATCAACGACGTCCGCGTCAAGCGCGGCGAAACGCCGGTGGTGATGGATCCGTCTCTGGTCGTTGCGGCGAACAAGCATTCGAAGGACATGGCGGCGCAGAACCGTCCGTGGCACTGGGGCACCGACGGCTCCTCGCCGCTCGACCGCGGTCGTCAGGCCGGCTATCCGGGCGAGATCATCGGTGAGGATATCTCGGAAAGCTACGAGAACGAGATCCAGACCCTTTCGGCCTGGATGAGCACGCACGACACCCGCGATGTCATCATCAATCCGAAGGCCACCTCGGTCGGGATCGGCTGGTACCAGGAGCCGGAAGGCAAGATCTGGTGGACGCTGGTCACCGGCAACAGCAATTCCTCGCCGCGCTAAGCGCCGGAAGACATCCGATGAAAGGCCCGCCGCGTGCGGGCCTTTTTCGTTTCGTCATTCGAAACAGGCGGACCGGCCGTCAACGCGGATGGTTTCGGCGCCCTGCTCGATGGCGCTCGCACGACGCTGCACGAAGCGCGACGGATGCGAGGCCGAGCGCCCCTTCGGATCGGGCAGAACCGCGGCCAGCAGCGCGGCCTGGCGTGGGGTCAGCTTGTCGGGGGTGGTGCGGAAATAATGAAATGCCGCAGCATTGATGCCGAACACGCCTTCGCTGAACTCGGCGACGTTCAGATAGACCTCGAGGATGCGGCGCTTGTTCCACACCAGCTCGACCGGCGGCGTCAGAGTGGCCTCGATCGCCTTGCGCAGCCAGCTGCGGCCCTGCCACAGGAAGACGTTCTTCACCACCTGCTGGGTGATGGTCGATGCACCGCGCTCGCCGCCGGCATCCATCGCCTGACGGATCGCGGCCATGTCGAATCCCCAATGAGTGCAGAAATTCGCGTCCTCCGCCGCCACGACAGAGCGGCGCATCACCGGGGCGATATCGGACATGTCGGTCCATTCCTGGTCGATCGCCCCGAGGCGGCGCGATTCGGACCACATCGTCCAGGTCATCGGTGGATTCAGCACCCGGAACAGCACGATCAGCGCCAGCGCCACCGCCGCCGCGATCAGCACCGCACGCAACGCCAGCCGGCGCAGCGTCAGAACCAGCGCCGTCAACCCGCGTGCGGGATAGCGGTCCGCGGGCGCGGGCGTTTCGGAAGGAGTCGGGTCGGATTTCGTCTTGCGTCGGGCCATGGCGCCATAAGTCACGCCCGGCGGGACCGGGTCAACCCCGCCTTCCGCGCCTGCGGCCATTCCCCGCGGAGGGCGCGGCCTCTGCTCTCTCTTTCGGCTTTCCCGAAATATCCCGGGGTGAACTGGCGCTTGCGCCAGGAGGGGCGGAGCCCCTCTCGCCGATGCAGCAAGAGCCTCAGTTCTCGTTGATGTCCCGGTGCCAGATCCGGGTCTGGCCGCGGCGGATTCCGAGCGCGCGGCGCAGCACGACCCAGGCGAGAATCGCGATCACCGCCAGCGCCAGAAGCGCCACCGGAACCGAACCGATCAGCCCCGCCCAGATCAATGCGCCCGTCGCCACCGCCCCGATGGCGAAGCCGAGCAGGTAAAACCCCGGCAGCAGCAGTTCGAGAAATGCCAGCACCACCCCCGCGGTAATCCAGATCCAGGCGGCCGGCATCACATCCGCCCCTTCAACAGCCCGAAAGCATCGGTGAAGGCATCGAGCGCCGCCGCGGGCAACAGCACGGTCTGCTTGCCCGCGCCCTTGCCGACCTCGGTCAGCGCTTCGACCTGACGCAGAGCGACCTGATATTGCGCGGCTTCCAGACCGTTCCTGGCGATCGCCTCGGCGATGACCGAGGTCGCGTAGGCCTCGGCCTCGGCGGTGATGCGCTTGGCCTTGGCCTGCTGCTCGGCGGCGTAAAGATCGGCATCGGCCGAAAGTTCCACGGCGCGCTTGCGGCCCTCCGCCTCGGTCACCTGAGCGCGGCGGGCACGCTCGGCGTTCAGCTGCTGCAGCATCGCGGCGCGGGTCGCCTCGTCGAGGTTGACGTCCAGAATCTCGGCCCGGGTGACCTCGATGCCCCAGTCGTCGACGACGCTGGCGAGGTTTTCCTGAATCGTGTGGATCAGACCGGAGCGGTTCGACTGCACCTGATCGAGCTCCATCTTGCCGATCTCGGCGCGCACGATGCCGGTGACGGTGGTGGCGATGGCGCCGTCGATGTCGCGGATGCGGTAGACGGTCTTCTCGGGTTCGGTGATGCGGTAGAACACCGAGGTCTCGACCTGCACCAGAACGTTGTCGGCGGTGATCGCATCCTGTTTCGTCGAGGGCAGCTGACGTTCGAGGACCGAGACCCGATGCGCCACCCGGTCGATGAACGGCACGATGATGTTGATGCCGGGGCCGAGCACCGCGCGCAGCCGGCCGAACCGTTCGACCACGTGTTTTTCGGATTGCGGCACGATGCGCACGCCGAGGAAGACCGCGAGGATCAGAAGGGCCGCGAGGGCCAGGAAAACGGTATCGCCGCCGGTCAGTTCGAACATGTCACTCGCCTCGTTGTTGCTGGCTGACTATAGGGGCAGGGGTTGCGGGTGCGAAAGCCCGGTTTGGCGGGGTCTGATGTGCCCAGACGAGCGCCGCCGCGGCCAGAATCGCCCAGCCCCCGGGGCGGGTGAGGATCCACCACGACAGCAGGGCAGCCCAGGACAGAAGCTGCAGCCCGGTCGTCCGGATCAGTCCGAGGATCAGTGCCCCCATCCCGGCGGCCTCCCTCTCAGCGTCCGGGGCCGTAGGTCCGCCACAGCCAGATCAGCAGCATCGCGCCGATAACCGCGCCGACGAAACCCGCGGCCCAACCCGAGAGCATGATGAGGAAGCGCAGCACGAAGCCACCGATCAACGCGCCGAGCGCGCCGATGGCGACCGTCGTCGGGATGTCGGTGTCGAGGCGCATCAGCCGGGTGGCGATAAACCCCGCCGCCGCGCCGAGGATGAGAAGAAAGATGACCTGCATGAGCGCCTCCGGGGTCGGGCCGGTGCCGATATGGGGATCGCGGCGGGGTTCGGGAAGATGCCTGGGGGCGTTTCGCGATGCCGGTCGGGGATTGGGGGCTCTGCCCCCGTCTCCTGCGGAGACTCCCCCGGGATATTTATGGAAAGCCGAAATGGAAAATGGGGGCTGTCAGCTCAGGGTTTCGGGCAGATGCAGGCCTTTGAGGACCTCGGCGGCTGGCATCGGGCGCTTGCCTTCGCGCTGCGCCTCGAGGATCCCGAGCGCGCCCTTTCCGCAGGCGACGGTGAAGCCGGTGAGGACCTGCCCGGGCGTGCCTGCCCCGGCGGCCGGGGCGGCGCGCAGCAGCTTGATGCGTTCCGTGCCGATCATGGTCCAGGCGCCCGGGAAGGGCGAGAGGCCGTTGATGTGGCGGATCAGATCGGTCGCGGGGCGGGTCCAGTCGACATGCGCCTCGGCCTTGTCGATCTTGCTTGCGTAGGTCACGCCGGCATCCGGCTGCGGCACGGGGATCAGCCCGTCGATGTGGTCGAGCGCGTCGAGGATCATCCGCGCGCCCATCCCGCTCAGCCGGTCATGCAGATCGCCGGTGGTGTCGGTGGCGGCGATGGGGGTCGCCGCGCGCAACAGCACCGGCCCGGTGTCGAGCCCGGCCTCCATCCGCATGATGCAGACGCCGGTTTCCGCGTCGCCCGCCATGATCGCGCGATGGATCGGCGCGGCACCGCGCCAGCGCGGCAGCAGCGAGGCATGGATGTTCAGGCAGCCCTTCGCCGGCGCGTCGAGCACGGCCTGCGGCAGGATCAGCCCATAGGCCACCACCACCGCGATATCGGCCTTCAGCGCGGCGAAATCGGCGCGGGCCTCGTCCGAGCGGAAGTTCAGCGGCGTGCGGACTTCGAGCCCGAGATCGAGCGCCGTCTGATGCACCGGCGAGGGGCGCTCCTTCTTGCCGCGGCCGGCGGGGCGGGGCGGTTGCGAATAGACGGCGACGACCTCGTGGTCCGCGGCCAGCGCGCGCAGCACGGGGACGGAAAACTCGGGCGTGCCCATGAAGACGACGCGCATCGGATTACCTCCGCATCAGTTTCTTCGACTTGGCGATCAGCATCTTGCGGCGCAGCGGCGACAGATGGTCGAGATAGGTGCGCCCGTTCAGGTGGTCGATCTGGTGTTGCACCGAAGTGGCCCAGAGGCCAACGAAATCGCGCTCTTCGGTCTCGCCGCGGTCGTTGAGGAACCGCACCGTGACGGCGCGCGGCCGCTCGATCAGCGCCGAGACGCCGGGCAGGTTGGGCGAGGCCTCGTCATGGCTGCGCATCTGGCCCGAGGCATGGAGGATCTCGGGGTTGGCCATGCGCACCGCCTGGCCGCGCTTGTCCGACGCATCGACCACCGCGAGGCGCAGCATGATGCCGATCTGCGGCGCGGCGAGGCCGACGCCGGGCATGGCGTCCATCGTCTCGATCATGTCGTCCCAGATCATCCGCACGGTCTCGGTCACCGCGGTGACGGGCTCGGCCGGGGTGTGGAGGCGGCGGTCCTCGAACGGGACATAGGGGCGCACGGTCATGGCAGGGCCCTTTCCGGCCGGGAGCGTCAGAGGATGTCGGCGCTTTTCGCGGCGCGGGCGCGCTCTCGCTTCAGTTTTTCCATCTTGCGGGTGATCATCTGGCGCTTCAGCGGGCCGAGGTAGTCGATGAACAGCTTGCCGTCGAGGTGGTCGTTCTCGTGCTGGGCGCAGGTGGCCCAAAGTCCGTCGAACTGCTCCTCGTGGGTCTGGCCGTCGAGGCCGAGCCAGCGCATCCGCACCTCTTTCGGGCGGGTGACCTCGGCGTATTGATCGGGGATCGAGAGGCAGCCTTCCTCGTAGACGTTGGTCTCCTCCGAGGTCCATCGCACCTCGGGGTTGATCATGACCATCGGGGCGGGGGCCGCGTCCTTGTCCTTGGAACAGTCCATCACGAAGACCCGCTTGAGCACACCGACCTGAGGTGCGGCAAGGCCCACGCCGGGCGCCTCGTACATGGTGGCAAGCATGTCGTCAGCCAGCTTGCGGATCGAATCGTCGAGGTCGGCGACCGGCTCGCAATGCTTCTTGAGACGGGGATCGGGATGAATGATGATGGGGCGCAGTGTCATGGCAGAGATTTAGGAGATGCGCGCCCGCCGTGCAATGGTGCCATTGATGGAAACAGAATGTTCCTGATTTACGTATTAAATCGGAACATTGATCTACATTCTTTATATTAACTGGAAGCAATTTCCATTGTATCCAGTTGCAATGGAACGAACAGACCTGAGGACCGTCCTGTCATGAGCCTGCCCCCCGATTTCGACGAGCTGATCAACCGCGTCGGCACCCATTCCGACAAGTGGGACGAGATGGAACGCATCTTCGGCGTCAGCCCGGCCGAAGGGCTGCCGATGTGGGTGGCCGACATGGATTTCCGTCCGCCGCACAGCGTGCAGAAGGCACTCGAGGACATGGCCGCCGTCGGGGTCTATGGCTACTGGGGCGACAACCGCGATTATTTTGCCGCGATTTCCTGGTGGATGCAGAACCGTCATGGCTGGACTGTCGAGAAGGACTGGATCTTCACCACCCACGGGCTGGTGAACGGCGCCGCGCTTTGCATCGATGCCTTCACCCGGCCGGGTGACGGTGTGGTGCTGATGGTGCCGGTCTATCACGCCTTTGCGCGGGTCATCAAAGCGGCGGGGCGCACTGTCGTCGAATGCCCGCTGAAGACGGTCGACGGGCGTTACGAGATGGACTTCGAGGCCTGGGACCGGATCGTCGATTCCAAGGCGAAGATGCTGATCCTGTGCTCGCCGCACAATCCGGGCGGCCGGGTCTGGTCGGTCGAAGAACTGAAGGCCGTGGCCGAATTCGCGCGCCGGCACGATCTTGTGCTGGTCTCGGACGAGATCCACCACGATCTGGTGATGCCCGGCCACAAGCACCACCCGATGGCGACGGTGACCGATTATCCGGTGGTGATGATGTCGGCCGCGACCAAGACCTTCAACATCGCCGGCACCCATTCGGGCAATGTCATCATCGCCGATCCCGATCTGCGGGCGCGGTTCGCGGCGCGGATGGCCGCACTCGGCATTTCGCCGAACAGCTTCGGTCTGGCGATGGCTACGGCAGCCTACAGCCCCGAGGGCGCGGCCTGGGTCGATGCGCTGTGCAGCTATCTCGATGGCAACCGCAAGCTGTTCGACGCCGGGGTGAATGCGATTCCGGGGCTGCGCTCGATGCCGCTTGAGGCGACCTATCTCGCCTGGGTCGATTTCTCCGGCACCGGCATGACGGCGACGGAAATCCACACCCGGGTCGAGGCCGGCGCGAAAATCGCCGCGAATCATGGCGAGACCTTCGGATCGGGTGGTGAAACCTTCATGCGGTTCAACCTGGCAACGCCGCGGGTCCGGATCGCTGACGCCGTGGCGCGCCTCGCCCGCGCCTTCGGCGATCTTCAGTAACTTCGGCTCTCGGCCGCGGAGCCGGTCGGGCCAACCGACCGGCCTTTCATCTTTCCGAAAATATCCCGGGGGTGAGGGCCGAAGGCCCGAGGGGGCAGAGCCCCCGACTCGGGGGCCGCGAGGGCTTTCCCCTCCCGGTCCTGCCCGAAGGCCTGTTTTCAGGCAAGCGGTCCCGGCGTTTCGTATGTCCCGGCGTTTCGTATTCGGTGCCGCGAACAATGGTCTGTATCGCAAGGGCCCGCGTTGCCGCGGGCCACGCCATGCCAGTGCGTGGCCTCGTTTCCGATCCGGTTCAGGTCCGCGGCAGCAAGGCCACCGGCGCGGCCGCGTCGCGCTCGAAATCGAGGGCCGGGCGATCGGCGACGGGCAGCTCGCTTTTCAGCAGACAGATCAGCTCGCCGCCCACGACTTCCGAGGCGACGATCAGGCATGATGACACGTGTCGGCCGGCCTCGTGCACCTCGACAAGACCGCGCAGCGTCTCGATCTGGCTGGCATCGAGGGCGAATCCGCCGGCCCATTCGCGCAGGATCGGCCAGACCTCGTTTCCGGCATGGATGCGCCGCCGCGCGCGCCGGCGTGCCTGCCGCAATCCGGCGGCTTTGAGATCCTTCAGCAGGTTGTCGTGCAAGAATTCCATCGTCTCCTCCCGGCTTCGTCTCCGGCGCCAGTCTGCGGCAGTGGCATGAAAAATCAATGACGCCGCGGGTGAGAGGGGGGATTCCGGCCGACCGGGACTGCCTCATGCGCTCAGTCCTCGCGGAAGGCCCGGGCGAAATAGTCGGCGAAAGGCTTGATCAGATAAACCAAGGGGCTGCGCTCGCCGGTGCGGATCAGCACCTCGGCCGGCATTCCGGGCAGCAGCGCCCTTCCGCCGAGACGCACCTCCTCGGTCTCCGGGATCGAAACTTCGGCGCGATAATAGCTCGTCCGTGTGGCTTCGTCGGTGATCACGTCGGCCGAGATCCGTTCCAGCCGGCCCGCAAGTTCCGGCGTCATCCGGCCCGAAAAGGCCGGAAAGCGCAGCGTGACGGGCAGACCGGGCCGGATCTCGTCGATACGCGTCGGCGCGATCCGCGCCACGATCAGCAGCGGCCGGTCATCGGGCACGATGAACAGGGCGGGCTCGGCGCCGCGCAGCACGGCGCGCGGCGTGGTGACCGCCAGCCCGTAGACCCGCCCCCCGACCGGAGCGCGCAGGTCCAGCCGGTCGATCTGCCCGGTCAGGATGCGCAGCCGTTCCGTCAGTTCCAGCTGCTTCGGACCGATGTCGCGCAGATCCGTCTCGGCCTCCTCGCGGCGCTGCGAGGTCTGGCGCAGGCTTTCGAGTTCCAGCTCGGCGATCCGGCCCTCGGACTGGGCGCGTTCGGCAATCAGCTCTCCCGCGCGCCCGTCGAGGTCTGCCGCCTCCCGGCGCAGCGCGAGCACCCGTGCCGCCTGCGCAAGCCCCTTGTCGAGCAGCCCCTGCTGATCGCTCAGCTCGCGTTCGATCAGGATGCGCTGCCGGCCGATGGCGTCGATCTGCGCATCGATTCCCCCGATCTGGGCGCGGGTCTGGTCGCGGCGCCGGTCGATCTGGTCGAGGGCCTTGCGCAGGGTCTCGCGTCGGGCGGCGAACAGGCCGCGCTGACCGGCCATCAGTGCAGCGGTATCTGCGTCGGTGGCGGCTGCCCGGACGAGATCGGCCGAGAAGCGGATCGCGGGGCGGTCGTCGCGCTCGGCTTCCAGGCGGTCGCGGCGGGCTGCAAGTTCGCGGATCTGGCCTTCGACGACCGCCCGTTCGGGCCGCAGAAGGGCATCTTCGAGCCGGATCAGCACCTGTCCCGCCTCGACCCGGTCGCCGTCGCGAACGTCGATTGCGGCGACCACACCGCCGTCCGGATGCTGGACAACCTGGCGGTTGCGCTCGACCTCGACCTGACCGGGTGCGACGACCGCGCCGGCGATCTTGCTGGTCGCGGCCCATGTGCCGACACCGGCGATCAGCAGGGCAAGCGTCACGAATCCCATGACGATCCCGTTCTGGGCCGGGTGGGTCTCTGCCCCTTGTCCGGCCTCGCAGGGCGAGGCTTGGGGAAGGCCTGCACAGGACGCACCGAGATAGCCGTGGCCGTGAAAGACATGTCCGGGCAGGGCGCGATCGGGCCGGACGGGATCTGGCCGGGCGTTCATGCCGGTCCCCCGGCTGGGTGCGGCGAAACGAGATCGCCGGCGTTGCACAGCACCGAGGCAAGCACCCGGTCGCGCGGTCCGAACGCCCGGCAAACCCCGCCTTCGAGCACCAGCAGACTGTCGCATTCCGCAATCGCGGCGGGTCGGTGCGCCATCACGATCACCGCCCCGCCAGAGGCTTTCACGGTCCGGATGGCGGTGTTGAGCGCCTCGCCGCCCTCGTGGTCGAGGTTGGCGTTCGGCTCGTCGAGGATCAGCAGCACCGGCTCGCCGTAAAGGGCGCGGGCCAGACCGATTCGCTGGATTTGTCCGCCCGAGAGCCGCCCCCCCGCCTGAGTGACGCGGGTGTCATACCCCTCGGGAAGTGCGAGAATCATCCGATGCGCATCGGCGCGGCGGGCGGCAGCGATGATCCGGTCCGGCTCGGCGTCGGGGGCCAGCCGCGAGATGTTCTCGGCGATGGTGCCGTCGAACAGCGACACGCGCTGTGGCAGATAGCCGATCATCCGGCCCAGAACGTCGGGGTCGTATTGCGCGAGCGTCGCCCCGTCGAGGCGGATCGTTCCTCCGATCGGGGGCCAGATGCCGCACAGCGCGCGGGCAAGCGTCGATTTTCCCGATCCGGAGGGACCGATGACCCCCATCGCCTGCCCCGGCTCCAGCGTGAAGGAGACCATGCGCAGCGTCGGCGCCGGGGCACCGGGCGGAGCGACGGTCAGGGCATGTGCCTCGATCCGGGCGCGCGGGCGTGGCAGCGGGGTGCGGGGCGCCTCGGGGGGGGCACGACCCAGCAGTTCGGACAGCCGCAGCAGCCCGGCGCGGCCATGCTGCACGATCGGCCAGCCGGCGATCAGCTGCTCGACCGGGACGAGCGCACGTCCCATCAGGATCGAGCCCGCGATCATCGCCCCTGCCGACATCTCGCCGCGCAGCACCACGAGCGCGCCGAGCGCGAGCATCGCCGATTGCAGGAACATCCTGAATGTGCGGGAGAATATGGAAAACGTCTCGCCCAGATCGGCGGCCGACAGCGCCGCCCCCGAAGCCAGCCGGCGTGCCGTGCGCCAGCGCAGAAAGGCCGCGCCGCGCATTCCCAGGGCGCCGATCAGCTCGCCCTCGTCACGCAGCTGATCGGAGAGCCGCTCGGCCGCGATCTGTTCGTGCATCGCCGCCGCGAGCCGCGGCGCGGTCAGGCGCTGATGCAGTGCGGTCATCGCGATCAGCAGTGCCCCCCCCGCCACGGCCAGCCAGCCGAGCCAGCTGTGGAAGGTGAAGATCGCCCCCAGAAAGATCAGCGCCCAGGGCAGGTCAAACAATGCCAGGAATACCGGAGCGCCAAGCAGCACCCGCACTGCATCCAGATCGCGCAGTGCGGTCTGCGCCAGCGTGTCGCCCGGGCGCATCCCGTCGCGGTGCAGTGCAGCCGAGAAGATCCGCGCCTCGGCCCGGCTCTGGAACCGGGCGCCGATCCGCCGCATCACATGGCTGCGGGCATGATCGAGCGCGCCCATCGCGGCAAACAGCACCAGAACCAGAACGAACAGCGCCAGCAGTGTTTCGGTTGAGCGTGCGCTCATCACCCGGTCATAAACTTGGAGCATGAACAGCGGTCCGGTCAGCGCGAGCAGGTTCGCCACCGCGGAGAACAGCGCGACAGAGCCGAGCAGCGCCCGGTTTTCGGCGTGCAGCCCGTGCAGCTCGGCCCGTCCGGCTGCCAGTAGTCGCGAGACCGCAGTCCCGTCCATCCCGTTCCTCCGTCGCCGTGGTGTCGCCTGTTGCAGGTCCGAAATGCAGAGGCTGCCGGGTGTGGCGGATTGCCGCCGGTGGCAGTCTGGGGTAAACGGATCCGAACGTGGCGGCACGCAAGAAACGCCTGCCCCGGCCTTGCCTGCCGGGGTTCGCGCCCTTAATCGTACCGGTACGAAGCTTTAGAAACCGTAACGATGTCCGCGTTCGGCCGATTTTCGGGCGGGCCCGGGGCGCTGATGCTGGAGAACGAAATGGGTGTTGGCAGGCGAGTCGCTCTGACTGTCGTCGCGGTGGCGGGGTTGGCCGGCTGTGGGGTTCAGGACCCGCAGCCGACAGGAATTCACGATCCCTACGAGGGTGTGAACCGTGGCGTGCACGCCTTCAACAAAGGCTTCGATACGGTGGTGTTCAAGGCACCTCCGGGCAAGCCGCGCACGATCGACAACGCCTTCGTGCGGTCGGTTTCGAATGCGGGGTCGAACCTCGGGCTGCCGGGCAAGGTGGTCAACTCCATCCTGCAGGGGCGCCCGGCGCCGGCGATGATGAACACCTTCCGCTTCCTGGTGAACACGACGGTGGGCATCGGCGGTCTGTTCGATCCGGCCGGCACCGCGATGAACCTGCCCGAGCAGGACACCGATTTCGGCGAGACCCTGGCGGTCTGGGGTGTGCACGAGGGCGATTACGTCGAGCTGCCGCTGTTCGGCCCCTCGACCGCGCGCGACGCGGTCGGACGTGTCGTCGACATCGCGATGAATCCGCTTGGCGGGCTGCAGGGCACGGCGGCGACCGCCGCGACCGCAACCCGGATCGCCGGAAAGGCCGCAGACCGCAAGATCCACGGCGACGTGATCGAATCGGTCCTCTATGACAGCGCCGACAGCTACTCGCAGTCGCGCCTGATGTATCTGCAGAACCGGCGCTATCATCTCGCCGGACAGGAGACGAAGAACGATGCCAATACCTGGGATCCCTACACTGACCCGGCGCAGTGACGCCGGTCTGTCCCTCGGCCTCGGCCGCGGGCTGACCCGTCGTGGAGTGATCGGCCTCGGGCTGGCTGGCGCGGCTGCGCTGGCCATTCCTGCCCCGTCTTTCGCGATGACGGATGACGATGCGCGTGCGCTGATCGACAAGGCCATCGCCGATGTGAACGGGGCGATCGAATCGGGCAAGACCGGTCCGGCGCTTTATGCGGTGTTCGAGCAGATCTTCACCAAATACGCCGATGTGCCGACGATCGCGCGCTCCGCTCTCGGAACGGCCTCGCGTCAGGCGACGCCGGCGCAGATGAACCAGTTCACCACGGCGTTCCGTGGCTATGTCGCGCGCAAGTATGGCTCTCGGTTCCGCGAGTTCATCGGGGCCAAGTTCGAGGTGCAGGACGCCGAGCCGGTGAAGTCGTTCTACGAGGTCACGACGACCGCCTTCCTGCGCGGGCGCAACCCGTTCAATGTGGTGTGGCAGGTGTCGGACAAGTCGGGCCGGCCGCTGTTCTTCAACATCATCATCGAGGGCGTCAACATGCTGGCGGCCGAGCGCACCGAGATCGGCGCGATGCTCGACCAGCAGCAGGGCGATATCGACGGGCTGATCCGCTCGGTGCAGGCGGCGGGCTGATCCGTCGCGCGGCCCCGGCCGGTTTCATGAAACGCGCCCTTCGGGGCGCGTTTTTCGTTTCGGGCCCGCGTGTTTCAGGGGCGTCTTCCGGGCTCAGTAAAGCGACTTCAGCACGCCGTCGATGGCCTGGCCCAGGCTGTTGCTTTGCTGTCCCTGATCGTCTTGCCCCGCGTCGCTCTGACCGGTGCTGCCCTGGGTCTTCGCCGCTTCCGAGGGCGAGACGAGCCGTCCGTCGACCACCGGAACGCCACCTTCGGGGATCGGTTCGTCCGAGTTCCAGTCCTGTCCGTCATTGCTGCTGCCGCCCCATTCGCCGGGCTGAGCCATCGGCAGGGGATGCGCCGGCTGGCCCTTCTCGACCCGGGCCATCACGTTGTGCCAGATCTCGGCCGGAAGGCCGCCGCCGGTCACGCCGCTCAGCGGGCGGTTATCGTCATAGCCCATCCAGACGCCGGCCACGTAATCGGCGGTGAAGCCGATGAACCAGGCATCGCGCGCCGACTGGGTGGTGCCGGTCTTGCCCGCGACCTCGTAGCCCGACAGGCCAGCGCGCTTGCTGGTGCCCTGCAGCACGCCCTGCCGCATCATCCAGATCAGTTCCCGCGCGGCCTTTTCCGAAATCACCCGGTCGCCCATGCCGCCGGTGTTCGAGATCATCGGCACCTTGTCGCCCTTCAGCCGCAGGTCCGTCACCCCGTAAGGCAGCACCGAGGAGCCGCCGTTCAGAATGCCGGCATAGGCCCCGGTCATTTGCAGCAGCGTCGTTTCCGACACCCCGAGCGCGACCGCCGGCCCCTGAGCCAGATCCGCGCCGAAGCCGAATCCCGTTGCCACCTGCCGCACCGCATCGAGCCCCACCGACATCGCCACCCGCACCGTCGCGGTGTTGATCGAGTTCGCCAGTGCCCGCCAGATCGGGATCGGGCCGAGGTAACGCTCGGTGTAGTTCTTCGGCGACCACGGCCCCGAGCCCTTCACGTTGATCGTCAGCGGCGCGTCGTCGACGATGGTCTCGGGTGTCCAGCCGGCATTCAGGGCGGCGGCGTAGACGAAGGGCTTGAACGTCGATCCGGTCTGTCGCATCGCCTGCGTGGCACGGTTGAACGCCCCCGAGACCTTGGTTTGCCGTCCGCCGACCATGGCGCGCACCGCGCCGTCGGCCGACATCACCACGATCGCCGCCTGCGCGGCCGAGCTGTCCCTGACCTTGGCGCCGAAGACCTGAGCCATCGCCTCTTCGGCGGCGGTCTGCACGCGCTGATCGAGCGTGGTGCGGATCACCACGTCTTCGGTGGTATCCTTCGACAGGAAGTCGGGCAGGGTATCCATGACCCAATCGGCGAAATAGCTGCCCGCGCGGGCCTGTGCGGCGTCCGACAGCGTGGCCGGACTGGCCTTGGCCTCGCGGAACTGCTTGTCGGTCAGATAGCCCTGCTCGTGCATCAGATCGAGCACCATCGACGCGCGCGCCTGGCTGCGCGTAAGGTCCGTCGTCGGCGCGAAATAGGACGGCGCCTTCAGCAGCCCGGCCAGCATCGCCGCCTGTTGCGGGTTCACCTGAGCCGCAGGCACCCCGAAATAGCGCTGCGCCGCCGCCTCGAAACCGCGTGCGCCCGCGCCAAGATAGGCGCGGTTCAGGTAGATCGTCAGGATCTGGCTCTTGGAATACTTGATCTCCATCGCCAGGGCGTAGGGGATCTCCTCGATCTTGCGCTTCAGCCCGCCCGAGCGGCAATCGCTTTCATAATCGGCTTCGGTCTTCCAGCGCTTCGGATCGTAGGGCACGCCGAGGCACAGCAGTTTCGCCACCTGCTGAGTGATGGTCGAACCGCCGTTGCCCTGAAACGGGCCGCGCCCCTCGGACAGGTTGATGCGGATCGCCGAGACGATGCCGCGCGGGCTGACGCCGAAATGACGATAGAACCGGCGGTCCTCGGTGGCGACGACGGCATCGCGCAGGAACGGCGAGACCTTGTCCGCCGTGACCTGCCCGCCGAAGGTCTCGCCGCGCCAGGCGAAGACATCGCCATTGGTGTCGAGCATGGTGACAGAGCCGCGGTTGCGACCGTCGAGAAGCTGGCGGTAATCCGGAAGCTGTTGATAGAAATAGAATGTCGCCCCGCCCACGATCACGGCGATCAGCAGCGCGATGCGCCAGGCGAAGGCCCAGACCGTCCGCCCGATCAGCCGGAAGATCCCGCCGAGCATCCCACCGCCGCCGCGTCCGCCGCGCCTGGTCCGCACGCTCTTGCGAGGCGTCGCGCCGCGTTTCGGTTGCGCCGTCTTCGCCGGGTAACGCCGATCCGCCACCAGCTGCCCGCGCCGCCCTCCTGTCTGCCCCATTGCCTGTCCGCCGTTTTCCGTTTCCCGGCAGACTACAGAAACGCGTCCGGGATGTGGAGAGGGACATTCCATGACCGATTTCTCGATTCGCATATTTTTTGGACGTTGCGCCTAATATTTAAGTGAACGTATCGTTATACGCGCAGTCATGTCGGCAGAAAATCGCCGCCGACTTGTCTGTGAAAAGGCAACAAGGCCTTCTGTGGGCGTGCGGTGCCTTGCATCGGCGCCGGAGGCTGCTGACCATTAGGAAGGGACATCCAGTGAAACTGATCATCGCAGCAATCAAGCCGTTCAAGCTGGAGGAGGTGCGCGAGGCGCTCACCGCCATTGGCGTTCGCGGCATGATGGTTACTGAAATCAAGGGCTTCGGCGCGCAGTCCGGCCACACCGAGATCTATCGCGGTGCCGAATATGCGGTCAACTTCGTGCCCAAGGTGAAGCTCGAGATCGTCGTTCCGGACAGCCTCTCGGACGAAGTGGTCGACACGATTCTGAAGGCGGCCAAGACCGACAAGATCGGCGACGGCAAGATCTTCGTGCTGGACGTGGCTCAGGCCGTGCGCGTGCGCACCGGCGAAGCGGGCGACGACGCGCTGTAAAAAACGCTCAGGGGAAGTGAACGAGATGAAGACTCTTACGAAAATTGCGGGGCTTGCCTCGGCATTCGCCCTCGCGGCGCTGCCGGCGCTGGCTGACGACGCCCCGGCGCCTGTCGTCGACAAGGGCGATATCGCGTGGATGATGACGGCGAGCGTGCTCGTGCTGTTCATGACGCTGCCGGGCCTGGCGCTGTTCTACGGCGGCCTCGTGCGCGTCAAGAACATGCTGTCGCTGCTGATGCAGACCACCGTCGTCGCGGCGGTGATGATGATCATCTGGGTCATCTACGGCTATTCCTTCGCCTTCGGCGGTTCGACCAACCCGTTCTTCGGCGGCTTCTCGAAGCTGTTCCTGTCGGGCGTCGGCGTCGACAGCACCGCGGCCACCTTCACCCAGGGCGTGGCGATCCCGGAATATGTCTTCATCGTGTTCCAGATGACCTTCGCCGCGATCACCCCGGCGCTGATCATCGGCGGTTTCGCCGAGCGCGTGAAGTTCGGCGCGGTCGTGCTGTTCTGCGCGCTGTGGGGCACCTTCGTTTACTTCCCCGTTGCCCACATGGTGTGGGATGCCAACGGCCTGGTCTACGGCTGGGGCGCGATCGACTTCGCCGGCGGCACCGTGGTTCACATCAACGCCGGTATCGCGGCGCTGGTCGGTGCTCTGATCATCGGGCCGCGCATCGGTCTGGGCAAGGACATGATGGCGCCGCATTCGATGACGCTGGCCATGGTCGGTGCCTGTATGCTGTGGGTCGGCTGGTTCGGCTTCAACGTCGGCTCGAACCTCGAAGCGAACGCGACGGCCGGTCTGGCGCTGATCAACACCTTCATCTGCACCGCGACCGCTCTGGTCACCTGGGCGCTGATCGAAAGCGTCACCCGTGGCAAGTCGTCGATGCTGGGCGCCTGCTCGGGCATGGTTGCCGGCCTCGTCGCCGTGACCCCGGCTTGCGGCACCATCGGCCCGATGGGCGCGATCATCCTCGGCGTTGTGGTTTCGCTGGTGTGCTACTTCTTCGTTGCGGTGGTGAAGAACAAGTTCGGCTATGACGACAGCCTCGACGTCTTCGGGATCCACGGCGTGGGCGGCATCGTCGGCGCGGTCGGCACGGGCTTCCTGACCTCGACGGTGTTCGGCGGCGTGGGTTATGCCCATGACGGCACCATGGGCGCCCAGGTCATCACTCAGATCAAGGCGGTTCTCGTGACCGTTGTCTGGAGCGGTGTGGGTTCGTTCATCCTGTACAAGATCGTCGATATGGTCATGGGGCTGCGTGCCTCGGCCGACGACGAGCGTCAGGGCCTCGATCAGACCTCGCATGGCGAAAGCGCCTATCACATGTAAGATCCGCTTCGGCGGAACGCGAAAGGCCCGGGGGAAACCCCGGGCCTTTCCTTTTGCATCGAGAGCATCCCCGCGCCGGGCGCGCGCCTACTCGGACGGGACGGGGGTCGCGGCAGGGGCTCCGGGGCGGCGCAGCAGAAAGATCAGCGGGATCGCCGCAACGGTCACCCAGGTCATCGCCTTGAAGTCGTCGACATAGCCGATCATCGCCGCCTGCTGACCGACGATCGCGTTCATCTGGGTCCAGGCCGCGCCTTCGCCATAGCTCGCCCTCAGGCCGGCGAAGATCGTCGAGAGCTGGCCGAAGTTCGGATCGTAAGGCGACAGGTGCTGCGCCAGCTGGACATGGTTGATCTGGGTATTGCGCGTCAGCAGCAGCGTCACCACCGAGATCCCGATCGACGAGCCGATGTTGCGCAACAGGCTGAACAGTGCCGTGCCGTCGCCGCGATAGCGCGGATCGAGCGTCGCGAAGGCCACGGTCGAGAGCGGCACGAACACCAGCCCCAGCCCGAAGCCCTGCACCAGCCCCGAGGAGATGATCGGCCAGGAATCCATCTGCGGATCGAAGCCGGTCATCATCTCGAGCGAGATCGCCGTCAGCACCAGCCCCGTCGCCACCATCTTGCGCGGATCGACGTGCCGCACGATCCGCCCCGCGATGATCATCGTCGCCATGGTGCCCACGCCGCGCGGTGCCATCACCAGACCGGTCGTCACCACCGGATAGCCGAAGATCGACGACAGCATCGGCGGCATCAGCGCCAGCGAGGCGAGCAGGATGATCCCCACGATGAAGATGAACACCAGTCCCACCGCGAAGTTGCGGTCGAGGAACATCTTCGGGTCGATGAACGGATGCTCCGTTCCGGCGATCCAGACTGCGAAGACCCAGAAGCCGCAGACGGCGATGGCGGTCTCGATCCAGATCTCGGCCGAGTTGAACCAGTCGACCTCGCCGCCGCGGTCGAGCATCAGCTGCAGCGCGCCGATGCCGATGCTGAGCGCGGCGAAGCCGAAGAAGTCGAACTGTCGGATCCGGCGCGGCATGTCGGGCAGCGAGGCGAGGCACCCCACCAGCGCGATGATGCCGAGCGGCACGTTGATGTAGAACACCCACCGCCAGTTGAACGCATCGGTCAGATAACCGCCGAGCGTGGGGCCGATGATCGGGCCGACCATGATCCCCGCGCCCCAGATCGCCATCGCCTGGCCCTGACGCTCGCGCGGGTTGATGTCGAGAAGGAAGGTCTGCGACAGGGGCACGATGGCGGCGCCGAACACGCCTTGCAGCAGCCGGAACGCCACCATCGTCTCGAGGCTCCAGGCGATGCCGCACAGCATCGAGGTCACCACGAAGCCGACGATCGACCAGATGAAGATTTCCTTGCGGCCGAAGCGTTCGGACATCCAGCCCGACAGCGGCGTCGCGATGGCGGCGGCGACGATATAGGCGGTCAGAACCCAGTTGATCGTGTCCGACGAGGCACCGAGATCCGCCTTCATCGACGGCAGTGCCACGTTGGCAATCGTGGTGTCCAGAACCTGCATGATCGTCGCCAGCATCAGCGAGGCGGTGATCAGGGCGCGGTTCTTCACCTCCATGTGGGTCGGGGGCATCGGCTGGGCGGACATGGCTTATTCCGGCTTCGCCTCGGCCCGGGTGCCGAACAGCGCGCTGAGGCGGGTGGCGGCGCGGGTATCGACGGTCACCTCGGCCGACAGACCGGTGCGCAGCCCCGACAGGTTCGCGTTTTGCGAAAGGCGCAGCTTCACCGGAACGCGCTGCGTGACCTTGACCCAGTTGCCGGTGGCGTTCTGCGCCGGCAGCACCGAGAACTCGGCTCCCGTGCCCGCGCCGACCGATTCGACCACCGCTTTGAAGTCATGGCCGGGGAAGGTGTCGAAAACCACGGTGGCGGTGTCGCCCGGCTGCATCCGGCCGATCTGGGTCTCCTTGAAATTCGCCGTCACCCAGGTGTCGCCGGTCTCGACCAGCGAGAACAGCGTCGCCCCGGCCGAGACATACTGCCCCGGCTTGAAGTTGCTGGCCTGGTAGACGATGCCGTCCGCCGCCGCCTTGACGGTGGTCAGCGACAGATCATAGGCGGCACTGTCGCGCGCGACGATGGCGGCGCGCACGGTCGGGTGATCGTCGGTCTTGATGTCCGGGTCGCCGCCGAGCGCGGCCAGCGCCGCATCCACGCTTTGCGTCGCGGCGTTCAGCGTCTGATGTGCCGAATTCGCGTCGTGGCGTGCCGAATCGAGGGCCGAGGCCGTGCCCACCCCCTTCACGGTGATCGCCTGCTGACGCTTCAGCTCGGCATCGAAATAGGCCACGCTGTCGCGTGCCGACTGTTCCTGCGCCAGTGCCACCTGGTAATTCGCGCGCAGCTGGTCGATCTGCAGCCGGGCCTGCGCGAGCGCGGTCTCGGCCTTGGCGAGGGCAAGGCGGTAGGGCTCCGGGTCGACCTCGAACAGCGGGGTACCGGCGGTCACGATGGTGCTGTCGGTGGCGAAGACCCGGGTGATCCGTCCCGAGACATTCGCCGCGACGGTGATCCGCGCCTGCTGCAGCGCGGCGTTGTCGGTCGATTCGTAGCGGCCCGAATCAAGCCACATCCACAGCCCCACGGCGACCACCGCCACGGGCAGCGCCGCCATCAGCAGCTTCTTCGGTTTCTTCGTCTGGCGCGGCATCTTGGGCGCGTCGGTGGGTTCGGTGCTCATTCGTCTTGGGTCCCGGTCGGTTCGGAAAGGTTTCGGATCAGCCGCAGCAGGGCGGTGCGGGTGATCTGATAGGCTTCGGGCGAGACACCCTGCAGTGCCTCGGAATAGATGTCGTCGGCGATGCAGCGCATGTCGGCGAAGGTGGCGCGGCTTTTCTCGGTCAGATCGACCAGCTTGATGCGACGGTCCTCGGCATCGGGGTAGCGGATCAGCCAGCCGGCTTCCTGCATCCGGTCGACCAGTCGCGAGACCGAGATCGGTTCGATTTCCAGAAGCTCGGCGAGGCGCGCCTGCGGCAGTGCCCCGCAGCGCATCACCTGCACCAGAAGCCGCCATTGCGAGGCGCTGATCCCGAGGTCCGCGCCGCGTCTCTGGAACTGTCGGCGCACCGCGCGGGCGGCATCGGCCAGCAGGAAGCCGAAGCTGATGGACGGATCGGTCGGGCAGGGCATGGGGGTGCGCTCTCGTCAGTAAGGTAAGCCGGGATATGATAAGCCTGCTTATCTTTGCAAGATACAAACCAATCCCGCGGTCAGGTTTCCCTGCCGCGGGGTGTCACGAAGTGGTGAGGATCGGGTGTTCCGGCTCAGACGCCGGCGTCGACGATGGCACGGGCGAGAACGGGGACCGAGGCCTCGTTCAGCCCGGCGATGTTCATCCGCGAATCGCCGACCATGTAGATGCCGCTGTCGAGGCGCATCTTCTCGACCTGTTCGGGCGTCGCGCCGAGGCGCGAGAACATCCCGCGGTGCCCGGCGAGGAAGTCGAACCGGTCCGAATTGGTCAGCCGGCGCAGCTCGTCGGCGAGCTGGCGGCGCAGCGACAACATGCCGTTGCGGACCTCGGTCAGTTCGGCCTCCCAGTCGGCGCGCAGCTCGGGCGTGGTGAGGATGGTCTGCACGATGCGCGCGCCGTGATCGGGCGGGAAGGAGAAGGTCTGCCGGTTCACATGGGCGAGCGTGCCCTGCATCACCGCGCGGTTCGACGGATCGGTCAGCACCAGCAGGCAGCCGGTGCGCTCGCGGTAGATGCCGAAGTTCTTCGAGCAGGAGGCGGCGATCAGCACCTCGGGCAGGCGCGCGGCGATCAGCCGGGTGCCGGCGGCGTCTTCCTCCAGCCCGTCGCCGAAGCCCTGATAGGCCAGATCGACCAGCGGCACCGCGCCCTTGCGCAGCAGCAGATCGGCGATCTCGGCCCATTGCGCCAGCGTCGGGTTCGCCCCGGTCGGGTTGTGGCAGCAGCCGTGCAGCAGCACCAGGTCGCCCGGCTTCACCTGTTCGAGGTCGGCCAGCATCGCATCGAAGGCGACGGTGCGGGTCTCGGCGTCGAAGTAGCGGTAGGGGCGGTGGCGCTGGTGCATGAAGTCCAGGATGGTGACATGGTTCGGCCAGGTGGGATCGGGCACCCAGACGGTGGTGTCGGGATTGGCGAGACGCGCGATCTCGAAGCCCTGCCGCACCGCGCCGGTGCCGCCGACGCTTTGCAGCCCCGACAGCCGATCCTTCGGGTAATCCGCGCCGAGCACCAGCCCCGCCATCGCCTCGTGGAACGAGGCCTCGCCCGCGAGCGAGGAGATATAGGTCTTCGTCGTCTCGGCTTCCCAGATCCGGCGCTCGGCCTCGCGCACGGCGCGCATCACCGGGGTGCGGCCCTCGGCGTTCTTGTAGACGCCGACGCCGAGGTCGACCTTGTTTTCGCGCGGGTCGTCACGGAAGGCGGCGATCAGCTGGATGATGGCGTCGGGCGCCTGCGGCTTCAACGTGCCGAACATCATGCTTCTCCGGTTGCGACCTTGAGGTCGGTATACATGCCCCATTCCGTCCACGATCCGTCGTAGACCGACCAGTCGTGCTTGCCGATCCGTTCGAGGCCGAAGGCCAGCACCGAGGCGGTGATGCCGGTCCCGCAAGACGTGATCGCGGGTTTCGACAGATCGACGCCCGCGGCCACGAAGGCGGCGCGGATCTCGTCGGGGGACTTCATCGTGCCGTCGGCGTTGATGAGCGTGTTGAACGGCACGTTCTTCGCGCCGGGGATATGGCCCGAACGCAGGCCGGGGCGCGGCTCGGCCACGGCGCCGGTGAAGCGCTCGTGCGAGCGGGCGTCGATGATCTCGTGGCTGCCGAGCTTCGAGGCCCGGGCGACCTCGGTGACGTCCATCACGCGCTCGGGCTGGCGCATCACCGTCATGTGCCGGTCCTTGATGAGCGCGGGGAAAGCGTCGACCGGGCGCCCCTCGGCCAGCCATTTCGGCAGGCCGCCGTCGAGCACCGCGACATCGGTCTTGCCCATCAGCCGGAACGTCCACCACACCCGCGGCGCCGAGAAGATGCCGGCCTGATCGTAGACCACCACCTGATGGCCGTCGCCCACCCCCATCGCGCGCAGCCGCGAGATGAACCTCTCGGGCGGCGGCGCCATATGCGGCAGCGGCGAGCGGGTATCGGCGATCGCGTCGATGTCGAAGAACCGGGCGTTCGGGATATGCGCGGCCTCGTAGTCCGCGCGCGCATTCTTGCCCGAGTTCGGCATGAACCAGGATCCGTCGAGAATGCGCAGGTCAGGGTCGGCCAGATGGTCGGCCAGCCACTGCGTGGAGACCAGCGTCTTCGGATCGTCCTGTGCCATGATGCGCACCCCTTTCGTCCCGCCTGTCGGATGTCCCTGTGCTTAACGGCACGGGCAGGGGCGGGCAAGCGCGCGATCAGCCGTTTTGCTTCAGCAGGCGCTGCTTCTGGCGGTCCCAGTCGCGCTTGGCCTCGGTGGCGCGCTTGTCGGCGAATTTCTTGCCCTTGGCGATGCCGAGAAGCACCTTCACGATGCCCTTGTCGTTGAAATACATCTTCAGCGGCACCAGCGTCATGCCCTCGCGCCCGGTGGCCTGCCACAGGCGTGCCAGCTCCTTGCGCTTGACCAGCAGCTTGCGCAGCCGCCGTTCCTCGTGGCCGAACATCGCGGCTTCCTTGTAGGAGGCGATATAGGCGTTCACCAGCCACAGCTCGCCCTTCTCGACCGAGGCATAGCTGTCGGTGATGTTGGACTTGCCGGTGCGCAGCGATTTGACCTCGGACCCCATCAGCGCGATGCCGGCCTCGAGGGTGTCCTCGATGCTGTAATGGTAACGCGCCTGCCGGTTCTCGGCGATCAGCTTGGAATTGGGGTCGTGTTGCTTGGCCATGATCGCTCCGAGATAGGCGACGGGGGGGCGGCTGTCCAGTGCAGGCGGGTTCGGGCGGCGGTCGCGCTCACATTTCCGACAGGTTCGGTTTCAGTGGGCTGCCGAAACGCCAAGCTGCGCTATCATTCCCGGTATATGGAGGGCCTGACGATGCGCAACGATCCGAAACGACCCCTGACCCATGCCGATGTGACGCCGAAGGAGCTGTTCCTGAACCGGCGCGCGCTGATGGCGGGCGCACTGGCCGGCAGCGTGGCCGGCAGCGGCCTGTTCGCGGCGGCGGCAGTCGCGAAACCCGCGGCCTCGCCCTATTCGACGGATGCGGCGCCGAACGCGCTCAAGGACATCACCAGCTACAACAACTATTACGAGTTCGGCTTCGGCAAGGAGGACCCGGCGCAGAACGCCGGCCGCCTCGTCACGGATCCCTGGACGGTGGAGATCGCGGGCCTTGTCGACCGGCCCGGGAACTGGGGCCTCGATGACGTGCTGCGCTCCGCCCCCGCGGAAGAGCGGATCTATCGCTTCCGCTGCGTCGAGGCCTGGTCGATGGTGATTCCCTGGACCGGCTTCCCGCTCTCCGCGTTGCTCAACCGGGCGGGGGTGCAGCCTTCGGCGAAATACGTGGCGTTCCAGACGCTCTATCGTCCGTCGCAGATGCCGATGCAGACGCCGGGTTCGGGGATCGAGTGGCCCTATGTCGAGGGGTTGCGCCTTGATGAGGCGATGCACCCGCTGACGATTCTGGCTAGCGGTCTTTATGATGCACCGCTGCCGAACCAGAGCGGCGCGCCGCTGCGGCTGGTGGTGCCGTGGAAATATGGCTTCAAGTCGATCAAGGCGGTGGTGAAGATCACCCTGACCGACCGGCAGCCGCCGACGACCTGGAACCGGATGCAGCCGAACGAATACGGCTTCTATGCCAATGTGAACCCGGCGGTGGATCATCCGCGCTGGTCGCAGGCGACGGAGCGGCGGATCGGCGGCGGGCTGTTCAGCTCGCGCCGGGTGCCGACGCTGCCGTTCAACGGCTACGGCGAGGAGGTCGCGAGCCTTTATAGTGGCATGGACCTGAGGGCGAACTATTGAGCGCGCCGTCCCCCGCCGCGATGGCGCTGAATCGCGGGTTCGCGAAGGTGCCGGTCTGGGCGGTCTATCTGGCGGGGCTGCTGCCGCTTGCGGTGCTGGTGTGGCAGATGGTGCTGGGCGATCCCGGTGCCGATCCGGTGAAGACGGTGGAGCATCGCCTCGGCAAGGTGGCGCTGTGGTTCCTGCTCGGCGGGCTGGCGATCACGCCGCTTCGCCGCTTCGCCGGGATCAACCTGTTGCGGTTTCGCCGGGCGGTCGGACTGATCGCGGCAGGATACGTCACCTTGCATGTGGTGGTGTGGTTCTCTCTCGATATGGGCTTTCTGTGGGACCAGGCGCTGAGCGATCTGTGGCGCCGCCGCTATCTGCTTTTGGGGGTGGGGGCGGTCGTCGCGCTGATTCCTCTGGTGGCGACCTCGAACGACCGGGCGATCCGGCGACTCGGGGCGAACTGGCGACGGCTGCATCGGCTGGTCTACGTCGCGGCCAGTCTCGGGGTCGTGCACTATCTGTGGCAGATGAAGGTGATCTCGCAGGAGGGCTGGCTGTGGCTCGGGGTGCTGATGCTGCTTCTGGCGGTGCGGATCAGGCCGGGATTCGGCGGCTTTCCGGGGGCTCGCGGCGGGGTGCGAAAAACTTCGCGGCCGGAGGCCCAATGAAACAAGGGATTTTCGGGAAAAGCGCGAGATATTTGAACTTTTTCCGAAAAAGCCTCTTGCGGGTTTGAGCAGTAA
>NZ_JFZB01000004.1 GCF_000740785.1 Paenirhodobacter enshiensis | reverse complement strand
TCTGCCGCCATATCGCGCGATGGTTTTCCGGTCGCGCGCACGGTGTGGCGGAACTGGCCGTAGAGCGCGGCGTGGCGGTCATCGCCGAAAGCCGCCTCGACGGTGAAGTCGCCGGGTTCCAGAAGCGCCCCGAAACCGCCGAAGAAGGCCTTCGCGCCCTCGGGGCCGACGAAGGTGCCGTGCAGCGGGTTCGCCGCGCTTTCACGCGGGCTGACCGAGATGAAGCGGGCCTCGGGCGCGGTCAGGGCGAGCGCTTCGTCGAGCTGGCCGGAAAACACCGCGCCGAGGAAGGATTTAGTCAGGTCGACGGCAGACATTTGTATCTCCTTGTCTTGTCGGGAATTTCAGAAACCGGAAAGGACGATCTTGCCGATCGTGCGGCCGCTTTCGATGCGGCGGTGGGCCTCGCGCAGGGTGTCGGCCGAGATTGGCGACAGCGTTTCCGTGCCGGTCGGGCTCAGCTGCCCCTCGGCCGCCATCTGTGCGATGCGGGTCAGGATCTCGCCCTGCCGGGCGCGGTCGGGGGTGGCGAACATCGGCCGCGTGAACATGAATTCCCATACGAGCCCCGCACTCTTGCGCATCAGGGCGTCGATGTCGGGAGGGCTGGCGAAGGGCACGATGCAGCAGATCCGGCCGCCGGGCGCGATCAGCCGCGCGAGGGAGGGGAAATGCCGGTCGGGGTCGTTCGCCAGCAACACAAAGCCCGGCGGCGCAAGGCCGAGGTCGGCAATTTGCGTTTCCATGTCGGCGAAATGGTCGATCACTGCATCGGCCCCAAGAGACAGGCACCAGCTGCGCGATTGCGGCCGCGAGGCGGTGGCGATCACGGTGAGGCCGGGGACCAGCCTTGCCAGCTGGATCGCCATCGACCCGACGCCTCCCGCACC
>NZ_JFZB01000003.1 GCF_000740785.1 Paenirhodobacter enshiensis | reverse complement strand
CGCGAGGCGGTGGCGATCACGGTGAGGCCGGGGACCAGCCTTGCCAGCTGGATCGCCATCGACCCGACGCCTCCCGCACCGCCGACGATCAGCAGGGTGCAGGGACCGGGGGCCGCGCCGGGCGTCAGGCCGAGCCGGTCGAACAGCGCCTCCCAGGCGGTGAGCGCGGTGAGCGGCAGAGCGGCCGCCGCGGCAGGGCCAAGCGCTTCTGGGCAGTGTCCGACGATCGCGTGCTCGACAAGGTGGTATTCGCTGTTTGCGCCGGGGCGGGACAGATCGCCCGCATAGAGCACGCGGTCTCCGGGGGCGAAATCGCGCACCTGCGCGCCGGTCGCCACCACCTTGCCCGCCACGTCCCAGCCGAGCACCGCAAAGTGGCCGTCTTCGGTCTTGCGCATCCGGGTGCGGATATCGGCCGGGTTGACCGAAACTGCCTCGACCCGCACCAGAAGGTCGTCAGGGCCAGGCACGGGCACCGGGATCTCGCGCTCGACAAGCGCTTCCTGGTCGTCGGCAGGCAGGGCCTTCCAGATGACGATGGCTTTCATCTCGCGCCTCCGTTGCTGCGGTGGAGGCAGAGATACGGCGGGCCGCAGCGTGCGGGCAGGCGCAGAAAATCGCCAGGGGCCGGGCGAAAATGCCCCGGGGGGGCGAGGCCGGTGGCGGTTCCTGCATGGCGACCAGAGGTTCCGCCCCGATGGCCGGCGCCGTTTCAACCGGGCCCCTCAGGACATGCCCGGTCCGTTGCACCCGGCATGTGGGCTGAACAGGCACCGGCCGGGCTCGCGGCGGACTGCGGTCGGGCCCGGTCGGGTCGCGATGCGCCCGAGGCTCCCCCTGACGACGCCAACTCCGATCCCGATGGCGCCGGCTGCGCGGTTCCTCAGGTCCCGGGCTGCTGCATCTTCAGCCGGGCCGCGAAGGCGCTGCGGATATGGTCGCGCGCGGCCGCCTCGGCGGCATCGGGATCGTGGGCGGCGATCGCGTCGAGAATGCGGCGGTGCTCTGTCGCCGCGGGGACCGGGCGTCCCGGCACGGAGAATGTCGTCGGCCCCAGCAGCGCAAGGAAGTCCTGCAATTCCTCGAGCGGAGAGTGGAAGTAGCGGTTGCGCACGGCGGCGGCGATGGTTTCGTGGAACTGCTTGTTCAGGTTGCGCCACTCGTCGGGGTTTTCGGCAGTCTCGAAGGCGGCCTGCAGGTCGCGCAGATGGGCGATCTCGGCAGGGGTCGCGTTCTGCGCGGCAAAGCGCGAGGCCGTGCCCTCCATGATCTCGCGCATCTGGTAGAGCTCGAAGATTTCGCTCTGGTCCAGCCGGCGCACCATCAGCCCGCGTCCGCCCGAGACCTCGAGCAGTCGCCGTTCCAGAAGCCGGCGCAGCGCATCGCGGACCGGGGTGCGGCTGACATGGAAATGCTCGGCGATCTCTTCTTCGCGCAACCGGTCGCCGGGCTGGAAGATGCCGCTGCGCAGTCCATGGCGCAAGGCAGCGAACACGGCGTCAGACAACCCCGCGCCACGGATGCCGGGCGTGGCCTCCAGGCTGAGCCGTGCGAGGCGGACGGCGACGGGTTCGGTTTGGACGCTCATGCACTCACCCCAAGAATATCAAATACCTGCATAGCGCCGACCGAGCTGAAAGGCCATATGGCGTCTCTTATTGGTTTTTACTGTATACAATGATAAACATAATGGCACGGAAGCTTCGCTTGATTCGACCCAGCTTTCGCGAGGGAGGAAAACATGAGAGATTTCAACACATCGGCCCTTGGCCGATGGCTTGCCTGTGCCTGCCTTGTCGCGGCACCTGTCATTGCCACTGCGGACATCCCCGAGGGCTATCCCGCGGATTACGCCGCGCTGGTGGCGAAGGCCGAGACCGAGGGCTCGGTGGTGGTCTATGCCAACACCGAACATGCCGCGATCGAACCGATCGTCGAGGATTTCCAGAAGGCGTTTCCGAAGATCCGCGTCGATTACATCGAGATCAAGGCTGCCGATCTGTTCAGCCGGGTCAGCAGCGAATCCGCGGCCGGCGCGCTGAAGGCGGACATGGTCTGGTCCTCGGCGATGGATCTGCAATACCAGATGGTGGAGGATGGTATTGCGGCCGAATATGTCTCGCCCGAGAAGGGGGCGGTTCCGGCCTGGTCCAATTTCGGCGACAAGATCTATGGCATCACCTACGAGCCGGTGGTGATGGTCTACAACAGCAAGCTGGTCAGCGCCGAGGAGATGCCCGACACCCGCGCCGGGCTGGCGTCCTGGCTCATCGCGAACAAGCAGCGCATGACCGGCAAGGTCGCGACCTATGATCCGGAGCGCTCGGGCCTCGGGTTCTTCGCGGTCTCGGCCGATGCTGCCAATGGCAATGCGCTGTGGCCGCTGGTCACCGCTTTCGGGGCCGTCGATACCAAGTTCTACACCTCGACCGGAACGATGCTGGAAAAGATCAGCGCCGGCGAACATGCCATCGGCTACAACATCATCGGCCCTTACGCCTATCTGCGGGCCGAACGCGACCCGAACGTGAAGGTCGTGGTGCCGAAGGACTTCACCGTCGTGCTGTCCCGTCTGGCCATCGTGACCGAGAAGGCCCAGCACCCGGCGGCGGCGCGGGTCTTCCTCGACTATCTGCTGTCGCATCGCGGCCAGACGGTGGTGGGCAACCAGGCGCATCTTTTCGCCATCCGCCCCGATGTCGAGGGCTCGGCGACGATCGCCGGGCTGAGCGCGGAATACGGCGACATCCTGAAGCCGGTGAAGATCGGCCCCGAGCTGCTGGATGCGATCCAGCCGATGCAGCGGCTGGCCTTCTTCCGCAAGTGGAACGATGCTCTGAAGGCGGGCAAGTAAGGCCATGCGCAACGAATCCTGGCGCAACGGCGTCGCGCTTCTGACGGCGCTGTTCATTCTCGCCCCTGTCGGACTGATCGTCTGGCAAAGTTTCCTGACCGACGCGTTCTTCAGCCCCAGGGCCGGGGTCACAGGCGCAACCTACGGGTTCGTGCTGGACGATCCCGGCTTCTGGGATGCGCTGCGCAACACCGTTGTGCTTTCGGTCGGCATGGTGGTCATCGCCGTTCCGCTGGGGTCGTTGCTGGCCTTCCTGATGGTGCGCACGGATCTGCCCGGCCGCAAGTGGATCGAGCCGGCGATCTTCCTGCCGCTGTTCATGTCGCCGATGGTTCTCGCCTTCGGCTACATCGTGTCGATCGGCCCCTCGGGGTTCTGGTCGGTCTGGTGGGAGCGCCTTTTCGGCGCTCCTTTCTGGAACGTCTATTCGATGCCGATGCTGATCCTCGTCGTCGGCCTCAGCCATGTGACGCATGTCTATATCTACGTTTCGACTGCGCTGCGCACCGTGCCCTCCGACCTCGAGGAGGCGGCGCGCGTCGCCGGCGGCTCGCCGCTGACGGTCGCGACAAAGATCACCCTGCCGCTGGTCTGGCCCTCGATCGCGGTCAGCGCTGTGCTGGTGGCCTTCCTCGGATTCGAGCTGTTCGGTCTGCCCTATGTCCTCGGCGATCAGGACGGGCGGATGGTTCTTGCGACCTATCTTTACAAGTTCAACACCCTGCTCGGCCGGCCGGCCTATCAGCTGATGGCTGTGGTGGTGATCTTCATCATGCTGATCACCCTGCCGCTGGTGATGTTGCAGCGGCGGATGCTGCGCACGGCGCAGCGCTATTCGACCATCGGCGGCAAGGCGACGCGCGCGCATCTGGTGCCGCTCGGCCGGTGGCGGTGGATCGCCTTCGCGGCGGTGCTGCTGTGGCTTTACGCCGTGGTGCTGCTGCCGCTCTCGGGGGTCATGCTGCGTTCGGTCGTCACCACCTGGGGACCGCTCGTCGCCGTCCGCGACGTGCTGACCTGGGACAATTACGCCAAGCTCGCCGAGATGCCGCTGATCCGGCGTTCCATCGTCAACACGGTGATCCTGGCTTTCGTGGGGGGCTTCGCCTCGCTCTGCGTCTATGCGCTGATCGGGCTTGCCAGCCACCGCTCGCCGCTGAAAACCACCCGGGGTCTCGATTTCCTCGTGCTGCTGCCGCGCGCGATGCCGGGGATCGTCGCGGGTCTCGTGGTGTTCTGGATCTTCCTGTTCGTGCCGGTGCTGAAACCCTTCGTCGCCTCGCTCGCGGCGATGTGGGTGGCCTACACGCTGGTCTGGCTGCCCTTCGGGCTGCGGCTGGTGTCGACCTCCTTCGGACAGGTCGGGCGCGAGCTGGAAGAGGCCGCCCATGTCACCGGCGCCGGCGCCCTGCGCGTCGCGCGCGACGTCACCTTGCCGCTTTCCCGCCACGGCCTGATGGCTGCCTGGCTTCTGGCCTTCCTGCTCTACTCCCGCGAGTATTCGACCGGGATCTTCCTGATGGGGCAGGGCAACGAGGTGATGGGCACCATGCTCGTCAGCCTCTGGAACGGCGGCAACATCGACGTGGCCTCCTCGCTGGCCGTCGTCAACACCCTCGTCATCGGGGGCGGCATCGCGCTTGCCCTTCGCCTTGGAGTACGTCTCGATGCCTGAGCTGATCGTAGAGAACATTCATCTGAAATACGGAACCGCCGAAGTCCTCGGGGGGGCCTCCTTCTCGGTCGAGAAGGGCAAGATTGCGGCGCTGCTCGGGCCGTCGGGATCTGGCAAGACCACGCTGTTGCGCACCATCGCGGGGCTCGAACGGGCCTGCGAGGGCCGGATCCGCGTCTCGGGGCAGGAGGTGCTGAACTGCTCTGCCGGGCTCGATCTTCCGGCGGAGAAACGCGGGCTCGGCTTCGTGTTCCAGTCCTATGCCCTGTGGCCGAACCGGACGGTCTTCGACAACGTCGCCTACGGTCTTCGGCTGCGCAAGGTCGCCGAGACCGAGATCCGGCGCAAGGTCGGCGCGGTATGCGAGGTGCTGGGCCTCGGCCATCTGCAACAGCGCTTCCCCGCGCAGCTCTCGGGCGGCCAGCAGCAGCGCGTCGCCATCGCCCGTTCGCTCGCCTACGACCCGGCGGTGCTGCTGCTCGACGAGCCGCTGTCGAACCTCGACGCCAAGCTGCGCGACGAGGCCCGCGCCTTCCTCAAGGAGCTGATCACCCGCGAGGAGCGCGCAGCGGTCATCGTCACCCATGACCAGATCGAGGCTCTGGCGATCGCCGACACGATCATCCTTCTGAACGGCGGGGTGATCGCGCAGGAGGGCAGCCCCGAAGACCTCTACAATCGGCCGAAGACGCTGTTCACCGCCGATTTCATCGGCAACAACGTCCGGATCTCGGGCAAGGTGGTGACGGCGGGCGACGGGTTCGCGACGCTCGACTGCGACGGGCTGCGCGTTACCGGACGAATGGGGCAGCCGAAGACGGTGGGCGAGGACGGCACGGCGGTGTGCCGCATGGACCGGCTGACGCTGGCCGCTCCGGGCGAGCCCGATGCGGTCGAGATGCACCGCGCCACCTCGATGTTCCTCGGCGAGAAATGGGAGCATGTCTACCGGCTCGGCGGGCACAGCCTGCGCGTGCTGACCGACGGCCCTGTCGCACAGGAAACCTCGCCGATCCGCATCCCGCGGGAAAGCGTCTGGGTGTTCTGACATGGAACGGACCGTGGATTTCAGCCGCCCCTATGACGTCATCGTTGCCGGGGGCGGGAACGCCGCACTTTGTGCCGCCATCGCGGCGCGCCGGTCGGGGGCGAGTGTCGCCATCGTCGAGAAGGCGCCGCGCTTCTACCGCGGCGGCAACACCCGCCACACCCGCAACATGCGCTGCGCCCATGACAGCGCGACCGCGACCCTTTCGGGCCCCTACACCGAGGAGGAATTCTACGACGACCTTCTGCGCGTCACCCAGGGCAACACCACCCCGGCCCTCGCGAAGATGATGATCCGCAAGTCGAAGGACATGCTGACCTGGATCACCGAGCAGGGGGTGCGCTTTCAGCCTTCGCTCGGCGGCACGCTCAGCCTCGGGCGGACCAACTCGTTCTTTCTCGGCGGCGGGCGCTCGATGCTGAACGCGCTTTACCGCACCGCGGCGGGGCTTGGCGTTCACATCGCCTACGAGGCCGAGGTCACCGATCTCGAGATGGACGGCCCCCGCTTCGTCGCGGCCGAGGTCACGACCCCCGCCGGGCGGCAGCGGCTGGCGGGCCGGGCACTGGTCGCGGCATCGGGCGGGTTCGAGGCGAACATCGACTGGCTGAAGGAAGGCTGGGGCGAGATCGCCGAGAACTTCCTGATCCGCGGCACGCCCTACAACCGGGGCTCGTTGCTGCGCACGCTGATCGGCAAGGGCATGAAGCAGATCGGCGACCCGACGCAATGCCATGCCGTCGCCATCGACGCCCGCGCGCCGAAATACGACGGCGGCATCATCACCCGGCTCGACTGCGTGGTTTTCGGCATCGTCGTCAACAACCGCTGCGAGCGGTTCTATGACGAGGGCGAGGATATCTGGCCCAAGCGCTATGCGATCTGGGGCCGGCTGGTGGCGGCGCAGCCCGACCAGATCGCCTATATCGTGTTCGATGCGCGCTCGCTGCAACTCTTCATGCCCTCGCTGTTCCCGCCGGTGACCGGCGCCACGATCGAGGAGCTCGCGGGCAAGCTCGGCCTCGATCCGGTCGCGCTGCGCGCCACGGTCGATGGCTTCAACGCCGCGGTGCAGCCGGGAACCTTCGACGACAAGATCCTCGATGGCTGCCACACCGAGGGGCTGAGCCCGCCCAAGACCAACTGGGCGCGGCCGATCGAGGAGGCGCCGTTCTACGCCTATCCGGTCCGCCCCGGCATCACCTTCACCTATCTCGGCGTCGAGGTGGACGAAGACGCCCGGGTGCAGCTTGCCGGGGGCGGGCGCGCCGAGAACATCTGGGCCGCCGGCGAGATCATGGCCGGCAACGTGCTCGGCCGCGGTTATGCGGCCGGGATCGGAATGACCATCGGCAGCGTCTTCGGGCGCATCGCCGGAGAAGGAGCGGGCAGCCATGCAAAGCGATGAACTCAAGATGCCCGCGGCGGCGATGAGCGCGGCCGAGGCCCGGCAGGCCCATCTCGACGAGGCGGGCCGGCTGATGACGGTGTGCAACTCGTGCCGCTATTGCGAGGGGCTGTGCGCCGTCTTTCCGGCGATGGAGATGCGTCGCGCCTTCGGGTCGGGCGATCTGACCTATCTGGCGAACCTGTGCCACAACTGCGGCGCGTGCAATTCCGATTGCCAGTTCGCCCCGCCGCACGAATTCGCGGTGAACGTGCCGAAGGTGCTGGCCGAGGTCCGCAACGACAGCTACGCGCGCTATGTCTGGCCCGGCTTCATGGCGCCGCTGTTCGCCCGCAACGGGCTGGTGGTGACGCTGATCGCCGCGCTGTCGGTCGCGGCCTTCCTGGTGGGCTTTGCCGCGCTGACCGATCCGGCGGTGCTGTTCGGCGCGCAGTCGGGGCCCGGCGCCTTCTACCGGATCCTGCCGCATAACGCGATGGTGGCGATCTTCGGAGCCGCCTTCCTGTGGTCGGTGCTGGCGGTCGCGATGTCGTGCATCCGCTTCTGGCGCGATATCGGCGAGCCGGGCTCGACGCTGCGCGATCCGCAGGCGCTGGCGGGCGGCGCGCATGATATCGCTACGCTGCGCTATCTCGACGGTGGCGGCATGGGCTGCGCGAACGATGCCGAGGTGCCAGACGACACCCGCCGGATGTATCATCACCTGACCTTCTACGGCTTCGCGCTGTGCTTTGCGGCAACGGTGGTCGGCACGCTCTGGCACTATCTGCTCGGCCGGGATGCGCCCTATCCGTGGTGGGACCTGCCGGTGGTTCTCGGCACGCTCGGGGGCATCGGTATCACCGTCGGGCCGCTCGGCCTGCTGGCGGCGAAGCTGCGCCGCGATCCGCAACTGGGCGACGCGTCGCGCAAGGGCATGGATGTGGCTTTCATCGTGATGCTGCTGCTGACCGGGGTGACGGGGCTTGCACTTCTCGTGCTGCGTGCGACGCCGCTGATGGGGGTGACGCTGGCGCTGCATCTGGGGTTCGTGCTCGGCTTCTTCCTGACCATGCCTTACGGCAAGTTCATGCACGGCATCTTCCGCGGGCTGGCGCTGGTGCGCTACGCGGCCGAGCGCAAGCGGCATCTGAGCTGACCCCCCGCCGCCCTGTCCGTCGCGCGATAGCCACGGCGGACAGGGCGGTTCGGACACGGCTCTCAGGCCGCCCTGAGCGACCGGCGGTCCCCGCCGGTCAGTCGCGACAACAGCCTGTCGTAGGCACGGGCGAATTCCTGCTCGGCCAGCGCGACGGCCGCGCGCGCGGCTTGCCGGCGGGCGGCGGCCTCATGCGGATCGGTTGCGGCCATCGCCTCGATTGCGGCGGTCCAGTTCGCGACAGAGTGCCCCGAACACAGGCTTGCCCCGCAGGCCACGTGATCGGCCAGCCCGTCCACTCCAGATACCAGAACCGAACGCCCGGCCGCCATCGCCTCGAGAGCGACCAGCCCACAGGCCTCGTAGCGCGAGGGCATCAGCACCGCGTCGAACCGTTCGAGCACCGTCGCCGGGTTGTCCGAATAGCCGCTGAACCGGATCCGCGCGTCGCCGCGTGCCAGATCGGCCAGTGTCTCGCGCATCTCGCCGTCGCCCACGAACGTCAGAGTCACGTCGGGGCGCGTCACCGCGCGGAACGCCGGGATCAGCATGTCGAAGCCTTTTTGCGGCACGAACCGTCCGATTGCCGCGAAATGGCGCACCGCCCCCGCGGCCTGCGGCAGCGCCAGGAAGTCTCCGACCCCGGCGCAGGAGCGCAGCAGGCTGACGCGTTCGCGCGGTGCCAGCCCGCGCGTGGCGATCCATTCGGCCTGAGCGGAACTCACGGCGGCGATCTCGTCGAACAACGCATAGACTGCGCGCAGCAGAGAGTGAAACCGCAGCCGGTTCGCCACGTTTCCTGCAACGAACCCTTCGGTATAGCTGTGCTCGACATGGGCGAGGGGCAGGTTCGGATAACGGGCGCGCAGAGCGGTCAGCTGCGGCAGGTTGCGCCAGTTCACCGTGAGATGCGAGACGATGACATCGGCCTCGATCTCCGGCATCTGCGACGTGCCCGGCCGGACCGGCACGATACTGTGACGGGCGTGGCGCGCCAGAGCCGGCGCCTGGCTGAGGAAGGCGAGGCTGCGGGTCACTCCTCCCCAGTTCTCGTCACCGACGAGATGAGCCACGCGCAGCGTCGGAGGTTCGGGGGCAGTCAGGTCGGGGATCATGGCAGGTCTCCTTCGTGAAATCGTGAAAATCAGGCGGTGTGCAGGCGGCCGAGGCGATCCGGCTTGCCGTCGCGACCGCGAGACAGCCGGGCGACGCCCGCCGCCTGCCCCAGACGAAGTGCGCGCCGGGCCCTGCAGGACTGGCCCGGGGCGACAGAGCTTTGCGCGATGCAGCCGGTCCGGGAACGGGTCATGACGGTCTCCGCGGGCTGAGGGGCGGGGGGTCTTGTCCTCGTTCTAGCCTTTCCTGCCCTGTCCCGCGCGGCCGCCCCGGGCGAGTGAGGGGGCGCAGCCGCGCCCCGTCCCTATCCGAACGGAGAGTGGGATCACGCGCACACGCCGCATCCTCGCCGTTTGGGCGCCCGCTCCGGCAGGCTGGCCAGGGCGTGGCCGCGACGACACCACGGTCCCGGGGCCGGGCGATCTGGCGCAATCCCGCGCATTCTGTGGAAGGCGCCGAATGCCCCCGGTGTCGTCGTCGGCTCAGCTCCGGGCGTTCCGGCAGGCCAAGAGGGCCGCCCGCGTCTGTTGCCACAGCGCCGGCAGCTGTGCTGCGGCGTGCTCCAGCGGGGCGGTGTCGCCGCGCTTCGCCGCGGTCTCGATGGCCAGAAGCTGCGCATGAAATGCCCGCGCCCCGAAGGTGCCCGCAGCCCCCGCCGTGCGATGGATCGCGGCAAGGCGGAGCTTGTCGGCCTCAGTCCTGTCGAGACCGGCCCCGAGACTTCCATCGGCCAGAGCGGCGACGGTCTGGTCGGTTTGCGCGATGAAGCTGTCGAGAAGGCGCAGCAACTCCGGCCCGAGGCTGCCGTGACCCTCGGGGCCGAGGTGGTCTTCGTCGAACAGGAGCGGGTCCGCCGCAGCCGGAGCCTCGGGCAAGGTCCGCCTCGCTGTCAGCCGCGCCAGAAGCGCGCGCAGTGCCTCGCGGTCGATGGGTTTCTTCAGAACCTCGGTCATGCCCGCGGCGCGGAAGGCCTCTATCTCCTCGGGAAGCGCATGGGCGGTCACCGCGACGATGGGGGCCGTGTGCGAGGCCCCGTCGCCCTCGCGGATCGCCCGCGCAGCACTGCGCCCGTCCATCACCGGCATCGAGATGTCCATCAAGATCGCGTCGAATGGCCTCAGCGCGGCGCGGTCGACGCCCTCGCGGCCGTTGCTGGCTTCGGTCGCGTCATGCCCCTCGGCTTCGACCATCCGGCGCAGGATCGCGCGGTTGATATCGTTGTCTTCGACGATGAGGATCGAGAGCGGCGCGGCAGGGGGCGAGGGCTGCGCACCGGGCCGGAAGGCCGGGGCGGCGGGCTCCGTTTCAGATCCGGCACCGTCGTCCGGATCGAGCGGCAACCGCAGCCAGAACAGGCTGCCCTCGCCCGGTTCGCTCTCGACGCCGATCTCGCCGCCCATCAGATGCGCCAGACGCCGCGCGATGCCGAGCCCGAGCCCGGTTCCCGGCCGCCGTCCGTAAGAGCTGTCGAGCATCTCGAAATCGGAGAAGATCCGACCGAGGTCGGCGGGCGCGATGCCCTCGCCGGTATCGCTGACCCGGATCTCGACCTCGCGGCGCTGCCCCGGGGCGGTCTCGGGCGGCGTTTCGGGGCCGAGCGCCTCGATCTCGACGGCGACTGTCCCGTCGCGGGTGAACTTGATCGCGTTGTTGACGAAATTCAGCACCACCTGACGGATCTTGTCCGGATCGCCGATCACCGCGTCGAAGGGCGGCCCGACCCGGGTCCAGCCGAGGGCGTTGCCGTTGGCCGCCGCAAGCTGCATCTGGCTTTCCACGATCTCGTCCATCACCTGCGACAGCCGGAAGGCACGCCGCTGCAGCGTCATCTTGCCGGCTTCGAGCTTCGACATGTCGAGCACGTCGTTGACCAGCGAGGACAGAAGCCGCCCCGAGACCTCCATCGCCGAGACATAGCCACGTTGACGCGCATCGAGCGGCGTGTCGAGCAGCAGCGACATGTTCCCCAGCAAACCGTTCAGCGGCGTTCGGATCTCGTGCGACATCACCGCGACGAAATCGGCCTTGGCCTTCTCACCGGCGACGGCGCGGTCATGGGCCTCGATCAGTGCGGCCTCGGCCTTCTTCAGCAGCGAGACGTCGCGGATGAACAGCACGAAGACCTGGCCCTGATCGCCCTCGGCCCGCCGCACGGTGACTTCGGCGGGGAAGGTCCGGCCGTCGCGGCTGCGTCCTTCGAGGTGGATCCGGCCGAGCGCCTCGGGGGCCGGGTCGCGCAAGATCGCGGCGAGAGCCGGTTGCCCGTCCGGGTTGCCGCCCGGCAACAGCGCGGCCAGCAGATCGTGCCCGATCGCTTCCTCTGCGGTGAACCCGAAGATGCGTTCGGCCGCAGGGTTGAACACCAGGATCCGGCCCTCGCGATCGCTCGCGACAATGGCGTCGAACGAGGCTTCGAGGACCAGACGCACCCGTGCCGCGCTCTTCGCCTGCTGCACGCCGCGCCGCTCGCTCAGCCGGTAAAGCCGCAGCAGAAGCACCGCGAGCAGCGAGATCGCGATGAGCATCAGGCCCGTCGTCGCCGCCAGCCGCGCAAGCGTCGCGGTCATCTCCTCGCGCTTGCGGTCGGAGTTCTGCGCGAATTTCGCCAGCCCCATCAGCGACAGGCCGCGCACGGAGGGTGCCATCGCCTCGGCCTCGGCCCCGAGCGGATCGAGCGCCGCCCCGAGCTCTGCATCGGGCAGGTCGATGCGCGCCCCGAGGTGGCCGAGATCGGTCTGGACCTCGGCCAGGGCGGTCGAGAATTCGGCGTCGCGATGCAGGCTCGCGTAGCTGCCGTTACCGCGGAATGTGTCAATCCGGCTGTAGAAGATATCGAAATGCTTGCGCAGACTGGCCAGAGTCTCGGCCGGGACGGTGCCGTCGCGCGCCTGCAGCCGGGCAAGGTCGAGTGCAAGACGAAAGCGCAGGAATTCGGCGTCCACCTGCGAGAGGGTCCATTGCACATTGTCCGAAGCGGCCGTGCGCAATTCGCGCAGCTGTTGCACCACCTCGGCCACCATCATCGCGATGACGCCGATCAACACCGCCAGAACGCTTCCCGCGACGATCGCTCGGGCGCGGTCGCGCCGGCCCGGCTTGTCCGCGTCAGCCCCGGAACCGCCGTCCCGGCGATCCGTGCCAGGGCCGGGTGGGGCCGGGAGGGGGGCGCGCGCGATGTTCACATCAGGGCCTGACGTCGATCCGATCCAGTTGCCAGATACTGCGAGTATAGATCACTTCGGTCCGGTAGGCGGAATTTGAATCGTAGGGATAGACGATCCACAGCGGGCCCTTGTCGCGCAGGGTCATGGGCTTGCCGTTGCGCAGATAGGCGATGACGGGGCCGTTGCGAGGCCAGGTCTCGACCGGGATCTGCACGGCGTAATCGTTCGCAGCGGTCGCCTGCAGGGTCCGGCCGGTCATTCCCGCGGCGGCAAGCACCGCACCGAGCGGCACGCCGGTGAAGGTCTGTGGCCCCTCGGTCCAGATCGTGGAGGTGGTGAAGCTGACCTGCGGCAATGCGCTCAGCGCCGCCATATCGAACGCGACAACGGCGGGCGTGCCGTCGCGAAGGCCGCTGACCGTCAGCAGGGCATGGGCGTCCGGAACACTTTGCGGCGCAGCTTCGGCCGGACCGGTCTCGGCGCGCGCGGTCAGTGCCGGCAGGACGGCGGCGAGGCCGCTCAGCAGTGCGGCGAAGCCGCCGGATCGGAGGCGGGACATGGCGCGTTCCTTCGTTTCGGGGCAAGGCGGGGCTTCGGCCCGGGGGATCTGACTTACTCTAGCACCGGGCCGCGTTCGCAGGACCGGGCGAAAGCACAGGCGGACCTGTCCGAACGGATAGGGTCTTCGCAGGCGCCGCGCCTGATCCGGGTGACATTTGCCGCGATGCGGATCCCCCTTGCGGTCCGGGTGCGCCCGAAGCGCCGCAAAACGTGGCCGAATCCGCTGACCGGAACGTTAATTCACCCGAAAGGACGGTGTCCGGCCCGTTTGACAGACGCCAGACCGGAAATCTTCATGTAATCTTGAAGGGTTCGGAGCAGATCATTTTGTCTGCCGACTCACCGGGCAGCTGTATTTTCAGGGAAGGTCGGGCCCATGACGTCAGACGCATGCCATGATATGCGCCCGGAAAATTCCGGGCCCCGGATGCACGGGCTACGGCTGCTGATCGCCGACGATCACGAGCTGGTGCGCGACGCCATCGCGCTGTTCCTGCGCTCCGAGGGAGGGATCGAGACCGTGACGGTCGGGGATCTGCCCTCGGCGGTGCAGGCGATCGAGACGCAGGGGCCGTTCGATCTGGTGCTTCTTGACGTGATGATGCCGGGGATGAACGGGATCGACAGCCTGCGCGAGGTTCTGGCGATGGCGGGCGGACAGCGTGTGGCGCTGATCTCCGGCTCTGCCTCGGCCGAGATTGCCGAGCAGGCGCTGGCGCTCGGGGCGTCGGGGTATCTGCCGAAGACGCTGAGCGCGAAGTCGCTGGCGAATGCCGTCCGGTTCATGGCGATGGGAGAGCAGTATGCCCCCCTCGCGTTCCTGCGCAATGCCCGGCCCGAGACCCCCCATCCGCTGGCTCAGCGTTTGTCGCGGCGCGAACTCGATGTGTTGCAGGGGCTGACCGGCGGCAAGGCCAACAAAGAAATCGCCCGCGATCTGGGGATTACCGAGCCCACGGTGAAGCTGCACATGAAGACGCTTTATCGCAAGATCGGGGCGCATAACCGCACCCAGGCGGCGATCATCGCGAAGGAAGAGGGCCTGTTCTGAGCCGGGCTGTTCGTTCGGACAGGCGGGGCTGCGCGCCGCCAGGACGTCGGCGATGGCACGCGCCAGGGGCGGGCCGATCGCTCCGCCTCTGACCCGCTGGTGCAGGGGCCGACGTCGTTGGCGGCGGGATTGCCGCGCGGTTTGGCTCGTCGGTCCGTGCCGGGCATTGCGGCGCTGGCGATGTTGCGACATGAAGGCGAGGAACCGGAGCCGACACGACCCATGGACGATTTCGACCGCCGCATCCTCGCCATCGTGCAGCGCGACTGCACCCGCAAGGCCGAGACCATCGCCGAGGACGTCGGACTGTCCGCCTCTGCCGTGCAGCGCCGGCTGCGCGCGCTGCGGCTGTCGGGCGCGATCCGGGCCGAGGTCGCCGTGGTCGATCCCGCCGCCGTCGGTCAGGCGATGACCTTCATCGCCGGGCTGGAAATCGAGCGCGAGAATTACGACGTGCTCGAACGGCTGCGGATCTGGGCGGCCGGGCACGACCGGATCCAGCAATTGTATTACGTCACCGGCGCGGTCGACATGGTGGCGGTGATCCTTGCCCGCGACGTCGCCGACTACGACGACTTCACCGCGAGGCTGATGCACGAGAACCCGCTGATCCGGCGCATCACCACCAATGTCGTGCTGCGCCCGCTGAAGACCGGGGTTTACGTCCCGCCTGAAGCAGAGTGACGAGATCCGGGCGTTCATCGCCGTTTCGCGCGGCCTGACCGCGTCCTTCGCCCGTTCTGCGCCGCCCGTGGGCGCGCGGGTGCGGTATCCTCGCGGCAAGCACCACAGCTGCCCGAGAGAGACCATGACCCGGATTGTCCTGCCCCCCGACGCCCGCCCCGAGACCCTCGCCCTCGATGCCGGCCTCGACATCGCGCCCGAGACCCGCGAGGTCCAGCCCACGGTCTCGATGTCGGTGAACAACATGGTCACGCCGGGCGAGGGCGCGTTCTCGGCCTCGGGGCTCGAGGACATCGCGGCCGAGCCCTATACCTATGCGCGCTGGCTCAACCCCACGGTGCGCAGCCTCGAGATGCGCATGGCCGCCCTCGAAGGCGCCGAGGATGCGCTTGCCTCGGCGACCGGCGTGGCGGCGATCGCGGCGGTATTTCTGACTTTCCTGAAATCCGGGGATCATCTGATCGTCAGCGATGTGACCTATGCCGGGGCGGCGGAACTCGCGCGCTCGATCCTGCCCGATTTCGGCATCGAGGTGACGCCGGTCAATCTCTCCCGCCCCGAGGAGCTGCGCGCCGCGCTGCGTCCGAATACCCGGCTGGTGCATTGCGAAAGCCCGTGCAACCCGCTGTTGCGGCTGACCGATCTGGCCGAGGTGGCGCGCATCGCCCATGCGGCGGGCGCCCTCGTCTCGGTCGACAGCACGCTTGCCACCCCGGTCGCCACCCGCCCGCTCGGGCTCGGCGTCGATCTGGTGGTGCATTCGATGACCAAGTTCATCAACGGCCATGGCGATGCGCTCGGCGGTGTCACCTGCGGCCGGCGCGCGCTGATCGCGAAGATGCGCGGCCGGGCGGGCGTCTATCTCGGCGCGGCGCTGTCGGCGGGCAATGCCTGGCTGATCCTGCGCGGCATCGACACGCTGTTCCCCCGGATGCGGCAGATATCGGAGTCGGCCCAGAAGATCGCGGCGTTTCTCGAAAGCCATCCTGCGGTGCTGTCGGCGGTCTATCCGGGGTTGCCGTCTTATCCGCAATATGCGCTGGCATTGCGGCAAATGGATATCCCGGGCGGCATGATCGGGTTCCGCACCCGCGATCCGCAAGCGATGGCACGGCAACTGTCGGAGCGGCTGAAGGTGGCGCATTACGCCTTTTCGCTCGGCCATCAGCGCAGCATCGTCACGCTGCTCGACACCGAGGAGATGATCGGCGGCACTTACAGGCTGACCGGCGCGGCCGAGGAAGATTACCGTGCCTATGCGGGCGACGGGATCTTCCGGCTTTCCGTCGGGCTGGAGGCGGTCGAGGATCTGATCGCTGACCTCGATCAGGCGCTGCGCGGCTGAGCCGGCGCCCAGCCCTGACAGGAAAAAGCCGCGCGGGGACGCTTCCCCCGCGCGGCTTTGCCGTTTTCGACTGGCCTGCGACGGATCAGCCGTGTTTCAGATGGTCCGCCAGATGGTGGATATGCTCGGTGCCGATACCGCAGCAACCGCCGATCACGCTCGCGCCGCGCGCGGTCCAGTTTTCGGCCCAACCGCAGTAATGCGGCGGATCGAGGTCGGCGCGGATCGTCGAGACGGTCTCGTTCGCCGCCCCGTCCTCGTCCTGCGAATTGGCGAAGGCATTGGCGTAGACCCCGAGGCGCAGCCCCGGTGCCGCGGCGCGCGCCGCATCGAGCGCCGCACCCATCACCTCGGGACGCGAGCAGTTGAACAGCATCGTCTCGGCACCGAGATCGACCGCGAGGCGCGCCGCATCGCGCACGCTCTGCCCGGAACGAAGCTGCGGCTCGCGGTCTTCGGCGCCGTCCTCGTCATGCAAGGTGAACGAGATCCACAGCGGCTTGCCGGTGCCCGCGACCGCCTGAGCGGCGGCGCGCGCCTCTTCGAGGCTGCTTTGCGTCTCGGCGAGCCACAGATCGACGTAAGGCGACAGGCCCGTCACCAGAACCGAGAGATATTCCTGCGCCTTGACCGGCTCGAACAGCTCCGGCTGGTAGGAACCGAACACCGGCGGCAGCGAGCCCGCGACGCGCACGCCCGGCGCCGTATCGGCCGCCGCCCGCGCCACCCGGCCTGCCAGATCGGCAAGCCGCGGCCCGTCGGTGCGGAAGCGCTCCTCGCCGATGTGGAACGGCACGAGGGCATAGGAATTGGTGGTGATGACCTGCGCGCCGGCGCGGATATAGCCCTCGTGGACGCGCTGGACGGTCTCGGGCGCCTCGATCAGCGCGAGCGCCGACCATTCGGGCTGCCGGAACGGCGCGCCGCTGCGTTCGAGTTCGCGGCCCATGCCGCCGTCGAGAAGAGTGATTTCGGTCATGTGTCCTCCGGATGCGTCAGGCCGTCCTGCGCGAGGGAATGAAACCCCGCGAGATCCTGAGCGATGGAATAGTCGATATGGTCGCGCACGGCGCGCTCGGCCGCCTCGGGCGTGCCGGTCATCAGCGCGTCGAACAGCGGGCGGTGCTCGGCGACCAGCGGGTTGCGGCACGGCCAGTGGCTTTCCGACCAGCGATAGAGCCACTCCATCTTGTCGGCGAGCTGCCCGTGCCGGCGGATCAGCAGCCGGTGCCCGGTCTGGCGCACGAAACTCGCATGGAACCCCAGATCGGCCGCGACGCGCGTGTCGCTGTCGCCGCCTTCGGCCGCATCGAGATCGGCGAAGGCCGCCTCGACCGCCGCGGTGCCCAGGCTTTCGCGCCCCGTCGCCAGAAGCCGCGCGGCGAGCTCTTCATAGGCAGAGCGCAGGGTATAGATTTCACGGATCGTCTGCGCATCGAGGACTGCCACCCGCCAGCTCGAATAGGGCGTGCGGGTCACCAGCTCCTGCGCTTCGAGCGCGAACAGCGCCGAGCGCACCGTGCCGCGTCCCGTTCCGATGCGCTCGGTGAGCGCCTGTTCGGTCAGCACCTCGCCCGGGGCGAAATCGCCCCGCACAACGGCGCTGCGCAGCCAGTCGGCGGCCTGATCCTGAAGGCTCTTTCGTTCGATCGGCTGGCGCATGGGCGGGCTATCCCTGACGGTTGCGGTCGAAATGGCTGGCGAGGAAGGCGCGGGCACGCTCGGATTTCGGGGCGCCGAACACCTCGGCGGGGGTGCCGTCCTCCTCGATATGGCCCTGATGCAGGAACACCACCCGCGACGAGACCTCGCGCGCGAAGCCCATCTCATGGGTGACGATCAGCATGGTGCGGCCTTCCTCGGCGAGCGAGCGGATCACCTTCAGCACCTCGCCCACCAGCTCGGGATCGAGGGCCGAGGTCGGCTCGTCGAACAGGATGGCGCGGGGGTGCTGCGCGAGGGCGCGCGCGATCGCCACGCGCTGCTGCTGGCCGCCCGACAGATGCGCCGGATAGGCATCGCGTTTCGCCGCCAGACCGACCTTGTCCAGAAGCGCCATCGCCTCGTCCACCGCCTCGGAGCGCGCGCGGCCCTGAACGAACAGCGGCGCCTCGATCACGTTCTCCAGCACAGTGCGATGCGGCCAGAGGTTGAAGTTCTGGAACACGAAACCGAGCTGGCAGCGCATCCGGCGCACCGTCGCCTCCTCGGCGCGGGTCAGCCGCCCGCCCCGCGGCGAGACCCGGTCCTCGCCCACGCCGACGGTGCCGGCGTCGGGGATTTCCAGCATCGGGATGCAGCGCAGCAGCGTGCTCTTGCCCGAGCCCGAGGCGCCGATCATCGAGATCACATCGCCATCGCTCGCCGCGAGGTCGATGCCCCTGAGAACCTCGTTCGCGCCGAAACTCTTGCGCAGGCCCGCGATCGACAGGACGGTCTTGGAGGTATCGGTCATCGGTTGGTCCTTTGGAATTGCCACGGCGAGAGCCGGCGTTCGATCCAGACGCTGAGCTGGGTGACGATCAGCGACAGCGCGAGGTAGATCGCCGCCGCGCTGAGCAGGATCTCGACGGCGCGCCAGGTCTCGGAAATCGCGGCGCGGGCGATGCCGGTCATGTCCATCAGGGTGATGGTCGAGACGAGCGCCGTCGCCTTGAGCATGGAGATCACTTCGCTCGAATAGGCGGGCAGCGCCTGACGGATCGCCAGGGGCAGCGTGATGCGGCGCAGGATGGTGAAGCGCGACATGCCCGACACCCGCCCCGCCTCGACCGCGCCGCGCGGCACGGCGCGCAGACCGCCGCGCAGGATCTCCGAGGTATAGGCGGCATCGTTCAGCACCAGCGCCAGAAGTCCGCACCAATAGGGTTCGCGCAGGAACGGCCACAGCACGCTGTGCCGGATGAAGCCGAAGCCCGCGAGACCGAAATAGATCATGAAGATCTGGATGAGCAGCGGCGTGCCGCGGAACACGAAGACATAGGCCGAGGCCACCTTGTCGCCCACCCGCGTCGTGCGCAGCAGATTGAGCCCGAGCGCGAGGATCGCGCCGCCCAGCAGCGACAGCCCCCACAGGTTCAGCGTCAGCGGCAGACCGCCGAGGATGCGCAGGAACATCGTGCCGATGAAAGACAGATCCATGCTCACATCCCCCCCTGCTGATGGCCGCGCAGGCTGTGGCGCTCGGCCAGGCGGAACAGCTGATCGGAGAGCGTGGTGATCGCCAGATAGATCGCGGCCCCGGCAGCGTAGAACAGGAAATGCTCCTGCGTGGTGCCCGCCGCGACCGAGACCTGACGCATCGTCTCGACCAGCCCGGTGACCGAGACCAGCGCCGATTCCTTGATGACCGACTGCCACTGATTGCCCAGCCCCGGCAGCGCGGTGACCAGCGCCTGCGGCGCGATCACCCGGCGGAACAGGGTGAAGCGGCTCATGCCGACGACGCGGCCGGCCTCGATCGTGCCCTTGGGCACCGCCTGCCAGGCGCCGCGCAGCACCTCGGCCTGATTGGCGCCCGAGATCAGCCCGATGGCCAGCATCCCCGCCATGAAGCCCGAGATGTCGAACGGCCCGGGAAAGCCGAGCGCGGTTCCGACGGCCGTCACCACCTGACGGCCGCCGAAATAGAACAGGTAGATGACGAGGATCTCGGGCACGCCGCGCATCACCGCGGTGTAGCCATGGGCGAGCGCACGCGCCATGCCGCCGCCCGAGACCCGGCCCCAGGCGATCAGCGTGCCGAGCGCCAGCCCGACGACGAATGCCGCGACGGAGACCGCCAGTGTCATCAGCCCGGCCTGCACCAGCACCTTGCCCCAACCGTCGGGCCCGAAGCCCAGAAGCGCGAGATCCTCCATCCGTCAGAGCTTCGGCGTGACGTTCATCTCGAACCACTTCATCGACAGCGCTTCCAGCGTGCCATCGTCCGACATGGATTTCAGCGCGGCGCTCATCTTGTCGGCGAGCTCCTTGTTGCCCTTCTGCACGACGATGCCGACGCCCGCGCCCATGATGCCGCCCTTGAACGAGGCGCCCGTCGCCTCGGCGGTGTCCTTGTTCTTCTTCAGGAAGGCCGAGATGTTGGTGATCGAGGACATCGCCGCGTCGAGGCGGCCGTTCATCAGATCCTGATAGACGTCGGGGCCGTTCGGATAGGTACGGATCGTCACGCCGCGCGGCGCGAGATAGGTGTTCAGGAAATCCGACTGGATGGTCGAGACCTGGACGCCCACGGTCTTGCCCTTCAGGGCTTCGGCGATGGCGGAGACGCTCGCCTCGGTCGCGGCGGCATCGCCGAGATCGACCGCCGTGCCGGTGCCCGGCAGGGTCAGACCGCTGTCCTTCGCCACCGCGAAAGTCGAGCCGCCCGTGGTGTAGGGCGCCGAGAAGTCGACGACCTCAAGGCGCTTCGCGGTGATCGTCACCGCATCGACCGCGCCGTCGAACTTGCCGTCCGCCACGCCCTGGATCATGCCGTCCCAGGCCTGCGCCTTCAGCTCGTAGTCGAAACCGGCGCGCTTGGCGACTTCGGCCAGAAGATCGGGTTCGAAGCCATAGAGCGTGCCGTCGGGCTTCGTCATGTTGAAGGGCGGGAAGGCGCCTTCGGTGACGAACACGAGCTTCTTGCCCTCGGCCAGCACCGGGCCGGCGGACAGCAGGGCGGCGGCGGCGATACCGGCGCGCAGGAAGGTGCTGCGGGTGATGGTCATGGTGTTCCTCGCGGTTTGGGTCCGGGACATCCGGATCAGGACAGGAATTCGACGGCCATGCGGGTCAGCGCGATGGCGCTTTGCGCGATGCAGGCCTCGTCGGGCTGATAGTCCGAGTTGTGAACCCGGTCGTCGCGCCCGGGCTGGCCCGAACCGACGAAGATCTGCACCGAGGGCAGGATCTCGGAGAAATACGAGAAATCCTCCGCCCCGAAAGAGGTGCCCGGACGCACGGTGACCGGCTTGTCGAACTGGGCGCTCAGCGCCTCGGCGGTGCGTTCGATCATATGCGCGTCGTTCAGCAGCGCCGGGGCGCCGCGGACATATTCGACCTCGGCGCGCAGGTTCAGCGCCGCCGCGCCGTTCTCGCAGATGCGGCGGAACGAGGCCTCGGCCAGATCGCGCGACTTCGGCGAGCGGCAGCGCACCGTGCCTTCGAACATGCAGCTGTCGGGGATGATGTTCTGCGTCGCGCCGCCGGCGATATGGCCGATGGTCAGCACCGCCGACAGCGCCGGATCCATCTCGCGCGAGATTACGGTCTGCAGCTGGGTGATGATATGCGCCGCGCCGACGATCGGGTCGATCGCCGCATGGGGCCGGGCCGCATGGCCGGACTTGCCGTGCAGCACGACGCGGAATTCGTCGCTCGACGCCGTGCTTGCGCCGGTGTTCAGCACGATCTCGCCCGCCGGGGTCTCGGGGCGGTTGTGGAAGGCGATGGCCATGTCGGCCCCTTCGGCCGCGCCGTCGGCGACCATCGCCGCCGCGCCGCTTTCCTGGGTTTCCTCGGCCGGCTGGAACACCAGCCGCACCGTGCCGGCGAGCTGCGGCGCCAGCGCGACCAGCGCCTCGGCCGCGCCCAGAAGTGCCGAGGTGTGCAGATCGTGACCGCACGCGTGCATCCGCCCCGGCACCGTCGAGGCGAAGGGCAGACCGGTTTCCTCGTGGATCGGCAGCGCATCCATGTCGGCGCGCAGGATCAGGCACGGGCCCGGACGGCTGCCCCTGATCTCGGCGACGACGCCGGTCCGGCCGACGCCGGTCTTCGGGGTCAGGCCGATGCGGCGCAGTTCCCCGGTGACGATGCCGGCGGTGCGCACCGTGTCGAAGCCGATCTCGGGATGGGCGTGGATGTCACGCCTCAGCGCGATCAGCGCGGGTTCGATCCCGCGCACAAGGCGGTCGATCTCGGTCCCCGGATCATTGGCCTGTTGCGACATGATGGTCTCCGATTGCTTCGCGGGCGCAGGGGATGCGCACCCCCCGTATGCCTCTAGAAGTTCACGGATTTGTCAAGGATCGACAATCGGTTTTACGGCACATTCGGAACCGTGAACCTGTATCGCCCGCCTCCGGCGACAGCTTTCATCTCTTTGGACGGCGCGCACGGGACGCGGCCGGGAAGGCCGGATCCGCGGTGGGGCTGCCTTGTGCGGGATTGGGGCGGGGCGGTTTGCACCGGGGGGCGTTTCGCGACGGAAACAGCGGATCCCCGGGGTGAGGCGGCCCTCGGCGCCGTGCGATCCGGCCATCGCGGCCGGATCAGGGACCGATCAGGGATCAGGTCAGGCGAGCTTCAGGTCGCTGGCCGACTCGCGACCGTCACGGCCGCTCTCGACTTCGTAGGTGACGGCCTGCCCGTCTGCGAGCTGCGCGATCCCCGCGCGCTCAAGTGCGGAGATGTGGACGAAGATGTCCCGTCCGCCATTCTGCGGCTGGATGAAGCCGAAACCCTTGGTGGGGTTGAACCATTTCACGGTGCCATTGGCCATCGTGATATCTCCTGCAATGAATGCCACCCGCGGTACGCGGCGGCCCGGCTCAGTCAATTCAAAAAGGCAGACTGAAGCCGATAAGGGAGACAGGTGCAGTTGGGAACAACGTAGCTCAACCACGCTATACGATTTCTTTGCATATGACAAAGCAAAAGCGCCGTCCCCCGGTTCGGGCGGGGGCGGCCGGTTGTCGCTATGGGCTGTCGCCGGAGGCGCGTCGCGGCGCCCGGAGCTTCAGTGCGTCTTGCGATCGAAGCGCGACCAGGGCCTGCGCAGCTCGGCCCCTTCAGGGGCATAGGAAATATCGAAGATCGACTTCCGTTCGCCGCCTTGCGGCTTTTTCGAGGTAGCCTGCGCGGTGCGTGCGGGGGTCAGCTTTTTCGGTTCGGGGGCTTTCATGCTTTCGGCATCCTTTCGATAACGCGGTCAATCGGGGTCTGATGACACGTCGCAAGGACGGATGGCGCCGTCGCGATCAGCCCTTCGGCCTGCAGGTCCGCTCCGGCGGAGGGGACACACCTGCGCGGTCCATCCGGCTGGCGCCACGACGCCCGCCAAGATCGGTCGCCGACCCCGGGATGAACACTGCAGATCTTTCACATATGGGGGCGCCGCGCGGAATTGCGAGCCCCCGGAACAGCCGCGCTGCACAAAACCTGCAGCGAATCGGCAAAGGGGGACTGTTCCGGGGGTGTCGCCTGCTGCATTGCGAGACATAATCTTCTGTCCTGCGAAGGGGTTGCGGGGTCGCGGGCAGAGGAACAGTTTTATTGTCCTCGCAATTTGCGGCAAAAGCCGCTATATAGGTCTCGCATCTCTTCTTCTCGGACCCTGTTCCTTCCGGCTCAGCTACGATCTTGAGCTTTGCCAGCCCCCGCATTCTGCGGAGCGGCATAACGGAAAAGGAACCCACGATGGCCCCTGGCGGCAGCGTGAAGCAGGTCAATCAGACCGGAACAGTCGTCCCGACCGCACTGGCGGTCGACAGGAGAAGCGGGCTCGTCCATGCGGCATGTCGGCAAGCCGAACGTGCCACCGGGCCCCGGTCAGACCGCGACGACCGACGTCGATCCTGACCGCAGTGGCAGAGGCCGTCGCGATGTGCGCGGCGTCTGTCCGGGCAATGGCGAACAAATCAACCTGGCGCGAGCGGCCTTTGGCTGCGCTGCCCTCCGCGAGAGGATAGCCGGCGCTGCCGTCTTCCATTTCGCGTTTTCCATGAAAGACCAAAACATTGATAGAAATTTACTGGGGTGAACCCATGTCCTTCGTCATCTCGCCGGAAGGTGAGGTGAAAAGGTTCAGCACGATCGAACAGGCGCAATACTGGCTTCTCAGGAAGTGGCCGGTTACGGATGCGGCCCGACAGAGTGCGCTTGGCCGGCTCGAGGCCGCCATGGACTGCCTGGGTCCCGTCAGCGAAGCACGCCGGGCCTTCCTTCATGCGGCCTGCACGGCGGGCTTCGTGCCGCAAGAACAGGCGGAGCTTCCTCTCGCGGCCTGATGGCGGCAGGGCTTCCCGAAGGACGTCATCGTCCCGGCGTCGACTGTCTGCCGGGCCGGGCGGCCGGGATCCGCGAGCGCGACTTCGGCCCCGCGGGGTCTTGTCAGCCATAGCGGCGCGAAGGACGATCCGTCCCGTTGTCCCCTTGCTTCAGGCGATGCCCCCGATTTCGGCCTCTTTCGAGGCCCGGGCGGCGATTCACGGCTGAGCCGCAAGCGCCACGGGGCGGGGCGCAGATCTGGATTTCGGCTGTCGTGGTGTCCATTGCCCACGCGGGCCCTGCGCCCACTCGCATCGCCGCGTCGGCCAGGCCTGGGGCGGTCATCCGCTTATGAACACGGATCTCCTTCGCCAAGGACCTCGGGCCGGCGGTGGCGCCTGGGCTCGGCGTCAGTCGGGTCTGAATGGCGTTTTGTCCGGGAGAGTCTCAATCGGCGGCTGACGGTTTCGCCGGTATGCCGCGCGATCCCGGGATCGCCCCTGATCGAAAACGAGCAACGCCGCCCGGGCGACGCGTTGTCCTTGGGCCCGTTCGTCATGCGGTGGCGGGAAGGGGCGGCCTTCGGCATAGGGCTGACTTAACCGTCAGTTTTCCCATACCGGATCCCGATCGTCGACATGTGCAACAAATCTGCGGCCTTCCCCGCACCCGGGGGCGGAAGCCGGGCCATTGCAGGCAATGTCCCGGCGGAGTTTCTTGCCCTGACAGCGGATCAGAGTGCCGCGACCACGGCGTCCAGCGCCATGCGCGATTTGGTCAGCACCATGCCGACATTGGCATTGCGCCGGCACACGAACACCAGAACATGATCGGGCCGCTTCTTGGCGCGCATGAAGATGTGCAGGAGGTTTTCGCTGAACACCATCACTTCCTGGAAGTAGCGCGGATGGTCGTTCTCGATCCCGCGGGCCTTGGCGAAGGCCTGCTCGATGTGGCGGATATTCTGCCCTTCGAACAGATCGGCCGTGGTCGCGGCCACCATGTCGAGAATTTCCTGCGGATGCGAGTTGAGCGTCTTGACGCCCAGCAACATCCCGGAGGTCATATCGACATACCCCCCGGCCACGCACTCGGGGATGGTGCTCATTGCATCGGAGATCGCTTTGTCTAAAGACATGTCAGGTCCTTTCTTCTGTCCTGTAGTGTCTGTGGCATGGCTGTCCGGCCGGAATTTCGGCCGGAATGAAAGAGCGGCAGAGCCCGGACATGACCGGCGTTGCCGCGGATAGTCGAACGGGAACAAAGACTCAATCGTACCGGGACCGGCGGGCGCCCCGGACAGGGCCGGACTGACGCAACGAAACAAGGGAAACAGACACAGACTGAAACGCCGGTGAATGGACCGGGACCTCTCCGTTGCGACGGGGGGACGCAACCGGAGTGCGCGATGCGGCAGGTCTGCGCCCGGCAGCCGGGAGTGGCCCTTCTGTCCGTTCTCGTTTCTCTGCCCGCCGCAAATCTTTTACCGATTGCCATTCATGGACACCTTCAGCCGAAAAAACACGGCATCTTTCAGGCGGGCGAAAGGATCCGCCCGCGATAATACCTGCAACAACACTGACCGGAAAATTGAACTCGACACCGCCATTCCATACGCGAATGGCCCGTCACGCACACAGGAATTTCCGGCCCGGAGGCCGGTCGTGGCACAGCCGCGCCGGCTGGCCTCCAAATTCCCTACTTCTTCGTAATCCTTACTTTATTTTTAAATGGTAGGTTCAAAACTCCTCATTCGCAATAGGGCTTCGATACGAATCTTGCACTCCACCGCCGGCGATGTCGCGGCGGCAATGCCAGCGGCTTCGCGAGGTCTGGAATGCCCCGCCGGCCCGTTACCGGCGGCGCCGGGCAGGGGCCGCGACCCCCGCTGAAATGCCGTCGCCCGCGGCAGCTTCATGGCAGCGCAGCACATTTCACCTGATCTTCACGATCGTCGTCTTTTTTTCTTGCCAGACTCCGTGCCGAGTCGTATTCCCCTCAGCGGGACACCTCTTCCCAACGAGAGGCGTTTATCTGTAAGGATACCAGCAATGACCAATACCGCTCCGGCCGCCAAGCCGGCGAATGCGCGTTTTTCTTCGGGCCCCTGCGCGAAGATCCCCGGCTTCTCCCTCGACATGCTTGCTGATGCGCCTCTGGGCCGCTCGCACCGTGCTGCCGTCGGCAAAGCCAAGCTCAAGGAAGCGATCGAGCTGACCCGCGAAGTTCTCGGCGTTCCGGCCGATTACCGCATCGGCATCGTGCCCGCCTCGGACACCGGCGCTGTCGAGATGGCGCTGTGGTCGCTGCTCGGCGCCCGCAAGACCACCATGCTCGCCTGGGAGTCGTTCGGTTCGGGCTGGGTCACCGACGTGGTCAAGCAGCTCAAGCTCGACGCCGAAGTGAAGACCGCCGACTATGGCGACATCGTCGACTTCAAGACCGTCGATTTCAACACTGACGTCGTTTTCACCTGGAACGGCACGACCTCGGGCGTGCGCGTTGCCAATGGCGACGACATCCCCGCCGACCGTGAAGGCCTGACCATCTGCGACGCCACCTCGGCCGCCTATGCGATGGACCTGCCGTGGGACAAGCTCGACGTCGTGACCTTCTCCTGGCAGAAGGTTCTGGGCGGCGAAGGCGGCCATGGCGTGCTGGTTCTCAGCCCTCGCGCCGTCGAGCGTCTGGAAAGCTACAAGCCGGCGTGGCCGCTGCCGAAGATCTTCCGCATGACCAAGGCGGGCAAGCTGATCGAAGGTATCTTCGTCGGCGAGACGATCAACACCCCGTCGATGCTCTGCGTCGAGGATTATCTGGTCGCGCTGAAGTGGGCCAAGCAGATCGGCGGCCTGAAGGCGCTGATCGCGCGGGCCGAAGGCAACGCCAAGGTCGTCAAGGACTTCATCGCCACGAAGCCCTGGGTCGCCAATCTGGCCAACAACCCGGCGAACGCCTCGTGCACCTCGGTGTGCCTGAAGTTCACCGATGCGCGGATCAAGGATGCCGCCGTCTTCGCCAAGGCCGTCGCCAAGCGGCTGGAGAAGGAAGGCGTCGCGCTGGACGCGGGCTCGTATCGCGATGCCCCGGCCGGTCTGCGGATCTGGTGTGGCTCGACCATCGAGAAGGCCGATCTGGAGGCTCTGATGCCTTGGATCGAATACGCCTTCGAGGCCGAGATCGCCGCTCAGGCCTGATTTTCCGAAAGCCGATTGCCCCGAGGCCGGCCTCCGGCCTCGTCCACGAAAGTGTCGCGTGGGGTGGGATCGTTCACAGACTCCGGAACGTCCCCACCCCGACGATAACCTGATCGGGCGCAATCCGATCGGTTGACGAACGCGGGAAGACCCGATGCGCACCTGTAGACTCCGATGGTGCACTACGCGGGACTTCGACTGATCGCCGGACGACGCGGGCCTTTTGGCCCCTTTCGCGATCAGAGGCAAGCGGAACGCAGCGAAACGCACCTGTAGACTCCGATGGTGCCCAGGCTGACGTTCCCCGGCTCACCTGCGGGGCCCCCGTGGCCCCGGTCCGAACCGATGCGTTTCGGAAAGGCGGGTGGACTGCCCGTAGACTCCGAAGGCAGTCCGACCGACCGAAACGGCCAAACAGACTCCATTGACCGTATCGACCACCGCCCCGACCGAAGCGCAGACCCGGACCGATCCCCTTTCCCCATCGACGGCCCTCCCCTCGCGGAAGGCCCCCGCCCCCAAACCAAGCAGGACACCAGACAATGGCCCCCAAGGTTCTCATTTCCGACAAGCTCTCCAACGCTGCCATCCAGATCTTCAAGGATCGCGGCATCGAGGTCGATTTCCGCCCCGAACTCGGCAAGGACAAGGAAGCCCTCGCCGAGATCATCGGCAACTATGATGGCCTCGCCATCCGCTCGGCCACCAAGGTGACGGCGAAGCTGCTCGAAGGCGCCAAGAACCTCAAGGTGATCGGCCGCGCCGGTATCGGTGTCGACAACGTCGACAAGGATGCCTGCTCGCAGCACGGCATCATCCTGATGAACACCCCCTTCGGCAACCGTATCACCACCGCCGAACATGCCATCGCGATGATGTTCGCCGTGGCGCGTCAGATCCCGGAGGCTTCGGCCTCGACCCATGCCGGCAAGTGGGAAAAGTCGAAGTTCATGGGCGTCGAGCTGACCGCGAAGACGCTCGGCGTGATCGGCGCGGGCAACATCGGCTCGATCGTGTGCGACCGCGCCAAGGGCCTGAAGATGAAGGTCATCGCCTTCGACCCCTTCCTCAGCCAGGATGCCGCCGACAAGATGGGCGTCGAGAAGGTTGAGCTCGACGAGCTGCTCAAGCGCGCCGACTTCATCACGCTGCACGTGCCGCTGACCGACGCGACCCGCAACATCCTGTCGCGCGAGAACCTCGAGAAGACCAAGAAGGGCGTGCGCATCGTCAACTGTGCCCGTGGCGGTCTGGTCGATGAAGAGGCGCTGGCCGATCTGCTGAAGTCGGGTCACATCGCGGGCGCAGCTCTCGACGTGTTCGCCGTCGAACCGGCCACCGAGAACGTGCTGTTCAATCTGCCCAACGTGGTCTGCACCCCGCACCTCGGCGCCTCGACCACGGAAGCGCAGGAGAACGTCGCTCTGCAGGTCGCCGAGCAGATGTCGAACTACCTGCTCGACGGTGCCGTCGAGAACGCGCTGAACCTGCCCTCGATGACCGCCGAAGAGGCGAAGGTCATGGGGCCTTGGGTGAAGCTCGCGGAATACCTCGGTTCCTTCGTCGGCCAGATGACCGACGAGCCGATCAAGGCGATCAACATCACCTATGACGGCATCACCTCGAAGATGAACCTCAAGGCGCTGGAATGCGCGGTCATCGCCGGCGTGATGAAGAAGGTGAACCCGGATGTGAACATGGTCTCGGCCCCGGTCATCGCCAAGGATCGCGGCATCCAGATCTCGAAGACCACGCAGGACAAGTCGGGCGTGTTCGACGGCTACATCAAGGTCACCGTGGTCACCGACAAGCGCGAGCGCGCCGTGGCCGGCACCTGCTTCGCCGACGGCAAGCCGCGCTTCATCCAGATCAAGGGGATCAACGTCGACGCCGAGGTCGGTCCGCACATGCTGTACACGACCAACAAGGACGTCCCCGGCATCATCGGCAAGCTGGGCACGCTGCTCGGCGAGAACAAGGTGAACCTCGCGAACTTCACCCTCGGCCGTGCGGCTCAGGGCGGCGAAGCGATCGCCATCGCCTATCTCGACGCGCCGCTGCCCGAAGCGGCGAAGACCGCCCTCGAAGCGACCGGCCTGTTCCATCAGGTGAAGCCGCTCGAATTCGCCGTCGCCTGAGCGCACGGGTCTTCCTGACCGACATCGCCCCCCGCGCAGCGCTGCGCGGGGGGCTTTTTTTCACGGAACGGGGCAGGTGACGCGTGGTCACGCTCCCGGACGGCTTCCGGGCCAGATGCGGCCTCGATAGTCTCGCGCGCGAAGCATTCTAGGGAGAGAGACCATGACGGATATCGTCATTCTGGACGGCACGCGCCTGCCCATCGGCACCTTCGGCGGCAGCCTTGCGGGCTTCACGCCTTCGCAACTCGGTGCGATGGCCGCGAAGGCCGCGATCGCGCGCGCCGGCATCGAGGCCGACCGCATCGGCCAGGTCGTGTTCGGCCATGTCATCAACACCGAGCCGCGCGACATGTATGTCAGCCGCGTCAGCGCCGTCGAGGCGGGCATCCCCGTCGCGACCCCGGCGATGAACGTCAACCGGCTTTGCGGTTCGGGCGTGCAGGCCATCGTCTCGGCCAGCCAGTCGTTGATGCTGGGCGATGCGGAATTCGCGCTGGCCGGCGGCGTCGACGTGATGAGCCGCGCGCCCTTCATCCTGCAGCAGGCCCGGTTCGGCCAGAAGATGGGCGACGTCAAGGCGCTCGACATGATGACCGGGGCGCTGACCTGCCCGTTCGGCACCGGCCACATGGGCGTCACCGCCGAAAACGTCGCGCGCGAATGCGGCATCACCCGCGCCGAACAGGACGCGCTCGCACTTGAAAGCCAGACGCGCGCACTGGCCGCCATCGAGGCGGGCCGGTTCAAGGACGAGATCACCCCGGTCGAGATCGTCTCGCGCAAGGGCACGGTGGTTTTCGACACCGACGAGCATCCCCGCGCCACCACGGCCGAGGGTCTTGCCGGGCTGAAGCCGGTGTTCGTGAAGGACGGCACGGTGACGGCTGGCAATGCCTCGGGCATCAATGACGGTGCGGCGGCGCTGGTTCTGGCGCGGGCGGATGCGGCCGCGGCGGCCGGGCTGAAACCGAAGGCGCGGATCCTCGGCTATGCCATCGCGGGCGTGCGCCCCGAGGTGATGGGCCTCGGCCCGATCCCGGCGGTGCAGACGCTGTGCGCGCGCACCGGGCTGAAGGTGTCGGATTTCGACGTGATCGAGTCGAACGAAGCCTTCGCGGCACAGGCGCTGGCGGTGTCGAAGGAGCTGGGCTTCGACACGGCGAAGGTCAACCCGAACGGCGGCGCCATCGCGCTTGGCCATCCGATCGGCGCGACCGGCGCGATCCTGACGGTGAAGGCGCTGTATCATCTGGAGCGCACCGGCGGGCGCAAGGCGCTGATCACCATGTGCATCGGCGGCGGTCAGGGCATCGCGCTGGCCATCGAGCGGCTGTAAGGCAGTCGTCTTTAAGGTTGGGCCTTCTTCTCCTGCGCGGTGCGTTTGCGGGCCGCGCGGGTCAGGCGGCGCCGGGGTTCCTCTCCGGTGATCTCGCGCTGCCATTCGCGCCAGATGGTGACCAGAAGCGCCATCAGCACCGGACCGACGAACAGCCCGACGATGCCGAGCGTCTTGACGCCGCCCACCAGCCCGAACAGCGTCGGCAGGAACGGCATCTTGACCGGCCCGCCGACGAGGATCGGGCGGATCGTCTTGTCCACGATGAACAGCTCCATCGTGCCCCAGCTGAACAGAAACGCCGCGTGCAGCCCCTCGCCATTTGCCGCGAGGAAGGCCGAGACCAGGGTGAATGACAGCGGCGCCCCGCCCGGAACCAGTGCCATGAAGCCGGTGATCACGCCGAGCGTGACCGGCGACGGTGCCCCGGCGAGCCAGTAGGCACAGCCGAGCACCATCCCCTCGCCGATGGCGATCAGGGTCATGCCGGTGACGGTCGAGGAAATCGTGGTCGGCACGACGCGCGACAGCCGCTCCCACCGGGTGGGCAGGATGCGCTGGCCCACACGGTCGATCTGCTCGCAGATCTTGATCCCGTCGCGGTAGAACACGAACAGCGTCACCAGCGTGAACAGCAGCGTCAGCGCCAGATGGAAGGCGAGCGCACCCGCCGTCAGCACGCCGCGATAGATCGCCCCGATGTTCGAGCCGCTGACCAGCTGCACCAGCTCTCCGATGGCACCGGGTCGGCCGATGTAATGGCTCCAGCGCTCGTCGACCCAATCGCCGACCTGCGGCAGATTGGCCAGCCACTGCGGTGTGGGCGCGCCCGAGGCATTGACCAGAAAGATCCAGCCGATCCAGCTTTGCAGCTCGCGGAAGGCATAGCCGAGCGCGACCGAGATCGGCACCACCAGAAAGGTCACGATCACCAGAATCAGCAGCGCCGCCAGCACCGTGCGATTGAGCTGGAACCGCGTCGCCAGCCATTGCCGGATCGGCCAGCTTGCCAGCGCGACGACGCCGGCCGCGACGACCGGAACCAGAAATCCGTGAAAGAAGTAGACCGAAGCCAGCAGGATGCCCAACAGAAGCCAGCGCGCCGCCGAAACATCGGAGAGCAAGGGCCTGCGAAAGGCGTGCTCGTCGGCCGCACCGTCGGCTGGGGAAAGGGGGGCCGGCGTTTCGTCCGTGGTAGCCATTTGAGCGCCTCGCTGTCGGTCGGGCGCGTATTCTTCTCATACGGCCCGGCCAACAAAACGTGTGTCAGCCGGACCGCAGTGTCAACCGGCGGAGGTGGGGTTATTTGCACCCGCCACCGTCCGGCGCGTCACTCGCCGGGTTTCACCAGGATCTTGATGTGGCTCTTTTCCTTGACCAGCGTCTCGAACCCTTCGGCCACGATGTCGTCGAGCGCGATGCGCTTGGTGACCAGCTTGTCGGCCGGGAAATAGCCCTTCACCATCAGTTCCATCACGGCGGGGAAGATGTCGCGATAGGCGATGGTGCCCTTCAGGTTGCGCTCGGTCAGCACGACGGTGTTGGGCTGGAACGAGGCGGCCTTTTCCCAGATCGAGACGATCACGGTCTGGCCCTCGATGCGGGTGACGTCGATGCACTGCTGCAGCACCGAGGACACGCCGGTGACCTCGAAGGAGACGTCGACACCATCGGTAGTCAGTTCGCGGATCTTCGCGACGGCATCGTCCTTGGTCGGGTCGATGACCAGCGTCGCACCGAGGTCGCGCGCCTTCTGCGCCCGCTGCGGCGACAGTTCGACGACATAGATCTCGGAAGCGCCGGCGGCGCGCAGCGCCTCGACCAGAAGCAGACCGATCGGGCCGGCCCCGAAGACCGCGGCCTTGCCGCCGACCTTCATCATCGACACGCGCACCGCGTGCACCGCGACGGCCGAAGGTTCGACCAGCGCGCCCTGCTCGAAGGACAGGCCCTCGGGCATCTTGTGGACCCAGCGTTCGCCGACCACGGTGAAGGGCGCGAAACCGCCGCCGCCACCCGACAGGCCGTGGAAGCCGAGCTTCTCGCAGGCGTTGTAGATGCCGTGCCGGCAGGCATAGCACTCGCCGCAGGCATAGATCGGCTCGACCACGACGCGATCGCCGGGCTGGACCTTGGTGACGCCTTCGCCGACCGAATCGACCACGCCCGAGAACTCGTGCCCCATGGTGATCGGCGCGATGTCATGGCTGAGCGGATGCGGCGCCTTGACCGGAACGAAGATCGGCCCGGCGATGTATTCGTGCAGGTCGCTGCCACAGATCCCGGTCCATGCGACCTTGATCTTGACCTGTCCCGGCCCGGCCTCGGGCTCGGGCACGTCCTCGACACGAATGTCCTTGGCCTGATGCCAGCGTGCAGCCTTCATGGCAGAGTCTCCTCGTCTGGTTACGTCTGCGCGGAGCCTAGCACGGTCATTTCCGTTCGTCTTGATCCATGTCAGAGCTCGCGCAAGGGTGACAGGGCGGGCGCACGCTGCCGGCAGACGGCGTTAACCGCGACGTCCTAGGCTCGGGCCAAATCGCTCATGAGGGATGCCGATGTCCGATACTTCCTTGGTCCTGTCGCTGCCGTTTATCCAGCCGTCGCAGGCGCAGAAACATGTCACGCACAACGATGCGGTCGAGATCCTCGACGTTCTGGTGCAGGCGGCGGCAAAGGCGCTTCTGGCCAGCCCGCCCGCCACGGCCGGGACCGGGGAGCGCTACCTCGTGGCGACGGATGCCACGGGGGACTGGGCCGGTCAGGATGGCGCCATCGCGCTTTACGGCGAGGCCGGTCAGGGCTGGCGGTTCTTCGCCCCACAGACCGGCTGGCGCGTCTATGTCGAGGATCAGGCGGCGCTGATGCTGTTTGACGGGACCGGCTGGACGACCCCCGGCGCACTGCCGCAGACGGTGACGCAGCTTGGCGTCGCGACCAGTGCCGATACGACGAACCGTCTGGCGGTGGCCGCGGCGGCGAGCCTGTTCACCCATGCGGGCGCCGGTCACCAGATCAAGGTGAACAAGGCCACGGCGGCCGACACCGCCAGCTTGCTGTTTCAGGACAACTGGTCGGGCCGGGCCGAGATGGGGCTGGCCGGCAACGACGATTTCGAAGTCAAGGTCAGCGCGGACGGCGCGGCCTTCTTCACTGCGCTGCGTGCGGCGCGGGCCAGCGGCATCGTGACCCTGCCGCAAGGCGCGGTGGTGAACGGGCTGATGTCGGGCACGGCAGTGCAGGGCTCGGTGATCGACGCGACGCCGGGGCGGCTTCTGAGCGTGGGGGCCTTCGGCCTTGGGGCCGAGGCGCCGCTGATCGGCAATGCCGCCACCACTGCGGGCAGCATCGCGCCGGGATTTTACGCCTATGACAGCGCGCAGGGCAGCACCGGCGGTCCGGCTGGCGTGACGCGGGGCCTGCTGCTGCACCAGCGCAGCGGCTCGACCGCGGGCGAGGTGCAGCTGTTTTACACCGAGGCCGGCACTGGTGGCGCGGGCGCGCTCTACAGCCGGGCGCGCAGCACCGGCAGCTGGGGGGCGTGGTGCTCGGGCGGGATCAGCGCCGGGGCGCAGACCGCGCAGGGCCGTTACCGGCGCCATCAGGACGGCACGCAGACCTGCTGGCAAAGCGTAACCACGCTGACCGGCGGCGAGCTGGCGGTGACCTTTCCGGCGGCTTTCGCCTCGACCACGGATCTTGCGACCACGCTCGGGGTGTCGACGGCGACGGTGGGGGCGATCAGCGCGCGCTTCACCGGACGCACCGCGACGGGGCTGAACCTGTCGGCCTTCAACACCTCCAACGCGCGGGTCGCGGTCAGCGTCGACATCGTGACCGTGGGGCGCTGGTTCTGAGCCCGGCTCAGCGCAGCGCGTAGCGGATCGAGGTGACGATGCTCAGCGGCGTCCCGGGCGGCGGGGCCGGCACCGGCGAGGCGCGGCTCATCAGATCGAGCAGCGCTTCGTCGAGCATCGGTTGTCCCGAGGATTGCAGGATCTGCACGTTCAGCACATTCCCCGCCGGGTCGATGGTGAAACGGAACTTCAGCGTGCCCTGAATGCCGCGGGCGCGCGCCGCGGCCGGATAGCGCTTGTTGCGTTCGAGATGGGCGAACAGCCGGCTTTGCCATGAGGCGACGGCGGCGGGCGAAGCCTGCGGGGCCGGCGCCGGGGCCAGCCGGTTGCTGACGCTGCGAGCCGAGGGCGCGACCTCGGCCGCGGCGCGGTTCGCGGCCTTCGAGGGCGGCGGAGCGGCAGTCTTCGCCTCGGTCTTGCGGACTTCGGGCTTGCGCGGCAAAGCCGGCGGGGTCTCCGGTTTCGTTTCGGGCTTCGGCAGGGCGACTTCGGCCGGGACCGGATCGGGGAGGGGATCGGGTTCCGGCTCTGCCTGAGCTTCGGGCGCGGCGGCCGGCGTCTCTTCGGGACGGGGTTCGGGCAGGGTTTCGGCCGGTGCCTCGGGGGCGTCCTGAAGCTGATCGGACAGGCTGTTCCGATCGGCGTTCAGCGTTTCCGGAAGCGCGGCAAGGTCGATCTCCATCGCGGGCGCGCCGGCGTCCTCGACCGGTGCGGCGACATCTTGGCGCAGCATCACCGCCAGCGCCCCGGCATGGGCCGAAACCACCGTCAGCGCCGCCAGCGACCACAGCGCCGCCACCCGGAGGCGCGACGACCGGTTCCGGTCGGTTTCGATGGGGAACCTCATGGCGCGGTCCCGGTGAAGGTCCCGGCGGGTGTCTCGAGCCCGACGAGCGCGATCTTCAGATACCCCGCCGCACGCAGCTGGTTGAGAACCCCGGTCAGGTCGCCATAGGACAGCGCCTTGTCCGCACGCAGGAACAGCCGGGTATCGTGGTTGCCCCCCGTCGCCTGATCGAGCGCGGCCTTCAGCCCGTCGGCCGCGACGGCGGTGTCGTTGACGACAAGCGCCCGGTCGGCGCCCACGCTCAGCCACAGCGGCTTGTCGGGACGCTGCTGCGGCTCGGCGGTCGAGCCAGGCAGGTCGATCTGCGTGTCGACCGTGGCCAGCGGCGCCGCCACCATGAAGATGATCAGCAGCACCAGCATGACGTCGATGAACGGGGTCACGTTGATCTCATGCGCCTCGTCGAGGCCGAGGTCGTCTTCGTGCCGGATACCGCCTGCCATCGGGGCCTACTCCTCCCGGCGCCGGGCGGCGCGGAAATCGAGGTCGCGGCTGACGAGGATCGACACCCCGGTCGAGGTATCGGCCAGCAGCGCCCGATAGCGCGCCGTGGCGCGGGCAAAATGGTTGTAGATCACCACCGCCGGAATCGCGGCGACAAGGCCGATGGCGGTGGCCAGCAGCGCCTCGGCGATGCCGGGGGCGACCACGGCGAGGTTGGTCGTCTTGCTGTGGGAAATGCCGATGAAGGCGTTCATGATGCCCCAGACCGTGCCGAACAGCCCGACGAAAGGCGCGACGGACCCGACCGTCGCGAGAACGCCGGTGCCCACGGACATGCGCCGTCCGGCGCCCGCCTCGATCCGGCCGAGGGCGGCTGCGACGCGCTCTTTCAGGCCCTCGCCCCCCGCGGCATCGAGCGCCGGCTCTGACACCCCGGCCTCGTGGCGGGCCACGTGCAGCATCGCCGCGCCGGGGCCGCGCCGCTTGCCGTTCAGTCCGATCGCCTCATCGAGGCTGTGCGCTGCGCGCACCGCACGGAGCGTTCCGCGCAGCCGGCGCCGGGCGGCAGCGAGCTCTACCGACTTCGCAAGCCAGATCGTCCAGGTGGCGAGCGAGGCGAGCACAAGCCCGATCATCACCGCCTTCACCACCGGATGCGCCGCCCGATACATGCCGACGGGCGTCAGATCCTGCGGCAGATCGGTGTGGAGCGGAGCGGGAGCCGCTGCCGCCATCCCCGCGCCTCCGGTGTCTGCGGAGACCTCTCCCGCCGGGGCCTGATCCGTATGCACGGCCGGGTCCTGCTGCGCCTGCGCCGGGCCGGCCAACACGGCCAGTGCGAGGCCAACCGCCCCCAGAAAACGAAGGGCAGCGTCACGACAGCGAACGGCGGGTATCACAGGGGCGCAAGGCATGGTCTGGCTCTCCGGTCTCGTCCTGGCGCCCGGTGGCGCCGCTGCGTCGGGTTAGCGCGGTTCGGGGGAGAAAATCAATACCGATGATTTTTATCGGGAATTCGGGACGGCGATATGCGGTGCGCAGCCTCTTGCAGCGCTGCGGGTGTGAAGGAAGGGGGCTCTGCCCCCTCGGGCCTCTGGCCCTCACCCCCGGGATATTTATGGAAAGCCGAAAGACGACCGGCCTCTTGCACCCGGGACGGATCGCGCCCAGAACGACCGTCATCCGCCACGGGGAGCGCCATGACCGAGCTCAGACTGAACGCCATTGCCTGGGATATCGACGGCACTCTCGTCGACAGCGAGCCGCTGCATCATCGCAGCCTGGTCGAGGCGTGCCGAAGTTTCGGTCTGGATCTGTCGGGGCGACCGGACACGACATTCGTCGGTCTGCATCTGAGCGATATCTGGACGGTGCTGCGCCCCGAGCTGCCGGCCGGGCTGAGCGAAGCGCGCTGGCGCGAGGCGATCCGCGGACGGTATCTGGCCGCGGCTCCGGGGCTGCACGAGATCGCCGGGGCGCGGATGGTGATCGGGCAGATTGCCGGGATGGGGCTGCGTCAGATCGCGGTGTCGAACTCGGCGCGGGCGGTGGTCGATGCGAATCTGGCGGCGCTTGGGGTCGGGGCGGTTCTGGAGGGGTCGGTCAGTTTCGACGATGTAAGCCGGGGCAAGCCCGATCCGGAGCCCTATCTCAGGGGAGCGGCGCTGCTGGGGCTGGAGCCGGGGCAGGTGCTGGCAGTCGAGGATTCGGAGCCCGGCGCGCGCTCGGCGCTGGCGGCGGGTCTTGCGGTGGCGGGGCTGGGGGCGGCCGGAGACCTCGACGGGGTCCGGCGGCTGTCGAGGCTTGCCGATCTGATCGGGATTCTGGAAGCCTGCAGGAATTAAGGCAGCATTCACGATCCGGTGGCACACTGTGCTGACCGGCGCCGTTCGCCGGCCGAAGCCGGAGACCGGGGTGCAGGGAAGACAGATCGCTCTGACCGAAAAGCTGATGCAGGAGCGGCGCGCCCGACTGGCGGCGGAGCGTCAGCTCGACGATGCGCGCAGGATGCTGCGTGCGGCCCGCAGCGAGCTGGCGCAGGAGGTGACGCGCCGCCGGGCCGGGCTGGCGCGGATCCGGGCGGAGGCCACGGGTCTCGTGGAGTGCGCCATCGCCGAGTTGCGCCAGGTGCGCGCGGTGATCGGGGCGCTGCCGCAGGGACTGGCTCTGCTGGATCGCAAGGGGGCAATCGTCTGGACCAACCCGCGCTTTCGCGCCGCATTCGAATGTGTCCACGGACTGTCATTCGCCGCCATCGCGGCAGCTGCGCCCGGCACGCTTTCCGCCCGCGACGGCGGGGCCGCAGCGCAAAGCGCGGACCACGGCCGGGAGGAGATTTCCCTGCCGTTCGGCCAACGGATGTGGCTGAACTGGCACCGGATTTCCGGGGGCGGCACGGTATGCGTTCTGGACGAGGGTGCGGGGCCGGCCGATGGGGCGAAGTCCAGCTTTCTCGCCAACATGAGCCACGAGCTGCGCACGCCGATGAACGGTATCATCGGCATGGCGGATCTGCTGAGCGAAACCCCGCTGAGCGAGGAACAGCGACTGTGCGTCGACACGATCCGCAACTCGGCCGAGGCGCTGCTGAGCATCATCAACGAGGTGCTGGACTATTCGAAGATCGAGGCCGACCGGGTCCGCCTGACCCCGGCCCCGTTCGATCTGGCGCGCTGCATGGAGGAGGTGGCGGCGCTGCTGAAACCGCTGGCGCGCGCAAAGGGGCTGGAGCTTGAGGTGAGCTATCCGCCCGGATTGCCGCGCCGGTTCGTCGCGGATGGCGGGCGGGTGCGCCAGGTGCTGACCAATCTGGCGGGGAATGCGGTCAAGTTCACCGAGACCGGGCATGTGACGCTTTCGGCCGCCGGACAGGCCTCGGGCGGGGTATGGACGCTGCGGCTGGCGGTGTGCGACACCGGGATCGGCATCGCGCCGGAGGATCACGCGCGCGTCTTCGACGAGTTCGATCAGGTCGAGAATGCGCAGAACCGGCGCTATGACGGGACCGGGCTCGGCCTCGCGATCAGCCGACGCCTGATCGAGCTGATGGGCGGCCGGATCGAGCTGACCAGCGCCCTGGGCGAAGGGGCGTGCTTCACTGTCATCGTGGATCTGCCGCGCGCCGATGAGGAGGCAGAGCCCACCATCCCCCTCTCCGATCCCGGCGGGCGGATGCGCATTCTGGCCGCCGAGGACAACGCGACCAACCGTCTGATTCTGGAAAAGATGCTGAAGCCGCTCGATATCGAGCTGCGTCTGGCGCGCGACGGTCACGAGGCCCTGGCGCTGTGGCACGACTTTGCCCCGGATCTGATTTTCATGGATATTTCGATGCCGGGGATGGACGGGCTGAGTGCGATTCGCGAAATTCGCCGGGCCGAGGGGGTAAGCGGAACCCATGTGCCGATCTGTGCGCTGACGGCGCATGTTCTGGACAGCGATCGGCACGAGATTTTGGCGGCGGGGGCCGACCGCTGCCTGACCAAACCGGTGAAGCGCGCCGAAATCGCCGCCGAGATTGCCGCATACCGGCCGGCACGCCCGCCGTATACCGGCATCACCGCCCGCGCGGGGACCGGGCCGTCCGATGAGAATGCGGCGCTGCCTTCTGGCTCAGGGCCGCTGTCTTGCGCTCCGCCCCGGCCGCCGCCGAAGGCGGCGACAGACACCGGAAGACCGGGCCGGGCGGAGGAATGAGCGTGAACCGGCGCGGGCAGGCCAGGGCTGCTCCGGGCCCTTCGCCTCCGGAGCGGAGCCAGAGGTGGAGCGTTCGGGGCCCGTGTCGCTCCGGATCGGAGCCCCGGAGCAGACCGCTTCGGTGCCGGACAGGCTGGACCGGGCTTCCGGCGCCGGCCCGGGTTCAAGAGCGGAGGGGTGGATGACGAGGGGCCAGAACGGGGCGAAGCCGGCTCTGTGGCGGACTGCCGACGAAGGCCATGGGAAGCGCGCTTGTGTCCACCTCGTCCTGTCCCGGCCCGGGCCAAATCGACGGGTGCGACGAAGGTGTTGCCGGAATGACAATCTGACATTCATGAGCGGGGTCCCGGAAGCGTCAGCGCCCGTCGGATCGGGGCAGCGCCGGGGGCGGTCGGCTTTACTCTCGGGGGCCTCAGCTCTGGGCGAAGTCCCGGATGGCGGTCAGGAATGCCTCGGCGAAACGGTCGAGCCGTGCTTCGTTCAGTCCGCCCAGCCGGGCAAGTGCGGCACGGTCGTGGGGTTTGGTCTCGGCGATGCGGCGCAATGTGGTGCTCGGACAATCGAGGAACCGGCCGCAACCGTCCGCGCCATGCACCAGATCGCGCTGCACCTCGGCCAGGCGGTCGAACAGCTGCGCCTCCGACCGGCCGGCGAGGCTGCGCCGGGCGGGATGCTGCGCGGCGGGGGGCGCGCCGGCGATCACCTCGATGAAGGCGGCGCCGTAGCTGTCGAGCTTCTTCGCGCCCACGCCGTTCACCCGCGCCATCGCGTCGAGCGTGGTCGGGCGGGTCTCGGCCATCTCGATCAGGGTGCGGTCGGGGAAGATCATGTAGGCGGGCAGGCCCGCCGCCTCGGACAGCGCGCGCCGTTTGGCCTTCAGCGCCGACAGCAGCGGCTCGTCTTCCTCCGAGACCAGCGTGCGCACCGGCGGTTTCGCCTTTGCCTGGCGGATCAGGTCGCGGCGCAGGGTGATGCTTTCCTCGCCGCGCAGGATCGGGCGGGCGGCCTCGGTCATCACCAGCGCCCCGTGGCGCGCGGCATCGGGGCGGATCAGGTCGTGGCCCTGCATCTGGCGAAACACCGCCTGCCATTGCTGGCGGCTCAGCTCGCGGCCGACGCCGAAGGTGGGCAGCCGGTCGTGACCGCGGGCGCGGATGCGGTCGTTGCTCTGGCCCAGAAGGATCTCGATCAGATGGCCGGCACCATAGCTTTCCTCGGTGCGCAGCACGGCGGAGAGCGCCTTGCGCACCGCCTCGGTCGCGTCGAACAGTTCGGGCGGATGCTCGCACAGATCGCAGTTGCCGCAGGGCTCCGACGCCTCGCCGAAATAGGCGAGCAGGCGCTGGCGGCGGCAGCCCGTCGCCTCGGCCAGTCCCAGAAGTGCGTTCAGACGGGCGTGATCGGCGGCCTTGCGGTCGGGCGGCGCAAGCCCCTCGTCGATCTGGGTGCGGCGCAGGCGGATGTCGTCGGCGCCGTAGAGGGTGAGCGTCTCTGCCGGCGCCCCGTCCCGGCCGGCGCGGCCGATCTCCTGATAATAGCCCTCGATCGACTTCGGCAGATCGGCATGGGCCACCCAGCGGATGTCCGGCTTGTCGATGCCCATCCCGAAGGCGACGGTGGCGACGACGATCAGCCCGTCCTCGCGCTGGAACCGGGTCTCGACCTCGCGGCGGTCCTCGGCCTCCATGCCGCCGTGATAGTGGCAGGCGGGGTGGCCGGCCTCGCACAGCGCCTGAGCCAGCGTTTCGGTGCGCGCGCGAGAGGCGCAATAGACGATGCCCGACTGGCCGCGATGCGCCTCGGCATAGTCGAGGATCTGCCGCCGCGGACTGTCCTTCGGCGCGAAGGCGAGGTGGATGTTCGGCCGGTCGAAGCCGCGCAGGAAGGTCTCGGGCGGATGGCCGTCGAACAGGCGGGTGACGATCTCGGCGCGGGTTTCCTCGTCGGCGGTGGCGGTGAAAGCGGCGAGCGGCACGTTCAGCGCGCGCTTCAACTCGCCCACGCGCAGATAATCGGGACGGAAATCATGGCCCCACTGGCTGACGCAATGCGCCTCGTCGACGGCGATCAGCCGGGTGTCGGCGCGTTTCAGCATCGCCACCGTCGCGCCGAGCGCCAGCCGCTCCGGCGCGATATACAGCAGTTTCAGCCGGTGATCGTCGATCGCCTGAAAGACCTCTTCGGTCTCGGCCTCGGTATTGCCGGAGGTCAGCGCGCCCGCCTCCACCCCCGCTTCGCGCAGCGCGCGCACCTGATCGCGCATCAGCGCGATCAAGGGCGAGATCACCACCGTCAGCCCGGGCTGGCACAGCGCCGGCAGCTGGAAGCACAGCGACTTGCCCCCGCCCGTAGGCATGATCGCCAGCGTGTCGCGCCCGGCCATCACCGCGCGCACGATCTCCTCCTGTCCGGGACGGAAGTCGCGGAAGCCGAAGACCGAGGCCAGCGCCTCTTCGGGCGTGAGGACGGCGGCCATCAATACTGGAAGAAGAAGCCCGCGTTGTTCCGAAGCGCCGACTGCAGGATGATGATGACGATGAACACGACCAGCGGCGCCAGATCGAGCGCGCCGGTGTTCGGCAAGATGCGCCGGATCGGGTTATACAGCGGTTCGAGCAGCCGGTTCAGCCCATACCAAAGCTGGGCGACCAGCGGCTGACGCAGGTTCAGCACCTGGAAATTGATCAGCCAGCTCATGATGATATGGACGATCATGACGAACCAGACGACGTTCAGGATCAGGTTGAGCGCCTGATAGAGCGTGACCATGAAAAGGGCCTCCGGGCTGCGGTTAGGGTGACAGGTAAGATACCCTTGCCCGCGATGCAACCTTTGGGCCGCGCGGAAGCTGCCGCGGGGGCGAAACCGGCGACGCGAAGCGGGGTTTTGCCGCATTCGCTCCCGGTGGGCCCCGGCCGGTCTTGCGTCCCGTCCGGGTTTGGGGCTTGATCGCGCCGGGCCGGCCCGCCCCCCTCGCGGTGCCGGAACAGGGGCGGAGGCCGCACATGACACCCGAACAGAAACGCATCCGGGGCTGGATGTTCTTCGACTGGGCCAGCCAGCCCTACAGCACCTTGCTGCTGACCTTCATCTTCGCGCCTTACATGAGCGACCTGCTCGGCTCTGGCACGGCGGCGCAGACGGTCTGGGGCTATGGCGTGGGGATCGCCGGGATCGTGATCGCGCTCGCCTCGCCGTTCCTTGGCGCCATCGCCGATCGTTCGGGGCGGCGGATGGGGTTCGTGGTGCTGTTCTCGGCGATGTATGTCGCGGGCGCCTGGGGGCTTTGGTGGGCGAAACCCGGAGATTTCAGTCTGCTGCTGGTGATGCTGTCCTTCGCCGTCGGGCTGATCGGTATGGAATTCGCCACCTCCTTCACCAACGCGTTGCTGCCCGGGCTGACCGGGCGCGACAAGATGGGCCGGGTCTCGGGCGCGGGCTGGGCCTTCGGCTATGTCGGCGGGCTGGTGTCGCTGGTCCTCATGATCGCGCTGTTGCAGGTCAACCCGAAGACCGGGCACACGCTGATCGGGCTGCCGCCTCTCTTCGGCCTCGACCCCGCCACGCGCGAGGATACCCGCATCGTCGGCCCGCTGACTGCGGTGTGGTATGTGCTGTTCATGGTGCCGTTCTTCCTGTGGGTGCGCGATCCGCGCCCCGAGGGCTCTGTCTCGATCCGTCAGGCCGGGCGCGAGGCCTGGCCGCGGCTGCGCGAGACGCTGCGCTCGCTGCCGAAGCGGCGCAGCCTGATGATGTTTCTGATCGCCTCGATGCTGTATCGCGATGCGCTGAACGGGGTTTACACCTTCGGCGGGATCTTCGCGCGCGGGGTTCTCGGCTGGTCGATCATGCAAATCGCGGTGTTCGGCATTCTGGGCACGATCACCGGCGCGATCTTCGCCTGGGCCGGGGGCAAGGCCGATGACAGGTTCGGCCCGAAGACGGTGATCGCGATCTGCCTTCTGGTGCTGTGCGGCGTCGTCGCCGGGATCATGGGGATCTCGCGCACGGCGGTCTGGGGCCATGCGGTCGCGGCGGACAGCGTGCTGCCCGACATCGCGTTCTACCTGATGGGCGGGCTGATCGGCGCGGCGGGCGGCGCGCTGCAGGCGGCCAGCCGCACGCTGATGGCGCATCAGTCCGAGCCCGGCCGGACGACCGAATCCTTCGGCCTTTATGCGCTGACCGGCAAGGCGACGGCCTTCCTCGCGCCCCTTTCCATCGCTATCGTGACGCATCTGAGCGCCAGCCAGTCCGCCGGCATCGCCCCGGTGCTGGTGCTGTTCGGGCTGGGTCTGGTGCTGATGCTCTGGGTGAAGACGAACCCGGTGCGGGGCGCTGAAACGGAAGAGAGGGCAGAGGCATGAAATCCCTGATCGCGGCATTGGCCATGGCGCTTGCGTTGCCTGCGCTGCCGGCCGGGGCGGAGCCGCTGGCGCGGCAGCTGTTCGGCGCGGTGCGGGCGCCGTCGCAAGATGCCCCCACGCCGATCGGCTTTTACTCGCAGGGCTGCGCCGCCGGACTGGAGCCGATGCCCGAGACCGGCCCGACCTGGCAGGTGATGCGCCTGAGCCGCAACCGTTACTACGGAATGCCGCAGATGCTGTCCTATCTCGAGGATCTGTCGCGCTTCGCCGCCACCCTGCCCGGCTGGAAGGGGCTGTATATCGGCGACATCAGCCAGCCGCGCGGCGGACCGATGACCGGAGGACATGCCAGCCATCAGATCGGGCTCGACGCCGATATCTGGATGCTGCCGGCGACGCGGCTCGACCTCAGCCCCTCGGCGCGCGAGTCGATCTCCTCGATCTCGATCCGGACCGAGGATCAGACCCGGATCAACGGCAACTGGACGCCGCAGCACATGGCTTTGCTGAAGGCGGCGGCGTCCGACCCGCGGGTCGAGCGGGTCTTCGTCGCCGCAGCCGCCAAGATCGCGATGTGCAACGCCACGCCGAAGACCGCTGACCGCAGCTGGTTGCAGAAGATCCGCCCGATCTATGGCCATAACGAGCATTTCCACGTCCGGCTGAAATGCCCCGCCGGCGCCAGTGCATGCCGCACCCAGACCCCGACGGTGGCCGAGCTGTCGAAGGGCGGCGACGGCTGCGACGACACGCTGAACTGGTGGGTGACCACCTATCTCGACGAGCTGAAGCACCCGAGCCCGCCCCCCGACGACGATGCCCCCGCGCCGAAGACCGCGCGCACCTATGTGATGACGGATCTGCCTCAGCAATGCCGCAACGTTCTCGCCTCGCGCTGATCGGGGTGGCCTTCGGGCTGCTGGTCGGCTGCGGCTCGCTGCCGACGGCGCTGCGCGCCGAGGACCCCGCGCCGCCCCCCGGCGGCTACCCGGCGCAGCATCTGCAAAGCTGGCGCTGGCGGATCGACGATCCGCTGTTCGGCGGCTTCTCGGGGTTCAAGTTCGCCGACACCGCCGGGCGCGATTTCGTTACGCAATCCGACCGGGCGACGATCTGGCGCGGCCGGATCGAGCGTGATGCCGTCGACCGCATCGTCGCGGTCAGGGCGACCTCCGGCCCGGTGCGGCTGCATGACAGCGCGGGCGCGCCGCTCACCGGCATCAACGCCGATTCGGAGGGGCTGGCCCTCGCCCCCGACGGATCGGCCTTCATCTCGTTCGAGGGCAACGCCCGCGTCGCGCATTACCCGACCGACGGCGGCCCGGCCGAGCTGCTGCCCCGGCCCGAGGCGTTCTCGCGGTTTCAGCGCAACTCCTCGCTCGAAACGCTGGCGCGCGACCGCGATGGCACGCTTTATACCCTGCCCGAACGCTCGGGCGCGCTCGACGTGCCGTTCCCGGTCTGGCGGTGGAGGAACGGCGTCTGGGATCAGCCCTTCGCCATTCCGCGGATCGGCACCTTCCTTGCGGTCGATGCCGATTTCGGCCCGGACGGGCGGTTCTACCTGCTCGAACGCGATTTCTGGGGGCTTCTGGGGTTCCGCTCGCGGGTGCGGGTGTTCGACATCCGGGGCGATTCGATCTCCGGCGGGCAGATCCTGTTCGAGACCGCGGTCGGCACCCATGACAATCTCGAAGGTCTGGCCGTGTGGCGCGACCGGCAGGGTGCGATCCGGCTGACGATGATCTCGGACGACAACTTCCGCTTCTTCCAGCGCACCGAGGTCGTCGAATACCGCCTGCGCCCCTGAGGCCCGAAACACCAGTCAGGCTTGACCTGAACGCCGCCCGGGCGTATCCGCCCCGCTTGTCCGGCACGTCGCCGGGCCATGTCTCCGCGACCATGTAAAAACGGTGCATCTATGAAACGCTACATTCCTGGCATTCTTGCCATGACCGTCGTGGTCGTGGCCTCCAACATCCTGGTGCAGCATCTGGTCGGCCAGTGGCTGACCTGGGGTGCCTTCACCTATCCTTTCGCCTTCCTCGTCACCGATGTGATGAACCGCCTTTATGGCCCGCACGCAGCGCGCCGGGTGATCTATGCGGGCTTCTTCGTGGGGGTGATCTGCTCCGTCGTCGGTTCGCAGATCCAGGGCGAATTCGGCGCGCTGGTCAGCTTCCGCGTGGCGCTGGCCTCGGGTGCGGCCTTCCTGTGTGCGCAGCTCACCGATGTGTCGGTGTTCAACGTGCTGCGCCGGCTGAGCTGGTGGAAGGCGCCGCTGATCGGCTCGTTCTGCGGTTCGTGCCTCGACACGCTGATCTTCTTCTCGGTCGCCTTCTCGGCGCAGATGGCCTTCCTCGATCCGGCGAATGACGTGTCCTGGGCGAACGAGGCACTGCCCGTTCTGGGCCACGGTCCGGTGGCGCCGCTGTGGGTTTCCCTCGCCATCGCCGACTGGTGTGTCAAAGTTGCTATAGCCGTAATCGCTTTGACGCCTTATCGGGCAATCGTCTGGCGCAATGTGCCAAAGGTTGCGTGATTTTACTTGTTCTACACCAAATCTGTGCCACCTTGTCCTTATCGGCAACGCATTGAAAGGAGGTGGTCCAGTGTCTAGAGTGATATTGGAGAGAGGTGTCGGGACAGCCAGGGGGGCCGAGGCCTGAGGGCAACCCCAAGGGTCGAGAACCCTGGCTGGGACGGAAGGATCTTGACCAGACCCTAACCGGACCATCTCCGTAGATCTCGGGGGCCGCAGGCAATAGCCGGCGGCCCTTTCTATTTGTTGCGCAGCTTGACCCTTTTGCGAACAGACGTTACCCCCAACGCAGGCTTTTCGCATTGGAGGAAAACATGGCCAATCCATCTCTGCTCATCCTTCCGGGTGACGGCATCGGCCCCGAGGTTATGGCCGAGGTCAAGCGGGTCATCGGCTGGCTCGGCGAGAAGCGCGGCCTTGCCTTCGACGTCAGCGAAGACGCCGTGGGCGGCGCCGCTTACGAGAAATACGGCGTGCCGCTCGACGATTCGACCATGGCCAAGGCGCAGGCGGTCGATGCGGTGCTGCTCGGTGCCGTCGGCGGGCCGAAGTATGACACGCTCGATTTCGCCCTGAAGCCCGAACGCGGCCTGCTGCGTCTGCGCAAGGAGATGGACCTTTACGCCAACCTGCGCCCGGCGCAGTGCTTCGACGCGCTGGCGGATTTCTCCTCGCTGAAGCGCGATGTGGTCGCGGGCCTCGACATCCTGATCGTGCGCGAGCTGACCTCGGGCGTGTATTTCGGCGAGCCGCGCGGCATCTTCACCGAAGGCGGCGAGCGCGTCGGCATCAATACGCAGCGCTATACCGAAAGCCAGATCGAGCGCGTGGCGCGTTCGGCGTTCGAGCTGGCGCGCAAGCGGGCGAAGAAGGTCACCTCGGTCGAGAAGGCCAATGTGATGGAATCGGGTATCCTGTGGCGCGAAGTGGTGACCCGGATCCGCGATGCGGAGTATCCGGACATCGAGCTCGGCCACATGTATGCCGACAACTGCGCGATGCAGCTGGTGCGCGCGCCGAAGCAGTTCGACGTGATTCTGACCGACAACCTGTTCGGCGACATCCTGTCCGACTGCGCGGCGATGCTGACCGGCTCGCTCGGGATGCTGCCCTCGGCCTCGCTCGGCGCGCCGATGGCGAACGGGCGCCCGAAGGCGATGTACGAGCCCGTCCACGGCTCGGCCCCCGACATCGCGGGGCAGGGCAAGGCGAACCCGATCGCGACGATCCTCAGCTTCGCGATGGCGCTGCGCTATTCCTATGACCTCGGCGACGAGGCCACGCGTATCGAGACCGCGATCGAGAAGGTTCTGGCCGACGGCGTGCGCACCGCGGACCTGATGGGCCCGGAGGGCGGCACCCCGGTGACCACCTCGGGGATGGGTGACGCGATCCTCGCCGCGCTCGACGCGAGCCTGTAATTCGCGACGCGACGGGGCGGTCGGGCAACCGGCCGCCCTATTCGATTTTCACGACAGAATTCTTTCCGTTTCCCCTTGCAAATGCCGAGCCGAGCCGGTAACTCCCGCCTCACGGTCGGAGCGTAGCGCAGCCTGGTAGCGCACCTGCTTCGGGAGCAGGGGGTCGGAGGTTCGAATCCTCTCGCTCCGACCAATTATCCCGCTAGTTTGAATCGCTTAGCCGCCCCTCTCTGGGTGGCTGTCGGCGTTTGGACCTATTCAGTAAGCCAATAGTAAGCAGACGAGGCGCATCCGGCAGCTCACACGCCTTCTAGCCGGTGCCATGCTTCCCGAAACTCGTCCTGGTCGTAGGCTTTGGGTTCCAGCCACCATTTCCCGCCGTTCTTGTCTTGCGAGGCGAGGTCACGAACGTCATCGAGCCGAAGGACGAAGCAAACGGGCGCGTCCGAATTGGCGTGCAAGGTGATGATCCACCAATCTGACCGCAGGTCGGCGAGGTTCGCCCCAAGGGGCACAGCATATCGCTTGCTGAGTGCCTTGGACTGCACCCCGAAGAACCGCGTCTCATCGGCATTGGTGACGATTAGGTCGGAGCCTCGCGCATTACGAATGGTCGGCATGACGTGCCATCCCCGGCGCGAAAGCTGCCACGCCGCAAAGTTCAGCCCGGCGTTGCCGGTGATCTGGCTTCGGTGTTGAGCACTACCAGTTTCGTCCATAGGCGCAGCCCCCGTGTCGGTGAGAGGCTGTCCCGGATCAAAGCCGGGTGTTGGAATCCCCGTGCGTAGCCCGAACACCGCTGCCTTTAGCGAGTGCTTGGACATACACAGCGGCCACCCGGCCGAATAATTCGACCGAGCTACGCAATGAGGGGATTCCACGCCCCACGGGCAGAATTGGCTGCACCGCAGGCCATCGATGCCATGAGCGACATGCCGTTTCAACGAGTGTCACGGTGCGCAGTAAAACGTCTCCGTGCCTCATGTCGCCTGGACGTTCGGTTGCCGTCTCATCGAGGGGTCACCGGGCACAGGCTGCGGGTGCCAGTCAGGACAATCGCGGGCACAGGCGCGGTGCAAACATATGACGCCTGTCTCGCGCATCCCAACCCGGGCCGGATTGTGGATCTGTCTCAGACAACTTCGGTGAGATGGCTGGGGCGGCAGGATTCGAACCTGCGGTACACGGTACCAAAAACCGTTGCCTTACCACTTGGCCACGCCCCAATTCCCCGGCTGTTTAGCCAACGGGCCGCAGCCTCGCAAGCACTTTCACCGTTCCCGCTTCCCGCCGCCGGGGCGGTCCCCCGCGGCGAGAGATTTCGCGCCTCAGCCCTTCGCGGCCAGTTCGACGAGGCGCAGGCACACCCGCGTCGCCACGGCCATGTCCTGCACCGACACCCATTCGAGCGGGCCGTGGATGTCCTGCATCCCGGTGAACACATTGGGGCAGGGCACGCCCATCTCGGTCAGGCGAGAGCCGTCGGTTCCGCCGCGGATCGGGTTGGCGACGGGCGCGATCCCCTCGGCGCGGCAGGCCTCATGCGCCAGCGTCACCGGCGTCATGTCCTTCTCCAGCCAGTAGCGCATGTTGCGGTATTGCGGGCGGATCTCGCAGGCGATCTCGGCGCGCGGTTCGGTCGCGGCGACGGCCTCGCAGACCTGCTTCAGCAGCGCACCGCGCGCCGCCAGACCGTCCAGTTCGAAATCGCGCAGGATGATCGACATCTCGGCCTCGGCGGCGGTGCCGGACAGCGCGTAGATGTGCCAGAAGCCATCCCGGCCCGCCGTCACCTCGGGGGTCTGGGTGGCCTGCGGCAGCATCTCGACGATCTTCGCGACCAGATGCAGCGCGTTGACCATCTTGCCCTTCGCCGTGCCGGTGTGGGTCGAGACGCCCTTCACCGTGATCTTCGCGCCATCGGCGGAAAACGTCTCGTGCTCGATCTCGCCGACCGCGCCGCCATCGAAGGTATAGGCGAAATCGACGCCCAGATCGGCGGGCAGGCGCGGATCGACGCCGCGGCCGATTTCCTCGTCCGGGGTGAAGGCGATGCGCAGCTTCGGATGCGGCCGGGGCGAGGCCAGAAGCTCATGCACCGCCGTCATGATGATTGCGACACCGGCCTTGTCGTCGGCGCCCAGAAGCGTCAGCCCCGAGGCGGTCACGATGTCATGGCCGATCTTGCCCGCGAGATAGGGCGATGCCTCGGGCGACAGCACCAGCGCGCTGTCGGGATAGGTGATCTCGCCGCCGTTGTAGCCGCGGATCACCCGCGGCTTCACCCCGGTCGCGTTGTAGGCGGGCGCGGTGTCCATATGCGAGCACAGCCCGATCGTGGGTCCTTCGGCCGTCGCCGGCACCGTCGCCAGAACGGCACCGTATTCGGTGATCCGCACGTCCGCCGCGCCGGCGGCGCGCAGCTCATCGGCCAGAATATTGGCGAGGTTCAGCTGGATCGCCGTCGAAGGCTTGCTCTCCGACGCCTCGTCGCTTTGCGTGTCCACCGAGCAATAGCGCACCAGTCGCTGTTCAAGATCGCGGTCGAAATCGGTCATCGGGGCCTCCTGTCCGGCGCGATCAGGACGCTTCGGCCGATCGGTGTCAAGGGCCGGTGTCAAGACCTTGGCCTTTGGCGCCGGCGCGGCTATCACGGACCTCCGACCGCGCGAGGAGAGATCATGACCACGCCCACCCCGACCGAAGCCCGCATCAGCCGCACCATCGCCACCGAGATCGGCGCCCGTTCCGAGCAGGTCTCGGCCGCGGTCGAACTGCTCGACGGCGGGGCGACGGTGCCCTTCGTCGCGCGTTACCGCAAGGAAGTGACCGGCGGGCTCGACGATACGCAGCTGCGCACGCTGGCCGACCGTCTGGTCTATCTGCGCGAGATGGAGGCCCGCCGCGCCGCCATCGCCACCAGCATCACCGATCAGGGCAAGATGACCGACGATCTGGCGACGCAGATCGCCCGCGCCGCGACCAAGGCGGAGCTCGAAGACATCTACCTGCCCTACAAGCCGAAGCGCCGCACCAAGGCGATGATCGCGCGCGAGAACGGGTTGGTGCCGCTGAGCGCGGCGATCCTCGCCGACCGCAAGGCCGATCCCGAGGCGCTGGCCGCCGGCTTCCTTTCCGAAGCCGTGCCGAGCGCCAAGGACGCGCTGAACGGCGCGCGCGACATTCTGGCCGAGGGGCTGACCGAGAACGCCCAGCTTCTGGGCGATCTGCGCGGGTTCATGCAGCGCTCGGCCCGGGTCACGGCGAAGGTCATCGCCGGGCAGGAGGAGAAGGGCGCCAAGTTCTCGGATTACTTCGATCATGCCGAGGACTGGAAATCCATTCCGGGGCACCGCGCGCTCGCGCTGTTGCGGGCCTCGAACGAGGGGGTGGTGACGCTCGACATTGCGCCCGACGAGGCGGGGGCGGAACAGGCGGTGGCGATGGTCGCCGCGACGTTCGAGGCGCGCACGTCGGCGCCCGGCGACGTGTGGTTGCGCAGCGTGGCGGGCTGGACCTGGCGGGTGAAGCTCAGCCTGTCGATGATGCTCGATCTGATGGCCGAGATGCGCGCCCGCGCGCAGGACGAGGCGATCTCGGTGTTTTCGCGCAACCTGCGGGATCTGCTGCTGGCGGCGCCGGCCGGGGCGCGGGCGACGCTCGGCCTCGATCCGGGGATCCGCACCGGGGTCAAGGCGGCGGTGGTCGATGCCACGGGCAAGCTCCTCGCGACCGAGACGATCTATCCCTATCCGCCGAAATCCGATCTGCGCGGCTCTCAGGCCGCGATCCTGCGGCTGATCGCGGCGCATGGGGTGGAGCTGATCGCCATCGGCAACGGCACCGCCTCGCGCGAGACGGAAAAGCTCGTCGCCGATACGCTGAAGCTGCTGCCCGCCGGGGTGAAGGCGCCGGTGAAGGTGGTGGTGTCAGAGGCCGGGGCCTCGGTCTATTCGGCCTCTGAACTCGCCGCGAAGGAATTCCCCGGCCTCGACGTCAGCCTGCGCGGCGCGGTTTCCATCGCGCGGCGGTTGCAAGATCCGCTGGCCGAGCTGGTGAAGATCGAACCGAAGTCGATCGGCGTCGGTCAGTATCAGCATGACGTCGATCAGTCGAAGCTCGGCCATGCGCTCGAAGGCGTGGTCGAGGATGCGGTGAACGCGGTCGGGGTCGATCTGAACACCGCCTCGGCGCCGCTGCTCGCGCATGTCTCGGGCCTCGGTGCCAGCCTCGCCGAGGCCATCGTCGCCCATCGCGACGAGAACGGCGCCTTCCGCTCGCGTAAGGAGCTGCTGAAGGTCAGCCGCCTCGGCCCGCGCGCGTTCGAGCAATGCGCGGGCTTCCTGCGCATCCGCGAGGGGGACGAGCCGCTCGACGCCTCTTCGGTCCATCCCGAGGCCTATGACGTGGCGCGCCGCATCGTGAAGGCCTGCGGGCGCGACATCCGGTCCCTGATGGGCGACGGCACGGCGCTGAAACGGCTGAACGCGGCCGATTTCGTCGATGAGCGGTTCGGCCTGCCCACCGTGCGCGACATCCTGACCGAGCTGGAGAAACCCGGCCGCGACCCGCGCCCGAGCTTCGTCACCGCGACCTTCGCCGAGGGGGTCGAGGACATCAAGGATCTGAAACCGGGAATGGTTCTCGAAGGGACCGTGACCAATGTCGCGGCCTTCGGCGCCTTCGTCGACATCGGCGTGCATCAGGACGGGTTGGTCCATGTCAGCCAGCTTGCCGACCGCTTCGTCAAGGATCCGCATGAGGTGGTCAAGGCGGGCGATGTGGTCAAGGTCCGGGTGACCGAGGTCGACATTCCGCGCAAGCGCATCGGGCTGACCATGCGCAAGGACGGCGGCACCTCGGCACGCGAGGACCGGGCCGCGCGCGAGGCCTCTCCGTCGAACGGTGGCCCGAAGGGCAAGCCCGGCCGCGCCCCGATGAGTGCGGCACCCAAGGGCAAGGGCGGGGCCGACACCGGATCCTTCGGTGCGGCCTTGCTCGACGCGATGAAGCGGCGCTAACTGGGCCCGACAGCCGGAGAAAGACAGCATGAGCAAGACGATCTACATCCTGAACGGGCCGAACCTGAACCTTCTCGGTCAGCGCCAGCCCGAGATCTACGGCCGCGAGACGCTCGCCGATGTCGAGCGGCTGTGCGCCGATGTGGCGACCCCGGCGGGGTTCACCGTGCGGCTGATGCAGACCAATCACGAAGGCCAGATGATCGACTGGATCCATGCCGCGCGCCATGAGGCGGCGGCGATCGTGATCAATCCGGCCGCCTGGACGCATACCTCGGTCGCGCTGCTCGATGCGCTCCACACCTTCGAGGGGCCGGTGATCGAGGTCCATATCTCGAACGTGCACAAGCGCGAGGAATTCCGCCATCATTCCTACGTCAGCCTGCGCGCCGACGGGGTGATCGCCGGCCTCGGGATCGAGGGTTACGCACTTGCGGTGCGGCGGGTCTGCTCGCTTCTTGGGTGAAGCCCCGACAACTTCCCCGTCTTGCCATGTTTAGGCCCCACTCCGGGGTGAGCTTTACGTGAACGGATTGCACGGAATGCGCTGCGGAGGGCGACATGTTGCAAAAGATTCTGAGCCTGGTGTTGCGCCGACCGGAACCCGATGCCGTCCTCGATGCGCGCTATGCCGCTCTGGCCCGTCATGACGGCGGCCACGAGGCGACGGCCGTTCCGATGTTCCACCGCGATGCGCATCCGGAACAGGGTCGCGAGGGGGGCTCGCACGCCCCGGCCTCGTTCGGGCAGAAGACCCATCGCTGACTCTTCGGCTGCGCCCCGGCCGCGATGTGCCGGGGCTAAAGGCTCAGAACGTCACCTCGACACCCGGAAGCCGCAGTTCCTTCATCAGTTCGCGCAGTTCCTGGCGGGCGGCGATGTTGGAAAGGCTCAGGCTTTCGGTGCCGATGTCCTTGAGATCGAGCAGCGTCAGCCCGCGCGGAAACAGCTCGCGGAAGATCACCCGCTCCGAGAAGCCCGGCGCCACGCGAAAGCCGATGCGCTTCGACAGCTGTTCGAGCGCCGAGCCCACCTTGCGCTTGTTGTGCATCTGCTGGGTGCCGACGCGGTTGCGCAGCACGATCCAGTCGATCGGTTTCATCCCCGCCTTGGCGCGCAGCTGACGCGCCGACCAGACCATTTCCGAATAAATCGACGGCCCGAGGATACGCTGCGTCGCCGGGTCGATCCGGGCCAGCAGGTCGAAGTCGATGAAGCTGTCGTTGAGCGGCGTGATCAGCGTGTCGGCCATCGAATGCGCCACCTGGCTCAGCCGGGTGTGCGATCCGGGGCAGTCGATCAGGATGAAATCGCTGGTCTGGGACAGCTCGTCCACGGCCTGATGCAGGCGATGGTCGAACGGGTTTTCGCCGGGCGCGAGGGCGGCCTCGTCGACCTCGGGCAGCAGCCGGTAATCGGGGCAGGGCAGGTCCAGCCCCTCGCGGGTATTGGTGGCGCGGCGGTTCTCGACGTAGCGGCCGAAGCTCGCCTGACGGATATCGAGGTCGAGCGCCCCCACCCGGTGCCCCATCCGCGCCAGCGCGGTCGCCACATGCATGCAGGTGGTCGATTTGCCCGACCCGCCCTTCTCGTTCCCCACGACGATGATATGCGTCATTTGTCCCCCGGATTTCGCGGCGCCTGGCAGGGCGCCTTGCAGCTGGTTCCGGGCTAATCAAGGTTGCGGCGCCGCGCAAGGGCCACGCGGCTTCGGCCGTCAACCGGGGGGAATCGGTGGCCCATCGGCGACAGGTGAGCGCGGGGGCGGTCTTGCCCCCTCGCAATCGTGTAAAAGCCACCTATAACGACAGGCAGGCCCGTGGCGGGCGGCATGGTGTCGCGTGTCCGGACCTGGACCGGAGCCTCATGACCACAGACGACCAGCCTTCCCGCCCGCGCCCGCCCATCGCCGCCGCCCGCCCGCTCCGCCGTCTGGGCAGGACCGGGCGCTGGGCGGTCCTGGCAGTGGCGACGGTTGTCACGACCGCGGGCCTCGAAGCGCTGCATCTGCCCGCGGCGCTGCTGATCGGGCCGATGGTGGTGGCGATCGTTCTGGCGGTCTCGGGGGGGGCGGTGCGGCCGTCGCGATCGGTGTTTCTGGCGGCCCAGGGGGTCGTCGGCACGATGATCGCCACGACGCTGCCGCAGACCATCCTGCACGAGATCGCGCTGCAATGGCCGGTGTTCATCGCGGGCGTCGTCTCGACCCTGATGGCGTCGAGCCTGCTCGGCTGGCTGATGGTGCGCTCGCGTGCGCTGCCCGGCACCACGGCGATCTGGGGCACCTCGCCCGGCGCGGCGAGCGTGATGACCATCATGTCGGACTCCTATGGCGCCGACATGCGGCTGGTCGCCTTCATGCAATATCTGCGCGTCGCGCTGTGCGTGGCCTTCGCCACAATTGTCGCCGGGATGATGAGCCCGGCTGGCGCGACCGGCAGCCATCCGCAGATCTGGTGGCCCGATGCCGCGATCTGGCGACAGTCGGTGCTGGCGCTGGCGATCGCCTTCGGCGGGGCGGCGCTTGGCGTGTGGCTGAAGCTCCCCGGCGGGCCGATGCTGATCCCGATGGCGCTGGCGATCACCGTGAAGCTGGCGTTCGGTCTGCCGGTGGTGCTGCCCTTGCCGGTGCTGGCGCTGTGTTATGCGGTGATCGGCTGGGGCATCGGGATGCGCTTCACCCCCGAGGTGATCGCCTATGCGGCCAAGGTCTTCCCGCGCGTGTTGCTGTCGATCCTGCTGCTGATCCTGATCTGCAGCGGTTTCGCCGTGGCGCTGGTGGTTTTCGCTGGCATCGACCCGTTGACGGCTTTCCTCGCGACCAGTCCGGGAGGGGCGGATTCGGTGGCGATCATCTCGACCTCGGCGCCGGTCGATGTGTCCTTCGTGATGTCGATGCAGGTGGCGCGCTTCATCGTGGTTGTCGGGGCGGGGCCGCAGCTCGCCCGGCTGCTCTCGGGCGGGCGCAAGAGCGCGCCGCCGCTTCCCTGAGGGCGTCGTGTCGTCGGGGAAAATCCGCGCGGCGTTCACGGGGGTTTGACCCCGGCCGGTTCTCCCGCGCATACTCCGCCCGACCGGGGCGGGTCCGACGCGCCCCACCGACGAACGGCGCAGGACAGACACCCATGAAACCGAGCGGCACGCTCCCCCCCCTTCGCCGGGCGGCCTGAGATGGATCTCGCGCCCTATCTTCTGCTCGCCGGTCTCGAAGGGCTGGTCGAAGCCTCGGTGCTGATGCTCTCGGCGCTCGGTCTGTCGCTGGTGTTCGGCGTGATGCGGGTGGTGAATGTCGCGCATGGCGAGTTCTACATGCTCGGCGCGGTCGGGGGCTGGGCCATCGCGTCACTGGTGCCGGATCATCCCGCGCTCGGCTTCGCGCTCGCGCTACTTATCGCGCCGGCACTGGTCGGCGCTCTCGCCATCGCGGCCGACCGGGGCATCCTTCGCCGCATCGGCTATGACCCCGAGGCCACCATCGTCGCCACCATCGGTCTGTCCTACATCATCCAGCAGGTCGTTCTGATGACCTTCGGTCCCGATGCCCGCGCGGTCGAGCCGCCGTTCTACCTCAACATCCGGTTCCCGTGGTTCGGCTATTCCGGCTACAAGCTGTTCATCGTCGCGGTGGCGGCGGTGCTGGTCGGGGCGCTGTGGGTCGGGCTGCGGCGCTCGCGCCTCGGGCTGATGATGCGCGCGACGCAATTCGACCGCGAGACGGCGCAGAATTTCGGCATTCCGGTCGGGCGGGTCTATTCCGGCGTCTTCGCCATGGGTGCGATGCTCGCCGCGGTGGCGGGCGTTCTGATCGTGCCGGCGAACCAGGCGCATTACCTGATGGGGCACGACCCGCTGCTGATGTCCTTCGTGGTGGTGATCGTGGGCGGGCTCGGCTCGATCCCCGGAACCATCGCGGCGGCGGTGCTGATCGGGCTGTCGGACGGGCTGATGTCGGTGTTCTTCTCGCCGACGCTGGCGAAGATCGTCTCGACGCTTCTGGTCGCGCTGGTGCTGGTGTTCCGCCCGCAGGGCCTGTTCGGCAAGGCGGAGACGCGCGCATGATCCGTCACAATCCGCGGCTGTTCGCGCTGTGCCTCGCGGTGATCGCGGCGGTGTTCGGGGCGCAGTTCGTGCTTGCGGGCTATCCGGTGCTCGCACTGACCCGGATCCTGATCCTCGCGGTCTTCGCGATGGGCTACAACATGGCGATGGGCTATGCGGGGATGCTCAGCCTCGGCCACGCGCTGTTCTTCGCGGCGGGGATGTATGCGGCCGGGATGGCGAGCCGCTATGGCGCCGTCGGGCTGCCCGTGGCCTTCGGGATCGGCATTCTGGGGGCTGCGGCGGTGTCGCTCGGCATCGGGCTTCTGGCGCTGCGCACGCGCACGGTGTCGTTCATGATCGTCACGCTGATGTTCGCGCAGGTGGGCTATCTGCTGACGCTGCAATTCGCCGATGTGACCGGCGGCGATCAGGGCCTGACGCTGAGCGAGCGGGGCTTCGCCCTCGGCCCCGTGGCGGTCGACATGACCTCGGGGGCGGCGCGCTACAACGTGGCGGCGGTGGTGTTCTCGGTCGTGCTGCTCGGGCTTTACGCGCTGACGCAGGGGCCGGTCGGGCGGCTGTTCGCCGCGGTGCGCGAGAACCCCGAGCGGACCCGGATGCTCGGCTATGACGTGGCGCGGATCAGGCTTGCGGCCTTCGTGCTGTCGGGGACGGTGGCGGGCACTTCGGGGGCGCTTTACGGGCTGACCTTCGGCTTCATCGGCTCGTCCTTCGCCGAGTTCCGCACCTCGATCGAGGCGCTGCTCTATACCCTCGTCGGCGGGCCGGGGACGCTGCTCGGTCCGGTGCTGGGCACGGCGCTGATGACGGTGCTGATCGACCGGCTGGGCGGGCTGACCGCGGCCTATCCCATCGTCGTCGGTGCGTTGCTGATCGCGCTGACGCTGTGGTTTCCGAAGGGCCTTCTGGGCACGATCCGCGACAGGTGGCTGCCATGGCTGAAGTGACGCTGCTGGAAACCCGCGGCCTGACGCGCCGCTTCGGCGGGCTGACCGCGGTCGATGCCGTCGATTTCCGCCTGAGCCGCGGCGAGGTGCGCGCGATCATCGGCCCGAACGGCGCGGGCAAGTCGACCTTCGTCGGGCTGCTCTCGGGGCTGATCGCGCCGGGGGCGGGCAGCATCGCCTTCGACGGGCAGGACATCACCCGGATGCCGGCGCATCGCCGGGTGCGGGCGGGCATCGCCTACACCTTCCAGATCACCAATATCTACCCGGCGATGACGGTGCTGGAAAACGCCGCCATCGCGGCGCAAAGCCGGCTTGGCACCGGCTCCGAAGCGGCGATCGAGGCCGCCGCGCGGGCCGCCCTCGCCGCCGTCGGGCTGAGCGATCTGGAAACCCGCCGGGCGGGGGATCTCGCCTATGGTCATCAGCGGCTGGTCGAGGTGGCGATGGGGCTGGCACTCGCGCCGAAGCTTCTGATCCTCGACGAGCCGACACAGGGCCTGTCGGATGCCGAGATCGCCAATTTCATCGCGGTGATCCGCCGCGTCGCGGCCTCTGCCACGGTTCTGCTGATCGAGCACAACATGGATGTGGTGATGGCGCTTGCCGGCCGGATCACGGTGATGGAGAACGGCCGGATCCTCGCCGAGGGCACGCCCGATCAGATCACCCGCGACCCGGCGGTGCAGGCGGCTTATCTGGGAGGGGCGTCATGACGGTGCAAGACGGCGGTTGCGCCACGGTGCTGAGCATCCGCGGCCTCGATGCCTTCTACGGCGCGGCGCAGGCGCTGCGCGACTTCTCGGTCGAGCTGCGCGGCGGCGAGGTGCTGTGCCTTCTGGGCCGCAACGGCGCGGGCAAGACCACGGCGCTGAAAGCGATCATGGGCACGGTGCATCGCCCGCACGGGCGGCTGGTCCTCGACGGGCGCGACATCTCGGGCCTCGCGCCCGAGGCGGTGCCGCGCGAGGGCATCGCCCATGTGCCGCAGGGCCGGCGGCTGTTTTCTGACCTCACCGTCGCCGAGAACCTGCAGATCGGGCTGAACGTGCGCCCGGTCGGCCGGCGCGGGCTGAGCACGGCGCTCGCGCTGTTTCCGGTGCTGGCCGAACGGATGAGCCAGCGCGCCGGCACCCTGTCGGGGGGCGAGCAGACCATGCTGTCGATCGCGCGGGCGATGTGCCTCGATCCGAAGGTGATCTTGCTCGACGAGCCGACCGAGGGGTTGATGCCCGCCGCCATCGCCCGGATCCGCGAGGCGGTGGCGCAGCTGCGCGCGGCGGGCGTGGCGGTGCTGCTGGTCGAGCAGCGCGTCGATGCCGTCCTGCCCGTCGCCGACCGCGTGGCCTTCATGGAGAACGGCACGATCCGCGCCCGGCTCGACATCGCCGAGGTGCGGGCGGACCCTTCCGTGCTGAACCGCTATGTCGGCCTCGGTGGCTGATTCGGCGGCTGCGGCGCCAGCAGGTCGAGGAATTCGGTCATTGCGCGGGTGCGGAACCGGCGCGGATCGCTGAGCGCGGTGAAGGCGCGGCGCGGGCGCGGCGCCCAGCCGATCCGGCGCAGCGCGAAATCGCGGCTGCACGGGAAGTGGAGCGAGCGCCACGACAGCATCGAGACGCAATTGCCCGCCCGGATCGCGCCGAGGATCGCCTCGTTCGTCGGCAGTTGCAGCACGATGCGCAGATCGGCGGGGCCGAGCCCCATGTCGCGCAGATGCCGTTCGGTCGCGGTGCGGGTGCCTGATCCCTCTTCTCGCAAGATCCAGTCCATCGCCCGGTAATCGGCCGCATCGAGGCGCGGCTTGCGCGCAAGCGGATGATGGCGCGGCAAGATCAGCAACAGCTCGTCCTGCCCGACCTTGCGGCGGAGAAGGTCGCTCGGCGGCAGATCGCCCTCGACGAGGCCGAGATCGGCGAGCCCGCTTGCCACCGCCTCGGCGACCTCGGCGGTATTGGCGGGGTGGAGCGACATCCCGACGCCCGGCCAGCGGCGGTGCATCTCGATCATCCGGGGCGCCAGCCAGTAGCTGGTGACGGTCTGGCTTGCCCAGATGCGCAGGCTGCCCACCGGCTCGCGCGACAGATTGCTCAGCAGCGCCCGCGCGCCCTCGGCCTCGCGCATCAGCCGGGTGGCGGCGCCCATCAGCAGATGGCCCGCCTCGGTCAGTGCGATGCGCCGCCCGATCCGGTCGAACAGCCTCACGTCATATTGCCGTTCCAGCGCCGCGATGGCGGCCGAGACGGCGGATTGCGTCAGGTTCAGCCGCTCCGCGGCGCGGGTGACGTGGCTGAGTTCCGCCACGCACAGGAAGATGCGGATCTGTTCGAGGGTCATGGCAAAACCATAAGCAAAACCGAACGATTTCAGCAAGACGTTCGGTTGGACCGAACGATCCCGCCGGGCGCATGGTGCGCGACAGCGAAAAGCCAGCGGAAGGGACATCGGATCATGGCGACGGCATTCATGGACGGAGAGCCGGGGGCGTTGCGCCGGTTCGGGCCGGGGCTCGCGGTCAGTTTCGCGCTGGCGGTGGCGGCCACGCTGGTCTGGAAGCTGAGCGGCGAGCCGGTTCTGGCCAGCCCGATGGTCATCGCGATGGTCGTGGGGATGGTGCTGCGCAATGCCGGGCTGACCGGGGCGGGGCTTGCGCCCGGCAATGCGATCGCGCTGCGCCCGGTGCTGCGCACGGGGATCGTTCTGCTGGGGTTCCGCCTCACGCTCGGCGATATCGGCGCGCTCGGCGGCTGGGGGCTCGCGATGATCGTCACCGTGGTCACGCTGACCTTCGTGCTGACCCGGCGGATGGGGCGGGTGCTGGGCGTGTCGCCGCAGCTGAGCGAGCTGATCGCCGCCGGCACCTCGATCTGCGGCGCCTCGGCGGTGCTGGGCGTCAACACCGTCACCCGGGCGCGTGACGAGGATGTGGCCTATGCCATCGCCTGCGTGACGATCTTCGGCTCGCTCTCGATGCTGGGCTATCCGCTGTTGCAATCGGTTCTGGGCTTCGACGATCACGCCTATGGGCTGTGGGTCGGCGCGTCGCTGCACGAGGTGGCGCAGGCGGTGGGCGCCGGGCTGTCGGTCAGCGATACCGCGGGCGAGACCGCGACCATCGCCAAGCTCAGCCGGGTCGTGTTGCTCGCGCCGTTGATCCTCGGCCTCGGGCTGATCCGCCACGAGGCGCGCGGACCGGGCCGCGGCCAGCCGGTGCCGCTGTTCGTGCTGGGCTTTCTGGCGGCGGTGATCGTGAACACGGTGCTTCCCTTGCCGAAGGCGGTGGTGACGGGGCTGCTCGACGCTTCGGGCTTCATGCTGGCGATGGCGCTCGGCGCGATGGGGCTGGAGACGAGCCTTGCCCAATTGCGCCGCGAAGGGCTGCGTCCGCTGCTTTTGGGGGCATTCGGCTGGCTGTTCATCGCCACGGCGGGCGCAACCGGCGTTTTTCTGCTGTTGCGCTTCACGGCCTGACTGGACCGCGGTTTAAGGTAGGTTTAAGGCACAGCTCCGAAATCCGGTGGGCCGCAGGCGACTCTGCGGCAAGGCAGGAAGCGAAAGGACACTCGCATGAGCCACGACAAGCTGACACGGAGAACCGCTCTGGCGACCGGAGCGTTTGCTCTTTTTGCCCCGGTCATCGTCCGGGCGCAGTCGATGGACGACCCCGACACGCAGACCGATATTCCGATGGCGGAACGCCCGGCCATCGTGGGTGCGCCCTCGGCGCATAACATCGGTTCGTTCCGCGCGATCGAATGGCAGGACCATTACGACGACATGAGCCAGGTGACGCTGATCGCCGACACCGAGTCGCGCGCGCTGCATTACTGGTCGGTGGGTGCGACGGATCACCGGGTCTACCCGACCTCGGTTCCGCTGACCGACGAGCTGACCAAGCGCGGTTATACCAACATCGTGCGCAAGAAGATCGGCCCGACCTGGACGCCGACCGCGCAGGAGCTGCGCGATCATCCCGACTGGCATCCGATGCCCGCCGGTCCGGACAATCCGCTCGGCACCCACGCGATGTATCTGGCTTGGCCGGCCTATCTGATCCACGGCACGCATGACACCCGCAAGATCGGGCGCCCGTCGTCCTCGGGGTGCATCGGCACGTTCAACGCCAAGATCGCCGAGCTCTACGAGCTGTGCCCGATCGGCACCCGTGTGAAGATCATCTGATCCGAATCAGGCGGCGGGCAGGCTCAGCTCTGCCCGCTCGCCCCCCGCGGGGCGCGGCGCCAGTGTCAGCGTGCCCTGCATCCGCCCGGCTGCGGCGACCACGATTGCCAGACCGAGCCCGCTGCCGGAGACCGGCCGCCCCGATCCGCGATAGAACCGCTCCGTCACCCGGTCCCGGTCACCGGCCGCGATCCCGGGACCGCGATCCTCGATGCGCAGCCGGATCCTGTCGTCCTGCCGCCGGGCCGTGATGTCGACCGTGGCCCCGGCCGGCGAGGCATGGATCGCATTCTCGATCAGATTGCGCAGCGCCAGCGCCAGGAATGCCGGTTGCCGGCTGATCCAGGATCCGCCGTCGTCATGGACGGCCAGTTTCACTCCCCGGCCCGCGGCCAGCATCGTCAGGTCCTGAACGCAATCGGACAGCACCGCCGCACCCGGGCGCGGCGCGGCGCCGGCCCCGGATTCAGCCTCGGCCTCGGTTGCGGCCATCGCAAGCAGCTGGCGCACCAGCCGGTCGCTGCGGTCGACGCCCGCCACCAGCCGGCTCAGCGCATGGTTGCGGGTCTCGGCGTCAGGGGCAATGCTTGCCACCTGCGCCTGAGTGCGCAGCCCCGCCAGAGGGGTCTTCAGCTCATGCGCGGCGAAGGCGGTGAAGTCGCGCTCGCGCCGGCGGGCATCGGCCAGCCGCGCCAGCAGATCGTTCAGCGCGCGGCCCATCGGCGCCAGTTCGCGCGGGGTGCTGCCGGCGGTGTCGAGCGGCGACAGATCCTGCGCGCCGCGCGCGCTGAGCGCCCGTGCCATCCGCTCGAGAGGGGCCAGCCCGCGTGCGAGCGCCAGCCAGATCAGCCCCGCCAGCGCCGGCAGCGCCAGCAGCCCCGGCACGGCCAGCCCCAGCAGCACCCCGCGCACCAGATCGGCCCGCACCGATTGCGCATCGCCCACCATGACGCGGATGCCGTGCACGCGGTCGACGAGGGTGAAGACGCGCCACACCTCGCCCGAGACGGTGGTGTCGGCAAAGCCTTCGCCGTCCTCGGCCAGCCGCCCACCCGGAGCCCCGCCCGATTCGCCGATCAGCTGCCCGTCGAGGCCCCAGACCTGGCAAGACAGCTGCCGCGCATAGCGATGCGCCCCATGAGGGAGTGCCGGGGCCTCGGTCGCGCTGCGCGGTGGGGTCGGGGCGGAGGGTGCGCCCGCTACCGCCCGCGCTGCGGCATCGGCCCCGATCCCGCCATCGGCGATCAGCGAGGCGACCATATGCGCCGCCTCTTCAAGCCGCCGGTCGAGAACGCGCTCGACATCGCGCTGCGTCGCGTATTGCAGCCAGACCAGCGCGGACAGCCACACCGCTCCGGTCGCCGCCATCAGGATCGCGAACAGCCGCGTGCGGATCGAGCTCATTTTGCCGCCGCCAGCCGGTAGCCCGCGCCGCGCACCGTCTCGATGAACCCGGGGCCGAGCTTGCCGCGCAGATGGTGAATGTGGACCTCGACGGTGTTGCTTTCGACCTCTTCCTGCCAGCCGTAGATGCGTTCCTCCAGCTGCGCCTTGCCGAGGATGGCGCCCGGCCGCTCCATCAAGGCGAGTAAAACGGTGAATTCGCGCGGCGAAAACGCGATCTCATGGCCGTCCCGGCGCCCGGTCATCCGCGCCGGGTCGAGGCTCAGCCCGTTCCATTCGGCCTCGGGGGCGGCCCGTCCCTCGCCGCGACGCACCAGCGCGCGCAGCCGCGCGGCCAGTTCTCCGAGGTCGAAGGGCTTGCCCAGATAATCGTCCGCCCCGGCATCGAGTCCGGCGATCCGCTCGCCGGTGCCGTCGCGCGCGGTCAGGATCAGCACCGGCAGCGTCTCGCCCCGGGCGCGGATCCCGGCCAGCAGATCGAGGCCAGATCCGTCTGGCAACATCAGATCGACCACCGCGACGCGGAACCCTCCCGCCGCCAGCGCCTGCCGCGCATCGGCGCAGCTTGCCACCGCCTCGGGCGAGAACCCGGCCAGTCGCAGCCCGGCCTGCAGCCCGTCGCTGAGCATTTCATCGTCCTCGACGATCAGAACCCGCATCTGTCTTTGCCTGTGCCATTTCCGCGCGTTTGGGGCGGTGGGCTTAAGCCTTGCTTAAGGGGTGGTCCGAGACAATGGCTTTGTCGCGGAGAGGTCGGCGAGAAAGGAGAGGCGCGAGGGTTTCGGGCCGAGGTGGCAATCGCCCGGCCGATAGCCTATGGTCGTGCCGGACGGGCGGTGCCCGGTCGTGACGGAGTGTAAGATGCGCGCGCTGGTGCTTGGCCTTTCGCTGATCGGGATTTCTGGGATCGTGGTGTCGGGGTGCGCAGGCTGGGCGCCGCAGGCCACGCCGCGCGAGGCGACGATGAAATCCGGCACGCTGACGGTGGCTTTCAGCGACGGCACTCGTTGCAGCGCCGACACGCTTGCCGCGCGCTCGGGCGTATTGACGGGCTGTGCCTGGCCGATGAGCTATGACGTGACCTATTACCATCCCTCGCTCGCGGCGGGCACGCCGCTTGCGCCGCTGTTTCAGGATTACGCGACGGTTCGCCTCAGTCGGGCGGGCGCCGGTGGCGCGGTGCCGGTGGCCGGGGCAGACGCCGGCCAGGTCTGGACGTTCCGCACCCCGGCCGATCCGCACCACGACTGGGAGCCCGACCCGAAGCATGATTCGGGCCGTGGTGTCAGCCGCGGACGGGACTGATCTGGTCGATTCCCGGCATTCCCTGTGGGGAACATGGGCCGGGTGACTTGCGGAAACGGGCCTCCTTGTCCTATAGAGGCCCAAATTTCATTGAATTTCGACGGAGAAGGTCATGTCAGGCCATTCCAAGTGGGCGAACATCCAGCACCGCAAGGGCAAGCAGGATGCGATCCGCTCGAAGATGTTCTCGAAGCTGGCGAAGGAAATCACCGTCGCCGCGAAGATGGGCGATCCGGACCCGGAAAAGAACCCGCGTCTGCGCCTCGCGGTAAAGGCCGCGAAGGCCCAGTCGATGCCCAAGGACGTGATCGACCGCGCCATCAAGAAGTCTCTGATGGGCGACATGGCCGATTACGCCGAGATCCGCTATGAGGGCTATGGCCCGAACGGTATCGCGATCATCGTCGAGACGCTGACCGACAACACCAACCGCACCGCCTCGAACGTGCGCAGCTATTTCACCAAGGCGGGCGGCAACCTCGGGCAGACCGGCTCTGTCAGCCACGGCTTCGACCGTCTGGGTCAGATCGACTATCCGCTGAGCGTGGGCGATGCGGACAAGGTCCTCGAAGCCGCGCTGGAAGCCGGGGCCGAGGATGTCGAGACCGACGAGGACGGCCATTACATCTACACCACCGTCGAGACGCTGAGCGAAGTGGGTGACGCCCTGGACAAGAGCCTCGGCGAAGCCAGCGACACCAAGCTGGTGTGGAAGCCGCAGGTGACGACCGAGGTCGACCTCGAGACCGCGCAGAAGCTGATGAGGCTGATCGACGCGCTCGAAGAGGACGACGACGTGCAGTCGGTGACGCACAACTTCGACGTCCCCGAGGATGTCGCGGCCCAGCTGTAAGCTGCGCGACAAACCCAACCGGAAGGCGCCCGCGAGGCGCCTTCTTCATTTCTGAAGGAGGACCGGGCAATGGACTACAGCAAGGCGGGAACGCCGAAGATCCACAAGGATGCTCCCAGACATTCCGAGCATAATGCCAAGGGCAGCACGGAAAATCCGTTCGGCGATGCCGGCCCGGGCAGCAAGGCTGAGCTGCTGGCGCGGATGAAGGCCGCGGCCGAGGCGCGCAAGGCCACGAAGGCCTGAGATGCGCAGTGCGGACGACATCCGGCCCGTTTCCTTGCCTGACGCCCGTCCGCTTGTCGCGATCCTTTGGATGGTGGCGACGACACTGTTGTTTGCCGCCACCAATATCGTCGTCCATGCGCAGGGCGATTCGGTCCCCGTGGTGCAGGCGGTGTTCATTCGCATGGTGTGCGGGCTGATCCTGGTTTTGCCCGGACTGATCGAGATCGCCCGCAACCGTTATCCCCGCGATGCCTGGACGATGTTCGGGCTGCGCGGCATCGCACAGACAGCAGGGATGGTGCTGTGGTTCTTCGCGATGGCGCGCACGCCGATGGCCGATGTGACGGCGATCGGCTATCTGACCCCGATTGTCGTGACCGTGGGCGGCGCGCTTTTGCTGGGAGAAGGGTTCTCGTGGCGGCGCGGTGCGGCGATCGGCGTAGCGCTTGTCGGCGCGCTGGTGATCCTGCGCCCGGGCCTGCGCGAGATTCTGCCCGGCCACGTCGCGGAACTGGGTGCGGCACTCGCCTTCGGCCTGTCTTATCTGGGGGTCAAACGGTTGACCCGGCACGCCAGCGCCAATGCCATCGTGGCGATGATGACGCTGATGGCGGCGGTGATTCTTGCGCCCTGGGCGCTGGCGGTGTGGCAGCCGGTCAGCCTGTCGCAGGTGCTGTGGCTCGGTCTGACGGCGGTTCTGGCGACGGGCGGGCAGCTGACGATGACCAAGGCGCTGGCCTCGGCGCCGGTGTCGGTGACACAGCCGGTGGTGTTCACCCAACTGATCTGGGTGGCGCTGGCGGGTCTGTTCCTGTTCGGCGAACCCATTGACCCGCTGGTGATTCTGGGCGGCGCGATGATCCTCGGCTCGGTCGTCTATGTCACGCTGCGCGAGGCCGCGCTGAAGCGCCGCGCGGCGGCGAGGGGCTGAGCCCGAACGAAAACGGCCGGGGTGTGACCCCGGTCGGCTTTCATTTCACGCCTTTGGCGCCGACCCGCGCGGATCGAGCAGCCGCGCCAGCGCGCTTTGCCGGGTGATCCGGCGCCCGTCCGACAGCACCAGCGCCTCGTGGGTGCACAGCGCGGCCAGAACCTCGCGCATCGGCGTCCCTGCATCGACCACGGGGCCCGACGCCGGTCCGTCTTCTGCCAGCTCGGAGGCGCGCAGCACCCCGAGCGGGTTCATATGCGCCACGAAATCCGACACGTAGCCGTTCACCGGATTGGCGATGATCTCATGCGCGGTGCCGAGCTGCACCAGCCGCCCGCCTTCCATCAGCGCGATCCGGTTGCCGATCTTGAACGCCTCGTCGAGGTCATGGCTGACGAAGACGATGGTGCGTTTCAGCTTCGCCTGCAGGTCCAGCAGCTCGTCTTGCAGCTTCGCGCGGATCAGCGGATCGAGGGCCGAGAACGGCTCGTCCATCAGCAGGATCGGCGCCTCGGTGGCGAAGGCGCGGGCGAGGCCGACGCGCTGCTGCATCCCGCCCGAAAGCTCGCCCACCTTGCGCTCCGCCCAGTCGGCGAGGCCGACGAGTTCGAGCTGACGGTCGACCTTCTCGCGCCGCTCGGTAAGCGGCAGGCCGGCAAGCTCCAGCCCGAGGCCGACGTTGTCGCGCACCGTGCGCCAGGGCAGCAGGCCGAACTGCTGGAACACCATGGCGACGCGGTTCAGCCGCAGCCGGCGCAGCGTCGCCGGATCCGCCTTGGTGACCGAGGTCAGATTGCCCCCGTCGAGGATGCGCACATTGCCGCGCACCACCGGGTTCAGCCCGTTCACCGCGCGCAGCAGCGTCGATTTGCCCGAGCCCGACAGCCCCATCAGCACGAGGATCTCGCCCTCGGCCACGGTGAAGCTGCAATCGTGCACGCCGAGCGTCTGGCCGGTCCGGGCCTTGATGTCGCTGCGGCTGACGCCCGCGTCCATCAGCGGCAGGGCGCGTTCGGGATGGCCTCCGAACACGATGTTCACGGCGTCGAATTCGACAGCGGTCCGGCTCATTTCGTGCCTCCCCGGCGCAGCATCCGGTCGAGCACGATGGCCACGACCACGATCACGAAGCCCGATTCGAAACCGAGCGCGGTGTTGACCGAGTTCAGCGCCCGCACCACCGGCACGCCGAGGCCGTTCGCACCGACCAGCGCGGCGATCACCACCATCGACAGCGACAGCATGATCGTCTGGTTCAGGCCGGCCATGATCTGCGGCATCGCCCAGGGCAGTTCCACCTTCCACAGCAGTTGCCTCGGCGTTGCGCCGAACGAGGTCGCGGCTTCGCGCAGCGCCTCGGGGGTGGAGCTGACGCCCAGATGGGTCAGCCGGATCGGCGCCGGCAGCACGAAGATCACCGTCGCGATCAGCCCGGGCACCATGCCGATGCCGAAGAACACGATCGCCGGGATCAGATAGACGAAGGTCGGCAGTGTCTGCATCAGGTCCAGAACCGGCTGGAGCGCGGCATAGAACCGCGGCCGATGCGCCGCGAAGACGCCGAGCGGCACGCCGATCGCGAGACAGACCACGCAGGCCGACAGCACCAGCGTCAGGCTCTCCATGGTCGGCTTCCAGTAGCCCTGGTTGAGGATGAACAGCAGCCCCAGCACCACCAGCGCCACGGTCTTCACGCTGCGCTGCAGGAACCAGGCAAGCCCGCCCGCCAGCACCACCATCGCCAGCGGATGCGGCGCCGACAGCAGCCACAGGATGCCGTCGATCATCTGTTGCAGCAGGTTCGACAGCGCGTCGAAGAAGCCGCTTGCATTGTCCTTGAACCAGTCGAAGACGTGTTTCGCCGTCTTTCCGACCGGGATCTTGTTGGCAGTCAGCCAATCCATCGCGTGATCTCCCCGGAACGCGAAGGTTAGGGTCCGCCCCCCTCCGCGAGAGAGGGGGGCACGAAGGGGCTGGCGCTTACTTCAGCGCCTTTTCCACCGCGGCCAGCGCATCGCCGCCGTCCTTCGTCGTCACACCCTCAAGCCAGGGCTTCAGCGTCAGCGGGTTGGCCTTCAGCCATTCCTTCGCCGCGTCCATGCCGTCCTCGCCGTCGTCGAGGATCTTGCCCATGATCTGGTTTTCCATGGTCAGGCTGAATTCGAGGTTTTCGAGGAACTTGCCGACGTTCTTGCATTCGGCCACATAGCCCTTGCGGACGTTGGTCTTCACCTCGGCACCGCCGAAGTTCGGCCCGAACACCTCATCGCCGCCGGTCAGGTAGCTCATCTTGAAATTGGTGTTCATCGGATGGGGTTCCCAGCCGAGAAAGATCACCGGCTTGCCTTCCTTGTCAGCGCGCGCGACCTGCGCGAGCATCCCCTGCTCCGAGCTTTCGACCAGCTCGAAGCCCTTCATCCCGTCCATGTCCTTCGAGATCATGTCGAGGATCAGCCGGTTGCCGTCATTGCCCGGCTCGATGCCGTAGATCTTGCCGTCGAGATCGGCCTTGTGCCTGGCGATGTCGGCGAAATCCTTGATGCCGAGCTTGGCGCCCGCGGCATTGGTCGCCAGCGTGTATTTCGCGCCGGTCAGGTTGGTGCGGACCGTCTCGACCGAGCCGTCCTTTTCATAGGGCGCGATGTCGGCTGCCATCGACGGCATCCAGTTGCCGAGGAAAACGTCGACGTCGCCCTTCGACAGTGCCTGATAGGTCACCGGCACCGACAGAAGTTTCGTCTCGGTCTTGTAACCGAGCGCGTTCAGCACCGTCGAGGCGACGGCGGTGGTGGCGGTGATGTCGGTCCAGCCGACGTCCGAGAAGGTCACGGAATCGCAACCGGCGGCATGAGCTGCCGGCGCAAGGCCAAGCGCAGTGGCGCTGGCGAGGATCAGAGTGCGCAGTGTCATTCGGGTCTCCCGTTGGTCGTGCCGATCTTGGTGTGGCCGGTTTTTGTTGATTGACGAGTCAATGAACTTTGCCTTATCTGCATTTGGCAAGAGTTTTTCGCAGAAAAGGTCCACGCCCCATGCCCAAAATCGGAGCGGAGCCTATTCGACGGGCAGCTTTGGTTAAAGCCACGATTGAGACGGTCGGTCAGGCCGGCTCGCTCGAAGTGACCGTCGCGCAGATCGCGCGCCGGGCGGGGATGAGTGCCGCGCTGGCGCATCATTACTTCGGCTCGAAGGAACAGATCTTCCTCGCCGCGATGCGCTCGATCCTGTCGCTCTATCAGGCCGAGGTGCGCGGCGCGCTGGCGATGTCGACGGGGGCGGAACAGCGTCTGCGCGCCATCGTGCGCGGCTCTTTCGCGCCCGGCAGCTTCCGGCGCGAGGCGATCTCGGCCTGGCTGAACTTCTACGTTCTGGCGCAGACCCAGCCCGAAGCGCGGCGTCTGCTGCGGATCTATCAGCGCCGGCTGAACTCGAATCTGCTGCACGAGCTGCGCCCGCTGGTGGGGGCGCGCGCGCCCGCGGTGGCGCGCGGCCTCGGCGCGCTGATCGACGGCGTGTATATCCGTGCGGCGCTGGCGGACGGACAGCCGAATGCGGCCTATGCCGCTGAAATAGTTTTGGAATATCTGGAAAAAGAGATCGCGGGGGCGGCATGAGAGCACAACCGAAGGGCAGCCATTTCGTCAACGGAACCTGGTGCGAGGACAGCGCCGGCGATGCCTTTGACGTGATCTTTCCGGGCACCGGCGAGGTGATCGCACGGCTTCACGACGCTACCCCGGCGGTGATCGAGGCGGCAATCTCGGGCGCGCAGACGGCGCAGCGGGACTGGGCCGCGCTGAAGCCCATCGAGCGCTCGCGCATCCTGATGCGGGCGGTCGCGCTGATTCGCGACCGGGCGGAGGAACTCGCGCTTCTCGAAACCCTCGATACCGGCAAGCCGATCCAGGAAACCCGGGTGGCGGACTGGCCCTCGGGGGCGGATGCGCTGGAATATTTCGCCGGCCTCGCGCCCACGCTGACCGGCGAGACGATCCCGCTCGGCGGCGATTTCGCCTATACGATCCGCGAGCCTCTGGGCGTCTGCGTCGGGATCGGCGCGTGGAACTATCCCAGCCAGATCGCCTGCTGGAAGGCGGCGCCGGCGCTGTCGACCGGCAACGCCATGGTGTTCAAACCGTCCGAGACCACGCCGCTCGGCGCGCTGAGGCTGGCCTCGATCTTCATCGAGGCGGGGATGCCCGCCGGTCTGTTCAACGTCGTGCAGGGTCATGGCGCGGTGGGCGCGGCGCTCGCGACCGATTCGCGCGTGGCCAAGGTGTCGCTGACCGGCTCGGTTCCGACGGGGCGGCGCGTCTATCAGGCGGCGGCGGCCGGGATGAAACATGTGACGATGGAGCTTGGCGGCAAGTCGCCGCTGATCGTCTTCGCCGATGCCGATCTCGATTCGGCGGTGGGCGCGGCGATGCTGGGGAATTTCTACTCCTCGGGGCAGATCTGCTCGAACGGCACGCGGGTGTTCGTGGAAAAGCCGGTGAAGGAGGCTTTCCTCGCCAAGCTCAAGGCGCGGACCGAGGCGATCGTCGCCGGCGATCCGCTCGACGAGGCGACGCAGTTCGGCCCGCTGGTCAGCGCGGCGCAGCACGAGAAGGTCATGGGCTACATCGCGACCGCGAAGGCCGAGGGCGCGCGTCTGGTCACCGGCGGGGCCGCCGGCAATCAGGGGCCGCTGTTCGTCCAGCCCACCGTCTTCGCCGATGTCACCGACGACATGACGCTCGCCCGCGAGGAGGTGTTCGGCCCGGTGATGGCGGTCCTCGATTTCGAGACCGAGGCCGAGGCCATCGCCCGCGCGAACGGCACCGAATACGGGCTGGCGGCGGGGGTGTTCACCGGCGATCTCGCCCGCGGGCACCGGGTGATCGGCCAGCTTCAGGCCGGCACCTGCTGGATCAACGCCTATAACCTGACCCCGGTCGAGATGCCCTTCGGCGCGGTCAAGGCCTCGGGCCTCGGGCGCGAGAATTCGCGCGCCGCAGTTGAGCATTACACCCAGATCAAGGCGGTCTACGTCGGCACCGGGCCGCTCGACTGCCCGTATTGACGGCCTCGCGGCGGGGCGTCCGGCCCCCCGCAACCCCCAGACGACACTCAATGAAACCGGCAGCAGGAGCGGGCGGGATGGAAGCGGATTATGTGGTGATCGGCGGCGGTTCGGGCGGTTCGGCACTGGCCTACCGCCTGTGCGAGGCCGGTCGCAAGGTCATCATCGTCGAATTCGGCGGCACCGACGTCGGCCCGTTCATCCAGATGCCGGGGGCCCTCTCCTATCCGATGAACATGCCGCGCTATGACTGGGGCCTGATGTCGGAGCCCGAGCCCGGCCTCGGCGGGCGCCGGCTGGTGACGCCGCGCGGCAAGGTGATCGGCGGCTCGTCCTCGATCAACGGCATGGTTTACGTCCGCGGCCACGCCTGCGATTTCGACCACTGGGCCGAGCAGGGCGCGACCGGCTGGGGCTATGCCGATGTGCTGCCCTATTATCAGCGCATGGAAACCTGGCACGGCGGTGCGGACGGGGGCGATCCGGCGTGGCGCGGCACCTCGGGGCCGATGCACATCACCCGCGGGCCGCGCAGCAACCCGCTGTTCCGGGCCTTCGTCGAGGCCGGCCATCAGGCGGGCTATCCGCTGACCGCCGATTACAACGGCCGCCAGCAGGAAGGCTTCGGCGCGATGGAGGCGACGATCTGGAAAGGCCGGCGCTGGTCGGCGGCGAACGCCTATCTGCGCCCGGCGCTGAAGGGCGGCAACCTGTCCATCGTGCGCGGCCTCGCGCGCCGCGTGGTGATCGAGAACGGCCGCGCCACCGGTGTCGAGATCGAGCGCGGCGGCCAGACCGAGGTGATTCGCGCCCGTCACGAGGTGGTGGTCTCGGCAAGTTCGCTCAACACGCCGAAGATCCTGATGCTCTCGGGCATCGGCCCGGCGGCCGAGCTGCGCGCCCATGGCATCGAGGTGATCGCCGACCGTCCCGGCGTCGGCGCCAATCTGCAGGACCATCTGGAGATCTATTTCCAGTTCGCCGCGCGCCACAAGAACACGCTCTACAAATACTGGAACCTGTTCGGCAAGGCGATGGTGGGCGCGCAATGGCTGTTCACCAAGACCGGCATCGGCGCCTCGAACCAGTTCGAGAGCTGCGGCTTCATCCGCTCGGCCGCCGGGGTGAAATACCCCGACATCCAGTATCACTTCCTGCCCATCGCGGTGCGCTATGACGGTCAGGCCGTGGCCGAGGGGCATGGCTTTCAGGTGCATGTCGGGCCGATGCGCTCGAAATCGCGCGGCACGGTCACGCTGCGCTCGGCCGATCCGCGCGAATCGCCGGTGATCCGCTTCAATTACATGAGCCATCCCGACGACTGGGAAGAGTTCCGCCGCTGCATCCGCCTGACGCGCGAGATCTTCGCCCAACCCGCGATGGCCGAACATGTGAAGCGCGAGATCCAGCCCGGCGCCGATGTGCAAACCGACGCGCAGATCGACGCCTTCATCCGCGAACACGCCGAGAGCGCCTTCCACCCCTGCGGCACCGCGCGGATGGGGCGCGCCGACGATCCGACCGCCGTGGTCGATCCCGAGGGCCGGGTGATCGGCGTCGATGCGCTGCGCGTCGCCGACAGTTCGATCTTTCCACGCGTCACCAACGGCAACCTGAACGGGCCGTCGCTGATGACCGGCGAGAAGATCGCGGATCACATCCTCGGCCGGCGGTTGCCGTCGTCGAATGCCGAGCCCTGGATCAATCCGGACTGGCAGAGCTCGCAGCGCTGAGCGTCGTCAGGGGCGGGGGGCGGCCTGTCCCCGTTCAGCCCGCCAATGCGCGGGCGAGGCGGTTTTGCGCCTCGATCACGCGCGGCAGGTCGATGCTGGTCAGATGCCCGTCGCGCACCACCTGGCGCCCCTCGACGAACAGGTGCCGCACCTGCCGCGGGCCGCACAGCACCAGCGCCGCGACCGGATCCCAGGCGCCTGCCGCCTCGATCCCGCGCATGTCCCAGATCGCCAGATCCGCGCGCTTGCCCGGCGCGATGGTGCCGCAATCGGGCCGGCCCAGAACCTCGGCCCCGCCGCGGGTGGCGATCTCCAGCGCCTCGCGCGCGCTCATCGCATCGGCGCCGTTTTGCACCCGCTGCAACAGCATCGCCTGACGCGCCTCGCCGATCAGGTGGCCCGCGTCGTTCGAGGCCGATCCATCCACCCCGAGCGCGACCTTCACGCCCGCGTCGCGCATCGTCCGGACCGGCGCGATCCCCGAACCCAGCCGGCAGTTCGAGCAGGGGCAATGCGCCACCCCTGTGCCCGTGCGCGCGAAGAGCGCGATCTCGGCACTGTCGAGCTTCACGCAATGCGCGTGCCAGACATCGGCGCCGGTCCAGCCCAGATCCTCGGCATATTGTCCGGGGCGGCAGCCGAACTGCGCCAGCGAATAGGCGACATCCTCATCATTCTCGGCCAGATGGGTGTGCAGCATCACGCCCTTGTCGCGGGCGAGAAGGGCCGCGTCGCGCATCAGCCCGCGGCTGACCGAGAAGGGCGAGCACGGCGCCACCCCCACCCGCACCATCGCGCCGGGCTTCGGGTCGTGGAAGCGGTCGATGACGCGGATGCAGTCGGACAGGATGGCGTCCTCGGCCTCGACCAGACTGTCGGGGGGCAGCCCACCCGCGCTCTCGCCAATCGACATGGCACCGCGCGTCGGATGAAAGCGCAGCCCGATTTCGGCCGCTGCGGCGATGGTATCGTCGAGCCGCGCCCCGTTCGGATACAGATACAGGTGGTCCGAGCTGGTGGTGCAGCCCGACAGCGCCAGTTCCGCCAGTCCGACGAGGGCCGAGACCCGCATCTCCTCGGGGCCCATCTGCGCCCAGATCGGATAGAGCGTCTTCAGCCAGCCGAACAGCAGCGCGTCCTGTCCGCCCGGCACCGCGCGGGTCAGCGTCTGGTAAAGATGATGATGCGTGTTCACGAGGCCCGGCGTCACCACGCAGCCCGTGGCCTCGAAGATCTCGACGGGGGGCGGGACGCTCAGCCCGTGCCCCACCGCTTCGATCGCGCCGTCGCGGATCAGAATGTCGGCGCCCGACAGCTCGCGCCGGGTGTCGTCCATGGTGACGACAACCGATGCGCCGCGGATCAGGGTTGCAGGCATGGGCGTCGCCCTTCCGTGGAGCGGGATCAGCCGTTCAGCACCGCCATCGCGGCGGCGTGGATCTCGGGGTTGGCGGCGGCGAGAACCCGTCCGCCGCGCCAGGCCGGACCGCCCTGCCAGTCGGTGACGATGCCGCCCGCCGCCTCGATCACCGCGATCGGGCCGTCGACGTCATAGGGATGCAGCCCCGCCTCGACCACCAGGTCGATCTGGCCGAGCGCGATCAGCGCATAGGCATAGCAATCCATCCCGTAGCGGGTCAGCCGCACCTGCTGCGACAGGCGCGCGAAGGCCGCGCCCTCCTCGGGCGTGCCGACCTCGGGGAAGGTCGAAAACAGCGTCGCCTGATCGAGGGCGCGGGTCTTGCGCGTGGCAAGTGCCGTGCGCCCCATCGGGCCGGTCATCTCGGCCCGGCCGAAGCCGCCGATGAACCGCTCGCCCACATAGGGCTGATCGACGATGCCCATCAGCGGCCGGCCGGGGCCGTCGGGCAGTTCCTCGCACAGGCCGATCAGCACGCCCCAGGTGGGGGTGCCCGACATGTAGCCGCGGGTGCCGTCGATCGGGTCGAGAACCCAGGTCAGCCCGCTGGTGCCGGTGCGGTTGTCGTATTCCTCGCCGAAGATACCGTCCTCGGGCCGGCGCTCGGCGAGGATCTCGCGCAGCCGCCGTTCGGTCGCCTTGTCGGCCGCGGTCACCGGGTCGAACCCGCCCGCCAGCTTGTTGTCGGCCGCAAGACCGCCGGGGCTGCGAAACAGCTTCAGCGTTTCCTCGCGCGCGGCATCGGCGAGCGCGGTTGCGGTTGCGAACAGGACGTCGATCTCTGCAGCAGAAGTCGGAACGGTCATAGGTGCCTCCGGAGTTGTCCCAGCGGTAGCCCGCCGCGGGGACGGAGGCAAGCCAGCTGTGCATACCGCTGCCTCCGGATCCCGCCCCCGGGCTTGCGTCGTCAGGCCACGTCCGACAGCACTTTCGCCAGTTCGAACAGGCGCCGGCGCTGCGTCTCCGGGATCGCGTAATAGGAGCGCACCAGTGCCAGAGCCTCGCGATCCCCCATCAGATCGGCGGCAGAGACCGCCTCGGGCGTCGCTACGTCGCCGAACCCCTCGAAGAAGAACGCCACCGGCACCCCGAGCGCCCGACCGATTTCCCACAGCCGCGACGCCGAGACCCGGTTCGCCCCGGTTTCGTATTTCTGGATCTGCTGGAACTTGATGCCGACCTTTTCGGCCAGCTGTTGCTGGGTAACCCCCGTGCTCCAGCGACGTTGCCGGATGCGCTTGCCGACATGGCTGTCCACCGGATGTGTCATTCACTCGTCCTCATTCGCAATCACTACCACTCACACTGTCCGGAACCGGCCCTCGTCTTCGGTTCGCCCCAAATATCCCGGGGGAGCTGCGGCGACGCCGCAGCGGGGGCAGAGCCCCCTTCTTCCCGCACTCTCAGACGGTCGGAAATGCCTCTTCGCCCTCGTCCTCGACGTCGATGCCAAGTGCATTCATTCCATCTTCGAGGTAATCCGCCAGAAGCGGAATTCCCAGAAGGTAATCCTCGGTCGGCGTCGTCGCCTCGTCGCGCGCGGTGGCGAAGGCTTCGTCGAACTCGCTCGCGTCGAAGGTCTCGCGGCCGATCCACAGGATTGCGGTCAGCGCGGCCTGCTCGTCCTCGTTCAGCGCGGCGATGAAGGCGCGCAGCTCGCGGCCCTGACCGGCGTCGGGCATGTCGGCGTCGAACTTGCGGGCGCGGATGATGACGGTGGCAACCTTGTCGGTGCTGATCGGCAGTTGCATGTCGGGTCTCCCTTTTCCGCGCCATCCTGCCACAGCGTGCGGCGGGGGCAACAGGAAAGCCTCACAGATCGAGGCGCACCACCCGCGACGTTGGGGCGCCGGTGTCCTGCGCCAGTTCCTCGAAGTCGAAATTGTCCAGCCGGTGCGCGCGCTTTCCCGCCTTCTCGGCAGAGATCTTGATGTCCTCGATATCCTTCGCCGCCTGCCCGAAATGCCGGTCAAGGCTGCCCACGCGGGTCGAGAGCCGGTCGACATCGGCATAAAGCGCGGCCAGCTCCTTGCGGATCGCGCCGGCCTGCTCGCGCATCCGGGCATCCTTCAGCACCGCGCGCATCGTGGTCAGCGTCGCCATGCAGGTGGTGGGCGAGACGATCCACACCTTCGCCGCGAAGCCCTCTCGCACCAGCTCGGGGAAATTCGAGTGCAACTCAGCATAGACAGCTTCGGAGGGCAGGAACATCAGCGCGCCGTCGGCCGTCTCGCCCTCGATCAGGTATTTCTCGGAAATCGCCTTGATATGGGCGCGCACCGCGATGCGCATCATCCGTTGCGCCTCGATCAGCTGCGACTGGTTTTCGGCGCGGCGCAGCGCCTCGTAGGCTTCCAGCGGGAATTTCGAATCGATCACGATCGGGCCCGGCGGGTTCGGCAGATGGATCAGGCAATCCGCCCGCTTCCCGTTCGAAAGCGTCGCCTGCATCGTGTAGCTGTCGGCCGGCAGCGCCTTCGCCACGATGTCGTTGAGCTGAATTTCCCCGAACGCGCCGCGGGTCTGCTTGTTCGACAAGATGTCCTGCAACCCCAGAACGTTGCCCGACAGCTTCTCGATATTGGCCTGGGCCTTGTCGATGGCCTCCAGCCGCTGTTGCAGATCGCCCAGACTGCGCGCGGTCTTCGTGGCCGAGCCTTGCAGCGATTCGGTCATCTGGGCGTTGACCTGTTGCAGTCGGGTTTCCATCAGCTGCAGCATCTTCGCCTGACTGGCGGCGGCGGCCTCGGACACGTGGCGCAGCCCGCCCGCAAGCTGTTGCTGCCCGTCCGAGAGCGACTGCACCGTCTGCGCGAAGGTCAGCATCTGCTGCGTCAGCGGCGCCACCGCGCGCGCAGACCGCCCCGCCGCGCTCAGCACCAGCGCGAGCAGCACCACCACAAGGACCACCGCCCCCGCTACCAGCCAGATCATCGGGTCATTCGTCGCAATCGTCATTCTCAGGTCCGTCCGAACAGGCGTTCGATATCGCTCAGCTTCAGCTCGACATAGGTCGGCCGGCCGTGGTTGCACTGGCCCGAGAACGGCGTCGCTTCCATCTCGCGCAGCAGGGCGTTCATCTCCTCGACCTGCATCCTGCGGCCCGAGCGGATCGAGCCATGGCAGGCCATCCGGCTCAGCACCGCGTCGATCTTCGCCAGCACCAGATCGCTGCCGCCGAGGTCGGAGAGTTCGTCGAGCACATCGCGCAGCAGGTTGGCGGCGTTGATTTCGCCCAGGATCGCCGGGGTCTCGCGCACGGCCACGGCAGAGCCGCCGAACGGTTCGATCCCGAGGCCGAGGCGGGCGAGGTCGTCCGCATGATCGAGCAGCAGCGCCGCGTCGCCCGCAGACAGCTCGACGATCTCGGGGATCAGCAGCGCCTGCGCCGCGACGCCCTTCTCGGCCATCTGGCGTTTCAGCCGCTCGTAATTCAGCCGCTCATGCGCGGCGTGCTGATCGACGATCACCATGCCGGTCTCGGTCTGGGCGATGATGTAATTCTCGTGCACCTGCGCGCGGGCGGCGCCAAGGGGGGCGTGCTGCATCTGCCGGTCGTCGGGGGCGGGCGCCTCGGCGCGGGCCGAGGGCTGGATCAGCGGTTGCGCCGCCGGCATCGCCCAGGGGGGCGGCGGGGCTTCCTCGAAATCGTGCAAGGGGGCCTGGGCGGCATAGCTTGCGCGCACCGCCCCCGCCGAGGGGCGATCCATCTGATAGACGCGCGGCGGGAAGGCGGTTTGCGGCGCGGGCTCGCCAAGCGTCATCTGCCGTTCGACGGGTTCCGGACGGAAGGCCGCAAGCGTCTCGGTCCCGACGGTCGAGGAGGCGCGCTGCCCCGCCTCGGCCAGCGCATGGCGGATCGCGGTGACGATCAGCCCGCGCGGGATCCCCGCCTCGCGAAAGCGCACCTCGGCCTTCGCCGGGTGGACGTTGACGTCGACACGCTCGGGATCGCAGCTGAGAAACAGCGCCGCCGCCGGGTGGCGGTCGCGCGGCAGCACGTCCATGTAGCCCGCGCGCAGCGCGCCGAGCAGCATCTTGTCGCGCACCGGGCGGCCGTTGACGAACAGGAACTGTTCGACCGCGGCGCCGCGCGAATAGGTCGGAAGCGCGGCATATCCGGTCAGCCGGATGCCTTCGCGCTCGGCGTCGATGACCATGGCGTTATCGGTGAAATCGCGGCCGAGGATACGCGCCAGACGCCCGGCCAGCGCGCCGAACAGCTCTCCCTGTTCGGCATCGGCGCGGAACAGCTCGCGCGCGCCGCCGTTCGAGATGTCGTTCAGCCGGAAGCTGACATAGGGTTCGGCCATCGCCAGCCGCTTCACCGCGTCGAGGATCGCCTGTGCCTCGGCCCGGTCGGTGCGCATGAATTTCAGCCGCGCCGGGGTGGCGTAGAACAGATCGCGCAGTTCGACCACGGTGCCGCGGTTCAGCGCGGCGGGCTTCACCGGGCCGGGGCGGCCGCCCTCGACGTTCATCTGCGCGGCCTCGAACCCCTCGGCGCGCGAGGCGATGCTCAGCCGCCCGACGGCGCCGAGCGACGGCAGCGCCTCGCCGCGAAAGCCGAAGGTGTGAATGTTCAGCAGATCCGATCCGTCGATCTTCGAGGTGGCATGGCGCGACAGCGCGAGCGGCAGATCCTCGGCCGTCATGCCGCAGCCGTCGTCGCTGACCCGGATCAGGGTCTTGCCGCCGTCGGCATAGGCGATCTCGATCCGCGTCGCGCCGGCGTCGAGGGCGTTCTCCACGATCTCTTTCACCGCCGAGGCGGGGCGTTCCACCACCTCGCCGGCGGCGATGCGGTTGGCGGCGGAATCGTCGAGCTGACGGATCACCGGGCGGGTTGCGCCGATCTTGGGGGGCTGGATGTTCATACCGCTACAGATAGCACGGAACGGGAACGGCCGAAACCGTTTCCCGCCGTGAGGGACGCGGCCCGTTACAGCCCCTTCGGCTGCCCCACGACGATGAAATCGAGCCCGTCCGCCTGGATCACCCGCTTCGCCATGCGCGCGATATCGTCGCGGGTGACGGCCTCGATGCGGGCGTTTCGGGTGCGGATGTAGTCAATGGGCAGGTGATTGAGCTGCATCCCCGCGAGGATCGCCGCGATCCGCCCGTTGCCGTCGAAGCGCAGCGGATAGGCGCCGGTCAGATAGGTCTTGGCGTTCTTCAGCTCGTCATCGGTCACGGTGCCGGTCGCGGCCCTGGCCCATTCCTGCTTCACCAGCCCGATGGCCTCGGCCGCATTCTCGTTCGAGGTGGCGAAGCCGCCCTGCCATGTCGCCGCGAGGTCCATCGGCACCAGCGCGGTCGATATCCCGTAGGTCAGCCCGCGCTTCTCGCGCAGCTCGTCCATCAGCCGCGACGAGAACCCGCCCGCGCCGAGGATCTGGTTGAACACCATCGCCGGGAAGTAATCCGGATCGTCGAGCGCCAGCCCGCGCTGACCGAACAGCACGATGCTTTGCGGCCCCTCGAAGGGAATGACCGTGGTGCCGGGTTTCAGCGCGACCCCGGCCTTCGGCGGCATCGGCGCGCCGGTCGCCGGCAGCGCCCCAAGCAGCCGGTCGAGCATCGGGCCCAGCTCCTCGGGGGTGATGTCGCCCACCGCCGAGACCACCATCCGGTCGCGCGTCATCACGCGGGCCCTGGCGTCGAACATGTCCTCGCGGGTCAGGGCCTTCACGCTTTCGACGGTGCCGTTCGGATCGCTGCCATAGGGATGGGTGCCGAAGGCCGCCTTGCGGAACGCCTCGGCGGCGATGGCCTGCGGGTCGCGGGCATTCGCGGCGAGGATCGACAGCACCTGGCCGCGCACCCGGTCGAGCGAAGCCTGATCGAAATGCGGATCGGTCAGCGCACCGCGCAGCAGCTCGACCGCCTTGTCGCGGTTGTCGCTGAGCATCCTCGCCGAGACCGACAGCGCATCGTCATCCACGTCGAAACTGAAACCCGCCGCCAGCGCCTGTTGCGCCGCGGCGAAGCCCTGGCTGTCGTAATCGCCCGAACCTTCCTCGAGCGTCGCGGTCATCAGGTTGATCGCGCCGCGCTTGCCCGGCGCATCGAGCGAGGTGCCGCCGCGGAACCGGATTTCCAGCGCGGTGAAGGGGATGTCGTGCTCCTCGACCAGCCAGGCGGTGATCCCGCCCGGAGAGGTGACTTCCTTCACCTCGATCGCCGCCGCGGGCAGGGCGGCGAACAGTGCGCCAAGCAGCAGCACGGGCGCCACAAGACGCCGGAAAGACAGACGGATCATCGCGTGGTGCCTCCGTTCATGGCGCCGGGATCGGCCGCCACCTGAGGCGCCGAGCCGTCGTTCGGCGCCGGTTCCACATAGCCGGTGACCGAGGCCGCCGGCACCAGCACGGCGCGTGCCGCCGCCATCACGTCGTCTTCGCTCACCGACATCAGCACGTCGGGCCAGTCCTGCACATCCCTGACCGAGAACCCCGAGGCCAGTGCCTCGCCGTAACGCATCGCCAGAGACTGCGCGCTGTCCTGCTCGTAGATCTGGCCGGCGCGGATGCGGGTGCGGATGCGCTCGAACTGCGCCGGGTCGATGCCGTCTTTCAGAAACTTCGCCAGCGCGGCATCGAGGGCCTTTTCCGCCTCCGGCAGCCCGATGTCTGGCGCCGGCATCATCGAGATGGAAAACGTGGTCTTGTCGATGGACATGCCGTCGTAATCCGTCGTGGCCCAGATCGCATCGCCGCTGTCATAGACCAGATCGCGCGACAGAACCGAGGTCTGGGGATTGCCACCGAGGATCTCGGACAGGATGGTCAGCGCCGCGGCGGTCTTCTGATCGCCCGGGGTGCGGGCCGGGGCCAGATAGCTGCGCGTCAGATAGGGCTGGGCGACGCGGGCGTCCTTGTAATCGAGGTGGCGCGCGGCAAGCTGCGGCGGCTCCTGCGGGCGGATGCGCGGCGGGATCGTCTCCGAGGGAACGAGCGGGCCGTAATATTGCTGGGCGAGCTGTTTCACCTGATCGGGCGTCACGTCGCCTGCGACCACCAGCACCGCGTTGTTCGGCGCGTAATAGCGACGATACCAGGCGAGCGCGTCGTCGCGGGTCAGCCCCTCCATCTCCTGCTTCCAGCCGATCACCGGCGTGCCATAGGGGCTGTTGAGGAACTGCGCCGCGCGGGCCTGCTCGGCGAAAAGCGCATTCGGGTTGCTGTCGGTGCGCTGGCGGCGCTCGTCGAGGATCACCTGACGTTCGGTCTGCCAGTCGTCTGGCGAGAGCTTCAGATGCTCCATCCGGTCGGCCTCCATCCGCATCACCAGAGGCAGCCGGTCGGCCGCGATGCGCTGGAAATAGGCCGTGTAATCATACGAGGTGAACGCGTTGTCCGAACCGCCGTTCGCCGAGACGGTCTTCGACAGCTCGCCCGCGGCCATCGTGTCCGTGCCCTTGAACATCAGATGTTCGAGGAAATGCGCGATCCCCGACTTGCCGCGGACCTCATCGGCCGAGCCCGCCTTGTACCACACCATCTGCACCACGACCGGGGCGCGGTGATCCTCGATCACCACGGCCTGAAGGCCGTTGTTCAGGGTGAAATTGCTGATTTCTGCAGCCTCGGCAGGGGCTTCGGCCAGGGGGACGAGCACGATTGCCAGCGCGGCCGCTTTCAGGCCCGTCTTCAGAAATACGCGCGACATCGGGTTCCCTCCGCAGTGTTCCGGGCCCGGTCGCGGGCCGGGGCAGAGACTACAGGGCATCCCTCCGGCCACAACCCCGGCTCGTGACCGGCTGACGCGGATGTGATCCGTCCGCGACGGATCAGTTGGTCCGCGGAAGGGCCTTTTGCGCCACCGATGAGGGCGGAGCGCCGGGCGTCGGCACGCCGGCACTGCGCCAGCGTTCCAGCTCGGCCCGCTGGTCGAGCGCCATCGGCTCATAGGCACTGGCGTAGACGCTGTTGCGCATCAGCCGTTCGAGCAGACGCCCGTTGTGATGCTGCCGCCAGGTCAGATCCTCGGCCGCGAGGGTCTGGCGGATCGCGGGATCGGCGCCAAAGCGGTCGGCGCGCGCGAGCAGTGCCGAATCTGCCGCCGGCAGTTTTCCGGTGATCTGCTGCGGCTTGCCACCGAGCGCCGCGATGGCATCGGCGGCGGGCGTCGGGTCGGTGATATTGGTCCCGCCCGGCGTGGGCACCGGCAGCGCGGCCAGATTTTCCGGCATCTGCAAGGACTTTGTCGGCAGGATGCTGAACTCGTCCGGGCCCTGCCCGGTCTTGCGCAGGTTCATCAGCTCGGGCGTCTTGTCCGAGCCGCATCCGGCGACGAGAGCCGCGATCGCAACCGCGATGCCGAGCCGTCCGATCGTCGCACGCATGGAGAACTCCCTGTTTCTTTCGCGATCCGTCTTAGCCTATCGCAACCGGCCCGTCACGTCCCCTTGCGGGCTCAGCGGCGGGCTTTTGCCTTGTCCGGTTTCGGGGTGGATTTCGCCTTGTCCTCGCCGCTGAACATCACCAGCCCGATGGCGCCGAAGAAGATCGCGATATCGGCGACGTTGAACGAGAACGGATTTTCCCAGAACGGCAGCGACATGTTCAGGAAATCGGCGACCGCGCCATAGATCACCCGGTCGATCACGTTTCCGAGTGCGCCGCCGATCAGCAACCCGGCCGCCGCCAGCATCCGCGGCGACTGCCGTCCGCTGCGCGACACCCAGACCCAGACCCAGCCCGAGATCACCAGCGACAGAACCACCAGACCCCAGCGGGTCAGCTGATCCTCGCCGGCCATCAGGCCGAAGTTGACGCCCTGATTCCACGCCATGCGGAAATTCAGCCAGGGCGGCAACACGTCAATGGCCCCGTAATGCGCCAGATCGAGAACCTCGACCACGAGATACTTGCTGATCTGGTCGATCAGGAAAACCGCAGCCGCAATCCAGACGGTCAGACGCATACGGAGCCTCTCTGTGCGATGGACGATCAGTGACGGAAGTGGCGCATACCGGTGAACACCATCGCCAGACCGCGCTCGTTCGCGGCGTCGATGACGTCCTGATCGCGGATCGAGCCGCCCGGCTGGATCACCGCGGTCGCACCGGCCTCGGCGGCGGTGATGAGACCGTCGGCGAAGGGGAAGAACGCGTCAGAGGCCACGACCGACCCCTTGACCGGCGCCTCGGCCAGACCGAGCACATCGGCCATGTCCTGCGACTTGCGCGCCGCGATGCGGGTCGAATCGACGCGGCTCATCTGACCGGCACCGACGCCCACGGTGGCCCCGTCCTTGACGTAGATGATGGCGTTCGACTTCACGTGCTTGGCGACGGTCCAGGCGAACAGCAGGTCCCTGACCTCCTGATCGGTCGGCGCGCGCTCGGTGACGACCTTCAGATCGTGCTCGGTGATGATGCCGTTGTCCTTGTCCTGCACCAGGAACCCGCCCGAGACCTGGCGGAAGGTGGTGATCGGTGCCTTGACGTCGGGCAGCGTGCCGGTGGTCAGCAGGCGCAGGTTCTTCTTCGCGGCGAAGACGGCCTTCGCGCCCTCGGTCGCGTCGGGGGCGATGACGACCTCGGTGAAGATGCCGACGATTTCCTTCGCGGTCGCTTCGTCCAGCGTGCCGTTCAGCGCGATGATGCCGCCGAAGGCCGAGGTCCGGTCACAGTCGAAGGCGCGGGCATAGGCCTCGGCCAGGGTCTTGCCGGTGGCGACGCCGCAGGGGTTGGCGTGCTTGATGATGGCGCAGGCGGGCTGTTCCGTCGGGAATTCGGCGACCAGCTCGAAGGCGGCATCGGTGTCGTTGATGTTGTTGTAGGACAGTTCCTTGCCCTGCCACTGCTTCGCGGTGGCGACGCCCGGACGGTTCGAGCCGTCGAGGTAGAACGCCGCCTTCTGATGCGGGTTCTCGCCATAGCGCAGGGTCTGGGCGAGGGTGCCGGCGAAGGCGCGGCGGCGCGGCGTGTCTTCCTCGATCGCCTTGGCCATCCAGGTGCTGACCGCGGCGTCATAGGCGGCGGTGCGGGCATAGGCGATCTGGGCCATCTTCTGGCGGAAGCTGTAGGTGGTGGCGCCGTCGTTGGCGTCGAGCTCGGCCAGAACCGCGTTGTAATCCTCGACATCGACCACGGTGGTGACGAAGGCGTGGTTCTTCGACGCCGCGCGGATCATCGCCGGGCCGCCGATGTCGATGTTCTCGATGCACTCGTCATAGGGCGCGCCCTTGGCGACGGTCGCTTCGAACGGGTAGAGGTTGACGACCAGAAGGTCGATCGGCGCGATGTCGTGATCCTTCATCGCGGCGACATGCTCGGGGTTGTCGCGCAGCGCCAGAAGGCCGCCATGCACCACCGGATGCAGCGTCTTGACCCGGCCGTCCATCATCTCCGGGAAGCCGGTCACCTCGGACACGTCGCGCACCGTCAGACCCGCGACCCGCAGCGCCTTGGCGGTGCCGCCGGTCGACAGCAGCTCGACGCCGCGCGCGGCAAGGGCGCGGGCGAAGTCGATCAGCCCGGTCTTGTCGGAAACGGAGATCAGGGCGCGGGTGATGTGGACGGGTCTGGTCATGGCTGGCAGTCCTTATGCTCAGATGTCGGGGCGCGCTTGGCGCCGCTAGTCGCGTATGGGCGCGGGGGTAACCTGTGCTTTCTCGAACGTCCAGCTTATTTGCTGGCTGGGTTCGAGCAAGCGCCCCGAAAGCACGATCTGGCGCGTGGCGCGCGGGCCGGGCTGCCCCTTTTCAAGCCAGACCGAGGGGGCAAGCGTCAGATCGACCTGCCCGTCGAAGCGGAAGATCCAGATCTCGCCCGATTTCAGCGCCATCGACACCGCCCATCCGCCCATGTCGAGCGTGGCATCGACATCGGGGTGCAGATGGAAGCGCAGCTGATAGGGGATGCCGCGGATGCCGGCGCGGTCGAGCACCGCCTCGGTCAGCTTCGTGTCCACGGGCGACATCGCGCCGATGGAGTCGGTGCCATGCAGCCCGTCGCCATCAGGGGTGAGGGACAGCTCGCGCAGATGTGTCAGCCCGTGGGTGGCGCGGTAGCCGTCATGACCGAACAGCGCATGGCGGCGCGGTGGGTCCTCGGGGCGGGTCCAGACCTCGTCCGGGGTCTCGGTGAGCAGACTTTCGGGGCCCGCGCCGGTCTTGTGGGCCCGTCCGAAGCGCGACGAGGAATACCCTTCGAGCGACAGCGTGGACTGACAGGCGCTGGCGCGCCCGGCAAGCGCCCAGTCCGGTCCGAAACTTTCGCCCGCGCCGCAGTTCACCACCAGCGGCCGGCGCCCCGAGGTCATCTCGAAGGCGAGCGTCGAGGCATGGGCATGGGCCGATGCCGCCCCCGCGGGCGGCGCGGCAGCATCGACGACCAGCGCCGTGCCCGCGGCCTGCAACCGCACGAAGCCCATGGCGGGTTCGTCGGGCGCGGGGGTGCGCACCTCGGAGGCCGTCAGAACCGCATCGAGCCGCCCGGGCGCGCCGCAACCGCCGCCATGGAACCGCGCGAGCCCGCCATCGGGCATCCGGAGCAGCCGCAGCGTGGGCACGATGCGCGCGATGGCGTTCGAGATCCCTTCGGCCGGGGTGCGGGTGACGGATTTCAGCGTGCCCACGGTGTCGACGAGCAGCCCGAGGGTTTCCAGCAGCTCCTCGGGGTTCCGGCTGGCGATGCCGCCATCGGCGCCGATGAGGGTGTCGCACTCCGCGGCGAGCGCGGCGAGGGCGCTGTCCGTCTGCCCCTCCAGCCCGCGCAGCATCGCGGTGGCACAGACCATCCCGCACAGCGCGCCGAGACGTCCGGTCCCCGCGGGAACCGAGGACCAGCGCCGCGACAGGAACTGCACCTGACGGCCGAGGGTGGTGAAGAGCGCCTCCGCCTCGGCGCGGGTGCGCCCGGCGAGCAGGAAGGCGCCGTGGTTGATCTGGCGCAGCAGCCGCCGGCCGGTGATCTCGGGCGTCCAGCCCGGACCCTCGCCCGTGCCTTGCCGCGCGATCCAGTCGAAGGCCCAGTCCTGCGCGCGGGCGCGCGCCGGGCGCTCGGCCACCGCGGCCAGATCGTCGAGCCAGACGAAGCTCTGCATCGCGGTGACGAAGGCCGGATCGGTCTCGCTCAGATCCCAGGGGGCGGTGTCGGGGGCCTCGATGGTGCAGCCCTCATAGGGGAAGCGCCCCGCCATCAGCTGCCGGCCGCGCGCGAACAGCCCGATCGAGCGCGGTGCCGGTTCGGTGACGAAGCCGCTCGGCACGGGGGCGGCGGCACGCAATGCGCGCCGGTCGCGCCAGGCGTCGAGGCGGCCGCGGCTCGGGGAAGACGACAGGGGGCTGATCTTGCCAGACATGATGTCCTGGTCCGTTCTGTATCGCGTCGGGAAATGCCCGCGCAGGATAAACCGGCGCGGCGCGGACTGCCATTGGGATCGGCAGAGGGGGGCGGCTCAGGGGCGCAGGCGGGCGATGAAGAAGCCGTCCATGCCGCCCATTTCGGGCCAGTAGTCGGGCCGCAGCCGCAGCGCGCCGTTCCCGGTGTGCCACTCGGGATCGGTGCCGGCGATCTCGACCGGCTCGACGCTCAGCCCCGGATGCCGGACGAGGGCGGCGGCGATCTGCGCCTCGCCCTCGTCGGGCAGGAGCGAACAGGTGCAGTAAACCAGTCGCCCGCCCGGTTTCAGCCAGCCGAGCGCGCGGTCGAGCAGCGCCGCCTGAAGCGCGACGAGATCGCGGATGTCGGAGGATTGCTTGACCTGCGGCAGGTCGGGATGACGGCGGATCGTGCCGGTGGCGGAACAGGGCGCGTCGAGCAGGATGGCGTCGAAGCGCCGCTCCGGCTCCCAGATCAGCGCGTCGGCGGCGATCACCTCGGCGCTCAGCCGGCAGCGGTCGAGGTTCTCGCGCAGCCGTTCGAGCCGCCCTTCGGAGATGTCGAGCGCGGTGACCTGCGCGCCCGCGGCGGCGAGTTGCAGCGTCTTTCCGCCCGGTGCGGCGCAAAGATCGAGAATCTCTTCTCCCGGCTGTGCCGCGACGGCACGGGCGGCCAGTGCCGCGGCCGCGTCCTGCACCCACCACTCGCCTTCGGCATAGCCCGGCAGCGCGGTGACCTGCGTGCCCGAGGCCAGACGCACCGAGCCCGTCGGCAAAAGCTGCCCGCCGGTCGCCCCGGCCAGCGCCGCCGCATCGCCGCGCGCCGTCAGATCGAGGGGGGCACCGGCGAGGTGTGCCTCTTCCATCCGCATCACGGCGACCTTGCCCCAGGCCGACATCAGCCGTCCGCGCAGCCAGCCGGGCAGCGCCGGCACCGGCAGGGCGGACCAGCGCGCGCCGTCCTCGGCCACCTTGCGCAGCACCGCGTTGACGAGACCGGCATAGCCCTCGACCCGGCGCCCGCCCGAATGCACCAGCGCCACCGCGGCATTGACCACGCCATGCGCGGGCACGCCCTCGACGCACAGCTCGGTCGTGCCGAGGCGCAGCAGCGCCAGCACGTCGGCGGGCGGGCGGCGGCGCAGATGCGGCTTCAGCATCGCCTCGACGCGCGGCAGATTGCGCAGGCAATCGAGCGCCAATCGCTGCGCGCGGGCGCGCTCGGAAGGCGAGAGCCCGTCGAGTGCTTCGGCGCCGATCTGCTCGGCCAGCGTCTGGCGTTCGTCGAGAACACCGGTGATCAGCGCGCAGGCGGCGCGTCGTGCGAGGTCGATGCCGGACATGGGCCCGATCTCCTTCCCTTGTTGCGGGTTTGCGCGCGGACTATATCGGAACCGAGCCCCTGACAAGGAACCGGAGTCCGATCATGAGCGAACAGGCGAAGACCGATCTGCCCCCCGCCGCGCTGCGCGCGCTGGCCGAGGCCGAGGAACGGCGCAAGGCGGCAAAGGGAACGGCGCTGCCGACCGAACTCGGCGGCCGAGACGGGCCGGAGCCGGTGCGCTATGGCGACTGGGAGAAGAAGGGCCTCGCGATCGACTTCTGATCGCGTCCCCGTGCCCGGCCCCGGGGGCTGTCTGCCCCCGGACCCCCGAGGATATTTTCAGCAAAGCGAAAGAGCACAGGCGCCCTCCATCCCGGAGCGGCGCCTGCTTTCGATTCGCCTCAAATATCCTGGGGGTGAGCCCGCAGGGCGAGGGGGCAAAGCCCCCTCCTTAGCCCCGCATCACAGGCCGAGAACGTCCATCATGTCATACTGGCCGGGCTTGCGCTCGAGCCCCCAGAGCGCCGCCTTGACCCCGCCGCGGGCGAAGATCATCCGGTCGGTCGCGACATGGCGCAGGATCACCCGCTCGCCGGCGGTGGCGAAGATCACGTCATGCTCGCCCACGATGTCGCCGCCGCGGATCGAGGAGAACCCGATGGCGCCCGGTTTGCGCGGGCCGGTGATGCCATTGCGCCCCGCCTCGGTATTTTCGTCGAGCTCGATGCCGCGCCCGTCGGCCGCCGCCTGACCGAGCATCAGCGCCGTGCCCGATGGCGCGTCGACCTTGCGGTTGTGATGCGCCTCGACCACCTCGATGTCCCACTCGATGTCCAGAACCTCGGCCGCCTTGCGCACCATCTGCGTCAGCAGGTTGATCCCGAGCCCCATGTTGCCCGCCCGCACGATCACCGCGTGCCGCGCGCAGGGGTCGAGGGCGGCAAGCTGCGCCTTCTCGAAGCCCGTGGTGCCGATCACATGGACCGCGCGGGCCTGCGCCGCGAGCCGCGCGAAGCCGAGAGAGGCCTCGGGCGTGGTGAAGTCGATCACCGCGCGCGCCTTCGCGAAGGCTTCGAGCGGGTCGTCGGTCACGGTGACGCCGAGCGGCGCGCCGCCCATCGCCTCGCCCACGTCGCGGCCGACCCAGGCGTGCCCCGGACGCACCAGCGCACCCGCGAGGCGGGCCTTGCCGGCTGCCTCCGCCTCCGTTACCGCGCGGATCAGCATCCGCCCCATGCGCCCCGAGGCTCCGGTGATGACGATTCCGGGAAGGTCGGTCATGTGTTTCTCCTTGCTGTCGGGGGATTTCTTATCCTTCGGGCCGGTTCTCGCAAAGGCCCGAGTTGCGGGACGCATCGCAACCGACTATGTGCGGGATATGGCAAAGAACCGTTTTTCCTCGGGCGATGGCCCTTCGCAACGACAGCTCCGGGTGGGCGAACTCATCCGGCGCACGCTTTCGGACGTGCTGATCCGGGCCGAGGTCCATGACCCCGACCTGAACAAGATCTCGATCACCGTGGGCGAGGTGCGCTGCTCGCCCGACCTCAAGGTGGCGACGGTCTATGTGGCGCCGCTGGGCGGCACGCTCGGCGGCGAGAGCGGTCAGGCGATGCTCGCGGCACTGCGCCGGCACAGCGGCGAGCTGCGCCATCACGTCTCGAAGGGGCTGACCACCAAATCGACGCCCGAGCTGCGTTTCCGCCTCGATGACACTTTCGACCGTCTCGACGAGACGCGGCGGATGTTCTCGGACGAGACGGTGCAGCGCGATATCGCCAAGCGCGACGACGATGACGACGATGCGGACGCTCTGGGCTAGTCTGCTCTTCACGCTTTCGGTCCTCGTGCCGCGCGCCGCGCTGGCCGAGGACCCCTGTCGCACCGTCGATTTCGAGGACATTCCCTTCACCGTCTGCGAGGCGAAGGCCACCGACGACGTGCGGCTGTGGCTGAAATCGGGCGATGCGCCGATCGGCTCTCCGGCGCGGGTGCAGGACGTGCTGAAACCGGGCGAGCGACTGGTCTTCGCGATGAATGCCGGCATGTTCGAAGCCGATCGCAGCCCGGTGGGTCTCTATGTCGAGGACGGGCAGGAAATCGCGCCGCTGGTGACGCGTTCGAGCGGCGGCAATTTCAGCCTGACGCCCAACGGTGTGCTGTGCATCGGCACGCCCGACGGCGGCACCGGGTTCAGCATCTTCGAGACGTCGGAGTATGCCGCGCGCCGGCCGGCGTGCCGTTATGCCACCCAGTCGGGGCCGATGCTGGTGCTGGGCGGAGAGCTGCATCCGCGGTTCCTCGCGGACAGCGACAGCGTTTACATCCGCAACGGCGTGGGCGTTTCGGCGGACGGGCAGACGGCATGGTTCGCGATCTCGGACAAGCCGGTGAATTTCCACCGCTTCGCGCGGTTCTTCCGCGATGCTCTGGGGGCGCGGGACGCGCTGTATTTCGACGGCTCGATCTCTCGGCTCGCGGTGCCCGGAGAGGGGCGCAACGACTTCGGTTTTCCGGTCGGCCCGATCGTCGGCATGGTCGCGCACGATTGACCTTCGGCCCGTCCCGCGCTAGCAGGCGGGCCTTCTGAAACCGGAGGGACCAATGGGCCGCAAGAAGGGTCGCGACATTTCGGGCTGGATCGTGATCGACAAGCCGGCGGGGGTGACCTCGACCGCGGTCGTGAGCAAGCTGCGTTGGGCGCTCGACGCGAAGAAGGCGGGCCATGCGGGGACTTTGGACCCCGCGGCGACGGGGGTTCTCGCGGTGGCCTTCGGCGAGGCGACGAAGACGGTGCCCTATGTCACCGACGCGATGAAATGCTATCGCTTCCTCGTGCGTTTTGGCGCCGCGACCACCACCGACGATGCCGAGGGCGAGGTGATCGAGACCTCTGCCGCGCGGCCCTCGGACGCCGAGATCGAAGCGGCGCTGCCGGCGTTTCGCGGCGACATCCAGCAGGTTCCGCCGCAGTTCTCGGCGGTGAAGGTCGATGGCGAGCGGGCCTATGATCTGGCGCGCGAGGGCGAGCGGATGGAGCTCGCGGCGCGGCCCCTGTTCGTCGAGAGCCTGATCCTGATCGGTCGTCCCGATGCCGATACCGCGGAATTCGAGATGGTCTGCGGCAAGGGCGGCTATGTGCGCTCGATCGCGCGCGATCTGGGCCGCGCGCTCGGCTGTCTTGGCCATGTGCAATGGCTGCGCCGCGAATGGGCGGGGCCGTTCAGCGTGACCGATGCGCAGACGCTGGAAACCGTCGAGCGGCTGGCGCGGACGCCGGAACTCGATGCGCTGGTGCAGCCGCTGGAGATCGGGCTCGAGGATCTGACCGAGGTGCGCGCGACGGCCGAGGGTGCGGTGCGGCTGAGCCACGGCAATCCGGGCATGGTGATCGCGACGGGCGTCGAATTCGGCGAGGAAGTCTGGGCGAGCTACGAGGGCCGTCCGGTCGCCGTCGGCCGCTACATGGGCGGCGAGCTGCATCCGGCGCGGGTGTTCAACCTGTAGGCGGGGCTTTGGCGGTGGACGGGCAGGGGGCTTTGCCCCCTCGCGCGTGCCGCGCTCACCCCCAGGATATTTGTGGAAAGCCGAAAGGGCGAGAGATGATCACGCGAGAGCATGTCAAGGGCGATGCGCCCTCGGTCGCGGTCTACTCCGACGATGAGCGCTATCGTTACCTGCTGACCCGGACCTGGGATGCGGCGGGGCCGCGGGCGCTGTTCGTGATGCTCAACCCCTCGACCGCGACCGAGGTGCAGAATGACCCGACCGTCGAACGCTGCGAGCGGCGGGCGCGCACGCTTGGCTTCGGCGCGTTCCGGGTGACCAATATCTTCGCCTGGCGCGCCACCGATCCGAAGGACATGCGCGCCCAGCCCGATCCCGTCGGGCCGGAGAATGACCGTGCGATCCTCGACAGCGTGGACTGGGCTGCGGGGCCGGGGGCGAGGATCGTCTGTGCCTGGGGCTCGCATGGTGCGCATCTGGACCGCGGCCGGCATGTCGAGGCGCTGTTGCGCGGAACCGGGCGCGAGCTGTTCCATCTCGGGCTGACCAAGGCCGGGGCGCCGAAGCATCCGCTTTACATCGGTTACGAGCGGCAGCCGGAACTTTGGGTCTGAACGGGTTTCGTTAACTATCGCATTGAAAACAATGGTTAAGGCCGGGGATTGCCCGGCCTTCGCTCTTTCGCGACTCTGGTAACGGTGGCATCCCTTCGCTCGGGTAGCGGTGTGTGGGGGGTATCATGTTCATGATGGCCGGATTCGTGGGGATGATGGTGTTCGGTTCGGCGCTGGCGCTGATCGTGCCGTTGCCGGGCGAGGAAGCGGATCCGGATGCAGAGGGCGGCGATGCGGCGGACCCGGGGGGCGGGGACGGCGCGGGAACCGGGCCGGATCTGCTGGATCTGGCCGGTCAGATGAAGGACGGCGCAGACGAGGCCGATGCGGCGCAGGAAAACGATGCCGGTGCAGAGGCGGGCGATACCGGGCAGGATGGCGATGTCGTCGATCCCGCGACCGGGACGGCGACCTCGGACGGGTTCGATACGCCGGAGCGTGCGGCCTCGCCCACGGCGGGCCCGGGGGCGGACAAGCTGTGGGGCGATGCGGCGGATGACCGGATTTCCGGCGGCGACGGAAACGACCAGATCGACGGCTATGGCGGGGACGACACCCTGTCAGGCGATGCCGGCGCCGATGCCCTGACCGGCGACGGCGGGGATGACAGTCTGTCCGGCGGAGCGGGGGCGGATACGCTGGACGGTGGCGAGGGGGACGATGCTCTGGACGGCGGGGCGGGGGACGATGCTCTGTCGGGCGGGCCGGGGGCCGACAGTCTGGCGGGCGGAGCCGGGGCGGATGCCCTGATCGGTGGCGAGGGAGACGACCGTCTCGACGGTGGCGCGGGCGACGACAGCCTGCAGGGCGGTTGCGGCGATGACGTGCTGTCCGGAGGCTCCGGGCAAGATGTCGTGGATGGCGGAACGGGCGACGATCTGCTGATCGGCAGCGGGGTTCCGGCCGCGGACTGGTCTGCCGTGGCGCAGGGCGACGGTTCTGCCGCGGCCGGTCCGGAGACTCGCGCGATCGGGGCGACGGCGCAGGACTGCACTGAGGCGTCACAGGAAGACAGTGCGGGCACGGACCCGGCTTCGGCCGGGACCGGCGGGGCCTCGGGCGATTATCTGAACGGCGGAACGGGCGACGACACGCTGGTCGGCGGATCGGGCGATGTGCTGTCGGGAGGCGAGGGGGCGGACGACTTCACCCTTGGCGACTGGATCGCGCCAGAGGCTCCGGCCTCGATCACCGATTACCAGCCGGGGACGGACCGGATCGTTCTGGTCTGTGACACCGAAAGCGATCTGAGTGGGGCGCATGTCACGGTCGAGCCGTCCGGAACGCCGGGCTCTGCCTGGGTCACCTTCAACGGCGAAAGGGTGGTCGAGGTGGCAAATGCCGGCGGGCTGAGCGCAGAGGATATCACCCTGATGACGCAGGAGCGGTTTGCCAGTCTGTGAGGCGGATCCGGTTTCGTCCTGCCCGGGGGCTCCCTTGTCTCAGACCAGCCGCAGCGCCCGGAACACCAGTGCCGAGAGCAGCGCCGTGGCCGGAACGGTGATGATCCACGCCGCAAGGATCGTCATGAAATGCGAGCGCCGGACCAGCTTGCGCCGGCGCCGTTCCTCGTGGGCGAGGTGGGGCGGGGTGTCCTCGCCCGGGCCGGAGGCCATGCGCCGTGCCTCGATCGCCTCGCGCAGGAAGCCGACGCCGAAGATTCCGCCCACCGCGATATGGGTCGAGCTGACCGGAAGCCCCAGCCACGAGGCCGCGATCACCGTGATCGCCGCGGACAACGCGACGCAATAGGCGCGCATCGCGTTCAGCTTGGTGATCTGGTCGCCGACCATGCGGATCAGCCGCGGTCCGAACAGCATCAGCCCGACCGAGATTCCAAGCGCCCCGATCACCATCACCCACAGCGGGATATCGAGGGTTCCGCCCTGTTGCGCACCGCTCATCGTCTGCACGATCGCAGCGAGCGGCCCGATCGCGTTCGACACGTCATTCGCGCCATGCGCGAAGCTCAGCAAAGCGGCGGACAGCACCAGAGGCAGCTGGAACATCACCTTGAGCGAGCGGTTGCGGTTATCGAGATGTGCCGCCTGCCGCCGCACATAGGGCCGCGCCGCCAGCCACGACAGCCCGCCCACCGCCAGACCGATCAGCGCCGCCGTCCCGAGCGTCACCGGGAACAGGTTGTTCAGGCCCTTGAGCGCGATATAGGTTCCGAAGGCCCAGGCCATCACCCCGATCAGCACCGGCACCCAGGTGCGGGCCGCGGCAACCTTGTCGTCGCGCTCGATGATCAGGCGGTTGATGACCCACAGCGCCAGCGCCGCGAGCCCGCCGCCCATGATCGGCGAGATCACCCAGCTGGCCGCGATGCGCGACATGGTGCCCCATTCGACCGCACCGAGCCCGGCTGCCGCCGCCCCTACGCCCATCACGCCGCCCACGATGGCATGGGTGGTCGAGACCGGCGCGCCGATCCAGGTCGCCAGATTGATCCACAGCGCCGAGGACAGCAGCGCCGCCAGCATCGCCAGCACGAAGACCGAGCCGTCGGAGAAGCTCGAGGGCGCTACGATGCCGCTGGCGATGGTGCTCACGACGTCGCTGCCGGCGATCAGGGCACCCGCCGTCTCGCACACCGCGGCAATGACCAGTGCGCCCAGCATCGGCAGCGCATTCGCCCCGACCGCCGGACCCATGTTGTTCGCCACGTCGTTCGCGCCGATATTCAGTGCCAGGTAGGCACCGAAGGCCGCGGCCACGACGATGGTCAGCCCGCCCGGCGTGCCGCCCACGATCAGCGCCGCCCACAGCGCCGCCAGCGCCACGAAAACCAGCCCCAGCCCCACCGCGACCAACGAGCGCGACAGGTAAATGGTCGCGTATTCGACGCGCGAGATCCTGTTCAGATCCCGGTCGAGCGCCTGCCAGCCGGGTTCCGGGCGTCCGGATTTCTCGGCAGTTTCGGGGGAAACGGGGCGGGAGGGTTCGGTTCGCTTGTCCACGTGCGTCTCTTCCTGATGTCCCGGTTCAGGCCTGCGCGGCCGCGGCGCTGATCCGCCGGGCGCAGTCGCGCAGCAGTGCTTTCAGCTCGGGTTCCTGAACGCGATCGGCGGCTTCGGCGGGCGACAGCCAGACCCGTTCGCGCCGGCCTTCCTCGGGGTAATGGTCGAGCAGCCCGCGGATGCGCACCGCAAAGACATCGACCAGCGTGCGCACGGGCACGTCTCCGCGCAGCCGCTTGTGATAGGCGTAGCGGCCGATATGCACCGGGGGCTCGCCGATGATGCGGATGCCGGCCTCTTCCCAGGCCTCTTCCAGCGCGGTTTCGGCGCCGCTGCGCCCGTCCTTCGGCCAGCCCTTGGGCAGGATCCAGCGGTGCGTGGTCAGCGAGGACACCACCAGCACCTCGATTTCGTCGGTTCGGGGGGCATCGGTCCCGGAGGCGCCCTCTGGCGCCCCGGCCGGACGCCAGCACAGCGCCGCCACCTGATAGCGGGCGGGGCGGCGCAGAAGCAGCAGGATGAATTCGGTCCAGATCTTGCGCAGCATCGTTCCCTCCGGTTGTGGGCGACATAGCAGCAACCGCCCCGTCCATCTACCTTGAATATCCGCAGGCCCTGAATGGCTGGTTAACGTTTCCTTTCCCCGCGCGTGCCGGCACGGTGCCGCGGGGTCATTCCACAGCAGAATGACCCCTCGCGCATTCCGAATTGGCCCCGGGACGCGAAACCGCCGCAGATTGAGGCAACGAAACAGCCGGCCGGAAGTGTGCCGGAAGAACGGGACAGGGACAGATGCGCGATTGTTACGATGTCGTGATCGTGGGCGGTGCGGTGATGGGGGCGTCGACGGCGTTCTGGCTGGCGACCAACCCGGATTTCGACGGTTCGGTTCTGGTCGTCGAACGCGATCCGAGCTACGCGACCGCCTCGACCGCGCTGTCGGCCTCGGGGATCCGGGTGCAGTTCTCGAACACCGCGAATGTCAGGATCGGGCAGTTCGGCCTGGAGTTCATTCAGGCCTTCCCCGATCTGATGGAGGTCGATGGCGACCGGCCCGGCCTTGGCTATCATCCGGGCGGTTATCTGTTCCTCGCGAATACCGACGAGCAGGTCCGCATCCTGCGCGAGAACCACGCCGTCCAGCGCGCCGCCGGCGCCGAGGTCGAGCTGTGGGACGCCGACAAGCTGAAATGGGCCTTCCCGCATCTCAATACCGACGACATCCTGCTCGCCTCCTACGGGTTGAAGGGCGAGGGATGGTTCGACAACACCGGCCTGATGATGGGGGCGCGCAACAAGGCGAAGGCGCTTGGCGTCGATTTCATCGCAGACGAGGTGGTCGGCATCGCGCGCGAGGGAAACCGCGTCACCGGTGTCACGCTGAAATCGGGCGCCAAGGTCGGTGCCGGCACCGTCGTCAATGCCGCCGGGCCGCGCGGCGGCAAGGTGGCGGCGATGGCCGGGATCGAGCTGCCGGTCGAACCGCGCAAGCGCACCATCTTCGTCTTCGATTCCGCCGACAGCCCCGAGGGCACCGCGCGGGTGAACGATGGCCGCCTGCCTCTGATGGTCGATCCGAGCGGGGTCTGGACCCGGCCCGAGGGCCGCTATCACCTGGTCGGCGGCGTGCCCGATCCGGATGTCACGCCCGCCTATGACGATTTCGAACCCGGCTATACCGAATGGGAGGAGCAGTGCTGGCCGGCGCTGGCCGAGCGCTCGCCGAATTTCGAGGCGCTGAAGGTCGTTCGCTATTGGGCGGGTCATTACGATTACAACACCTTCGATCAGAACGGCATTGTCGGTCGTCATCCCGAGGTGACGAATTTCGTATTCCAGAACGGGTTCTCGGGGCACGGGTTGCAGCAGGGGCCGGCGGTCGGACGCGCGGTGATGGAGCTGATCGTCTACGGGGGCTATCGCAGCCTCGATCTGAGCGACATGCGCTATGAGCGCATCGCCGAAAACAAGCCCTTCCTCGAACAGGCGATTGTCTGAACCGCGATCAGCCGTCGGTCTTCCGGGACGTGGCGATTTCAGGTTCGCCGGCTTCGAAGATTCTGGTCTCGGCGCTCAGCCAGCTGCGGAACCGGGCGAGCGGCGGGTAGTCTTCGCGCTCTTTCGGCCAGCTCAGCCGGTAGGCCTCGGTCGGGCGCATCGGCAGATCGAGGGCGCGCACCAGCTGCCCTGAGGCGAGCTCGTCCCCGATCAGGAAGCTGGGCAGGAGCGCGACGCCGAGGCCCGCCACCGCCGCCTGTGCCGCGGTGGCGAACTGGTCGAACAGCATCCCGTAAACGTTTTCGGCATCGACCCCGTGATGCAGGAAATACCGCTCCCACGCGTCGGGGCGTGACGTCAGATGCAGCAGCGGCGCGCCGCGCAGATCGGCGGCCGTGGCGAAGCCGAGCCGCTCGCGCAGCGCGGGTGCGCAGGCCGGCACGACCTGTTCTCCCATCAGCCGGAGGCTTTCGACGCCGGGCCAGTCGCCGGGAAGGCCGAAGTTAATCGCGGCATCGACCGCTTCCGTGGCGAAGTCGAACGGCGCCAGCCGCGTCGCCAGATTCAGCGTGATCCCCGGATTATCCGCCAGAAACCGCGGCAGCCGCGGCGCCAGCCAGCGCGTGCCGAACGTCGGCAGGATCGCCAGCGACAGCGTGCCGCCGCCCGGATTGGCCCGCAGGTTCATCGACGCCTGCGAGATCTTGCGCAGCGCGTCGCGCACCTCACGCGCATAGCAGGCCCCTCCCGAGGTCAGTCGGATCGTCTGCTTCTCGCGGTGAAACAGCGCCGTTCCCAATTGCGTTTCCAGAGCGCGGATCTGGCGCGACACCGCGCTTTGGGTCAGCGACAGCTCCTGTGCGGCGGCGGTGACGGATTGCAGCCGGGCCGCCGCCTCGAACGCCTGCAGCAGCGACAGCGATGGAAGAAAACGACGGGGGGTCTGCATCGGGGGCTCCGGGAGGGTGCGCGCGTGGCGGCGCTCCGTCAGGTTAGCGGCGCGCGACGACCGATCACAAGAGAGGATAGGAGGGGGCGCCCGAAACAAAAAGGGCGCCCGAAGGCGCCCTTTCCGATACTCCCGGCGGGGATGATTACATCATGCCGCCCATGCCACCCATGCCGCCCATGTCGGGCATACCGCCGGCAGCGGCCTTCGGCTCGGGCTTGTCGGCGATCATCGCCTCGGTGGTGATCAGCAGGCCGGCGACCGACGCGGCGTTCTCCAGCGCGGTGCGGGTGACCTTGGCCGGGTCGATGACGCCGAACTTGAACATGTCGCCATATTCTTCGCTCTGCGCGTTGAAGCCGAACGAGGTCGAGTCCGATTCGCGGATCTTGCCGGCAACGACGGCGCCGTCGACGCCCGCGTTCTCCGAGATCTGACGCAGCGGCGCTTCGAGGGCCTTGCGGATGATGCTGATGCCAACATCCTGGTCCGCGTTCTCGCCCTTGACGCCGTCGAGCGCCTTGCTGCCCTGAACCAGAGCCACGCCACCGCCGACGACGATGCCTTCCTGAACGGCCGCACGGGTCGCGTTCAGCGCGTCGTCCACGCGGTCCTTGCGCTCTTTCACTTCGACTTCGGTCAGACCGCCGACGCGGATCACCGCAACGCCACCGGCGAGCTTCGCGACACGCTCCTGCAGCTTCTCACGGTCGTAATCCGAGGTGGTTTCCTCGATCTGGGTGCGGATCTGGCCGACGCGCGCCTCGATCTCGGCCTTGTCGCCAGCGCCGTCGACGATCGTGGTGTTCTCTTTCGAGATCGAGATCTTCTTGGCCTTGCCGAGCATGTCGATGGTGACATTCTCGAGCTTCATGCCGAGGTCTTCCGAGATCACCTGACCGCCGGTCAGGATCGCGATGTCCTGCAGCATGGCCTTGCGGCGATCGCCGAAGCCCGGAGCCTTGACGGCAGCGATCTTCAGGCCACCGCGCAGCTTGTTGACGACCAGCGTGGCCAGAGCCTCGCCTTCGACGTCTTCAGCGATGATCAGGAGCGGCTTCGTCGACTGGATGACGGCCTCGAGGAGCGGCACCATCGGCTGAAGCGACGAGAGCTTCTTCTCGTGCAGCAGGATGTAGCAGTCTTCGAGATCGGCGACCATCTTGTCGGGGTTGGTCACGAAGTAGGGCGACAGGTAGCCGCGGTCGAACTGCATGCCTTCGACCACTTCGACTTCGGTCTCCATGCCCTTGTTCTCTTCGACGGTGATGACACCCTCGTTGCCGACCTTCTGCATCGCGTCAGCGATGAAGCGGCCGATCTGGGCTTCGCCGTTGGCCGAGATGGTGCCGACCTGGGCAACTTCGTCGCTGTCGGCGACCGGACGCGAGGCGGCCTTGATCGAAGCCACGACCTTGGCGGTCGCGAGGTCGATACCGCGCTTCAGGTCCATCGGGTTGAGGCCGGCGGCAACCGACTTCAGGCCTTCCTTGATGATCGCCTGAGCGAGAACGGTCGCGGTCGTGGTGCCGTCGCCAGCCTCGTCATTGGTGCGGGCGGCGACTTCCTTCACGAGCTGCGCGCCCATGTTCTCGAACTTGTCGGCGAGTTCGATTTCCTTCGCGACCGACACACCGTCCTTCGTGATGCGCGGAGCGCCGAACGACTTGTCGATGACGACGTTGCGGCCCTTCGGGCCCAGGGTGACCTTGACGGCATCCGCGAGGACATTGACGCCTTTCAGCATCCGGTCGCGGGCATCGGTCGAGAACTTGACGTCCTTGGCTGCCATTGTTTTGGCTCCTTCAGAATAGCTTTGAGATCAGGGGAACGCGGGAATCGCCGGGGGCGAATTACGCGATGATCCCCATGATGTCGGATTCTTTCATGATCAGCAGTTCTTCGCCGTTCAGCGTGACTTCGGTGCCCGACCACTTGCCGAACAGGACGCGATCGCCGACCTTGACCGAGGGAGCGATCAGCTCGCCCGAGTCCTTGCGCGCGCCTTCGCCGACCGCGACGATCTCGCCCTCGGCCGGCTTTTCCTTGGCCGAATCCGGGATGATCAGGCCGCCCTTGGTCTTTTCGTCGCTCTGCACGCGCTTGACCAGCACACGGTCATGAAGCGGTTTGAATGCCATCTGGGATACTCCCTAAGGTTCCAGGTTCGAATGGGTTTAGCACTCAACGTTATCGAGTGCTAACGGCGAGGGAGTTAGTCACGCCCCCCCGGGGCTGTCAACACCGGGGGGCGGAAAAATTTGCCCCTCCGTCATCGTCGCTGTTCCGCCACGTGCCGCGGTGGGGCGGGGCTGGCCATGGCGGAGGGGGCATGTCATGGTCCGTCGCGCGCCCCCGGGCTGCGGTCCGTCCGGTCGCCATGGTGATCGCTTTTTCCGACAAGGACATGACATGTTGCGTTCGTTCATTGCCCCATTGATTTCTTTGCTCTGGTTCGGTCTGCCGGCCGGTGCCGTCTGCGTCGGCGACAATCTCTTCAATGCCCTCGCTCCTGAACAGCAGGCCCGGCTGACCGCCGATGCCAACGCTGCCCCCTGGGCCGAGGGACTGGTGTTCGGGGCTACGAAGGGGGCGCAGCAGCTGACCCTGATCGGAACTTATCACATGCCCGACGACCGGGTGACCGGGTTTCTCGACACGCTGACGCCGGCGCTCGACGGGGCGAAGGCGCTGCTGGTCGAGGCTGGCCCGGAGGAGCAGAAAACCCTCAAGGACGCAATGAGTTCGGACCCGGATCTGACCTTCATCACCTCCGGCCCGACCCTGCCCGAACAGCTTTCCGATGCCGATTGGCAGCGCCTGATCAAGGTCGCGGAGGAGCACGGTCTGCCGGCGGTCGTGGCGGCGAAGATGAAGCCTGCCCTTCTGGCGATGATGCTGGCGATTCCGACCTGCGCCACGCCCGAACTGGCGCAGGGCAAGGGCGGCGTGGACATGGGGCTGATCGCGGCAGCTCAGGCGCGCGGCCTGCCGATCCGCGCGGTCGAGCCCTGGAACACCGTCTTCACCCTGTTCGACCGGATCGCGCCCGCCGACAGTCTGGACCTGTTGCGCGCCGCGACGGCCGAGGCGGACGAGACCCCCGCCGCGATGGCCACGATGAGCGACCTGTATTTCGAGCGCAAGCCGCGTCTGATCTTCGAGATGTCGCGCCTGCTCGCCACCCGGGCGGGCGAGTCGCCGGAGCTGGTCGACCGTCAGATGCAGCTGACCGACACGGTGCTGACGGCCGGGCGCAACCACGCCTGGATCCCGGTGATCGAGGCCGCCGCTGCCGAGGGGCCGGTTGTCGTCGCGGTGGGGGCGCTGCATCTGTCGGGGAAGGAGGGCGTGCTCGAACTGCTGCGCGCCGACGGCTGGACGATCACGCGCAAGGACTGAAGGACCGATCGCCGCGCCGGAAGGGCGTTCGGGGCGACTGGCGCGTGCGTCCCGCAAGGCGTGACAAAGCCCCCCCGACCGGCTAAAACGCCCGCGAAATCGTTTTCGAGGTATCCCATGACCATCAAGGTTTTCGGCCACAAGTCGCCCGACACCGACGCGACCTTCTCGCCCATCATCTGGGCCTGGTATCTGACCGAGGTGAAGGGCACGCCCGCCACTCCGGCGCTGCTCGGCGAACCCAACACCGAAGCCGCCTTCCTGCTCCGTCACTGGGGCTTCGAGAAGCCGGAGATCATCCCCGGCGTGATCGAGGGCGAAAAGGTCGTCATCGTCGACACCAACAACCCGGCCGAGCTGCCCGACGGCATCAACAAGGCAGACATCCTCGCCATCGTCGACCATCACAAGCTGGTCGGCGGGCTGGAGACCAAGGGCCCGATCGAGATCACCATCCGTCCGCTCGCCTGCACCGCGACGATCATGCACGACCTGATCGGTGCCGATCTCGCGAAGGCGCCGAAGGCGATCCGGGGCGCGATGCTGTCGTGCATCCTCTCCGACACGCTCGAATTCCGCTCGCCCACCACGACCGAGCATGACAAGGCCGTGGCTCAGGCGCTGGCCGCCGATCTCGGCGTCGCGATCCCGGAACTCGCCGCGGCGATGTTCGAGGCGAAATCCGATGTCTCGGCCTTCTCCGATGCCGCGCTGCTGCGGATGGATTCGAAGGAATACACCGTCGACGGCACCGAGCTGCGGGTTTCGGTCCTCGAGACCACCGCGCCGAAGCTGATCCTCGACCGCAAGGCAAGCCTGATGGCCGCGATGCCGGGCGTCGCCACCGAAGACGGTGCCGATCAGGTGCTGCTCTTCGTCGTCGACATCCTGAACGAGGAAGCGACGCTGCTGGTGCCGAACGATCTGGTCAAGCGCATCGCCGAGGCCTCCTTCGGCTGCACCGTCGAGGGCGATACCGTCGTTCTGCCGGGCATCATGTCGCGCAAGAAGCAGATCATCCCGGCCCTCAAGGTCTGATCCGCTTCCTCTGACCGCTTCCGCGCGCGCTGCGCGCCGGGCACAAGGCAAAGTCCCATCCGGGCGGGGTCATCCCCGCCCGTTTGTCTGTCTTCTCCCCGCGTTCTCTTTCGCTTTGCCGAAAATATCCCGGGGGTGAGGGCCGCGAGGCCCGAGGGGGCAGAGCCCCCTCCCTTTCACTTATTTGCGGGGCAGAGCCCCCTCCTGCCTGTGCTGTTCCGCGGAGCAGACCCCCGACGGACGGTTTGCCTTTCCGCGCCATCGTGCCATAACCGGGCCGCACAAGAACCCGCGCAAGGGGCCTCCCTCCCCGCGCGCGCCCCGGGGCCGGAGGCACCATGACCCGCATCATCCAATCCCTGTCCGAGATTTCGGCTTCCTATGACGCGCTGTTCTGCGATCTGTGGGGCTGTCTGCATAACGGCGTCGCGGCCTTTCCCGAGGCGGTGGCGGCCCTGCGCGCCTTCCGCGCCACGGGCGGCAAGGTCGTTCTGCTGACCAACGCGCCGCGGCCTCAGGCGCAGGTGCGGGCCTCGCTCGACCGCATGAAGGTGCCCCATGACGCCTATGACCTGATCGTGACCTCGGGCGACGCGGCGCAGGACGCGATGTTCGCCGGTGCCGTCGGCCGCAAGGTCTGGCACCTCGGCCCGTCGAAGGACGACGCCTTCTTCACCGAGGTCCCCGAGGACTGGCAGGGCCGCGCCGACATCGAGCGCGTCGCCTTCGAGGAGGCCGAGGGCATCGTCTGCACCGGCCCGTTCGACGAGATGACCGAAGTCCCCGAAGATTACCGCGGCAAGTTCCTGCTCGCCAAGGGCCGCGGGCTGAAGATGCTTTGTGCCAACCCCGACATCGTCGTCGACATGGGCGAGCGGCGGATCTACTGCGCCGGCGCTCTGGCCGCGTTGTATGAGGACATGGGCGGCGAGGCGTTCTATTTCGGCAAGCCGCATCCGCCGATCTACGATCTCGCAAGGCGCCGTCTCGGCGGCGGCGAGGCGCGGATCCTCGCGATCGGCGACGGCATCAACACCGATGTCGCGGGCGGCGAGGGCGAGGGGCTCGACGTGCTTTTCGTCGCGGGCGGTCTTGCCTCGGGGCAGTTCGGTCCGGACGGCGATGCGCCTGATCAGACACTCCTCGACGACTGGCTGCAGGCGCGCCAGCGCGCACCGCGCTACACCATCGGCCGGCTGCGCTGAGCCCCCGTGGCGCGCCCGGGGGGCTGTGCCTGCGCGCACAGCCCGGAACCCTTGCAACCCGGGGGCGGCTGCGCGATAGGAAAAACCTGCACGCTTTCCGGCCCGCGATGGCCCGGGGGGCGCAAGGGATGACAAGACGGACGCGGGGCCGTGTGCGCGCGCACACATACTGGAACGCCCGGAAGCGGAAGGCGATGACGATGCAGCGATACACCCGGTGGCAGGATCTGCCGCAATCGGCGCGCGGCGCCTCCGTCGCGATGGGGAATTTCGACGGAATTCACCTCGGGCATCGCTCGATCATCGAGGAGGCGCGCAAGCACGGGCCCCTCGGCGTCGTCACCTTCGAACCCCACCCGCGCGAGCTGTTCTCGCCTTCGAAAACCCCGTTCCGGCTGATGAACGCCGAAGCCCGGGCGAACCGGCTTGACAAGCTCGGCGTCGAGAAGCTGTTCGAACTCCCCTTCGACCTCGCCCTCGCCGGCATGTCGGCCGAGGACTTCGCCCGCGAGATCCTGCACGAGGGCCTCGGCGTCAGCCATGTCACCGTGGGGCAGGATTTCTGCTTCGGGCACAAACGCTCGGGCAATGGCGAGACCCTGCGCGAGCTTGGCGGGCGTTTCGGCTTCGGCGTCACGCTCGCGCCCCTCGTCGCCTTCGAGGGGGTCGAGGTGTCCTCGACCGCGATCCGCCGCGCGCTCAGCGAGGGCCGTCCGCGCGACGCGGCCCGGATGCTCGGCCATGCGCATCGCATCGAGGGGCCGGTGCTGCACGGCGACAAGCGCGGCCGCGATCTGGGCTTTCCGACCGCCAACATGTCGGTGAGCGGCCTGCATCTGCCGAAGCTCGGCGTCTATGCGGTGCGCGTCGATGTGCTGACCGGGCCGCAGGCCGGCAGCTATGGCGGTGTCGCCAGCCTCGGCGTGCGCCCGATGTTCGGCGAGAACGCCCCGAATCTCGAAACCTTCATCTTCGACTTCAAAGGCGACCTTTACGGCCAGCACCTGTCGGTCGCGCTGATCGACTACCTGCGCCCCGAGCTGCGCTTCGACGGGCTGCCGGCGCTGATCGCGCAGATGCAGGCCGACAGCGACCGCGCGCGCGAAATCCTCGCGGCAGAGTAACCTTTCGCTTTCGTTTCCCGCGCGTTTGCGCCAGTTTCCCGCCATGACCGCGCTGCGCCCCCAGTTCTGGACCCTGCCCCTCGACCGTCTGAACCCGGCCGAATGGGAAGCGCTGTGTGACGGCTGCGGCAAATGCTGCCTGAACAAGCTGGAATACGAGGACACCGGGGAACTCGAGTTCACCAGCGTCGGGTGCCGGCTGCTCGACTGCGAGACCTGTCAGTGCATGAGTTATGAAAACCGGCGCGATTTCGTGCCCGAATGCGTGCAGCTGACCCCGAAGTCGATCGCCGAGATCGCCTATTGGATGCCGAAGACCTGCGCCTACCGGCTGCGCCATTATGGTCAGCCCCTGCCGGAGTGGCACTACCTGATTTCCGGCTCGCGCGATACGGTGCACGAGGTCGGCCAGTCGGTGCGCGGCCGGGTGGTGTCCGAACTCGACGTCCCGGAAGACGACTGGGACCAGTATATCATCGAGGAGCCCTGATGCATTTCGCCTCTGACAACACCTCGGGCGTGGCCCCGCAGATCATGGCGGCGCTGAATGCGGCGAATGCCGGGCATGTGCCATCCTATGGCGCCGATGCGGTCAGCGAGGCCGCCGTCGCGCGGATCCGCACCCTGTTCGAGGCCCCCGAGGCCGCTGTCTATTTCGTCGCCACCGGCACCGCGGCGAATGCGCTGTCGTGCGCCATCCTGACCCGGCCCTGGCAGGCGGTGTTCTGCCACCGCGAGGCGCATATCGAGGTCGACGAATGCGGCGCGCCGGAATTCTTCACCGATGGCGCGAAGCTCGTTCTCGTCGAGGGCGAGCATGGCCGGATGTCGGCCGGGGCGCTGATGCAGACCATCGCGACCACCGGGCCGGGCGGGGTGCATCATATCCAGCGCGGCATGGTCTCGCTGACCAACGCGACCGAGGCGGGCACGCTTTACGCCCCCGACAGCGTGGGCGAGATCGCGGCGGTGGCGCAGGCCTACGGGTTGCCGGTGCATATGGACGGCTCGCGCTTCGCGAATGCGCTCGCCGCACTCGGCTGCACCCCGGCGGAGCTGAGCTGGAAGGCGGGGGTCGATGTGCTCTCGCTCGGCGGCACCAAGAACGGCTGCATGGGCGTCGAGGCGGTGGTGATCTTCGATCCGGAACGCGCCTGGGAATTCGAGCTGCGCCGCAAGCGGGCGGGGCATCTGTTCTCGAAAAGCCGCTTCCTCGCGGCGCAGATGCTGGGCTATCTCGGCGGCGGGCTGTGGCTGGAGATGGCGGGCCATGCCAATGCGATGGCGGCGCGGCTGTCCGAAGGGATCCTCGGCGTGCCGGGCGCGAGCCTGCTGCACCCGACCGAGGCGAACGAGGTCTTCGCCGTGCTGCCGCGTCTGGTTCACGCCCGGCTGCGCAAGGCGGGGGCCGAGTATTACTTCTGGCCCGACGATCCCGCCCCGGAAGGCCCGGCCGACGAGATGATCGCGGCGCGCTTCGTCTGCTCCTGGGCGACGACCGGGGCCGAGGTGGACACGTTCCTCAGCCTGATCCGCTGATCAGCTGCGCTCGAGGTTGAGTGCGATCAGATCGCTCAGTTGCCGCGCATGGGTCAGCGGCAGCATGTGCCCCGCCCCGGGCACCGAGGCGACGCCCACATCCGGCAACCGTCCGGCGATGGCCTCGCAGATTTCGGCCATGACGGGCGGGCTGTCGCTGCCGTGAATCAGCAGGACCGGGGCGTCGATTGCCTCGAAGCCGCCCGGCCGACAGATCTGCCCGGGATCGCTGAAATTCGATGCCGAGACGCTGGCGACGATCGGCATCTGCGCGGTGAAGCGGGCGCGGTGACGGTCGGACAGCGCCTCCCACGGGGTGCCGACCCCCCATTTCCCGACGAAATCGCGCGCTGCGCCCTCGGCATCGCCGGCGGCGTAAAGCGTCTCGTAATCGTCCTGACGGCGGCGCCAGAGATGTCCCTCGGACGTGTCCGCGACGGCCGAGAACAGCACCGGCTCGATGAGTGTCAGGCTGCGCACGGCTTCGGGGGCGGCGACGGCGAGACGCAGCGCGACCACCGCCCCGAAGCTGTGTCCGATCAGGTCGACCGGCCGGTCGATGAAGCTTGCCGCGATCCGGGTGGCAAGCGTCTGGTAGGCGCCGGGCGTATCGTCGACGGGCCAGAGGCCCGACTTTCCGTGCCCCGGAAGATCGAAGGCGGTGGCGGCGATCGTAGCCCCCAGAGGCGCCAGAACCGGCTCCCACATCGAGGAGGTGCCGAGCATACAGTGGATCGCCAGCGCCGCACGCTCGCCCGTGCCGAACCGCTGCGCCGCAGTGTCGACGCCATGCCGGGGCGCGAGGTCCATCACAGGCTGTCCAGATGCTCGTCAAGGAAATCGAGCCGGTCCTGTCCCCAGAACCGCTGGTCGGTCTCGCGCACGATGTAGAAGGGGGCACCGAAGACGCCGCGCTCGATGGCCTCGTCGAGGTTCTTCTCATAGGCGAGGGCGCCCTCGAACAGGCCGGTGGTGGCGAGGTTCGGATCGAAGCCGAAGGCCGCCAGCTTCTCGCGGATCACCGCGTCCGAGGCGACATCGCGGTCCTCGGCCCATGTCGTGGCGAGAAGCGCATGGGCAAGCCCGCCCACGTCGCCGGTGCCGCTGCGTTCCGCGGCCGACTGCGCGGCGATCAGCGCATAGGAGGCCGGCGCCACATTCGGCGGGAAGATCGTCGGTTTCGCCACGATCGGCAGCCCCAGACGGCGGCTCCACCGGGCCCGCTCCTGATCGCGGTAGGCGATCCGGTTCGGGTGGCGCGCTGCCGGTCGGGTGCCTCCGGTGCGGTCGAACAGCGCCAGCAGATCGAGCGGGCGATAGGTGATGCTCGCCCCGTGCCGGGCGGCGATTTCCTCGAGCCGTAGCCCCGCGAGGTAGCTCCACGAGCTCACGAGACCGAAAAAGTAGTCGATATGGGCCATTCCGGGCTGTTTCCCTTGCCGCGAATATTTGCGGGGACGCTAGCGTGGTGCTAAGGCGTGCGCAATCTTCCTTCCCAATCCGCCGACCGCCGCCGGCGCAGACCAGAGGCCCACATGTCCGTCATGACTGAACCCAAACTCATCGCCGGCAACGCCAACATGCCGCTCGCCCAGGCCATCGCGCGCCGCATGTCGATGCACCGCGGCATGTCGGTCAATCTGGTCGACGCCCGGGTCGAACGGTTCAACGATCAGGAGATCTTCGTCGAGGTCTACGAGAACGTGCGCGGCGAGGACATGTTCATCATCCAGCCGACGTCGAATCCGGCGAACGACAACCTGATGGAACTGCTGATCATGGCCGACGCGCTGAAGCGGTCGTCGGCCGACCGGATCACCGCGGTGATCCCGTATTTCGGCTATGCCCGTCAGGATCGCCGGATGAAGGCGCGCACGCCGATCTCGTCGAAGCTGGTCGCCAACCTGCTGACCGAGGCGGGCATCAACCGGGTGCTGACGCTGGATCTGCACGCGGCGCAAATTCAGGGGTTCTTCGACATTCCGGTCGACAACCTCTATGCTTCGCCGATCTTCGCGCTGGACATCCTGCACAACTTCCGCGGCCAGATGGACAACATGATGGTGGTCTCGCCCGACGTCGGCGGCGTGGCCCGTGCCCGCGAACTGGCGAAGCGGATCAACGCGCCGCTCGCCATCGTCGACAAGCGCCGCGAAAAGGCCGGTGAAGTCGCCGGCATGACGGTGATCGGCGACGTGTCGGGCAAGAAGTGCATCATCGTCGATGACATCTGCGACACCGCCGGCACGCTGTGCAAAGCGGCCGAGGTGCTGATGGAAGCCGGCGCGACCGAGGTTCACGCCTATATCACGCACGGCGTCCTCTCGGGTCCGGCGGTCGACCGGGTGAAGGCTTCGGTGATGAAGACGCTGGTGATCACCGATTCGATCAACCCGACGGAAGAGACGCTCGCCGCGCCGAACATCCGCATCGTGCCGACCGCGCCGATGTTCGCTCAGGCGATCCTGAATACCTGGTCGGGCACCTCGGTCAGCTCGCTGTTCGAGACCGACACTCTGGTTCCGATCTACGAAGGCTTCTATTCGCAGATCTGAGCCTTGCGGCGCGGCAGAAGGGGGCTCTGCCCCCTCTTCGGCTACGCCGAATTCACCCCCGGGATATTTGCGGCGAATCGAAAGGAAGAGCGTTCCTCTGCCTTTCGGCTTTCCGAAAATATCCCGGGGTGAATTGCCCCGTCAGGGGCAAGAGGGGCAGAGCCCCTATCTTTTTTGTCTTACAGCACCCGGTTGACGTGGCCCATCTTGCGGCCGGGCTTCACATCGGCCTTGCCGTAAAGATGGATCTGGGTGCGCGGCTCGCGTGCGAGGGCGGGGATCTGCGCCACGTCATCGCCGATCAGGTTCAGCATCTCGACATCGGCATAGCGCTTGCCGTCGCCCAGAGGCCAGCCGGCGACGGCGCGGATGTGCTGCTCGAACTGGTCGACGGTGCAACCCGCCTGCGTCCAGTGGCCCGAGTTGTGCACGCGCGGCGCGATCTCGTTCACCAGAAGGCCCTTGGGTGTGACGAACAGCTCCACCCCCAGCACGCCGACGTAATCGAGCGCGTTCAGGATCCGGCCGGCGATCAGCACTGCATCCGCGGCGACGGAGCCGGGCACCGAAGCCGGCACCGTCGTCGTGTGCAGGATGCCGTCGCGGTGGACGTTCTCGCCCGGATCGAAGCAGGACACCGAGCCGTCGAGGCCGCGCGCCGCGATCACCGAAATCTCGCAGGAGAAATCGACGAAGCCTTCGAGAACGCAGGTCGCCCCGGCCATCGCCGCGAAAGCGCCATCGGCATCTGCCGGCGATTTCAGCCGCATCTGGCCCTTGCCGTCATAGCCGAGGCGCGTGGTCTTGAGGATCGAGGGCGTGCCGACCTTGGCGATGGCGGCGTCGAGCGAGGCGCGGTCCGTCACCTCGGCCCAGGGGGCGGTCGCCAGGCCGATGCCGTTCAGGAAGCTCTTTTCCACGATCCGGTCCTGCGAGGTGGCGAGCGCCTTGCGGTTCGGATGGATCGGGCGGATCGATTCGATCAGGTCGAGTGCGGCGGTGGGCACGTTCTCGAACTCGTAGGTCACCACGTCGACGCTCTCGGCGAAGGCGCGCAGCGCGGCGTGATCGTCATAGGAGGCGGTGGTGACCTTGTGGGCCACCTGGCCGGCGGGGGGCTCGGCGCCGGGTTCGAAGATGTGGCATTTGAAGCCGAGGCGCGAGGCCGCGACCGACAGCATCCGGCCGAGCTGGCCGCCGCCGAGGATACCGATGGTGGCGCCGGGGGAGAGGGTCTCAGTCATCTTGGGGCTCGTCAGGAATGGAAGCGGAAAGGGCGGCGCGCCAGGCGTCGAGCCGCGTGGCCAGATCGGCATCGGTGATCGCGAGGATGCCCGCGGCCATCAGCCCGGCATTCGCCGCGCCCGCGGCGCCGATCGCCATGGTCGCGACCGGGAAGCCCTTGGGCATCTGCACGATCGAGTAAAGGCTGTCGACGCCCGAGAGCGCACGGGTCTGCACCGGCACGCCGATCACCGGCACGCGGGTCTTCGAGGCCATCATGCCCGGCAGATGCGCCGCGCCGCCGGCACCGGCGATGATGACGTGCAGGCCACGCTCGACCGCGGTCTTGCCATAGCTCCACAGCCGGTCGGGCGTGCGATGCGCCGAGACGATCTTCTTCTCGTAGGGGATGCCCAGCTCGTCGAGGATCTTCGCCGCCTCGCTCATGGTGGCCCAGTCGGACTGGCTCCCCATGATGATTCCAACCTTCACGCCCATCTGTGCCTCTCTTGCAGCTCGTCCGGCACTATAGGCGCAGACCCGCCGCGGGCAAGGGTCACGGGCCGGGCGGGATACAGGTTTGCTCTGCCTTGCAGGGTCAGGCGATGATGTCGGGGGTGAGCTGGTCCTCGATCCGGGCGATCTGGTCCTTGAGGGCGAGCTTTTGCTTCTTCAGTCGCACGATGCGCAGCTGATCGGCATGGCCTGAGGCGACGAGAGCCGAGATCGCCTCGTCGAGGTCGCGGTGCTCGCGCCTGAGAACCTCGAGCCTGACGCGCAGCACTTCCTCGGAATTCATCTCGAAAGGGGTGTCGGAATGGGCGTTCATTTCGGGCTTCCGGTCGGTGGCGCGGCAAGGCTTCCGCAAGGTTCTCTGAAATATAGCAAAACTCTGGCTGTCGTGGGGGGATTTTTTCGTTCCGCGCGGTGGAAGGGCGCCCTTGCGGGGCGCTTTCGCGCTTCCCATATCGGGGGAACGCGGGCTGCCGCAGGTTGGGGCCCGAACCGCAATGTCGCTTGAACGGGGCTTGCCTGATGACGAAACTGAGCTTTGGCGCGCATCCTTATCTGCTGGGCTTCGACCAGCTGGAGCGCCTTGTCGAGCGCACGGCGAAGACCGGCTCGGACAGCTATCCGCCCTACAACATCGAGCAGTCCGGCCCGGATGCCTTTGCCATCACGCTCGCGGTGGCGGGATTTGCCGAGGAGGACCTCGCGATCACGATGGAGGACCGGGCTCTGGTCATCCGCGGCCGTCAGGCCGAGGAGACGGGGGAGCGGGTGTTCCTGCACCGTGGCATCGCAGCGCGCGCATTCCAGCGCAGTTTCGTGCTGGCCGACGGGGTCGAGGTCGAGGGGGCGCGGCTGGAAAACGGGTTGTTGCATGTCGAATTGCGTCGCGCGGTGCCCGAACCCCAGGTCGAGCGCATCCCGATCCGGCGCAGGTGACGTCACTCAGGGCAGGAGGAAGCCATGGATACGAAGTATGATTTCGGTGCCGAGACCGGCGAGCGGATCGTCTATGTCCGCCCTGTCGCCGTGACCGAGCTGCCGGCCGAGGTGCAGGCGCAGGTGCGGGGCCTCGATCACCTCTATGCGCTGCATGCCGCGAATGGCGAGCGGCTGGCACTGGTCAAGGATCGCTGGATGGCCTTCGCGCTCGCACGCGAGAACGATGCGACCGCGCTGAGCGTGCACTGAGCATCATTCACGCGCGCGGATTTCCCGGAAGAACAAGGGAGGGGGCTTCGCGCCCCCTCTTCGCGTCTGCGACGCGAATTCACCCCCGCGGGATATTTTCGGAAAGATGAAAGCAGGGGCGTTTCCGGAGCCGTGTCGCGAATATGAAACGGCCGCCCGCGCCGGAGAGGCGGGGCGGCCGTTCTTGCGCCTTGCCGGGCGGATCAGCCCTTGATCAGGCCCATCGATTCGAGCTTGAGGATCACCTCATGGGCGCAATGGTCGACGTCGACGCCGGTGGTGTCGATGCGCAGCTCGGGGTGTTCGGGCGCCTCGTAGGGGTCGGAGATGCCGGTGAACTCCTTGATCTTGCCTTCGCGGGCGAGCTTGTAGAGCCCCTTGCGGTCGCGGGCTTCGCATTCCTCGATCGGCGTGGCGACATGGACCTCGATGAATGCGCCATGGGCCTCGATCATCTCGCGCACGGCGCGGCGGGTCGCGGTGTAGGGCGCGATCGGCGCGCAGATCGCGATGCCGCCGTTCTTGGTGATCTCGGAGGCGACGAAGCCGATCCGCTTGATGTTGATGTCGCGGTGCTCTTTCGAGAAGCCGAGCTCCGAGGACAGGTGCTTGCGCACCACGTCGCCGTCGAGCAGCGTCACCGGGCGGCCGCCCATCTCCATCAGCTTGACCATCAGCGCGTTGGCAACGGTCGACTTGCCCGAGCCCGACAGGCCGGTGAAGAACACCGTGAAGCCCTGTTTCGAGCGCGGCGGCGAGGTGCGGCGCAGCTCTGCCACCACTTCGGGGAAGGAGAACCACTCGGGGATGTCGAGGCCTTCGCGCAGGCGCCGGCGCAGCTCGGTTCCCGAGATGTTCAGGATCGTCACCTTGTCGCTGTCGGCGATCTCGTCGGCGGGCTCGTACTGAGCGCGTTCCTGGACGTAGACCATCTGCTTGAAGTCGACCATCTTCAGGCCGATTTCGTCTTCGTATTCGCGGAACAGCTCCTGCGCGTCATAGGGGCCGTAGAAGTCCTCGCCCTGCGAGTTCTTGCCCGGACCGGCGTGATCGCGGCCGACGATGAAATGCGTGCAGCCGTGGTTCTTGCGGATCAGCCCGTGCCAGACTGCCTCGCGCGGGCCGGCCATGCGCATCGCCAGGTTCAGCAGGCTGAGCGCCGTGGTCGATGCGGGATACTGGTCGAGCACCGCCTCGTAGCAGCGCACGCGGGTGAAGTGATCGACGTCGCCCGGCTTCGTCATGCCGACGACGGGGTGAATGAGCAGGTTCGCCTGCGCCTCGCGCGCGGCGCGGAAGGTCAGCTCCTGATGCGCGCGGTGCAGCGGGTTGCGGGTCTGGAAGGCGACGATCTTCTGCCAGCCCATCTTGCGAAACAGCGCGCGCAGCTCGTTCGGGGTGTCGCGGCGGGCCTTGAAATCGTAGTGAACCGGCTGCTGGATACCGGTGATCGGGCCGCCGAGATAGACCGGGCCTGCGACATTGTGCAGATAGTTCACCGCCGGGTGGGCGAGGTCGTCGGCACCGAAGACCTTCTCGGCCTCGTGATGCTTGTCCGGGCTCCACTTGTCGGTGACCGACAGGATGGCGAGGATCACGCCTTCCTGGTCGCGCAGCGCGATATCGGTGCCGGGGGCGATCTGCTCGGCGAATTTCTCGCTGACGTCGAGGGTGATCGGCATCGGCCAGAGCGTGCCGTCGGCCAAGCGCATGGTGTCGACGACGCCGTTGTAATCGGCTTCGGACAGGAAGCCCTTGAGCGGATTGAACCCGCCGTTCATCAGCAGCTCCAGATCGCAGATCTGGCGCGGCGTCAGATCCCACGACAGCAGCTCTGCCGCCTCGCCCTTCAGCTTCTGCGCGGACTCGTAGGAAACGTAAAGCTCGGGGATCGGGACGAGGTTGGATAGGGGCATGACGAACCTGTTGACTGTTTGACTGCGCACATCGCGGTCATCGGGTCGAATAGAACGATGAACCGTTTAAATTCAAGAAAAAGGCATGGCGCTTTTGTGGAAAGGGTCAATGCCGCGATAATATGCCCCGAAAGGGGGAGGGCGTCGGCCGCGCCTCCCCGGGATCGGAACGGCCGTCCGTCAGCCGTCCTGTTCGGCGAGCCAGCGTTCGGCGTCGAGTGCCGCCATGCAGCCCATCCCGGCCGAGGTGACGGCCTGACGATAGGTCGGATCGGTCAGATCGCCCGCGGCGAAGACGCCGGGGATCGAGGTGCGGGCGGTGCCGGGCTCGACCCTGACGTAATCGCCGTGGTGCAGCTCAAGCTGATCCCTGACCAGTTCCGAGGCCGGGGCATGGCCGATCGCCACGAAGAACCCGTCGCAATCGAGCGTGCTCTCGGCCCCCGTCACGGTGTTGCGCAGCTTCACCCCGGTCACGCCGAGCGTCGGCGCCTCGGTGCCGAGGATCTCCTCGACGGTGTGGTTCCACAGCACCTCGACCTTCGGGTTGCGGAACAGCCGGTCTTGCATGATCTTCTCGGCGCGGAAGCTGTCGCGGCGGTGCACCACGGTGACCTTCGAGGCGAAATTGGTCAGGAACAGCGCTTCCTCGACCGCGGTGTTGCCGCCGCCGATCACCACGACATGCTTGCCGCGGTAGAAGAACCCGTCGCAGGTGGCGCAGGCCGAGACACCGAAGCCCTTGAACTTCTCCTCGGACGGCAGGCCGAGCCAGCGCGCCTGCGCGCCGGTGGCGAGGATGACCGCATCGGCGCTGTAGGTGGTGCCGCTGTCGCCGGTCGCGGTGAACGGACGCTGCGACAGATCGAGCGAGGTGATGATGTCCATCACGATCTCGGTGCCCATGGCGCGGGCGTGCTCTTCCATCTGGGCCATCAGCTCGGGCCCGCCGATGGCGGTCTGGCCGGGCCAGTTCTCGATGTCGGAGGTGATGGTGAGCTGGCCGCCCGGTTGCATCCCCTGCACGAGAACGGGATCCAGCATGGCGCGGGCGGAATAGATCGCCGCAGTGTAGCCGGCGGGCCCGGAGCCGATGATCAGAACGCGGGTTTTCTTGGTGTCGGACATCGGGGCCTCTCCTGTCAGCTGCGGGGAAGATATATAGGGACGGAGCCGGGGCGGGGAAGCCCCCATTGCATCGCCCCTCCCCTGCAGGTAATGCGGCGGCGAAGCGGCGCGTTGCAAAGCGGGGCGCGGGCAAGAAACAATATTGCGGAATCCCGGCCTTGCGGATAAGTTCTGCTCAAATTCGGAGGTGACCATGGCCGGCACAAAGCTTGACGAGATCGACCGGAAAATTCTGGCCGAGCTGCAGGCAGATGGCCGTATGACCAATGTCGAGCTGGCGAAACGGGTGGGAATTTCCGCCCCGCCCTGTCTGCGCCGGGTGCGCACACTGGAAGAAGCGGGCTATATCCAGGGCTACCACGCCGACGTGAACCCCCGCGAGCTGGGCTTCGAGGTTCAGGTCTTCGCGATGGTGCGGTTGCAAAGCCAGGCCGAGGCGGATCTGTCGAGCTTCGAGAGCCGGTGCCGCGCCTGGCCTCTGGTGCGCGAGTGCCACATGCTGAACGGCGAGATCGACTTCGTGCTGAAATGCGTCGCGCCGGATCTGTCGACCTTCCAGAACTTCCTGATGGGCGAGCTGACGCCGGCCGAGAACGTGGCGAGCGTGAAGACCTCGCTGGTGATCCGCTGCGCCAAGGACGAGCCGGGCGTGCCGTTCGACGTGCTCGAGGAGCGCATCGCCCGGATGGGCTGAAGTCGGTCTTTTGCGGGACGGAACAAGGGAGGGGGCTTCGCGCCCCCTCTTCGCGTCTGCGACGCGAATTCACCCCCGCGGGATATTTTCGGAAAGATGAAAGACAAGGAGAGCGTTGCACCGGGCTTTCGGGCCGGAGTGCGGGCGGCGCTGGCCCGTGAGCGAGGGCTCGTCACCCGGGCCTGCCCCCGTGGAGTGGGGGATGGTGCGGAAGAGGGGGCGCGTAACCTTCGCGGCGCTTAACGTCTTCTGGTGTCCCGGATCTTCCGGCGCGGGTGAGGCTTTACCGTTCGGTAACGGAGACCGGATTCAGGCCGCGGAGTCCGAGAGGGCCGGCGTAGCTGTTCCTTCAGGGGTAACGGGGCCATATTCTGCGGCCCCGGCGGATCCGCTGACGGCGTTTTCGGGCTCTGCCGGTGTGCGGAGCGCGTGCGGGAACGGGAAGACCCCGGCCGTCAGGCCGGGATCACCATGCCCTTGTCCTTCGCCAGCTCGCGCATCCGGTTTTGCAGCTTCTCGAAGGCGCGGACCTCGATCTGGCGGATGCGTTCGCGCGAGACCTTGTATTTCTCCGACAGCTCTTCGAGCGTCACCGGCTCGTCGCGCAGGCGCCGTTCGGTGAGAATGTCGCGCTCGCGCTCGTTCAGCACGTCCATCGCGGCGCCGAGCATGGCACGCCGCGCGGAAAGCTCGTCGGCCTCGGCGAAGGTCTCGGCCTGATTCGCGGTCTCGTCCTCCAGCCAGTCCTGCCATTGCGAGGCGCTGTCGCCATCGGCCGAGCCGACCTGCGCGTTGAGCGAGGCATCGCCCCCCGACAGGCGGCGGTTCATCTCCACCACTTCGGTCTCGGTGACGTTCAGATCGTGGGCGATGCGTTTCACCGCATCGGGGCGCAGATCGCCATCCTCATAGGCGCCGATCTTCGACTTTGCCTTGCGCAGGTTGAAGAACAGCTTCTTCTGCGCCGAGGTAGTGCCGAGCTTCACCAGCGACCACGAGCGCAGGATGTATTCCTGAATTGCGGCGCGGATCCACCACATCGCGTAAGTCGCGAGGCGGAAGCCCTTTTCCGGGTCGAAACGCTTCACCGCCTGCATCAGGCCGACGTTCGCCTCGGAGATCACCTCGGCCTGCGGCAGGCCGTAGCCGCGGTAACCCATGGCGATCTTGGCCGCCAGACGCAGATGCGAGGTGACCAGCTTGTGCGCGGCCTGCGGGTCCTCATGGTCGACCCAACGTTTTGCCAGCATGTATTCTTCCTCGGGTTCGAGGAGCGGAAACTTGCGGATTTCCTGCAGATAGCGGTTCAGGCCCTGTTCGGGGCTGGGTGCGGGCAGGTTGGCATAGCTGGACGTCGTGGTCATGGAACCCCTTTTCTTCCTGATCGGCCGCAACAGGTGGGCACCCGCGGCGGTCGTTTCAAGACTTGTCCGGTCTTTTGTGCGCCCCGTTGTGGCGCAGGAACCTTACCGAAACATGAAGCGCTTTGGCCCGGGGTGCAAGCGCGGCTGACAAGAAAGTGAACTTTTGGGTTCAGTTGTGAGCCCCGGCGGCCGCGGCACCCGCGCGAAGAGCCGCGATCAGTGCTTCCATGTCCGCGGGCAGCGGCGAGGAGAATTCGAGTTCCTCCCCGGTGACCGGATGCACGAAGCCGAGCGTCGCGGCGTGGAGCGCCTGACGCGGGAAGGCCCCCGCGGCAGTGACGCCCGCCTCGCCGACCAGTTTGGTCTGCAGCTTGCGCCGGCCGCCATAGGTCGGATCGCCGATCAGCCCGTGGCCGGCATGGGCCATGTGGACGCGGATCTGATGGGTGCGGCCGGTCTCCAGCCAGCAATCGACGAGAGCGGCGGCGCCGTTGAAATCCTCGACCACGCGGGCGCGGGTGATGGCGTGACGGCCGCCCTCGAAGATCACCGCCTGACGCTGGCGGTCGGTCTTGTGGCGGGCGAGCTGCGAGGTGACCTTGAGGATGCCGCCGAGCTCGAAGCTGACGCCGCGGGTGCCGCGCAGCCGCGGATCGGCGGCCGAGGGCACGCCATGCACCACGGCGAGATAATGACGGTGCACGCTGTGCTTCTCGAACTGGCGGGCGAGGCTGTGATGGGCGCGGTCGGATTTCGCCACCACCAGAAGGCCCGAGGTGTCCTTGTCGATGCGGTGCACGATGCCGGGTCGCGCCTCGCCGCCGATGCCGGAGAGATGGCCGCCGAAGTGATGCAGCAGCGCGTTGACCAGCGTGCCGTCCTCGGAGCCGGGGGCGGGGTGGACGACGAGGCCGGCGGGCTTGTCGATGACGATCAGGTCCTCGTCTTCCCAGACCACGGTGAGCGGGATGTCCTGCGCCACGGTCTCGACCGTGCGGGGGGGATCGAGGGTGATCTCGTAGATCTCGCCCTCGGCGACCCTGGCCTTCTGGTCGGTGACGGGCTGGCCGTCGCGGCGCACGGCGCCTTCGGCGATCATCCGCGCGAGGCGCGAGCGCGAGAGTGCCGCTTCCTCTGGCACGAGGGCCGCCAAGGCCTTATCAAGACGGTCGGCGGGGGCTTCCCCGATCGTGACCCGCAGGATGTTCTCCGAGATGCCAGACATGACGCCTTCCGATCCGACCAGCCCGGAGCCTGCTGCGGTCAGCCTGCCCGAGGTGCGCTTTCTGAAAATTCTGGTGACGGTGCTGACCGCCGTGATGATCTTCGGGCTTGTAGCGGTCATAGGGCTGCTTGTCACCCGTCTGGGGAGCGTGGGTGCGCCGGGGACGGCGTTGCCCGCGCTGCCGTCGCGGATCGCGCTGCCTGATGGCATGAAGGCCGAGGCAGTGACCGTGGCGAAAGAATTCACTATCGTCGTGACCGATCGCGACAGCGTGCTGCTGTTTCGCCCCGATGGGACGCTGGTGCGGGCGGTGCCGATCGGGGAGTGAGCGGGCGGTGCGGCAGTTCTGCCCGGCGCGGGCGGAGATGTGCCGGCGGCAAGGCGAAGCAAGGGGGCTCTGCCCCCTCGGGCCTGCGGCCCTCACCCCCGGGATATTTTCGGAAAGATGAAAGAGAACGGGGGCGGAGAGCTCAGTTCATCAGCCCCCACCGGGGGGGCTGATGTGCAATGCGCCCCCCCAAGCCGGGGACACGCCGGTCTTATTTCGTCTTGCCTTCCAGCGCGTCGAGCCGGGCCCTGAGGGCCTCGTTCTCCTCGCGGGCCTTCTGGGCCATCAGCCTGACGGCATCGAATTCCTCGCGAGAGACGAAATCGTGATCGGCGAGCCACCGGTCCATCCAGCTTTTCATCGCGGTCCCGGCCTCGGACTTCGCGCCCTGGGCGACGCCCATCGCGTTGGTCATCAGCTTGGACATCTCGTCGAAGAGTTTGTTCGGCGTCTGCATCGCGGTCCTCGCGCTCACATGGTTTTTCCCTATATGGTCTTCGGGCGCGGCGGACACAAGGTTGACTTCCGGTCCTGTGCGGGGCTTCCTGCGCCGCGATGCGGCCCCCCTGTGCCGCGCGCGCACAGCTGAGAGCGGATCATGGCCATTTCCTTCCCCGATATCGACCCGAACGCCTTCGTCATTCCGGTCATCGGGCTGCCGATCCGCTGGTATGCGCTGGCCTATATCGTCGGGCTGCTGGCCGGCTGGCGGATCATCGTCGCGCTGATGCGGCGCCCGAAGCTGTGGGGCGGCAGCCCGCCGATGGCGCCCGAGAAGGTCGAGGATCTGCTGACCGCGGTGGTTCTGGGCGTGGTTCTGGGCGGGCGGCTCGGTTTCGTGCTGTTCTACGAGCCGGGCTATTACCTGACCCATCCGGCCGAGGTGCTGAAGGTGTGGGAGGGCGGCATGTCCTTCCATGGCGGGTTTCTGGGGGTCACGCTCGCCTGCATCTGGTTCGCCTGGCGCAACAAGATCGGGCTGCTGCGGCTGGCCGATGCGGTGGCGATGGTGGCGCCGATCGGGTTGTTCCTCGGGCGGATCGCCAATTTCATCAAGCCCGAGCTGTGGGGCCGGCCGACGGATGAGCCCTGGGGCGTGATCTTCCCGGTCGAGGCGGCGCAGATGTGCAACGACATCGCCGGGCAGATCGACGGGTTCTGCGCGCGTCATCCGTCGCAGCTTTACGAGGCGGGGCTCGAGGGGATCGTGCTCGGCTCGGTTCTGTGGGGGCTGGCGCTGTTCGGGCGCGGGTTGTTGCGGCCGGGGCTGGCGGTCGGGGTGTTCCTGACGGGCTACGGCTGCGCGCGCGCCTTCGTCGAGTTCTTCCGTCAGCCCGATGCGGAATTCCAGGGGCCGGGCAATCCGCTCGGCTATGCGCTGCAATTCGGCGATTACGGGCTGACGATGGGGCAGATCCTGTCGCTGCCGATGATCGCGGTGGGACTGTTCTTCGCGATCCGCGCGCTGAAGCGGGCGCGGGCATGACCGAACTCGGCCGGATCATCGCGGCTGAGATCGCGGCGACCGGGCCGATGCGGCTGGACCGTTACATGGCCGAATGCCTGCTGCATCCGGCGCATGGCTATTACGCCACCCGCGATCCGTTCGGCCGGGCGGGCGATTTCATCACCGCCCCCGAGATCAGCCAGATGTTCGGCGAGATGCTGGGGCTGTGTCTGGCGCAGGTCTGGCTCGATCAGGGGCGGCCCGCGCCGTTCGTGCTGGCCGAGGCCGGGCCCGGGCGCGGCACGCTGATGGCTGACATGCTGCGCGCGATGCGCGCCGTGCCGGGCATGGCGGAGGCCGCGCGCATCCATCTGATCGAGGCCTCGGCGACGCTGCGCGGGGTGCAGCGCGAGACGCTGAAGGGCCGGGCCGTCACCTGGCTCGACCGGGTGGAGGATCTGCCCGAGGCGCCCTTGTTCCTCGTCGCGAACGAGTTCTTCGACGCGCTGCCGATCCGGCAATACGAGCGCCGCGGTGCCGCCTGGGCGGAGCGCATCGTCGGCGCCGAGGGGGATCGTCTGGTGCCGGGGCTCGCCGCGCCCCTGCCGGTCGCCGCGCTGGAGCCGCGGCTTGCCGATACCCGCGAGGGCGATGTGGTCGAGCTGTGCCCCGCCGCACCCGGGATCGTCGCGGCGATCGCCGGGCGGATCGCGCGCCACGGCGGGGGCGCGCTGATCGTCGATTACGGCGGCTGGCACAGTCTGGGCGACACCTTTCAGGCGCTGAAGGATCATGCGCCCTGCGATCCTTTCGCCGAGCCGGGTGCTGCCGATCTGACCGCGCATGTCGATTTCGAGGTGCTGGCGCAGGCCGCGCGGGCGGCGGGGGCAGAGGTCTCGGGGCTGACGGCGCAGGGCGTGCTGCTCGAACGTCTCGGCATCACGGCGCGGGCGCAGGCGCTGGCGCGCGGGCTGAGCGGGGAGCGGCTGGAAACGCATGTGGCCGCGCATCGGCGCTTGACCCACCCCGATGAAATGGGCCACCTGTTCAAAGGCCTCGCCATTCGTCCGGCGCATGCTCCGCTGCCGCCGGGGTTCGACGACGCCGCGTGATTGTCCCTACGCAGGCTATGACATGTCCAGCACCCTCGAAATTCTGACCGCACCCGAGCTTCGGGGGATTCGCCACGGGTTCTTCACCCGCAAGGGGGGGGCGTCCTCGGGCATCTTCCAGGGGCTGAACTGCGGCTATGGATCGAGCGATCAGCGCGAGATCGTCACGCTGAACCGCCGCCGTGTCGCCGAGGCGATGGAGGCCGCGCCCGAGGCGCTGGTGGGGATCAATCAGGTGCATTCGCCCGATGTGGTGACGCTGCAGGATGTGCCCTCCGAATCGCTGCGCGCCGATGCCGCGGTGACCGACCGGCCGGGGCTGGTGCTGAGCATCCTGACCGCCGATTGCGAGCCGGTGCTGTTCGCCGACCGCAAGGCCGGGGTGATCGGCGCGGCGCATGCCGGCTGGAAGGGGGCGCTGAACGGCGTGCTGGAGGCGACGCTCGACGCGATGGAGAAGCTCGGTGCGCGGCGCGAGGAGACCGTCGCGGTGATCGGGCCGTGCATCTCGCAGCGCGCCTATGAGGTCGGGGATGACTTCATGGAGAGTTTTCTGGTCGAGGATGACGCCTATGGGCGGTTCTTCTCGGGTGGGCCGAACGGGCGGCCGATGTTCGATCTGCCGGGATTCGGGCTTCATCGGCTGCGCGAGGCGGGGATCGGCGAGGCGAGCTGGATCGGGCGTTGCACCTATTCGGATCCGGAGCGGTTCTATTCCTATCGCCGCACCACCCACGCGGGCGAAGCCGATTACGGCAGGCAGATCTCGACGATTCGGCTGTGACGCCGGGAGTCTCGGCGGAGATGTCCGAAGGGGGGCTCTGCCCCCTCTTTGCCTTTCAGGCAAATTCACCCCCGGGATATTTTTAGCAAAGCGAAAGAGGCGGGGGCGGAGCCGTCGGTTCGGTTGTCCGGACTTGTTGCGGGGCCCGATGTCGGATCGGGTGTCTGTCGGTGGTTGGCGCGAGGGGGCCGGATCGTGTCGGCATCAGGCTGGAGGGACGCGTCGCCTCTCGCCCTGGACCCGAAGGGCGTTCCGGGGCGCTTGTCGGGTCCGTGACCTCGATCCGTTCAGGGAGAAGGGGGAGAGCAGCTCATCCGGATACGAGAGATTTCGCGTGCGGCAGGTCGGCGAGGGCCATAGGTGTCACGAAAAGCAGACACGTCATGTCGTCGATGTTCGGGAGAGTGGTACCGCCTCCCCGGTTCGAACGGGGGACCCCTAGATCCACAATCTAGTGCTCTAACCAACTGAGCTAAGGCGGCTCCGGGCGTCCGTGTAGCGGCAGGCCGGCGGGATTGCAAGCGCGAATTCGCGCTTGCGGCCGGGGCGCAGGGGTCAGCGTTTGCCCTTCGGAGCGGGCTTGCCCTTCTGGTCCTTGTCGTCGCGGTCGGCGATGGCGCGGGCCTGTTCGGCAGCGGCCATCAGCTCCTCGGCGATGTCCTCGGCCTCTTCGGGTTCGAAGTCGAAGGGCAGCTCGAAGCCGGCGCCGGTCACGTAGATCCGCACCATGCCGAGCGAGGTCGGCCCGATCTGCAGGTCTCCGGCGACGTCACTTTCCTTGTCGATGCTCATCTGGGCCTCCGTGGGCAAACGGGAAATGGGGTGTGGTTCTGGCTAGCGCCTTTGCGGACGGCTGGCAACGGGGGCACGGCAAGGATCCCGGGCAAACGAAAAAGGGGCGCAGGTCCGACCTGCGCCCCGATCCCGTCCCGCTCAGGCGCGCCTGAGGGGCTCAGTGTTCGTCTTCGCCGCCGCCGACATCCGCGATGTCGTCGAGCGAGACGTTATCGTCGTCGTCGTCCTCGAGCAGATCGTCGTCGATGTCCGTATCCGCGGCGGGATTGTCCAGATCGTCGTCGTTCAGATCCTCGACGTCCAGATCGGCCTCGCGGGCATGGGCCTTTTCCGGCACCAGGGCGCGGTTGCGGCCAGCGCTGGTCAGGCTTTCGAGCGTGAAGCTGCTGTCGCAGACCGGGCAGGTCATCGGGTCTTTATTCAGGTCGTAAAAGCGGCTCGCGCAATGCGGGCAGAGGCGCTTGACGCCCCATTCCTCTTTCGGCATGGAATTCTCCTGGCAAGCTCTTTCGCACAGAGTCGAGGCCAACTGCCACAAGACCCGCGGGGTGTCAAAGCCTTTTCGCATCGCGCGGTCGTTCCGGGGCAGGGGCGGTGCGACAGGGCCCGAAACCCGCCGAAAGGGGCCCCCCGGCCATGTCCGTTCCGCCGCAACCCCATGTCCTGCCGGAACTGCCCGGAGTCACGCTGCTGCTGAAGCGTTCGGCGCGGGCGCGGCGGATCAGTCTGCGGGTGTCGCGAATCGATGCCTCGGTCTCGCTGACGCTGCCCGAACGGGCCTCGGTGGCCGAGGGGCTGGCCTTCGCCCGCGCGCAGGCGGGCTGGCTGCGTCAGGCGCTTTCGCGGATGCCGAGGCCGCAGCCGGTCGCCTTCGGCATGACCCTGCCGGTCGAGGGGCGGGCGCTGCTGCTGGTGCCCGGCCGGGCGCGGGCGCCGGTGATCGAGGGCGACTGGCTGGTCGTGGGCGAGGATCCGGCGCGCCTGGGGATCCGGGTCGAGACCTATCTGCGCCATCTCGCCCGGCTGCGGCTGCAACAGGCGACGGAGCGCTATGCGGCGGCGCTCGGCCGGCCGTTTCGCAAGATCACGCTGCGCGATACGCGCTCGCGTTGGGGCTCCTGCGCGGCGGACGGATCGCTCAGCTATTCCTGGCGGCTGGCGATGGCGCCGCCTTCGGTCCTCGATTACGTCGCGGCCCATGAGGTGGCGCATCTGGCGCAGATGAACCACTCGCCGGCGTTCTGGGCGGTGGTGGCGCGGCTGCGCCCCGATTACGCCACGCATCGCGCCTGGCTGAAGCGCGAGGGCGGCGCGTTGCAGGCGATCCGTTTTCGGGGGGACGGAGGTTGACGGCGCTGTCCGCCGGACCAATTGTGAACCATGACCACCATTTCCACACGCCCGATCGAGACCGCCGCGCATGATCGGCTGTATCGCACCCTGCGCACGCAGATCATGTTCGGCGAGCTTGTGCCCGGACAGCATCTGACGCTGCGCGGGCTCGGCCGGCAATACGGCCTCTCGATGACCCCGGTGCGCGAGGCGCTGCGCCGGCTGATCGCCGAGGGGGCGCTGACCCTTTCGTCCTCGGGGCGCGTCACCACGCCGGAACTGTCGAACGAGCGCATCGAGGAGCTGGCGGCCCTGCGCGCGCTGATCGAGCCGGAACTGGCCTCGCGCGCGCTGCCGCGGGCGCATCTGGCGCTGATCGACCGGCTGAGCGTCATCAATACCGCCAATGCCGAGGCCGTCGCGAAACAGGATCCGGTGGCCTATATCCGCACCAATCTGGATTTCCACCGCACGCTTTACCTGCGCGCGCAGGCGCCGGCGATGCTCGCCGTGATCGAGACGGTGTGGTTGCAGCTCGGTCCGACGATGTGCGCGCTTTACAGCAAGCTGCGCCGCAACGAGCCGCCGCGCCATCACCGGCTGATCCTGGCCGCGCTGCGGGCGGGTGACGAGCCGGGCCTGCGCCTCGCGGTGCGCACCGACGTCACGCAGGGGCTGCGCCATCTGGCGCAGTGATCGCGGGCAAACGGCGATGCTGCACCGCAGCATGACGCCGCGGCGGGGTTGATCTTTCTTGCTGCACGCGCAAAGTGCGCGCAGGAAACAAGGATTTCTCCCCATGACCCAGGCTCTGACCGAATCGGAACGCAAGACGCTTGAGATGACGGTGCTGATGACGCCGGAACTCGCCAATTTCTCGGGCAAGGTGCACGGCGGTGCGCTGCTGATGTGGCTCGACCGCGTGGCATTCTCGCTCGCATCGCGCTACTCGGGGCGCTACGCGGTGACGCTCTCGGTCGATCAGGTGACCTTCAAGGAGCCGATCCTCGTGGGCGAGCTGGTGCGTTTCGCCGCGTCGGTGAACTTCACCGGCCACAGCTCGATGGAAATCGGCATCCGGGTCGAGGCGGAGAACATCCCCAAGGGCACCCGCCGTCACACCAACAGCTGTTATTTCACCATGGTCGCGGTCGACGATGACGGCAAGCCGACCCCGGTGCCGACGCTGGAGCCCGAGACCGCCGAGGAGCGTCACCGCTGGCGCGCGGCCGAGCTGCGCAAGTCGCTGCGCCGCGAGTTCCAGGCGAAGATGGACGCCGTGGCGAAAGGCGAGGGGCACTGAGCCCTTCGCGCTCCGGCTCAGCCGGATGATCTCCGGACAGCAAAAGGGCGGCCCCTGAGGGCCGCCCTTTCGATTTCGGGTGTTCTGACGGATCAGGCGTGGATCGCGCCCAGACCGCAGGCCAGAGCCGCCTCGCGCACCGCTTCCGAGAAGGTCGGGTGGGCGTGGCAGGTCAGCGCGATGTCCTCGGCGGCGGCGCCGAATTCCATGCCGACGCAGATCTCGTGGATCAGCTCGCCCGCCGACGGCCCGATGATATGGGCGCCGAGGATGCGGTCGGTCGCCGCGTCGACGATGATCTTCACGAAGCCTTCGGTCTGCATCACCGCCTTGGCGCGGCCGTTGCCCATGAAGCTGAACTTGCCGACCTTGTAGGCGCGGCCTTCCTGCTTCAGCGCTTCTTCGGTCTTGCCGACCGAAGCGACCTCGGGGGTGGTGTAGATCACGCCGGGGATCACGTCATAGTTCACGTGACCCGCCTTGCCGGCGAGAATCTCGGCGAGCGCCATGCCCTCGTCCTCGGCCTTGTGGGCGAGCATCGGGCCGACGATCGCATCGCCGATGGCGTAGATGCCGGGCACGCTGGTCTGGAAATGCGCATCGGTCTTGACCTGACCGCGCGGCAGCACCTCGAGGCCGAGCGCCTCGAGCCCGAGACCCTTGGTGTAGGGGCGACGGCCGGTCGCCACGAGGACCACATCGGCCTCCAGCGTGGCTTCGCTGTCGTCCTTGCGCAGCTTGTAGCTGACCGAGGCCTTGCCCTTGCCCTTCTCGACCTTCTGCACCGCAGCGCCGAGAACGAACTTCAGGCCCTGCTTGGACAGGATCTTCTGGAAGCTGCGGGCGACCTCGGCATCCATGCCGGGGGTGATGGCGTCGAGATATTCGACCACCGTCACCTCGGTGCCGAGGCGGGCATAGACCGAACCCATTTCAAGGCCGATCACGCCGGCGCCGACGACGATCATCGACTTCGGGATCTTCGGCAGCGACAGTGCGCCGGTCGAGGTGACGATCACTTCCTCGTCGAAGGCGACCTCGACACCCGGCAGGCCCGAGGGCTCCGAGCCGGTGGCGATGACGATGTGCCTGGCGGTATGCACTTCGTCGCCGACCTTGACCTGACCGGCGGCGACGATCTCGCCCCAGCCCTTCACATAGGTGACCTTGTTCTTCTTGAACAGGAACTCGATCCCCTTGGTGTTGCTGTCGATGACGTCCTGCTTGTAGGACTGCATCTTCTTCCAGTCGACCTTCACCTTGGCTTCGGTGAGGCCCATCTTGTCGAAGTTCTCGTGCAGCTCGTGCAGCTCGTGCGTGGCGTGCAGCAGCGCCTTCGAGGGGATGCAGCCGACGTTGAGGCAGGTGCCGCCGAGCGTGCCGCGCCCTTCGACGCAGGCGGTGTTCAGGCCCAGCTGGGCGCAGTGGATCGCGCAGACATAGCCGCCGGGGCCGCCGCCGATCACGATCACATCAAATTCAGCCATTTGGAGAGTCCTTTGACGGATGCCGGAGGCGTCAGCGGCCTCCGGGTCTCCGGCGGTGCCCCCGGAAGAGCATTCCGGCCGGAGAGGGAAAGGGAGGGAGGCGGCAGGCCGCCTCCCGCGTGTCACCCGGGCGTGCGGATCACAGATCCATCAGCAGGCGGCGCGGATCCTCGAGCGCTTCCTTGACGCGCACGAGGAAGGTCACGGCGCCCTTGCCGTCGACGATGCGGTGATCGTAGCTGAGCGCGAGATACATCATCGGGCGGATGACGATCTGGCCGTTCACGACCATCGGACGGTCCTGGATCTTGTGCATGCCGAGGATGCCCGACTGCGGCGGGTTGATGATCGGCGAGGACATCAGCGAGCCATAGACGCCGCCGTTCGAGATGGTGAACGAACCGCCCTGCATTTCCTGCATGGTCAGCTTGCCGTCGCGGGCGCGCTTGCCGTAGGCGGCGATTTCCTTCTCGATCTGGGCGAAGCCCTTCTGGTCGGCGTCACGCACGACCGGAACCACCAGACCGTTCGGCGTGCCGACGGCAACGCCCATGTGGACATAGTGCTTGTAGATGATGTCGCCGCCGTCGATCTCGGCGTTGACCTCGGGAACCTCCTGCAGCGCGTGGCAGCAGGCCTTCACGAAGAACGACATGAAGCCGAGCTTGGTGCCGTGCTTCTTCTCGAACTGCTCCTTGTAGGCCGCGCGCAGCTCCATCACCGCGGTCATGTCGACCTCGTTGTAGGTGGTGAGCAGAGCGGCGGTGTTCTGGGCGTCCTTCAGGCGCTTCGCGATGGTGGCGCGCAGACGGGTCATCTTGACGCGCTCCTCGCGGGCGGCGTCATCGGCCGGAACCGGCGAACGCGGCACCGAGGCCGGAGCCGGGGCGATGGTCACGGCAGGCGCGGCAACCGGCGCGGCCTTCGCGGCAGCGACGTCTTCCTTCATGATGCGGCCGTCCTTGCCGGTGCCGGTGACCTGAGCGGCCGAGAGACCGGCTTCCGCCATCGCCTTCTTGGCGGAGGGAGCGTTCTCGACATCCTTGCCGGCCGGAGCGGCGGCAGCGGCCGGGGCAGCGGCGGCCGCCGGAGCGGCGACGGCACCGGCCGCACCTTCGGCGACCACGGCCAGACGGGCGGCGGCGGCGACGGTCGCGCCCTCGGGGGCGACGATCTCGGTCAGCACGCCGGCGACGGGCGAGGGGACCTCGACCGAAACCTTGTCGGTTTCGAGTTCGCACAGCATCTCGTCCTGCGCGACGGCATCGCCGACCTTCTTGAACCAGGTGGCAACCGTGGCTTCCGACACGCTCTCGCCCAGGGTGGGCACCATCACATCCGTCATCTTGACCTCATTCGACTGCGGCGCTGCGGTCTGCCGGGCAGCCGCGCTTTCGGTTTTCGGTTGGGCAGGGGCCGCACCGGCCCCCGCTTCGCTGATCGTGGCGAGCAGGGCGTTCACGCCCACGGTCTCGCCTTCCTTGGCGACGATCTCGGCCAGCACGCCCGCGGCGGGGGCCGGAACCTCGACGGTCACCTTGTCAGTTTCCAGCTCGCACAGCATCTCGTCGGCCTTCACCGCGTCACCCGGCTTCTTGAACCAGGTGGCGACGGTGGCTTCCGAGACGCTCTCGCCAAGCGTGGGAACGCGGACTTCGGTCATGGATCAGCCCTCCAGAGCTTCGTTGACGAGCGCTTCCTGCTCGGCCTTGTGGATCTTGGCGAGGCCGGTGGCCGGCGAGGCCGAGGCGACGCGACCGGCATAGCGCGGCCGGTTGTGCGTCGCGCCGATCTTGACCAGCACCTCCTCGATGTTCGGCTCGACGAAGGTCCAGCCGCCCATGTTCTTCGGCTCTTCCTGGCACCAGATCACCTTGGCGCCCTTGAAGCGGGACAGCTCGCGCTCCAGCGACTTCGCCGGGAACGGGTAGAACTGTTCCAGACGCAGCAGGTAGACATCGGTCAGACCGCGGGCGTCACGCTCGGCGAGCAGATCGTAGTAAACCTTGCCCGAAGAGATCACGACGCGCTTGATCTCGGCGTCGGGCTTCAGCTGGGTGGCGGAATAGCCGCGCTCGGCGTCATCGTGCAGCACGCGGTGGAAGGTCGAACCGGTGGTGAATTCCTCGGCCTTCGACACGCACAGCGGGTGACGCAGCAGCGACTTCGGCGTCATCAGCACCAGCGGCTTGCGGAAGCTGCGCTTGATCTGGCGGCGCAGGATGTGGAAGTAGTTCGCCGGCGTCGAGACGTTCGCCACGATCCAGTTGTCCTGCGCGGACATCTGCAGATAGCGTTCGAGACGCGCCGAGCTGTGCTCCGGCCCCTGGCCTTCGTAGCCGTGCGGCAGCAGCAGCACGAGACCCGACATGCGCAGCCACTTCGATTCGCCCGAGGAAACGAACTGGTCGAAGATGATCTGAGCGCCGTTGGCGAAGTCGCCGAACTGGCCTTCCCACAGGGTCAGCGTGTTCGGTTCCGCCAGCGAGTAGCCGTATTCGAAGCCGCACACCGCGTATTCCGACAGCGCCGAGTCGATCACCTCGTAATGCGCCTGACCCGGCTTGATGTGGTTCAGCGGGTAGAAGCGTTCCTCGGTGGTCTGGTCGATCAGGGCCGAATGGCGCTGCGAGAAGGTGCCGCGCGCCGAGTCCTCACCCGACAGACGCACGCCGTGACCCTCGGCCAGCAGCGAGCCATAGGCCAGAGCCTCGCCCGTCGCCCAGTCGAAGCCCTCGCCGGTCTCGAACATCTTCGCCTTGTGTTCGAGGTTGCGCTTGACCGTCTTGTGCAGGTCGAATCCATCCGGATAGCTGACCAGCGCCTTGCCGACCTCGGCGAAGGTCTCGGGCGAGACGGCGGTGTCGCCGGGGGTGTATTCGCGGCCCTCCGGCTGCATCCCCGTCCACTTGCCGTCGAGCCAGTCGGCCTTGTTCGGCTTGAAGGTCTTGCCGGCCTCGAATTCGCCGTTCAGCATCGACTGGAACGAGGCCTTCATGTCCTCGATCTCGCCTTCCGGGATCAGGCCGTCCTTGACCAGCCGGTCGGTGTACAGCTGCAGGGTCGTCTTGTGGCCCTTGATCGCCTTGTACATCAGCGGGTTGGTGAACATCGGCTCGTCGCCTTCGTTGTGACCGAAGCGGCGATAGCAGAAGATGTCCAGAACCACGTCCTTGTGGAACTTCTGGCGGAACTCGGTCGCGACCTTGGCGGCGTGAACCACGGCCTCCGGATCGTCGCCGTTCACGTGGAAGATCGGGGCTTCCACCATCAGCGCGATGTCCGTCGGATAGGGCGAGGAGCGCGAGAAATGCGGCGCCGTGGTGAAGCCGATCTGGTTGTTCACCACGATGTGGATGGTGCCGCCGGTGCGGTGACCGCGGATGCCCGAGAGCTGGAAGCACTCGGCCACGATGCCCTGGCCGGCGAAGGCCGCATCGCCGTGCAGCAGCACGCCCAGAACCTGGGTGCGGTCGGTGTCGTTGAGCTGGTCCTGCTTGGCGCGGACCTTGCCCAGAACCACCGGGTTGACCGCTTCGAGGTGCGAGGGGTTCGCGACCAGCGACAGGTGAACCGTGTTGCCGTCGAAGGTGCGGTCCGACGAGGTGCCGAGGTGATACTTCACGTCGCCCGAACCGTCGACGTCATCGGGCTTGTAGGAACCGCCCTGGAATTCGTTGAAGATGGCGCGGAACGGCTTGCCCATCACGTTGGTCAGCACGTTCAGGCGGCCGCGGTGCGGCATGCCGATCACCATCTCCTTCATCCCGAGCGCGCCGCCGCGCTTGATGATCTGCTCCATCGCCGGGATCAGCGCTTCGCCGCCGTCGAGGCCGAAGCGCTTGGTGCCCATGTATTTGACGTGCAGGAACTTCTCGAAGCCTTCGGCCTCGACCAGCTTGTTGAGGATAGCGCGGCGCCCCTCGCGGGTGAACTGGATCTCCTTGCCGTAGCCTTCGATCCGCTCCTTCAGCCAGGCCGATTCCTCGGGGTTCGAGATGTGCATGTACTGCAGCGCGAAGGTGCCGCAATAGGTGCGCTTCAGGATGTCGAGGATCTGGTGCATCGAGGCGTGCACGAGGCCGAGCACGTTGTCGATGAAGATCGGCCGGTCCATGTCGGCGGCGGTGAAGCCGTAGGACGCCGGGTCGAGCTCGGGGTAATGAACGACCTCTTCGGGGCGCATGTGCAGCGGGTCGAGATCGGCGATCAGGTGGCCGCGGATGCGGAAGGCGCGGATGATCATGATCGCGCGCACCGAATCGAGGACAGCGCGCTGGACCTGCTCTTCGCTGATCTGGACGCCGGCATCGGCCGCCTTCGCCTTGATCTTGTCGCCGGCCGCCTTGGCTTCCTTCGCCGGAACCGCCGGCCATTCGCCGGTCAGCGCGCCGATCAGCTCGCCCGAGGGCGACTGCGGCCAGTCGGTCCGGGTCCAGGCCGGGCCGTTGGCGGCGTGCTTCACATCCGTCTCTGCATCGCCGAGCGAGGCGAAGAACGCCTGCCAGCTGGCATCGACCGAGGCCGGATCCTTGGCGTAATTGGCGTAGAGCTGCTCGACGTAATCCGCGTTGGCGCCTTGCAGGAAGCTCGAGGCTTCGAAGGCCTCGTTGGAAGATTGGTCGTTCATGACGGTTGTCCTTGTCTGCAACCTGGGTGTCCGGCCGATCGGCGGCCGGACCCGGATCTGGGGTTAACGGGCTGACGTCAGCCCGAGCATTGCACCGCCAGCACGTCCATGCCGGGCTGAAGCGCCCGGTCAGCGGGTTGGGTGGTGCGGAAAGTCTTCAGTTTCTTGCCGTAGGACTGGCACAGCTTCGCCGGGGCATTCGGCAGCGCGGCATGGTTCGCGGCAACCGGATCGTAATAGATATACGACATCGCCGGCGTGCCGCTGATCGCGGCGATGGCGTCGCCGTTGATGCCGGTCATTTTCTGGAAGTCGCCATGCGAACGGTCGTCCTTGGGCACTGGCGGGGCGAGCTTGCCCAGATCGTCGGGGCCGGTCGGGGCGACGGCCGCGCCATTCGCCTGCATGCAGCCGGACAGCGCCAGCGCCGCGAGTGTGACCGTAGAGGCCAGGGTCAGAAGTTTCATCTTTTCCACACTCCGTGGGGGTCGATCGACAGACGGTCCGGAGGCCGGGCCGCGTGGGGACGTGGCGCGAGGCTGCGCCATTCGCCGAACTCTACCTTTCGTGGCCGGGCCGCAAGCGGCCCGAGGTGACACCCGCGTGAGGAGCGCGTTACGCCCCGCTGCGAGATGCCCCCCATTTCGTCGGGATGGGGGGGATCGCCGGGCCTGTCCGGCCCCGCAATTTCGTGTCAGGCGCCCTTGATCGCCTGCATCATCGCCTCGCCGAGGCCCGCCGGGCTGTCGGCGACGACGATGCCCGCGCGGCGCATCGCCTCGACCTTCGAGCCGGCATCGCCCTTGCCGCCCGAGACGATGGCGCCCGCATGGCCCATCCGCCGGCCGGGGGGTGCGGTGCGCCCGGCGATGAAGCCCGCGACCGGCTTCCAGCGGCCCTTGCGCTTCTGCTCGGTCAGGTATTCGGCCGCTTCTTCCTCGGCCGAACCGCCGATCTCGCCGATCATGATGATGGAGTGGGTTTCCGGATCGTCGAGGAACATCTCGATGATGTCGATATGTTCCGTCCCCTTGATCGGGTCGCCGCCGATGCCGATGGCCGAGGACTGGCCGAGGCCGATGTCCGTCGTCTGCTTCACCGCCTCATAGGTCAGCGTGCCCGAGCGCGACACCACGCCCACCGACCCGCGGCGGAAGATGTTGCCCGGCATGATGCCGATCTTGCACTCGTCGGGCGTCATCACACCCGGGCAGTTCGGCCCGATCAGACGCGATTTCGAGCCCGACAGCGCGCGCTTCACCTTCATCATGTCGAGGACCGGGATCCCCTCGGTGATGCACACGATCAGCTCGATCTCGGCGTCGATCGCCTCGAGGATCGAATCGGCCGCGAAGGGCGGCGGAACGTAGATCACGGTCGCATTGGCCTGCGTTTTCGCCGCCGCCTCATGGACCGAGTTGAACACCGGCAGGCCGAGATGCTCGGTCCCGCCCTTGCCCGGCGTCACGCCGCCGACCATCTGCGTGCCATAGGCGATGGCCTGTTCGGTATGGAACGTGCCCTGAGAGCCGGTCAGCCCCTGACACAGAACCCGCGTGGTCTTGTCGATCAGAATAGACATGCTCTCAGCCCTTCACCGCGTTGACGATCTTCTGCGCGGCATCCGCGAGGTTGTCCGCCGGGATCACGTTCAGCCCCGAGTTGCGGATGATGCTCTTGCCGAGTTCCACGTTGGTGCCTTCGAGGCGCACCACCAGCGGCACTTTCAGCCCGACCTCGGTCACCGCGGCGAGGATGCCCTCGGCGATCACGTCGCAGCGCATGATGCCGCCGAAGATGTTGACCAGGATGCCCTTCACGTTCGGGTCCGAGGTGATGATCTTGAACGCCTCGGTCACCTGCTCCTTGTCGGCGCTGCCGCCGACGTCGAGGAAGTTCGCCGGGCTGGAACCGTAAAGCTTGATGATGTCCATCGTGGCCATCGCCAGACCCGCGCCGTTCACCATGCAGCCGATCTCGCCGTCGAGGGCGATGTAGTTCAGCTCGAACTTCGAGGCTTCGAGTTCCTTCGGGTCTTCCTCGGTCTCGTCGCGCAGCGCCTGCACGTCGGGGTGACGGTACAGCGCGTTGTTGTCGAAGCCGACCTTGGCGTCGAGCACGCGCAGATCGCCCGCGGTGGTCACGACGAGCGGGTTGATCTCCAGCATCTCCATGTCCTTGCCGATGAAGGCGGCATAGAGGTTGCGGATCAGCGCCACGCATTGCTTGATCTGCGCGCCCGTCAGCCCGAGCGCGAAGGCGATGCGCCGGCCGTGGAAATCCGACAGACCCGTCGCCGGATCGACGGTGAAGGTCAGGATCTTCTCGGGGGTGGAGGCCGCGACCTCCTCGATGTCCATGCCGCCCTCGGTCGAGCAGACGAAGGACACGCGCGAGGTCTTGCGGTCGATCAGCAGCGCCAGATACATCTCGCGCGCGATGTCCGAACCTTCCTCGATGTAGATGCGGTTGACTTCCTTGCCGGCCGGGCCGGTCTGGCGCGTCACCAGCGTGCGGCCGAGCATCTGCTTGGCCAGCGCCGCCGCTTCCTCGGCGGAGCGCGCGATGCGCACGCCGCCGGCGGTGCCGGCCTCGGCTTCCTTGAAATGTCCCTTGCCGCGCCCACCGGCGTGGATCTGAGCCTTTACAACCCACAGCGGCCCATCGAGCGCCGAGGCCGCGCCGAGCGCCTCGTCCGCCTTCAGGACGGCGCGGCCGTTCGACACGGGGCAGCCGCAGCTTTTCAGCAGCTGTTTGGCCTGATACTCGTGTATGTGCATGACGGACGCTCTTCCGTTGGAATTTCCCGTTCCGCTTTGACACAGACGGACGGGCTGAAAAACTTATAAATGCGTCGAATGTCCCGGGATCGGCGGAAAACCGACATTTGTGATCACACCCGCAAAATGCGTGATCACAAAACCCGGCGAGGCCCGGCGCCCCTGTGCGGCAAGGATGCGACAGGGGATGACGAGGAGTCGGGGTGCCCTTGTGACAGAGGGTGGAATCGCCCAGACTGCGCCGCGATACGGATGCGGGAAGGCGGACGGAGCAGATGGACAGCTGGGGCGTTGCGGCGCTGGTCGACGAGCCGGGGGCGCTGATCGCGGCTTTCGTTGCGCATCATCTGGAGCTGGGCGCGGCCCAGGTTCATGTGCTGCTCGACCGTCCGAACGAGGAAGCGCGCGATCTTCTGTCCGGCGTTCCGGGGGCGGTGCTGACCGATGCGGGGGCCGATGGCTGGGCTTTTCAGAACACCGGCCAGAACAGGGGGCGGGCTCCGCGCCGCCATCTGATGCGACAGAAGTATCATGCCAGCCGGGTGCTGGCGCAGTCGGGACTCGATTGGGTGCTGCATTGCGACGCCGATGAGTTCCTGATGCCGGTGCGCCGTTTCGGCCTGCCGGCGCCTTCGGTGGCGCTGCTGCTGCGCCTCGCGCGCCGGCGCACCGACTGGGTGCATGTCGGCGTGGCCGAGCGCGTGCGGCTGATCGGCGAGGCGGGGGCATCGTCCGGCGGGCTTCTGGATGGGCCGTTCCGCCTGCCCTGGCCAGAGTTTCCGACCCGGGGACGCACCGTCTATGACCGCAAGGCAATGGAGATGCTGAATGTCGGGCTGGCGGGGCATCATCTCGGCAAGGCGATCGCGCGGGCCGGGCGGGGGCATTTTCTCGGCATCCATCAGCCGATGCGCGATTACGGTGGCGAAGGGCGCGATCTGGTGCGGGCCGAGACGGGCTTTCTGCGATTGCTGCATTTCGACGGGCTGACGCTGCTGCATTACGCGCTGAAGATGGTGCGCCGGGCGCTGGCTGACCGCGATGCCAATGCGCCGCCGCATGGGGCGCATCGTCGCGCGCAGTTCAGCGCGCTGGCGGCGGTTGCGGGCGACGCGGCCGCGATCCGCGAGCAATGGCTTGCGGCGCGCTGCCTCAGCCCGGCTCAGGCCGGGGTTCTGCGGGCGCGCGGGGTGTTGTGGGATGCCGACCCGCAGATCGCGGCGCGTATCGCGCATCGCCTGCCCGCTCCGCCCGATCTGAGCGCCGCGGCCTTCGACGGCGCGCTGATCGCGCGCGAGGCCGCGCTGATCGTCCGCGCGGCCGAGGCTTTCGGCTTCGATCCGGAACCCCTGCGCGCCCGCTGATCTCAGAGCGCAGGGTCGAGCGCCCTGCACGCCCCGATGAGCGTGCGCACCGCGGCGGCCGAGGCCTCGAACTCGCGCTGTTCGTCTTCGGTCAGGGACAGTTCGACGATCCGCTCGACGCCGGCCGCGCCGAGGATGGTCAGAACACCGATGTTCAGCCCGCTCTGCCCGAACTCTCCGCTCAGCCGGCACGAGCAGGGCAGTACGCGCTTCTGATCCTTCAGCACCGCCTCGGCCATCTCAAGTGCGGCGGTCGCCGGCGCGTAATAGGCCGAGCCGGTGCCGAGGAGCGCGCCGATCTCGGCGCCGCCGTTGCGGGTGCGTTCGACGATGGCATCGACGCGCTCCGCCGTGGTCCAGCCGGCGGCGATCAGCTCTGGCAGGGGGATGCCGGCGACGGTGGCGTGACGGATCATCGGCACCATCGTGTCGCCATGCCCGCCCAGCACGAAGGCCGAGACGTCCTTGACCGAAACCCCCATGTCGAGGGCGAGGAAATGCCGCATCCGCGCCGAATCGAGCACGCCCGCCATGCCCACCACCCGTTCCGCCGGCAAGCCGGAGTAGCGCTGCAACGCCCAGGTCATCGCGTCGAGCGGGTTGGTGATGCAGATCACGAAGGCCCCCGGGGCATGGGTGCGGATCCCATCGCCCACCGCCTTCATCACGCCGAGGTTCACGCTCAGCAGATCGTCGCGCGTCATGCCGGGCTTGCGCGGCACGCCGGCGGTGACGATGCAGATGTCGGCGCCTTCGATGTCGGCATAGCTGTCGGTGCCGGTCAGAACCGCGTCGAAGCCGGCCGGGGGCGCCGCCTCGGCGATGTCGAGGGCCTTGCCGCGGGGCGTGCCCGCGGTCACGTCGAACAGGGTGACATCGCCCAGTTCGCGCAGCGCAGCGAGATGGGCGAGGGTGCCGCCGATATGGCCGGCACCGATCAGGGCGATCTTGGGACGGGGCATGGAAGATCCTCGGTTCGGGGCGTGGGGATTTGGTAACGGGGTCCGTTAGCGCTGACAAGGGCGCGCGGGGTGCTTGCCGGCGCGCCGCGGGCATGATTCTGTGGCGGCGGAGGAACAGGAGGAGGCGACATGATCCCCGAAACGACAGCGGCCCCGGTGCGGCCGTTCCGCTCGGCGCTCTATATCCCAGGCGCGCGCCCGCGGGCGATGGAGAAGGCCGCGGGGCTGGACTGCGACGCGATCATCTTCGATCTGGAGGATGCCGTGGCGCCCTCTGAGAAGGACAGCGCGCGGGCGGGGCTGCTGGCGGCGCTGGCGGGCACGGACTATGGCAGGCGGTTCCGGCTGGTGCGGATCAACGGGCCGGAAACGCCCTGGGCGGCGGCGGATCTGGCGGCGCTGGCCAGCCGGGAGGGATATGACGCCGTTCTGGTGCCCAAGGTCTCGGCACCGGGCGATCTCGACCGGGTGGCGGCAGTGCTGCCGGGGGTGCCGCTCTGGGCGATGATGGAGACGATTTCCGGCCTGTTCGAAGCGCGCGCCATCGCAGCGCACCCGGCCCTTGCCGGCATGGTGATGGGCACGAACGATCTGCAAAAGGAGATGGGGTGTCGCTACCGGCCCGACCGGCTGGCGATGCAGACGGGGCTGGGGCTGTGTCTGATGGCCGCGCGCGAGCGGGGGCTGGTGATCCTCGATGGCGTTTACAATGCGTTCGGCGACATGGCGGGGCTCGAGGCCGAGTGCGTGCAGGGTCGCGATATGGGGTTCGACGGCAAGACGCTGATCCATCCGGCGCAGCTGGATACCGCCAATGCGGTCTTCGCGCCCTCCGCGGACGAGATCGCCCTCGCGCAGCGACAGATTGCGGCTTACGATCATGCAGCGGCAGCGGGCCATGGAGTCGCGGTTCTGGACGGACATATCGTCGAGAATCTGCATGTCGTGGCAGCGCGCCGGGTGCTTGGTCAGGCGGCGGCCATCGCTGCGATGGCACGCAGCGAGGCGGGGCAGGAGCGGCTCGTGCGGTGACGGGGTTTGCGCGCCCCGAGGAAGAAAAGGGGGCTCTGCCCCCTCGGGCCTGCGGCCCTCACCCCCGGGATATTTGGGGCGAATCGAAAGTGAGGCGGGGCGCGGGACGGGCAGGCTGAGCCCCTGCGCGACAGCCAGCGGGGATCTGCCCGCAGGGATCCGGATGGAGAAAAGACGATGAAATTCTATCGCTTGCTGACCGAGGACGACACGTCCGCGTTTTGCCACAAAGTGTCGAAGGCACTGTCGGCCGGGTGGGAGCTGCACGGTTCCCCCGCCTATGCGTTCGATGCGTCGAAGGGCGTGATGCGCTGCGCGCAGGCCGTGGTGAAAGACGTGCCGGGCACGGCTTATGACCCGTCGGTCAAGCTCGGCGATCTGTGATGCGGCTGTTGCCTGACGCGGAATTTCAAGAATATCATAGTGTTATTGTCATGATATTCGGGGAGAATCACGCGACGGGGTCAAGGGGCGCGAAAATCGTGATCACAGCCAAAAAAATGTGATCACAAAACGCAGATTTCGGCTGTTCGCAGCCGGGAAACGGCGAAATGGCCGTTCTCGGTGCGTGACTTGTCTGAAAATTGCGCTATTCAGGAACGGCAATCCGGCCAGTCGCGCGTGTGTCCTTGAGGAGAGGGCGTCCGGCGGCCAAGCGACAGAGGGAACCAACATGGCTGAACCGAAACGGGTCGAACGGCCCCTTTCCCCCTTCATGATCGGCCCGTACTACCGCCCGCAGATGACCTCGATCTCGTCGATCATGACGCGTATCACGGGCAATGCGCTGATCGTCACCGCGCTTCTGACGGCGTGGTGGCTGCTCGCCGCGGCGACGAGCCCCGGCTATTTCGACTTCGTCAACGCGATCGTCACCTCGTGGTTCGGGGCGCTGGTCTACACGCTGTCCGCCTGGGCGGTGTGGTACCACCTGCTCGCGGGGCTGCGTCACCTGTATTTCGACGCCGGCAAGGGGCTGGAGATCGAAACCGCCGAGAAGCTGGGCTGGGCCTGCTTCATCGGCGCGACGGTGCTGACGATCATCACCATCATCCTGGTCTGAGGAGCATCGAATGCGCTATCTGACCCCCCGCAAGAGCGCCGAAGGCCTTGGCGCCGCCCGCACGGGAACGCATGACCACTGGTTCATGACCGTGACGGCGGTGTCGCTGGTCTTCCTCGTTCCCTGCTTCGTCTTCGTTCTCGGCACCGCGATCGGCCGGCCTCAGGCCGAGGTCGTGCTGCTGTTCTCGCGTCCGTTCCCGGCCATCGTGACGGCTCTGGTCGCGGTCGTGGGGATGCTGCACTTCGCGCGCGGCGCCAAGACGATGATCGAGGACTATACCGGCGGTATCACCCGCGAACTGGCGGTCATCGCGGCCAACGGCGTTGCCTATGTCATCATGTTCACCGTGCTTTACGCACTGGGGAAGATGGTGTTCCTCGGCACGCTGATCGAAGCGATGAAATAATCCGGGACGACGCAAATGGCATCATACACTTACGAAACCCACAACTATGACGTCGTGGTCGTCGGCGCCGGCGGCGCCGGCCTGCGTGCCACGCTCGGCATGGCGGAGCAGGGGCTGCGCACGGCCTGCGTGTCCAAGGTCTTCCCGACCCGCTCGCATACCGTCGCGGCGCAGGGCGGCATCGCCGCCTCGCTGTCCAACATGGGCCCCGACAACTGGCAGTGGCACCTTTACGACACCGTGAAGGGCTCTGACTGGCTGGGCGACACCGACGCGCAGGAATATCTGGTGCGTCACGCCCCCGCCGCGGTCTACGAGCTGGAGCACTACGGCGTTCCGTTCAGCCGCACCGAAGAGGGCAAGATCTATCAGCGTCCGTTCGGCGGCCACACCACCGAATTCGGCGAAGGCCCGCCCGTGCAGCGCACCTGCGCCGCGGCCGACCGCACCGGCCACGCCATTCTGCACACGCTCTATGGCCAGTCGCTGAAGAACAACGCGGAATTCTACATCGAGTATTTCGCCATCGACCTCATCATGTCGGACGACGGCGTGTGCCAGGGCGTGCTGTGCTGGAAGCTCGATGACGGGACGTTCCACCTGTTCTCGGCCAAGATGGTCGTGCTGGCGACGGGCGGCTATGGCCGTGCCTATTTCTCGGCGACCTCGGCGCATACCTGCACCGGCGACGGCGGCGGCATGGTGGCACGCGCCGGGCTGGCGCTGCAGGACATGGAGTTCGTGCAGTTCCACCCGACCGGCATCTATGGTTCGGGCTGCCTGATCACCGAGGGCGCACGCGGCGAAGGCGGTTATCTGACCAACTCCGAAGGCGAGCGGTTCATGGAGCGCTATGCGCCCCACTACAAGGACCTCGCGTCGCGCGACGTGGTTTCGCGCTGCATGACGATCGAGATCCGCGAAGGCCGCGGCGTGGGCGAGCACAAGGATCACATCTTCCTGAACCTCTCGCACCTGCCGCCGGAAGCGCTGGCCGAACGTCTGCCGGGCATCTCGGAATCGGCGCGTATCTTCGCCGGTGTCGACGTGACCAAGGAGCCGATCCCGGTTCTGCCGACCGTGCATTACAACATGGGCGGTATCCCGACGAACTACTGGGGCGAGGTCATCAACCCGACCGCGGACAACCCCGATGCGCTGGTTCCCGGCCTGATGGCCGTGGGCGAGGCCGGTTGCGCCTCGGTGCACGGGGCGAACCGTCTCGGCTCGAACTCGCTGATCGACCTCGTGGTCTTCGGCCGCGCCGCCGCGATCCGCGCCGGTGAGGTCATCGACCGCGCTTCCGCCAACCCGACGCCGAACGCGGCCCAGATCGACAAGGCTTTCGCCCGGTTCGACGCGCTGCGTTATGCGAACGGTGCGGTGCCGACCGCCGATCTGCGTCTCGAGATGCAGAAGACCATGCAGTCGGACGCCGCGGTGTTCCGCACCGACAAGGTTCTGGCCGAGGGTGTCGAGAAGATGACCGCCGTCGCGGCCAAGCTCGACGATCTGAAGGTTTCGGACCGCTCGCTGGTGTGGAACTCGGACCTGATGGAAACGCTCGAGCTGACCAACCTGATGCCGAACGCCCTGACGACGATCGTCGGCGCGGAGGCCCGCAAGGAATCGCGCGGCGCCCATGCGACCGAGGATCATCCGGACCGCGACGACGTGAACTGGCGCAAGCACACGATCAGCCACGTCGACGGCAACAAGGTCACGCTGACCTACCGTCCGGTGCACATCGACCCGCTGACCGACGAAGCCCATGGCGGCATCGAGCTGAAGCGGATCGCGCCCAAGGCGCGCGTCTACTGATGCGCGCGGCTCTGGCCCTCGTGCTCGGCCTCTCTCTGGCGGCCTGTTCCGCCGGAGAGACCTCCGTGCGGGATCAGGCCAAGGGGGTCGTCAACACGGTCGTCGCGAAGAAGCTGCCCGGCGTCAATGCGGCGCCGGTCACCGACTGCGTGATCGACAATGCCTCGATGGGCGAAGTTCTGACGATCGCCAAGGGGGCCAAGCTCGGCATCACCGACGAGACCGTGAAAACGGTCATGACCGTCTTCCAGCGGCCCGCGACGACGCAGTGCATCGCGAACAACGGGCTCAAGCTGTTCGGCGGGGCGTGAGATGACGGGCGGGGCGGGAGGAGGACGCGGCGCATCGGTGCCGCGTATCCCGTGCGCAAGAGACAGACACGGCAGCCTGCCGACGCGGGCGCTTTATGCCAGAACCGACTGGAGAGGGTGAAAACCATGGCTCAGTTCAAGCTTCCCAAGAATTCGCAGATCCGCGTCGGCAAGACCTGGCCGAAGCCGGATGCCAAGAACGTCCGCAAGTTCCAGATCTATCGCTGGAGCCCGGATGACGGCGAGAATCCCCGGATCGACACCTATTACCTCGACATGGACAAGTGCGGCCCGATGGTTCTGGACGCGCTGATCAAGATCAAGAACGAGGTCGACCCGACGCTGACGTTCCGCCGGTCGTGCCGCGAGGGCATCTGCGGTTCCTGCGCGATGAACATCAACGGCATCAACCGTCTGGCCTGCATCTACGGCCTCGACGAGATCAAGGATGCCACGGTCAAGATCAACCCGCTGCCGCATATGCCGGTGGTGAAGGATCTGGTGCCAGATCTGACCAACTTCTATGCCCAGCACGCTTCGATCATGCCGTGGCTGGAAACCAAGACCAACACCCCCGAGAAGGAATGGCGCCAGTCCATCGAGGATCGCAAGAAGCTCGACGGTCTCTATGAATGCGTCATGTGCGCCTCGTGCTCGACCTCGTGCCCGAGCTACTGGTGGAACGGCGACAAATACCTCGGGCCGGCAGCGCTGCTGCACGCCTATCGCTGGATCATCGACAGCCGCGACGAAGCGACCGGCGAGCGTCTCGATCAGCTCGAAGATCCCTTCAAGCTGTATCGCTGCCACACGATCATGAACTGCACCAAGACCTGCCCGAAGGGGCTGAACCCGGCCAAGGCGATCGCCGAGGTCAAGAAGATGATGGTCGAGCGGATCGTCTGATCCTTCGGCCCTCTGGTTCGACGCTACGCAAAAGCCGCCCTTCGGGGCGGCTTTTCGCATTTCGGGGGGGCGGCGCGGGAAGGGGAGGGGGCTCAGGCCTTCGCCGCGGCCTCTTCGATGCCGGTCTCTTCGGTCTCCGGGTCGTCCGTCGCATCGTCCCCGGTCAGGGCGGTGACCTCCGTCTCCGACAGTTCGACCTCCAGAAACCGTTCGAAGGCGTCGAAATCCATCGGGTCGAGCTGGCCGAAGCTCTCGATCCAGGTGATCGCGCCGGTCATTCCCTGCGGCTCCAGCTTGCACCATTTCACCCGTCCGCGCTTTTCCTGCGAGATCAGACCGGCCTCGGCGAGGATCTGCAGATGCTTCGAGATCGCGGCGAGCGACATCCGGAACGGCTCGGCCACGTCGGTCACGGCCATGTCGTCCTCGAGTAGCATGGTCAGGATCGCCCGCCGCGTCGGGTCGGACAAGGCGGCGAAAACCGCGTCGAGAGGAGAGGAACCGGGGCCGGACATGGCGCAATTCTCGCCCGATGGTGAAAAAACGTCAACCAACAGGTTGAATATAGGAAAACGGTCGGCGCGGCCCCCCGCGCGGCCCCGGCCCCCTGACGATTTTGCAAAATCGTTGTGCATCAATCGGTTGGACGGGGCGGTGCGGGCGCTAACGGCGTTGACTCACAGGGGCGTGACGACTATCAAGCCCAAGAGTTGTTGCGGAATGGATTCATGGCCCCAGAGCCCACGCATGAGCCCGATCCAGAGCGCCTGAAGGCGCTGGAGGAGAAGCTCGCGGCCCGGCGCCAGGCGGCCAAGGAACCTTCCGCCGACGACAGGACCTTCAGTCAGGCCGCGATGGGCTGGCGACTGGTCTATGACATGGTTGCAGGGCTGGGGATCGGCTTCGGCATCGGATACGGGTTCGACGTGATGTTCGGCACGAAACCCTGGCTGATGATGATCTTCACGCTCTTCGGTCTTGCGGCGGGGATACGCGTGATGCTGCGCTCCGCCCAGGAGATGAACAAGGCGAGATCGGTTGCGGAAGCGGCCGGGGAAAAGGAAAACAGTCGTGGCTGAAGAACATAGCGAAGGTCTCTCCTTCCACCCGATGGATCAGTTCACCATCCAACCGCTGTTTGGTGACGGCCCGATCCACTGGTACACGCCCACCAACACCACGCTGTGGATGGCAATCTCGATCGTCGGGATCATCCTGCTGCTGATCAACGCGACGCGCGCCCGCGCCGTGATCCCGGGCCGTGCCCAGTCGGTGGCGGAACTCGCTTACGGCTTCGTGCACAAGATGGTCGAGGATGTGACCGGCAAGGAAGGCCTGAAGTACTTCCCCTACATCTTCACGCTGTTCATGTTCATCGTGTTCTCGAACTTCCTCGGCCTGATCCCGGGCGCGTTCACGCCCACCTCGCATATCGCGGTCACCGGGTTCCTCGCGCTCGCGGTGTTCATCTCGGTCACGCTGATCGGCTTCGCCAAGCACGGCACGCATTTCCTCGGTCTGTTCTGGGTCAGCTCGGCTCCGATGGCGCTGCGACCGGTTCTGGCGATCATTGAGGTGATCTCCTACTTCGTGCGCCCCGTCAGCCACTCCATTCGTCTTGGCGGCAACATGATGGCCGGCCACGCCGTTATCAAAGTGTTCGCGGCCTTCGCTCCGCTGATCCTGATGTCGGGCGTCGGTGTCCTCGTCACGCCGCTGTCGATCCTCGCGATCGTCGCGATGTATGCCTTCGAAGTGCTGGTCGCCTTCATCCAGGCTTACGTCTTCACCATCCTGACCTGTGTCTACCTGAAGGACGCGCTGCACCCGGCGCACTGAGCGCCGGCAGCGTCCCGACACGGGCCTCGTAACGCAACTCTCTCATCCATATCGTAACGGAGATCTCCAATGGAAAACGTCAACGCCGTCGTCGACCTGGGCAAATACATCGGTGCCGGCCTGGCCTGCATCGGCATGGGTGGCGCTGCCGTGGGTATCGGCCACATCGGCGGCAACTTCCTCGCCGGCGCGCTGCGTAACCCGTCGGCCGCCGCTGGCCAGACCGCCATGCTCTTCATCAGCATCGCCTTCGCCGAAGCGTTCGGGATCTTCTCGTTCCTGGTCGCCCTGCTGCTGATGTTCGCCGTCTGATCCCTGACGCGCTTCCTTGCGCTCGGGTGGGTCCTTCCCGGACCCACCCGGTTTAATGAGGGCCCAGGGGGACACCATGGCAACTGAACAAATGGCAGCGCAGTCGCAGTCGAGCGGCATGCCGCAGCTCGATTTCTCGACCTTCCCGAACCAGATCTTCTGGCTCGTGGTGGCGCTGGTCGTCATCTATCTGGTGCTGTCCCGGATCGCTCTGCCGCGGATCTCCTCGATCCTGGCGGAACGGCAGAACACCATCTCCGGCGATGTCGCCGCAGCCGAGGATTACAAGGCCAAGGCCCGCGAGGCCGAGGCCGCGTATGAAAAGGCGCTGGCCGATGCCCGCAGCCAGGCGCAGAAGATCGTCGCCGAGATGCAGGCCGAGCTGAAAAAGCAGATCGACGCCGCGACCGCCAAGGCCGACGCCGATATCACGGCGCGCGCCGCCGCGTCCGAGGCGAAGATCGCCGAGATCCGCTCGAACGCGCTGGTCACCGTCGAAGCCGTCGCCAAGGACACCGCAGCCGAGATCGTCGCCGCTCTCGGTGGCAAGGCGGACGCCGCTGCGCTCGCCGATGCCGTTGCAACGCGCGTGAAGGGGTAAGGTCATGAAGAAACTTTCGCTTCTGCTGATCCTCGCGGCCCAGCCGGCGTTCGCCGGTGAAGAGCCGTTCTTCACGCTGCGCAGCACCGAATTCGTCGTCACGATCGCGTTCATCCTGTTCGTGGGCGTTCTGCTCAAGGGCAAGATCTTCGGTCGTCTGGGCGGGCTTCTCGACAAGCGCGCCGATGGCATCAAGACCGAACTCGACGAGGCCCGCTCGCTGCGCGAAGAGGCCCAGTCGATCCTCGCGAGCTACGAGCGCAAGTCGCGCGAAGTGCAGGGTCAGGCCGACGCCATCGTCGCCGCCGCCAAGCGCGAGGCACAGGCCGCGGCCGAGCAGGCCAAGGCGGATATCGAGGTATCGATCGCGCGTCGTCTGAAGACCGCGGAAGAGCAGATCGAGTCGGCTGAGAAGCAGGCTCTGCGCGCGGTGAAGGACCATGCCGTCGCGGTGGCCGTCGCCGCTGCCGGCGAAGTTCTGGCCCGTCAGCTGACGCCCGAGGCGAAGGCCGGGATGCTCGACACCGCCATCGGCGAAGTCAAACAGCGCCTGAACTGATCCTTCGGACAGCTAACTGAGAAAAGGCCCGGTCGCGATATGCGGCCGGGCCTTTTGCCGTTCCAGGGGGTGGCCGGCGAAGCGGGGCGGTTGCCCTCAGGGCATCGGGCGAAGGACGATCTCGATACGGCGATTGCGGGCCTGGCCCTCGGCGGTGTTGTCCGACGCCACCGGATTTTCCGCACCGCGCCCGAGGATCCGGATCCGCGCCGGAGGCACGCCCGCGCCGGTCAGTTCCCGGGCCACCGCCTCGGCGCGTTGACGCGACAGCTTGCGGGTGTAGGTGGCATCGCCCGAGGCGGCATCCGAATAGCCGATCACTTCGACGGAACTCCCCGGATAGCGGTTCAGGCAGCCCGCAAGGGTGAGCAGATTCGTCTTTTGCGTCGCGCGCAAATCATAGCTGTCAGGCGCGAACAGCTGATCGGCCGGCAGGGTGACGATCAGCCGCTCTCCCGAGGGGGTCACTGTGGCTCCGCGTGCGGTCAGGGTCCGGGACAGATCTTTCGCCTGGGCGTCAAAGGGCGAGGCCGGTGCCGTCGGCACAGCGGCGGGCTCCGTTCCCGCAGCTGTGGGAGCCGTGTCGCCGCCGAGGTGCAGCACCGCCAGCAGCCCGCCGAACCAGCTACCGACGACCGATCCCGCGGCCCGCCCGCCGTCCGGCCGGGTCGGATCGTAAGAGCCGGAACTGCAGGCGGTGAGGGTCAGAAATCCAGCCGTGACAGCGGTGAACGGCGCGCTCTTCTTCATGACGTCGGTGCTTTCGCATGAGTCCCGCTGCGCGGGACGGCTTGACGCGATATTAGCCGATCCGGCCGGGGCACCGCTACCGTTTCGGTGCGTCGCGAGGCCGGTTCAGTGCGCTCCGGCTTCTGCGCGCGCCGCCTCGCGCGCCAGCATCGCGCGCTTGACCCCCAGCCCCCAGTGATAGCCGCCGAGACCGCCCGATTTGCGCAACGCCCGGTGGCAGGGGATCAGCAAGCTGATCGGGTTGCGTCCTACGGCGGTGCCGACGGCGCGCACCGCCCTCGGGGCACCGATCCGGGTCGCGATGTCGGAATAGGTCGTGACCTCGCCCGAAGGGATCGCCAGCAGCGCTTCCCAGACCTTGATCTGGAACGGCGCGCCGATCAGCGTCAGCCGCGCCTCGCCCCGGCCCTCGAAGGCCGCGCGCACCCAGGGGGCCAGCGCCTCGGGGGCCTCGATCAGCCGTGCCGCGGGCCAGCGCGCCGCCATGTCGGCGAAGGCGGCCTCGTCGCCCATTTCGGCGCTGAAGGCGAGGCCGCACAGCCCGCGTTCCGTGCCGAAGGCAAGCGCCTGCCCGAAGGGCGAATCGAACCGTCCCCAGCGGATCGTCAGCCCTTCGGCGCCGGTCGCGAAGGCGCCGGGTGTCATCGCCTCCCATGTCAGGAACAGATCGTGCAGCCGCGAGCTGCCCGACAGCCCCGCCTCGGCCGCCACGGCCTCGAGCGGCACCCGCCGCGCCAGCATCTCGCGCGCCAGATCGAGGCTCAGATACTGCTGATAGCGCTTCGGCGAGATCCCGACCCAGGCGGTGAAAATCCGCTGGAAATGTGCCGCGCTGAACCCAAGCCGCCCGGCCAGATCGGTCAGCGAAATCGCAAGCGGGCGGCCATCGGCACGCGCTTCGGCCTGCGCGCGGTCGATCTCGGCCAATGCGCGGGCTATGACGCGGTAATGATAGGGGTCGTCGGTCATGGGATGCTCCTTGCCCTCTTGATAGCGGCAAACCGGCCGGGCGCGACCCGGAATTTGCGCATTCCCCCGCCTCGGCCCTTGCCGGAGGGCAGGGGGTCGGGCATAGCTCGGTGATGGCCCGTCAGTTCGAATATGCCCAGATGCAGGAAGCGTTCCGCCGGTTTCAGGCGGCCGAGCCCAATCCAAAGGGCGAGCTTGAGCATACCAACGCCTTCACCCTGCTGGTCGCGGTGGCGCTTTCGGCTCAGGCGACGGACGCGGGTGTGAACAAGGCGACGCGCAGCCTGTGGCCCATCGCCGACACCCCCGAAAAGATGCTCGCGCTCGGCGAGGAGGGGCTGACCGAACACGTCAAGACCATCGGCCTCTACCGGCAGAAGGCGAAGAACGTCATCGCGCTCAGCCGCATCCTGGTCGAGCGTTTCGGCGGCGAGGTGCCGTCCTCGCGCGCCGCGCTGATGTCGCTGCCGGGCGTCGGGCGCAAGACCGCGAATGTGGTGCTGAACATCTGGTTCCACTACCCGGCGCAGGCGGTCGACACCCATATCTTCCGCATCGGCAACCGCACCGGGCTGTGCCCCGGCCGCGATGTCGAGGCCGTCGAACGCGCGATCGAGGACAATGTTCCCGTCGAATACCAGAACCACGCCCACCACTGGCTGATCCTGCACGGACGCTACATCTGCACGGCGCGCAAGCCCCGCTGCGCCGATTGCCTGATCCGCGACCTGTGCCAATTCGAGGAGAAAACCGCATGACCGAATATCAGGTCGTCGGCATCGGCAATGCCATCGTCGATGTCATCTCGCAATGCGACGACAGTTTTCTCGATCACATGGGGATCGGGAAGGGCATCATGCAGCTCGTCGAGCGCGAGCGCGCCGAGACCCTTTACGCCGCGATGAACGAGCGCACCCAGGCGCCGGGCGGCTCGGTCGGCAACACCATCGCCGGGCTCGGCAATCTCGGGCTGAAGACCGCCTTCATCGGCCGGGTGCGCGACGATGCGCTCGGCCGGTTCTACAAGGCGGCACTGGCGGCCGAGGGCACCGATTTCCCGAACCCCCCGGTCGCTGACGCCGATCTGCCTACCTCGCGTTCGATGATCTTCGTCACTCCGGACGGCGAGCGCTCGATGAACACCTATCTCGGCATCTCGGCCGAACTCGCCACCCCGGACGTCCCTCTCGATGTGGTCGAGAACACCGCGATCCTGTTTCTCGAAGGGTATCTGTTCGACAAGGATTACGGCAAGGCGGCGTTTCTGAAGGCGGCGCAGGGCTGCCACCGCGGCGGCGGCAAGGCGGGCATCGCGCTCAGCGATCCGTTCTGCGTCGACCGTCACCGCGACAGCTTCCGCCGCCTCGTGCGCGACGAGATGGATTACGTCATCGGCAATCAGCACGAATGGGAAGCGCTCTATCAGACCGATCTCGACAGCGCTCTCGCCCAGGCGGCGCAGGAGTGCGGCCTGGTGGTCTGCACCCGCTCGGGCGCCGATGTCGTGCTGATCGCGGGCGAGACCCGCGTCGAGGTGCCTGTCCATCGCGTGGTGCCGGTCGATGCGACCGGCGCGGGCGATCAGTTCGCCGCGGGCTTCCTCTACGGTTACGCGACGGGGCAGTCGCTTGCGACTGCGGGCGCCATGGGCTGCGCCGCCGCCTCCGAGGTCATCGGCCATTTCGGCGCCCGCCCGGAAACCGACATCAAGGCGCTGTTCCGCGCCCGCGGCCTGATCTGATCGCGCGCGCGACAGCCTGAAACGACAAGGCCGCCCGGCGTCATCCACGCCCGGCGGCCTTTTCATCCGCGTCGTCGTCCGTGCGCGCGGCCCTGCCTTTCGGCTTTCCCAAAATATCCCGGGGGAGCCCGAAGGGCGGGGGCAGAGCCCCCAGCCACCGTGCCGAAAGGTCTTACTTGCCCAGTTTGGCGTGAACCTCGTCAAGGTCGATCTCGGCGATCGGGAACTTGTTGTCGGGATCGTCGAAGTCGTATTTGAACAGCTGGAAGTCCTTCTTGTAGATCTCCCAGATCAGATGTTTCGACAGATCGTCGAAATACGCGCTGACCTTGTGGGCGCGCTTCGGCCCGTGGCCCTCGGATTCGTTGAACCGCGGGATCTTCGCCAGATCCACCTTCACCGGCGTCTTCACATGGTCGAGGACGTCCTGCATCCCCTCGTTGAAGGTCTCGGTATAGAAGATCTTGTCGTAGCGCCCGCCATTGTTGATGAAGGTGCCGATATGGCCCGCCATCGCCGACCAGTGAATGTCGGGCTCCATCGGCCGGCGCCAGCGGATGGTATCGCGCGCGAACAGCAGGAAGCGGCGGAACGAGCGCACCTGATCGAATTCGAACCCGTTCTCGGGCGATCCGACGTCGATGCCGTAGCGCTGGATCAGCTGCGGCACCAGATTGCCGCGGTAGCGCTTGCCGTTGCGCTGGATGCCGGCGATCTTGTCGAAGAACGACGACAGGATCCGGGCGTAGGGGTTGCGCACGCAGGTGAAGGCATAGCTTTTATGGGCGCGCACATTCGCCTCGATCAGCGGCTGGCTGGCCTCCTGCGCCCATTTGTGCAGCCCCTCGGTGCTGTCATGGATGTCGCCGTCGAAGAACGTGCCGTGATCCGAGAAATACATGATCTGGCCGATGGTCGAACAGGCGCATTTCGGCACGACCCGATACACCATGCTTTCGCTTTCCGTCATCCACGTGCCGGGAAACCCCATTCCTCGTCGCCTCCGCCTGGGCGTTCATGCCATGATCGGCATGCAACCGGCCCTTTTCCCATGTAAAGACCAAAGAACCCCTGTCGTTTCAATGCCCAATGGCGTTATCAGAGCAATGTTCCCCCTGTTCGCCGATAATCGGGTCCCAAGATGGCAAAGATCGCATTCATCCTTCTGACCCACAAGGAGCCGGAGCGGCTGATCGCGCAGGTCCGGCGCCTGACCTCGACGGGCGATTTCGTCTCGATTCACTTCGATGGCCGCGCCCGGCCCGAGGATTACGCGCAGATCCGCGCCGAGCTCGACGGTCACCCCGGGGTTGCCTTCGCGAAGCGGCGGCTGAAATGCGGCTGGGGCGAATGGAGCCTCGTCGAAGGCTCGCTCGAGGCGCTGCGCGCCGCCGCCGAGGCTTTCCCGACCGCCACCCATTTCTACATGCTGTCGGGCGACTGCATGCAGATCAAGACTGCCGAATACGCCCGAGCCTTCCTCGAACGCGAGGATGTGGACTATATCGAGAGCTTCGATTTCTTCGCCTCGGACTGGATCAAGACCGGCATCAAGGAAGAGCGGCTGATCTATCGCCACTGGTTCAACGAACGCAAGCACAAGACCCTGTTCTACAAGAGCATGGAGTGGCAGCGCCGCCTCGGCCTCGCGCGCAAGGTGCCCGAGGACATCCAGATGATGATCGGCTCGCAATGGTGGTGCCTGCGCCGCGAGACCATCGAGAAGGTGCTGGCCTTCTGCGATACGCGTCCCGATGTGATGCGCTTCTTCCGCACCACCTGGATCCCCGACGAGACCTTCTTCCAGACCGTGGTGCGCCATGTCGTCCCCGACAAGGAAATCCGCACCCGCACGCTGACCTTCCTGATGTTCACCGATTACGGGATGCCGGTGACCTTCTACAACGATCATTACGACCTGCTTCTTGCCCAGGACTACCTGTTCGCGCGCAAGATCAGCCCGGAGGCGAAGGATCTGCAAAATCGCCTCGGCACGCTGTGGGGCGAGACGGGGATCGACTTTCCGATTTCCAACGAGGGGCGGCGGCTGTTCGGCTTCCTGACCGGGCGTGGCCGCGTCGGGCACCGTTTCGCGCCGCGGTTCTGGGAGGCGGAGACGCGCCTCGACAGCGACAAGACGCTTCTCGTGATCCTGTGCAAGAAATGGCACGTCGCGAAACGCCTGGTGGGGCAGCTGCGCGGCCGGGTCGATCTGACCGCGCTGGAGTATCTGTTCAACGAGGAGGGGGGGCTGCCCGACCTCGGCGGCATCGACCGCACCGTCGAGAAGCGCAACCGCCACCGCAAGGCGCTTTTGCGGATGCTCTATGACTATTACGGCACCGACCGGCTGGCGATCTGCATCGACCCTTCGGATTTCGAGCTGATGCGCGATCTGGCTGCCGACAGGGCCGATGTGCGGTTCCTCGACGTCGAATGCAGCTTTTCGGACGCGTATCTGATCGGCCATGCCCGCCGCGTGGGGCTGGCGGGCGAACGCACCCCGCCCGAGGTGCTCGACCGGGTGCTGCCGACGATCCGCTACGATTTCCAATACGAGAACGACCGCATCCGCAACGCCAGTTTCCCGTTCCTCGCGCGGCTGTCCGAAACCGCGGGGCTTGCCGCCAATGCCTCGGCTCTGGCAGGGTTCTTCGACATCGGCATCGACACCGCCCGCGAGATCGCCGCCACCGATTATCTTTTCGTCGACTGAGAAGGAGGCCCCGATGGCCCAGTCCTACGATCCTAACAACGTCTTCGCCCGTATCCTGCGCGGCGAGATCCCGAACGACACCGTGCTGGAAACCCCGCACACGCTGGTGTTTCGCGACATCACGCCCAAGGCGCCGGTGCATCTTCTGGCGATCCCGAAGGGCGCTTACATGACGGTGGACGAGTTTTACGCCCGTGCTTCCGATGCCGAGATCCTCGATTTCACCCGGGCCGTGGCGCGGGTGTGCGAGATCACCGGCATCGCGGCGAGCGTCGGCGGCAACGGCTTCCGCGCCATCTCGAACGCCGGTGCCGACGGGATGCAGGAAGTGCCGCATTTCCACCTCCATATCCTCGGCGGCCGTCCGATGGGCGCGCTGGTCGAGCCCGCCTGAGACCGCCACCCATGCCGTGCCCGGCCCGCGCCGGACGCGGCGTGCCCCTTGCCGCAGCCCGGCAAAGGCGCGTATGACCAAGGCGAACGGCCGGCTCCGTCCGGCAGCAGGAGGATACCGATGACCGCTTCCATTCCCGAACCGCCGGAAACCATCGTCGTCACCAAGTGGAAGGTCGCCTGCGACGGCGGCCAGGGCGCGCTTGGCCATCCGCGCGTCTGGCTGACCATCCCGCGCGATACCGGCTTCGTCGAATGCGGCTATTGCGACCGCAAGTTCGTGATCGACCGCGAGCACGCGCATTCGGATCACTGATCCGGGCCGGGGCGGTTCCCGGAGAGGCACCATCCGCGAAGGGCGCGTGCATGGCTTTCGGGCCGTGCCCGCGCCCTTCGGCATTTCCGGCCCCGGCAAAGCGCCATCCGGTGCGCCGCCCGGTCCGCGCGGGGTTTCCGCCCGCGCGCCTCTGTGGCACAACGCCCTTCAACACGGAGGGTTTCCCATGGCTTTCGGCACAGGCTGCCATCTTCACCTGATCGACGGTTCGGCCTTCATCTTCCGCGCCTATCACGCGTTGCCGCCGCTCACCCGCAAGTCGGACGGGCTGCCCGTCGGCGCGGTGGCGGGCTTTTGCAACATGGTGTTCCGCTACATCGAGGAAGCCCGCAACGGCGATGCGCCGACCCATGCCGCCGTGGTCTTCGACTATTCGTCGAAGACGTTCCGCTCGGACCTCTACCCGCAATACAAGGCGAACCGGCCGCCACCGCCCGAGGATCTGCGCCCGCAATTCCCGCTGACCCGCGAGGCGACCCGGGCCTTCAACCTCGCCTGCAAGGAGATGGACGGCTTCGAGGCCGATGACATCATCGCTACCCTCGCCCGTCAGGCGCGCGAGGCGGGCGGCCGCGTCACCATCATCTCGTCCGACAAGGATCTGATGCAGCTGGTCGGCGGCGGGGTCGAGATGCTCGACGCGATGAAGAACCTGCGCATCGGTCCCGAGGAAGTCGAGGCGAAATTCGGCGTCCCGCCCGAGCGGGTGATCGACGTGCAGGCGCTCGCGGGCGATTCGGTCGACAACGTGCCGGGCGCGCCCGGCATCGGCATCAAGACCGCGGCGCAGCTGATCCAGGAATATGGCGATGTCGAGACACTGCTCGCCCGCGCCTCGGAAATCCGTCAGCCGAAGCGGCGCGAGACCCTTCTGGCTTATGCCGATCAGGTCCGCATCTCGAAGAAGCTGGTCACGCTCGACGATCACGCGCCGCTCGATTTCACGCTCGACGATCTCGAGGTGAAGGACCCCGATCCGCGCGAGTTGATGGACTTCCTGCACCGGATGGAGTTCCGCACCCTCACCCGGCGCGTCGCCGAGAAATACGGTCTGGCCGAACCCAAGGCCGCCCCCGCCGCGGTCTCGCCCACGGCCGCACCTGCGACCACGGCCGATCCCGCCCCCGCTCCGGCAGCGCCCGAGGTGCCCTTCGCGCCCGAAACCTATGTCTGCATCCGCGACGGCGCGACGCTGACCGACTGGCTCGACCGCGCACGCGCCACCGGCTGGCTTGCCGTCGATACCGAGACCACCTCGCTCGACGAGATGCAGGCCGATCTGGTGGGCGTGTCGCTTGCCACGGCGGCGGGGCAGGCGGCCTACCTGCCGCTCGGCCATGTCAAGGGCGGCGACGATCTGTTCGGCGCCTCCGAGCCCGCCGAGGGCCAGATGCCCATGGCCGAGGCACTGGCGCTGTTGAAACCCGTTCTGGAGGATCCGGCGATCCTGAAGATCGGCCAGAACATGAAATACGACTGGAAGATCTTCGCCCGGCACGGCATCCGCACCGCGCCCATCGACGACACCATGCTGATGAGCTACGCGATGTTCGCCGGCCTGCACGGCCATGGCATGGACGCGCTGAGCGAGGAATACCTCGCCCACAAGCCGATCCCGATCAAGGAGCTGATCGGCGCGGGCAAGGCGCAGGTCACCTTCGACAAGGTGGCGATCGACAAGGCCACCGCCTATTCCGGCGAGGATGCCGACATCACCTTCCGGCTGTGGCAGACCTTCCGCCCGATGCTGCCGCGCGCCCATGTGACGACGGTCTACGAGACCCTCGAACGTCCGCTGGTTCCCGTGCTGGCCGAGATGGAGATGGCCGGCGTCAAGGTCGACACCGCGGTTCTCGCGCGCATGTCCAACGTCTTCGCGCAGCGCATGGCCGGCCTCGAAGACGAGATCCAGACCCTTGCCGGTCAGCCGTTCAACGTCGGCTCTCCGAAACAGCTCGGCGAGATCCTGTTCGACGGCATGGGCGTTCCGGGCGGCGAGAAGGGCAAGACCGGCGCCTATGGCACAGGCGCCGACGTGCTCGAAGACATCACCACCTACGAGGACACCCATCCGCAGGCGGCGAAGCTCGCGGCGCGGGTGCTCGACTGGCGGCAGCTCTCGAAGCTGAAATCGACCTATACGGATGCGCTGCAGACCCATGTGAACCCGGAAACCGGGCGGGTGCATACCTCCTATTCCATCGCCGGGGCGAACACCGGCCGCCTCGCCTCGACCGATCCGAACCTGCAAAACATCCCCGTGCGCTCGGACGAGGGCCGCAAGATCCGTGAAGCCTTCGTCGCCCCCGAGGGGCGCCGGATCGTCTCGCTCGACTACAGCCAGATCGAGCTGCGCATCCTCGCCCATGTCGCCGACATCCCGGCGCTGAAACAGGCGTTCCTTGAGGGACAGGACATTCACGCGATGACCGCCTCCGAGATGTTCGGCGTGCCGATCGAGGGGATGGATCCGATGATCCGCCGGCAGGCCAAGGCGATCAACTTCGGGGTGATCTACGGCATCTCGGCCTTCGGTCTGGCGCGCAACCTGCGCATTCCGCGCAAGGAAGCGCAGGACTTCATCGACCGCTACTTCCAGCGCTTCCCCGGCATCCGCAGCTACATGGACGAGACCGTGGCGGCGGCGAAGCGCGACGGTTTCGTCTCCACGCTGTTCGGCCGGCGCATCCACACGCCCGGGATCAACGACAAGGGGCCGAAATCCGGCAACGCGCGCCGCGCCGCGATCAACGCCCCGATCCAGGGCGCGGCCGCCGACATCATCCGCCGCGCGATGATCCGGATGCCCGAGGCGATCCGCGATCTCGATGCGCGGATGCTGTTGCAGGTCCATGACGAGCTGATCTTCGAGGTGGCCGAGGCCGATGTGGATCGCCTGATCCCCGTCGCGCGCGACATCATGCAGGGCGCGGCCGATCCGGTGGTGCACCTGTCGGTGCCGCTGATCGCCGAGGCGGGTTCGGGCCACAGCTGGGCCGAGGCGCACTGACGACGCCCGGCCCCGGCCCCTCGCACGCGGCCCCTTCTCTTTCGGCTTTCCTCAAATATCCCGGGGGGCTGCGGCGCAGCCGCGGCGGGGGCAGAGCCCCCTCTGTCCTCAGAATCGGGCCTCAGGGCCGGGCAGACTATTCCCGCCAGGCCTCGGCCGCCCAGGCGGCCGGCTTGGTGAAATGGCGCAGATAGCGCCACAGCGAGCCTTCCTTTTCCGGCCGGTTCGGGATGTTGCGCAGATGATCGGCCAGGGTAAATCCCTCGCGGCCGACCCATCCGCCCTTGATCGCCACCTCGGGATAGACCCCGCCCGGGAAGATCACCACGCGGGTATCGCGCTTCAGCCGCGGCGCCATCACCCAGTTCAGCGGGAAGGTCGGCAGGCACTGATAGCGGAAATGCTGCACCCAGTCGCGCGGGAACAGGTCGATCCCGCCCGGCGCGTTGCGGGTGACGAAGCGCTGTTCCCAGACATATTCCGTCGCCACCTGCAGCGGGTTGGCGATGAAGATCTCCTGCATCGGCGCGAGCTTGCCCACCGGGAAGCGGAAGCACGAGGTCTGCCCGATCCGCTCGAACGGTTTGGCCGGGTTGCGCGACAGGATCACCTGATCGGGATCGCCATAGCTGAACAGATCGTCGAGCGATCCGGTCACGATCAGATCCAGGTCGAGGAACAGCACATTCCCCGTCAGATCGCCGAGTTTCGGCCCCCACAGCCGCGCCTTCGGCCAGATGCCGCGCTTGGTCTTCGGGATCTCGACCGGGATCTCGGGCAGCGGCTGGCAGTCGACCTCGGGGCGGATGCCGGCGAAATTGTCGGTGAAGCAGGTGAAGCGGAACGGCGGCGTGATGTTGCGCGCCACCATCGCATACAGGCGATTGATGAACGGAGGGCCGTATTTCGTGCCCCAGTTGATGCAGATGACCTGTTTCATCGAATGCCCTCTTTTGCTCCCGCCATACCCTGCCCGGACTGAACCGTCCAGTTCATGCGGGCCAGTTCACACGGGGCCAGTTCACACGGGGGCAGTTCATGCGGGCATCTCGCGCATCGGGATCAGCGGGAAGAATTCGCCGGCCGAAGTCAGGCCGAGCCACGCCTCGCCCTGCCATTCGGCCGGGGTGGCGATCTCGGCCAGCCGGTAAAAGGTCTTGCGGTCGATCAGCGCCTCAAGGCCACGGCGCACCATCACATAGGGCCGGGGCGTGCCGTCGGGGCTGTATTCCACCCGGATCGGGTGATCGGCATCGGCCGTCACGCTGTCGCCCACATTGGTGGTGAAGGTCAGCGTGCCGTCCGCGGCCGTCACGTCGGTCGCGACGAAGGGCGCGTCCTCGACCCGGATGCCGACTTTCTCGACCGGCGTCACCAGGAAATACTTGCCATCCTCCAGCTTCAGGATCGAGGCGAACAGTCGCACCAGCCCCTCGCGCCCGATCGGCGTGCCGAGGTAGAACCAGCTTCCGTCGCGGCGGATCTCCATGTCGATGTCACCGCAGAACGGCGGGTTCCACAGATGCACCGGCGGCGGCCCCTTGCGCGCGGCGCGGCCGGCGGCGGCGGCCAGCCCCTCAGCGGTCGCCGTTGCGGCCGGATCTGCCTGCATCGGGGCAGATCGCTTCACGGCCCCGGGCATTTCGCCCTGCGTTTCGTCATCTGCTGTCATGCGCTCTTTGCCATCGGATCGGGGACGGGTATCACTGGGGCGAGCATACAGCGCCAGAGGAGCTTCGTCATGACCGATACCGCCGATCTCGTGGGGGAAATCGAACGGCTGGGGGCGAAGCTGGGGGCGACGCGCGAATCGGTGAACCGGCGCTTCATCGGGCAGGAACGGGTGGTGGAGCTGGTCCTCGCCGCGCTGCTGTCGGGCGGGCACGCGCTGCTGGTCGGTCTGCCGGGGCTCGGCAAGACCATGCTGGTCGAGACGCTGGCGACGGCGATGGGGCTCGGCGCCTCGCGCATCCAGTTCACCCCGGATCTGATGCCCTCGGACATCCTCGGCTCCGAGGTGCTGGAGACCGCGGCCGACGGCCGGCGCGCCTTCCGCTTCATCGAGGGGCCGGTGTTCTGCCAGCTTCTGATGGCCGACGAGATCAACCGCGCCAGCCCGCGCACGCAATCGGCGCTGCTTCAGGCGATGCAGGAACGCGCCGTCACCGTGGCGGGCGAACACCGCCGCCTCGGCCCGCCGTTCCACGTTCTCGCGACGCAGAACCCGATCGAGCAGGAGGGCACCTATCCCTTGCCCGAGGCGCAGCTCGACCGTTTCCTCGTGCAGGTCGACGTGGCTTACCCCGACCGCGAGACCGAACGGGCGATCCTTCTCGCCACCACCGGCGCGACCGAGGGCGCCTCGGTCCAGGTCTTCACCGCCGAGGAGCTGATCGCCGCTCAGGCGCTGGTGCGGCGGATGCCGGTCGGCGAAAGCGTGGTCGAGGCGATCCTTGCCGTGGTGCGCGCCTGCCGTCCCGGAGAGCCCGAGGCGCTTGACGTGGTGCGCGACACGCTCGCCTGGGGGCCGGGGCCGCGCGCGGCGCAGGCGCTGATGCTGATGGCGCGGGCGCGCGCGGTGCTGCAAGGCCGTCTGGTACCCTCGGTCGAGGATGTGGCGGCCTTGGCCGAACCGGTTCTGGTGCACCGCATGGCGCTCAACTTCACCGCCCGGGCGCGGGGCGATTCGCTCTCCGATGTGATCTCCCGCGTGGTGGCCGAGACCCTCGGCATCCGCGGGGCCGAGGTCGCCGCGTGACACCTCTGGCGCGTCATCGCGCGGCGCTAGATCTGCGCCGGCGGGCCTATGAGGCGGGGGCGGGGGCGCTGCCCGCGCTGCTCGTCGCGGCCCGACAGCTTGCCGAAACCGTGCGCATGGGCGGCCATGGCCGCCGCCGTCCGGGGGCGGGCGACGACTTTTGGCAATACCGTCTGGCCCAGCCCGGCGATCCGGCGCGCATGATCGACTGGCGGCGCTCGGCGCGCTCGGATGCGGCCTATGTGCGCGACCGCGAATGGCAGGTGGCGCAGGCGCTGTATCTGTGGGCGGACGATGCGGCCTCGATGCGGTTCAGCGCGGCCCCCGGAAGGCCCGAGAAGGCGGCGCGGGCGCGGCTTCTGGCGCTCGCGCTCGCGGTGCTGGCGATCCGCGCGGGCGAGCGGGTGGGGCTGGCCCAGCCCGGCGCCCCGGCGCGCCCCGGCCGGGCGCAGCTGATGACGCTTGCCGGGCTCCTGGCCCGCACGATGACGCAAGGCGCGCCGGTGCCCGAGACCTCGGCCCCCGAACCCGCGGTGATCGCGGCCCATTCGCGCGCGGTGTTCCTGTCGGATTTCCTGTCCGATCCCGCCCCGGTCGAGGCGGCGCTGGCCATGCTCTCGGGGCGTGGGGTGCAAGGCGTGCTGTTGCAGATCCTCGACCCGGCCGAGGAAGACTTCCCTTATGACGGCCGCACCGTGTTCGAGGCGATGTCGGGCGGGCTGCGGTTCGAGACCCGCGAGGCCCGCGACCTGCGCGCGCGCTACCTCGACCGGCTGGCCGAGCGGCGCGAGCGGCTGTCGCGCGCGGCGATGAATGCGGGCTGGCAGTTCTCGACCCACCGCACCGACGCGGCGCCGCAATCGGCGCTGCTGTGGCTGCACGCGGCGCTGGAGCGGGGCGTGTAATGCTGGTTCTCGGCCCGCTCGGGTTCACCGCGCCCTGGCTTCTGGCTGCGCTCGCCGCGCTGCCGGTGCTGTGGTTTCTGTTGCGCGCGACGCCTCCCGCGCCGGTGCGGCGCCGGTTTCCGGGCGTGGTGCTGCTCCTCGGGCTCGACGACACCGACGCGCAGGCCGAGCGCACGCCGTGGTGGCTGTTGCTGCTGCGCATGCTGGCGCTGGCCGCGGCGATCGTGGGCTTCGCCGGGCCGGTGCTGAACCCGCGCCCGTCGGTGCCCGCGACCGGGCCCTTGCTGATCGTCGAGGATGGCAGTTGGGCTTCGGCCCGCGACTGGTCGGGCCGCATGGCGCGCATCCGCGAGGCGTTGAATGCCGCAAGCGCCGCGGGCCGTCCGGTGGCGCTCGTCGTGCTCAGCGCGCCGCCGCCGGCGCCGCCCGCGTTCAGCGATGCCGCGACGCTGGCGCGCGGACTGCCGGCGCTGCGTCCGGCCGCGTGGGAGCCTGCGATGACCGATCCCGCCCGGCTGCTGCCCGAGGGGAAATTCGACACGCTGTGGCTGTCTGACGGGCTCGACCGGCCGGGGCGGGGGGCGCTGGCCGCTGCGCTTGAGGCCCGCGGGCGGCTGAGCGTCTGGCAACCCGCACGCCCCGTCGCCGCACTTGGCCGACCGCAGATCGCCGACCGGGGGGTGAGCGTGCCGCTGATCCTCTCCGCCCCTGCGACGGGGCGTTATGATGTTCTGGCGGAAGGCCCCGATCCCACGGGCACGATGCGCGAGCTGGCCCGCGCCACGGTCGACCTTGCGGACGCGAAGACCGGCGAGGCGCTGTTCGACCTGCCGGCCGAGCTGCGCAACCGCGTGACCCGCTTCACGCTCGACGGCACCACGAGCGCGGGCGCAGTGGCGCTGGCCGACGATACGCTGCGCCGGCGCAAGGTGGCGCTGATCGCGGGCGGTGGTGCGGCGCGCGAGGGTCTCGCGCTGCTGTCGCCGCTGCATTACCTGCGCGAGGCGCTCTCGCCCACCGCGGATCTGATCGGCGGCACGCTCGGCGATGCGCTGATCGCGCGGCCCGATGCCATCGTGCTCGCCGATGTCGGCACCGTGGCCGAACGGGTCGAGGTGCTGAAATGGGTGGCGCAGGGCGGGGTGCTGATCCGCTTCGCCGGGCCGCGACTGGCCGCGACCGATACCGCGGGCGATCCGCTGTTGCCGGTGGCGCTGCGGCAGGGCGGGCGCTCGGTCGGGGGGACGATGGCCTGGGGAGAGCCGCGCCGTCTCGCGCCGTTCCCGCCCGGATCGCCCTTCGCCGGGCTGACGATCCCGCAAGATGTCACCGTTTCCGAGCAGGTCATGGCCGAGCCCGGCCCCGACCTTGCCGCCCAGACCGTCGCGGCGCTGGCCGACGGCACGCCGCTGGTCACGCGGGCATCGCTCGGCAAGGGCGAGGTGGTGCTGTTCCACGTCTCGGCCAATGCGGATTGGTCGAACCTGCCGCTTTCGGGGCTGTTTCCGCAGATGCTGGCGCGGCTTGTGGCCTCGGCCGGGGGCGCGGTGCCGGGGGCCGCGGACCTCGCCGGGCAATCCTGGGTTCCGGTGCGGCTCCTCGACGGGTTCGGCCGGTTGTCCGCGACCGAGGCCCATGCCGCCGTGCCGGGGGCGGAGCTTGCGAAAGGCCAGCCCGGCCCCGATCTGCCGCCCGGCATCTATACCGCGGGCAACCGTTCCGTCGCGCTCGACGCGCTGGCGAAGGGGCGCGATCTGACGCCCGCCGTCTGGCCCGCCGGGGCGGAGATCGAGGCCGGTGCCACGGTCCGGCCGATGCCGCTTAAGGGCGGGGCACTCGCGCTGGCGCTGCTGCTCGCGCTTCTCGATGTCGTCGCGGCGCTTTGGGTCGGGGGCAAGCTGCGCGGACGGGCGGTCGCGGGGCTTGCGGTCGCTGCGCTTGCCGTGGGGCTGGCCGTTCCGGCCCCGGCGGCGCGCGCGGCCGAGACCGCGATGCCCATCGACCGGGCGGTCGCCGCCGCGTCCGATGTGGTGCTGGGCTATATCCCCTCGGGCGACGATCAGGTCGACCGCATCGCCGAGGCGGGCCTCAAGGGCCTTGGCCAGATGCTGGCCGAGCGCACCACGGTCGAGCCCGGCGCGCCGATGCGCATCGACCTTGCGAGTGACGATCTGGCGCTGTTCACCCTGCTTTACTGGCCGGTCACCGCGCTGACCCCGGCGCCGACGCCCGAGGAATATCTGCGCCTCAATCGTTTCCTGCGGGCGGGCGGCATGATCCTGTTCGATACCCGCGACGCCGATCTGACCGAGGCGGAGGGGGCGGCCTCGGACGCGGGCCGTCAGTTGCAGGCCATCGCGGCGCCGCTGGAGATCCCGCCGCTCGCGCAGATCCCGTCCGACCATGTGCTGACCCGCACCTTCTATCTGATCCAGGATTTCCCCGGCCGCTACGACGGCCCGATCTGGGTCGAGGCGCCCGCCCCCGATGCCGAACAGGCCGAGGGGATGCCGTTTCGCAATCTGACGGACGGGGTGACGCCGGTGGTGATCGGCGGCAATGACTGGGCCTCGGCCTGGGCGGTGAACGATGACGGTTCGCCGATGTTTCCGGTGGGCTCTGGTTCCGCCGGCGAGCGTCAGCGCGAGGTCGCCTTCCGCTTCGGCATCAATCTGGTGATGCATGTGCTGACCGGGAATTACAAATCCGATCAGGTGCATGTGCCGGCGCTTCTGGAAAGGCTCGGACAATGAACGGGCTGAGCGTGATCTGGGCGCCGCTGATCGGGATGGACGCGATCCGGGTTCTCGCGGTTCTTGCGGTGCTGGCGATCGCGCTGGCGGCGTGGAAGCGGCTTGGCGGATGGGTGCTGCGCGCGCTCGCTGCGGCGGTGCTGGTGGTGGCGCTCGCCGGGCCCATGCTGCAACGCGAGGCGCGCACGCCCTTGTCGGACATCGTGTTCCTGATCGACGACAGAAGCGCCTCGCAGCAGCTGTCGGACCGGGGCGCGCAGACCGACAGTGCCGTTGCCGGGCTGAGTGCGGCCGTCGCCGCTCTGCCCAATACGGAGCTGCGCCGCATCACGGTGCCCGACGGGCCGGGCGACAGCGGCACGCGGATCGGGGCGGCGCTGGCCGATGCGCTGGCCTCCGAGCCGCGCGCCCGCATCGCCGGGGCGCTGGTGGTCAGCGACGGCGAGGCCCATGACGCGGATGCGGCCCCGGCCTTCCCGGCGCCGGTGCACCTGCTGCTGACCGGCCATGCGAGCGACTGGGACCGGCGGCTGGTGATCTCCTCGGCCCCCGCCTTCGGCATCATCGGCGAAGAGACGAAGATCCGCCTGCGCATCGCGGACGAGGGGCGCGTGCCCGCCTCGGCCGGGCAGACGGCCGAGCTGAACATCGCCGTCGACGGTGCCGATCCCGTCACCTACACGGTCAAGGTGGGCGAGGATCTGGAGATGCCGCTGACCCTCGATCACGGCGGGCAGAATGTGGTGCAGTTCTCGGTTCCCGCGGCGCAGGGAGAGCTGACCGCGCGCAACAATTCCGCCGTCGTCCAGATCAATGGCGTGCGCGACCGGCTGCGGGTGCTGCTGGTCTCGGGCGAGCCCTATGCGGGCGAACGCACCTGGCGCAACCTGCTGAAATCCGATGCCGGCGTCGATCTGGTGCATTTCACCATCCTGCGCCCGCCCGAGAAGCAGGACGGCACGCCGACCTCGGAGCTGGCGCTGATCGCCTTCCCGACGCGGGAACTGTTCGTCGACAAGATCGACCAGTTCGACCTGATCATCTTCGACCGCTATGCCGAGCGCGGCATTCTGCCGGTCTCGTATTTCCGCAACATCCGCCGGTATGTCGAGAATGGCGGGGCGCTGCTGGTTTCGGCGGGGCCCGAGTTCGCGACCGTCGAGAGCCTCGCGCGCACCGAGCTTGGCCCGGTGATCCCCGGACGGCCGACCGGCAAGGTGCTGTCCGCTCCGTTCCTGCCCCGCCCGACCGAGGCCGGGTTGCGCCATCCGGTGACTGCCGGCCTGCAGGGCGCGCCCGCGCCCGAGGGGGCGAGCGAGGTGCCGGGCGCCAGTCACTGGGGTCGCTGGCTGCGTCAGGTCGAGCTGACCGACACCCGCGGCGAGGTGGTGATGACCGGCGCGCGCGGTGCGCCGCTTCTGGTGCTGTCGCATGAGGGAAAGGGGCGGGTGGCGTTGCTTGCCTCGGATCAGGCCTGGCTGTGGGATCGCGGCTTCGAGGGCGGGGGGCCGCAGCTCGAACTGCTGCGCCGGATCGCGCATTGGGACATGAAGGAGCCGGAGCTGGAGGAAGAGGCGCTGACCGCCGAGGTCGCGCCGGGCAGCCAGCAGGTCACCGTGACGCGGCGCAGCATGGCACCGGCGGTCGGGCCTTTGGAGGTGACGCGGCCCGATGGCACGAAGACCGCCCTGACGATGACCGATGCCGGACCGGGCCGCCATGTCACGGTCTTCGATGCGCCGGAGGCCGGGCTTTACCGGCTGGCGCAGGACGATCTGCGCCGTGTCGTGGCCGTCGGCCCGGCGAGCCCGCGCGAGTTCGAGCGCACCGTCGCCGATGCAACGCCGCTGGCCGGGGTGATCGCGGCCTCGCATGGCGGGGTGAGCCGGCTCGAGGACGGGCTGCCGCGGCTGATCGCGGTGCGCGAGGGGCGCAGCGCGGCGGGGCCGGGCTGGATCGGGATCACGCCGCGCGGAGCCTCGGACGTCGGGGGGATTGGCGTCGATCCGGTGCTGCCCGACTGGGGATGGCTGGCGCTGGCCGCCGGGCTGATGGTCGCGGCATGGCTGGTCGAGGGGCGCGGACGGCGGCGTCGGGCGGGCTGAGGGGGCTCTGCCCCGCAGAAAGGTTAAAGAGAGGGGGCTCTGCCCCGCCGGAAGGTTAAAGAGAGGGGGCTCTGCCCCCTCGGGCCTGACGGCCCTCACCCCCGGGATATTTGTCGCGAATCGAAAGATGGGAGCGGGGGCCTGCCTGCGCCTTCGTTTTTCAGTGCGGCGGATTGGCGAGCAGGGCGCGGCGCGCGAAGGAAGCGAAGTCGCGCCGCCACAGCATCGCGGTGGTATAGAGCGTCGCCGCGATCAGTGCCCAGGGACCGAGCAGCCAGGCAAGCGTGGCAAGTGCGAAATAGACCGAGCGCAGCCCGCGGTTGAAGCTTTTGGCGGCATTGATGTTGAGCTGGGCGGCCTGTTCGGCACGGGGGTAGACCAGCGGATCCTTGACGTCGTTCGGCACCGCCGCCATCGCGATCGCGGCATAGCTGAACAGCCGGTGCGACCAGACGAATTTCAGGAAGGCATTGGCACCGAACAGGGTGGCGGTGAGGATGCGGGTTTCCCAAAGCAGGCGTGGCCCCTCGGTCAGGCGGAATTCCTGCGCCATGCCGCTGAGCTGCTCGGGGTTGCCCAGAAGCGCCAGCCCGCCGCCGATGGCGATCAGCGCGGTCGAGGCGAAGAAGGTCGTCGATTGCCGCAGCCCGTCGACCATCGAGGAATCGAACAGCCGCGGTGTGCGGGTGACGAGCTGGCGCATCCATTCGCGCCGGTAGCCCTCCATCAGCTTGCCGACCGAGGGACGGTGCGCGGGCGGATGTTCGGTCAGCCAGCCGATGCCGAGCCAGCAGGCGACCAGGAGGACAAGGGCGGCGAGATCTGCGGGGCCGAGGGGGCCGAGGTGAAGCTGGGGCATGTCGGTCTTTCGGTCGGGTCGGAGGATGTGCCCCCGAGTCTAGCCGCCGCGCCGGGCAGAGGCCAGAGTGCCGGTCCTCCCGTGCCCGCTCTTTTGTCGGGGGGCGGGACGGCCTATGCTGCGGGCCTTGCCTGACGGAGTTCCGCCGATGCTGCGCCCGATTGTCCTGACTGTTCTTCTGGCCCTGTCGCCAGCCGCCGCGCCGGCGCAGAGCGTGCCGCAGCTGATGCAGACCGGGGCCGAGGGGCGGGGCTGGCAGGCGGTCGGAAAGCTCGACCTCGGGGGGGGGAGCTTTTGCACCGGGGCGCTGATCGCGCCCGATCTGGTGCTGACGGCGGCGCATTGTCTGGTCGACAAGGCGACGGGGAAGACGGTCGACCCCGGGCAGGTCAGCTTTCTCGCCGGCTGGCGCAATGGCCGGGCCGAGGCCTATCGCGGAGCGCGCCGGATCGCGGTCGATCCTGCCTATGCCGGGGCGACGGGCGACCGCGTGGGGCAGATGTCGCACGATCTGGGGCTGATCGGGCTGGAGATGCCGATCCGGTTGCCGAGCCTTCTTCCCCTCGCGGTCGATGCCGACACCCCGCCGGGGCCCGGCGACCCGGTGGGTGTGGTGTCCTATGCGCAGGGCCACGCCGAGGTGCCGGCGTTGCAGTCGATGTGCGACGTTCTGGTGCGCGAGCGCGGGGTTTTGCTGATGGACTGCAAGGCGGATTTCGGCGCCTCCGGCTCGCCGGTGATGGCGATGCGCGGAGGCGAGCCGAAGATCGTCGCGGTGATGTCGGCGAAGGCGATGCAGGACGGCAAGCCGGTCTCGCTCGCGGCGCTGCCGGCCGATCTGGCGGGGCTGCGCGCGGCGCTGGCCGCGGGGGCGGCCGAGCGTCCGACCGGCGCGGGCGGTGCGAAATTCATGCGCCCCTGAGCCCCCGGACGCCTTGAAACCTCGGGGCGGCTTTCCCAGATTCCGCTCATCGGAACGCCTGATGGGTTCCGGGAAAAAGACAGACCGCCCTGCCCGTGACGGGAGGGTGGGTGACAGTCATCGCTCTGGAGAGGATGCTATGCGCACGTTTGATTTTTCGCCCCTTTACCGCGCCACCGTCGGCTTCGACCGCGTTGCCGACCTGATGGACCGCGTGCTGACCACCGATGTGGCCCAGCCCACCTATCCGCCTTACAATATCGAGAAGATCGACGAGAACGGTTACCGGATCTCGGTCGCCGTGGCCGGGTTCAGCTCGGATGAACTGACGGTCGAGCTGCGCGACGGCGCGCTGATCGTCGCCGGCCGCAAGACTGATGAAGCCGAGGACAAGACCTTCCTGCATCGCGGCATCGCTACCCGCGCCTTCGAGCGCCGCTTCGCGCTCGCTGATCACATGAAGGTCACCGGGGCGTCCCATGCCGACGGGATGCTGCATATCGACCTCGTCCGCGAGGTGCCCGAGGCGCTGAAACCGCGCCGGATCGAGATCGCGACGGGCACCACGGTTGAGGCCGCCCCTGTCGTCAAACAGGTCGCCGAGACGGTCGAACCCGAGGCGGTCAACGCCTGATCGCGGCCTGAGATGTGAGGAACCGGGGCGCGGGGGATGTTTCCCCCGCGCCTTTTTCGTGCCGGCTCAGGCGGCACCCAGATCGTCGCGCGACAGCGCCACGGTTTTGAGAATCGCATGACAGGCCACCCCGGGCGCGAGGCCGAGGGCGGCGACAGAGCGTTGCGTCAGCCGCGACAGGATCGACTGACCCTCGGCAATCGCGATTTCGACGAAGGCGCGGCCGTCGGGGTCGGCCTCGATCCGGCGGACATGGCCGGCGAGGATGTTGAGGGCCGACAGCCCCTCGGGCCGGGTGCGCGAGACGATCACGTCCGAGGCATGGATGCGCAGCCGCAGCGCGGTGCCGGGGGTGGTGGGCGCGTCGGTCACGAAGACCGGCCCGCCCGCGGTGTCGAGGCGGATCAGCCCGTCGGGCTCGGTCCCGGCGACGCGGGCGGGAATGACGGTGCCGGCCTCGGCCCCGCCGAGGGACGCGGCGAGCGAGGGATCGGCGAACAGTGTCGCCGCCGGCCCCGCCGCGACGACCCGGCCGTTGCGCAGCAGCACGACGGTCTGGGCGAGGCGCGCGACCTCGCCGATCGAGTGGCTGACCAGAAGGACCGGAAGGCCCGCGTCGCGCAGCCGCTCGATGAACGGCAGGATCTCTTCGCGCCTTGCGGCATCGAGGGCGGCGAGCGGCTCGTCGAGCAGCAACAGCCGCGGCTTCGACAACAGCGCCCGCCCGATGGAGACGCGTGCCTTCTCGCCCCCCGACAGCGCGCCGGGTCGACGGTCGAGCAGCGCCCCGATGCCGAGCATCGCGGTCACCTTGTCGAAATCCTGCCCCTCCGCCGCGCGCGGCGCGAAGCGCTGGCCGTAAAGCAGGTTCGAGCGCACCGACAGATGCGGGAACAGCCGCGGCTCCTGAAAGACATAGCCGATGCGGCGCCGGTTGGGGGCGAGGAACACCCCCGCGGCGGTGTCGAGCAGCACATCGCCATTCGCCACCACCTTGCCGTGCTGCGGCCTCAGCAGCCCGGCGACGGCATCGATGACCGTGGTCTTGCCCGCGCCCGAGGGGCCGAACAGCGCCGTCACCCCCTTCGGCGCGGTGAAGGCGACGTCGATGTCGAAGCTGCCGAAATCGTGGCGAAGGCTCAGTTCCAGTTGCATCACTGTCCTCCGATCCGTTTCGCCACGCGGCGCGCGATGACCTCGGAGGCGACGAGCGCGCCGACCGCGATGATGACCGAGACGCCGGCCAGCCGCGCCGCCTGCACCTCGCCCCCCGGCACCTGAAGAAAGGCGTAGATCGCCGAGGGCAGGGTCTGCGTCCGGCCCGGAATGTTCGACACGAAGGTGATCGTCGCGCCGAATTCGCCCATCGCCTTGGCGAAGGCGACGATCATCCCGGCGATGACACCGGGTGCGATCAGCGGCAGCGTCACGGTGAGAAACACCGCGATCCGCGACGCGCCGAGCGTCGAGGCCGCCTGTTCCAGTTTCGGGTCCACCGCCTCGATCGCCAGCCGGATCGAGCGCACCATCAGCGGGAAGCTCATCACCGCGGCGGCGAGCGCCGCGCCGGTCCACTGGAAGGCGAAGGTGAAGCCGAACCACTGGTCCAGAAACTGCCCGACCCAGCCGCGCCGCCCGAAGGTCAGCAACAGCGCATAGCCCGTCACCACCGGCGGCAGGATCAGCGGCAGATGCACCAGCGCGTTGAGCAGCCACAGCCCCGGCAGGCGCGAGCGCGCCAGCACCGTCGCGACCCAGATCCCCAAAGGCAGCGAGGCCGCCACGGCGACCGTGGCGACCTTCAGCGACAGCACGACCGCCGTCCATTCCTCGGCGCTCAGCACCGGACCGAGGGCGGAGGTCAGCGCCGTCACCGGATCACTTCGTCAGCACCTCGAAGCCCTGGGCTTCGAGGATGGCGACGGCCTTGGGCGTCTTGAGGTAATCGTAGAAGGCTTTCGCCTCCGCCGGTGCCGGGCCGTCCTTGATCAGCGCGACGGGATAGGTGATCGCGGGATGGCTGTCGGCGGGGAAGGTGGCGACGACATGGACCTTCGGTTCGGCCACGGCATCGGTCTTGTAGACGATGCCATAGGGTGCCTCGCCCGTCGCGACGAGGGCGAGGGTCGCGCGCACGTTGTCGGCCTGCGCGACGCTGGGTTCCAGCTTGTCCCACAGACCCATGTGGCTCAGCGCGGCCTTGCCATACTGGCCGGCCGGGACCGAATCCACCATCGCCATCGCCAGATGATCCTTCGGGCCGAGCTTCGCGGGCAGTGTCGTCAGATCGACCGGCTCGTCCTTCGTCGCGACCAGCACCAGCGTGTTGCCCAGCATGTCGGCGCGGCTGCCCGGGGTGAGCAGGCCGGCCTGATCGACCTTGTCCATCCAGTCCTCGGCAGCCGAGATGAACATGTCGGCCGGGGCGGCGGCGATGATCTGCTTGGCCAGAGCACCCGAGCCGGCATAGGAAATCGCCGGTTTCGTGCCGGTCTCGGCGGTGAAATCGGCCGAGATTTCGTCGAGCGCGGTCTTCATCGACGCAGCGGCGAAAATCACCGGGTCGCCGGCGAAAGCGGGGCCCGCGACGGCGAGGGCCAGCCCGAAGGCGATGGATGCGATGCGCATGGGATATCTCCGGCAGTCGTTATGTTTTCTCGGACATAACCGTCAGGCGAGGCATGAGACAAGCTGAAATCTCGGGAAGCACACGGCGGCGGCCGGGATCGCGCGGGCGGGCAGGTCATTGCGGCGTGTCGGCGTCGGCCGGGGGGCGGTCCGGTTCCGCCACCCCTCCGGGGCGCAGCCTTGCGCCGATGGCGGCGATTTCCGGGGCGCAATGGTCGATCAGCTTGACGAGGATGGTGCGATAGGCGGACAGCACCTCCTCGCCCGCCCGGGTCAGCCGGGCACCGCCGCCATGGGCGCCGCCGCGCGCACTTGCAACCAGAGGTTCGGCGAAGGCGGCGTTCATCTCCTCGACCAGCGACCAGGCGCGTTTGTAGCTCATCCCCATGCTGCGCCCCGCCGCCGAGATCGAGCCGCTGTCGCGGATCGCCTCGAGCAGGTCCGCCTTGCCGGGGCCGAAGGGCAGGGTGCCATAATAGAGGCGCAGGCGGGCGCGGGTCAGCTCCATCGAAGGCTCCGGGGCAGGGTCAGGGGCGGCCATGGTGCCGCGCCCGGTGTCCGGCCGCAACCCCGCCCGGGGCCGCTTCGCACAAGACAAGCCGGGGCGCATCGACTAGACAGGGGGCCATGACACACGCTCCTTTGCCCGACCCCATCGAAGTCATCGCGCCGAACCTGAAACGGCGGCTGTCCGGCGTCACGGCGACCATCGCGCGGCTGGTGCCGGTGCAGGCGCACATGATCGGCATCGTCGCGACCGGGCCGGGGCTGCCCGCCGATCTGCCGCATGTCGCGCTGTGGCGGCTGCCGTTCCTGCCGCGGCGGCTGCGGGTGTGGCACGCGCGGCGCAACACCGAGATGCTGCTTGGCCTGATCCTGCGCCACGGGCTGCGGATGCCGCTGAAACTGATGTTCACCTCGGCCAGCCAGCGCCGCCATACCGGCTACACCAAGTGGCTGATCGGGCAGATGGATGCGGTGGTCGCCACCTCGGCGCGCACGGCCTCCTATCTGACGGTGCCGAACCGGGTGATCCATCACGGCATCGACACGGTTGGCTTCGCGCCCGCGACCGACCGGGCCGCGCTGCGCGCCCGCCTCGGCCTGCCGGTCGGGGGGCTGCTGGTCGGCTGTTACGGGCGGATCCGGGCGCAGAAGGGCACCGATGCCTTCGTCGATGCGATGATCGCGCTGTTGCCCACGCGCCCCGGCGTCACCGCGCTGGCGATGGGCCGCGCGACCGAGGGGCAGGGCGAGTTTCTGGCCGGGCTGAAGGCGAAGGTGGCGGCGGCGGGCCTCGAAACCCGCATCCTGTTCCCGCCCGAAGTGCCGGTCGACCGCATCGCCGACTGGTATCGCGTGCTCGACCTTTACGTCGCGCCGCAACGCTGGGAGGGCTTCGGGCTGACCCCGATCGAGGCGATGGCCTGCGCCGTGCCGGTGGTGGCGACCCGCGTCGGCGCTTTCGAGGAGATCGTGACCCCCGACACCGGCGCGCTGGTCGATCCGGGCGACATTCCGGCCCTCACCGCCGCCTGCGTGCCGTTCCTCGACGATCCCGAACGGCGCACCGCCGCGGCACGGGCGGCGCGGGCGCGCGCCGAAACCACCTTCCGCATCGAGGACGAGGCCGCGGCGCTCGTCGCGCTTTATCGCGAGTTGCTGGCGTGAACCGGCTCAGCTTCCTGATCGCACGCACCCTGCGCCGCGAGGCGGCGCTTGCCGCGCTGTCGATCCCGCAGGCGGAGCTGCTGGCGGAACTCAAGGGCAAGCGCATCGCGCTGATCGGCAATGCCCGCGCGCTCGCCGACAGCCTGCACGGGCCCGGGATCGACGCCCACGATCTGGTGGTGCGGATCAACCGCGCCCCGATGCCCGGCCCCGAAAGCCACGGCCAGCGCACCGACTGGCTGGGACTGGCGGTGCGTCTGGGCGCCGAGGACCGGGCGCGGCTGTCGCCCTCGCGCTATCTGTGGATGAGCCCGAAGCGCAAGCGCCTCGACTGGCTGACGGCGACGAGCCCCGGGTTCTATCTGCACCCGCGCGGCGATTACGCCCGGCTGCGCGCCCGCATCGGCGCCCCCCCCACCACCGGCGCCATGCTGATCGAGCTGTTCTCGCGCTCCGAAATGGCGGGGCTGACGCTTTACGGCTTCGACTTCTTCGCCTCGCTGTCGCTGTCGGGGCATCGCACCGCGGCGCAGGTTCCGCATGATTTCAGCGCCGAGGCGCGCTTCGTGGGCGACCTGATGGTTCAAGATCGCCGGATCGCCCGCGTCGCGTGACGTAATTTGCTTTCCAAAACGGCGGTTTTCCGCTAACTGCTGCCTGCTTTAAGGCATGGAGGTCCCCTGATGGGCTATAAAGTCGTCGTCGCGGGCGCCACGGGCAATGTGGGCCGCGAAATGCTGAACATTCTCGCCGAGCGCGAGTTCCCTGCGGATGAGGTTGTCGCTCTGGCGTCGCGCCGGAGCCTTGGCACCGAAGTCAGCTATGGCGACAAAACCCTGAAAACCAAGGACATCGAGGGTTTCGACTTCACCGGCTACGACATCGCGCTGTTCGCGATCGGGTCCGAGCCGACGAAGAAATACGCTCCCATTGCCGCCTCGCAGGGCTGCGTGGTGATCGACAACTCGTCGCTCTACCGCTACGACCCGCAGGTGCCGCTGATCGTGCCGGAGGTGAACCCCGACGCGATCGAGGGCTATACGAAGAAGAACATCATCGCGAACCCGAACTGCTCCACCGCGCAGCTCGTGGTGGCGCTGAAGCCGCTGCATGACCGCGCCAAGATCAAGCGCGTCGTCGTGGCGACCTATCAGGCCGTCTCGGGCGCCGGCAAGGACGCGATGGACGAGCTGTGGAACCAGACCAAGGGCACTTTCGTGCCGGGCCAGGAAGTCGCGCCGTCGAAGTTCACCAAGGAAATCGCCTTCAACGTCATTCCGCATATCGACGTCTTCCTCGACGACGGCTCGACCAAGGAAGAGTGGAAGATGACGGCCGAGACGAAGAAGATCCTCGACCCGAAGATCAAGCTGACCGCGACCTGCGTGCGCGTGCCGGTCTTCGTCGGCCATTCCGAGGCGGTGAACATCGAGTTCGAGGAATTCCTCGACGAGGACGAGGCCCGCGACATCCTGCGCGAGGCGCCGGGCGTGCTGGTCGTCGACAAGCGCGAGAACGGCGGCTACGTCACGCCGAAGGAAGTGGTCGGCGAATACGCCACCTACATCTCGCGCATCCGTCAGGATTCGACGATCGAGAACGGCATCAATCTGTGGTGCGTGTCGGACAACCTGCGCAAGGGCGCGGCGCTGAACGCGGTGCAGATCGCCGAGCTTCTGGGCCGTCGCTGCCTGAAGAAGGGCTGAGCGCCGCGCGCCTTCAGTCGCTGAAGAACACGGAACGGGCGCACCTTGCGGGGTGCGCCCGTTTCGCTTTCGAGGGGCTGCGGTTTCGCACGGCCCACCCTGCCGATACCCGCTTGACGGCATCCGGCGAAACCCCTAATGAGGCCGAAGCACAGGGGTATAGCTCAGTTGGTAGAGCATCGGTCTCCAAAACCGAGGGTCGTAGGTTCGAGTCCTACTGCCCCTGCCAGTTTCCGGACATGATCGCGTGAAACAGGCCGCAGGCTGACAGGGCCGATGCGGCCTTCGTCATGTGCGTTGCGGGGATATCGCCTGCGATGCGGTTGGGCTTCTGTCGCGCTTCCCTCTTGTCATCTATGGGAAAATCGGCCCGGGCCGGCGGATACTCCTGAAACCGGGGCCGCCCGAAGACCCGAGATTCCACTTTCTGCGCCATGAACGGACCTTATCCGTTTTCACGATATAAATATGGAAACACGGATTTATTCGTGACTATCGCAGCATCGCTGCCCTGCCGGCGCGGCCGCATCCGCCAAGCCCATCTTGCGTCACTGCGCGGCGATCAGATCGGCCGCGGTCACGCGCAGCTGTCGCATCAGCCGGATCTGGGTCAGGGCGTGCTTCGGGGCGATGGTGTCGAACATGTCGCCGAGCATCCGCGCATCCGCCTTCACCCCCTCCCAGGGGCCGCGCTTGCTGCCCTTCCACGGGCTTTCGACCTCGGGCCAGCGGACCACGGCGATCCGCGCCTGCGCCGCGATCAGCCGCTCGTTCATCGCGACCTCCAGGCCGAAATGCGGCAGGGTGCGCAGCGCCTCGGGCGGGCCGATCAGCCGCTTCGGCACCACCCGCTCTCCCGAGATGTAATCGAGCCCGATCATCTGCCACAGCTTCGGCGCATTGCCGCGCAGGCTGATCGAGACATCGGCCGCCCCCTCGCGCACCGGCGCGATCAGCGCGGACAGATCGTCCCCGGTCAGCCCGAGAAGATCGCTGTCGAGCAGCAGGATCAGATCGTGGCTTGCCGCCTCGATCCCCGTCGCCACCGCCCAGCTCTTGCCGTGGTTCTCGTCTTGCACGATCACCCGCGCGCCTCGGATGGCGCGGGCGACTTCGGCGGTGCCGTCGGCCGAACCGTCATCGACCACGATCACCTCGTCGATCAGCGGGTGGTCAGTGACGGAGGCCAGCACCGCGGCGATGCGCGGCGCCTCGTTATAGGCGGGGATGATGCAGCTGACGCGTTGCGGGGCAGGGGTCATGTCGTCTTGTCTCCGGTCATCGCGGTGCCGCGCCACTCGAACCCGCGCCGCAGCCATGTGGCAAGCCACAGCGGTTGCAGCAGCAGATCGCGCAGCACCATTGCCGCGATGTCCCGCCCCGAGGCCGGCCAGCCCGCGGTGCGGCACAGCGCGATCTCGGCAAGATACCAGATCAGAAGGAAGGGCAGAAGCCATGCCGCAGCGCCCGCGATCACAAGTGCTGCGGCCCAGGGCAGGGGGCCGAGCAGCGCCTCGGCCAGAAACAGCGCCGGAAAGCCCGCGCGGCGCACCCGCGACCAGCGCAATTGCCGGTCCCAGACGGCGCGGAACCCGCGCGTGCCGATCGGCTGGGCGAAGGCATGGCGCGTCAGCCGCACCCGAAGGCCCTGCGCGCGCACCGCCTTGGTGGAGGCGACATCCTCCGCCAGGTCGTGGCCGAGTGCCGCCGGCCCACCGGCGCGGGCGAGCACATCCGCCCGCCACACCAGATTCTTGCCCTGCGCGAAGCCGAGACCGAGCTGATCGGCCGCCAGCTGCCAGCGCGCCTGAAACCCGTTCAGGAACGCGCATTCGAGCGCCGCCCACAGCCCTTCCGCACGGATGCCGATGGGCGGGCTGGTGACCAGCCCGGTGCCGGCATCGAAGCGCGCCATCACCTGCACGAGGTAATCGCGCGGCAAAAGCACGTTCGAATCGACCATGGCGAGGATCTCGCCCCTCGCTTCGCGGCAGCCCTTGGCGATGTTGTTCAGCTTCGGATTGCCGCTGATCGGATCCTCGCCGATCAGCAGGCGCGCCGGCACCCCGGGGTGTTCGGCGATCAGCCGGCGCACCAGGGGCACGGCGGCATCGGTCTCGCGCGCGGCGCAGAACAGGATCTCGTAATCCGGCCAGTCGATCGCGAAGGTCGAACCGAGCGTTTCGGCGTCATACGCATCGAGGCCGCAGACCGGGCGGATGATGCTGACTTTCATAAGGGGCAGCGGCGCAGGGGGCACGGCGGCGGGGCGCAGATAACGTCCCGCGCTCAGCCCCGAGGAGGTCAGATGCACGCCAAGCGCCAGTGCCGCCCCGGCGCACAGAAGTTCAGAGATCATGTCCGCGACTGCAGCCTTTGACGAAAGGAAAGCGCCGGGCTCCAGACTTCGGCACGGCAGGTCTCGCCCGACCATTCCAGAACCCGCAGCGCGCCGCTTTCAGTTTCCACCAAAGCGGTCTGATTGTCGACCCAATCGCCGCAATTGGCGTAGATCAGCCCGTTGCGGTGATGCAGCGCCGCCTTGTGGTAATGGCCGCAGATCACCCCGCCGCGCGCACCGTTTTCCAGCGCCATCGCGGTCAGCCGTTCCTCGAAGCGGTTGCCGACCAGCATCAGCGCGTTCACCCCGGTGATCGCCAGCTCGAACAGGCCGCGTTCGGCACTGCGGTGCAGGTGGCGTTTCAGCCACTGATCGGCGGCGCGCAGCATGGCGTTGGCGCGGCTGCCGATGCGGGTCATGACATGCCAGCGCAGATAGCGCGCATCGCACTGGTCGCCGTGCAACACCAGATAGCGCTGTCCGTCGGCCGCGACATGGACCACGCTTTCGCGCAGCTCGAACTCGCCGAACCGGTCGCTGTCATGGCGGCGCAGCGCATCGTCGTGGTTGCCGGGCAGATAGACCACCCGCACGCCGGTTCGGGCGCGCCGGGTCAGTTCCTCGACGATCTCGTCATGCTCGGCGCCCCAGTGCAGGCGCCCGTTGTGCCAGATATCGAAGATATCGCCGACCAGATAGATGGTCCCGGCCTCGCTGTCCCTGAGAAATTCTAGAAAAGCTCCGGCGCGGCTGCCGCGTGCGCCGAGATGCAGGTCCGAAACGAAAAGGCTGCGGTATCGCCTGCGCCCCGGCTGAGGGAGGTTTCCCGTCATGCAGCGGTCCTTTCTGTGACAGAGGCAAGCCAGCCTTCGCGTGCGAGGGACGGCCTTCGCTGAGGGTGGTTTCGCCCCGGTTGACTAAAGATATGTGACAGAATGGCCCGGCCGCCAAGGATTTCGCCTTGTCCGGGCATATTTGTGCCCCGGAACGGGGCGAGACGTGGCGTCAGCTGCCTGTGCAGTGGGCATCAAACTCTCGCGAGCCTCTCGTGCATGTGGCGTGTTATACATAAGTTCCGTCCGACACGGCCCTGTCATGAAAGGATGCGTCGTGAAACAACTGATGATGACCGTCTGTGCTGCGGCACTCGGTTTCGCGATGGCCTCGGTGGTGGCCCCGGTTGCCGAGGCACGCCCCGATTGCGGGCCGGGGGCGGGCGATTGCGGTTCGGGAGCGCAGCAGCCCCGCCCGCCCGCACAAGAGCAACAGCGACCGGCCTCGCCTTCTGGGCATGGGCCCGACGACCGTTCGCAAGGCCGGCCGCAGGGCGCCGGCGCGCAACCGCCGCGGATGTCCGGGGCGCAGGGCTCGACCACCGGCCACGGGCCAGACGATCGCGGGTCCAGCTGGATGCAGCAGGGCAGTGGGGCCTCGCGCCCGGGCGCCGGCGGGCGGCCGCAGGGAAATCCTCAGCCCGGAAATCCTCAGCCCGGAACTCCGCAGCCGGGCAAACCCGGGCAAGGGTCGGGTCAGCCGGGTCAGCCGGGGGGGCGACCGGGGGGCAACCCGCCGTCGGGAGGCTGGGGCGGGCATGACCGGCCACAGCCGGGCGGCTGGGGCGATGGGGGGGGCCGCCGGGACCGGGATCACTGGGACCGGGATCACTGGGACCGCGACCGCGGCGGCTGGGGCAGCGGTGTCAGCACCACGATTATCCTCGGTTCTCCGGACCCCGAGCCAGATCCGTATTATTACCCCTACGAGCCGTCCTATCCGGTCCCGGTCTATCCTGCTCCGTCCTATCCGGCACCCGGATATGCTCAGCCCGTCTATCCAGAGCCACCGGCCGACCTGCGGATCGGGGCGAGCGCCTATTCCGGCCAGCTTTTCATGCGCGCCGCGAACAGCCGTTTCCCGCCGCCGCCGCCCGGACAGGAATACCGGGTGATGCCGAACGGCTGGCTGGTGCTGGTGGACAGCAACACGCTGGCCATCGTGTCGATCCTCGGGTTGCTGAGCGTGCTGCTCAACCAGTATTGATCTGCCTCCGGGAGGGGCCGCCCCTTCCCGCAGGACCGGCGGCGGCGGCGCTTGTTGCGCCCGCCGCCGCCCTGTATGGTCCGGCCCATGACGCCGCCCGCAATCACGTTTTCCGACGATCAGGCCGAGGCCTGGGACGCCGTGGCCCAGGCTCTTGCCGATGCCGGGGTCGATATCCTCGATGGCAGTATCGACGAGGCGGGCGCGGGCAACCGCGTGCTGTCGGTGATCGGCAAGGCGGGCTCGGGCAAGACCATGCTGCTCGCCGCCCTTTATCGCGCGCTGGAAGAGGCCGGGATCGAGGTCGTCTCGGGCGATTTCGAAAGCCGCAAGCGCAAGGAGCGGCGCTCTCTCGCGATTCTCGCGCCGACCAACAAGGCGGCTTCGGTGCTGCGCTCGCGCGGCGTGCCGGCGACGACGATCCACCGTATCTTGTATACCCCTGTCTACGATCCGCAATATGAGCGTATCGCCGAATGGCTGTCGGGGCAGGGCGAGCGGCCGAAGCCGGACCTTCTGGGCGACATGGGGCTGACCGACGAGGTGCTCGACCGCGCCAAGGCGTTCTACGATCTGCACAAGTCGATCCCGGGTGCGCTGGCCTCCGCCGGGCTGCGGGGATCGGATTTCATCCAGGGCTGGAAACGGCGCGAGGATCCGCTCGACATCGGCTTCGTCGACGAGGCTTCGATGCTCGACGAGCGGCAGTTCGACGACCTGCGCGAGATCTTCCCGACGCTGATCCTGTTCGGCGATCCGGCGCAGCTCGCCCCGGTCAACCAGTCCGGCCAGATGTGTTTCGAGCGCCTCCCCGAGGCCGACAAGCATGTGCTGCACCGCATCCACCGCCAGTCGCAGGACAACCCCATCCTCGATCTGGCCCATGCGCTCGCCGACGAGAGCCTGACCTTCGAGGCCTTCGAGCGGATGATCGAGAAGACCGCCGCCAGCGATCCCAGGGTGGTCTGGGCCGAACGGGTCGAAAGCGATCTGATGGCGCGCTCGCCGGTGCTGGTGTGGCGCAACGCGACGCGGGTGCGGCTGATCCAGGCGTTCCGCTCGGCCCATGGCGCGCCGGCCGATGCGCTTCTGCCCGGCGAGCCGCTGATCTGCGACGGGATCGAGCTGCCGCTGAAGCATCGCAAGAAGCGCATCGACCTTGAGGCGCGGGGGCTGATCAAGGGGGCGCAGGTGGTTTACCTCGGCCCCGGCAAGCGGCCCGGTTTCTCGCGGCTGCATGTGATCGGGTCCGAGGATCCGCGGCTGTCCGCCGCCTCGATCATCAAGATCGAGCTGCCCGACGAGGAAGAGCCCTTCATCCCCTTTGCGGCGCGGATGGGGGCGACCTTCCTGCATGGCGCGGCGGTGACGATCCACAAGGCGCAGGGCAGCCAATGGCCCGATGTGCAGGTCTTCGCCCCCGACATCTACGCCGCCTATCGCGCCGGGCGCACCGAGGCGGGCATCCCGCTGTGGAAACGTCTGGCCTATGTCGCGATCACCCGCGCCGAGAACCGGCTGTTGTGGGTGGTGCGCGCGCGGCTGGCCCGGCCGACGCATCCCCTCGGCATCGAGGATCTGCCGGCCGGGTCGAGCGCGCTGCGGCTGTCGTCCGAGGAGGACATCTGACCGCGGCCGGACCTGCCCCCGCCTGACACGGCCCCGTTTGCCTCTGACTTCGGCCGGACTTGACCGTCGTCCCCCTTGCCGCTTTCCTGCCCGCGAACAGGAGCCCCGCCCATGGCCTTCACCATCCGCCAGCTGCGCTATTTCATCGCCGCCGCCGAAAGCGGGACCGTGTCGGGCGCGGCGCTGGCGCTGTCGATCTCGCAATCCTCGGTCACCGAGGCGATCCGCGACCTCGAGGCGGATCTGGGCGTCGCGCTGTTCGAGCGCCATCCCCGCGGGCTGGAGATTACCCAGAAGGGCCATCAGTTCCTGCGTCACGCCCAGGGCATCCTGTCGAGCATCGCCGACGCCCGGCAGGCGGTGGTTTCGGATACCGAGAAGCTCGGCGGCAAGCTGCATGTGGGCGTGACTTCGCTGGTGGCGGGCTATGTGCTTTCCGACATCCTCGCGCGGTTTCGCCGCGCCAACCCGAATGTCGAGGTCACCGCGCTCGAGGACAACGGCGATTACCTCGAACATCTGCTGATCGGCGGCGAGCTCGACGTGGCGGTGATGGTGACCTCGGCTTTGCGCGACCGGATGGCGCTGCAAACCGAGATCCTCGAAGTCTCGCCCTATCAGCTGTGGTTGCCGAACGGCCATCCGCTGACCGGGGCGACCTCGGTCGCGATCGAGGATCTGGTGGGCGAGCCGATGATCATGCTGCGCCTCGACGAGATCGAGGAGGCGACGCGGGGCCTGCTGAGCGCGCTCGGCGCCCGCCCGCGGGTGGCGTTCCGCACCCGCTCGGTCGAGGCGGTGCGCTCGCTCGTGGCGACGGGGGCGGGGATCGCGCTGTTGCCGGAACTGGTCTATCGGCGCTGGTCGCTCGAAGGCGACCGGATCGTGTCGCGCGATGTCTCCGGCAAGCTGCCGGTGGTGCAGGTGGGCGTCGTGTGGCGCAAGGGCGCGCCGCTTCCGGAGGCTGCGCGCGAATTCATCCGCGCCGCGCAAAGCCAGTCCGCGCAACGATAAATCAACCTATCGGTTTTTCCGATAGCACGCTTCTGACAATTGAATTTGCGAAAACGTATCATCTCGCTCACGCTTCCGTGTGAGGGGCGGGGACGCGCCCCGTGGACAACAGGGAAAAGCGGATGACCAAGTTCCTCAACCTCTGCGCCTCGGGGCTCGCGCTTGGCGCGGCGCTGACGCTGCCGGCGCAGGCCGAGATGATGAAGCAGCTCGGCAAGCCCGAAGGCGCGCTCTCGATCGTCGCCTGGCCGGGCTACATCGAACGCGGCGAGACCGATCCGGCCTATGACTGGGTGACCAAGTTCGAGCAGACCTCGGGCTGCAAGATCGAGGTGAAGACCGCCGGCACCTCGGATGAGATGGTCTCGCTGATGAATCAGGGGGGCTTCGATCTGGTGACGGCGTCGGGCGACGCCTCGCTGAGGCTGATCGCGGGCGGCAAGGTGCAGCCCGTCAACACCGACCTGATCCCCGACTGGAAGCGCGTCGACGACCGGCTGAAGGATGCGCCCTGGCACACCGTCAAGGGCACCCATTACGGCGTGCCCTTCATGTGGGGGCCGAACGTGCTGATGTACAACACCGACGTGTTCAAGACCGCGCCCGACAGCTGGGACATCGTGTTCAACGAACAAAACCTGCCCGACGGCAAGTCGAACGCCGGTCGGGTGCAGGCCTATGACGGCCCGATCTACATCGCCGACGCCGCGATCTACCTGAAGGCGCACAAGCCCGAACTCGGCATCGAGAACCCCTATGAGCTGAACGAGACGCAATATGCCGCCGCGCTCGATCTGCTGAAGGGGCAGCGCAAGCTGGTGTCGCGCTACTGGCATGACGCGATGGTGCAGGTCGACGATTTCAAGAACGAGGGCGTCGTCGCCTCCTCGTCCTGGCCGTTCCAGGTCAACCTGCTGAAGGCCGACGGGGCGCATGTCGCCTCGGTGGTGCCGAAGGAAGGCGCCTCGGGCTGGGCCGACACGCTGATGCTGCACGCTCAGGCCAAGCACCCGACCTGCGCCTATATGTTCATGGAGCATTCGCTGAACTCGAACCTGCAATCGGATCTGTCGGTGTGGTTCGGCGCGGTGCCCTCGGTCCCCTCGGCCTGCACTGACAAGTCCGGTATGCAGACCGCCGAAGGCTGCGACGCGAACGGGCTGAAGGACTTCGAGAAGATCTGGTTCTGGCGCACGCCGACGTCGAGCTGCGAGGCCGGCGGCTGCGTGCCCTATCACCGCTGGGTGTCGGATTTCATCGCGGTGATGGGCGGCTGATCCCGCGGCCCCTTCCGCTCTCTCCGTGCCCGGACGGATCCGGGCACGGTCTTCCGCCGAAGGCCGCCCCCCGCCTTCGGGCGCCGATCCATCGAAAGACTGACCATGACCGATGCAGTGAGTTTCCGTGGCGTGTCGCGCCACTTCGGCAGCGTGCGCGCCGTCGATGCCGTGGATTTCGACATCCGCGACGGCGAATTCTTCGCGATGCTCGGGCCCTCGGGCTCCGGCAAGACCACCTGCCTGCGCCTGATCGCCGGCTTCGAACAGCCGACCGCCGGCCATATCGAGATCTACGGCACCCGCGCCGAGGGCGTGCCGCCCTACCGGCGCAACGTCAACACCGTGTTCCAGAACTACGCGCTGTTCCCGCATATGAACGTGCGCGAGAACGTGGCCTTCGGGCTGCGGGTGAAGGGCGTGGGCAAGGCCGAGCGCACCCGCGCCGCCGAAGAGGCCCTCGCCCTCGTCGAGCTGGCGGGTTACGGCGATCGCCGGGCCGGCGCGCTTTCGGGCGGGCAGCGCCAGCGCGTGGCGCTTGCGCGCGCGCTGGTCAACAAGCCGAAGGTGCTGCTGCTCGACGAGCCGCTCGGCGCGCTCGACCTCAAGCTGCGCGAACAGATGCAGGAAGAGCTGCGCCGGTTGCAACGTGCGCTCGGCCTCACCTTCGTCTTCGTCACCCACGATCAGGAAGAGGCGCTGTCGATGGCCGACCGCGTCGCCGTCTTCGCCGATGGCAAGATGCAGCAGGTCGGCACCCCCGAGGAAATCTATCGCCGCCCGTCGAGTCGCTTCGTCGCGGATTTCGTCGGTTCGTCGAACGTCGTGCCGGCGGATTTCGCAGGCGCGGGCCAGCCCGGCGAATGGGCGAGCCTGCGCCCCGAGGATATCCGCCTCGACGCGGACGGGCGCGAGGCGACGGTTCTCACCCGCGCCTATCACGGCCGGGTGGTCAAGCTCGGCCTCGATCTCGGCGGGCAGGCGCTGACCGCGCTGGTCGCGCCCGGCGACACCCTGCCCGAGCCCGGTGCGCGCACCCGCATCGCCTGGGACGCGGCGAAGGTGCATGTGATGGGGGCCGGGGCATGACGTCACCCGCGATCTTCGCACCGCGTTCGGGCGTGCTCGCCCGCGCCGCCGACTGGGCGATCCGGCATCCGAGGATGTTCGTCTTCCTCATGGTGCTGCCCATCGTGCTGTGGCTCGGCATCGTCTACATCGGCGCGCTGATCGCGCTGCTGATGCAGAGCTTCTTTTCCATCGACGAATTCTCTGGCGTGGTGCAGCACGAATTCACCCTGAAGACCTATGCCGAGCTGCTGCGGCCGTCGAATTTCGCGATCATCGCCCGCACGGTGGCGATGGCGGCGGCGGTGACGCTCGCTTCGGCGGTGCTGGCCTTCCCGATGGCCTATTTCGCGGCGCGCTACGCCCGCGGCAAGTGGAAGGCGCTGTTCTACATCGGCGTCATGCTGCCGCTGTGGTCGAGCTATCTGGTCAAGGTCTACGCCTGGAAGCTGGTTCTGGCGAAGGAAGGCATCCTGACCTGGATCTTCGCGCAACTGCATCTGAGCTGGCTGCTCGACGCGGTGCTGGCGATCCCGGTGGTGGGGGGGAATTCGCTCTCCGTCAGCTACCTCGGCACCTTCATCGTCTTCGTCTACATCTGGCTGCCCTACATGATCATCCCGGTTCAGGCCGCGCTCGAACGCGTTCCCGCGCCGCTTCTCGAGGCCGCATCGGACCTTGGCGCGACGCCGAAGCAATCGTTTCGCATGGTGCTGCTGCCGCTCGCGCTGCCGGGCATCGTGGCGGGCTCGATCTTCACCTTCTCGCTGACGCTCGGCGATTACATCATCCCGCAGATCGTCGGATCGGGGCGGCTGTTCATCGGCCAGGCGGTCTATACCCAGCAAGGCACCGCGGGGAACATTCCGCTCGCCGCCGCCTTCACCGTGGTGCCCATCGTCATCATGGGGGTCTATCTGTGGGGCGCGCGCAAGATGGGGGCTTTCGATGCACTCTGATACCAAGGCGCCGCTCGCGCTGAAACTCTCGGCCATCGGCGGGCTGATCTTCCTGCTCGCCCCCATCGCGCTGATCTTCCTCTACGCCTTCACCACCGAGGAGAAGAGCTATCAGTTCCCGCCGCCCGGCCTGACGCTGAAGTGGATCGGCGTGACGATGGGGCGCGACGACGTGTGGCAGGCGCTCGGACTGTCGCTGAAGGTGGCGGCGATCGCCACGGTGCTGGCGATGGTCTTGGGCACGCTGACCGCGGCCGCGGTGGCGCGCTCGCGCTTCTTCGGGCGAGAGGCGATCTCGCTTCTGGTGATCCTGCCCATCGCGCTGCCGGGCATCATCACCGGTATCTCGCTGCGCTCGGCCTTCGCGCTTCTGGACATCCCGTTCAGCACCTGGACCATCGTTCTCGGCCATACCACCTTCTGCATCGTGGTGGTCTACAACAATGCCGTGGCGCGGTTTCGCCGCACCTCGGGCTCGCTCATCGACGCGGCGATGGATCTGGGCGCGGACGGGGTGCAGACCTTCCGTCTGGTGATCCTGCCCAACATCGGCACCGCGCTGATGGCGGGGGGGATGCTGGCCTTCGCGCTGTCCTTCGACGAGGTGATCGTGACCACCTTCACCGCGGGCAACCAGTCGACCTTGCCGATCTGGATGCTCGAAGAGCTGGTGCGCCCGCGTCAGCGCCCCGTCACCAATGTCGTCGCGATGGCGGTGGTGCTGGTCACCGTGCTGCCGATCCTCGCGGCCTACTATCTGACCAGGGACGGCGCAGAGACCGCCGGTTCCGAGAAATGACCTACAGGGAGACCTCCATGCAGACCCAGATGCTGATCGGCGACGCGCTCGTTTCCGGCACCGAGACCGAGGAGCAGATCCTCAACCCCCGCACCGGCGAGGTGATCGTCACCCTCCCCGAGGCCTCTCTCGCGCAGGTCGAGACCGCGGTGAGCGCGGCGGCGACCGCCTTCGCCAGCTGGTCGCGCACCACGCCCGCGGAACGCTCGGGCTATCTGCTCAAGATCGCCGACCGGATCGAGGCCGAGGCCGAGACCCTCGCCGGGCTCGAGGCGCTCAACTGCGGCAAGCCGGGGCATATGGCGCTCGGCGACGAGCTGCCGGCGATCATCGACTGCTTCCGCTTCTTCGCGGGCGCCGTGCGCACCATGCACGGGCCGGTCGCGGGCGAATATCTGCCGGGCCATACCTCGATGATCCGGCGCGACCCGATCGGCGTCGTCGCCTCCATCGCGCCGTGGAACTATCCGCTGATGATGATGGCCTGGAAGATCGCCCCGGCGATCGGGGCGGGCAACACCGTGGTGTTCAAGCCCTCGGAACAGACGCCGCTGACCGCGCTCGCCATGGCGAAGATCTTCGCCGACATCCTGCCCGAGGGGGTGGTCAACGTCATCCTCGGCCGCGGCGAGACGGTGGGCTCGGCCCTCATCAACCACCCGAAGATCGCGATGATCTCGCTCACCGGCGACATCGCCACCGGGCGCAAGATGCTGGAAGCGGCGACCCGCACGATCAAGCGCACGCATCTGGAACTTGGCGGCAAGGCGCCGGTGATCCTGTTCGACGATGCCGACATCGAAGCGGCGGTCGCGGGGCTGCGCGCCTTCGGCTATTACAATGCCGGGCAGGACTGCACCGCCGCGTGCCGGATCTACGCGCAATCGGGCGTCTACGAGAAATTCGTGGCCGAACTCGCCGCTGCCGTCTCGACCATCGGTTTCGGCCATGAGGACGACAGCAAGAACGAGATGGGGCCGCTGATCTCGCCTCGCCAGCGCGACCGCGTGGCCTCTTTCGTCGCCCGCGCGCGCGAACAGAACCATATCCAGGTCGCGACCGGCGGCGCCATCCCCGAGGGCAAGGGCTTCTTCTACGCCCCGACGGTCATCGCGGGCGCGCTGCAGACCGACGAGATCGTGCGCCGCGAGGTGTTCGGCCCCGTCGTCTCCGTCACCCGCTTCGACGAGCCGGAACAGGCCATCGGCTGGGCGAACGACTCGGATTACGGCCTCGCCTCCTCGGTCTGGACGAAGGATGTCAGCAAGGGGCTCTCGGTCGCGTCGCGGCTGCAATACGGCTGCACCTGGGTGAACACCCATTTCATGCTGACCAACGAGATGCCGCATGGCGGGATGAAGCAGTCGGGTTACGGCAAGGACATGTCGTCCTATGCGCTCGAAGACTACTCCGTGGTGCGTCACGTGATGGTCGCGCTCTGATCCGATCCGATCCGGCCCCGTGCTTCGGGGCCGGGTCAGTTCCGCGCGGAACCGCCGGGCGGCGCGGTCATCGTGCGCACCCCGCTCAGCCGGCCCTGCGCGTCATAGCTCAGCACGAAGATCCGGTCATACAGCGTTTCGGGCCAGCGACCGCCGGGCAGAAGCGGTGCCGGATCGGCCCCGAGCGCGGCCAGCAGCGCCGGGATTTCACCATGATGCCAGGCGACGAGGGTGGTGTCATGCGCCGGCCGCGCGCGCAGCCAGTCGGCCATCGCGGCGGTCTGGGTGTCGGAGAAGGGCTGTGCGATGCCCAGATGCAGCGCGGCGGCGAGCGGCGTCACCGTCAGGCGGGGACGCTGGCTGTGCCTGCTGTCGGCCGCGGCGGCGACGGTAGCGATGGGGGCAATCCCCGCATCGGCCAGCGCCTGCGGCAGCCACTGTGCCAGCATCGCGGCCCGCGCGCTGCCCTCCGGGGCGAGGCCCGCCCCGGTGTCGGGCTTCTCGGCGTGGCGCATCACGATCACCGTTCCCCCGGCCGGGCCCTGAACCTGATCCGGGCCGCGCAGCGGGGTGGGGTGGGCAAAGCCCGGACCCGAAAGGCCGATCGCCGCCATCAGCCCCAGGAACGCCGAGAGGATCGTGTCATGCAGCCGCATCCGCGCCACTCGGAGTCGCGCCGTCCCGCCGGCATTGTGCATTTGCGTTCTCCCGATGCTGTCTTGCCCGGAAGCGATCATAGACGTCCGGCGCCCGCGCGCGATCCACGATCCAGTGACGGTTGGCGCGCTTTCCCGTGGGGCTGTCTTTCCTCCGGGCTCGTCTTTCCCTCGTCGCGCCGCCGCCCTAAGGTGGACAAAACTCATGGAGGTCCCGATGCGTTGCGTTTTCGTCCAGTTCCGCTGTCAGCCCGGCAAGACCTACGAGGTCGCCGATGCGATCTACGAGCGCGAGGTGGTGAGCGAGCTCTACTCGACCTCGGGCGATTTCGACCTGATCGCCAAGGTCTATGTTCCCGATGACGAGGATGTGGGCCATTACCTCAGCCAGAACCTGTTCGACATCCCGGGCATCGCCCGCACGCTGACCACGATGACGTTCAAGGCGTTCTGACCGGGCATTCCGGAGAGGGGCATTCCGGAGGGGCGGGGCGGTCTCAGTTCCGGATCAGCCGGAACGCCGCCGCCGCCGCCCAGCCGGCGAAGCCTGCGAGGATCAGCGACAACACCCCGTAGACCGGGGCGTGGTCCTGCGCCATGACGAACAGCAGTCGCTCCAGCCCGACGCGGCGCACCGCGATGGCGGTCTGGAAGGTGTCGACCACCTGCCCGCCGCGCAACAGGAAGATCCGGGTCTTGTAATCGCCCTCGGTCAGGTTCGCGGGCAGGGCGAAATCGGCGCGGAACAGCGTATCCTCGACCAGATGCACCGCACCTTCATGGGCGGAATACAGCCCCTCGCGCTCGCGGATGGTCAGCATCGCCTCGGTGTAGGGGCGGGCATCGGCGACTTCGAGCGGCCCCTCGAACGCGCGCAGCGCCTTCGGCACCGAGATCCGCTGTGTCGCATCCGCCTCTGGCGACAGGATCTGTTTCAACGGCCGGGTCGAGGCGACGGAATAATAGCTCGGCGCCGCGGCGATGCGCACCTTCGAGGTGTTCACCCAGATCCCCATCTCGCGCGATTTCTTGCGGATGGTCAGCGGTTGCGCCGGGCCTTCGAGCGTGACCACCACATCGAGGGGGGTGTCCTCGGGCTCGGGGGCGGTGCGCTTGACCGCGCCGTAGATCAGCACCTGCGAGCCGGTGAAGGCCGCGGTGATGCCGATGCTGTCGGCGCCGAGGCCCGCGACCACACGCTCGTTCGGGGGATCGGCGGCGTGCCCCGGTGCGGCAAGCGCGACGGCCAGCGTCAGGGCACAGGCGAGGGCGCGGATCATCCCTGTTTCCCCACCGCGATACTGTAAAGATCGGCCGGGCGGATCAACAGATCGGCCCCGAGCTTCGCGGCCACCACCACCACCAGAAGCGCCAGCAGGATGCGCAGCTGTTCGGCCTTCAGCCGGCCCGACAGCACGCTGCCGAGCTGCGCCCCGATCACGCCGCCGACGATCAGGAACAGCGCGAGCAGCATGTCGACCGAATGGTTGGTGATCGCGTGCATCAGCGTGGTGAAGGCCGAGACGGTGATGACCTGAAACAGCGAGGTGCCGATCACCACCTTGGTTGGCATGTGCAACAGGTAGATCATCGCCGGCACCATGATGAAGCCGCCGCCCACGCCCATGATCGCGCCGAGGATGCCGACCCCCATCCCGATCAGTATCGGCGGGATCACCGAGATATACAGGCCCGAGGCACGGAACTTAATCTTCAGCGGCAAGCGCTGGATCCAGTTGTGCACGTGCTGCTTGCGCCGCGCGCCGGGCCGCGGACTGCGGTTGCGCCGCATTGCACGCAGCGATTCCTGCAGCATCAGCAGCCCGATGGAGCCCAGAAGCACCACATAGGCCAGCTGAACCACCAGGTCGATCTGTCCAAGCGCTGCCAGCCGGTTGAAGATCCACACGCCGAGCGCCGCCCCCGCGAGCCCCCCGACCTGCAACACAAGCCCCATCGGCACATCGACCGCGCGGCGCTTGAACTGCGCCAGCACCCCCGAGACCGAGGAGGCGACGACCTGATTCGCGCCCGTTGCCACCGCGACGCCGGGCGGAATGCCAAGGAAGAACAGCAACGGCGTGATGATGAACCCGCCGCCCACGCCGAACAGCCCCGACAACACCCCCACCACGCCGCCAAGACCAAGCAGCAGGAACACGTTGACCGAGACCTCGGCGATGGGAAGGTAGATCTGCATTGCGATCCGTCGGAATGCGCCGGTCGGGGCCGTCGAGGTGAGTTTCAGGGACTGTGCCCCCAAGGGCCCCCGCTGTCAAATGACGCTTTGCCGAAGGGGCCGCCCCCTGTCGCTCCCGGATCCTGGCCCCGATCCCGGGCTCAGCGCTCTTTCACATAGGGCTGGCCGCCCGCGCGCGGCGGGATCGCCTTGCCGACGAAGCCCGCCAGCACGATCACCGTCAGGATATAGGGCATGGCATCGAGCGCCGGCCCCGGAATCGCCAGATGCAGCGCGCCCTGAATCACGTCGGGGCGCAGCGCCAGCGCCTGGAGCAGCCCGAACAGCAGCGTCGCCCACAGTGCATACCACGGCCGCCACTTGGCGAAGATCAGCGCGGCGAGCGCGATATAGCCGCGCCCCGCGGTCATCTCGCGGCCGAAGCCGGCCTGCAACGCCGTCGACATGTAGGCGCCCGCGAAGCCGCACAGGATGCCGGTGATCATCAGCGCGCCGTAACGCAGCCGCACCACCGAGACGCCGGCGGTATCGACGGATTCGGGGTTCTCGCCCACCGCGCGCAGCCGCAGCCCGAAGCGCGTGCGATAGAGCACCCACCAGCTCAGCGGCACGCACAGCAGCGCGATGTAAACGAGGATCGCGTTGCCCGACAGCACATCGGCGTAAAGCGGGCCGAGCACCGGCACCGGGCGCAGCGCATCGGCGAAGGGCAGGGTCATCTCGTGAAACCGGGCCGCACCGTTCAGCGGCGGCGTGCGTCCGCCCTGCCCGAACATCGCCTGCGAGATCAGGATCGTCGCGCCCGAGGCCACGAAGTTCAGCGCCACCCCCGAGATCAGCTGATTGCCCCGGAAGGTGATCGAGGCCAGCCCATGGATCGCCGCGAATATCAGCGAGGCGACGATCCCCGCGCCAAGCCCGATCCAGGCGCTGCCCGTCAGATAGGCGACCGCGGCCGAGGTCATCGCCGCCATCAGCATCTTGCCCTCAAGCCCGATGTCGAAGACGCCCGCACGCTCGGAATACAGCCCCGCCAGACAGGCGAACAACAATGGCGTCGCCATGCGCAGCGCCGAGGCGAGGATCTCGTAAATCGTCGACAGGTCCATCACTGTGCCCCCCGCTTGCGGAAGAACGGCGCGATCATCATCCGCACCATGGTGTCGAGCGCGCCGGTGAACAGGATCACCAGCCCCTGCAGCAGCAACCGCAGCTCGATCGGGACCGAGGTCCACAGCCCCATCTCGGCCCCGCCCTGATAGAGCGCGCCGAACAGCAGCGCGGCGAGGAAGATGCCGATCGGGTGGTTGCGCCCCATCAGCGCCACCGCGATGCCGATGAAGCCCGCGCCCTCGGACGAGTTCTGCAGCAGACGCCCGGCCTCGCCCATCACGTTGTTGACTGACATCAGCCCGCACAGCCCGCCCGAGATCAGCATCGAGGCCATGATCACCCTGACCGGCGAGATGCCCGCATAGCGCGCGGCACTTTCCGATTTGCCGAAAGCGCGGATTTCATAGCCGAGGCGGCTGCGCCACAGCAGAAGCCAGACGCCGACGCAGGCCAGCAGCGCGATGAAGAAGGTGACGTTCGCCGGCACCTTCTTGGTGAAGATCAGATCGAGGCCGGGGATGGTCTGGAAGGTCGGCAGTTTCGTCGCGGCCGCGAAACGCGCGGTCGCCGGGTCCATCTGGCCGGTCGGGCGCAGCACCTCGACCAGCAGCCACACGATCAGCGCCGCGGCGATATAGTTGAACATGATCGTGGTGATGACCACATGGCTGCCGCGTTTCGCGGCGAGCCAGGCCGGAATCGCCGCCCAGGCCGCGCCGAACAGCGCCGCACCGACGCTCGCCGCGGCGAGCGCGACGGTCCAGTGCGGCCAGGGCAGCGCGAGGCAGACCAGCGCCACGCCCAGCCCGCCAAGCTGCGCCTGCCCCTCGCCGCCGATGTTGAACTGCCCGGCGTGATAGGCCACCGCCACCCCGAGCCCGGTGAAGATGAACGAGGTCGCGTAATAAAGCGTGTAGCCCCAGGCGTAGGGAGAGCCCACCGCCCCGTCGACCATGATCTTCACGGTCTCCCACGGGTTTTCGCCCAGCATCAGCACGACCACGGCCGAGATCGCCCCGGCCAGCAGCAGGCTGATCAGCGGCACCAGCGCGAGGTCCGCCCATTTCGGCAGCCGTGTCATGCCTGTGCCCCCGTTGCGGTTTCGGTCATGCCGGCCATCAGCATGCCCAGCTCGCGTTCGTCGGTCTCGGCGGTCAGACGCTCGCCCATGATGCGGCCGTCGAACATGACGATCACGCGGTCCGACAGCGACAGGATCTCGTCGAGCTCGACCGAGACCAGCAGCACCGCCTTGCCGGCGTCGCGCAGCTCGACGATGCGCTTGTGAATGAATTCGATGGCGCCGATGTCGACGCCGCGGGTCGGCTGGCCGATCAGCAACAGGTCGGGGTTGCGTTCGATCTCGCGCGCCAGAACGATCTTCTGCTGGTTGCCGCCCGAAAACCCGCGCGCCGGCAGGAACGGATCGGGCGGGCGGACGTCGAAGCGCTCGATCTTGCCGCGGGTGTCGGCGACGATGGCGGCATTGTCCATCAAAAGCGCGTTCTTCTGGTATTCCGGTGCGTCCTGATAGCCGAAGGCGACGTTTTCCCAGGCCGCGAAATCGAGGATCAGCCCCTCGCGGTGGCGGTCCTCGGGGACATGGGCGATGCCGGCCCTGCGCCGGCTGCGGCCGTCGGCACGCGCGCTGAGGTCCAGCGCCGTGCCGTTCATCAGCACCTCGCCCGTCGCCGCCGCATAGCCGCCGAGCACTTCGAGAAGCTCCGACTGACCATTGCCCGCGACGCCCGCGATGCCGACGATCTCGCCCGCGCGCACGTTCAGGTCGATCCCCTTCAGCCGCGCGACGCCCGCGGCGTCGGTGACGCTCAGCCCGCGCACGGACAGCACCTCGCGCCCCGGGGTGGCGGGGGCCTTCTCGACGTGCAGCAGCACCTTGCGCCCCACCATCAGCTCGGCCAGCTGGCGCGGCGAGGTCTCGGCGGTGGCGACGGTCGCGGTCATCTCGCCGCGGCGCATCACGCTCACCGTGTCGGTGATCTCCATGATTTCGCGCAGCTTGTGGGTGATGAGCAGAACGGTTTTGCCCTGCCGGCGCAGATGCGCGAGGATGCGGAACAGATGGTCCGCCTCGGCCGGGGTCAGAACGCCGGTGGGCTCGTCGAGGATCAGGATATCGGCCTGGCGATACAGCGCCTTGAGGATCTCGACGCGCTGCTGATGGCCGACGGAAAGATCCTCGATCCGGGCGTCGGGGTCGACGTCGATCTCGTATTCCGCGGCGAGCCGCTTCAGCTCGGTCCGCGCGCGGGCGAGCGAGCGGCGAAGCCACGGCCCGTCCTCGGCGCCCAGAATGACATTTTCCAGAACGGTGAAATTCTGCACCAGCTTGAAATGCTGGAACACCATGCCGATGCCGGCGCGGATCGCGGCCTGGCTGTCGGGGATCGGCGTCGCCTTGCCGTGGATCACGATCTCGCCGGCGTCGGCCTTGTAGAAGCCGTAAAGGATCGACATCAGCGTCGACTTGCCCGCGCCGTTCTCGCCGATGATGCCATGGATCGTGCCGGGCATGACCCGGATCGAGATGTCCTTGTTGGCCTGAACCGGCCCGAAGGCCTTGCAGATGCCGCGCAGCTCGATCGCGGGGGGCACGGCCGCCCCGTCACCGAGAGGAGCGGCAGTCGCCTGCCGCTCCGAAGGGGTCGGGGTCTCGGTCATCACTCGATCGGGCAGGTGTTGTCCGTCATGTAGTCGTGGACCTTGATCTCGCCCGACTTGATCTTCTCGGCCACCGCGTCGACGGTCGCTTTCATCGCCGGAGTGATCAGATCCTTGTTGTTGTCGTCCATCGCGAAGGCCACGCCGTCGTTCGACAGGCCCATCACATCGGTGCCGGTCTTCATCGCGTCGCCTTCCTTGAAGGCATCATAGATCGCGTTGTCGACGCGCTTCACCATCGAGGTCAGCACCGAGCCGGGGTGCAGGTGGTTCTGGTTGCTGTCGACGCCGATCGACTTGACCTTTTCGTCGGCGGCGGTCTGCAGCACGCCAAGGCCCGACTGGCCGGCGGCGGCATAGATCACGTCGGCGCCCTGCGAGATTTCGGCCTTGGTCAGCTCCGAGGCCTTCACCGGGTCGTTCCAGGCCGAGGGCGTGGTGCCGACGAAATTCTGCACCACCTTGGCATCGGGCTTCGCGGCCTTCACGCCCTGCACATAGCCGCAGCCGAACTTGCGGATCAGCGGGATATCCATGCCACCGACGAAGCCGACGGTGCCGGTCTTCGAGGCCATCGCGGCCAGCATACCGACGAGATACGAGCCCTGCTCCTCCTGGAACACGACCGAACGCACGTTGGGCTGATCGACCACGGCGTCGACGATCACGAACTTGGTCTTCGGATAGTCCGGCGCCACGGTGTTCAGCACGTCGCCGAAGGCAAAGCCGGTCATCGCGATCGGGTTCGCGCCCGATTCGGCGAGGCGACGCAGGGCCTGCTCGCGCTGCGCCTCGGACTGCATTTCCAGCTCCTTGAACTTGCCGCCGGTCTCCTTCGCCCAACGGTCAGCACCGTGGAAGGCGGCCTCGTTGAAGGATTTGTCGAACTTTCCGCCCAGATCGTAGATGATCGCGGGATCGGCGGCGGCGGCCCCGGCCATCAGGGCCATGCCGGCGGCGGCGCCGAGGAAGGACTTCATCAGGGTCATTGATCGCTCCCAGAGTTGCGCGCCCCTGCCGGAACGCATCGGCGGGGTTTTCCCGCAGCCATAACGGATTAGCGCCAAGCCGGGGGGGCGGGTCAAGACCGATTCCGGTGCCCGGCCGCGTGGGGCGGGATGTTGCCCGGCCTCTGCCCGAAGCCTGCGCAATCTTCAGGCCCGGCCTCCGTCGGCGAGGGTGCGGGTCATCACCACGGCGTCGACGCTCTGACCTTCCGGAGTGTGGTAATAGCCGCGCCGCTTGCCCGCCTCGGACCAGCCGGTGCTGCGGTAAAGCGCGCGCGCGGCCGCATTGTCGATGGCGACTTCGAGGAAGGCCTGTTCGGCGCCCGCGGCTTTTGCCGCGTCATCGAATGCGGCCATCAGCCGCCGGCCGATGCCGGAGCGGCGTGCTTCCGGGGCGACGGCGATGGTCAGAAGCTCCGCCTCGCCGGCGACGGCCCGGCCGAGGACGAAACCGCCGGCTTCGCAGCGAAGGAAACACAGTGGCGACGCGAGAAAGTCACGGAATTCCGCCGCATTCCACGGTCTTGGCGTGACAAAGCAGCGCTCATGCAGCGCGGCCAGCTGTTCCGCGGTCATCGGGGTGTCGCTCATGCGTCGAGCAGCTGCGGCGGCGGGTCGGAGGGCGGCAGGGCATCGGCGCCGCGCAGATACAGCGGCGCCGGACGGGGCAGCGGCGTGCCGTCCTGCGCCCGCAGGGCGGCGATCCGCGCGATGGCAACGGCGAGCGGCATCGCGGACGCGCGCACCGTGCCGGTGCCGCGCAGCTCATGCAGCGCATCGGCCGCGGTGCCGGTCAGCGCGTCTGCCTGCGTGACCGCAATCTCCGTCAGGGCACAGAGGTCAGGCGCGCTCTCGCCCACATCGGTGAACCGCTGCACATAAGCCTCGCCGCGGCGGGCGTCGTCGACCGTCAGCACCGGTCGGGGCAGGCCGAAAGCGCGGGCTTCAAGCGTGCTCACCCCGATCGCCGGGATCCTCAGCGCCAGCGCCAGCCCGCGCGCCGCCGCGACCGAGATCCGCACCCCGGTGAAATTCCCCGGTCCGATCCCGACGCCAAGCGCCGACAGATCGCGCCAGCCGATCCCCGCGCCCGCCAGCATCTCTTCGAGCAGTGGCATCAGCCGCTCAGCCTGACCGCGGGCCATATCCTCGTGGCATTCGGCGACAAGCTCGCCCGCGCGCAGCAAAGCGGCCGCGCAATGCGCGGCCGATGTGTCGAACCCCAGCGTCCAGTGATCAGAGGGCAACGGGGCGCACCTCTGTCACCTCGGGGATGTAATGGCGCAGCAGGTTCTCGATGCCCATTTTCAGCGTCAGCGTCGAGGACGGACAGCCCGAGCACGAGCCCTTCATGTTCAGATAGACCACGCCGCGCTCGAAACCGTGGAAGGTGATGTCGCCCCCGTCCTGCGCCACGGCCGGACGCACGCGGGTGTCGAGGAGTTCCTTGATCTGCTGCACGATGGCGCCGTCTTCCTCGTCGCCCTCATGGACGGCATGGGCGGATTGACCCTCGCCCTCGATCACCGGGGCTCCGGACTGGAAATGCTCCATGATCGCGCCCAGAACCGCGGGCTTCGCATGGGCCCATTCGGTTTCCGCATCCTTGGTCACGGTGATGAAATCCGACCCCAGGAACACCCCCGTCACGCCCGGCACCGCGAAGATGCGGCGTGCGAGCGGCGAGGCGGCCGCACTTTCCACCGTCGGGAAATCGGCCGTGCCCAGGTCCAGAACGGTCTGCCCCGGCAGGAACTTCAGCGTGGCGGGGTTCGGCGTGGTTTCGGTCTGGATGAACATGGCATGCCTCCTTGGCTTGTCCGTCATATGAGGCCGCACCCGCGACGCGTCAAGCGCGCCGGCCCTGCTTTCGCTTTGCCTCAAATATCCCGGGGGTGAGGGCCGAAGGCCCGAGGGGGCAGAGCCCCCTGCCTTTTCCCTTCTGCGGGGGCAGAGCCCCCCTCCCTTTCACCGCAAACGGAGTTCAGCCCGCCTCAGGTGATCGACTCGAGCCGTTCCTTCGACATCTCGCCCGGCACCACGGTCAGCGGGCAGGGCAGCGAGCCGGAATTCCGGCTCAGCTGCGTCACCAGAGGCCCGGGCCCTGCCTTGTCGGTGCCCGCCCCCAGTACCAGAACGCCGATCTGCGGATCGGTGTTGATCACGTCCAGGATCTCCGACACCGGCTCGCCCTCGCGGATCACCAGCTCGGGCATGACCTTCTGCTTGTCGCGCATCCACTTCGCGAAGACCTCGAAATGTGCCTCGATCCGCTCGCGGGCCTCGGCGCGCATGATCTCGCCGACGCCGATCCAGTGCTGGAATTCCTCGGGCGGAATGACCGAGACGATGGTCACCCCGCCCCCGGTATGGGCGGCGCGCATCGCGGCATAGCGCATCGCGTTCAGGCATTCGCGGGTGTCATCGAGCACGACCAGAAATTTGCGCATCGCTTCTCCTTTGTCGCGAAAGTTGTCGCCCGAAACCGGCCGCGCGTCAACGCGCCGCCTGCCGCAGCCCGCGCCGGAGCATCGCCACGAGCCCCGCCCCGAGAAGCGCGCCGAGCTGTCCGATGAGCGCCATCAGTCCGCCGAGAGCCATGATCGCCGCATCGCCGAGCCGGTGCAGCAGGCGCAACGACCGCGCCTTGCCGAGCATCTCGAGCGCGCGCGGCGTCTCGGGGCCGGCGACCTCGCTCAGCCGCGCGAGGCGGCTCAGATCGGCCTCGTCGTCGGCCAGCCGCAGGATCGGCAGCACCTCGGCGGGCGAGGTCGCCTTCGCGATGCGGGTGACGTCGCCGGCCATCGTGCTCAGCCGCGCGGTGCCGCCGGCTTCGCTTGCCGCTTCGCGCAAGGCCCGGCTCAGCCCCGGTGACAACGCCTTGGCCCGGCGCGCGATGCGCAGCGCGGAGGCTCCGACCTTGACGGGCAGCGTCGCCCCGGCCCCGAGGCCGCCGCTCGCGATGGTCGCTCCGGTCGCGGCCAGTCCCACCGCCGCGAGTGCCGCATCGAGCCCGTCGACCGGCTGCCCCGAGGCCCAGGCCCAACCCGCCTGACCGAGGGCGGCCACATCGCCTGCGGGGCTGATCTGGAACGGCAGGGTGCAGGCGCCGATCAGCGTCAGGCTCGGACAGGCGGCGACGTCGACGGTGCAGCGCGCGCAGGCGCCGGCGGTCTCCGTCCAGTCCCGGGCGAGGGCCGCTTCTGCCCCGGTGCGCAGGGCTTCGGACAAGGCGATGTGACGGTCTTGCGCGAGATCGAGGAGCAGGCGGATGCGGTCGCGGTCTTGCGCGGCAATGGCTGCTGTCAGCCGGGTGGAAAGTTCATCCGGAGTGGCGGCCTCGGCCAGGGCGCGTTCGAGCGCACTGCGGGCGGCCTGTGTCGTGCGCTCCGTGAACGGATGCGCGAGCGGGTTTTGCATGAGCCCCCAGATCGCGCCCGACAGCGCCGCCACGGTCCAGAGCGCCAGTGCCAGCCGGGCGAGCGCACGGACCGGTGCGATCGGGGCCGGGCGGAGGGGGGGCATTTGCCGGAGTGGCAGGTATTGCGCCTTGTTCACGATCCGATCCTCTCCCGGTTGTCGGGGGATCATCGTGCCGGGGCAGGGGCTTTGCAACAGAGGGCTGCCGGGGAGAGGGAGGGGGCTCTGCCTTGCAGAAAGAGATCTGCCCCACAGAAAGAGAAAGGAGGGGGCTCTGCCCCCTCGGGCCTGACGGCCCTCACCCCCGGGATATTTGAGGCGAATCGAAAGGGGGCAGAGGGCGCGCTTTC
>NZ_JFZB01000002.1 GCF_000740785.1 Paenirhodobacter enshiensis | reverse complement strand
AAGGAGGGGGCTCTGCCCCCTCGGGCCTGACGGCCCTCACCCCCGGGATATTTGAGGCGAATCGAAAGGGAGCAGAGGGCGCGCTTTCCGCGGAACATCCGGAGGGTCCCCGGCCGGTGTGGCCGGGGGGGGGGGACGGCGGGCGCGGGGTCAGACCAGCGGGCAGCCGGCGGCCCAGTCCATGTAGATCTCGCGCGCCTTGCGGGTGAACTTGCGCTCTTTGTAGACCACGTCGTCGAAGCCCGCGACCGGCTGCACCTTGGAGAAGTTGCCGGTGAGGAACACCTCGTCGGCGGCGCGGAAGTCGTCGAGGGTGAGGACTGTCTCGTTCACCGTGTAGCCGGCTTCGCGCAGGTTCTTCATGTGGCGCTTGCGGGTCAGGCCGGCGAGGAAGGTGCCGTTGGCGATGGGCGTGAAATATTCGCCGTCCTTCACCATCCAGACGTTGGCGGTGGCGGTTTCGGCGACATTGCCCATCGCGTCCTGCACCAGCGCGTTGCCGAAGCCCTTGCGCTTCGCCTCGACCAGCATCCGGGCGTTGTTCGGATAGAGGCAGCCGGCCTTGGCGTTGCACACGTTGTCGGCCAGCACCGGGCGGCGGAACGAGGTCGTGGTCAGCGTCGTGCCCTTTTCCGGATCGGGCATCGGCACTTCCTCGAGGCACAGCGCGAAGCGGGTCGAGTTCTCCATCGGCGAGACCCCGAGATCCGAACCGTCGATCGCCCAATACATCGGGCGCACGTAGACCGCGGCGCCCTTTTCGTATTTGCGCAGGCCTTCCTTCGCGATCTCGACCATCTCGCCGGCGTCGACGGTGGGGGTGATCATCAGAGCCTCGGCCGAGCGGTTGGCGCGCGCGCAATGCGCGTCGAGGTCGGGGATCAGCCCGTCGAACAGGCGCGCGCCGTCGAAGATCGACGAGCCCTGCCACAGGCCGTGGTCGGCCGCGCGCATGACGGCGATGTCGCCCTCGTGCCACTGACCTTCGAAATAGGTGCGGATATTCTTGCCGAACGCCATGTCTGAACCTCCTGATTGCGGCGCCGTTTATACATGCGCCGCAATCGAGGTCCAGAAATCCGATTGTATCGGTGTCAAGCGCCTCAGTTGACCCGGTCGACGTAATAGACCGAGGTGGCCGAGGTGTTGAACAGCGACAGGATCGTGCGCAGACCCACGATCGGGCTTTCGGTGCCGACCACGAGGTCGCCGGGCTGGATCGTGAAGTTCTGGGCCGAGAACAGCCCGTCGGTGGTGGTCAGGTTGATCGAGAACACCACGCGCCCGTTGGTCGGACCGCCCTTGCCGTCGGCATGAACCGCCGAAGCCGGATACTGGCGCAGAATCAGCACGCCCTTCGGGTTGGCGCGGTTCGCGTCGACACCGCCAAGGAGCGAAACCGCTTCGATCGCGCTGATCTGGTCCTTCGGAAAATAAACCACCTTCTGCTGCCCGGTCGCGCCGAGCGCGATGAACGAACGTTCGTCTCTGCCCACGATCAGCTTGTCGCCGGGCTGGACGGTGATGTCGTTCGCCGGGTTGTCGGTCAGCGCCTTCATCGAGATCGAGTAGGAGCGCCCGCCGCGGAACAGCTTCAGCTGCGGGTTCGTCAGCGCAGCCGGCACCCCGCCGCCGCGCGCGATCAGCCCGAGCACGGTCAGCGACCGGTCGTCGAGCGGGATTTGCCCGGGCGAGGCGACGCCGCCGACCAGATCGACAGAATTCTGCGTCCCCGGCTTGGCGTTCAGCTGCACCTGCGCGGCGGGGATCATTTCGGCCACGCGGGACTGGATGCGCTCGCGCGCGGCATCGGGGCTGAGGCCCGCGACCTTCACCGCGCCGACATAGGGCACGAAGACATTGCCCGAGGGCGAGACCCGCGTTGCCTGAAGCTGCGCCGAGGGGGTGCCGGGCGTGGTCATCAGCTTGTTGTCGCCGTTTTCCCACACGCCGATCTCGACGGCATCGCCCGGTGCGATGATCTGCCCCGAGGCCTTGGCCGAGGCGGTGCCGCCCTTCGGCCAGTTCGTCCCGCTCGTGGCCAGCGCGCCGCTTCCCGGGCGCCACGACGCCACCACGGGCAGCAGTTTGCTGTCGACCTCGTAATGCGCGAAATCCTGGGTCTGGGACTGGTCGTTCCTGACGATTTCGCTGCGCAGGGGGGCGTTGCGGGGCAGGGTGCAGGCCGCGACGGAACTGAGCAGGAGCACACCGCCGGAGATGCGACGCCATGACTTCATTCGGACTTCCCCCGTTTCGTTCAGAGCTCTGCGATGGTAAGCCTCGCGTGGCAGCGCGAGTCAGACCGGAGCCTTTGCTTTCCGTATGGGGCGAAACGGCACGATTCACAAGCGCCAGAACGCGGACGGTCGCGGCACCGGCAGGTCTTGGGCAGGTCTGTGCCGTCCGGCACAAAGGTGAGACATGACTTTCGGCAAGCGCCTGTTCGACATTCTTTTCGCCCTGCTGATCCTGCCCTTCGTGGCGCTGATCGGGGTCGCGATCTGGGCGGTTCTGGCGCTGACGCAGGGCCGCCCGTGGTTTTATGCGGCCGAGCGGATGAACGCCCCCGATCACGCCTTCCGGCTGTGGAAGTTCCGCACCATGACGGTCGATCGCAACGATTCCGGCATCAGCGGCGCGCATAAGGCGGGGCGGATCACCCCGGCCGGGCGGGTGCTGCGCCGCACCCGGCTCGATGAACTGCCTCAGATCTGGAACATCCTGAAGGGCGACATCAGTTTCGTCGGTCCGCGCCCGCCTTTGCGCGAGATGGTCGAGCGCTTCCCCGGGGTCTATGGCGAGGTGCTGAAGTCGCGCCCCGGCGTCACCGGGCTCGCTTCGCTCTGCTATCACCGGCACGAAGAATGGTTGCTGGCGCGCTGCACCACCGCGGCCGAGGCCGATGCGATCTACACCCGCCGCTGCGTGCCGGAGAAAGCGCGACTGGACCTGATGTATGCCCGCAACCGCTCGGTGTGCTTCGATCTGGTGCTGATCTGGCGCACGATGCGGCGGGTCCTGCACTGAGGACCTTACTTTCGCCCGACGGTCGTGCGGGCCCCCGTCCGGCCCCCCTCCGGCGGGATCGGGGCGAAAAACGGGCGAAGTCCCGCCCGCAAGACTGTGGGGCAAGGCTGCGTGGGGTTCCGACGGTTGCCCGCGGCGCCGCGCGGAGGTATCTGTGGCAAAACCCAGGCGAGACCCGGCCGATCCGGCCGGGCAGGCGGTAGGCGGTAGAATGCTGAAGACGATCATTTCGCTGACGCGCTGGCAGAAGGCGATCATCCTGTTCGCGGTCGATGTGGCGCTGGTGCCGCTGGCCGACGCGGTGACGCTGCTGCTTCTGGGGGTGTGGCCGAACGTGCTGCTCAGCCGGATGTGGGATCACTGGCCGCTGGTGCTGGCCACGATGGTCGTCGCCGGCGCGCTGAGCGTGCTCAGCGGGCTGAACCGGCTGCGGCTCAAGGAGTATCAGGGCGATGCGATTTCGCGCTCGCTGCTGATGGCGGTGCTGATCGGGGCGTTCTATGCCGCGCTTGGCCAGTTCCTCGACATGGACATGCGCATCGCCTTCCATGTGGTGTTCGCGCTGGTGTATTTCGCGGGCTTCTTCACGGCGCGGCGGGTGCTGGTTTCGGTTCTGTCTTCGGTCTACCGCCGGTCGCGGCACTTTCCGCGGGTGGCGATCTACGGCGCCGGGCGCACCGGCATGACGCTCGCACGCGAGCTGAAGAAGGCCGACGATCTGCTCGTCTACGCGTTCTTCGACGACAATGCGACGCTTGCGGGGATGAATGTCAACGGGCTGCCGATCTATCCGGGCGTGCGTGCGGCGCAGGTGCGCGACCAGTTCAAGCTGAACCGGGTGATCCTGGCGATGCCCTCGGTTTCGGTCGACAAGCAGACCTTCATCTCGGAGCGGCTGGCACGGCTCGGCCTCGATGTGCAGACGCTTCCCGCCTTCACCCAGGTCCATGGCGGCGAGGCGCTGATGAGCAAGCTGATGCCCGCAGGGCCGGCGAAGCTGCTGCACCGCGATCCGCTCAGCGACACCATGCACGCCGGCTGCACCGCCTACGAGGGGGCGAATGTCCTCATCACCGGCGCGGGCGGCTCGATCGGGCTGGAGTTGTGCCGTCAGGTCATGGCGTGCCGCCCGGCGCGGCTGGTGTTGTTCGAGCTGTCGGAATTCGCGCTCTACCGAGCCGATCAGGAAATGCGCGTGATGGCCGAGACCCTCGGCACCGAGATCGTTCCGGTGCTGGGTTCGATCGCCGATGCGATCCACGTGTCGCAGGTGATGAAGGCGCATGACATTGGAATCGTGCTGCACGCCGCCGCCTACAAGCATGTGCCGCTGGTCGAGATGAATCCGCGCGTCGGCATGGCGAACAACGTGATCGGCACGGCGGTTCTGGCGCGGGCCGCGGCCGTCGCGGGGGTGCGGCGCTTCGTGCTGATCTCGTCGGACAAGGCGGTGCGGCCGGGCAATCTGATGGGTGCCTCGAAACGCATGGCCGAGCTGATCGTGCAGGATCTGGCGGCGCGCTCGCCGGGCACGATCTATTCCATCGTGCGCTTCGGCAACGTGATGGGGTCGTCGGGCTCGGTCATCCCGCGGTTCCAGCAGCAGATCGCCCGCGGCGGTCCGGTGACGCTGACCGATCTGCGGGTGACGCGCTATTTCATGACCATCGAGGAAGCCTCGCGGCTGGTGCTGCTCGCCGGTTCCTTCGCGGCGGGCGGCGAGGTCTATGTCCTCGACATGGGCAAGCCGGTGCGCATCGCCGATCTGGCGCGGCGGATGATCGAATCGGCGGGCTACACCGTGCGCGATGAACGCAATCCGAACGGCGACATCGAGATTCAGGTGGTCGGCCTGCGCCCGGGCGAAAAGCTCTATGAAGAGCTGATGGTGCGCAAGGGCGCGCAGGCGACGGCGCACAAGAAGATCATCCGCGTGCGCGAGGATCACCTGAGCGAGGCCGATACCGAATCCTGCCTGCGCGATCTGCGCGTGGCGATCGAGCATGGCTCGGACGCCGAGGTGATCGCCGTCACCGCCCGGATGGTGCCGGAATACACCCCGCAAAGCCTGCCCGAGACCGCGATGCAGTGCCGCATCGTCGAAGCGCGCCGCGCGCTTGGCAAGGCGGCGCAATAGCGCCGTCACCGGCCGCGCTTTTCGCATCCCTTCGGGGTCCCCGCGTCTTGCGAGGAGCGCCGCGCGTCCCTCAGACGAAGGGATCGACCGGGTATTTCACCCCGCACAAATAAAGCCCCTGCGGCGGGCAGACCGGCCCGCAGGCCGCGCGGTCGCAGGCGGCCAGAGCCTCGCCCACCCGTTCGGGCGCCCAGGCCCCGGCCCCGACCCGCTCCAGCGTGCCGACGATCGAGCGCACCTGATTGTGCAGGAAGCTGCGCGCGCGCAGATGGAAGCGGTATTCACGCCCGTTCGGCACCTCCACTTCCTCGATGCGGATCTCGTCGAGCGTCTTGACCGGGCTCTTCGCCTGGCAGATCGAGGAGCGGAAGGTGGTGAAATCGTGATGCCCGATCAGCGAGGCCGCGCCTTCGCGCATCGCCCCGGCATCGAGCGGATTTTGCACCTGCCACACCAGCCCGCGGTCATGCGTCGCGGGTGCGCGCCGGGCGAGCAGCCGGAACAGATAGCGCCGCTCGACGGCCGAGAACCGGGCGTGAAACGTCTCGTCCACCCGCGCGCAGGCGACGATGGCGACGGGCAGGGGCTTCAGATGGTGGTTCAGCGCCTCGGACAGCCGGAACGGATCCCACTCTTTCGTCAGATCGGCATGGGCGACCTGCGCGGTCGCATGAACGCCCGCGTCGGTGCGCCCGGCCGCGGCGATGGTGTGCGGCCCGGGCTCCAGCCGCGCCAGCGCCGCCTCGATGGCACCCTGCACCGAGGGCAGCTCCGCCTGCCTCTGCCATCCGGCAAAGGGGGCCCCGTCATATTCGATCCTGAACGCATATCTCGGCATGCCCCCGCTCTAGCGCGCCCGCGCCCCGAAACGCAATCCTCCCCATGGCCTTCCCGCCGCGCATCGTCGCAAAGCCCCCTCGCCCTTTCGATTCGCCGCAAATATCCCGGGGGTGAATTTGCCCGTCAGGGCAAAGAGGGGGCAGCGCCCCCTTCTTCCCCGAACGATCCCGCCCCCCTGTGAATCCCCCGCCCCCCTGCCTATGTTTCGGGGGAAAGACGGAGACTGCCCTTGCCCCCAGCCCTCACCGACATCGCCGACGGCCTCGCCCGCAAGGTCGAGGGGTTCGGCGCCCAGATGTCCGAAACCCTGTTCGAGCCGGTGATCCGCCTCGGCGTCACCGGCCTGTCGCGGGCCGGCAAGACGGTGTTCATCACCGCGCTGGTGGCCAATCTGCTCGACCGCGGCCGGATGCCCGCATTGACCGGCGCCGCGCAGATCCGTGCCGCCTTCCTGCGCCCGCAGCCCGACGACACCGTGCCGCGCTTCGATTACGAAAGCCACCTCGCCGCGCTGACCGGTCCCTCCCCGCACTGGCCCGAGGGGACCCGCGCCGTCTCGGAACTCAGGATCAGCTTCCGCATCGCGCCCTCGGGGCTGCTCGGCGGGCTCAGGGGAATGCGCACGGTGCATCTCGACATCGTGGATTACCCCGGCGAATGGCTTCTCGACCTCGGCCTGATGGAGCAGGACTTCGCGAGCTGGTCCGCGGGCACGCTCGCCCGCCTGCCGTCGCGGCCGGGAGCGGCCGCTTTCCTCGACCTGCTCGCCGCGACCGACCTCGCCGCGCCCCATGACGAGACCCGCGCCCGCGCGCTCGCGCAGGCCTTCACCGAGCACCTCACCCTCGCACGTGCGGCCGGCTGGTCCGATTGCTCGCCCGGCCGGTTCCTGCTGCCCGGCGAGATGGCGGGCTCCCCCGCGCTCACCTTCGCGCCGGTTCCGCCCGCGCCCGAAGGCTACCCCAAAGGCTCGCTCGGCCGCGAGATGGCGCGCCGCTACGAGGCCTACAAATCCCATGTCGTGCGCCCGTTCTTCCGCGACCATTTCGCCAGGATCGACCGTCAGGTGGTGCTGGTCGATGTCCTCGGCGCGATCCATGCCGGCCCCGCCGCGCTCGAGGATCTGCGCCGCTCGATGGCCGGGATCCTGCGCGCCTTCCGCCCGGGCACGGCCGGCTGGCTGACGGCGCTCCTCGGTGGGCACCGGATCGGGAAGATCCTTTTCGCCGCGACCAAGGCCGACCATCTTCACCACGAACAACACGCCCGGCTGACCGCGATCACCGGCGCGCTGCTGCGCGAGGCGCGCGACCGCGCCGATTTCGCCGGGGCCGAGACGCTGGCCCTGTCGATCGCCGCGCTGCGCACCACGACCGAGGAGACGCTCAGCGCCGAAGGCGAGACCCTGCCCGCGGTGCGTGGACGCCTCGCCGACGGGCGCTCCGTCGCGCTTTATGCCGGAGAGCTTCCGGCCGATCCCGCGCAGCTTCTCGCCCCGGCGCGCGCGGGGGCCGAGAGCTGGCTCGACGGCGATTACGCGCTGATGGACTTCATCCCCGCCGCCGGCGCACTGCGCCCGGGCGAGGGGCCGCCGCATATCCGCCTCGACCGCGCCGCCGAATTCCTGATCGGAGACAAGCTGTGAAAAAGCCGCTGATCGTCGACATGGCCGACCCCGGTGCCTCCCCGGCCGAGGCGCCCCCCGTGCCGGACGATGACACTCTCCCCCCGGCCGAGGGCCGCGCGATGCAGATCGCGGCGCGACTCGCGGCGCGTCCGCCGTCGCGGATCGGGCGGTTGTTCTGGGGGGCGACGGGGGCGCTCGTCTCCTTCGTGGTCTCGGTCGCGTCGTGGCGCTTCGTCGAGGGGATGTTCGCGGCGAACCCGCTGCTCGGCTGGATCGCCACGGTGCTCTTCGCGCTGTTCGCGGTGGCTGCGCTGCTCATCGCGGGGCGCGAGGCTCTGGCCTTCGCCCGTCTCGGCCGGCTCGACGCGGTGCAGCACGCGGTGAGTGCTGCGGCCGAGGGCGACGATCTCACTCGCGCGCAGGCCGCGCTCGGCCGTCTCACCACGCTTTACGCTGCGCGCCCGGAACTGAGCTGGGGCCTCGCCCGTCTGGCCGAACGCGCGCCCGAACAGCTCGACCCGCACACCCTGATGACGCTTGCCGAGACCGAGCTGATGGCGCCTCTCGATGCCGCCGCCCGGCTGGAGGTCGAGGCGGCTGTGCGCACCGTCGCCACCGTCACCGCGCTGGTGCCGCTCGCGCTTGCCGATGTGGTGGCGGCGCTGACCGCCAATGTGCGGATGATCCGTCGTTTGGCCGAGATCTACGGCGGGCGCACGGGAACGCTCGGTGCGCTGCGGCTCGGGCGCACGGTGATGACGCATCTGGTGGCGACGGGGATGGTCGCGGCGGGCGACGATCTGATCGAGACGGTGACCGGCGGTCACATCGCGGCGAAGCTGTCGCGCCGCTTCGGCGAGGGGGTGGTGAACGGCGCGCTCACCGCCCGCGTCGGCATCGCGGCGATGGAGGTGTGCCGCCCGATGCCGTTCAGGGCCCTGCCGAAGCCGCGGGTGACCTCGCTCAGCGGTCGCGCGCTTGCGGGCATTTTCGGCAAGGACAAGTCCGCAAAGACGGCGAGTGACGCCGGGCCGGACGACCCCGCGTCCTGAGATCGGGTCAGCGCAGCTTCGGCACGGCGCCCGCGGCGCTGCCGATATCCTCGACGCCCTGCCGCAGCCCGGTGCCGATCCGATGCGCCAGCGCCGACCAGCCGGCCGCGGCCTCGGGGCTCAGCGTTTCGCGCAGCACAATGTCGAACGTGCCGAGCCATTCGGGAAAATGCGCCGGCCGGACATTGCCCGCACGCCGGTGCGCCATCATCGGAGACCCTTCGTAGCCCCCGGAATGCAGGATCGCGCCTTTCCAGAACCGGGCGACCTTGGCTTCGTGCGAAGGCCAGTCCCCGACGCGCGCCGCGAAGATCGGGCCGAGCACCGGATGCAGCCGCACGCGCGCATAGAATAGGCGCACGACACGGTCGATGTCGGCTTCGGAAATCTCGAAACGGGGCGGAACGGCACTGCTCATGGCCCCGAGATAGGCCGCGCTGCCCACGCGCGCAAGCTCTGCTCCTGCAAGCGCGCCGCCCCTGCTTTCGATTCGCCGAAAATATCCCGGGGGTGAGGGCGAAGCCCGAGGGGGCAGAGCCCCCATCCTTTCAATCGCCCGGGAAAGATCGCTCACTCTTCCCGGAACAGATCGTCCTGCGGCGGCGGGGCGACCGGCCTCGGCGCCTCGAGTCCGAGATGGCGCCAGGCACGATGCCCGAGCATCCGCCCGCGCGGCGTGCGCTGCACCAGCCCCTGTTGCAACAGGTAGGGCTCGATCACTTCCTCGATCGCGTCGCGGCTTTCCGACAGCGCGGCGGACAGCGTTTCCACCCCGACCGGGCCGCCACCGTAATGTTCGGCCATCAGCATCATGTAACGCCGGTCCGCCCCGTCGAGGCCGAGGATGTCGACCCCGAGCCGGGTCAGCGCCCGGTCGGCGATGGCCCGTGTCAGACGTCCGTCGCCCTCGACCAGCGCGAAATCGACGACGCGGCGCAGCAGCCGGCCGGCGATGCGCGGCGTGCCGCGGGCGCGTTTGGCGATCTCGCGCGTGCCCTCTGGATCGGCCGGAATGCCGAGCAGCCGCGCGCCGCGGCTGACGATCAGATCGAGCTCATCCTCGGTATAGAACTGCAGCCGCGTCGGGATGCCGAACCGGTCGCGCAGCGGCGTCGTCAGCAGACCGAGGCGGGTGGTCGCGCCGACCAGGGTAAAGGGTTGCAGCTCGATCCGCACGGTGCGCGCGGCCGGACCCTCGCCGATCACCAGATCGAGCTCGAAGTCCTCCATCGCCGGGTAGAGCACTTCCTCGATCGCGGGGCTGAGGCGGTGGATCTCGTCGATGAACAGCACGTCGCGGGCTTCGAGGTTGGTCAGGATCGCCGCGAGATCGCCTGCTTTCGCCAGCACCGGCCCCGAGGTCATCTTGAAATTCACCCCGAGCTCGCGCGCCATGATCTGCGCCAGCGTGGTCTTGCCAAGGCCGGGCGGGCCGTGGAACAGCGTGTGATCCATCGCCTGACCGCGCATCTTCGCGCTTTCGATGAACACCCGAAGGTTCGCGCGCGCCTCGGCCTGGCCGACGAATTCCTCCAGGCTTTGCGGACGCAGGGCGCGGTCTGCGTCTTCGGGCAGGCGCTCGGGGCGCAGGGTGGGGTCTGCGTCTTCGGGCAGGCGCTCGGGGCGCAGGGTGGGGTCGGGTTCGGTCATGGCCTATTGTGGGTCCTGGCGGCGGGCGGAGCAAGCGGGGCGCTGCCCCGCACCCCGGGATATTTGTGGAAAGCCGAAAGGGAGGGCGCGGCTTTCGGCGCCGGGGCTCAGTCCTTCGGGGCGAGAAGGCGCAGCGCGGCGCGGATCAGCTTCGCGGTGTCGGCGGCGATCTCGGGGGCTGCGCTGGCTTCGGCTACGGCGGCGGCGGCCTCGGTGGGCGCATAGCCGAGGTTGGTCAGCGCGCTCAGTGCCTCGGCCGTGGTGTTGACGGTGGGGGCCGTGGCGGGGGAGCGTTTCGTGGGCCGCGCCGGGGCGGCGGGTTCGAGCACCTCGGCGGGGGCGGCGTCGACCGTCAGCGTGCCGCCGAGCGCCATCACCGTCGGTGCCTTGCCCTTCAGCTCCATCACCACGCGCTGCGCGAGTTTCGGGCCGACCCCCGGCGCGCTGCGGATCGAGCTCCAGTCGCCGAGCGCGATCGCCCGGCCGAGCCCCTCGGGGCCGAGCGTGCCGAGAATGGCGAGCGCGGCCTTCGCGCCGATGCCCTGCACCGAGATCAGCAGCCGGTGCCATTCCTTTTCCAGCAGTGTCGGGAAGCCGAACAGCTGCAGCAGATCTTCGCGCACCAGAAGCTCGGTATAAAGCGCGCAGGCCTCGCCCACGGTGGGCAGGGACTGGGCGGTGCGGGTCGAGACATGGACGATATAGCCGACGCCATGGACGTCGATCATCACATGATCCATGGCGCGGTGGATCAGGATGCCGGCGATGCGACCGATCATTCGATACTCCTGCGGATACGGGCCTGTCCGGCGGTGATCTCGAGTGCGCCGCGGCCGAGTATGGCGGCCTGGGTGCGGCGCACGGCCTGCGAATGGAAGGCGTGGCAGATCGCGATGGCGAGCGCGTCGGCGGCGTCGGGGCCGTCGAAGGTGACGCCGGGAAGCTGTTGGCGCACCATGTGCTGGACCTGGATCTTGTCGGCATGGCCGACGCCGACCACCGCCTTCTTGATCGCGTTCGGGGCGTATTCGCCGATGCTCAGCCCCGCCTGCGCCGGGGCGAGCAGCGCGATGCCGCGCGCCTGACCGAGTTTCAGCGTCGCCACCGCGTCCTTGTTCACGAAGGTCTGTTCGACCGCCGCGGTCTCGGGGGCGTAGCGCGCGATCACATCGACGAGGCCCGCGTGCAGCTTCAGCAGCCGGATCGACAGGTCGTCGCCGGCGGAGTGGATGATTCCATTCGCGATGTGGCGCAGCCGGCTGCCGTCCATCTCGATGACGCCCCAGCCCATGTTTCGCAGCCCAGGATCGATTCCGATCACCCGCATCGTCGCCCGCCCTCGATTTATTTTGCGGCAAGGATTAGCACGAATGGTGAACATCTGAAACCGCGAATATGGGGCAAAGGCGAAACTGTGCATCGGCCGGCGAAATGACGGTTCGGGTGGCAACAATCGGTCATTCTGATGCGCCGAATCGACGATTCTGTCGAGGCTTTGAATTTTAACGGATTTTTGACCCAAGCCATGACATCGGCGCATGGCGGGAATGCCCTCTCGCGTCGTTGTTTTCGCAAACTGCCCAGCTTATTTGCAGCGCCATGATGTTGGCGTCCTGTTTGGGCGCAGTTTATGAACGGGATGCAGAAAATGTCCGCTATCGATACCTTCCGCGCTTCGGCCCATGCCGGTCATGCCGGTGTCTTCGCCAAGCTCTTCACCAAGTTTGCCGCCTGGAACGAGGCGCGCCGGACCCGTGCCGCCCTTGCCGGGCTGAGCGATCGCGAACTCGCCGATATCGGCCTGACGCGCTACGAAGCTGAGAACATCGGCCGCTGAGGCCTGCGGTTCCGGTCTCCGGAAGTCGCTTATCGAAAGCCGCGCCGGGCCCGGGCCCGCGCGGCTTTTTCATGTCCGCTGTATCGCTTCAGCGGCGCAGAAAGCGGCCGAGCAGCTCTCCGTAAGGACCGCTGATCATGTCGGGGCGCAATATGTCGGCAAGGATGCGCGCCGTCGGGTCGCCATTCTCCAGCACTTCGATGCGGCGGGCATATTCGGCCGAGCCGAGCGTGGCGAAGGTCACAGTCTTCAGCAGCAGCAGAACTATCACCGCACCGAGCGGCACGCGCACCAGCCAGAACAGCGCACCGTGCCGGATATCGCGCCGGCCTCGTTGGCCGTCGGCGGCCTGTCTGTCCCGGATACGCGCCAGACGTTGCTGGAAGTCGTCATGCGGATCATTGCCCATGGGGTGACATCCCGAACTGGTAATGCAAGGATCATACCGACGCGTGCGGCCCTTTCATAGTTGGGGATTTTGTCCGGGAGCGGGTCTTCGCCCGCCCCCCCGGGCAGGCGCCTCAGAGGCGGCGCATCACCAGCGTGGTCCAGTCGCCGAAGCTCTTGCGCGAGGCGAGTTCGAAGCCCTGCGGCAGGTAGGCGGCGATCACGTCATCGGCCTGCTCGTTCAGGATGCCCGACAGGATCACGTGACCGCCCGGCGCGCAATAGCGCCCCATATCGGGGGCGAGCCCGATCAGCGGCGCCTTGAGGATATTGGCGAAGATCAGATCGTAGGGCGCGGCGGCGATCAGCTGCGGGTGCCCGAAACCGGCGGCTTCGAGGCAGGTCACCCGGCCTTCGAGTCCGTTCGCCGTCACGTTCGCCGCAGCGGTCTCGACCGCCACCGGGTCGATGTCGGAGGCGAGGACATGCTCGGGCCAGATCCGCGCCGCGGCCATGCCGAGAACCGCGGTGCCGCAGCCGATATCGACGGTGTTCTTCGCGTGCACTCCGGAAGTCGCCAGCGCGTCGAGCGCGGTCAGGCAGCCGAGCGTGGTGCCGTGATGGCCGGTGCCGAAGGCCATCGCGGCCTCGATCAGCAGCGGGATGCTGTCCGCGGGCACCTTGTCGGCGTCGTGGCTGCCATAGACGAAGAACCGCCCGGCCTCGACCGGCGACAGCTCGCGCCGGACATGGGCCACCCAGTCGGTTTCCGGCAGTTCGGACACCGCGAAGGGCGCCGCGCCATGCGACAACGCCAGCAGGTCGAGCACGATGGAATCGGGTTCGGCCAGGAAATACGAGCCCACTTCCCACATGCCCGAGCCGTCCTCGATTTCGAACACGCCGACGCCATAGGGCGCGGGATCGAGCCCCTCGACCAGTTCGGCCAGAGCCTCGGCCTGATCGCGGTCGGAAAGCGTCGTGAAGGCGGTGAAGGTGGGCATGATCGGTCCTTTCGGCTTTGATCCTGCCATGACGCGAAGCGGTGCAGGCGTCAAGCGGGCCGCGCGCGGCGATGAGGCCATTTCGCAACTTCGGGTGGGGCCAGTTCCGCATGTGCCTGCATTTTCTTTGACTCGCGGAGGCAATTCCGTTAACCGGCCGGAATGATCGCAAGGAACGCCCATATCGCCCCTATCCGACGTCGCCGCTGAGCGCCTGACGTCCGATCATCCGTGCCGGCACTGCCGCCACGTCCCCCTCCAAGACTTCCCCGTTTTCCCTGCCTGCGTTCCGTTTCATCGGGCATCAGGCGTTGACAGCCCTTCGGGCCTCGGGCACCCCTTGGCCTTCCCATCTGGAGACACATCATGATTTCCTCCGTCCTGCCGACATACAATCGCGCGCCGCTCGCCTTCGTCAAAGGCGCGGGCAGCTGGCTGGAGACGGCAGACGGCACCCGATACCTCGACCTCGGGGCCGGGATCGCGGTGAACTGCCTCGGCCATGCCGCGCCGGAACTGGTCGAGACGCTGACCGAACAGGCGCAGAAGCTGTGGCATGTCTCGAACCTCTACGAGATCCCGAACCAGCAGCGGCTGGCGGACATGCTGGTCGACAAGACCTTCGCGGACACCGTGTTCTTCACCAACTCGGGCACCGAGGCGGCGGAGCTGGCGATCAAGATGGCGCGGAAATACTGGTATACCAAGGGCCAGCCGGATCGTTACGAGATCATCACCTTCGAGGGGGCGTTCCACGGCCGGTCCTCGGCGGCGATCGCGGCCTCGGGCGGCGAGAAGATGACCAAGGGCTTCGGCCCGCTGCTGCCCGGCTTCACCCATGTGGCGTGGCAGGATCTGGATGCGGTGAAGGCAGCGGTCAGCGACAAGACCTGCGCCATCATGCTGGAGCCGGTGCAGGGCGAGGGCGGTATCCGTCCGGCGGGCGACGCCTTCCTGAAGGCGCTGAAGCAGATCTCGGAAGAGACCGGCTGCCTGCTGATCTTCGACGAGGTGCAATGCGGCATGGGGCGCACGGGCAAGCTGTTCGCCCATGAATGGGCCGGCGTCACGCCAGATATCATGATGGTGGCGAAGGGCATCGGCGGGGGCTTCCCGCTCGGCGCGGTGCTTGCCACCGAGGATGCGGCGCAGGGCATGACGCTCGGCACGCATGGCTCGACCTATGGCGGCAACCCGCTCGGCTGTGCGGTCGGCGCGAAGGTGATGGAGATCGTGGCGACGCCCGAGTTCCTCGCCGAGGTCAACCGCAAGGGCGGTCTGATGCGCCAAAAGCTCGAAGGGCTGGTCGCGGCGCATCCCGAGGTGTTCGAGGACGTCCACGGCCAGGGGCTGCTGCTGGGTCTGCAGTGCAAGGTCGCGCCGACCGAGGTCGTCGCGGCGGGTTACGAGCAGAACCTGCTGACGGTTCCGGCCGCGCATAACGTGCTGCGTCTGCTGCCGGCTTTGAACATCCCCGACGAGGAGATCGCCGAGGCCATCGCCCGCCTCGACCGCGCCGCCGCCGCCATCGACGGCAAGGCCGCCTGATCGCCATACGGCCCGCGAGGCCGGGGCCCGTGTGCGAGACATCGCCCGGTCCCGGCCTGACGCGCCAAGCCATAAACGCCACGAAAGACCTTACAGATGCCCAATTTTCTCGACATCCATACCACCAGCGCCGAAGACCTGCGGCACATGATCGACTCGGCCCGCGCGATGAAGGACGCCCGCAAGGGCCGTTCGAAAGGCGAGCTTGACGACGATCTGCCGCTTGCCGGCAAGATGGTCGCGCTGATCTTCGAAAAGCCCTCGACCCGGACGCGCGTGTCCTTCGACGTCGGCGTGCGGCAGATGGGCGGGCAGACCATGGTGCTCTCCGGCAAGGAGATGCAGCTCGGCCATGGCGAGACCATCGCCGACACCGCGCGGGTGCTGTCGCGCTATGTCGACATGATCATGATCCGCACCTTCGAGGAAGCGACCTTGCAGGAGATGGCGGAATACGCCTCGGTTCCGGTCATCAACGGGCTGACCAACCGCACCCATCCGTGCCAGATCATGGCCGATATCGTGACCTATGAGGAACACCGCGGCCCGATCAGGGGGCGCAAGGTGGTGTGGTCGGGCGACGGCAACAACGTCTGCGCCTCGTTCCTCCATGCGGCGGGCCAGTTCGGCTTCGATTTCACCTTTACCGGGCCGCAGGTTCTGGACCCCGAGCGCGAATGGATCGACTTCGCGCGCTCGAAGGGCGTCAACGTCGAGATCGAGCGCGATCCGGCGAAGGCGGTCTCGGGCGCCGATCTGGTGGTCACCGACACCTGGGTGTCGATGCACGATCCGGAATCGGCGAAGGAGCGGCGTCACAACCTGCTGCGCGCCTATCAGGTCAACGAAGAGCTGATGTCGCACGCCAAGCCCGACGCGCTGTTCATGCACTGCCTGCCGGCGCATCGCAACGACGAGGCGACCTCGGCGGTGATGGACGGCCCGCATTCGGTGATCTTCGACGAGGCCGAGAACCGTCTGCACGCCCAGAAGGCGGTGATGCGCTGGTGCTTCGGCAAGTGAGCGCGACCTGTCACTGACGTGACGTCACGGGCATGATGTTACGGAAAGAGGGGGCCTTGCCCCCTCTTTTCACATTCTCTTGACCATCCCGGCGCAAGGTGGCACCGCTGACCGCGAAGAGCAGGCCATCAGCAGGAGTTGCCATGTCCGGGCGTATCGCATCCCTCATCCAGCATATCCGCGAGGCGGTCCCGTTCCGTCCGATCCCGGCGGCGATCACCACGGTGGTTCTGGTCGTGCTGCTGGCGCTGCCGGTGCCCGAAGGGCTGACGCCCAACGGCTGGGACATGCTGGCGATCTTCCTGACCACCATCGTGGCGATCATCCTCAAGGTCATGCCGATCGGGGTGATGGCGCTGATGGCGATGACCGTCATGACGATCAGCAAGGTGACTTCGCCGACCTCGAAGGGCGCGGTGAGCGATGCGCTGTCGAGCTTCTCGAACCCGCTGATCTGGCTGATCGTGATCTCGATCCTGATCTCGCTCGGGCTGAAGAAGACCGGGCTCGGCCGGCGGCTGGGGATGCTGTTCATCGCAGCCCTCGGCAAGCGGACCATCGGCATCGGTTACGGGCTGACGCTGTGCGAGTTCCTGCTCTCGCCGGTGATGCCGTCGAACACCGCGCGCGGCGGCGGCGTGATGCACCCGATCATGAAGTCGATCGCCAATGCCTTCGGCTCGGACCCCGCCAAGGGGACGGAGAAGAAGGTCGGCACCTATCTGGCGCTGGTCAACTATCACGCCAACCCGATCACCTCGGCGATGTTCATCACCGCGACCGCGCCGAACCCGCTGGTGCAGAGCTTCGTGACCAAGGCGACCGGCGGCAAGATCGACCTGAGCTGGATGGACTGGGCCACGGCGATGCTGGTGCCGGGGCTGATCGCGCTCCTGGTGATGCCGCTGGTGATCTACCTGGTCTCGCCGCCCGAGCTGAAGCATACGCCCGATGCCGTGACCTTCGCGAAATCCGAACTGAAGCAGATGGGCCCGGTGACCCATCGCGAGGGGATCATGCTGGCGACCTTCGGTCTGCTGCTGCTGCTCTGGGCGAACGTGCCGGCGATGATCTTCGGTTCCGCCTGGACGATGGATGCGACGGCGGTGGCGCTGGTCGGGCTGTTCGTGCTGCTGATCACCGGCACCATCGACTGGCAGGACGTGCTGGGCGAGAAAAGCGCCTGGGACACGCTGATCTGGTTCGGCGCGCTGGTGATGATGGCGGAGGAGCTGAACAAGCTCGGCGTGATCACCTGGTTCTCCAATCTGGTGCAGGGGGGGATCGCGTCCTCGGGCATGAGCTGGGGGATGGCCGCGACGGTGCTGGTGCTGGTGTTCACGCTGACGCATTACATATTCGCCTCGACCACGGCGCATATCAGCGCGATGATGATGGCGCTGCTGACCGTCGGCGCGGCGCTGATCCCGGCGGAATACGTCGGCTTCTACATGCTGATGATGATCGCGGCGTCGAGCCTGATGATGACGCTGACCCATTACGCCACCGGCACCTCGCCGATCATCTTCGGCAGCGGCTATGTCTCGATGGAGCGCTGGTGGGCGGTCGGTCTGCTGATGTGCCTGGTCGAACTCGCGGTCTTCGCCGTCGCGGGCGGGCTGTGGTGGAAGGTTCTCGGCTACTGGTGAGTCCCTCGCCGGACGGACCCGTGACCGAAGAAAGCCCCCGGAGCCGCGGTTCCGGGGGCTTTCTTCTGGCCGGAGGTCCGGGGCGGCGCGGATTCCGCCCCGGACTCGCCGCCGCGGATTTTCTCAAGAAACATTGGGCGAATCCGCTTGCGTGAACGGGGGGGCGGTGCTATGGCCCGCGGGTCGGCCTGCCGACAGACATAACCCACCAGACATAGGGTCACCCAAGCGGGCCCTCTGGTGCCAAGAAAGGATCCTGGGATGAAAGCCCAAGAACTCAAGGCGAAGACGCCTGATGAGCTCCGCGATCAGCTCATTGCGCTGAAAAAGGAAGCCTTCAACCTCCGCTTCCAGCAGGCCACCGGCCAGCTCGAGAACACCGCCCGCGTGCGCGCTGTCCGCAAGGACGTGGCCCGTGTGCAGACGGTGCTGAACGCCAAAGCCGCTGAAGCCGCGAAGTAAGGAGTCTTCCGATGCCCAAACGTATCCTTCAAGGCGTCGTCACCTCGGACAAGAACGACCAGACGGTCACCGTGCTCGTGGAACGCCGCTTCAAGCACCCGCTCTTCCAGAAGACGGTGCGTTCGTCGAAGAAATACCGCGCCCATGACGCGGAAAACACTTTCAAGGTCGGTGACACCGTTCGCATCGAAGAGTGCGCGCCGATCTCGAAAACGAAACGCTGGACGGTTGTCGTCGAAGCCTGAATTCGTTCAGGCCCGGCGACAAACGACAGTTTGTCGAAACCCTGGGACTAGTTCTCAAAGGTCGGGAGTAACCCTATGATCCAGATGCAGACCAATCTGGATGTGGCTGACAATTCCGGTGCCCGGAAAGTTCAGTGCATCAAGGTTCTTGGCGGCTCGCATCGCCGCTATGCATCCGTGGGCGACATCATCGTGGTGTCGGTCAAGGAGGCGATTCCGAAGGGTCGTGTGAAGAAGGGTGACGTGCGTAAGGCCGTCGTCGTTCGCACCGCCAAGGAAGTCCGTCGCGAGGATGGCACGTCGATCCGTTTCGATCGCAACGCCGCCGTTCTCATCAACAACAATGGCGAGCCGGTCGGCACCCGTATCTTCGGGCCGGTCGTTCGTGAGCTTCGTGCGAAGAACTACATGAAGATCATCTCGCTTGCTCCGGAGGTGCTGTAATGGCCGCGAAACTCCGTAAAGGCGACAAGGTCGTCGTCCTTGCCGGCAAGGACAAGGGCAAGCAGGGCGAGATCACCTCGGTTCTGCCGAAGGACAACAAGGCCGTGGTCGAAGGCGTGAACACCGCCATCCGTCACACGCGTCAGACCCAGACCTCGCAGGGTGGCCGCGTCGCGAAGGCGATGCCGATCGACCTGTCGAACTTGGCGCTGATCGACGCCAACGGCAAGGCGACCCGCGTCGGCTTCCGTGTGGAAGACGGCAAGAAGGTCCGTTTCGCCAAGACCACCGGGGAGGCGATCTGATGCTCGACGCTACCACCTACACGCCCCGCCTGAAAAAGCTGTACGATGAGACCATCCGTGCGGCCATGAAGGAAGAGTTCGGCTTCAAGAACGACATGATGATCCCGCGTCTGGACAAGATCGTGATCAACATGGGTGTCGGCGAAGCCGTGAAGGACACCAAGAAGGTCAAGCAGGCCGCTGAGGAGCTGTCGCTCATCGCCGGTCAGAAGGCTGTCATCACCCACGCCAAGAAGTCGGTCGCCGGCTTCCGCGTTCGTGAAGAGATGCCGCTCGGCTGCAAGGTCACTCTGCGTCGCGCCGCGATGTATGAGTTCCTCGACCGTCTCATCAACGTGGCCATGCCGCGCGTCCGCGACTTCCGCGGCGTGAAGGGCACCTCGTTCGACGGCCGTGGCAACTACGCGATGGGCCTGAAAGAGCACATCGTGTTCCCCGAGATCGAGTTCGACAAGGTCGACGAAGTTCTCGGCATGGACATCATCATCTGCACCACCACCCATGTGGACGCGGAAGCCAAGGCGCTGTTGAAGCATTTCAACATGCCGTTCAACAGCTGATCGCGAAGAGGACCCAATGGCCAAGAAATCCATGGTTGAACGCGAAGTGAAGCGCGCGAAGCTGGTGAACAAGTTCGCCGCCAAGCGTGCCTCGCTGAAGGCGATCATCGAAGACCAGTCCAAGCCGATGGAAGATCGCTTCAAGGCGACTCTGAAACTGGCGGAACTGCCCCGCAACTCGTCGGCGACCCGGCTGCACAACCGCTGCCAGCTCACCGGCCGTCCCCACGCTTACTACCGTAAGCTGAAACTGTCGCGTATCATGCTGCGCGATCTGGCATCGTTCGGCCAGATCCCGGGCATGGTGAAGTCGAGCTGGTAAGGGAGTTCTGAAATGTCTGTGAACGATCCTATCGGCGATATGCTGACCCGCATCCGCAACGCCCAGATGCGCGGCAAGTCCTCCTGCTCGACGCCGGCTTCGAAGCTGCGCGCCTGGGTTCTGGACGTGCTCGCTGCCGAGGGCTACATCCGCGGCTACGAAAAGGTCGATGCCAAGAACGGCAAGGGCCTTCCCGAGCTGGTGATCGAGCTGAAGTACTTCGAAGGTACTCCGGTGATCCGCGAGCTGAAGCGCGTCTCGACCCCCGGTCGTCGCGTCTACGCCTCGGTCAAGGAGATCCCGACGGTCCGTCAGGGCCTGGGCATCTCGATCGTCTCCACGCCGAAAGGCGTCATGACGGACGCGGCTGCACGCACTGCCAACGTTGGTGGTGAAGTGCTCTGCACCGTGTTCTAAGGAGGTCCGCATGTCTCGTATTGGCAAAAAGCCGGTTCACCTGCCCGCGGGTACCTCCGCGAAGCTGGACGGCCAGACCATCGAAGTGAAGGGCCCGAAGGGCACCCGCAGCTTCACCGCCACCGACGACGTCACGCTGCACCTGGAAGGGGACACCGTCACGGTGTCGCCGCGCGGCACGTCCAAGCGTGCCCGTCAGCAGTGGGGCATGGCCCGTTCGATGGTCGAGAATCTCGCCATCGGCGTGACCACCGGCTTCAAGAAAGAGCTCGAGATCCAGGGCGTGGGTTACCGCGCCGCGATGCAGGGCAAGATTCTGAAGCTGTCGCTGGGTTACTCGCACGAGGTGAACTTCGAGGTTCCCGAAGGCGTGACGGTGACGTCGCCCAAGAACACGGAAATCGTCGTCGAAGGCATCGACCAGCAGTTGGTCGGCCAGGTTGCGGCGAACATCCGCGAGTGGCGTCAGCCCGAGCCCTACAAGGGCAAGGGGATTCGCTACAAGGGCGAGTTCGTCTTCCGCAAGGAAGGCAAGAAAAAGTAAGGTGGCGTAAAATGGCGAACAACAAACATGAACTGTTCCTCAAGCGCCGCCTGCGCGTGCGGAACAAGCTGCGGAAGATGGCCAACGGGCGTGCGCGCCTGTCGGTCTATCGCTCCTCGAAGAACATCAGCGTTCAGCTGATCGACGACGTGAAGGGTGTGACCCTTGCCGCCGCCTCGACCCTCGAAAAGGATCTGGGCTTCGTTGGCAAGAACAACCTGGAAGCGGCTCAGAAGGTCGGTGCTGTCATCGCGGAACGCGCGAAGGCTGCCGGCGTTGAAGAGTGCTACTTCGATCGTGGTGGCTTCCTGTTCCACGGGAAGATCAAGGCCCTGGCCGACGCCGCGCGCGAAGCCGGTCTGAAGTTCTAAGGAGACGATTATGGCTGAACGTGAAAATCGTCGGGACCATCGTCGCGAACGCGAAGAGACCCCCGAATTCGCCGATCGTCTCGTGGCGATCAACCGTGTTTCGAAGACCGTGAAGGGCGGCAAGCGCTTCGGTTTCGCGGCTCTCGTCGTCGTCGGTGACCAGCGTGGTCGCGTCGGCTTCGGCAAGGGCAAGGCGAAGGAAGTGCCGGAAGCGATCCGCAAGGCGACCGAACAGGCGAAGCGCTCGCTGGTTCGGGTGCCGCTGCGTGACGGCCGGACCCTGCACCACGACATCGAGGGCCGTCATGGCGCTGGCAAGGTCGTGATGCGGACCGCCGTTGCCGGTACCGGCATCATCGCCGGCGGCCCGATGCGTGCCGTCTTCGAGATGCTGGGTGTGCAGGACGTTGTTGCGAAGTCTATCGGCTCGCAGAACCCCTACAACATGATCCGGGCCACGCTTGACGGTCTGAAGAAGGAAGCCTCGCCCCGCCACGTCGCTCAGCGTCGTAGCAAGAAGGTCGCGGACATCCTGCCGAAGACCGACGCCGAATCGGCCGAAGCCTGAGGAGACTGAAAGATGGCAAACAAAACCATCGTCGTGCAGCAGGTGGCTTCGGCCGCCCGCCGTCCGGCCATCCAGACCGCGACCCTCAAGGGTCTCGGCCTGAACAAGATCCGTCGCACCCGCGAGCTGGAAGATACCCCGGCTGTTCGCGGCATGGTCAACAAGGTCTCGCACCTTGTGAAGATCATCGAAGAGCGCGGCTGATCTGACAGATCCGCTGAACGGAAACGCCCCGGCCGCAAGGCTGGGGCGTTTTCATATCCGAAGGGTATTCCGGGCCGTTCCGGGGGCGCTCTGACATCACAATTGCGGGCGAATCCCCGGACCCTCTTGCGTGCGCCGTCGCGGCGCACGATCTGAAGGGAAACGGATCGAGAGGCCGGCGATGTGGACGAAACTGACAATGACGGCGGCGCTGTGCGCGGTGGCGGGGCAGGGGGCGCTGGCCGGTCCCTGTGACTACCGCCCGAGCAAGGTGGTGGCGGCGACGGCTTCGGCCGCGGCCGAGCAGGTCAAGGCGGTCGGCGCCTATGCGCTGACCAGCGCGGTGACCGGTGGCTCGATGATGGGGGCCTCGACGGCGGCGGGAACGGGGGCGGCTGCGACGACAGGAACCGCTGCGGGAAGCGGCGCTTCGGCCGCGACGGCGGCGGGATCGGCTCATGGGGCGATCGGCTCGGCGCTTGCCGGGACGTCCTCGGTCGTGGTGGCGGCCGCGGCTGCGGTCGGCCTCGCGGGATACGAGGGGCTTTGCTACTTCTCCGACCGCAAGGTGACGAAATACAACGAGATCCTGGGCGTGATGCGCAGCGTGGCGGCGAACTCGGATCCGGCGGCCTTCCGCCTCGACGAAGGAAAGCCCGGCAAGCAGAACGCCACGGTCACCGTTCTCGACGAGAAGGGGCAGCCGAAAAGCTATCCGGTCGGCAAGCTCTACATCGAGAATAACAAGCTGATGTTCAGCAAGATGGGCAAGGACGAAGTGGTGGGCAACATCGACTTCGTCGCGAAGGAAACCGAGACGTTGCCGTCCGCTCCGGCTGCGGCCCCGGCCCCGACAGCGCCCGCCGCGGAGAGCCCGGCGGCACCTCAGGCTGAGCCTCAGACCGCACCTCAGACCGCACCTCAGACTGCGGCGGAGGCTCCCGCCGCCGCTCCGGCCGCACCGGCCGAGGCACCAGCGCCGGCCCCCGTGGCCCAGACCGACGCCGCCCCGGCCGCCGCACCCGCGCCCTGAGGCGATTCGTCCTTGATCCACGGGGGGCGTGCCGTTATACGCGCCCGGTGGCCTGAGGGCCGCGAACCAGAACCAACAACGCCGTGTTCCCTCTTCTGTCGCTTGCGAGAGGGTTTCCGGCCAAAGGAGAAGCGACATGAAACTGCATGAACTGAGCGATAACGAAGGCGCAGCCAAGAAGAAGAAGCGCGTCGCGCGTGGCCCGGGTTCGGGCAAGGGCAAGACCGCCGGCCGTGGTATCAAGGGCCAGAAGTCGCGTTCGGGCGTGGCGATCAACGGTTACGAAGGCGGCCAGATGCCGCTCTATCGCCGCCTGCCGAAGCGTGGCTTCAGCAAGCCCAACCGTCTGGCTTTCGCCGTCGTGAACCTCGGCGCGATCGAGAAGTTCATCGAAGCCGGCAAGATCGACGCCAAGGTCGAGATCACTGAAGACGTGCTCGTCGCGTCGGGTCTGGTCCGTCGCAAGCTCGATGGCGTGCGCATCCTCGCCAAGGGCGACGTGACCTCGGCGCTGACCATCACCGTGACCGGCGCCTCGAAGCCCGCCATCGAAGCCGTCGAGAAGGCCGGTGGCAAGCTGACCGTGACCGCTGCGGCCGCCGAATAATCGGTTGTGAGCGGGCGCAGGCCCGCTTACATATGGCTACGGTTTTCCAGGCGCCGCCGACCGGAAGACGGTCGAGCGGCGCCTTTCGCATGAAAGAGACGGCACATGGCTTCTGCTGCAGAGCAAATGGCGGCAAACCTGAGCTGGTCGGCCCTGGGCAAGGCGACCGAGCTTCGGCAGCGCATCTACTTCACCATCGGCCTGCTGGTCATCTACCGGCTCGGCACCTATATCCCGGTCCCCGGCATTGATGCCGAGGCGCTGCGCAACTTCATGCAGAACGCGGGCTCGGGACTCGGTGGCATCCTGTCGATGTTCACCGGCGGTGCGCTCGGTCGCATGGGTATCTTCGCGCTCGGGATCATGCCCTATATCTCGGCCTCGATCATCGTTCAGCTGCTGACGGCCCTGGTGCCGATGCTTGAGGCGATGAAGAAGGAAGGCGAGCAGGGCCGCAAGAAGATCAACCAGATCACCCGTTACGCCACCGTCGCGCTCGCGCTGTTCCAGGCCTACGGTCTGGCGCGCTCGATCGAGGCGGGCGGTCTCGCACACGAGACCGGCTGGTTCTTCGTCACTTCCTGCGTCATCACGCTGGTCGGCGGCACGATGTTCCTGATGTGGCTGGGCGAGCAGATCACTGCACGCGGCATCGGCAACGGTGTCTCGCTCATCATCTTCGTCGGTATCGTCGCGGAAATCCCGGCGGCTCTGGCGCAGTTCCTGGCTCAGGGGCGTGCGGGGGCGATCTCGACCCCGGTGATCTTGCTGGTGATCGTGATGATCGTCGCGGTGATCGCCTTCGTGGTGTTCATGGAACGTGCGTTGCGCAAGATCCACATCCAGTATCCCCGCCGCCAGGTCGGTATGAAGATCTATGACGGCGGTTCGTCGCATCTGCCGGTCAAGGTGAACCCGGCGGGCGTGATCCCGGCGATCTTCGCCTCCTCGCTGCTGCTGCTGCCGACGACGATCTCGACCTTCTCGGGTGCGCAGACGGGGCCGGTGATGTCGACGATCCTCGCCTATTTCGGGCCGGGTCAGCCGCTTTATCTGCTGTTCTTCACGGCTATGATCGTGTTCTTCTCGTATTTCTACACGGCCAACGTCGCCTTCAAGTCGGATGACGTGGCGGACAACCTGAAGAATCAGGGCGGCTTCATTCCGGGCATCCGCCCCGGCAAGAAGACCGAGGATTACCTCGATTACGTCGTGGCGCGGGTTCTGGTGCTGGGCTCTGCTTATCTTGCGGCAGTTTGTCTCATGCCCGAGATTCTGCGCTCGCAGCTGTCGATTCCGTTCTACTTCGGCGGTACTTCGGTGCTGATCGTCGTGTCGGTGACGATGGACACGATCAACCAGGTTCAGTCGCATCTGCTGGCGCACCAGTACGAAGGGCTGATCGAACGTTCGCAACTTCGCGGTCGCAAGAAGACCGCAACCAGGAAGGCGCCGACGCGGCGCTGATGGGGAAGACGATGACCAATATCATTTTGCTGGGGCCGCCCGGTGCCGGCAAAGGCACGCAGGCGCACAAGCTCGTCGCCGAACGCGGCATGGTGCAGCTCTCGACCGGCGACATGCTGCGCGAGGCCCGGACTTCGGGAACCGAGATGGGCAAGCGCGTCGCCGAGGTCATGGACCGCGGTCAGCTGGTGACGGACGATATCGTGATCGGCCTGATCGAGGAGAAGCTCGATACCGTCAAGGCACCGGGGTTCATCTTCGACGGTTTCCCGCGCACGCTGAAGCAGGCCGACGCCCTCGGCGCCCTGCTGGAGCGGCACGGTCAGACGCTCGGTGCGGTGATCGAGATGAAGGTCGATGACGAGGCTCTGGTCTCGCGCATCACCGGCCGGTTCACCTGCGGCGACTGCGGTGCAGTTTATCACGACGTCACCCATCCGACGAAAGTCGCGGGTGTTTGCGATGCCTGCGGCAGCACCAACCTGAAGCGGCGTGCCGATGACAATGAAGTCAGCCTGCGCACCCGGCTGATGGAATATTACAAGAAAACCTCGCCGCTGGTGGGCTATTACTACCACGCGCATCTGCTGTCCTCTATCGACGCGCTGGCCTCGGTGGAGACTGTGGCGGATGAGATCGCGAAGGTTCTTGACAAGGCCGGAAAATAACGCATCGCGCCTTGACCCGGGGTGGAAAAACCTCTAGGTCTCGGCGTCTCTTGCGAGAATCGCCCGGGGTTTCCCGGGTAAGAAGGCCCGGAGCATGAGGTTTCGGGCCGAGTTGTGAAAAAAGATTCTGGTACCACGGAATCGCAACGAAGGGGTTACGCTTTGGCACGTATTGCTGGCGTCAACATTCCGACCGGGAAACGCGTCCCGATCGCTCTGACCTACATCACGGGCATCGGCCCGTTCATCGCGAACCAGATCGTGGCCGCCGTCGGCATCGACCCGACCCGCCGCGCCGCCGATCTGACCGACGCCGAAGTGCTGGCCATCCGCGAATACATCGACGCCAACCTGACCGTCGAGGGCGACCTGCGTCGCGAAACCTCGATGAACATCAAGCGTCTGATGGATCTCGGCTGCTACCGTGGCCTGCGTCACCGCAAGAACCTGCCGGTTCGCGGTCAGCGCACCCATACCAACGCTCGCACCCGCAAAGGCCCGGCAAAGGCCATCGCTGGTAAGAAGAAGTAAGGGGAGGCTGAGACAATGGCTCGCGACAAGACCCGTATCAAGCGCAAAGAGCGCAAGAACATCGCTGCTGGTGTGGTTCACATCAACTCGTCGTTCAACAACACCAAGATCCTGATCTCCGACGTTCAGGGCAACGCCATCTCCTGGTCGTCCTCGGGCACCATGGGCTTCAAGGGTTCGCGCAAGTCGACCCCCTACGCCGCTCAGATGGCTGCCGAAGACGCCGCGAAGAAGGCTCAGGACCACGGCCTGAAGACCGTCGACGTCGAAGTGCAGGGCCCCGGTTCGGGCCGTGAGTCGGCGCTGCGTGCGCTGGCTGCCGTCGGCCTGACCGTCACCTCGATCCGTGACGTCACCCCGATCGCGCACAACGGCTGCCGTCCGCCGAAGCGTCGTCGCGTCTGATCTTCTGAAATCCGGTCGGGCCGTGCGGGGAAGTCTCCGCGCGGCCCGGCTCTTTACGTTTATATCCTCGGGCGTTTCCGACTACGGGACATGGGCCGGAAACAGGTATGGAGGCAGAACGCATGATCCACAAGAATTGGGCCGAGCTGATCAAACCGACGCAGCTTGACGTCAAGCCGGGCAGCGATCCGTCGCGTCAGGCGACCGTCGTCGCCGAGCCGCTCGAACGCGGCTTCGGTCTGACCCTCGGCAACGCGCTGCGCCGCGTGCTGATGTCGTCGCTGCAGGGCGCCGCCATCACCTCGGTGCAGATCGACAACGTGCTGCACGAGTTCTCCTCGGTCGCGGGCGTGCGTGAGGACGTCACCGACATCATCCTGAACCTGAAGCAGGTCCGCCTGAGGATGGACATCGAGGGGCCGAAGCGCATCTCGATTTCGGCCAAGGGTCCGGGCGTGGTCACCGCGGGCGACATCACCGAGATCGGCGGCGTCGAGATCCTGAACAAGGATCACGTGATCTGCCACCTCGACGACGGCGCGGATCTGTTCATGGAACTGACCGTCAACACCGGCAAGGGCTATGTCGCTGCCGACAAGAACAAGCCGGAAGATGCGCCGATCGGTCTGATCGCCATCGACGCGATCTATTCGCCGGTCAAGAAGGTCGCCTACGAAGTCACGCCGACCCGCGAGGGCCAGGTTCTCGACTATGACAAGCTGACCCTGAAGATCGAGACCGACGGTTCGGTCGCGCCGGAAGACGCGGTGGCCTACGCTGCCCGTATCCTGCAGGACCAGCTGTCGATCTTCGTCAACTTCGACGAGCCGGAATCAGCCTCGAAGGCGGATGCGGACGACGGTCTGGAGTTCAACCCGGTCCTGCTGAAGAAGGTCGACGAGCTGGAGCTCTCGGTCCGTTCGGCGAACTGCCTGAAGAACGACAACATCGTCTACATCGGCGACCTGATCCAGAAGACCGAAGCCGAGATGCTGCGCACCCCGAACTTCGGCCGCAAGTCGCTGAACGAGATCAAGGAAGTGCTCTCGGGCATGGGCCTGCACCTCGGCATGGAAGTCGAGGACTGGCCGCCGGAGAACATCGAGGATCTGGCGAAGCGCTACGAGGATCAGTTCTGATCCTGAGGATCGCCTGATCGCTTGACAGTTACGGGGGGCGTGGATACACGCCCCCCATTCAATGCCGGAACTGTCCGGGAACTTCGGGTCATCCGACCCCAACGACGCTTCGTCCAACGCAGGCGGGGCAACACAAAGCAAAACGCGAAATCACGGAGAGATATCATGCGTCACGCTCGCGGCTACCGCCGTCTGAACCGTACCGCCGAACACCGCAAGGCGCTGTTCGCCAACATGTGTGGCTCGCTCATCGAGCACGAGCAGATCAAGACCACCCTGCCGAAGGCCAAGGAACTGCGCCCGATCATCGAGAAGCTGATCACGCTTGCGAAGCGCGGCGATCTGCACGCTCGTCGTCAGGCCGGTGCCTTCCTGAAGGAAGACAAGGACGTGGCGAAGCTGTTCGAGGTTCTCGGGCCGCGCTACAAGGACCGTCAGGGCGGCTACACCCGCGTCCTGAAGGCCGGCTTCCGTTATGGCGACATGGCCCCGGTGGCCTTCATCGAGTTCGTGGACCGCGATCTCGAAGCCAAGGGCAAGGCCGACAAGGCCCGTCTCGAGGCCGAAGCGGCCGCCGAGTAATCCTCGCGCCATCCCATTCGGGAAATCCCGCGCCTCGGCGCGGGATTTTTCGTTTCAGGGCGCTTTTCCTTTCGCCGTGGCGATGCTTTGATGGGGCGAAAGGAACGCCATGCCTGACCTGTTCGACACCTCTTCGGAACCCGGATCGGCCGCGCCCGCCGCGCAGCCCGAAGGCCCGCGCCCGCTTGCCGACCGGCTGCGGCCGCAGTCACTGGCCGATGTGATCGGGCAGGAACATGTCCTCGGCCCCGAGGGGCCGCTCGGCGTTATGCTGGCTTCGGGCTCGCTCGGCTCGATCATCCTGTGGGGGCCGCCCGGTGTGGGCAAGACCACCATCGCGCGGCTGCTCGCCCATGCGACGGACCGGCATTTCGTGCAGATCTCGGCGATCTTCACCGGCGTGCCGGAGCTGCGCAAGGTGTTCGAGGCGGCCCGCCTGCGCCGCGAGCAGGGCAGGGGAACGCTGCTGTTCGTCGACGAGATCCACCGCTTCAACAAGGCGCAGCAGGACAGCTTTCTGCCCTGGATGGAGGACGGCACGATCCTTCTGGTGGGCGCGACGACCGAGAACCCCTCGTTCGAGCTGAACGCCGCCGTGCTCAGCCGGGCGCAGGTGGTGGTGCTGGAACGGCTGAGCCTCGCGTCCCTTGAACGTCTGGCGCAGCGGGCGGAGAAGGCCCTTGGCCGCGCGATGCCCTTGAAAGGCCCGGCGCGCGAGGCGCTGCTGGAGATGGCCGATGGCGACGGGCGGGCGCTTCTGAACCTCGTCGAGCAGGTGATGGCCTGGCGGGTGAGCGCGCCTTTGGACACCGATCAGCTGTCCGCGCGGCTGATGCGGCGCGCGGCGAAATACGACAAGAAGGGCGACGAGCATTACAATCTGATCTCGGCACTGCACAAGTCGATCCGCGGATCCGACCCGGATGCGGCGCTTTACTGGTATGCACGGATGCTGGAGGGTGGCGAGGATCCGCGCTACCTCGCCCGGCGGCTGGTGCGCATGGCGGTCGAGGATATCGCCCTCGCCGATCCGCAGGCGCAGACCGTGGCGCTGCACGCCTGGGAGATCTACGAGCGGCTCGGCTCGCCCGAGGGGGAACTCGCGCTCGCGCAGGCGGTGATCTATCTCGCCCTCGCGCCGAAGACGAATGCCGGCTATGTCGCCTACAAGGCGGCGCGGCAGCTCGCCAAGAAGACCGGATCGGCGCCGCCGCCGATGCATATCATCAACGCGCCGACCCGGCTGATGGAAGAGCAGGGCTTCGGTGCGGGCTATCAATACGACCATGACGCCGAAGACGGCTTCTCGGGGCAGAACTACTTCCCCGAGGGGCTGAAACGCCCCGTGCTGTATCAGCCGGTCGAGCGCGGTTTCGAGCGCGAGCTGAAAAAGCGCGTTGAATGGTTCGCCAAGCTGCGCGAGAAGCGCGGCAACTGACGCCCCCCGGCCGGCACGAAGGCCGGGCACGAAGGAGAGTGCATGTTCTTTACCGCTTTGCAGGTGGCCGCCGGTGGTGCGATCGGCGCCACGCTGCGCTATCTTTTCGGCATGGGAGTGCCGCGGCTTCTGGGGCAACATTCCCTGCCGCTGAGCATCCTGCTGACCAATATCATCGGCTCGACGCTGATGGGGCTTCTGGTGTCGTTCCTCGGCATCAAGGGGCTGACGCAGTGGAACGCGTTTCTGGGCGTGGGGGTTCTGGGCGGGTTCACCACCTTCTCGTCCTTCTCGCTCGAAACCTGGACGCTGGTCGAGCGCGGCGAGCCGGTGCTGGCGGCGGTTTACGTGGTTCTGTCGGTTGCGGTGTCGCTGGCGGGGCTGTTTCTGGGCATGACACTGATGCGTGGGGTTCTGGCATGAGCGGCGTTCAACTGGTGAAGATCACCGAGGCGGAGGGCGAAAGCCGCCTCGACCGCTGGCTGAAGAAGCGGTTCCCGCAGCTCAGCCAGATCGCGGTGGAGAAGATGTGCCGCAAGGGCGAGCTGCGCGTCGACGGCGGCCGGGTGAAGGCGAACACCCGCATCGTGCCGGGTCAGGAAGTGCGCATTCCGCCGCTGCCCGAGGGCGCGGCCGAACCGCGCCGGGCCGATCAGCGCCGCGCCGAGACCGAAATCTCGGACGACGATGCCGAGATGATCCAGTCCTGCGTGCTGTGGAAGGATCAGCATATCATCGCGCTGAACAAGCCGCCGGGGCTGCCCTCGCAGGGCGGTTCGGGGCAGGGGATGCGCCATGTCGACGGGCTGCTCGATGCGCTGAAATTCGGCTACAAGGACCGGCCGAAGATGGTGCACCGGCTCGACAAGGACACCTCGGGCGTGCTGCTGATCGCGCGCACCGACCGGGTGGCGCGCGCGCTCTCCGAGGCGTTCCGCGAGAAGACCTCGCGCAAGATCTACTGGGCGGCGGTCGCCGGCGTGCCTAACCCGCGGATGGGCACGGTGCGTTACGGTCTTGAAAAGGCGCCGGGCCATGGCCGCGGCGGCGAGGGCGAGAAGATGGTCTGCATCCATCCCGCCAAGATGAAGGACCACCCCGAGGCGAAGCGCGCGACGACCGATTACGCCGTGCTCGACGCGCTCGGCACCCGGGTGAGCTGGGTCGCGCTGGTGCCGATCACCGGGCGCACCCATCAGCTGCGCGCGCATATGTCCGAACTCGGTCATCCGATCGTGGGCGATGGCAAATACGGCGGTTCGGGTCAGGAGAATCTGGGCGATGGCTGGGGCGCGCAGCTCGGCGGCGAGATCAGCCGCAAGCTGCATCTGCACGCGCGCCAGATCAGCTTCGATCATCCGGTGACGAAGAAGCGCATCACCGTGGTGGCGCCGCTGCCCGCGCATATGAAGCGCACCTGGACGGCGCTTGGCTGGCACGAGAACGACGTTCCCGCCGACCCGTTCGAGGACCTCGAATGAAGCTTGTTATCTTCGACGTCGACGGCACGCTGTCGGACAGCCAGAACCATATCGTCGCCGCGATGACCCAGGGCATTGAGGCGGCGGGGCTGCCCTTGCCGAGCCGGAGCGAGATGCTCTCGGTCGTCGGGCTGTCGCTCGATGAGGGGATGGCACAGTTGCTGCCCGATGCCCCGCTTTCGCAACGCGACATGGTGGTGCAGGGCTACCGCGACGCCTATCGTGCGCGCCGGATGCTGGCGGTGCCGCCGCTTTATCCCGGCGCGGCGGAGACGCTCGACCGTCTCGCCGGGCGCGAGGACATGCTTCTGGGCATCGCGACGGGCAAATCGCGCCGCGGTCTCGATGCGCTGTGCGAACACCACGGCATCGGGGGGTATTTCTTCACCCGGCAGGTGGCGGACGATCACCCCTCGAAACCGCATCCGGCGATGGTCGAGGCGGCGCTCGCCGATGCCGGGGTCGATGCGCGCGATGCGGTGATGATCGGCGATACCACCTATGACATCGAGATGGGCCGCGCCGCGGGTGTGGCGACGGTGGGCGTCAGCTGGGGCTATCACCCGATCGAGGCGCTGCGCAGCGCCGGGGCCGACCGGCTGGTCGACAGTTTCGCGGCACTGGAGGCCGCGGTGAGTGAATTGCTGGAGGGGCGGGGATGAGCAGCGGTTGGGCACCGAAACGGTTCTGGACCACGGTCGGCGTGACCGAGGAGCCGGGCGGATACGGTATCGCGCTCGATGCGCGCAAGCTGCGCACCCCGGCGAAAGCGCCGCTGGTGGTGCCGGGCCGCGCCTTGGCCGAGGCCATCGCCGCCGAATGGCAGGCGCAGGAAGAGAAGGTCGATCCCGTCATCATGCCGGTGACGCGCACCGCGAATTCGGTGATCGACAAGGTCCGCCCGCAGCATGATGCGGTGGCGGAGATGCTCGCCGAATACGGCGCGACGGATCTGTTGTGCTACCGGGCCGACGGGCCGGATGAACTCGCCGCGCGTCAGCGCGCCGGATGGGACCCGATTCTCGACTGGCTGGAGGCCGAGACCGGTGCGCGGCTGGTGACGACCGAGGGCATCGTTCCTGTGACCCAGCCCGGGCACGCGCTGGCGCGTCTGGCAGAGCGGGTGGCTACGCTCGATGACTGGCGTCTGGCGGCGTTCCACGATTTCGTCACCCTCAGCGGCTCGCTGGCGCTGGCGCTGGCGCTCGCCGGCGGACGGCTGACCGCGGCCGAGGCCTGGCCCCTGTCGCGCATCGACGAGGACTGGCAGGCCGAGCAATGGGGCGCCGACGAGGAGGCCGTTGCCCATGCCGAGCGCCGCCGTGCGGCGCTGGCCGAGGCGGAGCGGTTCTGGGAGTTTTTGGACCGGCCTTGAACTGTATATCGCCCATATTTTTACCGATTGCATAACTTTTGATTTGATGATCACGGGGCCGCGATCCCCCTCTTGACCTTGCGATACGCTTTTGCCCAAACTGGTGGCACGAGGACCCGTCCTCGAAACCATCCAGACCCCATACGGGCATTCGAACCGCTCTGTGCCTTGGCGAGCGGCAACTCAGGAAGAGGTAAGCATGAAAACTTCGGTTATTTTCGGCACGCTCGTCGTGGCCGGTCTGTCGGCTGCGGGCGCTGCGTCCGCCGGCACGCTCGATGATGTCAAGGCACGCGGCGTCGTGAACTGCGGCGTCAACACGGGCCTCGTGGGCTTTGCCGCGCCCGATGCCAACGGCAACTGGTCGGGCTTCGATGTCGCGCTGTGCAAGGCCGTCGCCGCGGCCGTTCTGGGCGACCCCGCCAAGGTGAAATATGTCCCCACCACCGGCCAGACCCGCTTCACCGCGCTGGCCTCGGGCGAAGTCGATCTGCTGGTGCGCAACACCACCCGCACCTTCTCGCGCGAAACCGATCTGAAGATGGATTTCCCGGCGATCAACTACTACGACGGCCAGGGCTTCATGGTGCGCAAGGATTCGGGCGTGACCTCGGCCAAGGAGCTGAACGGCGCTTCGGTCTGCATCCAGACCGGCACCACGACGGAACTCAACCTCGCCGACTACTTCAAGTCGAACGGCATGACCTATCAGCCGATCGCCATCGATTCGAATGCCGAGGGCGAGCAGCAGTTCCTGGCCGGCGCCTGTGACGCCTATACCACCGACGCCTCGGGCCTCGCCGCGACGCGTGCCGCCTTCCCGAGCCCGCAGGACTACATCATCCTGCCGGAGATCATCTCGAAAGAGCCGCTCGGGCCGGCCGTGCGCCACGGCGACAACAACTGGGGCGATATCGTCGGCTGGACCTTCTATGCGCTGGTCGCCGGCGAGGAATACGGCGTGACCGCCGCCAACGTCGACGAACTGGCCAAGGGCACCGAGAACCCGGAAATCAACCGTCTGCTCGGCCATGAGGGCAACCTCGGCGCGATGATGGGTGTTCCGAACGACTGGGCCGTCAAGGCGATCAAGGCCGGCGGCAACTATGGCGAGATCTTCGAGGCCAATATCGGCGAGAAGACCCCGATCGGTCTGGCCCGCGGCCTGAACGCCCAGTGGACGCAGGGCGGTCTGATGTATGCCCCGCCGTTCCGGTAAGGGCTGATTCTCCGGGGGCGCACCGATTCGTCGGCGCGCCCCCCTTCCGTTTCGAATAGAGTGACCTCGCGGGCCGAAAGGCATCACGACAATACGGGGCAAACCCGGGCGTGAGAGCGGGAACAGGGGAAGCAACATGACAAGCGCACCCGATGCGCCGGAACAGGGATTCCGGCTCAGTCAGCTGATTTATGACACCCGGTATCGCTCGCTGACCATTCAGGTCGTCGTGCTGATCGCGGTGATGGCTGCGGCGGGCTGGCTGGTGGACAACACGGTCCGCAACCTCCATGCCCTCGGCAAGGATTTCAATTTCGGGTTCCTGTGGAACCGTTCGGGCTATGACATCGCCCAGTATCTGATCCCCTACAGCAACGACAGCACCCATGGGCGCGCGATGCTGGTGGGGCTGCTGAACACGGTGTGGATCTCGGTCCTCGGCTGTGCGGCGGCGACGGTGATCGGGATCTTCGTGGGCGTGCTGCGGCTGTCGAAGAACTGGCTCGTGGCGCGGCTGATGACCGTCTATGTCGAGACCTTCCGCAACATCCCGGTGCTGCTGTGGATCCTGGTGTCGATGGCGGTGCTGACCGAGATCGCGCCGGGGCCGAACGAATACAAGGTCAATCCGGCGACCGGCGAGGCCTCGGCCTCGATGATGCTGTTCGATTCGGTGGCCTTCACCAACCGCTATACCGCGATCCCCTCGGCGAGCTTCGGCCGCTCGCTCGGCACGATCGACACGCCGCTGATGCCGGTTTCGGTCGACTGGGTGCTGGTTTTCGCGGTTCTGGCGGTCTCGATCTGGGCCAATGCGCGGTTCCGCAAATGGGCCGACGCAGTGCAGGAGAGCACCGGCGCGCGCCCGACGACCTGGTGGAAAAGCATTCTGATCGTGCTGGTTCCGGTGGTGGTGGTGGCGGTGGCGCTTGGCTTCCGCATCCACGAGCCGGTGCTGAAGGGTTTCAACTTCGTCGGCGGCACCAATGTGTCGAACTCTTTCGTCGCGCTTTGGGCGGGGCTGTCGCTCTATACCGGCGCCTTCATCGCCGAGAACGTCCGCGCCGGCATCCTGTCGGTGTCGAAAGGCCAGAGCGAGGCGGCCTTCGCCCTCGGTCTGCGGCCGGGGCGCACGATGAGCCTGGTGATCCTGCCGCAGGCGCTGCGCGTCATCATCCCGCCGCTGATCTCGCAATACCTGAACCTGATGAAGAACTCGTCGCTGGCGATCGCCGTGGGGTACATGGATCTGCGCGGCACGCTCGGCGGTATCACGCTGAACCAGACCGGACGCGAGCTGGAATGTATTCTGTTGATGATGCTGATCTATCTCGGGCTGTCGCTGGTGATCTCGACGGTGATGAACGCGTTCAACCGCAAAGTTAAGCTGAAGGAGCGCTGAGATGATTGGCAAGACTTCGCCTTCGGCACCCTATGTGCGCAAGCTGATGCTCGATCCGCTGCCGCCGCCGGCCAAGGCCTCGGGCGTGTCGCTGTGGCTGCGCGAGAAGCTGTTCTCGAGCTGGGGGAATGCCTTCCTGACGGTGATCGGGATCGGTCTGATCTGGCTGCTGGTCAGCCATTTCGCGCCCTGGTTCCTGCACGGCGTGTGGAACGCCGATTCGCTCGCCGCCTGCCGCAAGACCATCGCCACTACCTGGGGCGAGGGGGCAAGCGGTGCGTGCTGGGCGGTGATCCGGGCACGCTGGAACCAGTTCATCTTCGGCTTCTATCCGGCCGAGATCTACTGGCGCCCGGTGCTGACCTTCGTGCTGTTCTTGCTGGCGCTGGCGCCGGTGCTGTTCTCGCAGCTGCCGCGCAGGCTGTTGTGGGGCTCGCTCGTTTATCCGCTGGTGGCGATCTGGCTTTTGTGGGGCGGATCGGTCTGGCCGGTGGCGATGATCGGGGTGGGCTTCGTCATCGGCGCGGTGCTGTGGCGTGTGCTGGTCGCGAAGAACGCGATTCTTGCGGCGCTCGCCGCGGTCGTGGTGCCGGTGCTGTTCTGGCTGTTCCTGACCGGGCCGATCGACGATCTGCTGGGCAAGGTGCTGCCGGTCTCGATCCAGTCGGTGCCCTCGCGCCAGTTCGGCGGCTTCCTGCTGGCGATCGTGCTGGGCGCGGGCGGCATCGTGATGTCGCTGCCTCTGGGGATCGTGCTGGCGCTCGGCCGGCGGTCGGACATGTTCCTCGTGAAGATGTTCTCCATCGGCTTCATCGAGTTCGTCCGCGGTGTGCCGCTGATCGCGCTGCTGTTCGTGGCCTCGCTGCTGCTGAACTATTTCCTGCCGCCGGGCACCAATTTCGACATCATCTTGCGGGTGATGATCCTGGTGACGCTGTTCTCGGCCGCCTATATCGCCGAGGTGATCCGCGGCGGTCTGGCGGCGCTGCCGCGCGGGCAATACGAGGCGGCCGATGCGCTCGGCCTCGATTACTGGAAGGCGCAGCGGCTGATCGTTCTGCCGCAGGCGCTGAAGATCTCGATCCCCGGTATCGTGTCGAGCTTCATCGCCATGTTCAAGGACACGACCCTCGTCACCTTCGTCGGTCTGTTCGAGCCGCTGAAGTCGATCCCCGATACGATCCGCGCGGATTTCGCGTGGAAGGGCATCTATTGGGAGTTCTTCGTCTTCGTCGGTGCCATCTTCTTCATTATCAACTTCGGCATGTCGCGCTATTCGATGTATCTCGAGCGCAAGCTGAAACGTGACAACCGCTAAGGAGTAACCCATGCCGGAAACCGCAACGAAACTGCAGGTCTCGGACGAGGTCGCGGTCCAGCTGGTCGACGTCAACAAGTGGTACGGCCAGTTCCACGTGCTGCGCGACATCAACCTGACGGTTCAGCGCGGCGAGCGCATCGTCATCGCCGGGCCTTCGGGTTCGGGCAAATCGACGATGATCCGCTGCATCAATCGTCTGGAAGAGCATCAGCAGGGCAAGATCATCGTCGACGGGACCGAGCTGACCTCGGATCTGAAGAACATCGACAAGGTGCGCTCGGAAGTGGGGATGGTGTTCCAGCACTTCAACCTGTTCCCGCATCTGACGATTCTGGAGAACTGCACCCTCGCGCCGATCTGGGTGCGCAAGATCCCGAAGAAGGAAGCCGAGGAAACGGCGATGTATTTCCTCGAGAAGGTGAAGATCCCGGATCAGGCGCACAAGTATCCCGGAATGTTGTCGGGCGGCCAGCAGCAGCGCGTGGCCATCGCGCGTTCGCTGTGCATGCGCCCGCGCATCATGCTGTTCGACGAGCCGACCTCGGCTCTCGACCCCGAGATGATCAAGGAAGTTCTCGACACCATGATCCAGCTCGCCGAGGAAGGCATGACCATGCTGTGCGTGACCCACGAGATGGGCTTCGCTCAGGCCGTGGCGAACCGGGTGATCTTCATGGCCGACGGTCAGATCGTCGAGCAGAACAACCCGCATGACTTCTTCCACAACCCGCAGTCGGACCGCACCAAGCAGTTCCTGAGCCAGATCCTCGGGCACTGAGTCATCGGGCACTGAGGGCGGTTCGTCCGTGGGGTGAAAAAAGAGAGGGGGCGCTGCCCCCTCTTTGCCTTTCAGGCAAATTCACCCCCGGGATATTTATGGAAAGCCGAAAAGGAAAACGCGCGCGAAAGGGGAGACCTTCGCGCGCGTTGTTCTTTGGTGTGCAGGGGCGCGCCGGGGCGCCCCCTGAGGGATCCGGTCAGGCCTGCAGCGGGCGGACCGAGATGTCGCCTTCGGCGCGCGACTTCATCGCCGCGACGGCCGCGATCGAGGCGGCTGCGGTGGTGAAGTAGGGGATGTGGTCATGGAGCGCCACCGCCCGGATGTCGCGGCTGTCGGAGATCGACTGCGTGCCTTCGGTGGTGTTCATCACAAGCGCGATCTCGCCGTCCTTCAGCCGGTCGACGATGTTCGGGCGTGCCTCGTAGACCTTGCTGACGCTTTCGGCCTCGATGCCATGCGACTTCAGCCAGCCGGCGGTGCCGCGGGTGGCGATCAGGGTGAAGCCCATCGCGATCAGATCGCGCGCCGCCCCCGCCAGATCGGCCGACTTGTCGGCATCCTTGACCGAGAGGAACACGCGCCCCGATTCCGGCAGTTTCGTGCCGGCGCCGAGCTGCGCCTTGAGGAAGGCGCGCGGGAAGTTGCGATCCCACCCCATGACTTCGCCGGTCGAGCGCATTTCCGGCCCGAGCAGCGTATCGACACCCGGGAAGCGGGCGAAGGGCAGCACCGCTTCCTTGACCGAATACCAGGGCGTGATCGGATCGGCGAGGGTGAGCGCATCGGCGAGCGGCAGGGCCGTTTCCGGGCCGACGCCGGCCGGGTAGGGGGCGCGGTGCGGGAAGGCCGACATCGGCTCGCCGGCCATCAGCCGCGCGGCGATGGAGGCGATGGCGCTGTCGGTCGCCTTGGCGACGAAGGGCACGGTGCGCGAGGCGCGCGGGTTCACTTCGAGGACGTAGATGTCGCCATCCTTGATCGCGAACTGCACGTTCATCAGGCCGACCACATGCAGCCCCTTGGCGAGCTGGATGGTCTGGCGCTTCACCTCGGCGATCAGCTCGTCCGACAGCGAGTAGGGCGGCAGCGAGCACGCCGAGTCGCCCGAGTGGACGCCGGCTTCCTCGATATGCTGCATGATGCCGGCGACATGGACGGTCTCGCCGTCCGAAAGGGCGTCGACGTCCATCTCGATGGCGCCCGACAGATAGCTGTCGAGCAGCACCGGGCTGTCGCCCGAGACCACCACGGCGGTGGTGATGTAGCGCTTCAGCTGGTCGAGGTCGCGCACGATTTCCATCGCGCGGCCGCCGAGCACGTAGGACGGGCGGATCACGATCGGGAAGCCGATGCGGCCGGCGATCTCGAAGGCCTCGGCCTCGCTGTGGGCGATGCCGTTCACCGGCTGACGCAGGCCGAGCTGCTGCAGCAGATGCTGGAAGCGCTCGCGGTCCTCGGCGAGGTCGATGGCGTCGGGCGTGGTGCCGAGGATCGGGATCCCCTCGGCCTCGAGCGCATTCGCCAGCTTCAGCGGCGTCTGGCCGCCGAACTGCACGATCACGCCGTGCAGCGTGCCGTTCTCCTGCTCGACGCGCAGGATTTCGAGAACCGATTCGAGGGTGAGCGGTTCGAAATACAGCCGGTCCGAGGTGTCGTAATCGGTCGACACGGTTTCCGGGTTGCAGTTGACCATGATGGTTTCATAGCCGGCATCGGAGAGCGCGAAGCAGGCATGGCAGCAGCAATAGTCGAACTCGATGCCCTGACCGATGCGGTTCGGACCGCCGCCGAGGATGACGACCTTCTTGCGATCCGAGGGCCGCGCCTCGCATTCGACATCGCCCATCGCCGGGGCTTCGTAGGTCGAATACATGTAGGGGGTCTGGGCCTCGAACTCGGCCGCGCAGGTGTCGATGCGCTTGAACACCGCCTTGACGCCGAGGTTGCGGCGCGCGCGGCGCACCTGGGCCTCGTCGCGGCCGGTCAGCTTCGCCAGACGCTTGTCCGAGAAGCCCATCATCTTCAGCTTGCGCAGGCCCTCTTCGGTGAAGGGCAGGCCGGACTTGCGGACCTCGGCCTCGGCATCGACGATCTCGCGGATCCGGTCGAGGAACCACGGATCGAACGAGGTCACGTCGTTGATCTCGGCATTGGTCAGCCCGAGGCGCATCGCCTGGGCGATGTAGCGGATCCGGTCGGGGTTGCGCAGCGCCAGAACCTTGACGATGGCGGCCTTGTCGGGCGCGCCGGGGATCTCGATCTCATCGAGGCCCGACAGCCCGGTTTCCAGCGAGCTGAGCGCCTTTTGCAGCGATTCGTGGAAGGTGCGGCCGATGGCCATCGCCTCGCCCACGGATTTCATCGCGGTGGTCAGTTCGGGCTTGGCGCCGGGGAACTTCTCGAAGGCGAAGCGCGGGATCTTGGTCACGACATAGTCGATCGAGGGCTCGAACGAGGCCGGCGTCACCTTGGTGATGTCATTGTCGAGCTCGTCGAGCGTGTAGCCGATGGCGAGCTTCGCTGCGACCTTGGCGATCGGGAAGCCGGTGGCCTTCGAGGCGAGCGCCGAGGAGCGCGACACGCGCGGGTTCATCTCGATCACCACCATGCGGCCGTCGGCCGGGTTGATCGCCCATTGCACGTTGGAGCCGCCGGTCTCCACGCCGATCTCGCGCAGAACGGCGATCGAGCCGTTGCGCATGATCTGATATTCCTTGTCGGTCAGCGTCAGGGCCGGGGCGACGGTGATCGAGTCGCCGGTGTGCACGCCCATCGGATCGACGTTCTCGATGGCGCAGACGATGATCGCGTTGTCATTCTTGTCGCGCACCACCTCCATCTCGAATTCCTTCCAGCCGAGGAGGGATTCGTCGACGAGGATCTGACCGACCGGCGAGGCGTCCATGCCGTTGTGGCAGATCTCGATGAAGTCGTCGCGGTTGTAGGCGATGCCGCCGCCGGTGCCGCCGAGGGTGAAGGCGGGGCGGATGATCGCCGGCAGGCCGATGTGATCGAGCTGCGCCAGCGCCATCTGCACGCCCTTGTGCAGATCCTTGTGGCCCTTCTCGTCCTTCGGCGCGGTGATGATGGTGGCCTTCGGGTTCTCGAGGCCGATGCGGTCCATCGCCTCGCGGAACAGCGCGCGGTCCTCGGCCATCTCGATGGCGTCGCGGTTGGCGCCGATCAGCTCGACGTTGAACTTGTCGAGAATGCCCATGTCGGCAAGCGCGAGCGCGGTGTTCAGGCCGGTCTGGCCGCCCATCGTCGGCAAGATCGCGTCGGGGCGTTCCTTCTCGATGATCTTGGCGACGACCTCGGGGGTGATCGGCTCGATATAGGTCGCGTCGGCCATGTGCGGATCGGTCATGATCGTCGCGGGGTTCGAGTTCACCAGGATGACCCGGTAGCCCTCTTCGCGCAGCGCTTTGCAGGCCTGGGCGCCGGAGTAGTCGAACTCGCAGGCCTGACCGATCACGATGGGCCCGGCGCCGATGATGAGGATGGACTTCAGGTCTGTTCTCTTCGGCATGATGGGCCCCTTTGATCGGTTGGCAGCAAGAAGCGCAGGGCCCGGCCAGGCTCTGCGCAAATTGATGGGGGTTATAGTCAGGGAACGGCTTTGTGCAAGGGCCAAAGGGGCATTCCGGGGGTCATTCGCCGGGCTTTCGTTCCCGGGGCGGGTCGCGGCGCAGCAGCAGCGCGACGGCAAGAGCGCACAGCCCGGTCCAGAACGCGCTCTGCACCCAGGTGAAGGTGCGCAGCGACAGAAGCTGCGTCGCCGCCGGCGTATCGAGCGCGATTGCCCCGAGCAGAACGGCCGTGGCCGGCAGTGGCGCCATACGGGCGAGGATCGCCGGTGCGATCAGCATCGGCACGATCATGTAATGCAGCCAGCTCAGCGGTCCGAGCAGGAAGATCCCGATGCTGAGCGCCAGCAGGCCGAGCGTCATTTCGGTCTGTCCGCCGGCGCCGCGGGCACGCCAGGCCAGCGCGGTGGCGAGCGTTCCGGCGAGGGCCACGATCCCGGCCCCGGTGCTCACCGGCGCGGAGGGATGACCGAAGGCCAGCCATGCCTGGTCGAAATGAAAGGTCTCTGCCAGCCCGAAATGCGCCAGCAGATCCTGCACCGCGATCCGTGGCGCGGGGTTCATGTAGCCCCACACCATGTTCTCCGATGCCAGCGCCAGCTGATCGAGGAAAGCCCGGTGCAGTGGCCAGCCGAGCCATGCCACCGACAGCACCGCGAGTGCCGCGGCGGTCGCCAGACAGGCAGCCAGAGCCCCGAACCGGCGTCGGGGCAGGAACAGCAGGCACAGCGCGATGGGCAGCAGCTTGATCGCCGCGGCAAGGCCGAGCAGCCCTCCCGCCAGCCGCGGATGCCGGTCGAGAAGGGCGAAACAGGCAAGCGTCAGGAACGAGATCAGGATGTTCGGCTGATTGTAGGCCAGAGCGATCTGCGCCGGCAGAGTGATTGCCAGAACCGCGACCCCCCAGCACCGAAAGGCGGAGCGCGACAGGATGCGGGGCCGGGCGATCCGCTCGGCGAGCAGCACGCAGCCCGCGAGCATCAGCACATTCGCCACCATCGCCAGATCGAGAAACCGCTGCGCGCTCAGCTCGCGGCTGACCGGGGCCATCAGCCCGGCCCAGACCGGCGGATAGGCATAGGAATAGACGACCGCCGCCGGGCGGCCCCGCAGTTCGGCGTCAAGCAGCGGCTGCCATGCGGGCGGGGTGCCGCCGAAGAAGCCCGGTGGGGCGGCATAGACCAGATCGGGCTGCCCCGCGGCGAGGAAATGGCCCGCGAACCACAGTGCCGCCATGTCGCCGCCCCATTGCCCGATGTTGCCGGCGATCGCCAGCACGACCCAGCCCAGAAGCAGCGCCGTCCCGGCGTGATCGCCCACCAGCCCCGCCAGGGTTCTGCCGGTTCCGCGCAAGCGGGCATCCGGGGGTATCCGTGTCGTCATCGTCCGATCCGTCGTTTCGCCTGCGCGCCCCCCGGGGGGCAGTCCGTCCTTCGTGTCGTGTCTGCGCGCAGGCCGGGCGTCACTGCGCCGCCATGCAGTCCGGCCCCGCCGCCTCTCTGGTATCGCCGGCCGGTTCGGTGTCCGGCACGGTATAAAGGTAGTCGCGCGTCAGCGGCACGTCGGTCACCTCGTGGCACAGCTGATACTGAAATACCACCTCGCCGGCATGGCGAAACGCCATTTCGGACGCGATCAGGTAGAACCGCCACATCCGGGTGAAACGCGCATCGTAAAGCGCGCGTGCCTCGTCGAGATGCGCCTCGAACCGGGTCAGCCAGGCGCGCAGCGTCTCGGCGTAATGCACGCGCCAGACCTCCAGATCGGCGATGATCAGCCCCTCTTTCTCGACCGCGGCCGAGGTCTCGGACATCGCCGGGCAATAGCCGCCCGGGAAGATATACTTGCGTACCCAGTCCGAGGTTACCCCCGGCGGATCGGCCCGGCCGATGAAGTGGATCAGCGCCACTCCACCCGGGTTCAGCATCTGCTTCACGTGCCGGAAGTATTCGCGGAAATGCGGGATGCCGACATGCTCGAACATGCCGACCGAGACGATGCGGTCGAACCGTTCTTCGAGGTTGCGATAGTCGCACAGCCGGATGTCGATGCGGTCTTCGAGTCCCGCCTCGCGCACCCGCTGGCGGGCAAGGGCGTGCTGTTCGTGCGAAAGGGTCACGCCGACCACCTGTGCGCCGTAATCGCGTGCGAGCGTCAGCGCCATGCCGCCCCAGCCGCAACCGATGTCGAGAACCTTCATCCCCGGCCGCAGCAGCAGCTTGCGCGCGATATGGGCCTTCTTCGCCTCCTGCGCCTGTTCGAGCGTCATGCCGGGGCGCGGGAAATAGGCGCAGCTGTATTGCCGGTCGGCGTCGAGAAACAGATCGTAAAGCTTGCCCGACAGGTCGTAATGGCTTTCGACGTTGCGCGCGGCGCGGCCGCGCGGGTTGAACTGCGCGAGGCCCCGGGCGAGGAATTTCAGCGCCCGCATCGGGCGCTCGAACCAGGGCATCCCGGAAGGGCGCATGTTGGTCATGATCAGTGCGAGGAAGCCCGACAGGTTGTCGTCGCCAAGCACGAAGGCCTCATCCATGTAGCCCTCGCCGATGCCGAGGTCGGGGTTCAGCACGATCCGTTTCGTCAGCGCGGGATCGCGGATCGTCATGCCGATCGCGGGCCCGGTGCCGTCGCCATAGCCGATCCGGGTGCCGTCGGAATAGGTGACGTCGAGCGTGCCCTTGCGGATCAGGTGCCGCGCGAGGCGGTCGGTCAGCTTGTCCCAGAAGTTCATTGTCCGTCCTCCGTCCTGCGCCGCCGGCTGCCTTCGGTTGCGGGCCGGCGCGCGGGCGGGGCGGGAGAGGCGGGCGTGGGCGGGCCACGCGCCCGTCAGACCGTCCGCGGCCCCGGGGCGCGCGGCAGCGAAACAAGGCGGCAACGATGAAGAGAATGTTAACGGCAGACGGACCTTTGACGAGTCCGATGATGTGTCGAAATGCGTGTATTGGGCAGGTTTTTGCCACCGTGTGGTGAAACGCGCCCAAAAATCCGGCAGTTCCCTTGCGTTTCCGGCCCGATCCCGGAGAGCGTCGCCCCCCGCCACGGGGCCCCCGCACCGTTCCGGCCTTGACTTTCGCCCCCTGTGCGGGTGTATCGGCCCGATGCGGGATCCGCCCGTGAAACCTTGGGGAAATACGCCATGCACGCCTATCGCAGTCACACCTGCGCCCAGCTTTGCGCCGCCAATGCCGGCGAGACCGTTCGCCTGTCGGGATGGGTGCACCGGGTGCGAGATCACGGCGGCGTGCTGTTCATCGACCTGCGCGACCATTACGGCATCACCCAGATCATCTGCGACGCCGACAGCCCCGCCTTCGCCGCGCTGGAGAAAGTGCGCGCCGAATGGGTCATCCGCATTGATGGCACGGTCAAGCTGCGCGCCCCCGAGCTGGTGAACCCCAAGCTCTCCACCGGCGAGATCGAGGTCTACGTGACCGATATGGAAGTCCTCGGCGCCGCCGACGAACTGCCGCTGCCGGTGTTCGGCGATCAGGATTATCCCGAGGAAACCCGCCTCGCCTATCGCTTCCTCGACCTGCGTCGCGAGGGGCTGCACAATAACATGATGCTGCGCTCGAACGTGGTGCGCAGCCTGCGCAACCGCATGTGGTCGACCGGCTTCAACGAATATCAGACGCCGATCATCACCGCCTCCTCGCCCGAGGGCGCGCGTGACTTTCTGGTGCCGTCGCGTCTGCATCCGGGCAAGTTCTACGCGCTGCCGCAGGCGCCGCAGCAGTTCAAGCAGCTGATCATGGTCGCGGGCTTCGACCGCTATTTCCAGATCGCGCCCTGCTTCCGCGACGAGGATCCGCGCGCCGACCGCAGCCCGACCGATTTCTATCAGCTCGATATCGAGATGTCCTTTGTCTCCCAGCAGGACGTGTTCGACACCGTTCAGCCGGTGCTGACCGGCCTGTTCGAGGAATTCGGCAAGGGCCGTCCGGTCAACAAGGAGTGGCCGCAGATCGCCTATCGCGATGCGCTGATGTGGTATGGCTCTGACAAGCCCGACCTGCGCAACCCGATCAAGATGGCCGATGTGTCGGAGCATTTCCGCGACTCGGGCTTCGCGATCTTCGCCAAGCTGCTGGAGACCGAGGGCACCGAGGTCCGCGCGATCCCCGCGCCGACCGGCGGCAGCCGCAAGTTCTGCGACCGGATGAACGCCTTCGCTCAGGCGAACGGCCTGCCGGGCATGGGCTATATCTTCTGGCGCCACGGCGATGCCGGCATGGAAGCGGCCGGCCCCATCGCCAAGGCGCTCGGCGCCGAGCGCACCGAGGCGATCCGCACCCAGCTGAACCTGAAGGAAGGCGATGCGGTGTTCTTCCTCGGCGGCAAGGCGGAGCATTTCGTCGCCGTCGCCGGCAAGGCCCGCAACGAGATCGGCCGCGAGCTGAAGCTGACCGACGAGAACAGCTTCCAGTTCTGCTGGATCGTCGACTTCCCGATGTATGAGAAGACCGAGGAAGGCACGCTCGATTTCAGCCACAACCCGTTCTCGATGCCGCAGGGCGGTCTCGAGGCGCTGAACGGCGATCCGCTGAAGGTGCTGGGCTATCAGTATGACCTCGCCTGCAACGGCTACGAGCTGATCTCGGGCGCGATCCGCAACCACGATCTGTCGATCATGTACAAGGCCTTCGAGCTGGCGGGCTATCCGAACTCGGAAGTCGACAAGCGGTTCGGCGGCATGGCGAAGGCGTTCCGTTACGGCGCTCCGCCGCACGGCGGTTGCGCGATGGGCATCGACCGCGCGGTGATGCTGCTGGCCGATGAGGTCAACATCCGCGAGGTCATCATGTTCCCGATGAACCAGCGCGCCGAGGATCTGATGATGGGCGCGCCGTCCGAGCCCACCAACGAGCAGCTGCGCGAACTGCGTCTGCGGGTGCTGCCGAAGGAAGACTGATCCTTTCAGGGGGGCTCTGCCCCGCAGAAAAGTTGAAGTGAGGGGGCTCTGCCCCCTCGGGCCTTCGGCCCTCACCCCCGGGATATTTGGGGCGAATCGAAAGCGGGGGCGGTTTCGCTCCCGCTTTCTTTTTGCGGATCGCCTGCTCAGGCCGAGACGGCGAGTTCGGTCATCATCCCGGTGGCGAGATGGCCCATGTGATGGCAATGCAGCATCCAGGGCGCGGCCTCGCCGGCGTCGAAGGCGATAGTCACGCTGCCCATCGCGGGGACATGCACCGTGTCGCGCATCGCGCCCGAGAACCGCTTGCCGTTCAGTGCGACCACCTGGAAGACATGGCCGTGAAGGTGCATCGGATGCGCCATCATCGACATGTTGTGGAAGGTCAGCTCCACCCGGTCGCCGGATGTCACCGCGACGGGCTGGCGGTTTTCCCAGGTGCGCCCGTCGATTGTCCAGACATAGGGCTGCATCGAGCCGCTGAGCATGACCGTCCGGGCCGCCTGCACCGGACGCGCGGCGAGAGGGGTGAGAGCGCTGAGTGCGCTTTCCTGACGCATGTCGCCCGAGACGGCGGGATGGGCGGTGTCGGACAGCGCCGCGATGCGCGGGATGGCGGCGCCCTTCGGGGCGAGGACGATGCCAGTGCGCTCGCGCGCCCCCTCGCGCAGCGCGAGGACCGGCAGTGCCTTGCCGTCTGTGGGCATCTCCAGCTCGATGTCGAGCCGCTGCGCCGGAGCGGCGGAGAAGCGCGTGCCGGCGAGGGGCACGACCGGCTCGCCGTCGACCGCAACCAGATGGCCGGTGACACCGCCGAGGTCGATCCAGAAAGCGGTCATCGCGGCCGCGTTCAGCACCCGCAGCCGGATCCGGCCGCCCGGCTCGGTGCGGATCACATCGGGGTCGTCGAGGGTGCGGTCATTCGCGAGATAGGCGTCGAAGTCGAAATCGTTCAGATCCATCGCCATGCCCATTCCCGAGCCCATTCCCGAGCCCGACATGTTCATGCCCGCCATTCCGGAACCGGACATGTTGCCCATGCCCTGCATCCCCGACATGGCGCCACCCTGCATGGAGTGCCCCGACATGCCGCCCATCCCGGGCATCGCGGCCATGCCGCCCGCGGGCGGGGCGGAGTGATCCATCGTCATGTGATCCGGTGCGGTGCCTCCGGTGACGCGGGCAAGGACCTCCTGCGGGGTGAGGAACGAGAAATCGTGCAGGAACATCACCACCTCCTGCCGGTCTTCGGAGATGTCCTCGGGCCGGTGCACGATCAGCGGTGCGGCGAGCAGGCCGATCTCCTGTTCGGGGAGGTGGCTGTGCATCCAGAACATGCCGGGGCGGGGGGCGAAGTCATAGGCGCGGGTTTCGCCGGGCTTCAGCATAGGGTTGGTGTTGGGCACGCCGTCCTGGGCGTTGGGCGGGATCTGGCCGTGCCAGTGCACGATTGTGTCGATGTCGAGGGCGTTGCTCAGCGCGGTGCGGAACCGCTCGCCGGGGGCGAGGGTCAGGCCGGGGCGCCCCTGGGCATTCAGCAGCCCCATGACGGTGGCGGCGCGGCCGTTCACCTCGATGGTGCGGGTGGTGGCGGTCAGCGAGAAGCCTTCGGGCGCCGCGCGAAGGCGGGCGGGAACGGCAAGCGATGCGGACAGGGCCGCGGAAGCGGCGAGAAAGCCGCGGCGGGAAAAGCGGGTCATGATGATCTCCGGTGAAGACGAGGGTGTCGTTCGGGACGGGGATCAGGCGCGCGGCGGGTGGCGTTCGGGTTGCGGTGCGCGCGAAGGGGCGCTTTCGGCGACGGACAGGGCCCAGACCGGCGCGGTCCTGCGCGCCGGAAGCGCCGCGGTTGCCGCTGGCACGGGCAACCCGAGACCGAGACAATGCTGAACGCAGGCCATGTCCGGCGGCATCTTTGCCGGGGCGGGGTGGTCAGCCCCGTCATGCGGACAGGCGGGATCGGCGGCGGGCATGTGGGCGGTCATGGCTTGTGCCGGCATGGTCATGCCCGACATGCCGGTCGCTGCCTGTGCCGGCAGCCCGAGACCCACCGCGAGGGCGGTGACGATCAGAAGGCGCAGACAGGCGGACAGAAGCGACATGATCCGAGGCTAGCGCAGGGGATCGGACTTGTCAGGTGACATTTCCGGCATCTGCGGGGGGGGGAAGGGGGCTTCGCCATGCTTGCCGCGATGGAGACGAGGCGGTGCGCCGCGGTATTCCGGACCGCATGTCGTTGAGGTCGTCAACCGCACCGGGCCCATCGCATGTCATGGGCAGCGCCGGAACACCCTCTGAACTCCGCATGGGCGAGCCGGATGCGGGGGGGGGCAGCGGAATGACAAATGATCATTTTGGCGGCAGGCGGAATGAATTTCGATCATCCTGGCGTCATTGCCGGTTCGCAAGGCCGTATCGGGGGGGTGTTTCCTTGCCCCTGTTGGCCGGCCGCGGCATCAGCAAGGCAGATCCAGTGACGGATCCGGTTGTCGGGATGACCTGCCTTGCGTCGTTTTCTTCCTTCGCTTTCCGCCCTTCAGGCGTTCGATTCCGCCGCGCGTCATGTCAGTTTCACCCGCGCGGCCGAGGATCTGATGCTGACGCAGAGCGGTATCAGCCGCCAGATCGGCAATCTGGAAACCTATCTTGGGGTGCGGCTGTTCGAGCGTGTGGGGTCGCGGCTGGTGCTGACCGATGCCGGGCGCAGCTATGCCGCGGATATCGAACAGACGCTCGACCGGCTGGAGGAGGTGTCGATAGACGCGGTGCGCGGGCGGCGGGCCAATGCCGCGCTGATGATCGGCACGCAGGCGAGTTTCGGCGCGCGCTGGCTGTTGCCGCGGATCGGCGATTTCATGGCTGCCCATCCCGAGATTCCGGTCGAGGTCGTCGAGATCGACACCGAGACCGATCTGGCCGCAGCGGGGGTGGACGTTGCGCTGCTGCGCGGGCTGGGCAGCTGGCCCAATGCGCGCACGATCGAGCTGTTCGAGGAACGGCTGGCGGTGTTCGGGGCGCCGGATCTGCTGAGCGGGATCGACACATCAGGCGATATCGACTTTGCCACGATGCCGACCTTGCAGAACGCACATCGGGCGAGTCTGTGGCTGAGCTGGCTGCGGGCCTCGGGGCGGACGTTCAACGGTGCGATTCAGGGGCTTCGGCTGCCACACAGCGAGATGGCGATCCGCGCCGCGGTCGAGGGATTGGGTCTGGCCGTTCTGCCGACGCATCTGGTGGCGCGCGAGGTGGCTGCAGGTCAGCTGGTGCAGTGTTTCGGCGAGCCGGTGCGCTGCGGCGAAAGCTATTGGCTGGTGATCCCCGAGGAGCGGGTAAATCGCATCAACGTCGGGCATTTCCGCAGCTGGTTGCGTCGCGCGGGGGTGACCGTCTCTCGGCCGGCGGCCTGAGCAGGGGCGCGGCACGCTCAGGGACGGGGGCTGTGCCCCGCCGAAAAGAAAAGAGAGGGGGCTCTGCCCCCTCGGGCCTGCGGCCCTCACCCCCGGGATATTTGGGGCGACGCGAAAGCAAGAGCGCGGGGCGCGGCGCTTCAGTCGAGCGGGATCGGGCCGTAGGTGGGGTAGAGATCGCCGGGACCGGGGTTGTCGGGCGCGGTGGTGCCGCCGAACTGATGCGCGATGCCCCAGACCGCATTGAGAGCGGTCTGCACCGCACCCTCGACCCAGGCCGGGGTCCAGCTGACGCTGTCGCCGGCAATGAAGATGCCTTTCTGTTCCGGCGGCAGCGCGTCTTGCATGAAATGGCCATACATGCGGTGGTTGTAGCGGTAATGACCCGGCAGCGCGCCCTTGAATGCACCGAGGAAGTTCGCGTCGGTCTCCCAGCTGACGCAGATCGGGTTGCCGCGGATGTGGCTGGCGATGTCGACGTCCGGATAGATGTGGCTAAGCGCTGAGAGGGCGAGTTCCACCCGCTTCTCGGCATCGTGGGGCAGCACCTTGAGCGCGTCGGTCATCCACGAATAGGACAGGCAGATCACGCCGGGCTTGTCCGGGCCGTTGTCGAAGAAATAGGTGCCGCGGGTGATCCGGTCGGTGAGGGTCATCGACAGGAGCGGCCGGCCGGTCGCCGGGTCGATGTCGTTCCAGAACGGGCGGTCGACCATCACGAAGGTCTTCGCTGCCTGCATGTAGCGGGTGCGGTCGAGCGCCATCCACAGCTTCTGATCGAACAGCGATTCGTCGGTGTCGATGGCGGTGGTGAGAAGGTGGCTCTGGCAGGTGACGAGGACAGCGTCATAGCTGTCGGTGCGGCCCCAGCAGTCGGTGACGGCGATCCGGCCTTCGGCGTCGCGCCCGATGCGCACCACGCGCGAGCGCGTCGCCCCGCCGTTCAGCGCGGCAAGCGAGCGCCGGCCCCAATGGGCGCAGTCGGTTTCGAGCTGCCACAGACGGTGCAGAACCTGCTCGACCCCGCCGACGATGTAGCGTTGATTGTCGTCGAGGCCGCACAGGTTGACGCGCAGGATCTCCAGCATGGAGTTCGGGAAATCGCTGTCCCAGCCGCCGGTGCCGAAGCCGACCTGGCCGAAGACCTCGCGGTGGCGGAAGCTGAGCTTGCGGAACGCCTCGGAGGAGGTGACGAAGTCGTAGAAGGTGCGCTCGTCCCACTGGCTGACGAGGCGATCCCAGATTTCCTTCACGCGGGACGGGTTGCGGGCGCGCATCGCGGCCTGAAGGTCGGAGAAACGCGCGCCTTCCTCGAGCGCCGCGTCATAGGCACGGGCGACTTCGCGGTAAAGCTCGGGCAGGTCGTCGAGGCTGCGCGCGAAGAGGGTTTCGCCTTCGAGGTCGATGACGGTCGAGCCTGCCGCCGCGGTCAGCGGGTTGGGGAAGGGGGCGCTCTCGGATCCGGTGAGGTCGACGTAGTGATAGAACCCGCGCGAGGAGACCGGGAAGCGCATACCGCCGAGTTCGGCGATGACGTTCTCGGTGCCCTCGAAGGTTTCCGAGCGCAGTCGGCCGCCGAACTTTCCCGATTCGTAAAGCACCGGATCGAGGCCGAGCTTCATCAGCTCATGCCCGGCGATGATGCCTGCGGCGCCGGCGCCAATGACCGCGACACGCGCGCCGTGCTGCCGGGCGGGGATTGCGCCGAGGCCGGCGGGATGGGCGATCCAGTCGTCATAGGCGAAGGGGAAGTCGGGTCCGAAGGCGGAAAGGTCGGTCATGGGGCTCCGGGGGCAGGCGGTTGCGGTTCGGGGCGGGTTGGTGTCAAGCTGAGCCCACACATAACAGGCGGATGAGGGCGGCGTGAAACTGATCCTGTCACAGGTTAGGCCGACGGACGGCGACATCGAAGGCGCTTTTCGTCATGTCGCCATGCTTTTTGATCTGGCGAGGGCTGTGGAAGCTGATGTCGTGCTGCTGCCGGAGCTGTTCTGGCCGGGATACAACCGCCCCGATCTGCATGAGGAACTGGCGCAGCCGCTCGACGGGCCCTGGGTGCGGCAGCTGCAGGCGATGGCGCGGGACGCGGGCTGCGCTCTGGTGACGGGGATGGCCGAGCGCGCCGGAGCGGATCTTTACAACACCGCGCTGGCGATCGGGGCGGATGGCGGTCTGCTTGCCCGCTACCGTAAGATCCAGTTGTTCGGACCGATGGAACGGGCGGTGTTCCGGCCGGGCGACGATCTGCCGCCGGTCTTCGCGCTGGGCGGGCGCAAGGTCGGGCTGCTGATCTGCTATGACATCGAGTTCGCCGGCCATGCCGCGGGGCTGGCGGCGCGCGGGGCGGAGACGATCCTGGTCCCGACCGCCAATCCCGTCGGGTTCGAGCATGTGCAGGATACTCTGGTCGCCGCGCGGGCCGTCGAGAACGCGATCACGGTCGCCTATGCGAATTATTGCGGCACCGAGGCCGGTCTGGCCTTCGGCGGCGGTTCTGTCGTCGTGGGGGCGGATGGGCGGGTGCTCGCGCGTGCAGGCACGCGCGAGGCCATGCTGATCGTCGATCTTCCGGGGTGCGCGGATTATCCGCAGGAGATATTGTCCACCCAGAGGCAGGATTACCGGGCGCTGTAGGCGGCCGGGCGGGGGCCGTTCCCGAAGCCTGAGGGGGGCCTGCGCGGTTTCCCGTTCCGCCGCTCCCCGGAGGGCGGAACGGGCCGCCCGATGGCGGTTCGTCCTGATTGCCTCTGTCCGTCAGTCACGTTAGCGTCGGACCGTCACACCCCGCCGTGCCGCATCGGGGTCGCCAACAGGAGAGATCATGTCCGACAAGCGCTTCGGCGAGCCGATGCCCGACTGGGCCCCGCCGCCCCCTCCGGGAGAGCCGCTGCTGACCGGCCGCTATGCCCGCCTCGAACGGCTGGAGGAGCGCCACGCCCACGAACTCTATCGCGCCTTTGCCGAAGACGACGGGATTTGGGATTATCTGCCTTACGGGCCCTTCCCCTCGGAGGTCGGGTTTCTGCGGTGGGTGCGCGACATGACGCTGCGCGACGATCCCTGGTTCTATGCGGTGATCGATCAGGCGACGGGGTTGCCGGGCGCGGTGATGTCCTATCTGCGCATCGCCCCGCCGATCGGCACGATCGAACTCGGGCATATCAACATCTCGCCCCGGTTGCAGCGCAGCCGCGTCGCCACCGAGGCGATGGCGCTGATGATCGGCTGGGCCTTCGAGGCGGGCTATCGCCGCTTCGAGTGGAAATGCGATGCCCTCAACATCCCGTCGCGGCGTGCGGCGCAGCGGCTGGGGTTGAGCTACGAGGGCACCTTCCGTCAGGCGACCATCGTCAAGGGCCGCAACCGCGATACCGCCTGGTTCGCCGCGACCGACAAGGAATGGCCCGGCCTTGCCGCCGCTTATGATGCCTGGCTGGCCCCGGAGAATTTCGGCCCCGACGGATTTCAGGCCGAACGTCTGTCCGATCTGACGCGGCTGGTGCGGGTCAGCGCGGATCCGGTTCTCGGGTCCGGCGACTGAGCCTTCGGGGGACCGGCGGGGCGGGGGGCTCGACAGCATGTCCATCGTGGCAAGCCGCGCCTCGAGCAGGCCACGCGCCCGGCTGAGCGCCGCCACCGCCGAAACATCGCGCGACAGCGCCCGTGCCGCGGCATGGAGCGCCTCGTCATGTGCATCGCGCGCCACACCGGCCAGAAACCGCGCGGCATAGCCCATCCCGGGGCGCCCCCGGTCCAGAAGTGCCGCCGCGTGGCTGAGGTCATCGGCGAGCGCGGCCGGATCGGGGGGCAACGGGGGGCCGTCGACACTCGGTTCGCCGGCGGGGCGGTCTTGCTTCAGCAGTTCGAGCACGGTGCGCTGGAACAGCGCGAGGCTGGCGATGGGCTTCGTCAGGAACCGGTCGGCGCCGGCGTTCAGGGCCTCCCCGGCAAGGTCGGGGTCGCCCGAGAGCCCGATCACCGGCAGCGCGCCTGCCGGTGCAGTGCGGATCATTGCGATCAGGTCGGCCCCGTTGCCGTCGGGCAGGCCCATGTCGACGATGATCGCGGCGGGGCGATAGGTCTGCAGGTGGCGCTGCGCCGCGCGCAGGCAATCGGCGCGCCGGATCCGGGCGCCGGAGCGGTAGCACATCAGGCGCAGCGCCTCGGAGGCGAGGCGGCTGTCCTCGACCACCAGAATGGTCTGGCCCCGCAGCGGCAGGTCTGCCGTCGGTCGCAGGGCCGATGCGGGGGTGGCGAAATCGTCGGTCATGGCAGTCTCCCTGGCAGAGGATTGCGATCTTCCGAGTTAACCGCGATTCTCCCTAACAAGGGTTTAACGATGCTGCTCCGATGTCCTGCCGCAACGGCGGACTTGCCTTGTGCGCACGCCCCTCCTATGCCCGAAGTCCTACGGAGGAGTTATCATGATCGGACGTCTCAACCACGTTGCCATCGCGGTGCCGGATCTCGAGGCCGCCATGGCGAAATATCGCGACACGCTCGGCGCCAAGGTGTGCCCGCCGCAGGACGAGCCCGACCACGGCGTGACTGTGGTTTTCATCGAACTGCCGAACACCAAGATCGAGCTGCTGTATCCGCTTGGCGAGAACAGCCCGATCGCCGGGTTTCTGGAAAAGAACCCCTCGGGCGGCATTCATCACATGTGCTTCGAGGTCGAGGACATCATCGCCGCGCGCGACAAGCTGAAGGCCGATGGTGCGCGCGTTCTGGGCACCGGCGAGCCGAAGATCGGCGCGCATGGCAAACCCGTGCTGTTCCTGCATCCGAAGGATTTCAACGGCTGCCTGATCGAACTGGAACAGGTCTGATCGCGATTTCCTCGCGCCGGGTGACGGCGCGGGGGAGGCTCAGTGCCGGGCGAGACGGTGGAACAGGTGGGTGAAAGCCGCCGCGCCGACCACCGGCACCACCAGATTGACGAAGGGCACCGAGAGCGGCAGCGCCATCAGCACGCCCATCGTCCAGATCGCCGGCCGGTTGCGCAGATAAAGCGCGCGGGCCTGCGCTTCGGTCATACGCCGCTCTGCCGCCATCTGGAAATACTCGCGCCCCAGAAGATAGCCGTTCAGCGCCAGAAACAGCAGCGGCGCGAAGGGGATGACGAACGGGTAGATCAGCAGCGCCAGCAGGTTCGCCGCGATCACCACGCCGAAGAATTTCAGCGTCTTCACCAGCGAATCGAGCAGTGGTTGCGGCGCCACCTTGGGCAGCGTCGGGTAATGCGCGCCCTCGACCAGCTCTGCCACGTCCTCGAGGAAAAAGCCGGTGAAGATCGAGGCCACCGGCACCATCAGGAACACCGAGGCGAAGACCACCAGCCCGAAGGCGGCCCAGCCGGCCAGCGCATGGAGGGCGTCGGTCTCGCCGATCCAGGGCAGGGAGACGTCGGCCGGCACCACCAGCCCGATCGCCCAGGCCAGCGTGAAGGCCATCACGGTCAGTGCGACGATGGCGAAGGCCACGCCTTTCAGCACGATCCGGAACGCGCCGGGCAGCAGCAGATCCTGCCAGGCGCGCAGTGCAAGCGTCAGGTTCATTCGGCGACCCATGTGGTGAGGGCGGCGACATCGGGGCGCGGGCGCTCGGGCGGCTCGGCCGACTGGGTGCCGATGTGGATCAGCCCGGCGACCCATTCATCCGGCGCGAGGCCGAAGGCCTTGGCGGCGAAGCCCCGGTCATGCGCGACCCAGCCGGTCAGCCAGGCCGCGCCCCAGCCGGCGGCAAGCGCGGCGTTCACGAGGCTCAGGCAAACGCAGCCGGCCGAAAGCATCTGCTCGATCTCAGGTGCCTTTTCCGAAGGTTTGGGCGAGGCGATCACCGCGATGCACAGCGGGCTTTGCGCGAATTGCGATGCGCCCTTGGCGGCGGTGCCGGGGTCGATGCCCTGCGCGGTTGCGTAAACATCGGCCTCGCGGGCCAGACGGTCGAGGGCGGCGCGTTCGAACACCACCAGACGCCAGGGCTCGATCTTGCCGTGATCGGGCACGCGCAGCCCGGCGGTGAGGATCTCGTTCAGCCCGGCGCGGTCGGGGACGGGGGCGTGCAGCGTCTTCGGCGGACGCGAGCGGCGGGTCAGCAGGAAGCGCAGCGCCTCCTCGTTGCGCTGTGCCGGGTTCACGGTTCCGGGGGCGATGTCCATGCCTGTGTCCTTTCCATCGTTCGCGGCCAGATATCGGCACCTGACCGGGCGATTGCAAGCGCCGGACGGCGGGTTGTCGCGCCATTCGCGTCCGGGTAGGCTCGGGATATGACGGATCTGTCCCACCTCGCCGTTTCCGGCACCGAAATCGCGCTTCGGGTGACGCCAAAGGCCTCGCGCAATGCCATCGTCGCGGGCGAAGAGGGGCTGCGCGTCTATGTCACCGTCGTGCCCGAGGACGGCAAGGCCAATGCCGAGGTGACGAAGCTGCTGGCGAAGGCGCTCGGTATCGCGAAATCGCGGCTGGTTCTGCTGCGCGGGCAGACCTCGCGCGACAAGGTGTTCCGCGTCGAATAGGGGACAGGTTCAGTCCTTGTCCTGCGGTTTCGTCTGCAGCCGATAGACGCCTTCGGGCAGGTTCAGCGCCGCCGCCAGCTCGCGCAACTGCGCGTGCGAGAACACGATGCGGTTGATCTCGTCGGTCTGATCGTCGACCTGTTCCAGAACGACGCAATCGTCGAAGGTCTGGATGGTGATGTCTTCCTGAAGGTAGTCGCGCGGATCCTCGCCCTCGTCCACGAGGGTGATGACCGTTGCGTCGAATTCGTGCTCGATGGTGAACATGAGACTCATGCTAGCCGGTTAACCTTCGGTTGCAAAGGGGTTTTCTGGCAAGGCGGCGGGGCGGAGGCGCTCACGGAGATGTTTCAGGAATGCCGCCCGGGGATACCTGCCGTGATTTGACTGTGCCGTCCCTGTCGCTATGTTCGCGGGGTTGTTCCCTTGCGGGGCGCGGCCTTCGCGCCGGCCCGGCATCTCCCGAAAGGCCCCCGGCCCATGATCCGAGTTTCGGCCGCATGCCGCAGGTTGGCCTTTTCGGTGGCCCTGACGGCGCTGACGGCCTGTTCCGCACCAGGGCCTCGTGGCGCTGCGGCGCCGTTGCCCGAGCGTCCCGCCGCACCCGAGGTGCAGCTTCAGACGGTGCCGCCCCGCCTGCCGCCGCGACAGGCCGCGGAGAATTTCGTCGCCGTCGCCCAGGCGATGGAGCCGCGCATCCGCGCCGAATGTCAGGCGCGCACGCAGGGGCATCGCAACTGCGATTACCGCATCGTTGCCTATGACCGGCGCGGCAGCTCTCCCAATGCGTTCCAGATGGTCGACCGCGAGGGCCGGCCGGTGATCGCTCTGAATCTTGCGCTGATCGCCGAGGCCCGTAACCCCGACGAGCTGGCCTTCGTCATGGGCCACGAGGGCGCGCATCACATCCTCGGCCATCTGCAGGCCAAGGCCGCCGATGCGCAGGCCGGTGCGCTGGTGATGGGGGTTCTGGCCGCCGCTGCCGGGGCGGATGCCGATGGCATCGCCGAAGCGCAGGACATCGGCGCCGACGTCGGCGAGCGCAGCTATTCGCAGGATTACGAGCTTCAGGCCGATCATCTGGGCACGATCATCAGTTGGGATGCGGGCTTCGATCCGGTCCGTGGCGCCGAGTTCTTCGCCCGATTGCCCGATCCGGGCGAGGCCTTCCTCGCCACCCATCCGCCGAACCGGCTGCGGCTGAAGCTGGTCAAGCGCACGGTCGAGACGCTGGAGGAAAAGGGCGTGCCCAGGGGCACGCCCCCCGCCGGTCTGAGCTGAGCGGGGCTGAGCTGAGCGGGGCTGAGCTGAGCCACCTCAGCCGAGGGTTGCCAGCCAGTCGCGGGCGATCCGCGCATCCTCGGGCACCGGGGTGTGACCGGCCGCGATGGCGCGATGCGTCACCGAGGCGCCGCGCGTGCCGAGCTGGTCCGCCAGACGCGCCGTGCGGTCGCGCCAGACGTCTTGCGTGCCTGATACGATCAACACTTCGGTGCCGCTCAGATCCGCCTCGGGCGGGGTGTCCAGCACGTCGATCGGACGGAGCAGGATCGCCCGGCGCACCGCCTGCGGATCGAGGAGCAGTGTCGCCGCGGCGAAGCTCGCCCCGTTCGAATGGCCGAGCAGCGTGATCTTGCCCGGATCGAGGCCATAGGCCCGCGGCGCATCCGCCAGAAACGCCGCGAAGGCGCGGGCCTCGGAGCGGATGTCGTCCTGATCGAAGCCGGTCGGCAGCCCGCCCGTCAGCGTGCGGCGATACCAGCGCAGGTTGCCTTCCTCGGTCGCCCGTCCGCGCAGGCCCAGAAGCGTCGCCCCGGGCGCGATCTGCCGGCCGAGCGGGAACAGATCCGCCTCCGACCCGCCAGAGCCGTGCAGCGTCAGCAGCACCTGCCCGTCATCCGTCTCCTCGGGGTCGAGGAAGCGATGCACGAAGGGCAGATCGCGGCGCGGCCGGCGCGGTTCGCCCGGCAGGGCGAAGCGGGGCAGCATCAGCCGGATCTCCTCGGCCGGGACGAAGCTGTCGCCCGGCACGAAGAGCGTCTGGCCAAGGCTTTCGGGGGCCTCGTCCACCGCGAAGCCGGGGCCGTCGGTCGCGTATTCGAACAGCACGCCCGCCGGATCGCGGGCGTAGAGCGAACGGAAATACGTCCGGTCATGCACCATCACCGGCTGCGTTCCGGTCAGTTCGTCGCGCAGCGCCCGCAGCGCGGCGTCGCCCGGGGCACGCAGCGCGATGTGATCGAAGGTGCCGGTGCCGGCGATCCCCTCGACGAAGCCGCGGCCGTTGCGGATGTCGAGCGTGTCGCTGTCCGAGATCAGCCGGATCGCACCTTCGGCCTCGGGTCCTCGGCGATACCCGAGGCGGATGGCGAAGGCCGCCGTCGCCTCCGGATCGGCGCTGAGCAGCGTCGCCCCGGAAAGGCGGGTGGGCGTGGCCGTCGCGCCCGGAACCCCGGTCAGTTTGACGATGATCCCGTCCGGATCGCGCAGCCGCAGCACCGGGGCGCCGAAGGCACGCTCCGGTCCCTCGACGGGCACATGCGCGTTCAGCGCCCGGCCGAGCCAGTCGCCGATGCTGTCGGTCGCGATGGCGAAGGACATTTCCAGCACCTGACCGTGGCCGACACGGCCGGGCGCGCCGTCCTCCCAGTCGAGGAAGGTGACGAGAGAGCCGGGCGCCCCCGTCGCATCGCCGTAGAACAGATGGAGTTGCAGCGCGTCCTCGAACCCGCCGGTGCGCTTGACCAGATGCAGGCCCAGAAAGCCCGCGTAGAAATCGACATTCGCCTGCACGTTGCGGGTGATGGCGGTGAGGTGATGGATGCCGGTGGTCATGGCGCTCTCCTGCTGCGGGTCCGGATCGGGCCCTCGTGCAAGATAGGGGCGCGAAAGCGCAACGGAAGGCCGTTGCCTGTGCGCCGGTGAACAGCAGATCTGGGAGTTGGGAAGAAGTGGTAGCCCGTAGGGGAATCGAACCCCTCTTTTCAGGTTGAGAACCTGGCGTCCTAACCGATAGACGAACGGGCCACTATGCGGTTTCATCCGCTATGTAGAACGATGCGCGGGGAGGTTAAAGCCGTCTCGTGCAACGTTCCCGGAAAAACTTCCGGGATCAGAAGTGGTAGCCCGTAGGGGAGTCGAACCCCTCTTTTCAGGTTGAAAACCTGGCGTCCTAACCGATAGACGAACGGGCCATCCTTCTGGCCGTCCCGGGGCGTGCCCGGCGCGGCGTGACGCGGTGTTTATGTGAGGCTCGGGTGACTCGCAAGAGGGTTTTTCACTTTCCGGCGAACTTTCTTGCGCCGCCTTAAAAACAAGGCCGCGCAAGGGGTTGTTCGGGGAGGTGCCGGGGACGCCGCGATCAGCCTTCGGCGCGGGCTGCATCCTCGAGGCGCAGTTGCACCCGGTTGCGCCCGCCCCAGCTGTTGATTTCCAGCCGTCCCGCAAGGTGAAACCGGGTCGCGCCGCCCTCGGTCAACGCGGGGCCGAGCGGGCCGTCGAAGGCGCCGAAGGCCACGGCGTCGATGCGTCCCCCCATGCCGTCGCCGAGGCTGAACCGCAGATGCGTTTCGCCGATCCGGCGCGGGCCGGTGATTTCCATCCCGGCGAAGGCGAAGCGCGGCGCCGGGGCGCCCTGACCGAAGGGGCCGGCGCGGTCGAGGTCCTCGATCAGCGCGGGCGTCACCGCGCCGGGCATCAGCAGGCCGTCGAGGCGCAGATCGGCCGGGCCCGCCTCGCCCGCGCCCTGTTTCGCCAGAAGTTCCGACAGCCGCGCCATCGCCGCCTCGATCTTGTCCTCGGCGACGGTGAGGCCCGCGGCCATCCGGTGCCCGCCGCCCTTCATCAGCAGCCCTTCCGCCGCCACCCGCTGCACCGAGGCGCCGAGGTCCACCCCCGCGATCGAGCGCGCCGAGCCCTTGCCGATGCCGTTCTCCAGCCCGATCACCACGGCGGGGCGGTTCGTCGCCTCTTTCAGACGGGCCGCGACGATGCCGACGACGCCCGGGTGCCAGCCTTCGCCCGCCGCCCAGACCAGCGGCGCATCGAGGCCGCGTTCCTCGGCCTGCGCGAGGGCCTGTTCGCGGACCCGGTTCTCGATCTCGCGCCGCTCGGTGTTCAGCCGGTCGAGGCGTTCGGCCAGTGCCTCGGCCTCGGCCTTGTCGTCGGTCGACAGAAGGCGCGCGCCGAGATCGGCCGCACCGATCCGGCCGCCCGCGTTCACCCGCGGCCCCAGAACGAAGCCCAGATGATAGGCCGAGGGCGCCTGATCGAGCCGCGCGACATCCGAAAGCGCCACGAGGCCCGGCCGTTCGCGCCGCGCCATGATCTTCAGCCCCTGCCGCACCAGCGCCCGGTTCACCCCGACGAGGGGCGCCACATCCGCCACCGTCGCCAGCGCCACGAGGTCGAGAAGCCCCATCAGATCGGGGCCTTGCGCGCCCTCGGCCCGCATCTGGCGGTTCACCTCGACCAGCATCAGGAACACCACCGAAGCGGCGCACAGGAACCCCAGATCTCCGCTTTCGTCGAGCCGGTTCGGGTTTACCACGGCCAGCGCGGGGGGCAGCGTCTCGGCCCCCAGATGGTGATCGAGGATCACCACATCGGTCGGTGCCGCGGCCGCCACCGGCTCGTGGCTGAGGGTGCCGCAATCGACGCAGACGATCAGGTCGTGATCGCGGGAAAGCGCCTGCATCGCCGGCACGTTCGGCCCGTAGCCCTCGTCGATCCGGTCGGGGATATAGAGCGTCGGGCGTTGCCCCATCGCGCGCAGCCAGGCGATCAGCAGCGCCGCGGAAGAGCCGCCATCGACATCGTAATCGGCGAAGACCGCGATGCGCTGATGCGTCTTCACCGCGTGCAGGAAGCGCGCGGCCGCGGCCTCCATGTCCTTCAGCCGGCGCGGATCGGGCAAAAGCGCGCGCAGCGTCGGTTCGAGGAAACCCTCGGCCTCGGCGGGTTCGACCCCGCGCGCGACGAGTATGCGCGCGAGCGGCAGCGGCAGGGCGGTGTCGCGGGCCATGGCCTCGGCCAGACGGTCGGCCTCGGCCGAGGGGCCGATCCAGCGCCGCCCGGTCAGCGAATGTTCGACGTTCAGGAATGCGGTGGTCATGCCCTGTCCTAGCCGATCGGCCCGGGCCGTGCCAGCGCGCTGTGTGGGGCCTCTGGCCAGTCGGGCGCGCGGTGCCTATGCTGCGCCCCGAGACCGATCTTCGCAGGAACCCGACATGACCCGTCCGACCGCGCTGGCCCTGATCCTTGCCGCCCTTGCCGCCTGCTCGGGCGGGTCTGACGGCTATCCTGCCCTTGTTCCCACGCAGACGATCCTGGCGGGCCGCGCGCCCGAACCCGATCCCGCACCGGATCTGACCGCACGCGGCGATGCGCTGCGCGCCCGGGCCGATGCGCTGCGCGCCGAAATGCCCTGAGCCCCCGGCTTTGCCCCGGTCCGCCGACAGGCGCGTTGCATGAAACGCTCTGCCGGGCTAACAGGACGGGGATCGCCCTATCATGACGAGGTTTCCCATGTCTGTTGCTGATGTTTCGCCGCTGCGCCTTGGTATCGCGGGGCTCGGGACTGTCGGCATCGGGGTGGTGAAGATCGTCCAGGCTCACGCCGATCTGCTGGCGGTGCGCGCTGGCCGGCCGGTGGTCATCACCGCAGTCTCTGCCCGCGACCGCAGCAAGAACCGCGATGCGGACCTTTCGGCCTACGCCTGGGAGACAGATCCGGTGGCCCTTGCCGTGCGCGAGGATGTCGATGTGCTGGTCGAGCTGATCGGTGGCCACGAGGGCGCCGCGCGTTCGGCCATAGAGGCCGCGCTGAGTGCCGGCAAGGACGTGGTGACCGCGAACAAGGCGCTGCTTGCCCATCACGGTCAGACACTGGCCGAGATGGCCGAATCGCTTGGCCGGGTCATTCGCTTCGAGGCCGCGGTGGCCGGTGGGATCCCGGTCATCAAGACCCTGACAGAGGGCCTCGCGGGCAACCGCATCCGCCGCGTGATGGGCGTGATGAACGGCACCTGCAATTACATCCTGACCCGGATGGAAAGCGCCGGTCTGCCCTATGACACCGTGTTCGAGGAGGCCCGTGCCCTCGGCTATCTCGAGGCCGATCCGACGCTCGACGTGGGCGGCATCGACGCCGGGCACAAGCTCGCGATCCTCGCTGCCATCGCTTTCGGCACCCGGGTGAGCTTCGATGACGTTGTGCTTGAAGGTATTGGCCGGGTGTCGATCGACGATATCCGTCGTGCCGGTGACATGGGCTACCGGATCAAGCTTCTCGGCGTGGCGCAGATGACCGGGCGCGGCCTCGAACAGCGGATGATGCCGTGCCTCGTTCCGGCGGCCTCGCCGCTCGGTCAGCTGGAGGGAGGCACCAACATGGTGGTGCTCGAAGGCGATGCGGTCGGGCAGGTGGTGCTGCGCGGCGCGGGGGCGGGCGAGGGGCCGACGGCCTCGGCGGTGATGGGCGATGTGCTCGATCTGGCGCGCGGGCTGCGCATCCCGACCTTCGGGCAGCCGGCCGAAAGCCTGGCCTATGCCCAGCCGGCCGCGGTTTCGGCCCCGGTGGCCTATTATATCCGTCTGGAATTGCTCGATAAACCCGGCGCTTTGGCGAAGGTGGCGACGGTTCTGGGCGAGGCGGGGATCTCGATCTCGCGGTTGCGTCAGTATGGCCATGCCGATCATTCGGCGCCGGTGCTGATCGTCACCCACAAGACCACGCCAGACGCTGTGGACTTCGCGCTTTCGGCCTTCGCCGCGACCGGGGTGGTGATGGGCGATGCCGTCGCGATGCGCATCGAAGAGGTCTGAGCCTTCGGGCTTCGCCTCTCCCCCGGGGGGCTCTCAACGAGAACGGGGCGAGGGGCGCTAGAGGCTCGTGTTCCACACCGTGCGCGCGCCGCGCGGCCGGGTGACCACGAATTCCGAGAAGGTCATCAGCGTTCCCGCCTGCATCGGCCGGTCGCTCAGCACGTTGAACAGCGACCAGTAGTCGTAATAGGTTTCCACAATGACCGCGGTGTCTCCTGCGGCCATGGCGGGGATGCTGGCCGAATGGCCGTTCAGAACGGTCTGTGTCATCGGGCTGTGCGTGCCCGTCGCGTAGGACGAAGCGAGGCTGAACATCTTCGTGGTGCCGTCGCAGGAGTCGGTATTCGCGGTGGCCGAACAGGTGATGATCGTCACCCGCATCCAGGTGGCGGAACTCGAATGCGCTTTTGTCATCTGGTCGAAGATGGTCTTCACGCCGTTGACGAAGGTCGGCCCGATGCCGCCGGCCTGACGCGAAATCAGGTCTGCAACGACGTAAGAGGACGAGTTCACGATCGCCCGGGTCCGGAACGCATCGTAGAACTCGAACGAGAACAGCAGCCAGATGATCAGCATCAGCCCGCCGAACATGCCCTCGACCGGGACCGAGCCGGAGGTTGACGCATCGCTACATGCCCGGTCGCGGCGCAGCCGGAAGCGTTTCAGGATGGCTGTCATGTCCGGTCCCCCCTCAGTTCGTTGCCCGCGGCTCGTTGACGAACACGGTGACCGATGTCAGCGCGAACCGTCCCGAGGCGTCGGTCATCATCGCCCGCGACAGCGGGTCGATGGTGGTCAGCGGGGGCATCTTCAGACAGGCGCGCAGCACGACCATCTGGTTCGAGCCGCCGCGGTTGATTTCGGGGGTGAGAACCTCGGTCGAGGTCGAATCGGTGCACAGGATGCCGTTCGTGTTGGTCAAAGACCAGGTATCGGTATCGACCGGGAAGACCTCGACCGCCATGTTGGCCTCGCAATCCGGAACGAAGTGCATGGCAGTGCAGACCGCGGCCTTCAGTTCGTCATGCGTTTCCAGCGTCGCGGTTCCGAGGCGCAGTTCGCGTGTCGTGACGTCAACGGCATGATCGAGCAGCACCTGCCGGAACGAGATGAACATCATCTCCAGCCCGAAGAACAGGATCAGGAAGAAGATCGGCAGCCAGATGACGGTCGGGATGGTGACCGCCCCGTCCTCGGCACGGGCGGCAAGGCGAAGTCGTCTCAGGAGCATCTCCGGCCTCAGTTCGTCAGTCGAAGCGCGTTGATCGATGAGGCGATCGAGGTGAACGCCGTCGAAAGATCGTTCGAATCGACATCGTAAGCATAGCCTGCGTTCGTCGCGCATTTCTTCAGGATCGCTGCGCCATCGCTCGGGGCGTCGACGGCGACCGTGAAGATGTAGATGTCATGCGAACTGTCCTTGGCCACCGTGCACAGATCGTTGAGCGCAGTGTCCTTGCCGTCGAACTCGGACTTGATCGCCATCGTGTCATAGGCGCTTTGCTTGGTAACCGAGGTATCGACCGAGTGCCACGGCGGATACAGGAACGTCTGGGCCACGTATTGCAGCGTGTAGTTCTTGCCCCAGATCGTTTGCCAGGTGATCGGGTAAAGCGTTCCCGACACCGATGTCGACCAGGATTTGCCGCTCATGCTGTAATACATCCTCCTGGTGGAGTCGTAATAATAGAGCGACGCCCAGTCCGACGTGGAGCCCCAGCTCGCGTAGGTCGACGTCGAGAACGTCGTGGCCGATTTGGTCGAGTAGAACCCGGAGTTCCCGGTGCGATAGGCGGCCTTTGTCGAATAGCTGCGGGTGTTCTGGCCGTCGGTCATCAGCACCATCACCTTCATCGCGCTGTCGTCCTGCGTCGAGGACGTGCTGGCATAGTTGAACGGCCGCCCCGCCAGAGCGGTATCGACGCTGCCCCTGTTGATCAGCGTGGTCAGTGCCGGCTGCGTCGAAGGATCGAGCAGGGCCAGCCCCCAGCGGGCCCCGATGTCGATCCCGGTGTCGCCCGCTGCCGACAGCCCGTTGATCTTGCTGTTGATCTTGGTCTCGTCATTGGCCCAGGCCAGCACCGAGGCATAGCTGTATTCAGGGCAGTTTTTCACGTTGGTGGTTTGCGGGAGCGACCAGGAGGAGCCGGTCAGTGCCAGCTGGCCGGAGTAGTTGAAGCTGTCGCCATACATCGTGCGCTGCAAGGTGGTGGACGGCGAGATGGCGAGGGAACTGGTGCTCAGCATCTCGACATCGGCGCAGGTGTTCTGGGCGTGATCGCTCGACAGGGTGAAGCCCGCTGCCGTCGTGCTGCCAAGCGACACCTGCTGATTGTAGGGCACCACCGAGATCGACAACCGTCCTGCGGGCACATCGGGCCCCTGAACGGAGTCGAACATCTTGCCCACGAAGGTCGTCGCGGCCGAGCGCAGCGCCGCGATGCGGGTGGTGCTTTTGCCGTTCACTGTCACCGTGTCGTTCATCGAGCCGGAGATGTCGAGCACGAGCGAAATTTCGACATTGCCGATTTCCTCGCGGGCCTGGCTGTTGCCCGAAACCCCGAGGGTGTTGATCCCGACCAGCTTGCCGAACATCGTGTTGATCGAATCGTCCGTCGTCGCGGTGACCTGACGCCATTCCATATTCGTGCCCTGTTGCACGACCGTGTTGACCGCCACAGCCCCGAGCCCTGCCTTGTTGAGGTAGTCCGAAACCACCTCGACCGGATCGAGGTCCTGCGACAGCGAGGTCGCGGCCAGCACTGCGCGGTCGAGCGTGTTCTGGATCTTCGTGCGCATTTCCTCTTCGCGCACGAAGTCGATGGCGAGGCCGGTGACGCACATCATGAACACGAACATCATCAGCGCGAGCGGCAGCAGCGCACCGTCTTCCGATGCAAGGCGCGTCTTCAGGGCGGTGCGGATCGCGACGCTGCGCGAGTCGGAACGGTTCCGTCCGGATTTCTGCTGCATCACATAACTCCGCTCTGAGAACCCCGCATCGGGACGTCGCAACGGGCGAAAGCACGCCAGTGCTCCAGAAGTGAGGCCCGACGACGTTGCAAGAGCCTTCAGGGCAACATTATTAACGCTTACCGGGAGTTTGAGTAACTGATTTTTCGCTGTTTTGTCGAGTCGGATCGGGGTTTTGCCCGGCCCGGGGGCCTTTCTTGTACGATATGTCGCAGGCAGGGGGGCGTTCCCGTGTCCGGGCGGCGTGCCCCTCTCGACTTCGGCGTCCCGTGCCCCGATAGTGAAGGCATGAGTCTTCCACCCGGATTCCTTGATGAACTGCGCAACCGTGTCTCGATCTCGCAGGTGGTCGGGCGCAAGGTCGTGTGGGATATGCGCAAGTCGAACCAGGCCAAGGGCGACTGGTGGGCGCCATGTCCGTTCCATCAGGAAAAGTCGGCCTCGTTCCATGTCGATGACCGCAAGGGCTATTATTACTGCTTCGGCTGCCACGCCAAGGGCGACGCGCTGACCTTCCTGCGCGAAACCGAGAATGTCGGCTTCATGGAGGCGGTGGAGATCCTCGCCCGCGAGGCCGGATTGCCGATGCCCGAGCGCGACCCGCGCGCGGCCGAGCGTGCCGACCGGCGTTCGGAACTCGCCTCGGTCATGGACGAGGCGGTGAAATTCTACCGGATGCAGCTGTCGATGCAGGGCGGCTCCATCGCGCGCGACTACATCGCGCGCCGCGGGCTGAGTGCCGAGACCGTCTCGCGTTTCGAGATCGGTTGGGCGCCGGATCATCGGCAGGGGCTGTATAACGCCCTGGTTTCAAAGGGGATCGCCCCCGATCTGATCGTCGAGGCGGGGCTGTGCGCGCGCCCTGACGATGGTGGCGCGCCCTATGACCGGTTCCGCGGCCGGGTGATTTTCCCGATCCGCGACGGGCGCGGGCGCGCGATCAGTCTCGGCGGGCGCTCGCTCGATCCCAACGCGCGGGCGAAATACCTCAACGGCCCCGAGACGCCGTTGTTCGACAAGGGCCGCAATCTCTACAACCACGGCCCGGCGCGCGAGGCCTGCGGCAAGGGCGCACGGCTGGTGGTGTGCGAAGGCTACATGGATGTGATCGCGCTGGCTCAGGCGGGGTTCGGCGGCGCGGTGGCGCCTCTGGGCACGGCGGTGACGGAAGAGCAGCTCCATCTGATGTGGCGCATCCATGACGAGCCGGTGATCGCGCTCGACGGCGATACGGCGGGGATGCGGGCGGCGCTTCGGGTGATCGACCTCGCGCTGCCGCTTTTGGAGGCCGGCAAGGGGCTGCGATTCGCGCTGCTGCCGGGCGGGCAGGACCCGGACGATCTGATCAAGGCCGAGGGGCGTGGCGCGATGGAGAAGGTTCTCGCCACCGCGCGGCCGATGGTCGATCTGCTGTGGCACCGCGAGACCGACGGTCAGGTTTTCGACAGTCCCGAAAGACGCGCGGCCCTCGACAAGCGGCTGCGCGCGGCGATCACCCGGATCAAGGACCCCTCGATCCGCAGCCATTACGGCGCCGAGGTGAAGCGCCTGCGCGAGGAGCTGTTCGGTTTCACCCGCACCCCCGCCCCCCGCAGCGAGGGCGGGGCGGGCGGCTTCGTGCCGTTCACCGGGAAACGCAGCGGGCGCGGGCGCGGCTTCGTGGCCCCGCCCGCGCTGCCCCTGCCGACGACGCGGGCGACGCTTCTGGTGGCGGCTCCGGACGACGGGGTGACCGAGCATCTGCGCGAGGCGCTGATTCTGGCGATCCTCGCTACCCATCCGGTGCTGATCGCGCGCTACGAGGGGCCGCTCGAAACCCTGCGCTTCACCGACCCGTCGCACGAACGCCTGTCGGGGCTGATGCTTCGGCTGGTCGGGCTGCCGGCCGGTGAAATCGCCGCACGCCTGTCGGTCGAGGCGGACGGTGACCTTGAAAGGCTGTTCGAACAGCCCCATGTGCGATCTGCACTGGCGACGGGGATCCGCGACGATGCGGAATTCGCCGCGCAGTGTCTGGCCTCGGATCTCGACAAGCTGCTGGCGTTGCGGGCCTGGCGGCGCGAGGTCGCCGAGGCCCGCGAGGAGATCGAAGGACTGGCCGACGAGGGCGTGACCTGGCGCATTGCACAGGCGACGCAGGCCCTTGAAAAGGCACTGAAACCGCAGGAAGCCGCCGACCGCGCCACGGTGCGGGCGCAAAACGGCGTCGAACTCGACAGGGAGGAGCTTGAACGCAGCCGGGCCTTTTTCGATGCGATTGATTACAGTCGCGGCGGCCGCGGAACGCGGCGCAATTAGGCACGGTCCGGTTTCCGGCCGGTTCACTCCCGGAAAGGGCCGATTCGGCCCTGTGATTCGCCGGAGCGATTCGCTACAACGCCCGGTGACGATTCGATTCCGTCGCGCCGCAATCCCCGCGGCGCGCCGTTTGCCCGAATAGCCCCTGCAGGAGCCCCCATGGCCGCCAAGGACATCGACGATACCAAGCCCGAGAACAACGTTGACGAGGATACCTCGTTCGACATGAGCAAGGCTGCGGTCAAGCGCATGATCGCAGAGGCGAAGGAACGCGGGTTCATCACCTACGATCAGCTGAACGCGGTGATGCCGCCCGATCAGGTCTCGGGCGACCAGATCGAGGACGTGATGTCGATGCTCTCGGAAATGGGCATCAATGTCGTCGAGGCCGAGGAGACCGAGGAACCCGAAACCCCCGTGGCCACCACCGGCTCGGGCAACGGCTCGCATGCGCTTGCCGTCGCGTCTTCGACCAACGAGACGCTCGACCGCACCGATGATCCGGTGCGGATGTATCTGCGCGAGATGGGTTCGGTCGAGCTTCTGTCGCGCGAGGGCGAGATCGCCATCGCCAAGCGCATCGAGGCCGGCCGCAACACGATGATCGCCGGGCTGTGCGAAAGCCCGCTGACCTTCCAGGCGATCACGATCTGGCGCGACGAGTTGCTGAACGAGGACATCCTTCTGCGCGACGTCATCGACCTCGAGGCGACCTTCGGGCGGTCTCTCGAAGGCGAGGACGATCTCGAAGGCCCGGTCGAGGGGATGGTCATCGAGACCGGCGAGGCCGCTTCGGCCGGTCCCGCCGCGCCGCGCCGCGCCGAACCCGAACTCGATGCCGACGGCAATCCGATCCGCACGGAGGAAGAGGACGAGGACGACGAAGGGTCGAACATGTCCCTCGCCGCGATGGAAACGGCGCTGAAGCCGAAGGTGCTCGAAACCCTCGAGGCGATCGCGGGCGATTACGCGCGTCTCGCCGAGATGCAGGATCTGCGCATGTCGGCGACGCTGAACGAGGACGGCACGTTCTCGGTCGCCGAGGAAGCCGCCTATCAGAAGCTGCGCTCGGAAATGGTCGCGCTGGTCAACGAATTGCACCTGCACAACAACCGCATCGAGGCGCTGGTCGATCAGCTTTACGGCATCAACAAGCGCATCATGTCGATCGACTCGGCGATGGTGAAGCTTGCCGACACCGCCAAGGTAGCGCGCCGCGAGTTCATCGAGGAATACCGTAACTACGAGCTCGACCCGACCTGGGCCGAACGGATGAAGGCCAAGGGCGGCCGGGCCTGGGCCACGCTGTTCGAGAAGTCGGGCGACAAGGTCGACGAGCTGCGCGCCGAGATGGCGCAGGTCGGCCAGTATGTCGGCGTCGACATCTCGGAATTCCGCCGCATCGTGAACCAGGTGCAGAAGGGCGAGAAGGAAGCCCGTCAGGCCAAGAAGGAAATGGTCGAGGCGAACCTGCGTCTGGTGATCTCGATCGCCAAGAAATACACCAACCGCGGGTTGCAGTTCCTTGACCTCATTCAGGAAGGCAACATCGGCCTGATGAAGGCGGTGGACAAGTTCGAGTATCGCCGCGGCTACAAGTTCTCGACCTATGCGACCTGGTGGATCCGCCAGGCGATCACCCGCTCGATCGCCGATCAGGCGCGCACGATCCGCATCCCGGTCCACATGATCGAGACGATCAACAAGCTCGTGCGCACCGGTCGTCAGATGCTGCACGAAATCGGCCGCGAGCCGACGCCCGAAGAGCTGGCCGAGAAGCTGCAGATGCCGCTCGAGAAGGTCCGCAAGGTGATGAAGATCGCCAAGGAGCCGATCTCGCTCGAAACGCCGATCGGCGACGAGGAAGACAGCCAGCTGGGCGATTTCATCGAGGACAAGAACGCGATCCTGCCGCTGGATTCCGCCATTCAGGAGAACCTGAAGGAAACCACGACCCGCGTGCTCGCCTCGCTCACCCCGCGCGAGGAACGCGTGCTGCGGATGCGCTTCGGCATCGGCATGAACACCGATCACACGCTGGAGGAAGTCGGTCAGCAGTTCTCGGTCACCCGTGAACGTATCCGCCAGATCGAGGCGAAGGCGCTGCGCAAGCTCAAGCACCCCTCGCGCTCGCGCAAGCTGCGCAGCTTCCTCGACCAGTAAGCGAAACGCCCCCGCAAGGGGGCGTTTTCCTGTCCGGGCCCGCGCGTGCCACCCTGCGCGACGCCCTGCCTTTCATCTTTCCGAAAATATCCCGGGGGAGCTGCGGCTCGCCGCAGCGGGGGCAGAGCCCCCGGCGACCTCTGCGCGAACACCACCTCCGAAAACCGAAACGCCGCCCCCTCGCGGAGAGCGGCGTTCCGGACGGCGGGGCAGAGTCACCCGATCCCCGCCGGTCCGCTTCGGGGCCTCACTCGGCCGCGAACTGGTTCATCGTGTTGGCGTGACCGCCGGCCTTCAGCGCGCGCTCGCCGCCGACCATCTCCTTGAACGTGTCGCCCAGATCCGAGCCCACCTCGTGCTGATGCTTCACCGCCGAGACCCCGCGGCGGATCTCCTGACGCTGCACCGTCGAGACATAGGCCAGCATCTTCTCCTCGCCGAAGTAGCCGCGGCTCAGCTCGTCCATCGACTTCGCGGTCAGATGGAAGGTCGGCAGCGTGATCAGGTTGTGGAACACGCCCGCACGGGTCGAGATGTCGTGCTGGAAGCGCTGCAACCGCGCATCCGCCTCGCGGCCCAGCTCGGTCGCGTCGAAATCGGCCTTCATCAGCTCGTTGCCCTCGGGGTAATCGCCTTCAGCGATCTTGCCTTCGGCGATCCACTGGCTGCGGACCTGCTTGCGCAGGTTCAGCGTCCAGTTGAAGCTCGGCGAGTTGTTGTAGGTCAGCTTCGCGTTCGGCACCGCCTGACGGATCTCCGACACCATCGCGGCGATCTCGTCGACGTTCGGCGTATCGGTCTCGATCCACAACAGATCCGCGCCGCCGAGCGTCAGGTTGGCGATGCAGTCCTCGACCACCCGCGCCCTGCCGGTGCCGGCCTTGAACGGGAACAGGCCGTTCGGCAGGCGCACCGGCTTCACGAACTGACCGTCCTGATACAGCGCCAGCTCGCCTTCACGCATCGGGTTCTCGGCGGTGATCGGATCGGTCTTCAGCCACTTGATGTACTCCGACGCCAGATCGCCCGGATGCTGGCTGACCGGCACCTTCTGCGTCAGACCGGCGCCAAGGCTGTCGGTGCGCGCCACGATCACGCCCTGATCCACCCCCAGCTCCTCAAAGGCCAGACGGCAGGCGCGCAGCTTCTCGATGAAGTCCTCGCGCGGCACGGTGACCTTGCCGTCCTGATGACCGCACTGCTTGGCGTCCGAGACCTGGTTCTCGATCTGCAGACAGCAGGCCCCCGCCTTGACCATCTCCTTCGCCAGAAGATAGGTCGCGTGCTCGTTGCCGAAGCCCGCGTCGATGTCGGCGATGATCGGCACGACATGGGTTTCGAAGCCGTCGATGGCGGCGATGGCGGCGGCGCGCTCGGCCTCGGTGGTGGCGGCCTTCAGCGTCTTGAACAGATCGTTCAGCGCCACCTCGTCGGCCTGACGCAGCGAGACATAGATCTCCTCGATCAGCTCGACCACGGCGGTCTTCTCATGCATCGACTGGTCGGGCAGATGGCCCCAGGTGTTGCGCAGACCGGCGACCATCCAGCCCGAGAGGTAGACATAGGTCCCCCGCGCCGTGCCGCGCATCCGCTTCACCGCCTTGATCATCTGCTGCGCATGGAACCCCGACCAGCAGCCGAGCGACTGGGTGAAGCGCGTAGGGTCCGCATCATAGGCGGCCATGTCGGCGCGCATCACCCCGGCCATCTCGCGCGCGATATCGAGATGCGTGTTCCAGGTGTTCTGGATCTTCAGCTGCACGATATCCTCGACGGTGACACCGCCCGGCGTCTGCCCCGAGGGGTAGCGCGCCCGCGTCTCGGCCTCGAGTTCGGCATAGGTCTTGCGATGGGTCATGATGGTCTCTCCTCCTGAAAGCGTGTTGCCCGTGTTTTCCCCCGGAGCGCGGCGGCCTCCCTTTCGGCTTTCCGCAAATATCCCGGGGGTGAGGGGGCAGAGCCCCCTCGCTTGTCTTCGTGGCGGCTCAGTCGAGCGCGTTGAGCACCTGATAGGCCGGGGTGGTGATGAAGGCGGGCAGGGTCTCGGCGGTGGCCGCTTCCTGCACGATCCGCGCCGCCGAGGCGTAGTGCCCGCGGTGGAACCCGCCGGGACCGAGCCGGCCGAGGATGCGCACGATCTCCGCCTGGATCAGCTCGGCCAGCCAGTCGGGGTTCAGCCGGCGCTCGCCCGCGTCGGTCTGGATCGGCGCGCCGTGCTTCATCCACTGCCACAGCTGGGCACGGCTGATCTCGGCGGTGGCGGCATCCTCCATCAGGTTGTGGATCGGCACCGCGCCGCGCCCCGACAGCCACGCCGCAAGGTATTCGATGGCGACAGAGATGTTGGTGACCAGACCGACCTCGGTGATCGTGCCCTGATGCGGCTGCAAGAGCATCTCGGGCTCGATCCGCCATTCCTGACGCGGCTTGCGGATCTGGTTCGGCCCCGGCATCTCGGCGTCGAACACTTCCATCGCCACCGGCACCAGATCGGGATGGGCGACCCAGGTCCCGTCATGGCCGAGCGTCACCTCGCGCAGCTTGTCGGCACGCACCCTGGCGAAGGCTTCGGCATTGGCGGCATCGTCGCCCTTGACCGGGATCGCCGCCGACATGCCGCCCATGGCGTGGATGCCGCGCCGGTGGCAGACCTTGACCAGACGCGCCGCGTAGCTCGCCAGGAACGCGCGGTCCATGGTGACCTGGGCGCGGTCGGGCAGCACGCGGCCGGCATGGGCGCGCAGCGTCTTGATGTAGCTGAAGATGTAATCCCAGCGGCCGCAGTTCAGCCCGGCGATATGATCGCGCAGCTCCCAGACGATCTCGTCCATCTCGAAGGCGGCGGGCAGGGTCTCGATCAGCACGGTGGCCTTGATCGTGCCGGCGGGCAGGCCGATGGCCTCCTGCGCGAACACGAACACCTCGTTCCAGAACCGGGCCTCGCGGTGGCTCTCGATCTTCGGCAGGTAGTAGAACGGGCCGCGTCCGGTCTCGGCCAGCGCCCGGCCGTTGTGGAACAGGTGCAGGCCGAAGTCGAACAGCGCCGCCGAGACCGCGTAACCGCCCGAGATCACGTTCGCCTCGGCCATGTGCAGACCGCGCGGACGCACGATCATCACCGCGGTCTCCTCGTTCAGCCGGTAGGCCTTGCCGGTCTTCGGATCGTCGAAGGCGAGCGTGCCCTGAGTGTAGTCGATGCAGTTCTCCTGCCCGGCGATCATGATGTCGAAGCGCGGCGCCGAGGCATCCTCGAAATCCGCCATGAACACCTTCGCGCCAGAGTTCAGCGCGTTGATCATCATCTTGCGCTCGACCGGGCCGGTGATCTCGACGCGGCGGTCAATGAGCGCCGGCGGCACCGGGGCGGCCTGCCACAGGCCGCGGCGGATGTCGGTGGTCTCCTCGAGGTAATCGGGGAGCTTGCCGGCGTCGAAACGTTCCTGACGGCGCTCGCGGGCCACCATCAGCGCGTTCAGCTTCTGGCCGAAGCGCGCCTGAAGCGCGCCGATGAAGTCGAGGGCCTCGGGCGTCAGCACGCGGGCCTGACCCGGAACGTCGCGCAGAACCACGGGACGCTCGGCGTTGCGGATCATGTGGGAAGGCGTTGCAAGGTTCATGGCTCGGGCCTTTCTGCTGGATTCGGTCGATACTGTGATGTTAGTAATGTGGCTGGAGGAGTGAATAAGTATTTGTAAAGAAAGGGTAAGTCTGTAACTTTTGTCACCATGGGCCAACGGAGGTTGTAAGGTCTGTCATGACGGAGAGGGGGGAGAAGCTGATCATCGGCGCGCGTCTGAAACGGCTGCGCAGGACGCTGGGGATCACGCAGGCACAGATGGCGCATGACCTCGGGGTCTCGCCAAGCTACGTGACGCTGATCGAGGCGAACCAGCGCCCGATCAGCGCCAAGCTGTTGTTAAGACTGTCGGAAGTTTACGATTTCGCGCCGCGCGACATCGCCGGCGCGCAGGACATGCAGCTTCAGGGAGAGGTGGAGGCCGCGCTGAAAGACCCGGTTTTCGCCGAGACCGTGGCGCGCAGCGAGATCGAGGATGCGGTGAATGCCTCGCCCGGCCTCGCGCGGGCGCTGCTCAGATTGCACGATCTTTACAGGAGCATGGCGCGCGCGTCGGAGGACAGCCCGCTGTCGGATCGCGAGAAGGTCGAGATGCTGGAGCAGTCGGCCCGTCCGGTCGACGAGGTGCGCAGCTATCTTCAGGCGCGCAGCAACCATATCGACAGCCTCGACCGTGCCGCCGAGGCGCTGGCCGAGGAGCTGCCCATCGACCGCACCGAGCCGCAGATCGTGCTGTCCGAACGGCTGCGCGAGCGGCACGGCTTCCGCGTCCGCATCCTGCCCCATGAGGTGATGCCCGATCATCTTCGGCTGATGGACCCGCATCGCAAGCATCTGAACCTGTCCGAGCGTCTGGATCAGCCCGGCCGGCGCTTTCAGATCGCGGTGCAGCTCGCCCGGCTGGAATATGGCGAGCTGATCGAGAAAGAGGTTCAGGCCGCCCGCTTCTCGCCCGAGGCGGTGCCGCTCGCACGGGCGAGCCTGGCGAATTACTTCGGCGCGGCGCTGCTGATGCCCTACAGCCGCTTCCTGCGCAACGCCGAGACCGAGCATTACGATGTCGAGCTGCTCAGCCAGCGCTTCGGCACCAGTTACGAGCAGGTAGCGCACCGGCTGACCACCCTGCAACGGCCCGAAGCGCGCGGCATTCCGTTCTTCTTCGTGCGCATGGACCGGGCGGGGAACGTGTCGAAACGGTTCAGTGCCGGGCGGTTCCATTTCTCGAAATTCGGCGGCTCCTGTCCGCTGTGGAACGTGCACAGCTGCTTCGAACAGCCCGACCGCGTGCAGACCCAGGTGATCGGGATGCCGGACGGGACGGCGTATTTCTCCATCGCACGGACGGTGACGCGCCATATCGGCAGCTATTCGGAACCTGCGGCGCGCTTCGCCATCGGGCTCGGCTGCGACATCGCCTATGCGCCGCGGCTGATCTATGCCCGGTCGCTCGACCTGACGCAGATCCGCCCGACGCCGGTCGGGGTGAACTGCTACCTGTGCGAGCGGCAGAACTGCGCGTCGCGCGCCTATCCGCCGATCAACCGCCCGTTCCGGTTTTCGGAACGCGAGCGCGGCATCTCCAGCTTCCATTTCGAATCGCCGCATGGCGAGGAGGGCGGGAGCTGAGACCCGGCGAGAGGGCAGGGGGGGAATGAGAAAGGCCGCGCCCGGAAGCGCGGCCTTCGTCTTGTCGGAGGGGGCTGTGGATCAGCTCGGCGTGACGCCGCGCAGACGCTCCGAGCGGCGGCGCAGCAGCTCGACCGTTGCCAGCAGCAGGATCGACACCGCCACGAGGATCGTTGCGACGGCGAGGATCGCCGGGCTGATCTGTTCGCGGATACCGTTCCACATCTGCCGCGGGATGGTCTGCTGATCGTGGCCGGCGATGAACAGCACGGCGACCACTTCGTCGAAGGAGGTGACGAAGGCGAACAGCGCGCCCGACACCACACCCGGCATGATCAGCGGCATCACCACGCGGAAGAACGCGGTGCGCGGGTTGGCGCCGAGGCTTGCGGCCGCGCGCACCAGCGACTGATCGAAGCCCGACAGCGTCGCCGTCACCGTGATGATGACGAAGGGGATACCGAGCGCGGCATGGGCCAGGATGATGCCCGCGTAGCTGCCGGCGAGACGCGCGAATTCGATGTGAACCCCGCCATCGAAGGACAGCATCGGCAGCCGCACCCAGGAGTAGAAGAAGAACATGCCGGTCGCCGAGATGATGATCGGCACGATCATCGGCGAGATCAGCACCGCGGTGATCTGCTTGCGATAGGGCATCTCGGGCCGGGTCAGGCCGAGCGCGGCGATGGTGCCCAGAACCGTCGCCAGAACCGTGGCACTGATACCGATGATGACCGAGTTCTTCGCCACCTGCATCCAGGTCGCGTTCTCCCAGAAGTCCATCCAGAACGACCAGTCGCGCGGCGCCTCGGGATGCTGCATCCCGAAGGTGATGAGCTGATCGTACCAGCGCAGGCTGTAGCCGTTCGGGTCGAAATGCAGCATCTCGGTGGTGAAGGTGAAGTAGGGCTGCGCGTTGAAGCTGAGCGGGATGACGATCAGGATCGGCGCCATCAGGAACAGGAAGATCAGCGCGCAGATCGTCAGATAGCTGTAATGCCAGGTGCGTTCCAGCGGCGAGGCGTAGACGGGTAGGGCCATGGTTTCCTCCTCAGCCGAGCTTCATCTTGTCGATGCCGACGATGCGGTCGTAGATCCAGAAGAAGATCATGACGATCACCAGCAGGATGGTCGAGAGCGCTGCCGCGAGCGACCAGTTCAGCGACTTCTGCATGTGGAAGGCGATCATGTTCGAGATCATCTGCCCATCCGCGCCGCCGACGAGGGCCGGGGTGATGTAGTAGCCCATCGCCAGGATGAACACGAGCAGCCCGCCCGCGCCGAGCCCCGGCAGCGTCTGCGGCAGATAGACCCGGCGGAACGCCGTCCAGGACGTCGCCCCGAGCGAGCGCGCGGCGCGCACATAGCTCGGCGGAATGGTCTTCATCACCGAATAGAGCGGCAGGATGGTGAAGGGCAGCAGGATATGCGTCATCGCGATGATCGTGCCGGTCTCGTTGTACATCATTTCCAGACGATGGCCGTTGTCGATGATGCCGAGCCAGACCAGCAGGTCGTTGATCACGCCTTGCTGTTGCAGCAGCACCATCCACGAGGTCGTGCGCACCAGAAGCGAGGTCCAGAACGGCAGCAGCACCAGGATCATCAGCAGCATCGCGTGACGCATCGGGATGTTCGCCAGCAGGAAGGCGATCGGGAACCCGAGCAGCAGGCACAGCACGGTGATCTCGGCAGACATCACGATGGTGCGCCAGAACAGCTTCTTGTAGACCGCCTGATCCGAGGGCACGGCGACGATATGGCCGTCCGAGGCGCGGGTCATGTCGACGGCGTTCAGGAAGAAGTCGATTGTGTAGGGCGAGGACGCATCGCGCATCGCGCGCCAGACGTTGGGGTCGCCCCACTTGTCGCTCGTCGCGAGGATCGCGTCCTTGTACGGCGGCTTCATCGTGTCGGCCTTGCGCGCGGTCGAGGTGAACAGCGACTGCGTGCCGGAAATGTCATAGTTGATGCGGGTGCCGGCGACACCGGCGGTGCGGTCGGCCTTCATCTGCTTGAGGTCGGCGGCGAGCGCGGCATAGGCGCTTTCGTCGATATCCGAGCCCTCGGGGTGGTCCTTGAACCAGGCCTGCAGCGTCGGTGCGGTCGAGCTGAAGCCGTCGTTGTGCACGGATTGGAACAGCATCTGTCCGATCGGCACGATGAATGTCACCAACACGAACAGGAGAAGCGGCGCCACCAGCAGGAGCGCCTTCTTCCGGCGGGTTGCGAGCGAAGCGGCGAGCGCGGCCTTGAGCGGCTTGCCGTCCGAAGTGGTGAGCGAGGCAGTTTCCGTCATTCCTGATCCCATCGGTCTGTCGGGGTGGGGGCGGGCGCGGGGGCGCTCCAGTCAAGACCCCGGAGGCCCGGGGCCGTCAGGCCCCGGGTGCTGCGGGGAAGGCAGAGCCTTCCCCGGCTGGTCGTGACGTCAGTCTCAGTTCGCCGCGAGCCAGGCGTTGAAGCGCTCGCTCAGCTCGGTCTGATGGTCGACCCAGAACTCCATCGAGGTTTCGAGGGCGTTCTTCATGTTGCCCGGATAGGTCGGCAGGTTCGGCAGCATCTCGGTCTTGCCGTCGTGGAACAGCAGGTCTTCCTTCAGAGCCGACTTGCGGGCCGGGCCGTAGGAGATCCACTGCGCCGAGCGACGCAGACCTTCGGTCGAGGTCGAGTAGGTCAGGAACTTCATCGCGTCCTCGGCGTGCGGCGCACCCTTCGGGATCGCGAACATCTCGTTCTCGTAGACCTGGCCGTCCCAGACGATGACGAAGGGCTTGTGCTCGTCGGCGACGGCGTTGAAGATACGGCCGTTGTAGGCGGTGGTCATGACGACTTCGCCATCGGCGAGCAGCTGCGGCGCCTGCGCACCGGCTTCCCACCACACGATGTCCTTCTTGATCGTGTCGAGCTTCTTGAACGCGCGGTCGAGACCTTCCGGCGTGGCGAGAACCTTGTACACGTCGGCGGCCGGAACGCCGTCAGCCATCAGCGCGATTTCCAGAACCGCCTTCGGGCGCTTGTTCACGCCACGCTTGCCGGGGAACTTCTTGGTGTCGAAGAAATCGGCGATGGTGGTCGGCTTTTCGCCCGGGAACTTGGTCGAATCGTAGGCGTAGACGTTCGCCCAGATGTCGGTCGAGACGCCGCAGTCGGTCAGAGCGCCGGGCAGGAAGTCCTCGGTTGCCGGGGTGCCATCGGGCGCCGGAGCCAGCTTCGAGGCGTCGATCGGCTCGAGCAGACCTTCGTCGCACATCCGCACCGCGTCAGCGTATTCGAGCGAGGCGATGTCGACCGAGACGTTGCCGGCCTCGACCTGCGCCTTGATCGGGGTGGCCGGGTTGTCGGCGTCGATCATGGTGGTCTTGATGCCGAACTTCTCGGCGAAGGGCTTCACGTAGGCTTCGGTCTGCGCCTTGCCGTAGCTGCCGCCCCAGCTCATCACGACCACGTCGGCCTGAGCGGCCGCGCCCATGCAGCAGGTCAGCGCCGTGGTGAGGATCAGTTTCTTCATTCGTTCAACTCCCGGTTGCATTGTTTGTTGGTATTTGGTGCCGATCATTCGATCGGGTCGAGGGCGCGGGCATCCGCCGGATGCCAGCCGATTTTCAGCTTCTGGCCCGCGGCAAGACGGGTCTGACCCATCGTGTTGCGGGATTTCATCACGAAATCTTCGGTTCCGGCGACCCGCATCCGGGTGCGGAAGATGTCGCCCATGTAGATGACCTCGATCACTTCGGCGTCGATCATGTAGGCGCCTGCGGGGATCATCTCGGACTTGTGTTCCACGCGTTCGGGACGGATCGAGACCAGAGTCTCCTGCCCGACGTGACGGATGTTGACGGGCGTGGCGGTGATCAGCTCGCCGGTCTGCAGCCGAACGGTGCAGTGATCGCCGTCCAGCGCCTCGACGGTGCCCGGCAGCTTGTTGTTCTCGCCGATGAACTGGGCGACGAAGCTGTTCTTCGGACGCTCGTAAAGCTCATCGGGCGGGGCCAGCTGCTGGATGCGTCCGTCGTTGAACACGGCAACGCGGTCCGACATGGTCAGCGCTTCGCCCTGGTCATGGGTGACGTAGACCACGGTGATGCCGAGACGGTCATGCAACGCCTTGATCTCGTATTGCATGTGCTCGCGCAGCTGCTTGTCGAGCGCGCCGAGCGGCTCGTCCATCAGCACCAGTTCCGGATCGAACACCAGCGCCCGGGCCAGCGCGATACGCTGACACTGACCGCCCGACATCTGGCCGGGACGGCGCGCGGCGAACTTGCCCATCTGCACCATGTCCAGGGCGCGGGTGACTTTCTCCTCGCGCTCGGCCTTGTCCATGCCGCGCACTTCCAGCGGGAAGGAGAGGTTCTCCGCCACCGTCATGTGCGGGAACAGGGCGTAGTTCTGGAACACCATGCCGATGCCGCGCTTGTGCGGCGGCATTTCGTTGATGTTCACCCCGTTCAGCAGAATCTGCCCGCGCGTCGCGGTCTCGAAACCGGCGAGCATCATCAGGCAGGTGGTCTTGCCCGAGCCCGACGGCCCGAGCATGGTCAGAAATTCACCTTTCCCGATGGAGAGGTTGAGGTCCTTCACGACCAGATTTTCGCCATCATAGCTCTTCTGGACATGATCGAATACGACGAAAGGTTCGCCGGTCTGGATAGTCGACAACGCGGGCTCCCCATGGATTTTGTAATTAGTTGTTCCCGTGAACCGAAGACTAGACGGGCCTTACACAAGAATTCAACTGTTCATGAACATTCCTGCGGGTTGGCGTCTGTCGGGGCGGCAAGAAAACCGGAAAACCGCCCGGTCGCGACCTTCGAAGACCCAACAGCGACAGGGGGTTCCGGGGGTGGCGATCATTTCTTCGGCAGATTTTGAACAATGCTGTCCGGAATGTGCGTGTATATGCCAAAATGCGGGATGAAATGTCGATTGTGGCGAAAAATACGCAGACGAATCATCCGTCGTCCCTGCTGATTCGGAGTGGATTCGTGCGTGGCAGAGGGTGATTCCCGCAGTTGTCTGCCTCCCGGCGGGTCAAACCGGCGCGCGACGGAGGGGGGCGGGCCACTTCGGGGGGGCGCCATTTGCTCCCCTGTCCATCCCCGGGTCTTCCCATGGGTTATCCCCGTATATTGTGTCTGCCCCCTGAGTTATCCACGACAAATGGCTTTACAGCCTTCCCCCCTCGTCTCACGATATATGGTATGAGCGGCGCAACCAGACGCCGGTATTTGTGGGACACCGCCGAAAACGCGCCTCGGTCGCGGGCCTGGCGGAAGAACGGGGAGAGGGCCGGATGGCTGCGACGGAAGACTATCTCGAGGTCGGCGATCTGCATCCGATCGACGTCGTGGAGGACCTCGCTCAGGCCCACGAATGGGATTTCGACCGCGTGGCCGACGATCAGATCGCGATGATGGTCGAGGGTCAGTGGCGCACCTATTCGATCACGCTCGCCTGGTCCGAACAGGACGAGACCCTGCGCCTGATCTCGACCTTCGAACTCGACGCCCCTGCCGAGCGGCATGGCGCGTTCTACGACCTTCTCAACCGCATCAACGATCAGTGCTGGATGGGGGCTTTCGCGCTCTGGCCGGATCAGAAGATGATGGTGTGGCGCAATGGGCTGTGCCTGGCGGGCGGGCAATGCGCCTCGACCGAGCAGGTCGACCGTATGATCGGCGCCGCCGTCGTCGCGGCCGAGCGCTTCTATCCCGCGATGCAGCTGGTGTGCTGGGCGGGCGAAACCCCGGCTCAGGCGATGAAGGTCGCCATTGCAGAGGCCTATGGCCGTGCCTAATGTCGCCCCCTGAAAGGGGAACGACATGGATTTCAAGGCGATCGAGGCACGTGGTCTGGTCCTTCTGGGGCATGGCAAGATGGGCGGGGCGCTGCTTTCGGGCTGGCTGCGTCAGGGGCTGAATCCGCAGGCGGTGCAGGTGATCACGCCGCACCCGTCCGAGGCGCTGAAAGCCACGGGCGTGCGCATCGGCGGCCCGGTTCCCTCGGATGCCGCGGTGGCGGTGGTCGCGGTCAAGCCGCAGAAGATGGCCGGTGCGCTGCCGCAGCTCGCACCGCTCGGCGGGGGCAGGACGCTGTTCGTGTCCGTCGCGGCGGGGATCCGCCTTGCCGCTTATGAGGCGGTTCTGGGCGCCGGCACCCCGGTCGTGCGCGCCATGCCCAACACCCCGGCCGCGATCGGTCAGGGCATCACCCCGATCATCGGCAATGCCTCGGCCTCCGAGGCCGATCTCACGCTCGCCGAGGGGCTTCTCTCCGCGGTCGGTCAGGTGGTGCGGCTCGATGCCGAAAGCCAGATGGATGCGGTGACGGCGGTTTCGGGCTCCGGCCCGGCCTATGTGTTCCACCTGATCGAGACGCTCGCCGCCGCCGGCGTGGCCGAGGGGCTGTCGCCCGAGCTCGCGCTGACGCTCGCGCGCGCGACGGTCGCCGGGGCGGGGGCGCTGGCGATGCAGTCGCCCGACGATCCGGCGCAGCTGCGCATCAATGTCACCTCGCCGGGCGGGACCACGGCCGCCGCCCTCGCCGTGCTGATGGAGGCCGAGACCGGCTTCCCCGGCCTGCTGAACCGCGCCGTCCATGCCGCCGCCGAACGGGGAAGGGAACTCGGGAAATGACCGCGACCTATGACGACTTCCTGAAACTCGACATCCGCGTCGGTGTCATCGTCAAGGCCGAGGCCTTCCCGCAGGCGCGCAAACCCGCCTACAAGCTGACCATCGACTTCGGCCCCGAGATCGGCGAGCGCCGGTCTTCGGCGCAGATCACCGCGCATTACACGCCCGAGAGCCTGATCGGGCAGCAGGTGCTGGGCGTGGTGAACTTCCCGCCGCGCCAGATCGGGCCGTTCATCTCCGAGGTGCTGACGCTCGGCCTGCCCGACGCGACGGGCGAGGTCGTGCTGATCGGTCCGAAATCCGATGTGCCGGTCGGAGGGAAGCTGTTTTGATGAAACTTCTGGTCACCCGGGCGCTGACCCCTGCGGTCGAACGCCGCGTCGCCGCGGAATTCGACACCACCTTTCGCAACGGATCGGTGCCGCTGACCGAGGCCGAGGCGCGCCAGGCACTGGCGGACTATGACGCACTTCTGGTCACTCTGGGCGACAAGATGACCGCAGCGGCCTTCGAGGGAACCCCCCGGGCGCGGATCGTCGCGAATTTCGGCGTGGGCTACAATCACATCGACGTCGCGGCGGCGAAGGCGCAGGGCATCGTGGTGACCAACACGCCCGGCGCCGTCACCGACGCCACCGCCGACATCGGCATGATGCTGATCCTGATGAGTGCGCGCCGCGCCGGCGCGGGCGAGCGTTTCGTGCGCGCGGGTCAGTGGACCGGCTGGACGCCGACGCAGTTCCTCGGCCACCATGTCAGCGGCAAGACGGTGGGCATCATCGGTTTCGGCCGGATCGGCGCGGCCATCGCGCGGCGCTGCCATTTCGGCTTCGGGATGAGCGTGCTTTACCACAACCGCTCGCCGCGCGCGGCCGATTTCCCCGCGCGGCAGGTGAGCCTGGACGAGCTGCTCGGCGGCTCGGATTTCGTGGTGGTGGCGGTGCCCGCCTCGCCCGAGACCCGGTACATGATCGGCGCGGAGGCTTTCGCCAAGATGCAGCCGCACGCGCATTTCATCAACATCGCGCGCGGTGACATCGTCGACGAACCGGCGCTGATCGCCGCGCTTCAGGCAGGCCGGATCGCCGGTGCCGGCCTCGACGTGTTCGAGCGCGAGCCCTTCGTCCCCGAAGAACTTCGCGCGATGGAGAACGTCACCTTGCTGCCGCATCTCGGCACCGCAGCGCTCGAGGTGCGCGATTCGATGGGGTTCATGGCGCTCGACAATCTGATCGCCTTCCGCGACGGCCTGCCGCCGCCGAACGCTGTCTGAGACGGATTTCCCGGGACCGTCCGGCCTGTTTCGCGCGGGCCGGGCGTGTTTTCCTTGACTTTCATGCGCTCAGGCCCCATGTGCCGGAAGTCCGAGATCCGCTGCCCGCGTGAGCAGCCGCCCCCGTAACCCGGCCAGAGCCGAGACGACAAGGGGGACAAGATCCGGATATCAGGCCTCAGATCACGCGGGGGGCCAGCGGGAGACAACCCCGCGCCCGCCCGCCTGCCGTGCCTTCCCGCGCGGCGATCCGTTTCGCGCGCTGCCGCGCGCCATGAAAGAAAAGATTTGGAAAACTTCGACAACCTCGGCCTCGCGCCGATCCTTTTGCAGAACCTCGCGGGCCTCGGGCTGATCAAGCCGACGCCGATCCAGGAACAGGGCATCCCGCATATCGTGCGCGGCCGCGACCTGCTGGGTCTGGCGCAGACCGGCACCGGCAAGACTGCCGCGTTCGGTCTGCCGATGCTGACCCGCATCATCGCCTATGGCAAGCGCCCGGCGCCGAAGACGGTGCGTGCGCTGGTTCTGGCGCCGACGCGCGAACTGGCGACGCAGATCCATGACAACCTCGCCGCCTTCGCCAAGGACGCGCCGGTGCGCATCCAGCGCGTGGTGGGCGGTGCCTCGATCAACGCGCAGTCGGAAAAGCTCGCCAAGGGCACCGATGTGCTGATCGCGACGCCCGGCCGTCTGCTCGACCTGCTCGAACGCCGCGCGCTGGTGCTGTCCGAGACCAAGTATCTGGTCCTCGACGAGGCGGACCAGATGCTCGACATCGGGTTCATCCATGCGCTGCGCCGCATCGCCAAGCTGATCCCGGCCGAGCGTCAGACCATGCTGTTCTCGGCCACCATGCCGAAGCTGATGGAAGAGCTGGCGCAGAGCTATCTGACCGATCCGGTGCGGATCGAGGCCGCGCCTCCGGGCAAGGCCGCCGACCGTATCGAGCAGGGCGTGCATTTCACCACCCAGGGCGACAAGGCGGCGCTGCTGGCGGAATATCTGTCGAAGCATGTCGACGAGCTGTCGATCGTGTTCTCGCGCACCAAGCATGGCGCCGACAAGCTGGCGAACCTTTTGGAAAAGTGGGGCTTCTCGGTCGCCGCGATCCACGGCAACAAGTCGCAGAACCAGCGTGAGCGCGCGCTTGCCGCGTTCCGCGCCGGCGAGATCAAGGTGCTGATCGCGACCGACGTGGCCGCGCGTGGCATCGACATCCCGCAGGTGGCCTTCGTCTACAACTACGACCTGCCGAACGTGCCCGACAACTACGTGCACCGCATCGGGCGCACCGCGCGTGCGGGCCGGGCCGGCACCGCGATCGCCTTCTGCGCCCCGGCCGAGATGGACGAGCTGAAGTCGATCGAGAAGACCATGGGTCAGAAGATCCCGGTGATCGGCGGCGAGCCCCATGCCGCGGCCGAGGTCGCTCGCGCCGCGCAGCAGCAGCCCAAGCAGGGCCGCAAGCCGCATCGCGGTCAGGCTGGTCAGGGCCAGCGCCCGCCGCGTGCCGAAGGGGCCGCGTCGAAGCCGCGTGCCGCCAAGCCCGCGCCGAAGCCGCAGGCGAAGCCCGCCGACGGCGGTGCCGCCCGTCCGCGCCGTCGTCGCCCCGCGACCGCTGCCGCTGAGTAAGTCTGGCGCGGAACACCTCCGGTGATCTGAACCGATCTCGCGAAAGGGCCCTTCGGGGCCCTTTCTCATGTCCCGGGGGCGGGTGGCGGCTTGCTCCGCGCGGGCCTTCGCGCTACCCCGCCGCGCATGGCCAAGCTGTATTTCCATTACTCGACGATGAACGCCGGCAAGAGCACGATCCTGCTCCAGGCCTCGCACAATTATATCGAGCGGGGGATGCAAACCTTCCTCGTCACCGCCGGGTTCGACGGCCGCGCCGGCACCGGCCGGATCGCCAGCCGCATCGGCATCGGCGCCGAGGCCGCCTGTTTCGACGCCACGACCGACATGTTCGCGATGATCTATCGGCGCCTTTCCGAAGGCCCCTGCGCCTGCGTCTTCGTCGACGAGGCGCAGTTCCTCAGCCGCGAGCAGGTCTGGCAGCTCGCCCGCGCGGTCGACGACCTCGACGTGCCGGTGATGTGCTACGGGCTGCGCGTCGATTTCCGGGGCGAGCTGTTTCCCGGCTCGGCGGCGCTTCTGGCGCTCGCCGACGAGATGCGCGAGGTCCGCACGATCTGCCATTGCGGCCGCAAGGCGACGATGGTGGTGCGCCTCGGGCCGGACGGTCAGGTGGCACGCGAAGGCGCGCAGGTGCAGATCGGCGGCAACGAGACCTATGTGGCGCTGTGCCGCCGTCACTGGCGCGAGGCGATGGGCGACTGATCTCGCCCCGGATCAGGCCCGGTCGGCGGTATCCATCCAGATCGTGATGGGGCCGTCGTTCAGCAGGCTCACCTTCATGTCGGCGCCGAACTCGCCCATCTCGACGGGCAGCGAGAGTTCGCGCAGCGCCGTGGCGAAGCGCTGATAAAGCAGGTTGCCCTGATCGGGCGGCGCGGCGGTGGAGAAGCCCGGGCGGTTGCCCGAGGACGTATCGGCCGCGAGCGTGAACTGGCTGACCACCAGGCAAGACCCGCCGACGTCGAGGACCGAGCGGTTCATCTTGTCGTTCTCGTCGCGGAAGATCCGGCATTTCGCGACGCGCGCGGCGAGCTTGTCGGCCTGCACCTCGGTATCGCCCTGCATCGCGCAGACGAGGATCAGCAGCCCCGGCCCGATCTGGCCGGTGATGCGGCCCTCGACCTCGACCCTGGCATGGGCGACGCGTTGCAGAAGGGCTCTCATGTCTCGGACTCCGACAGTTCGTGTTTCCAGGGAGGGTTGGCGCCGGCGCGGGTGACGTTGACGGCGGCGGCCGCGACGCCAAGCGCCAGCGCTTCGGCGATCAGCCTGTCCGGCGCGGCATCGAGTGCCGCGCGGTCAAGCGCCCCGGCCGCTGCAAGCGATGCCAGCAGCCCGGCGTTGAACGTGTCGCCCGCGCCGACGGTATCGACGACCTGCGCGCGGCGTGCCGGCACCCGCACCTCGCCCGCCGGGCGCAGCGCCACCGCGCCTTCTGCGCCGCGGGTCAGCACGATCAGGCCGGGGCCGAGCGCCAGCAGCCCGCGCGCGCGGTCGGTGGCCTCGCCCTCGGGGCCCGAGATCCAGTCGAGATCGTCCCCGGACAGTTTCACGATATCGGCGAGCGCCATCAGCCGGCCGAGCCTTGCGCGGAACGCCGCCTCATCGGCGATGAAACCGGGGCGGATATTCGGGTCGAGCACGATCAGCCGCCGGCCGGCCTCGCGCCGGGCGAGGGCCTCGTAGGCGCTGGCGCAGGGCTCGACCGCGAGAGAGATGCCGCCCAGAAACAGCGCGCCGCCCGTGGCATCGGGCGGGGGCAGGGCGGGGATGTCATCAGGGGTCAGCATCCGGCCCGCGGTCGCCTCGTCATAGAAGGCATAGCGCGCCTCGCCATCCGTCAGCGTCACGAAGGCGAGCGTGGTGGGGCGCGCGCTGCGGATCAGACAGCCGGTTTCGACACCCGAGGCGGTCAGCCCCCCGGCCAGCATCGCGCCGAAGAGATCGTGCGACACCCCCGAGATCAGCGCCACCCGCGCCCCGAGCCGGCCGAGCGCCACCGCCGTGTTGAACACCGAGCCGCCGGGATGGGGCACGAAGGCCGTGTCCCCCGCATCGGTCCGGCCGGGCAACATGTCGATCAGCGCTTCGCCGGCGCAGAAGATCCGGGCCATCAGCGGTTTCCGTTCATGTAGTAAAGCACCCCGGCCACGATCAGCACCGCCGCCACCGCCGCGGCGATCTTCCACGGCGACCACGGCCGGTCGCCCTGCACCTGCCCGGTCTGGGCGTTGACCACGAAGGTGAAGGCGCGGCCCTGGAAGCGATAGGCGGCGGTCCAGATCGGCAGAAGGATGTGCTTGAACGTCTCGTCCGAGAAGCGCGGATCCATCGCGTCGATCTGCTGGCGGTCGCCGCCGATGTCGCGCCGGATGTCGGTCTGGATCACCGCGACCATTTCGGCGGTGGCCTGCTCGTGGCCTTCGGAGAGCTCCTGCGTGTAGCCCTCGGCCGAGAAACCGGCGAGGTAATCGGTGCGGTAATCGCGCAGCGCCGACAGATCCCAGGGGCTGAGACCCGCGACATGATCGGGCGCAAGGGTCTTCGCCGCATAGATCAGCACGTCGTCGAAATCGCGCGCCACCGCGCCCGAGACCGCGGTCCAGCGGATCCGCTCGACCTGCTCGGTGCGCATCTGCGGCCGGCCGTCGACCATCACCTCGACGGTGCGGGTCTCGTAATAGACATCGCCGCGCTGGCCGTCGTAGCGGGTGTGGGTGCTGGCGTCGAAGGTCCAGAACGGCGCATAGACGCCGGTCATCCGCCGCCCCTTGCGCGCGTATTGCGCCAGCCCCGATGGGGCGAACCACAGCGAGCCGAGCCAGCGCGTCAGCGCCTCGCGCGCCTGTTCCTCGCTCAATACGAAGGGCAGCACGCCCTGCGGCTTGATCCGGCGCCGGGTGCCGGTGTCGGTGACGACGGGGGTGGCGCAGAACGGGCAGGTGGTGGCGTGCTCGGCCCCGGAAAGGCCGATCTCGGCGCCGCAGTTCGGGCAGCGCAGCGCGCGTGTTTCTTCGATGTCCTCGGCGGGCAGGTCGTTGCGCAGGCCCTGTTCGAGGGGCAGCTCGACCAGACGCGACTGGCCGCGCCCGACCGCGCTCGGGATCGCCTGCTCATGGCCGCAATGCGAACAGACCAGCCGGTCCTGTCCCGGCGCGAAGGTCAGATCGGCACCGCAGGCCTCGCAGGGGAAATGTCGTTCGGTGTCGGTGGCCGATGCCGCGGCGCGGCGGGGCACTTTCGGGATCTGGATCATGGCCGCACGGTTCCCGGCTGTCGGACGTTCTCGGTTCGCATCGTCACATGACTGTCAACGAAACCGCTTATCGCGGAGGCCGACAGATGCGACGAGAGGATTTCCATCATGAAGACGGCATTCATTCTTTGTGCCACGAGCGCGCTGGCCTCGGTCTGGCTGGCGGGCGCGGCCCGGGCCGATGAGGTCCAGATGCTGGACGCCCCAGTCATCCCACTTGCCGACGTCACGTTCAAGAGCGGCCAGACGACGGCGCTGAGCGTGGGTTACGGTTCGGGCGCGACGCACCGGGCGGGCGAGGACGCGGGGCTGATCTACACCATCACCGACCGCGGCCCGAACATCGCCTGTGACGAGGCGAAGGATCTGACCGGCGCCGATACCGATGCGATGTGCGCGGGCGACAAGGACGGCAAGATCTTCCCGGTGCCGGGTTTCGATCCGACGATCTACGCGCTGCGCATCGAGGGCGAGAAGGTGTCCGTCGCGGGCGCCTATCCGCTTCTCGGCACGGACGGCAAGAAGCTGAGCGGGATCTCGGTTCCGCTGGCGAAGAACCCGACCGAGAAGCCCTATGCCGCCGATGGCAGCCTGATGGCGCAGAACCCGAACGGCTTCGACAGCGAATCGCTCGCCCGTCTGGCCGATGGCAGCTTCTGGATCTCGGATGAATACGGCCCCTCGATCTCGCATGTGGCGGCGGATGGCAAGGTGCTCGACCGTCTGGTGCCGGCCGGGACCGAGGGCGATTATGCCCAGGCGGATTACCCGGTTCACGGCAAGCTGCCGGCGATCCTCGTCAAGCGCGAGCTGAACCGCGGTCTCGAATCCATCGCCGTCTCGCCCGACGAGGCGACGCTGTATTTCGTGATGCAGAGCCCGCTCGCCAATCCGGACGAGGCGGCGTTCAAGTCCTCGCGCCTGCTGCGTCTGTTCAGCTTCGACCGCAAGGCCGAGGCGGTGAAGCACGAATATGTCTATCAGATCGACACGCCCGACGCCTTCAAGGCCGACAATGCCAAGAAGGCGCGCAAGCAGGGCGACGTGAAAGTGTCCGAGATGGTGGCGATCGGGCCCGATCGTCTGCTGGTGCTGGAACGGATCTCGAAGACGACGCTGCTTTACGAGGTCGATCTGGCCGGCGCGACGCCGCTTCCGGCGCGGTTCGACGATGTGGCGACAAAGCCGAGCCTCGAACAGCTGAAATCCGAGGATCTGGCCGCCGCCGGCATCGTGCCGCTGAAGAAGACGCTGATCTTCAACAGCGACGATCACGCCGGGATGCCCGACAAGATCGAGGGCGTGGCGGTGATCGACCCGAAGACGCTGGTTCTGGTGACCGACAACGATTTCGGCATCGACGGGGCGAAGACGAAAATGGTGCGCGTCACCCTCGACAAGCCGCTGAACTGAGGCGGTTTCGTCGCGATGACATGGCAAGGGGCGGCTCGTCGGAGCCGCCCCTGTTGCGTTTCCGGGGGTCTCGTCAGGCCTGCGGCACCGGGGGCACGGGCGGCACGGGCGGCGGCTGGAGGGTGAACAGCGGGGCGAGTTCGGCGATCTCGCCGGCGGCTTTCCAGCCGTCCTGACCGGGCGACCAGACCAGCGTGTCGCGGCTCAGCTCGCCCGAGGTGACCTGCTGGCCGAGGGCCGCGCGGCTGTAAGGCCCGCTCGCCTGACCGTTCACCGCGACATGCCAGACCGTCTCGGCCGGAACCGGCGGCGGGACGGCGACAGGCTGGGCGGTGGGCTGGGCGGCGGCCTGCGGGGCGATACCGGGCGCCGCGCCCGGCGTCTGTCCCCAGGGGCCCCACCCTTGCGCCATCTGACCTTGGGCCATCTGCGATCCCATCGCCATGCCCATGCCGGCACCGATCCCGGCGCCCATCGCCGTTCCCATCCCGGCCGAGGCGCCGGACCCCGGCTGCCCCATCGCCTCGGCGGCATTGAACTGCATGTAGCGGTTCAGATCGCCCACGATCCCCATCGAGGTGCGCTTGTCGAGCACCGCTTCGACCGCATCGGGCAGCGAGATGTTCTCGACGTAGAATTCCGGGATCGACAGGCCATAGGCGGCGATGGTCGGCTCGATCGCCTTTGTCACCAGCTTGCCGAAATCGGCGGTGTTCGCCGCCATGTCCAGCACCGGCACCTGAGACGAGGCGACGACGCGGCTGAACTCCTGCACGATCACGTTGCGGATCTGGAAGCTGATCTCGTCGGCGGTGAACTCGCCATCGGTTCCGACGATCTCGGACATGAATTTCGCCGGGTCCGCGACGCGCATCGAATAGCTGCCGAAGGCGCGCAGCCGCACCATGCCGAATTCGCTGTCACGGCAGATCACCGGGTTCTTCGTGCCCCATTTCTGGTCGTTGAACCGGGTGGTGTTGACGAAATAGATCTCGGACTTGAACGGCGAGTGAAAGCCGTGGTCCCAGTGCTGCAAGGTGGTCAGGATCGGCATGTTGTTGGTCTCGAGCTGGTAGAGACCGGGCTTGAACACGTCGGCGATCTGGCCCTCGTGGACGAAGACGGCGGCCTGCCCCTCGCGCACGGTCAGCTTGGCGCCGTATTTGATCGCGTGATCGTAGCGCTCGAAGCGCCAGACCATCGTGTCGCGGGTGTCGTCGGTCCATTCGATGACGTCGATGAACTCGCCGGACAGGAAATCGAGAATGCCCATCATGTCCTCCTAGGGATGTGCGCCGCGCGGCCCGGTTCGGGTCGGGCCGATCAGCCCGGTGGCGATGTCGCTGACCACGGGGCGGGCCTGGGTTTCGGTCATGCCCGGGCGCAAGGCCGGGTCGTAAAGGATGCGCAGCAGCATTTCGTCGTGTCGGGTCAGGCGCGAGAATTCCTCGTCGTCGTTGAAGATCGAGGGTCGCGCCTCGGGGCTGTCGTTCGCGAGCCCCATGCCCTGCGCCAGCTCCTCCTCGATGCAGGAGCTGCGCAGCCGCGCCGGCAGCTCTGCCCGGATCACCGCAATGGCGCGCGAATAGTCGTAACGCACCGGCGGCGAGAAGGCGAAGACCACGCAGAAGTTCGACGGCGCCAGATCGGTGATCGCGCGCAGCGAGGCCCGGTCGATCCCCGGCACCAGCGTCTTCAGTTGCGGGCCGAGCGCGCGGCGCTCGTCCTCGTTCAACACGAAGACGGTGAAATTGCCCCCCTCCGGCACCAGCGAAACCGGATGCCCCGAGGCGCGCTGCAATCGTGTGGCATAGGCGCGGATCTCGGCGTCCGTCGCGCGACGCTGTGCCTGAGGCACCGAGGCACCGTATTGCGTCACCATCCGCACCGGCTGTTCCCAGCGGCGCAGATGGCTCGGCGTCAACCGCGCGATGAACCCACGCCCGGCATCGGCATATTCGTCGTAAAGCGCGATGCGCAGGAAGTCCCCGATCAGCCGCTCGCGGGTGAGCGGCGCATCCTTCGGCGCGATCTCGGTGCGCATCAGCCCCTGTGCGCGCAGGCTGCGTTCGACATCGGCATAATAGGCCCTCATCGCGCGGCTGAGCACTCCGGGCGGCAGGGGTTTGCCCTCGGCATCGGTCGGGGGTTCTGTCTCGGCCAGAGTGGAGACGGGCGTTGCGGCGGGCGGATCGGCGGCGGGGACGGCGGCGCATCCCGCCATCCAGACGGCCAGAGCCCCCCACAGCCCCCGCCGCAGTGCGGGGATCAAAACGGCCATCGCGCGTCAGGCCGCAGGCTGCGCGGGCGCATCGGCATGGGCCTTCGCCGAGGTCAGCGTTTCGCGCAGCTTGCCTTCCATCTCGGTCAGATCCTTTTCGGCTGCGGCGCGGCGCGCCTTGCCCTCGTCGGCGATGCGCAGGCTGTCTTCGATGGTGGCGATCAGCTCGGCATTCGCGGTCTTCACCGCCTCGATGTCGAAGATGCCGCGCTCCATCTCGGTGCGCACGGCCTGATTGGCCTGACGCAGGTTCTTCGCGTTCGCGGTCAGAAGCTCGTTGGTCAGATCGGCCGCCTGTTTGACCGCGCCCGCCGCCTCGGCCGAGCGCTGGATCGTCACCGCCTGAGCGAGCTGCGTCTCCCACAGCGGGACGGTGTTCACCAGTGTCGAATTGATCTTGGTAATCAGAGACTTGTCGTTTTCCTGCACCAGCCGGATCGAGGGCAGGGCCTGCATCGTCACCTGACGGGTCAGTTTCAGATCGTGCACCCGGCGCTCCAGATCGTCGCGGGCCGAACGCAGATCGCGCAGCTCCTGAGCGCGCAGGATCTTCTGATCCTCCGGCGCGGCCTCGACCTCGGCTTCCTTCGCCGGCACGACGGTCGCGTCGATCTCGGCGAGCTTCGCCTCGCCCGCCGCGATATAGAGCGCCAGCTCGTCATAGAAACCGAGCGTCTTGCTGTAGAGCTGATCGAGGCCCTTCACGTCCTTCAGCAGCTTCATCTCGTGCGATTCGAGCTCGGCGGTGATCGTGTCGATCTGGTCCTGCACCTTCTCGAAGCGCGACAGGAACCGCGCGAAAGGCGCGGCGCGGCCGGTGATCTTCTCCCACAGGCTGCGCTCGCGCCGCACGTCGAGTTCCGACACCGAGAAGCCGCGCAGCGCGGTCACGATCTGCCCGAGGCTGTCGCCCGCCGGCCCCAGATCCTTGTTCTTCACATCGCCCAGCATCTGCTGGCTGATGGTCTGCAGCTCGGTCTGCGCCTTCGCGCCGAAATACAGCACCGAGCCCGAATCGCCGAGCGTCACCTCAGCCATCCGGGCGCGGATCTCGGCCGCGACGGGGGCGGGGGCCTCGGCCAGGGGAACGACGGTGCTGTTCGGCGGCGGCAACGCGGTGTTCGCGACGGCTTCGATCTCGGCGACGGTCCCGGCGGATTGGGCGCGGACGGTATCGGTCATGCGGTTTTCCCTTCTGGGCGGTGGCGGAACGGCCCGCCGGCATTCGTGAAGCGGTATCGGTGAAGCGGTTTTCGTCGAAGTTGTGCCCCGTTCGGAGCGCTCCGGTGCATATTCCCCCGCAGTTCGGGGCAGAACAACCGAAACTTTCGTGTCTCAGCTCTCGGGCGGGGGGGGCGTTTCGGCGACGGGGTCCGCGCGCAGACCTTCGCGGCTCAGCCGCTCGCGCAGCACCTCGATTTCCAGGGTGAGATCCTGCCGGCCGCCCTCGATCAGGGTGCGGGTGCGGGAGGCGAAATCGGTTTCGAGGTCTGTCAGCAATGCCTCATAGGCGGTGCGGGCGGCGGTGTCGCGATGCGCGATCCACAGCTCGACGAAGCGGCTCGTCGCGTCGCGGGCCCCGTCGAGGTAGACGCCCATATAGCGCCGCGCGAGCGCGAGATCGCCCGGATCCTGTTCGACGGCGCGAAACAGCGCCTGCGCGCCCCGGGCGAAACGCTCCACCCGGTCGCTCAGCGCGATGTCGCCGGTGCGCCGGATCGCCTCGCGCATCTCGGTCAGGCGTTTCTCGCCCTCGGCGATGGCGCGGGCGGCGCGGTCGTGCTGGATGCCGTCGAAGCCCTCCATCCCCTTGTCACGCAGCGGGTCGGGGCCGAAGGCGGTCAGCGCGAGGATCGCGGCCACCGCTCCGATGGCGATGGCACCGAGCATCCCCGCCTGTCCCGCGCCGAGCCCGAGGCCCAGCCCGAAGACGATGGAGCCGAGGATCTTGCGCGGCAGGACCGGGCGGCGGGCGGCGCTGCGCGCCTGCCATGCGGCTTCGGCCTTCAGCCCCTCGCGGATGAGAAATGCCGCGCCCGCGACCAGCGCGAAGGCGCCGAGGCCGCGGATCAGCGCGCCCGGCCCGCCGCCGAAGGCCGAGGGCAGAAACGGGATCGCCGCGACGATCAGCCAGACCGGGCGCCGCGCCAGCGGATGCACGGGCTCGGCGGCGGTGACCGTCCGGCCGGGGGCGACGCCGGAGTATCCCGGGCTGTCGGATGTGCCCGCATCCATCGGTTGCGGGCTGTATTTGCCGCCGAACCGCTGCGCCATCTCAGACCGTTCCCTTCAGCGCGACCGAGAGGGTCAGCGCGAAAGCCAGCCAGAAGGCGAGCGTTCGGACGAATTTCAGCGACATCTTGGCCTCCGGGGACGGGATGCAGTTCCCTGAGAGTATGAACTGCATCGCCGCCGATCCAGAGGGGGATCAGTCCTTTTTCGGGCCGCGCTTCGGAGCGCCGCCGCGCGGGCCGGTGCCCGGACCCTTGCTGAACGATCCCTTGCCGAACGAACCCTTGTTGGCCGGGCCCTTGTTGAACGGGCGATCTCCGCGCGGTTTGTCACCGAAGGAGCGCTCGCCACGCGGCTTGTCGCTGAACGGACGATCCCCACGGGGCTTGTCGCTGTAAGGACGGTCGCTGCGCGGTTTGTCACCGAAGGAGCGCTCGCCACGCGGCTTGTCGCTGAACGGACGGTCCCCACGGGGCTTGTCGCTGTAAGGACGGTCGCTGCGCGGTTTGTCACCGAAGGAGCGCTCGCCACGCGGCTTGTCGCTGAACGGACGGTCCCCCCGCGGCTTGTCGCTGTAAGGACGGTCGCTGCGCGGTTTGTCACCGAAGGAGCGCTCGCCACGCGGCTTGTCGCTGAACGGACGGTCCCCACGGGGCTTGTCGCTGTAAGGACGGTCGCTGCGCGGTTTGTCACCGAAGGAGCGCTCGCCACGCGGCTTGTCGCTGAACGGACGGTCCCCCCGCGGCTTGTCGCTGTAAGGACGGTCGCTGCGCGGTTTGTCACCGAAGGAGCGCTCGCCACGCGGCTTGTCGCTGAACGGACGGTCCCCCCGC
>NZ_JFZB01000001.1 GCF_000740785.1 Paenirhodobacter enshiensis | reverse complement strand
CACGGGGCTTGTCGCTGTAAGGACGGTCGCTGCGCGGTTTGTCACCGAAGGAGCGCTCGCCACGCGGCTTGTCGCTGAACGGACGATCCCCCCGCGGCTTGTCGCTGTAAGGACGGTCGCTGCGCGGTTTGTCACCGAAGGAGCGCTCGCCACGCGGCTTGTCGCTGAACGGACGGTCCCCTCGCGGCTTGTCGCCGTAGCTCTTCGCGCCCTGCGGACGCTCGCTGCGCTCGCCGTCGCGTGGCGCGGCGCCCGCGGCATGGGACTTGAAGCCCGCCGCGCGCGGCTTGCCGGCGCCGCCGTGGCTGCGGAAGCCCTCAGACTTGAACGAGCCGGGTTTGCCGAAACCCGAACCGCGCGGGCGGTCGCCTTCTTCGCGCGGACGGCGCGGGCGTTCGCCCTCACCTTCGGGGCGCTTGGCGTAGGGCTTGCGGAACGACCGTTCGCCCTCGGCGCCACGGTTGTCGTTGCGCTCGAACGGACGCTTGCCGTCCTCGTCGCGGCGCGGACGCTCCGCCCGCTCGGGGCGGTCGCCGCCCTCGAACCGGCGCGGCGCGCGGTCGTCGCCATGCGAACGGAACCCTTCCGAACGCGGCTTCGCGCCGAAGCGCTTGCCCTCGGGCCGGTCGCCGTCGCGACGATCCTTGTAGGGACGTTCGCCGCCCTCGGGACGCTTGCCCTCGAACCGGTCGGAGCCGAAGCGCTTCGGGCCGCGGTCGTTGCCCTCGCTGCGCGGCTTCGCGCCGAAGCGCGGTTTCGCCTCGCCGTCGCGCGGGGTGAAGCCCTCGCGGCGCGGCACGTCGTCACGGCTGCGGAACGGGCGCTCACCCTTCTTCGCATCGCCGCCGGCCGAGAAATCGCGCTGCCGGCCGAAGCCCTTGCGCGGTGCCTCGTCGTCACGCCCCTCGGGGCGGCGGCCGAACGGCTTGTCGCCGAACGAACGTTCGGGGCGGCCCGCGCCCTTCTCGCCGCGCACCACGCGCGGCTTGCGTTCCGAGAGCGGCGGGCGGCCATCCTCGGCCCCGGTCAGCAGCTTGTCGCCGAGCTGGTCGCGCAGCACCTTGCGCTTCACCTCGAGCACGTCGCCGGGCTGCATCTCGTTTAGGCGGAACGGGCCGTAGCTGACGCGGATCAGCCGGTTCACGGTCAGACCGATCTCGGCCATGGCGCGGCGGATTTCACGGTTGCGGCCCTCGCGCAGGCCAAGCGTCAGCCAGGCGTTCGCGCCCTGCTGGCGGTCGAGGGTGATTTCCATCGGCTGGAATTCCTCGCCGTCGATGGTGATGCCGCGGCGCAGCGGATCGAAGGTCTCGGGGCTCGGCCGGCCGTTGACGCGGACGCGATACTTGCGCAGCCAGGCGGTCTCCGGCAGTTCCAGCCGGCGCTTCAGCCCGCCGTCGTTGGTCAGGAGCAGCAGGCCCTCGGAGTTGAGGTCGAGCCGGCCGACATTCATCACCCGCGGCATCCCCTCGGGCATCTCGTCGAAGATCGTGCGCCGGCCCTGTTCGTCCTTCTCGGTGGTGACGAGGCCGAGCGGCTTGTAATACAGCCACAGCCGGGTTTCCTGCGGCGTGTCGAGCGGCTTGCCGTCGACGACCACCTTGTCGCCCGGCTTCACGTCGAGCGCGGGCGAGGAAATCGCCTTGCCGTTGACGCTGACGCGGCCGGCGAGGATCATCTTCTCGGCATCGCGGCGCGAGGCGACGCCGGAGCGCGCGATGACCTTGGCGATACGTTCCGCCGCGTCGGGCGCGGTCTCGGCGACCTCGGTGGCGGGAATTTCGGGCTCGGTTTCGGGGGTTTCGGGCGTATCGGTCATCGTCGGTCCTTCGATGGGAGGGGGCGCGCGGAATGCGGGCAAGGCGCCCTGATACACCGAAGCCCGCGCGAAGCAAAGCGCGATGCGCAAGCGTCTTGAACCGCGGTGCAAAGGCGGCGATGAAGGGCCATGAGCTTCACCTCTTACATGGATCTCGCGCTGGCCGAGGCACGCGCCGCCGCGCTGCGCGGCGAGGTGCCGGTGGGCGCGGTGATCGTGGCCCCGGGCGGGCGCGTCGTGGCGCGCGCCGGCAACCGCACCCGGGAACTGCGCGATCCGACCGCCCATGCAGAAATCCTCGCACTGCGTGCTGCCTGCGCCGCCCTGGGCTCAGAGCGGCTTCCGGGCCACGATCTTTATGTCACGCTCGAACCCTGCCCGATGTGCGCCTCGGCGCTGGCTCAGGCGCGGATCGCGCGGATCTATTACGGTGCGGCGGATCCGAAATCTGGCGGCGTCGCGCAGGGGCCGCGGATCTTCTCGCATCCCCAGTCGCATCACGTGCCCGAGGTCTATGACGACATCGCCGCGCGCGAATCCGAAGAGATGCTGCGCGCCTTCTTCGCCGGTCTGCGCGGCGGTGACGCCGAGAAGTGAGGGGCTCTGCCCCTCTTCGCGGCGGTGCCGCGAATTCACCCCGGGATATTTATGGAAAGATGAATGCAGGAGCGTCGCACTTCCTGCTTTCGATTCGCCTCAAATATCCCGGGGGTGAATTTGCCCGCAGGGCAAAGAGGGGGCAGAGCCCCCTCGCGACGGATCACAGATCGAACGGCACCATGACGTCGGGCTCGATCACCGCGACGCCGGGCAGCGCGGCCTTCATCGCCTCGGCCGATTGTTCGAGCAGCGGGAAAGTCTTGTAATGGCACGGGATCACCGTCCTGAAGTCGAAGTATTTCTTCGCGGCCCAGGCGGCGCCCTCCATGTCCATCGTGAAATGCCCGCCGGCGCAGAGGATGCCGATGTCGGGTTGGTAATAGTCGCCGATCCATCCCATGTCGGCGATGATCGAGGTGTCGCCCGAGACATAGATCGCATGGCCCTCGCCGCGGATCACGTAGCCCGATTCCGTTCCGGTGTAGACCGGCCCGTGCGGCCCGCCCATCGAGGACGAATGGCTCGCCGGCACCATCGACACTTTCGCCCCGTTCAGCGCGACCGTGCCGCCCTTGTTGAAGCCGATGCCCTGGATACCCTCCTTCTCCTGCCACCAGCTGATCAGATCGAAGATCCCGACCACGGGGATCTTCAGCTCTTTCGCGATGGCGAGCGTGTCGCCCGAATGATCGCCGTGGCCATGGGTCAGCAGCACATGGGTGGCGCCATGGATCGCCTCGGCGCGGCGGTCTGCCGGGAAGACCGGGTTGCCGCTGAGCCAGGGGTCGATCAGGATCACCGCATCCTCGATCTCCAGACGAAAGCCGGAATGGCCGAGCCAGGTCAGTTTCATTGTTCACCTCCGGGGTTTCCCCAAGCCTAGCGCGTCGCGCCCGAAAGGGAAGCGTGCTTGAAGTGAGCCGCCCCGGGCGTTAAACCCGCGCAAGATCAATCGGAGACCTTCATGTCCATCGACATCGACACCGCCCGCAAGGTGGCGCATCTGGCGCGCATCCGCGTGGCCGAAGAGGATCTGCCGAAGCTGGCCGATCAGCTCTCCGGCATCCTGACCTTCATGGAACAGCTGAACGAGGTCGACGTGACCGGCATCGAGCCGATGACCTCGGTCACGCCGATGCGGCTGAAACGGCGCGAGGATGTCGTGACCGACGGCGGCTATGCGGAACAGATCCTCAAGAACGCTCCCGATGCCCGCGAGGGCTTCTTTGCCGTGCCGAAGGTGGTCGAATGAGCCTGAACAAACTGACGATTGCCGGCGCCCGCGATGCGCTGCGCAAGGGCGAGGTTACCTCGGTCGAGATCACCGAAGCCTGCATCGCTGCGATCGACGGCGCCGATGCGCTGAACGCCTATGCCCACAAGACGCCCGAACTCGCGCTAGAGCAGGCGAAGGCGGCGGATGCGCGGATCCGGGCGGGTGACGCGCCCGCGATGTGCGGCATCCCGCTCGGCGTGAAGGACGTGTTCTGCGTCAAGGGCGTGCCCTCGCAGGCGGCCTCGAACATCCTCGCGGGCTTCAGGCCGGAATACGAATCGACCGTGACGCAGAACCTGTGGAACGCGGGCGCGGTCATGCTCGGCAAGCTCGGCATGGACGAGTTCGCCATGGGCTCGACCACGGAATCGTCGTGCTATGGCGCGGTGGTGAACCCGTGGAAGGTCGACGATGCGCTGCGCAGCCCGGGCGGGTCCTCGGGTGGTTCGGCGGCGGCGGTGGCGGCCGATCTGTGCCTTGCCGCGACCGGCACCGATACCGGCGGCTCGATCCGTCAGCCGGCGGGCTTCACCGGCACCGTCGGCATCAAGCCGACCTATGGCCGCGTCAGCCGCTGGGGCGTGATCGCCTATGCCTCGTCGCTCGATCAGGCCGGGCCGATGACCAAATCGGTGCGCGATGCCGCGATCATGCTCGAGGCGATGGCCTCGGTCGATCCGAAGGACTCGACCTCGGCCGAGATCCCGGTGCCCGATTACGAGGCGATGCTGACCGGCGACATCCGCGGCAAGAAGATCGGTATCCCGCGCGAATATCGCGTCGATGGCATGTCGGACGAGCTGGCGAAATTCTGGGACGAAGGTGCGCGGATGCTGAAGGATGCCGGCGCCGAGATCGTCGACATCTCGCTGCCGCATACGAAATACGCGCTGCCCGCCTATTACGTGATCGCCCCGGCCGAGGCATCGTCGAACCTCGCGCGCTATGACGGCGTGCGCTATGGCCACCGCGCGCATCTGTCGGCGGGCGACGGCATCGTCGAGATGTATGAAAAAACCCGCGCCGAGGGCTTCGGCCCCGAGGTGCAGCGCCGCATCATGATCGGCACCTACGTTCTGTCGGCGGGCTATTACGACGCCTATTACAACCGCGCCCGCAAGGTCCGCACGCTGATCAAGCGCGACTTCGAGCAGGCCTTCGCGGCCGGCGTCGATGCCATCCTCGCACCGACCTCGCCGACTTCGGCTCTGGCGCTCGGACAGCTTGCCGATGCCTCGCCGGTCGAGATGTATCTCAATGATGTGTTCACGGTGACCTTGAACCTCGCCGGTCTTCCGGGTGTTGCTGTGCCGGTGGGCCTCGATTCGAAGGGGCTGCCGATGGGGCTTCAGCTGATCGGGCGTCCGTGGGGCGAGGGCGAGCTGCTGAACGAGGCTCTTGTTCTGGAACGCGCGGCGGGGTTCACTCACAAGCCGGCGCAATGGTGGTAAGGGGATAGTCGATGCTGAGGGTCTCGCTTCTGGTACTGACGGCGGTTCTTGCGGCCGGGTGTTCCCACAAGGAGGCCGACAGCGAAGACAGCTCCTATGACAGCGGCTCGGGCGGGTTCGGCTCGGCCTCGTCGGGGGATCATGGCTCGATCGGGTCGGACACGCTGGCGGCGCTGAAATCCACCTCGGATGATTCGATCGAGACCGCCTCGCTCAACGGCGGGGTGGCGGGTGGCGATCTGCCGCCCTCGCCGGTCGGATCCTCGTCGCTGTCGGGGGGCGGGAAAGCCGCGTCCTCGATGGCCTCGTCGGTTTCGAGCGCCCCGATGAGCGCGGTTTCCGCCGCCAAGGCCGCGGCCCCCGCGGTTCCTGCCCCGGTCACGAAGGTGGCGAGCCGCGCCGCGCCGGCCACGGCTGCGGCCGCTTCGGCAGCTTCGGGCGGTGGCGATCTCGGATTCGGCTCGCAGGATCTGTCGGTCGACCTCGGCGCCTATGCGCGCAAGGTCACCAATCCGCCGGGCCAGCACGTGTTCCCCCGCACCGATACCGGCATCGACATCGTGCAGGCCTGTCTGAAATACCGCGGCCCCGATCTCGCGCAGATCGCCTTCGTGAAGGCGGGCGGACCGGGCAAGGATCCGCTCGGTCTCGACCCCGACGGCGACGGCTACGCCTGCGGGTGGGACCCGACGCCGTTCCGCTGATGCGCTCGCCGAATTTCGGCCCGCGTCGCGACGGCGCGCAGCCCGGGCTGGTGGTGATCCATTACACCGCGATGCCCACCGCGGCCTCGGCGCGCGATCGGTTGTGCGATCCCGCGGCCGAGGTCTCGGCGCATTGGCTGATCTCTGAAACCGGAGAGGCCGAGGCACTGGTCGACGAGGCGATGCGCGCCTGGCACGCCGGGGCGGGCAGCTGGCAGGGGCGCGGCGACGTCAATTCGCGCTCCATCGGCATCGAACTCGCGAACCTCGGCGACAGACCGTTTCCCGAACCGCAGATGAAGGCGCTTGAGGTGGTTCTGGCCGGGATCCTGCGCCGCTGGTCGATCCCGCCCGAAGGGGTGATCGCGCATTCCGACCTTGCACCCGAGCGCAAGATCGACCCCGGTCCGCGCTTCGACTGGGCCCGTCTGGCGCGGCAGGGGCTGTCGGTCTGGCCGCGGATGCGCGCGGCCGGCGCCCCCGATGCCGCGCGATTCGCCGCACTTATGGAAACCTTCGGCTATCCCGCGGATATGCCCCCCGACGTGCTGCTGAGGGCATTCCGGTTGCGGTTCCGTCCGCGGATCGAAGGCCCGCTCGACGCGACGGACATGGGACTTGCCGCCGATCTCGCGTTGCGCTTCGGCGCCGATGGCGGGGCCTGGCGCGCGAGCTGAGCGCGGGACCGTCCCGAGGTCGCGACAGGGCCCGGATCGCACAGCCGCTGTGAAGCTCCGTCGCGGAAAAGGTGAGACTTTCACTAATGGTTTTCTTGACCTGCGCGATTTGCGGGCTTCTATAGGGGGCAAAGGAAACCTTCGCGAAAGGACTGATGAAATGGCTTTCGAACTCCCGGCTCTTCCCTACGCTCATGACGCGCTTGCGGCGCTCGGCATGTCCAAGGAGACGCTCGAATATCACCACGACCTGCACCACAAGGCCTATGTCGACAACGGCAACAAGGCGATCGCGGGCACCGAGTGGGAAGGCAAGTCGGTCGAAGAGATCGTGAAAGGCACCTACAAGGCGGGCGCCGTCGCTCAGTCGGGCATCTTCAACAATGCCTCGCAGCACTGGAACCACACCCAGTTCTGGGAAATGATGGGCCCGACCGGCAAGAAGATGCCGGGTGAGCTGGAAAAGGCGCTGGTCGAGGCCTTCGGTTCGGTCGACACCTTCAAGGAAGAATTCGCCGCCGCCGGTGCCGCGCAGTTCGGTTCGGGCTGGGCCTGGCTCGTCAAGGAAGCCGACGGTTCGCTCAAGGTCACCAAGACCGAGAACGGCGTGAACCCGCTGTGCTTCGGCCAGACCGCGCTTCTGGGCGTCGACGTGTGGGAGCACAGCTACTACATCGACTTCCGCAACAAGCGTCCGGCCTACCTGAAGAACTTCCTCGACAATCTGGTGAACTGGGAAAACGTGGCTTCCCGTCTCTGACCTGCGGGGATAAGAGGCAAGGGCCCGTCGCGATCGCGGCGGGCCTTTTCATTTTTGCGGTCAACGGAACGGGCGGTGCGCGATGAGCGATTCGGTCAAGGGGTTCTGGGCGCTCCTGGCTTCCTGCGCGATCTGGGGGCTGTCGGGGATCTATTACAAGGCGCTGTCGGATGTGCCGGCGTTCGAGATCCTCGCCCACCGCACGGTCTGGTCGGTGGTGTTCCTCGGCGCCGTTCTGGCGGTTCAGGGCGGCCTTGCGGGGCTGCGCGCGGTGGTGCTGGAAACGCGCACCTTCGCGCTGGTCGCGCTGGCGGCGCTGGCGGTGTCGATCAACTGGGTGGTGTTCATCTGGGCCGAGCAGTCGGGCCATGCGGTCGATGCGAGCCTCGGTTATTTCATCCTGCCGCTGGTCTCGGTGGCCTTCGGGGTGACGCTGTTCCACGAGCGGCTGAGCCGGGCGCAGGTCGCGGCGCTGACGCTCGCGGCGGTGGCGGTCGCCTATATGACGGTCGAGATCGGTTCGGCGCCCTGGGTGGCGCTGAGCCTCGCACTCAGCTTCAGCCTGTATGGCGTGTTCAAGAAGGGGCTGGCGATCCCGTCGCTGGTCTCGGTCACGGCCGAGGTGGCACTGCTCGCCCCGATCGCGCTGGTGTTCCTTCTGGCATGGGAATTCGGCTGGGGTCTTCCGGGCGGCAAGGGCGTGTTCGGCCATGATCTGCGCGCGACGCTGCTGTTGCCGCTGTCGGGCCCGCTCAGCGGGGTGCCGCTGCTGCTGTTCTCCTATGCCGCGCAGAAGGTGAAACTGAGCACGATGGGCATCGGCTTTTACCTTAACCCGACGCTGCAGTTGCTCGTCGCGGTGCTGGTCTTCGGCGAGCCCTTGCTGCACGCCCATGTGGTCGCGTTCCCGCTGATCTGGATCGCGCTCGCGGTCTACACCGTGGCCGGGCTGCGCCGCTCGCGGGCCGAAAGCCGGGGCTGAGCCCCGGCCCGCCGCCTTCAGGCGAAGGCGGTCTTCAGCGCGGTTTCCAGCGCCGCGACATCGGCGACGGGGGTGACGAAATCGCGCAGGCTCGGCGCAGCGAAGGCCTCGTCGACCATGTGCCCGATCAGCGCGAGCAGCGGGTTCCAGTAGCCCTCGGTATCGAGCAGCAGGATCGGTTTCGTGTGCAGCCCGATCTGGCGCCAGGTCAGCACCTCGAAGAACTCGTCGAGCGAGCCCGCGCCGCCCGGCAGCATCACGATGGCGTCGCAGTTCATGAACATGACCTTCTTGCGCTCGTGCATCGTCTCGGTGACGACGAAGGTCGACAGGTCGCGCTTGCCGACCTCACGCGGGAACAGGTGTTCGGGGATCACGCCGAAGGTGCGCCCGCCCTCGGCCTGCGCGGTGCGGGCGACCTCGCCCATCAGCCCGACATCGCCTGCCCCGTAGACCAGCTGCCAGCCGTTGCGCGCCAGCATCGCGCCGGTGTCATGGGCGGCCTGCATGTAGGCCGGGCGCGCACCGGGGCGCGAGCCGCAGAATACGCAGATCGAATGAGCGGGGAGGGACATCGGAAACCTTTCGTGAATGGGCGCGCCGGGGCGCGACTGGCAGCTCTCCGGGCGGGCGACAGGGGCGCGTGGGGGGAGTTGCTTTGTGCCGTGATACCGGGTCAGATGGGGCTGCTCAAGGCGGCGAGAGACCGCGGCGAACGGACCCGGAAAAAAGGGCCTGCGGAAAGGGACACGGATGGAACAGGGTGAAGCGGCCGGCGCTCGGACGCCGGAGGCGGGCAAGGTCGGCGATATCGGCAAGGCCGCAGAGATCGAAGCCATGGCCGATGCGGGAAAGACGCTTTCCGCCGCGCCGCCGCTGGCTGCCGGGGGTGGCGCGGCGCCTCGCCGCGGCGCGCTGATCGGCGGTCTCGCGGGCGTGGCGCTGGTGCTGGCGGTGTTCGGCTATTGGGCGATGAAGGTGCCGGCTCCGGTTTCGGTCAGTGCTCCGGTTCCCGTGCCGGCCGCGACGCCTTCGCCTGCCGCCGCGCCGGAACCTGCGGTGCAGACCCCGCCCGCTGCTGACATCGTCAGCTTCGATCTGCTGCGCTCGGCGCCGGACGGGTCGGTCACGCTGGCCGGCCGGGCGGAGCCCGGTGCCCGGGTCGAAGTGCTGATCGACGGCGCCACGGTCGATACCGTGACGGCCGGCGCGGATGGCAGTTTCGTGTCGCTTTCCACTGCCGCGCCCTCGGCCGTCGCGCGGCAGTTGCAGGTGCGGGTCACCGGCGCCGATGGCATCGCGCGGCTTTCGGCGCAAAGCCTGACCGTTGCCGCCGCCCCCGAAGCTGCCGCCGCTGCGGCCGCCGCCGCCGGCGCGAGCCCGGAACAGGCCACGGCCGAGGCCGATGCCGCCCGCGACATGGCGGCGCGTCCGGTCATCGCCGACGCCGATGGCGCGCGGGTTCTGGCACCGGCCTCCGACAGTCTGGCAATCGACACGCTGTCTTTCGACGCGACCGGACGGGTGGAAATCTCGGGCCGCGGTGCGCCGGCGGGAACGGTGCTGCGCGCCTATGTCGACAATACCGAATTCGGGCTGGTCTCGCCCGGGGCCGATGGCGGCTGGCGCATGGCGCTGCCTGCGCCGGGGGCGGGCGATCACACGCTGCGCGTCGATGCGCTCGATCCGCAGGGCAAGGTTCTGGGCCGGGCCGAGCAGAGCTTCGCCGGGGTTGGCGCCCCCGCCACGCTCACCGCGGCGGCGGGAACGGAGGGACCGAAGACCCGCGTCATCCGCATCGAGAAGGGGGCGACGCTGTGGGCCATCGCGCGCGCGGCCTATGGCGATCCGCTGCTTTACGTGCGGGTGTTCGAGGCCAACAAGGCCCAGATCCGCGATCCCGATCTGATCTATCCCGGTCAGGTGTTCACCGTCCCGCAGTAGAGGCAGCGCGGGCAGACTTTCGGGGGCTGGACTCCGGGCCGGAAAGCCTTAGGTAAGCCCGGCCGGGGCCACAGCCGCGGCCTGCCAATATGTCCGAAGACGAAAGGCGCGCCCTTCGCGGGGCGCGATCAAGGTGTGCGATGCCGCCCTCTCAGATCACGCAATCCGGCCCGATGACCGCCGAAGATCGCGCCCGCAACATCCGCACCCTGCGCGCCGTGCTGCCGAGCCTCTGGCCGAAGGGCGAGAACTGGGCGAAGCAACGCGTCGTTCTGGCGATGCTGCTGCTGATCGCGGCGAAGGCGATCTCGGTGATGACGCCCTTCGTCTACAAGGCGGCGGTCGATGCGCTCGCAGGCCAGGGGCGCGGCGACGGCTGGGCGATCGGTGTGGGGGCTGTCGGACTGACGGTCGCCTATGGGCTGGCGCGCCTCGCCTCGGTCGCGTTCGGTGAATTGCGCGATGCGGTCTTCGTGCGGGTGGCGCAGCGCGCGTTGCGCAAGCTCGCCCTGCGCACCTTCCGCCACATGCACGCGCTGTCGATGCGCTACCACATCACCCGCCGCACCGGCGGGCTGAGCCGCATCATCGAGCGTGGCGTGAAGGGCGTCGAGTTCCTGTTGCGCTTCATGCTGTTCTCGGTCGGGCCGCTGATCCTCGAACTCAGCCTGGTGACGATCATCTTCGCCTGGGTGTTCGACTGGCGCTATGCGCTCGCCGTGGTGGTGACGATCTGGCTTTACGTCTGGTTCACCTTCAAGGTCACCGAATGGCGCGTGGCGATCCGGCGCCGGATGAACGAGGCCGACACCGCCGCCAACCAGAAGGCCATCGACAGCCTGCTGAACTTCGAGACCGTCAAGTATTTCGGCGCCGAGGCGCGCGAGGCACGGCGCTATGACGAGTCGATGCAGGTTTACGAATCCGCCGCGGTGCGCACCGGGCAAAGCCTCGCCTTCCTGAACTTCGGTCAGGGGCTGATCATCACCGCCGGTCTCGTCGTGGTCATGGTGATGGCGGCGATGGAAGTGCAGTCCGGCAAGCTGACCGTGGGCGATTTCGTCATGGTTCAGGCCTACATGATCCAGATCACCCTGCCGCTCGGCTTCCTCGGCACGGTCTACCGCGAGATCCGTCAGGCGCTCGTCGACATGGGCGAGATGTTCGACCTGCTCGACCAGCCGGCCGAGATCAGCGACCGTGCCGATGCAAGGCCGCTGAAGGTGACGGGGGGCGAGGTGGTGCTCGATCACGTCGGCTTCGGCTATACCGCCGAGCGTCCGATCCTGCGCGACGTGTCGCTGACCATCCCGGCCGGGCATACGCTGGCGCTGGTCGGCTCGTCGGGGTCGGGCAAATCGACCATCGGGCGGCTGCTGTTTCGCTTCTACGACGTGACCGCGGGCGCGATCCGCATCGACGGGCAGGACCTGCGCGACGTGACGCAGGACAGCCTGCACGACGCCATCGGCGTTGTGCCGCAAGACACCGTGCTGTTCAACGACACGATCCGCTACAACATCGCCTATGGCCGCGACGGCGCGACCGAGGACGAGGTGATCGCCGCCGCCAAAGCCGCGAAGATCCATGACTTCGTGATGTCGCTGCCCGAGGGCTATGACACCACCGTGGGCGAGCGCGGGCTGAAGCTCTCGGGCGGCGAGAAGCAGCGCGTGGGCATCGCGCGCACGCTGCTGAAGAACCCGCCGATCCTGCTCCTCGACGAAGCGACCTCGGCCCTCGACACCCAGACCGAGCGCGACATTCAGGACAGCCTGCGCGCGATGGGCGAGGGGCGCACCGTCATCACCATCGCGCACCGGCTGTCGACCATCGCGGATGCCGATTGCATCGTGGTGCTGCAAAAGGGCCAGATCGCCGAGCAGGGCCGGCATGACGAGCTTCTGGCGAAGGGCGGTCGCTATGCCGCGATGTGGGCGGCGCAGCAGGCCGAGGATCTGGACTGACGCGCAGTCCCGGTTCGGGGGTCCGGATCTGGCCCCGGACCGGCGCTGATCGCGCGAACGTGGCGGCTCCTTGCCGGGGGAAGGGGCAAGGTGCGATGCGCAGCCTTGTCCCCCCCGCCGGCTTGCGTGTAGAAAACGCCTTGACGACGCGAATGGCAAGGAGCGGGACCGTGACCCAGAGCGACAGCTTCATCAATGAAGTCACCGATGAGGTCCGCCGCGACCGGCTGTTCGGCTACATGCGCCGCTATGGCTGGATCGGCATCCTGGCGGTGATCGGCATCGTCGGTGGCGCGAGCTGGTTCGAGTGGCAGAAATACTCGGTCCAGAGCGGGGCTCAGGCGTTCGGCGACAAGATCCTCGCCGGGCTGAAGGCGGACGATCCGGCGGCGGCGCTGAAAGCGGTGACGGCGAGCGGCTCGCAGCAGGCGCTTGCGCGCATGTCCGAGGCCGCGGCGCTGGCCGAGGCCGACCGCCCCGCCGAGGCTTACGCCGCACTGAAGCCGGTGATGGACGATGCCTCCCTGCCGAAAAGCCTGCGCGACCTGGCCGGGTTGAAGGCGGCGATGTTGCCCGGCGATGCGATGTCCGCCGATGCCCGCACGGCGCTTCTCGACCGTCTGGCAGCTCCCGGTGCGCCCTATCGGCCGCTCGCGATGGAGCGGCAGGCCGTGGCGCTGATCGCGGCCGGAGACACCGCCGGCGCCATCGCGAAGGCACAGGAAATTCTGGCGGAGCCCGGGCTGACGCCGGGTCTGCAACAGCGTGCGAACGAGCTGATCGTGGCCCTTGGCGGCGAGCCGCCGAAGATGTCCTCGCTCGCCGTTGGACAATAGACCGAGTCATCGGCGCCCCGCCGGGCGCCCGCGAAGCCCGAACCGGGCAGGGAGACGAATGCAGTGGTGAATCTGATCCGGGGAATGGCCCTTGCGGGCACGGTTTTGGGCTCGGTAGCGCTGCTGGCGGGCTGCCAGAAGGAAGAAATTCTGCAAGGCACGCGGATCGACCCGCGCGACGTGATCGAGGGGGCCTCGGTCCCCGGGCCCGAGAATGTCGCGCGCCCGATTTCCCTGCCGAAGCCGCAGGCCAATGCCGACTGGCCGCAGCGCGCCGGCGATGCGCAGCATCTGCTGGTGAACCCCGCGCTCGGGGCTGGGGTGACGCAGGTCTGGGAAGCGCCGATCGGTCAGGGCGACAGCTATCGCTATCGGCTGGTGGCCGAACCCGTCGTCGCGGCGGGCCAGGTGTTCACTCTCGACAGCCGCGGTCTGGTGACCGCGACGGCGGCGGCGAACGGTGCCCGGATCTGGCAGGCCAGCATCACCCCGGCCGGAGACCGCGCCGACGACGCGACGGGCTCGGGCCTCGCTTATGACGGCGGCCGGCTCTACGTGACCTCGACTTATGGCGAGCTGGTGGCGCTCGATGCGCGCACGGGGGCGGTGATCTGGCGTCAGCGCTTCGATGCCGGGATCGGCGGCGCGCCGACGGTCGCGGATGGCGTGGTCTATGTGGTGGCGCGCGATGCCTCGGCCTGGGCCATCCAGACCTCGGACGGCAAGGTGTTGTGGCAGCTCGATGCGGCGCCGGCCCCGGCGGGGATGGGGGGGGCCTCGGCCCCGGTGGTGGCCGGGCGCGCGGTGATCTTCCCCTTCGCCACCGGCGAGATGCTGGCGGCGATGCGTCAGGGCGGCATCGGGCTGTGGCAGGCGAATGTCGCCGGACGGCGCGTCGGTCGCGGCTATTCGCAGGTGCAGGATCTGACCGGCGAGCCGGTCGTGGCGGGCAATGTGGTTTATGCCGGTTCCTCGGCGGGCAAGCTTTCGGCCTTCGATCTGGGCAGCGGAACCATGCTGTGGACGGCGCAGTCGGGGCCGACCTCGCCGGTGCAGGTCGCGGGCGGGGCGCTGTTCATGACCACCGACGACGCCAAGCTGCAGCGTCTGGATGCGGTGACCGGGCGGGTGATCTGGTCGGTCGATCTGCCGCAATACGTGCGCGAGAAGATCAAGAAGCAGAACGAGATCTGGGTGAATTACGGCCCGGTTCTGGCCGGAGGGCGGCTGTTCGTGCCGTCCTCGGACGGGGTGCTTCGGGTGTTCGATCCGGTGAGCGGCGCGCTCGTCAGTCAGGGCGTGATCCCGAGCGGCGCCTCGACCGATCCGGTCGTCGCGGGCGGCACGCTGTATCTGGTCAGTCGCGACGGCGTGCTGCGCGCCTATCGCTGAGGTTGAGCCGGGCGGAAAACCCGTGTAATGAGGCTGCTTCCGCCGGTCCGGCGGCGCACAGGAGCGGAAAATGAGCTTTACCCTCGCCATCGTCGGCCGTCCGAATGTCGGCAAGTCGACGCTGTTCAACCGGCTGGTCGGCAAGCGTCTGGCGCTGGTCGATGACCAGCCCGGCGTGACCCGCGACCTGCGCGAGGGCGATGCGCGCCTTGGCGATCTGCGCTTCGTGGTGATCGATTCGGCCGGTCTCGAACTCGCCGACGACGACAGCCTGCAGGGTCGGATGCGGCGGTTGACCGAACATGCGGTCGAGATGGCGGATGTCTGCCTGTTCCTGATCGACGCCCGCGCCGGCGTCACCCCGGCCGACGAGATCTTCGCCGACATCCTGCGCCGCAAGAACGCGCATGTGATCGTTGCCGCCAACAAGGCCGAGGGACGGGCCGGCGACGGCGGTGCGATCGAGGCCTGGGGCCTCGGCCTCGGCGAACCGCTGCGGATTTCGGCCGAGCATGGCGAGGGGCTCGACGATCTTTACACGGCGTTGCGCCCGCTGGCCGATGAATTCGCCGAGCGTCACGCCGCCGATGTCCCGCAGACCGATGTCGAGGTCGAGGAAGGCTCGGAGGACGAGACCGTCGTTCCGGTTCCGACGCGCGAGAAGCCCCTGCAGATCGCGGTGATCGGCCGCCCGAACGCCGGCAAGTCGACGCTCATCAACAAGATCCTCGGCGAGGACCGTCTGCTGACGGGCCCCGAGGCCGGCATCACCCGCGACGCGATCTCGCTGACCATGGATTACATGGGCACGCCGATGCGGTTCTGGGACACTGCCGGGATGCGCAAGCGCGGCAAGGTGAACGACAAGCTCGAGAAGCTGTCGGTCGCCGACGGCCTGCGCGCGGTGCGCTTCGCCGAGGTGGTCGTCGTGCTCCTCGACGTGAACATCCCGTTCGAGGTGCAGGATCTGCGCATCGCCGATTTCGCCGAGACCGAGGGCCGCGCGGTCGTCGTCGCGGCGAACAAATGGGATCTCGAGGAAGACAAGCCCGAGAAGCTGAAGGAGCTGCGCGACAGCTTCGAGCGCCTGTTGCCGCAGCTGCGCGGCGCGCCTCTGGTCACGGTCTCGGCCAAGACCGGCAAGGGGCTCGACCGGCTGCACGCGGCGATCATGCGCGCCTATGAGGTGTGGAACCGCCGGATCTCGACCGCCAAGCTGAACATGTGGCTCGGCGCGATGACCGAGGCGCATCCGCCGCCGGCACCGGGCGGTCGCCGGATCAAGCTGCGCTACATGACCCAGGTGAAGACCCGGCCGCCGGGCTTCGTCATCATGGCGACGCATACCGACAAGCTGCCGGAAAGCTATGGCCGCTATCTGGTGAACGGTCTGCGCAACGATTTCGACATGCCGGGTGTGCCGATCCGGCTGACCTTCCGCGATCAGGGGGCGAAGAACCCTTACAAGGATCGCAAGAAGTCGATCCCGTCGCGGCTGACCAAGCATGTCGAGGCCCGCAAGGCGGCCGAGCGCAAGGGCGAGAAGGCCAAGGGCGGCGTCGCGCCGAAGGGCACCGTGCGGGTCGAGAAGACCGCGCCGAAGAAGCAGCGTCCGCCGAAGAAGTGATCCCCGGCGCCGGGGATCGCGGTGGGGACGGACGGGGGCTCTGCCCCCGCGCCTTCGGCTTCCCCCGGGATATTTATGGAAAGCCGAAAGGGCGAAACGATTTCTTAACCTTGAGGATGCTACCTCTTGGGTGCGGAACAGGCGGGGACGCCGATGACCGTGAAAGACGAAAGACCCGGTCTGCCGTTGCGCAGGCCGGGTTCTCTTTTTCGGCTTTCCATAAATATCCCGGGGTGAGCCCGGAACGGGCGAGGGGCAGAGCCCCTCTGCGCGCGTCGTGACAAGAGACTCGCGCGCAGCGAAAAGCCCGGACGTTTCCGCCCGGGCTTTGCTCATTTCCAAACGGACTGCAATCAGACCAGCACGCCGTCGACCAGCCGGGTCTTGCCGCCGAGATAGGGATGCAGCACCTCGGGCAGGGTGACGGAACCGTCCGCCTCCTGGCCGTTCTCCAGCACCGCGATCAGGCAGCGCCCCACCGCGAGGCCCGAGCCGTTCAGCGTCGCCACGAACTCGGGCTTGCCGCCCGTCGCGGGCTTGTAGCGGCCGTTCATCCGGCGCGCCTGGAACTGGCCGCAGGTCGAGCACGACGAGATCTCGCGATAGGTGTCCTGACCGGGCAGCCAGACCTCGAGGTCATAGGTCTTCTGCGAGCCGAAGCCCATGTCGCCGGTGCACAGCACGATGCGGCGATAGGGCAGGTTCAGCTTCTCCAGCACGTCCTCGGCGCATTTGGTCATCCGCTCATGCTCGGCGATGGCATCCTCGGGGCGGCAGATCGTCACCATCTCGACCTTCTCGAACTGGTGCTGGCGCAGCATGCCCGAGGTGTCCTTGCCTGCCGAACCCGCCTCGGAGCGGAAGCAGTTGGTATGTGCGGTGAGCCGGGTGGGCAGAACCGCCTCGTCCCAGGTCTCGCCGGCGATGAAGTTGGTCAGCGTCACCTCGGCCGTCGGGATCATCCACCAACCGTTGGTGGTGGAATAGCTGTCCTCGGCGAATTTCGGCAGTTGGCCGGTGCCATACATGGTCTCGGGCAGCACGAGGACCGGGGTGATCGCCTCGGTCAGGGCGTGGTCGTTGACATGCAGGTCCAGCATGAACTGAGCAAGTGCGCGGTGCACGCGGGCGACGCCCGATTTCAGCACCACGAAGCGCGAGCCCGACAGCTTCGCCGCCGTGGCGAAGTCCATCGCGCCCTGCACCGCCGGCAGCTGGTAATGTTCGAGCGGCTTGAAATCCAGCGCGCGCGGCGTGCCCCAGCGGTGGATCTCGACGTTGGCGCTCTCGTCCGGGCCCTCGGGCACGTCGTCGAGCGGGCTGTTCGGGATCTCCATCAGCCGGTCGCGCAGCTCGGCGTCGAGGCGGTTCGCCTCGCTTTGCATGTTGGCGACCTCGGCCTTCTTCTCGGCGACGAGGGCGCGCAGGCGTTCGAATTCTGCCTCGTCGCCCTTGGCCTTGGCAGCGCCGACCAGCTTCGAGGCGGCGTTCTGCTCGGCCTGAGCGGTCTCGGCCTGATGAATGGCGGTGCGGCGCGCTTCGTCGAGCGACAGGATCTCGGGCGACAGCGGGGCCAGCCCGCGGCGCGCGAGGGCAGCATCGAACAGGGCGGGGTTTTCGCGGATCGCGCGGATGTCGTGCATGGTCGTCACCTCTTTTGATCGCCCCGGCTTTAGCCTGTTAACGGCTGCGGGTCAAAGCCCGTGCTATCGTATCGAGACCTTTGGCCCCGGGCTGCGGGCAGCCGTTGCCGGCACGCAGTTTCGGGCTGGTGCGGTCACGTCGTATTCACTATATGGAATGTAAATCCCTTCGCCGATCGGGAGCAGCCCATGAGACATTTCCATCTTCCCCTTGCGCTGGCGCTTCTGGTGCCGCCCGTTCTGTCGGGCCTGCCCGCGGTTGCCGGGAGCTATGTCGCCAGCCCTGTCGAGGTGACCGACTGGAAAGCGGTTTACGGTCAGGTTGAGGCGCGCGATCAGCTGCCGGCGCGGGCGCGCCTTGGCGGCACGCTGGTCGAGCTGAGTGCAAGCGAGGGCGATACCGTCACCGCCGGGCAGGTTCTGGGCAAGATCGTCGATGACAAGATCGCCTTCCAGCTGAACGCGGTCGATGCGCAGATCGCCGCGCTTCAGGCGCAGCTCGACAACGCGAAGGCAGAGCTGACCCGCGGCGAGGCGCTGAATGCCCGCGGCGTGTCGAGCGCGCAGCAGCTCGATCAGCTGCGCACTCAGGTCGATGTCTATGCCAGCCAGATCGCGGCGCAGCAGGCCAACCGTCAGGTGATCGAGCAGCAGGCTGCCGAGGGCGAGGTTCTGGCGCCGGTCTCGGGGCGGGTGCTGACGGTTCCGGCGGCGCGCGGCGCCTATGTCATGGCGGGCGAGACCGTCGCGACGGTTGGGGGCGGCGGGTTTTACCTGCGCCTGTCGGTGCCTGAGCGCTTCACCTCCACCCTGACCGAGGGCGCGGCGATCGAGCTCGAGACCCCGCGCGGCACCGTCGCGGGCAAGCTCGTGAAGGTCTATCCGCTGATCGAGGGCGGTCGGGTTCAGGCCGATGTCGAGGTGCAGGGCCTCGATGAAAGTTTTGTCGCGGCGCGCGTTCTGGTGCGGTTGCCGCTGGCGAAGCGGCAGGCGATTCTGGTGCCCGAAGGCGCCATCGCCACCCGCTCAGGTCTGGATTTCGTCACCCTCGCCGACGGGACGGAGCGCGCGGTTCTGCCCGGCCCTGCCCGGCGCATCGACGGCGCCGGCATGGTCGAGGTGCTGACCGGCCTCGAAGGCGGCGAAACGGTGGTGACGCCATGAGCCAGCCCGACCGGAACGAAGCCGGGCAGGGCCCGGAGGCCTCCGCCATGCCCGATGCCCATCTGGGCGTGGCCGGCCGGCTGACGCGGGCGTTCATCCGCTCGGCGCTGACGCCCCTGATCGTGCTCGCCGCGCTGGCGGTGGGCATTCTGGCGCTGGTGACGCTGCCGCGCGAGGAAGAGCCGCAGATCTCGGTGCCGATGGTGGATATTCATATCTCGGCCCCCGGTCTGAAGGCGCCCGATGCCGTCAAGCTGGTGACCGAGCCGATGGAGACCATCGTCAAGGGCATCGACGGGGTCGAGCATGTCTACAGCCAGACCAATGACGATTCGGCGCTGGTCATGGTGCGTTTCAAGGTCGGCACCTCCGCCGATGCGGCGATCCTGCGGGTGCAGGAGAAGGTGAATGCCAATCTCGACCGCATCCCGGTGGGCATTCCGCAGCCGCTGATCGTCGGGCGCGGCATCAATGACGTGGCCATCGTGTCGCTGACGCTGTCGGCGAAACCGGGGCAGGAGGTCGGCTCGAACGATCTGACCCGGATCGCGCGCGAATTGCAGACCGAGGTCTCCAAGGTCGAGGATGTCGGGCTGACCTATCTCGTGGGCGACGCCACCGAGGCGATCCGCATCGACCCCGATCCCGAGAAGCTGGCGCTTTACGGCGTCACGCTGCAACAGCTGTCGCAGAAGGTTGAGCAGGCGAACCGCGCCTTCACCACCGGCCGGGTGCGGCAGGGCGGCAAGCAGATCGACCTGGTGGCCGGCCAGACGCTGACCGCCCCGGCCGAGGTGCAGGGCCTTCTGGTCACCACCCGCGACGGCCGTCCGGTCTATGTCGGCGATGTGGCGAAAGTGTCCTATGTGCCCGATACGTCGGAACATATCGTCTCGAACGTCACCCGTGTGGGCGACAAGGACGCGCTCGACCGCCGTCCGGCGGTCACGCTGGCCGTCGCGAAGCGTCCCGGCGCCAATGCCGTGGTGGTGAGCGAGCATATCCTCGACCGCATCGAGGGGCTGCACGACCGCCTGATCCCGAATTCGGTCGCGGTCGATGTCACCCGCAACTACGGCGAAAGCGCCAATGAGAAGGCGAACGAGCTGCTGCTGCATCTGGGCATCGCCACGATCTCCATCGTGATTCTGGTGCTGATCGCCATCGGCTGGCGCGAGGCGGTGGTGGTCGCGGTGGTGATCCCGGTGACGCTGCTGCTCGCCTTGTTCGCGGCGAAGTTCATGGGCTACACGCTCAACCGCGTCAGCCTGTTCGCGCTGATCTTCTCCATCGGCATTCTGGTCGACGATGCCATCGTGGTGATCGAGAACATCGCCCGCCACTGGGCGATGCCGAAGGGCGGCGACCGCGCCAGCCGCGCCATCGAGGCGGTGGCCGAGGTCGGCAATCCGACCATCGTCGCCACGCTGACCGTGGTCGCGGCGCTGCTGCCGATGCTGTTCGTCTCGGGGATGATGGGGCCTTACATGAGCCCGATCCCGGCGATGGCTTCGGGGGCGATGGTGTTCTCGTTCTTCATCGCGGTCACGGTGACGCCCTGGCTGATGCTGAAGATCGCCGGCAAGGCCCCGGTCCATGCCGAGGCACCGGGCCACGAGGGCGGGCGACTGGGGGCGCTGTATGAACGTGTCGCGCGCCGGGTTCTGGCGACGAAACGCTCGGCCTGGAAATTCCTGATCGGGGCGATCGTGCTGTCCTTCGGCTCGCTCGGGCTGCTGTATACCAAGGACGTGACGGTCAAGCTGCTGCCCTTCGACAACAAGACCGAGCTGAGCGTGCTGATCGACCTGCCCGAGGGCTCCTCGGTCGAGGCGACGGATGCCGTCGCCCAGCAGGTCGCGGCGAAGGTGCTGACGCTGCCCGAGGTGACCTCGGCGCAGACGCAGGCGGGGACGGCCTCGCCGTTCAACTTCAACGGTCTGGTGCGGCATTACTACCTGCGCGAATACCCTTGGCAGGGCGACGTTCAGGTCAACCTGACGCCGAAGGGGGAGAGGTCTCGGTCGAGCCACGAGGTCGCGCTGGAGATCCGCAAGATGATCGCCGATGTGACCATGCCGAAGGGCACCGTTCTGAAGACGGTCGAGCCCCCGCCCGGCCCGCCGGTGATGTCGACGCTGCTCGCCGAGGTCTACGGCCCCGATCCCGAGGCCCGTCGCGCCGCCGCGGCGAAGATCCGCATGGCCTTCGAGAGCGTGCCGTTCATCGTCGATGTCGATGACAGCTACGGCACGCAGGCCGAGCGGCTGCGCGCGCGGATCAGCCCGGACGATCTGGACTTCTACAGCGTGCAGGAATCCGACGTGTTCGACACGCTGAACCTGCTGAACGGCTCGACCACGGTCGGCTATTCGCATCGCGGCGACGCCCGCCAGCCGCTGCCGATCGTCATGAAACGTGCCAAGTCCGAGAAGGTGATGGACGAGGCGACGCTCTCGACCCCGATCCCGGCCGATGTGCTGCCCGGCTCGCGCGGGGTGGTGGAGCTGGGCGATGTGGTCAAGGTGACGCCCGAACAGTCCTCTTTCCCGATCTTCCGTCACAACGGCCGTGCCGCCGAGATGGTCGAGGCCGATCTCGCCGGGGCGTTCGAGGCGCCGCTTTACGGCATGATCGCGGTCGACCGCGCGCTCGATCAGATGGACTGGCCCGCGGGCGAGAAGCCGGTGGTGGCGCTGCACGGTCAGCCGGCCGACGAATCGCATGTGACGCTGTTGTGGGACGGCGAATGGGAAGTGACCTGGGTCACCTTCCGTGACATGGGCGGCGCCTTCGGCGTGGCGCTGGTCGGGATCTATATCCTCGTCGTGGCGCAGTTCGGCTCGTTCCGGTTGCCTTTGGTGGTGCTGACGCCGATCCCGCTGACCTTCTTGGGCATCATGTTCGGGCACTGGCTGTTCAATGCGCCGTTCTCGGCGCCCTCGATGATCGGTTTCATCGCGCTGGCGGGTATCATCGTGCGAAACTCGATCCTGCTGGTCGATTTCATCCGCCACGGCGATCACACCGGGCGCTCGGATGTCGATGTGCTGATCGCGGCGGGCGCGATCCGGTTCCGGCCGATCTTGCTTACCGCCATCGCGGCGATGATCGGTGCGGCGGTGATTCTGGCCGATCCGATCTTCCAGGGGCTGGCGATCTCGCTGCTGTTCGGTCTGCTGACCTCGACGTTGCTGACGGTGCTGGTGATCCCGGCGATCTATCGGGTGTTCCGCACCTGAGCCGTCCGGTTCCGAAATCGAAAAGCCCCGCCGGAGCGATCCGGCGGGGCCTTTTCATGGGGTGTTGACCGCGACCTCAGCGCGGCGAGCAATCGGCGCTGCAGAACATGTCGTAAAGCAGTTCGACGATGCGCATCGCGCGCGGATCGCTGAGCGAATAATGGATCGCCTTGCCGTCGCGGCGCGCGCTGACCAGCCCCTCGCTGCGCAGCCGCGCAAGCTGCTGGCTCACCGCCGCCTGCCGCTGATCGAGGAGATGTTCGAGCTCGGTCACCGATTTCTCGCCCGAGGCCAGATGGCACAGGATCATCAGCCGGCCCTCGTGCGACAGCGCCTTGAGCAGCTGCGCCGCCCCCTCGGCCCGGTCCAGCATCTCGGCGGCATGGACTTCGGGCCGCACGCTGTCCGCAGCCTTCGGCGCCTCGCCGGGCAGGACGGAACCTGCGGCGGGGGCACTGGGCGAGGAAAGAAGGGTGCGATCGTGTGACATCGGGTCCAGATAGCACGGGTTTCGCGCCGAATCGAGACGCCAGCACGTCGCAGCCGGCATGAAAACGCCCATCTTTCGTCACGAGCGCGTGGCCCGGCCGTTCCCGTGCGGTCAGAGGCGGGGCAGGGGGTTGATCTTGCCCCGTCCGGGCCGCTACCGATGGGGCACTGCCGCGAGCCGGAGGGTCCGATGCTGCACGCCTACATTGCCGGAACGCGGGGTCTGAACCGCATCGACCAGGAAGATACGATCAACCCCGGCGCACAGATTGCCTCGGCGTTGTGGATCGACCTCTATCGGCCGCTCGACAGCCAGTTGGCGGCGGTCGAGTCGCTTGGCATCTCGGTGCCGACGCTGGCGGACATGGAAGAGATCGAGATTTCGAATCGCCTCTATCGCGAGGATGGCTGCGACTACATGACCGTCGTGGTTCCGGGCCAGACGCCGGACGGCGTGCAGATCTCGGGGCCGGTCACCTTCATCCTGTCGCCCTCGCGGCTGGTGACGGTGCGCCACCACGCGCCGCGCCCGTTCGAAACCTTCCCCGAGCGGGCCGACCGTTCGACCGCGGGCTGCGGCACGCCCGAGCGCATCTTCCTCGGGCTGATCGAGGAGATTGTCTCGCGCCAGGCCGATTTGCTCGAAGGCATCGGCCGGGTTCTCGACCGGGTGTCGGCGAAGGTGCTGGGGCAGGCCACCCCCGAGGAGCTGCAACAGGCCCTTGGCGAGGTCGGCCGGCAGGGCGAGCTTCTGGGCAAGATCCGGCTGTCGCTGCTGACGATGGAGCGGGCACTGTCGTTCTACGACCAGTCGCTGAGCGGTCATCCGACCGGGCGCGACCTCCATGCGATCATCAAGGGGCAGATGCGCGACCTCAGCTCGCTGGCGGTGCATGGCGATTTTCTCAGCAGCCGGGTGTCGCTGTCGGTCGATGCCACGCTCGGCATGATCAATCTGGTGCAGAACATCACGGTGCGGATCGTGTCGGTGGTGGCGGTGCTGTTCCTGCCGCCGACGCTGATCGCCTCGGCTTACGGGATGAACTTTGCCAACATGCCGGAACTGAACAAAAGCTGGGGCTATCCCTTTGCCATCGCGCTGATGATCGGCTCGGCCGTGGGGACCTGGGCGTTCTTCAAGTGGAAGAAATGGTTGTGAACCTCCCGCTCAGCGCGTGCAGAGCCGCGCCTGAGGGTCGAGCTGGACATAACGCTTCGCGCTGATCCGGGTGATTTTCGTGCTGTTGCCCCAGCTTTGCTGCCATTTGCGGGCGATGCCGTTGCGATAGAACTGGCCGATCAGGTCGCCGACCATCGGGGCGGGGGTGCTGCTTCCACCGATGCTGGGGGCGTGAAAGCCGAAGGTGGCATCGGGCGCCAGACAGGCGTTCGGCAAGGTGGTGAACATGGTGCAGGCCGAATCGCAGAAGCCGCGCAACTGCACCTCGCGCCCGGAGTTCGCCAGTTGCTCGCGGCGCAGGATATTCGCCGCGACATTGCCGCCGTGATCGTTGCGGATGACGATCGGCGCGTTTCGCGTGCCGCCGGCCGGGGTGGACTGCGCGGGCCCTGGCGCCCCGACGCAACCGGCGAGAACGGCCGCGCTCAGCAGCGCGACGAGAGTGTAACGGGCAGTCATGGTCCCTCCGGACAGCTCGGCGTTGAGGCGCCACATTACCCCCGCTCACCCGGCCGGCCAATGGTGCCCCGGGGCGCGGCTGCGGCCGTCGGCCGGGTTTTGCCGCCGCGCGCGCTCAGCGTTCGAGGATCATCCGGTCGCGGTCGAACTCCACCCGGCCGAAGCGGGTCAGGTAGCTCATCCCGAGAAGCGAGGTCTCCATCTCGGCGCCGTTGACCACCGCGCGCACGTTGCGGTCCTGGATCGGGCCGATGTCGATGCTGTCGAGGCGCACCGGTGCCGTGGAGATGGTGCCGTTCGCCGTGCTGGCCGAGCCGGTGAACGCCAGCATCCGCGGATCGAGGCCGAGGCGTTCCGCATCGCGCCGGGTCAGCACCACCTGTGTCGCACCGGTGTCGATCACGAAGCGCAGCGGCACGCCGTTCACCTTCGCCACCGCGTAATAATGCCCGTCCGGCTCGCGCGGGAGTTCCACCCGCCCGTCCGCCAGAACCTGCTGGCGCGGGATCAGCGTGGCCTTGATGTCGCCCCACATCCCGAACACCGCGATCAGTCCCAGAAACAGCAGCGCCCAGACCGACAGCTGTTGCAGCGTGCGCGCCGGGCTGCGGCGCACAGAGGCGACCAGCACCCCGCCGAGTGCCATCAGCAGCAGAAGAAGATAGATCGCATTGGGCAGGGTATCGCCGGTCATCGGGGCTTCCGTCGGGGACTTGCGGTGTCTCTTTGCGATGTAGGCATGACCGGGGCGCTTGTCACCCGGGCGTCGGCAGACAGCTTTCCGCCCCGGGCCTCAGCGCGCGGCATTCAGCAACGGCACGATCCCGGCGCCGCGCAACCCGTCGAGAATGAACTGCGCCGCCAGCGCCGCGAGCAGCATCCCCAGAAGCCGTGTCACCACCATCGTTCCGGTCCGGCCCAGAAGCCGCTCGATCGGGGTGGCGAGCAGGAACAGCACGAAGACGCAGCCCAGCACCGAGAGCATCACCAGATGCACCTCGATCAGCCGCGTCCCGGAACTCGCCGTGCCGCCCGCGAGCAGGATCATCGCCGCCAGCGCCCCCGGCCCGGCGATCAGCGGCGTCGCCAGGGGAAACACCGACGGATCGACGGTATCGTCTTCCTCGTGCAGCTGCGACTGCCCCTCGCGCCGCTGGGTGCGGCGCTCGAACAGCATGTCGAGCGCGGTCAGGAACAGCAGCATCCCGCCGGCGATGCGGAATGCCGGCAAGGTGATGCCGAGCCCCGAGAGAATCTTGTCGCCGAACAGCCCGAACAGCGTCATCAGCCCGGCCGAGACCGCCAGCGCGCGCAACCCCACGATCAACCGCTGGCGCATGGACATGCCGAGTGTCAGCGCGATGAAAATCGGCGCGAGGCCGATCGGGTCGACCACGACGAACAGGGTGACGAAGGCGGTGATGGCTTCGGAATGCGACATGGGGCCACGTTACCCCGACCGGCGCCGGGGATCCAGCCGGCTGATCGTGCCCGCCGCCTGCCCGGGCCGTCGCCGCTCACGGCCCGGGCAAAGTTTCGCGAGCGGGCGAAAAAATTGGCTGCAGTCCCGGAATCGCTCTTTGCTTGCCCCGGCGCAGATCATAAACCTTAGGGCGAAAAGCGGCGCGCCCTCATTCCTTCCGCGCCCGAGGAGACTGACATGCTCAACAATATCGGCCTGCCGGGCCTTCTTCTGATCGCGGTCATCGTGCTGGTGCTGTTCGGCCGTGGCAAGATCTCGTCGCTGATGGGCGAGGTCGGCAAGGGCATCACCGCGTTCAAGAAGGGCGTGACCGACGGCACCAAGGAAATCGAGGATGCCGCCAAGAGCGACACCGAACCGCGCGACATCACGCCGCCCGCCGCCAATCCGGCTGCCCCCTCCGACAAGGACAAGGCCTGAGCGGCCCCGGCCGGAGGCTGATCGGTCATGCTTGATATCGGTTGGAGCGAACTGCTTCTGATCGGCGTGGTTGCGCTGATCGTGGTCGGTCCGAAGGACCTGCCCATGATGTTTCGCAGCCTCGGCCGGATCACCGCCAAGGCCCGTGCCATGGCGCGTGAGTTCAGCCGCGCGATGGAGGACGCCGCGAAGGAAACCGGCGTGAACGAGGCGGCCGACAATCTCAAGGCGCTGACCTCGAAGAAGTCGCTCGGGCTCGATGCGCTCGAACGCGCGACCGAGAAGTTCGAGAACTGGGATCCGAAGTTCCCCTCGCAGCGCACCCCGGGCAGCGAAAAGCTGGAGGCCGATCCCGGTCTTGCGGCCGATCTCGATGCAGCCGAGACCGCAGCCGAGCCCGATCCGTCCGCGCCTGAGCCCGCCGCTCCGGATGCGCCCGCGGATCCGGATGCGCCGGTTCCCGCCGTTCCCGTGACGTCGCCCGTATCCGAAAAGAAGGACGAGGCATGAGCGCCGAGAACGACATCGACGAATCCGCCGCCCCCCTGGTCGAGCATCTGGCGGAGCTGCGCACCCGCATCCTCTATTCGATGCTCGCCTTCGTCGTGGCGATGGTGCTGTGCTATCTGGTCTGGAACCCGATCTTCAACTTCCTCACCAAGCCGATCTGCTCGGCCCTGACCGAGCGCGGCCAGCAATGCGGGCTGTATCTGATCAAGCTGCAGGAAGGCTTCTTCGTCGCGGTGAAGATCTCGGTGCTGGGCGGTTTCGCGCTGTCCTTCCCGATCATCGGCTACCAGATGTGGCGGTTCGTGGCGCCTGGCCTTTACAAGTCCGAGAAATCCGCCTTCCTGCCGTTTCTGATCGCCTCGCCGGTGATGTTTTTCGTCGGTGCGGCCTTCGCCTATTACATCGTTCTGCCGATGGCCTTCGGCTTCTTCCTCAGCTTCCAGCAGCCGGGCGCCGAGCTGGTCAAGGGCACGAACGAACTGGCTTCGATCGGCTTTCAGGGCTCGGTCGAGGAATACCTCGGCCTGACCACCAAGTTCATCATGGCCTTCGGCGTCTGCTTCCAGTTGCCGGTTCTGCTGACGCTGATGGGCAAGGCGGGGCTGGTGTCGTCGAAGGGGCTCGCTTCGGTGCGCCGCTATGCCATCGTGGTGATCCTGATCGTCGCGGCCATCGTGACGCCGCCCGACATGATGAGCCAGGTGACCCTGTTCGTGGCGATCTATCCGCTTTACGAGGTCTCGATCTGGCTGATCCGCGGTATCGAAAAGCGCCGCGAGGCCCGGATGCGCGCCGAAGGCACCTGGATCGACGAGGATGAAGACGAGGAAGAGGGCGGAAAATGAGCGACGCGCTGATCCGGATCGCCGAGGCCCTCGAACGCCTTGCCCCGGCGCCGGTTCCTGCGCCGGATTTCCGCGCCGCCGATGCCTTCATCTGGACGACCGGCCCGGATCGTCTGGTGCCCATCGCCCATGTCAGCCGGGTCGATCTGGACCTTCTGCGCGGGATCGAGCGCGCGCGCGATACGCTGCTTGCCAACACGCTGCAATTCGCCCGCGGCGCCGCGGCGAACAACGCGCTCTTGTGGGGTGCGCGTGGCATGGGGAAAAGCTCGCTCGTCAAGGCCGTCCATGCCGAGGCGCTGCGTCAGGGCCTGCCGCTGAAGCTCGTCGAGATTTCGCGCGAGGATATCGCCTCGGTCTCGCGGCTGCTCGATCATCTGCGCGGCCGGGCGGAGCGGTTCTTGCTGTTCTGCGACGATCTGTCGTTCAGCCATGACGACACCGATTACAAAAGCCTGAAGGCCGTGCTCGACGGCGGCATCGCCGGCCGGCCGGCGAATGTGCTGCTTTACGCCACCTCGAACCGACGCCACCTGATGCCGCGCGACATGATCGAGAACGAGAAGGCCACCGCCATCACCCCCGGTGAGGCGGTCGAGGAAAAGGTCTCGCTGTCGGATCGCTTCGGCCTCTGGCTCGGCTTCCACCCGACCGATCAGGCGACCTATCTGGCGATGATCGAGGGCTATTGCGCAGCCTATGGCCTCGACATCGCACCCGATCAGCTGCGTGCCGAGGCGATCGAATGGCAGGCCACGCGCGGCGGCCGCTCGGGCCGCGTCGCCTGGCAGTTCTTCTGCGACCTCGCCGGCCGGCACGGGCTGGCGCTCTGACCGGGGTCCCTGTCGTGGCACGGGCGTGGATCGAACGCCTGCCCCGAAACGTCACCGCCGCGTCCATCCCGTCGACGGGGCAGGGGCAGATCTTCCCGATATGCCGCCACTCTCCGCCCCGCCATGGCAGGAGGCTCCCGTTTCGGCGAGCACATGCCAAGCCCTTCTGCGCTCCCGCTCATCGCCAGGCGCCGGCTCCTTTCCCTTTCGCTTTGCTGAAAATATCCCGGGGGTGAGGGCCGCAGGCCCGAGGGGGCAGAGCCCCCTTTCTTCACATCCGGACGGGGCGCAGGGCTCACCCTTTCGATGTCGGGCGCTCATGTCGCGAGATCTGCCCCTTCGGGAGGCATCCTCGCATTCGACGAACGCGCGCCGCTACGCCAGCCCGTCCTCGTCGAGCAGCGTCCGCCCGTCGCGCGCCTCGATCTCGATCACCCACAGATCCGGATCGAAGCCGCGCTGTTTCTTCACATGCAGGTCGATCTCGGCCTCGGGGCCGCGCGCCATCTCGCTCCAGCGCCGCGCGCCGCTCGCCAGATCGTAACCGCGCGTCCACAGCACCGCAGCGCCGTCGAGTGTGGCGCATTTCACCAGCACCGCCCCCGAGGTCGCATCGCCTCGCGCCGTCACATAGGCCGGGATATTCTCCAGCTCCAGCCGGCGCAGATAGGCGCGGACCCAGACATCGCTGGCTAGCCGCGCCTCCATTCAGGCTTTGCCCCGCGACTCGCCGTCCTTGAAGTCGAGGCCCATCTCGGAATAACGCTCCGCCTCGTCGAGCCAGTTCGGCCGCACCTTGACCACCAGGAACAGATGCACCGTCCGGCCGAGGAATTCCGACATCTCGGCGCGCGCCGCGGTCGAGATCGCCTTGATCGTCTCGCCGCCCTTGCCGAGCACGATGCCCTTGTGCCCCTCGCGCGAGACATAGATCACCTGGTCGATCCGGGTGGAGCCGTCCTTGCGGTCCTCCCATTTCTCGGTCTCGACGGTGAGCTGATAGGGCAGCTCCTCGTGAAGACGCAGGGTCAGCTTCTCGCGGGTGATCTCGGCCGCGATCTGGCGCATCGGCAGATCGGCGATCTGATCCTCGGGGTAATACCACGGGTTCTCGGGCAGCACGCCCTGAAGCCAGTTGCGCAGCCCCTCGACGCCATAGCCCTTTTCGGCCGAGATCATGAAGGTCTCGGCGAAGGGCCAGGCGGCGTTCGCCTCCTCGGCCAGCGCCAGCAGCGTTTCCGCCTTCACCTTGTCGATCTTGTTGATCGCCAGAGCGACCGGCTGGCGCACGCCATGTTCCTTGAGCGAGGCGATGATCGCCTTGGCGCCCTCGGTCAGGCCGCGATGCGCCTCGATCAGCAAGATGATGATGTCGGCGTCTGCCGCGCCGCCCCAGGCGGCGGTGACCATCGCCCGGTCGAGCCGGCGGCGCGGACGGAAGATGCCGGGGGTGTCGACGAAGACGATCTGCGTCTGACCGGCCATCGCCACGCCGCGGATGCGGGCGCGGGTGGTCTGCACCTTGTGGGTGACGATCGAGACCTTGGCCCCCACCATGCGGTTCAGCAGCGTCGACTTGCCGGCGTTCGGCTCGCCGATCAGTGCGACGAAACCGGCGCGGGTCGGGCCGGTAGCGGCCGGCTCGCCTTCGGGAGGAAGGGCCTCGGGGGTATCGGTCATGCGCGAGTCTCCAGTCGTTTCAGCAGGGCGCGCGCGGCGGCCTGTTCGGCAAAGCGTTTCGATCCGGCCTGGGCCTGCTCGGTCTCTCCCGATTCCAGTCGGACCTCGATGGTGAAGACCGGGGCGTGGTCCGGCCCTTCGCGTGAGATCGCCTCGTAATGCGGCGGGTGCTGGCCACGGGCCTGCGCCCATTCCTGCAACGCCGTCTTCGGATCGCGGGCGTCGTCTTCGACCCGGTCGACTCTGTCACCCCACAGCCGCAGCACCAGCGCGCGGGCGACATCGAAGCCGGCATCGACGAAAACGGCGGCGATCACCGCCTCCATCGCGTCGCCGAGCAGCGCTTCCTTGCGCCGCCCGCCCGACATCATCTCGGACCGGCCGAGCTTGAGCACATCGCCCAGCCCGATCTGGCGCGCCACGTCGGCACAGGTTTCCTTGCGCACCAGCGCATTGAAGCGCGGCGCGAGCTGCCCCTCGGTCGCGGCCCGGTCGGCAGAGAACAGCGCCTCGGCCATGGTCAGACCAAGCACCCGGTCGCCGAGGAACTCAAGACGCTGGTTGTCCGGCCGCGTCACCGATCCGATCGAGCTGTGCGTGAGAGCGCGCAACAAAAGTTCCGGCCGGCGGAACTGATGCCCCAGCCGGTCCATGAATGCCGATATGTCCGCGCCGATCTTCACTGTCTCGTCCTTTTCGTCCGGGGCCCGCCGGGCCTCATTTCACCGCCTTGAAGAAGCGGTCGGGCCTCCAGGTCCAGAAATACATCAGCGACTTGCCGGCCGAGGAGAACATGATCCGGTCAGCCCGGCCCACCAGATACTGCGCCGGAACGAAACCCACGCCGCCCACCGACTGCGGGAACCGGCTGTCCTCGGAATTGTCGCGGTTGTCGCCCATGAAGAAATATTCGCCCTCGGGCACCGTCAGAACCGGAGTGTTGTCGGCCATCCAGCTGTCCGAGATGTTCAGGATATCATGCTTCACCGGCGGGTCCGAGGGGGTGTTGCCCGGCAGCGTCTCGATGAAGCGCTGCTTGATGCAGGTGCCGCCGAGGCCCACCGGATCGTTGACGCAGCGCGGCGGGGTGCCCTGCGCGCCCTGCGGTTCCTTGATTTCGGTGAAATTGCCCGCAGGCTCCTGCGGGGCGGCGGTGCCGTTGATGTAAAGCGTGCCGTCGATCATCTGGATCTTGTCGCCGGGCAGGCCGACCAGCCGCTTGATGAAATCGACGTTCTGCACCGGATGGCGGAACACCACCACATCGCCGCGTTTCGGTTCCGAGGCGAACAGCCGGCCCTCGATCGGGCAGGGGCTGAAATCGGCCGAGGCGAAGGGGCACGAATAGCGCGAATAGCCATAGGCCATCTTGTTGACGAACAGGAAGTCGCCGACCAGCAGCGTGTCCTTCATCGAGCCCGAGGGGATGAAGAACGGCTGGAAGAACAGGGTGCGGACCACGCCCGCGATGACCAGCGCCCAGACGATGGTTTTGATCGTCTCCACGAAGCCGCTGTCGGTTTTCTTCGAACTGGCCATGATCTGCCTTCTGCTTGGTTTCGCCTTCCTTGGCGCGCGGGGGCGCTCAAGTCAAGGAAGCGGGCGTGCCTCGATGACGACGAAAGCCTGCGCCCAGGGGTGATCGTCGGTCAATGTGACGTGAACATGGGCGCTGTGGCCCGCGGGTGTCATCTGTGCGAGGCGTTCCGCCGCCCAGCCGGTCAGCCGCATCTCGGGCTGGCCGGTGTGCAGGCTCTCGACGCCCATGTCCTTCCACGAGATGCCCATCCGCAGCCCGGTGCCGAGCGCCTTCGAGCACGCTTCCTTCGCCGCCCACCGCTTGGCATAGGTGCCGGCGGTGTCGGCGCGGGCCTCGGCTTTGGCGATCTCGGTTTCGGTGAAGACGCGGGTGCGGAACCGGTCGCCGAAACGGTCGAGCGCGGCCGCGATGCGCTCGATATTCGCGAGGTCCGACCCGATGCCGAGGATCACGCGCGGCCCCCCGCGGGGGCGGTGCCCCGGGCCTCGTCCATCAGCGTGCGCATCCGCCTGACCGAGCGTTCGAGGCCGACGAACAGCGCCTCGCCGATCAGGAAATGGCCGATGTTCAGCTCGCGGATCTCGGGGATGGCGGCGATCGGGCCGACGGTGTCATAGGTCAGCCCGTGACCGGCATGGACCTCAAGGCCGTGCGACTGCGCATAGGCGGCACCGGCGCGCAGCGCGGCAAGCTCGCGGTCGCGTTCCTCGAACCGGCCCCCGGCGTGCAGGTCGCAATAGCGGCCGGTGTGCAGTTCCACCACCGCGGCACCGATCTGGGCGGCGGCCTCGATCTGGCGCGGGTCGTGGCCGATGAACAGCGACACCCGGATGCCGGCCTTGCGCAGCGGCGCGACGTAACCGATCAGCCGCGTGATATCCGAGGCGACGTCGAGCCCGCCCTCGGTCGTCACTTCCTCGCGCCGCTCGGGCACCAGGCAGCAGGCATGAGGACGGATCATCAGCGCGATGCGCTGCATCTCTTCGGTCGGCGCCATCTCGAAGTTCAGCGGCACCTTCAGCCCGGCCTTCAGTGCGCCGATGTCGGTGTCGCGGATATGGCGGCGGTCTTCGCGCAGATGGGCGGTGATGCCGTCGGCGCCCGCATCCTCGGCCAGACGTGCGGCGCGCAGCGGTTCGGGGTAGGCGGTGCCGCGCGCGTTGCGCAGCGTGGCCACGTGGTCGATGTTGACGCCAAGGCGGAGCGAGCGGGTCATGGGCTTCCTTTGTCGGATGGTGCGGCGGAGGTGGCAGTGGGTGCGTCGGGAGCCCGGTCGGGTCCCCGGTCGGGTGACGCGGGCAGATCATGCACGCCGGCCGGGGCGATGGGAAGAGGGGCGGGGATCACAGGGGCTTGCGGTGCAGATACGTGCGCTGGCACCGGGTCCGGCGGCAGGGGAAGGGCGGTGCCCGGATCGGCCAGCCTGTCGCGCGCCGCCTGCAACCGGGCGCGCAGCAGAGCGCGGCGCCCCGCCTGATACCCCGCCACCGCCGAACGGGTCAGCCAGTAGCAAGGCAGCGCGCACAGGCAGCCCAGCACCAGCCCGCCGATCAGATAGGGGATGAATACCCCGTCGACGAAGGCCCCGAACCCGTGCCAGTGTACCGGCGCGCCGGTGAACAGGGCGATCAGGTTGTGCCACAGGCCCGACCATACCCCGGAAAAGCTGTCGAGCAGCGCTTCGCCGCTGGTCACGGTGCGGGCGTGGGGCGAGAGGTGCCGGCCCACCTCCATCGCGGCGACGGCGATGAAGGGGAAGGTCAGCGGATTGCCGATCAGTGTGCCCAGAAGCGAGGCCAGCACATTGCCGCGCATCACCCAGGCCAGACCCGCCGCGAGCAGCAGATGCCCGCCGAACAGCGGCGTGAAGGACACCAGAACGCCCGCCGCGATGCCGCGGCCGATCCGGTCCGGCGTGTCGGGGATGCGGTTCATCCTCAGGCGCAGATATTGCGCGCTGCGGCCCCATCCCCGCCGCGGCCAGATCCAGCTGCGCAACCGCTCTGCCCCGGAAAGCCTGTCTCGGCGCTTGAAGATCACCCGCCCTGTCCCCGCCGCCTGCCGTATCCTTGTCCCGGCCGTCGTGACGGCAGGGGCAGTGCGAGAGTGCCGCAGGGCCGGGCGCCTGTCACGCCCCCGATCTGCCGGTTCGCGTGCGGCCACGCTGCTGCTGCCGGATGGCAGCTCAGGGCTTGCGGCTCAGGTCGCGCCAGCGTTCCACCTGCGCGACATCGGATTCCGCTTCCAGCGCGGTCAGGATGCGGTGCAGATGTTCCACGTCGCTGACCTCGACCTCGATCACGATCGAGTAGAAGTCCGGCTTGCGGTCGACGAAATGCAGGTCCGAGATATTGGCGCGCTGCTGGCCGATCAGGGTGCAGATATGCCCCAGAACGCCCGCATCGTTCGAGATCGTCACCTTCAGCGACACGGTATAGACCGGCGGGTGATCGCCCGGCTGCCATTGCAGATCGACCCAGCGTTCCGGCTCCGTCTCGACGTCCTCAAGCGCCGGGCAGTCGATCGCGTGGATCAGCACGCCCTTGCCGCGATAGGTGATGCCGACGATGCGTTCGCCGGGCAGCGGCTGACAGCAGCCGGCGCGGGCGAAGCTCTGATCCGCCTCGAGGCCGAGGACCGCGTGATCGGGTTCGACCGTGGTCAGCCCGGGACGGGCGAGTTCCGGGTAAAGCGCCGCCACCACGTCGCGCGCGGTGACCTCGGCGGAGCCGAGGCGGGCCAGAAGCTCGTTCTCGTCGGCGATGCCCATGGTCTTCGCCGCGGTGCGCAGCGCCTTGTCCGACACCTTGCGCCCGACATGCTCGAAGGCGAGCCGCGCGAGTTCCGCGCCGAGCTTGACGAAGCGGCCGCGGTCTTCCTCGCGCAGCGACTTGCGGATCGCGGCGCGGGCGCGGCCGGTCTGCACGATGTCGAGCCAGGTGGCCTGCGGGCGCTGACCGGCGGCAGTGATGATCTCGACCGACTGGCCGTTCTTCAGCCGGGTCCACAAGGGCACGCGCACCGCGTCGATCTTGGCTCCGACGCAGCCGTTGCCGATGCGCGAGTGGATCGCATAGGCGAAGTCGATCGGCGTCGCCCCCTTGGGCAGCTTGATGACGTCGCCCTTCGGGGTGAAGCAGAACACCTGATCCGAATACATCTCGAGCTTCACGTTCTCGAGGAAGTCGTCGACATTGCCTTCGGAGAACCGCTCGGTCAGCGAGGTCAGCCATTTCGCCGGGTCGACGGCGAAGGGGTTCTCGGCCGGTTCGCCATCCTTGTAGGACCAGTGCGCGGCCACGCCCGCCTCGGCGACCTCGTGCATCTGGCGGGTGCGGATCTGGATCTCGACCCGCTTGCCGTCACGCCCGGTCACCGTGGTGTGGATCGAGCGATAGCCGTTGGTCTTCGGCTGGCTGATGTAATCCTTGAACCGGCCCGGCACCGCGCGCCAGCGCCCGTGCACGAGGCCGAGCGTGGTATAGCAGTCTTCGACCGTCTCGGTGATGATGCGGAAACCGTAGATGTCGGACAGCCGCGAGAAGGCGAGCTGCTTTTCCTCCATCTTGCGCCAGATCGAATAGGGGCGCTTGGCGCGGCCGAAGACGTCGGCGTCGATCCGCGCCTTTTCCAGCAGCAGGCGAATGTCGGCGGTGATCTTCGAGATCACATCGCCCGATTCCTTCTGCAGGCTGACGAAACGGCGGATGATCGAGGTGCGGGCCTCGGGGTTCAGCACCTTGAAGGCGAGATCCTCAAGCTCTTCGCGCATCCACTGCATACCCATGCGCCCGGCGAGCGGGGCATAGATATCCATGGTCTCGCGTGCCTTCTGGGCCTGCTTCTCGGGGCGCATCGACTTGATCGTGCGCATGTTGTGCAGACGGTCGGCGAGCTTGACCAGAAGGACGCGCAGGTCCTTCGACATCGCCATCAGCAGCTTGCGGAAATTCTCGGCCTGTTTCGAGGCGGTCGAGGACAGCTGAAGGTTGGTCAGCTTGGTCACGCCATCGACCAGCTCGGCGATGTCGTGGCCGAACATCCCCTCGACCTCCGAGAAGGTCGAGCGGGTGTCCTCGATGGTGTCGTGCAGCAGGGCGGTGACGATCGTCGCGTCATCGAGCCGCTGTTCCGTCAGGATCGCGGCCACGGCGACGGGATGATTGAAATAGGCCTCGCCCGACTGGCGGAACTGGCCCTCGTGCATCTTGAGGCCGTAGGCATAAGCCCGGCGAATCAGATCTGCGTCCGTGTGCGGATTGTAGTTGCGGACGAGCGCGATCAGGTCTTCGACATCAATCATCGCAAGCCCGCCGCAGGGTTATTCGCGCCCCTGCGCATCCATGAGCGCACGCAGCATCCGCTCTTCGTCCATGTCGTCGGCCTTCGGCTTGTCGGCCTCGCCCGGGGCCGACATCAGCAGCGACATGGCGTCGTCTTCCGGCTCGTCCACCTCGATCTGGGTCTGGTAGGATTCGATCAGCCGCTCGCGCAGATCGTCGGCCGACTGGGTTTCGTCGGCGATCTCGCGCAGCGCCACGACGGGGTTCTTGTCGTTGTCGCGGTCCACCGTGATCGGCGCGCCGGCAGCGATTTCGCGCGCACGATGCGCGGCGAGCATCACCAGCTCGAACCGGTTCGGAACCTTGTCAACGCAATCTTCAACCGTCACGCGGGCCATCGATGTCTCCAGATAGACGTGGGAGTGCAAGCCGACTGTCTAGTCCGATCCGTTCGCCTTGGCAAGCGCCGGCGGTTCACATTCCGCCGCGGATATGGGCGAAAGTGCCGCCTTTTCGCTCTCGGGCAGGCGGTCGAGCATCTCGCGCACGCTTTGTCCCAGAACCGGATGGCGCCAGCCCGGCGCGATCTCGGCGAGGGGAATCAGCACGAAGGCGCGGTCCTGCAACCGCGGATGAGGCAACAGCAGATGGCCCGGCGCCTCGCGCATCTGCTGTTCGAGCGGCAGATCGCGCCAGCGGGCATGGGTCCCGGCGTCGGGCACAAGGCGGTCGTCCATCGCGATCAGATCGAGGTCGATGCCGCGCGCCCCCCAGCGATCGTGCCGCACCCGGCCAAGGCCCGCCTCGATGCGGTGGAGCGCGGCAAGCGCGTCTTCGGGCGCAAGCGCGGTTTCGGCAATCGCGCAGGCATTGACGTAATCGGGGCCCGATCCCGCCGGAAAGGCCGGAGAGCGGAAGAACCGGCTGACTGCCCGCAGATTGAGCATCTCCTCTCCGAACCGGCCAAGAGCGGCGCGAAGTGTCTCAGTCGGGAGACCGGCCGGAGACGGCAGATTTGCCCCGAGCGCGATCAGGCATATGTGAGGTGCGGCTGCGATCAAGGCAGTATCCTTTCGCCGGGACTGCTGGTAGTCAAAGCCACTCTAAGAAGTCCCAATTGCGTTATTGCTGCGTATTGGAACGGTGCCGAGGGCGCGTCAACCATTCCGGGCGCGTCACGAGGCGGTTGCTCGACATAAGGGACCACGGTTCATGTTTTACAAAGACGAAAGGCTCGCCTTGTTCATTGACGGGTCGAACCTCTATGCCGCGGCCAAGGCGCTTGGCTTCGACATCGACTACAAGCTGCTGCGCCAGGAATTCGAACGTCGCGGCAAACTGGTGCGGGCGTTCTATTATACCGCGTTGCTGGAGAACGACGAATATTCGCCGATCCGGCCGCTGGTCGACTGGCTGAACTACAATGGCTACACCATGGTGACCAAGCCGGCCAAGGAATACACCGATGCCCAGGGCCGCCGGAAGGTGAAGGGCAACATGGATATCGAGCTTGCGGTGAACGCGATGGAGCTGGCGCCGCGGCTGGATCACGCGGTGCTGTTCTCGGGCGACGGCGATTTCCGGCCGCTGGTCGAGGCGATGCAGCGTCAGGGGGTGCGGGTGTCGGTGGTCTCGACCATCCGTTCGCAGCCGCCGATGATTGCCGACGAGCTGCGCCGTCAGGCCGACAACTTCATCGAGCTGGATGCGCTGCGCGACGTCATCGGCCGCCCTCCGCGCGAAACCCGCGAGCCCGAGGCTGCGCCGGTGCAGCGCGCCGAGGTCTGAGACGACACGATCCGGTCCGGTCCTGTGCCGGACCTTTCCCGACAATGCGGCGGGCCGGTCTCCGGCCCGCCGTTTTTCGGTCTGGCCCGGTTCGTTCCTGCCCGCTCCGTCCCGGCCCGTCTGTTCCGGCCCGTCTGTTCCGGCGCCCCTGGCTTCTTCGCTGACCGCACCGGCCGTGTCTGGCGCGTTGTGTCCGGTCTCTGGCGGGGCTAATCCTGCCGGAACCAACTGGAGGTTCCGATGCCGCTCGATCCCGTCACCCTGTCCGCCGATCTGATCCGTTGCCCCTCGGTCACGCCCGATGCCGAAGGCGCGCTGGAATTGCTGGAAGGCGTGCTGAGCGGCGCGGGCTTTGCCTGCACCCGGGTCGACCGCAACGGCGTGCCGAACCTGTTCGCCCGCTGGGGCGCGAAGGGCGTGCGCAGCTTCGGCTTCAACGGTCATGTCGACGTGGTGCCGGTGGGCGAGCGTTCGGACTGGGCGCACGATCCGTTCGGCGGCGAGATTTCGGACGGGATGCTGTGGGGGCGCGGCGCGGCCGACATGAAGACCGGGGTCGCGGCCTTCGTCGCGGCGGCGGTCGATTTCGTCACCGAGACGCCGCCCGAGGATGGCGCGGTCATTCTGACGCTGACCGGCGACGAGGAGGGGCCGGGCCTCGACGGCACGCGCGCGCTGCTCGACTGGATGAAGGCCGGGGGCGAGGCGATGTCGGTCTGTCTGGTGGGCGAGCCGACCTGTCCCGAGGTTCTGGGCGACATGATCAAGATCGGCCGGCGCGGTTCGGTCACTTTCGTCGTCGAGGCCGAGGGGGTGCAGGGCCACGTCGCCTATCCGCAGCGGGCGCGCAATCCGCTGCACGCGCTGATCGCGCTGCTGGCGCCGCTGACGGCGACGCCGGTCGATCATGGCACGGCGCATTTCGACCCTTCGACGTTGCAGGTGACGACGATCGACTGCGGCAATGCGGCAAGCAACGTGGTGCCTGCGAAGGCGCGGGCGGTGTTCAACATCCGTTTCAACGATGCCCATGACGGTGCGGGGCTGGTCGAGTGGGTGAAAAGCCTCGCTGCGGCGGAAAGCGCGCGGTCGGGCGTGCGACTGAGCGTGACGGCGACGATCTCGGGCGAGAGTTTCGTCACCCCGCCCGGGCCTTTCGTCGATCTGGTGGCGGCGGCGGTCGAGGCGGAGACCGGGGTGACGCCGGAACTGTCGACCTCGGGCGGCACGTCGGACGCGCGCTTCGTCAAGGATCACTGCCCGGTGCTCGAATTCGGGCTGGTCGGCAAGACCATGCACAAGGTCGACGAATGCGTCGAGGTGGCGCAGATCGAGGCGCTGAAGGCGATCTACGGGCGGATCCTGCGCAGCTATTTCGGCTGAGGTGCCTCGGAAGGGGCAGGAGGGGCCCCGCCCCGCAGAAAAGTTGAAGAGAGGGGGCTCTGCCCCGCCATGAGGAAAAGAGAGGGGGCTCTGCCCCCTCGGGCCTTCGGCCCTCACCCCCGGGATATTTGGGGCGAATCGAAAGGACGAGGGCGGCGCTTGGTGCAAACGGGGTGCGTGACGCGGCTGCGGGCGCGTGCTAGTCAGGGCCATGAACCAGATCCCGACCAAGGAACAGATCCTCGCCTGGCTTGCCGACAATCCCGGCGAGGGGGCCAAACGTGACATCGCGCGTGCCTTCGGCATCAAGGGCGCCGCCAAGATCGAGCTGAAACGGCTGCTGAGCGAGATGGCCGAGGAGGGCAGTATCGCCCGGCGCCGGCGCAGTTGGCGCGAGCCGTCGAAGCTGCCTCCGGTGGCGGTGCTGCAGATCCTCAAGCCCGATGCGCAGGGCGATCTGTGGGCCAAGGCCCTGGAATGGCAGGGCGAGGGCGACGGGCCCGCGATCCTGTATGTCGCGAAGCCTGGCGATCCCGCGCTGGCCGAGGGCACGCGCATCCTGGGGCGGATGACCGAGGTCGAGGGCGAGGGCTACGAATACGAGGCGCGGCTGATCCGGGTGATCGGGCAGGCTGCGGCGAAGGTCGTCGGCATCTTCCGCAAGGGCGCCGAAGGCGGGCGCATCGTTCCGGTCGACAAGGGCGAGCAGAAGGAATGGCAGGTTCCGGCCGGCCAGACCATGGATGCGCGCGACGGCGAGCTGGTCGAGGCCGAGCAGAGCGGTCCGCGCGGCCGGATGGGCCTGCCGCGGGCGCGGGTGACCGAGCGGCTCGGCGATCCGAGCGCGCCGCGCGCGGTGTCGCTGATCGCGATCCATCAGCACGGCATCCCCGACGATTTTCCGCAATCGGTGATGGACGAGGCCGATGCCGAGGTGCCGGCGCTGCTTGACCGGCGCGAGGATCTGACCGGGCTGCCCTTCGTCACCATCGACCCGGCCGATGCGCGCGATCACGACGATGCCTGTCTGGTGATCCCGGACAGCGATCCGAAGAACCCGGGCGGGCATCTGTTGTGGGTGGCGATCGCCGATGTCGCGCATTACGTGCGGCCGGGCTCGGCGCTCGACCGCGAGGCGCGCGAGCGCGGCAATTCGACCTATTTCCCCGACCGCGTGGTGCCTATGCTGCCGGACCGTCTGTCGGGCGATCTGTGCTCGCTGCACGAGGGGGTGGAGCGCGCGGTTCTCGCGGTGCTGATGAAGGTCGATGCCGAAGGGCGCAAGATCGGTCACCGGTTCACCCGCGGCATGATCCGCTCTGTCGCCTCGCTCGAATATGTGCAGGTGCAGGAGGCGCATGAGGGGCGTGCCGACGCGCAGACGGAGCCCTTGCGCGAGACGGTGATCGAACCGCTTTACGCCTGCTATGCCTCGCTCAAACATGCGCGGGCGATGCGTCAGCCGCTGGAACTCGATCTGCCGGAACGACAGATCGTGATCGGCGAGGATGGCAAGGTCGCCTCGGTTCGGTTCAAGGAGCGGCTCGATGCGCACCGGCTGATCGAGGAATTCATGGTGCTGGCGAATGTCGCCGCCGCCGAGGAGCTGGAACGGCTGCGCCGGCCGCTGCTGTATCGTGTCCACGAGGAACCCGCGCCCGACAAGATCGACGCTTTGCGTGAGGTGGCACAGGCCTCGGGCTTCACGCTGGCGCGGGGGCAGGTGCTGAAGACCGGGCAGCTGAACCGGCTGCTGGAACAGGCGGCGGGTTCCGAGTTCGACGATCTGCTGAACATGTCGACGCTGCGGGCGATGACGCAGGCCTATTATGCGCCGCAGAACCTCGGTCATTTCGGGCTGGCGCTGCGGTCCTACGCGCATTTCACCTCGCCGATCCGGCGTTATTCGGACCTGATCGTGCACCGGGCGCTGATCTCGGGGCATGACTGGGGCCGCGACGGGCTGAGCAAGGACGATGTCGAGCATCTGGAAGACACGGCGAAGCATATCTCGGAGACCGAGCGGCGCAGCATGGCGGCCGAGCGTGACACCACCGACCGCTACCTTGCCGCCTATCTGTCCGAGCGGGTGGGGGCCGAGTTCACCGGCCGGATCTCGGGGGTGCAGAAGTTCGGCGTCTTCGTGCGGCTCGACGAGACCGGGGCGGACGGGCTGATCCCGGTGCGCTCCATCGGGCGCGAGTTCTTCCATTACGAGCCGGATCTGCAGCAGCTCGTCGGCTCGGAAACCGGGCTGACCATCGGCGTCGGTCAGCGGGTGACCGTGCGGCTGTCCGAGGCGGTTCCGGTGACTGGCGGGCTCGAACTCGAGCTGATCGAGGTCGAGGGCGCGACGCTGCCCGGCCCGAAGAAGGGCGCGCGCAAGGGCTTCAAGCCGGGGCGGCGCATGGCTTCGGTCAAGGCGCGCGAGCGCGGCATCGCCCGCAAAGTCAAGCGCAACCGCAAGTCCTGATCCTGAAACTGCGGAGGGGGCTTTGCCCCCGCTGCGGCAGGGCCGCAGCCCCCCAGGATATTTTCAGCGAATCGAAAGCCGCAAATCCCCTGCTTTCGATTCGCCCCAAATATCCCGGGGTGAGCGGCGCAGCCGCGAGGGGCAGAGCCCCTTTCTTGCCTCCCTCTGGTCCGGGTTTTCCGGGCTCAGGGCATGAAAAAAGGCCGGGCTTGAGCCCGGCCTTTCACGTTTTCCGAAGCGGAGGGCTCAGCCGATGGCGGCGGCCTTCACGTCTTCGTCCACATGGGGCAGATACTGGGCGAAATTGTCGGAGAACATCTTCACCAGCTTGTCGGCCTGCGCGTCGAACGCGGCCTTGTCGGCCCAGGTATCGCGCGGGTTCAGGAGCGTGGTCTCGACCCCCGGCACCGCGACCGGAACATCGAAGCCGAACTTCGCGTCCTTGCGGAACTCCACCTTGTTCAGCGACCCGTCGAGGGCTGCGGTCAGCAGGGCGCGGGTCGCCTTGATCGGCATCCGCTTGCCGGTGCCGAAGGCGCCGCCGGTCCAGCCGGTGTTCACCAGCCAGCACGCCGCGCCATGTGCCCGGATCTTCTCCTGCAGCAGCTTGCCGTAGACCTCGGGGCGACGCGGCATGAAGGGCGCGCCGAAGCAGGTCGAGAACGTCGGCAGCGGTTCAAGAACACCGCGTTCGGTGCCCGGCGTCTTCGAGGTGAAGCCCGACAGGAAGTGATACATCGCCTGCGCCGGCGTCAGCCGCGCGATCGGCGGCAGCACGCCGAAGGCGTCGCAGGTCAGCATGATGACATTCTTCGGATGCCCGCCGAGGCCGCTGTCCGAGGCGTTGGAGATATACTCCATCGGATAGGCGCAGCGCATGTTCTCGGTGTATTTCGCATCGTCGAAATCGAGTTCGAAGGTCTCCGGATCGAACACCATGTTCTCGATCACCGTCGAGAACATCGAGGTGGTCTTGTAGATCTCGGGCTCCGCCTCGGCCGAGAGGTGGATGGTCTTGGCGTAGCAGCCGCCCTCGAAGTTGAAGGTGCCCTTTTCCGACCAGCCGTGTTCGTCGTCGCCGATCAGGATGCGCGAGGGATCCGCCGAGAGCGTGGTCTTGCCGGTGCCCGACAGGCCGAAGAAGATCGCGGTGTCGCCGGTGTCGCCCGGTGCGTGGTTGGCCGAGCAGTGCATCGCCATCACGCCCTTGCCGGGAAGAATGTAGTTCAGCAGCGTGAACACCGATTTCTTGTTCTCGCCCGAATATTCGGTGTTGGCGATCAGGATCACCTTCTTCTCGAAGTTCAGCGCGATCACCGTGTCGGTGCGGCAGCCGTGACGCTCGGGGTCGGCCTTGAACGACGGGCAGTTGATGATGGTGAATTCCGGCGCGAAGGTCTCCAGCTCCTCACGGGAGGGACGGCGCAGCAGATGGCGGATGAACAGGCCGTGCCAGGCGAGCTCGGTGACCATGCGCACGTCGAGGCGATGGTCCGGATCGGCGCCGGCATAGAGGTCCTGCACGAAATAGTCGCGGCCCTTCATGTGCTCGATCATGTCGTCATAGAGACGATCGAAGGCCTCGGGCTCCATCGGGCGGTTGTTTTCCCACCACACGGTGTCGACGACGCCCGGGGTGCGCACGATGTGCTTGTCCTTGGGCGAGCGGCCGGTGAACACGCCGGTGGTGCAGTAGAAGGCGCCGCCCTTGCCGAGCGTGCCCTCGCCGCGCTTGACGGCTTCGGAGACGAGCGCGGGTTCCAGGAGGTTATAATAGACAGTGCCGAGGCCGGTGATGCCTTGTTCGTCCAGGCGTTTCGCCGGGTTCACGCGTCCGATGTTCATCCGTAACTCCCCTGCCGCGAGCGGCGTCGTTCGGGTTCCTCCCGGCATCCCGCACGACAAGGGATACCGACCGGGACGCGCAAAGCCGCACCCGATGGCGCCCCTATAGCATGAGGTTTCCGCCTTGGAACAGGAAAGGTTGCCCCCCGTTAGCGCAACCGCGCCGGTTAGCGTTACCGTTTGCGGCGGACAAATGCGCCTGCCTAAGCGATTTCCGGCCATTCGGGGTGACAAAACGTCGCTTTTCGTTGTGCCGCCGGTGTCGGGTGATTCGCAGATTGCGGTTGATTCCCCCCGGTCGAGCGGGGAAACTGCGCGAAATCAAGAAGCAGGCAGGAAGCAAGATATGTCGAGGATCGCCCTGGTTGACGATGACCGTAACATCCTGGCCTCGGTGGCGATGACGCTCGACGCGGAAGGCTATGCCGTCGAGACCTATACCGACGGCCAGGCGGCGTTCGAGGCCTTCGGCAAGAAGTTGCCCGATCTCGCAGTTCTCGACATCAAGATGCCGCGCATGGACGGGATGGAGCTGCTCAGCCGGCTGCGTCAGCGCACCATGATGCCGATCATCCTGCTGACCTCGAAGGATGACGAGATCGACGAGGTGCTCGGGCTTCGGATGGGGGCGGACGACTACGTGAAGAAGCCGTTCAGTCAGCGCCTTTTGCTGGAGCGGATCCGCTCCTTGCTGCGCCGTCAGGAGGCGAGGGCCTCGGACGAGGTGCCGGCGGCGGGCGAGGGCGCGCTTCTGGTGCGCGGCAATCTGACGATGGATCCGCTGCGCCACTCGGTCAGCTGGAAGGGGCGCGACGTGACCCTGACGGTGACGGAATTCCTGTTGCTGCAGGCGCTTGCTCAGCGGCCCGGCTTCGTCAAGTCGCGCGATCAGCTGATGGACGTGGCTTATGACGATCAGGTCTATGTCGACGACCGCACCATCGACAGCCACATCAAGCGCCTGCGCAAGAAGATGCGTGCCGTCGACGAGGAATTCTCGGCGATCGAGACGCTCTACGGCATCGGCTATCGCTATATCGAGGAATAGGATGAACCGGCCGTTCCGCCGTGGCCGGGACTGGCTGCGCCGCGCGCTCGTGGTCGAGGGCGAAAGCGGGCGGCGGGTTCTGCTACGCCGCTCGCCGCTCGCGCGCAAGATCATCCTGTTCAATCTGGTCGCGATGGTGGTGATGGCGGCGGGGGTGCTGCTGTTCAACCCGTTTCGTGACAGTCTGGTCTATCAGCGCGAGACCGCCATCGTGCGTGAACTCGATCTGATCGCCCAGCTGATCGGGGCCCGCCCCGCTGCTCTGACCGAAGGCGGTCAGGCTTTCGACGGGTTGCGGCTGCCCGACGGGGCGACGGTTTATCTGTTCTCGGCCGGGGGCGGTCTGATCGGATCGGCGACGACGGCCGAATCGGCGGGCCCCGACGTGCCGCTGCAGACGCGTTCGACGCTGATCACCGATCTGCTCGGCCAGCTTTGGGAAGCGGTTTCGCGGCTCGGTCCGCAGATGCCGGTGTCGCGGCTCGATCCGGGCGGGATGGCGCAGGCGCTGGCGCGACAGACCGGATCCGGGCCGGTGCGCATGGCCTCGGTGCGCGATGCCGCAGGGGCGACGATCTTCGTGGTCGCCCAGGGGGTGGCGCAGGATGGCCGGCCGATCGGCACACTCGCGATGACCACCGCCGCAGGCGAGATCGACCGCCTCGTCCGGGTCGAGCGCGAACAGATCCTGCAGGTGTTCCTGATCGCGGTGGTGGTTTCGGTCGGGCTGAGCCTGGTCCTCGCCTCGACCATCGCCAACCCGATCGCCGATCTCGCCCGTGCCGCCGAGGCCGGTCAGGACCGCGATGCCGGACACATGGTGCCGGCGCGGGTGCGCATTCCCGATCTGACCGGCCGTCCCGACGAGATAGGCCGGCTGTCGGGGGCGATGCGCGGCATGGTCGATGCCCTCTATCAGCGCATCGACGCCAACGAGCAGTTCGCCGCCGACGTCGCCCATGAGATCAAGAACCCGCTCGCCTCGCTGCGCTCTGCCGTGGCCTCGCTGCAGGTTGTGAAGCGCAACGATCAGCGCCAGAAGCTGCTCGAGATCATCGACGCCGACGTGGGCCGTCTGGACCGGCTGGTCAGCGACATCTCGAACGCCTCGCGCCTCGACAGCGAGCTGGTGCGCGAAGAGCAGGAGCGTTTCGATATGGTGCCGATGCTGCGCAACCTCGGCGAATATCTGGGCGAGAAGGCGGCCGGTGCCGGCGTGGGCTTCGAGATGGACCTGCCCGCAGCACCGGTGACGATCACCGGGCTCGAAAGCCGGCTGGCACAGGTCTTCGTCAACCTCATCACCAATGCGGTCAGCTTCAGCGGGCCGGGCGACCGGGTGCGTCTGGCGCTGAATCGCACGCCCGGCCGGATCGTCGTCACCGTCGAGGACACCGGCCCCGGCATTCCCGAGGAGGCGTTGACCCGCGTGTTCGAGCGGTTCTATTCGCAGCGGCCGGCGCGGCAGTTCGGCGGGCATTCGGGTCTGGGCCTCGCGATCTCGCGTCAGATCGTCGAGGCGCATGGCGGCACGATCCGGGCGAGCAACATCGGCCCCGAGGGTCCGCATCGCGGCGCGCGCTTCGCGGTGGAACTGCCGGCATGAGCGAACCCGACGCCTGGGTCCATGCCGGGGCGGTGGCGCTCGATGCGGATCGGGGCGTGCTGATCCTCGGTCCTTCCGGGGCGGGGAAGTCGGCACTTGCGTTGCGGCTGATGGCCTTCGGGGCCGTTCTGGTCTCGGACGACCGGGTGCGGCTGAGCGCCGAGGCCGGCGCGCTGATCGCCCGCGCCCCCGGCACGATCCGCGGCCGGATCGAGGCGCGCGGTCTCGGCATCCTCGGGGCCGGGACGCTGGCACAGGCGCGGATCGTGCTGGCGGTCGATCTTTCCCTGCCCGAGGCCGAGCGTCTGCCGCCGCACCGTGTGTGCCACCTTTGCGGGCTGGCGGTTCCCCTTGTGCACGGGGCGGGTTGCGACCATCTTGATGTCGCCGTGCTGCAATGGCTGAAGGGCGGGCGGCTGGCCTGAGCCGTGAACGGGCCGGAAGGGAATGAGCGTGGGCGAAGCGAGCGAGAGAGTCAGCGAGGCGGAAACCGACACCGCGACCGATTGCGCGTCCGCGCCGCGGCGGGTGGTGCTGGTCACCGGGCCTTCCGGAGCGGGGCGTTCGACGGTGATCGCGACACTCGAGGATCTGGGCTACGAGGCGATCAACAACCTGCCGCCGTCTCTGGTGCCGCGGCTGACCGAGGGGCCGGCCGGGCGCCCGCTGGCGGTGGGTATCCATGTCCGGGGGCGTGATTTTTCCGTCGCCGCGATGATCGCGATGATCGAGACGCTGCGCGCCGATCCGGGGCTGATCGTCGAGGTGCTCTACGTCGAGGCCGCCCCCGACGTGCTGATGCGCCGCTATTCCGAGACCCGCCGGCGTCACCCGATGGCGCCCGACAAGGCGCCGATGGACGGTATCTTGCTGGAATTCGAGATGCTTTCGCCGGTGCGGCTGATTGCGGATCTGCTGCTCGATACCTCGGCGATGAGCCCGCACGATCTGCGCGCCGAGGTCACCCGGCTGTTCGATCCGGGTCATGTCGCGCCGCTTGCCGTGACGATCTACAGCTTCAGCTACAAGCGCGGCGTGCCCAGGATGCTCGACATGATGTTCGATTGCCGGTTTCTGGCCAATCCGCACTGGGTGCCGGAGCTGCGCGCGCTGACCGGGCTCGATCCTCGGGTGGCGGCCTATGTCATGGCCGATCCGAACCACGCGCCGTTTTTCGAAAAGCTGCGCGATCTGATCCTGTTCCTGTTGCCCGCCCATGTCGCCGAGGGAAAGACGCATCTCGCCATCGGATTCGGGTGCACCGGAGGGCAACACCGTTCCGTCACGCTGGCCGAGGAAATGAGCAAAGCCCTTGCAGAAGCCGGCTGGCATGTGTCTAAACATCACAGGGAACTGGAGAGGCTGTCCGTAGCGCAGCCGGTAACATCAGGTGGTGGAGTGATCGGCGCGTGATCGGAATCGTGATCGTGGCTCATGGCGGTCTTGCGCGCGAATATCTCGCGGCGGTCGAGCATGTGGTGGGACCGCAGACGGGGATCCGGGCCATCACCATCGAGGACAACCATGACCGTGCCGCCAAGCAGGTCGAGATCCGCGATGCCGTCGAGGCGGTGGATACCGGCGAGGGCGTGGTGGTGGTGACCGATATGTTCGGCGGATCGCCGTCGAATCTCAGCCTGCTCGCCTGTTCCAGCTGCGAGCGCGAGATCGTCTATGGCGCCAACCTGCCGCTTCTGATCAAGCTGGCGAAATCGCGCGCCCTGCCGATTCAGGCAGCGGTCGCCGCATCGCTCGATGCGGGGCGGAAATACATCGACTGCTATTCCACTGCCGCGCCGATGAGTGGCAAATAAGCGGGGCCGGATCAGCGTGAGTGTCACCAGAGAATTGCGGATCGTCAACGAGAAGGGGTTGCACGCGCGCGCCTCGGCCCGGTTCGTCGAGGTGGTCGAGGGTTTCGATGCCACCGCCGAGGTCGAGAAGGACGGCATGACCGTCTCGGGCGATTCGATCATGGGGTTGCTGATGCTGGCGGCCTCGCGCGGGACCGCGATCCGCGTGACCACCGAGGGCACCGAGGCCGATACGCTCGCCGATGCGCTGGCCGCACTGGTCGCAGGCCGTTTCGGCGAGGACATCTGAGGCCCCGTCTCCCGATCGTTCCCTATTCCGGGTGATCTATCGGCTGTTTCACGGCGCTGCCCGCGGGCGGCGCGATCTTGCGAAACAGCGCGTCGATCAGGAAATGCACGATGGCGCCCGTGGTGCCGCCGACCAGCACCTCGACCCCGCGCCACAGGCCGTCGGTGAACGGGGCGGGGGTCACGGCGTTCGACAGGTAGACGATGGGCACCGTCCACATCGCGACCTTCAGTTGCGGCCAGCGCCGCGCGAGCCAGGCGGTCAGCGCGACGCCTGCCGACATCTGCACCACCGTGCCCAGATGGATCGCCTGGATCGCCACGCCCGTCAGCACGGCGATGGCCACCCCGGCCAGCGTTCCCGCCAGCCGCTGCACCGCAGCCGAGCGGGTATCGCTCAGCTTCTCTTGCGACACGATGATCGCCGAGACCGAGGCCCAGGACGGATAATCGAGCCCCATCGCCGCCGCGATCAGATAGGACAGCGCCGCGGCGGCGGTGACGCGCAGCACGAACAGAATGTCCCTCAGACGGTCTTGCGCTGGCATGTCTGGCCCCCGGCGGTCGCGTTTCCCCCGCTCTAGCACGGCCGCGGTTCAATACGAATGAAAACGGCCCCCGCCTTTTAGGGGCAGGGGCCGTTCGGATGGCGATATCAGGCGCGGATTACCGCGTCGGAACCGGGGTCTCGCCCGAGTAGTCGTAGAAACCGCGGCCGGTCTTGCGGCCGAGCCAGCCGGCCTCGACGTATTTCGCCAGAAGCGGGCAGGGCCGGTATTTCGAGTCGTTGAACCCGTCGTAAAGCACATTCATGATCGCGAAGCAGGTGTCGAGACCGATGAAATCCGCAAGCTCCAGCGGCCCCATCGGATGGTTCGCGCCGAGCTTCATCGCCATGTCGATCGAGGTGACATCGCCCACGCCCTCATACAGCGTGTAGATCGCCTCGTTGATCATCGGCACCAGGATGCGGTTGACGATGAAGGCCGGGAAGTCATGCGCCGAGGCCGCCGTCTTGCCGAGCTTGCCGACCACCTCGAGCATGGTGGTGTAGGTCTCGTCGTCGGTGGCGATGCCGCGGATCAGCTCGACGAGCTTCATCACCGGCACGGGGTTCATGAAGTGAACGCCCATGAACTTCGCCGGGCGGTCGGTGCGCGCGGCAAGCCGGGTGATCGAGATCGACGAGGTGTTGCTTGCGAGGATCGTCGTCGGCTTCAGATGCGGCACCAGCGTCTCGAAGATCTGCGACTTGACCGCCTCGCGCTCGGTCGCGGCCTCGATCACCAGATCGGTCTGGCCGAGATCGGTCAGCACCAGCGTGGTCTTGATATGGCCAAGCGTGGCGGCCTTGTCGGCCTCGGTGATCTTGCCCTTCGACAGCATCCGGTCGAGGTTCTTGCCGATGGTGGCAAGCGCCTTGTCGAGGCTGTCCTGATTGATGTCGTTCAGAACGACGTCGTAGCCCGCCTGAGCGAAGACATGGGCAATGCCGTTGCCCATCTGTCCTGCGCCGACGATACCCACGGTCTGGATGGTCATGTCGCTTCCTTTCGGATTGGTCGGGCGTCACTATGAGGCGCGCCCCGGGGGCGCGCAAGGCGCGGGCAGGGGGGCTGCCGCGACGTCACTTGCCGGGCCTTCCGATACGGCCTTCACAGGCGGGCGCCAGATGGCAAAAGGCCCCGCCGGAGCGGGGCCTTTCGGCAGGGTTTCAGGATCCGGAGCCGGATCAGAGCTTCGAGGTCAGCTCCGGCACGGCGTCGAACAGGTCGGCGACCAGGCCGAAATCGGCGACCTGGAAGATCGGCGCCTCTTCGTCCTTGTTGATCGCGACGATGACCTTCGAGTCCTTCATGCCGGCGAGGTGCTGGATCGCGCCCGAGATGCCGACCGCGACATAGAGGTTCGGCGCCACGACCTTGCCGGTCTGGCCGACCTGACGGTCGTTCGGCGCATAACCCGAGTCGACCGCGGCGCGCGAGGCGCCGACGGCAGCGCCGAGCTTGTCGGCGAGGCCCTCGATCAGCGCGAAGTTCTCTTCCGAGCCGACGCCGCGGCCGCCCGAGACGACGATCTTCGCCGAGGTCAGCTCCGGCCGGTCGGACTTGACCACCTCGTCGGCGACCCAGACCGAGGCGCCCTTGTCGCCGGTCGCGGCGATCGCCTCGACCGGGGCGGCACCGCCCGCGGCGGTCGCGCCGAAGGCGGCGGTGCGCACGGTCAGAACCTTCACCTTGTCCGACGACTTCACCGTCTGGATGGCGTTGCCGGCGTAGATCGGGCGCTCGAACGTGTCGGCATCGACGACGCCGGTGACATCCGACAGCACCATGACGTCAAGAAGCGCGGCGATGCGCGGCAGCGCGTTCTTCGCCGAGGCGGTCGAAGGCGCCACGACATGGCTGAACCCGCCCGCGAGCGAGACCACCAGATCCGCCAGCGGCTCGGCCAGCCCGTGGGCATAGGCCGCATCGTCCGCCTTCAGCACCTTCTCGACGCCGTCGAGGGTGGCCGCCGCGGCCGCGGCCGCATCCACGCCCTGACCCGCGACCAGAACCGTCACCGGCCCGATGGCCTTCGCGGCGGTCAGCGCCTTGGCGGTGGCATCCGTGGCCAGCTCCGCCCCGTTCAGCTCTGCAATCAGAAGAACCGCCATCAGATCGCCCCCACGTCCTTGAGTTTCGCGATGAGTTCGTCGACCGAACCGACCTTGATGCCCGCGCTGCGGCCCTTCGGCTCGGCGGTCTTCACGACGGTCAGGCGCGGCGTGACGTCGACGCCGTAATCGGCGGCGGTCTTTTCCTCGAGCGGCTTCTTCTTCGCCTTCATGATGTTCGGCAGCGAAGCGTAGCGCGGTTCGTTCAGACGCAGGTCGGCGGTGACGATGGCCGGCAGCTTGACCTCGATCACCTGATGGCCGCCGTCGACCTCGCGGGTGACCTTGGCCTTCTCGCCTTCGATCTCGACCTTCGAGGCGAAGGTCGCCTGCGGCCAGCCGAGCAGCGCCGCAAGCATCTGGCCGGTGGCGTTCATGTCGTTGTCGATCGCCTGCTTGCCCGACAGGATCAGACCGGGCTGTTCCGCCTCGGCGACCTTTGCGAGGATCTTGGCGACGGCCAGAGGCTCGATGTCGGTATGCACGTCATCGGCGGCCACGACGAGGATCGCGCGGTCCGCACCCATGGCGAGGGCGGTGCGCAGGGTTTCCTGCGCCTGCTTCACGCCGATCGAGACCACCACGACCTCGGTCGCGACGCCCTTTTCCTTCAGCCGGATCGCCTCTTCGACGGCGATCTCGTCGAACGGGTTCATCGACATCTTCACGTTGGCAAGATCGACCCCCGTGCCGTCCGCCTTGACGCGAACCTTCACGTTGTAGTCGATCACGCGCTTCACAGGTACCAGGACCTTCATCGGCGGTGTCTCCCTTTCTTGATTTCTGCCCGGGCCCCAGCGGGTCCGGACGGCTTTCGGCAAAACTGTTACTCGACCGAAACCCTCGGCGACAGCCCAAAAACGGCATCTGCCGCGCAGGCAACGCCACGTTCATTGAGCAACGGAGGGTTCAGCCCCGGGTCAGACCCGGCACCCACAGCACATCGGCCCGGCCCGCGTCATTGGCGATACGCGCCGCGACGAAGCACCAGTCGGACAGCCGGTTCAGATAGCGGATCGCATCGGGGTTTGCGTCGCCCCCGGAGGCGAGCGTCACCGCCTCGCGCTCGGCGCGCCGCGCCACGGTGCGGGCAAGATGCAGATGCGCGGCAAGCGCCGATCCGGCCGGCAGGATGAAGCTGTGCAGCGGCTCAAGCCGCGCGATCATCGCGTCGATCTCGGCCTCCAGCCGGTCGATCTGCACCGGCACGATGCGCAGCACGGGGTATCCCGCCTCGCCGTCGCGCGCCCTCTCCGGCCGCGCGAGATCGGCGCCGAGGTCGAACAGATCGTTCTGGATGCGGGTGATCGCCGCCGCCATCTCGCCTTCGGCATGAAGCCGCGCGAGACCGAGCGTCGCGTTCAGCTCATCGACCGTGCCATAGGCGGCGACGCGCGCCGAATCCTTGGGAACCCGCGTGCCGTCGCCAAGCGCGGTTTCCCCCGTGTCGCCGGTGCGGGTGTAGATCTTGTTCAGAACGACCATGCGTGCCTCCTCATTCGCGCGGGCGAGACTGCCTCAGGAGCGGGAGAGAAACCAGTCCCTCACCGACATCGGCGCCACGCGGCGCAGCAGCTCGGCCAGACGTGTCGCGTGGGTGATATGGTAGTGCGCCCGCGGCTTCGGATCGGTCAGCGCGCGCAGCAGCGCCGCCGTCACCGCCGACGGGGGCAGCTCGAAGCGGTCGGGCTTGCCACCCGGCTGATACAGCCGTTTCAGCAAGGACCCCTCATATTGCTCCCGCCGCGCCGAGGTCTTCCAGTCCACCCATTTCTCGAAATGCGGGATCGAGTTCTTCCTGAACGCCGTCGGGATCGGGCCGGGGTTGAGGATCGAGACGTGAATGTCCGTGTCGCGCATCTCCAGCCGCAGCGCCTCGGTCAGCCCCTCGAGGGCGAACTTGGTCGCCACGTAGCTGCCGCGCCAGGGCGTGCCGACGATCCCCAGAACCGAGGAACACTGCACGATCCGCCCGTATCCGCCCTGCGCGCGCATGACCCGGATGGCGCGGATCGTCAGATCGTGCAGACCGAACAGATTGGTCTCGAAATTCTCGCGCAGCGCGCCGGGCGGCAGATCCTCGACCGCGCCGGGCGTGGCGAAGGCTGCGTTGTTGTAAATCGCATCGAGCGTGCCGCCGGTGATTTCCATCGCCCGCTCCCACCCGGCCGCGATCGAGGCCGGATCGCCCACGTCGAGTACGAAGGACGTCAGCCCCTCATCCCGCAGCCGGGCGCAATCCTCTTCCCTGCGGCAGGTCGCCAGCACCACCCAGCCCTTGCGGGTCAGCCCCCGCGCCGCATCGAGCCCGATACCCGAGGAACAGCCAGTGATCAGGATCGTTTTCGTCATCCGAGGTGCCTTTCCCGCGCAAGCCCGCCGCCGGGGCCACCCCCAGCGATAGGAGGCAGGGCCGCGCCACGCAAGCGCAACCTCACTCTTTCGATTCGCCTGAAATATCCCGGGGGTGAGGGCCGCAGGCCCGAGGGGGCAGAGCCCCCTCTCTTAACCTTCTGTGGGGCAGAGCCCCCTCTCTTAACCTTCAGCGGGGCAGTGCCCGCTTCTTTACTTGAAGGCGGGGCTTTACAGCTCGACCGGCGTGCGCTCGCCCGTCACATAGCGGCGCAGCACCGCCGGATAGAGCTTGTGTTCGACCGTCAGCACCCGCGCGGCCAGCGTATCGGCATCGTCGCCGGGCAGGATCGGCACCCGCCCCTGACCGAGGATCGGCCCGGCATCGAGTTCCGCCGTCACCTCATGCACGGTGCAGCCGGCCTCGGCATCGCCCGCCTCGATGGCGCGCTGATGGGTATGGAGCCCCGGATATTTCGGCAAGAGCGAGGGATGGATGTTCAGCATCCGCCCCTCGAACCGGCGCACGAAATCGGGGGTCAGCACGCGCATGAAACCAGCCAGGCACACCACATCGGGGTCTGCGGCCAGCAGCGGCTTCACCAGCTCGGCCTCGAAGGCCGCGCGATCCTTGCCGAAGGCGCGGTGATCGACCGCCACCGCCTCGACGCCACGTGCGCGCGCTTTCTCCAGCCCCGCCGCCGCCGGATCGTTCGACAGCACCAGAACCGGGGTCGCGTAGCCCTCGTCCTGCATCGTCTCAACCAGCCGGACCATGTTGGACCCGCCGCCCGAGATCAGGATCGCGACGCGTTTCAAATCAGGTGACCCGTGTAGCTGACGCCCGTGCCCCTGGTGACGGTGCCGATGCGGGTCACGCTCTCGCCCTGCTCGGCGAGCAGCGCGGCCAGCGCCTCGGCGCGCTCGGGGGCGACCACGACGATCATGCCGATGCCGCAGTTGAAGGTTTTCAGCAACTCGCCCTCGGCCATCCCCGCGGTCTTCGCCAGCCAGCCGAACACACCGGGCAGCTTCCAGCTGTCGAGGTCGATCGCCGCGCCCAGCCCCTCGGGCAGCACGCGCGGCAGATTCTCGGTCAGACCGCCGCCGGTGATATGGGCGAGCGCATGAACCCCGCCCGCGCGGATCGCGGCCAGCGCCTGGCGCACGTAAAGCCGGGTCGGCGCCAGCAGCGCCTGGCCGAGCGTGCCCTCCGAGAACGGCGAGGGCGCATCCCAGCCGAGACCCGAGATCCCGACCACCTTGCGCACGAAGCTGTAACCGTTCGAATGCACCCCGTTCGAGCCGAGCCCGAGCAGCACATCGCCCTCGGTCACGCCCGCCGGCAGGTCCGAACCGCGCTCCATCGCGCCGACGGCGAAGCCCGCCAGATCGAAATCGTCCGAGGCATACATGCCCGGCATCTCGGCGGTCTCGCCGCCGATCAGCGCGCAACCCGAGGCCGCGCAACCGTCGGCGATCCCTTCGATCACGCGGGCGGCCTTGTCGACCTCCAGCTTGCCGGTGGCGAAATAGTCGAGGAACAGCAGCGGCTCCGCGCCCTGGCAGACCAGATCGTTGACGCACATGGCGACGAGGTCGATGCCGATGGTGTCGTAATTGCCGGTGTCGATGGCGATGCGCAGCTTGGTGCCGACGCCATCGGTGGCGGAAACGAGGATCGGGTCCTGATAGCCGGCGGCGCGCAGGTCGAACAGCGCGCCGAAGCCGCCGAGGCCCGACATCGTGCCCGAACGGTTGGTGCGCTTGGCGGCGGGCTTGATGCGCTCGACCAGAGCGTTGCCCGCGTCGATGTCGACGCCGGCGTCGGCATAGGTCAGCCCGGGCTTCGTGTCGCCGGTTTTCGCGTCATGGTTCGAGGTGCTCATCGCCCGTGTCTCCGCCTCTGGGTGCTTGCCCCGGCCTTATCGCAAAGGCCCGCCGGGGGCAACGCCCGAGCGCCGAGCGCCGCGGTTTCGCGGGCGGTTTCCGGTGCGCACGTTTCTTGACCGCCACGGATTTCTTGCCTAAGCCGGGACAAGACCTTGGGGGCCTGTAGCTCAATGGTCAGAGCAGGGCGCTCATAACGCCTTGGTTGGGGGTTCAAGTCCCTCCGGGCCTACCAAATATCACTTTTTATCTCCTGTATTCATGCCGTTACCAGAATTCCTGGCGAACCTTTCAGGGTGGTTCGCCAGACCTTCTTCCCGCCTCCCTCCGCTGGGAAGGCTTTCAATCGCTGAGTCGGCTTTGGCCTTACGATTGTATTTATCGATGTATTTCTGCGCTTCCTTCAGGTCGTGGTGTCCGCTGACCGCCATCACCTTGAACACGTCGCCCTCAATCTCGGCGATGCGGCGGCAGATCGCCTTGCGCAACCCATGCGACGAACAATTCGGCAGCCCGGCTTTGTTGCACCAATTCCGCATGGACGACCCCAAACCAGCGGCGGTTCGCGCGCTGCCGGTTGAGGTCTCAAGGAAGGTGAAAGCGCCAGGCCGCACATGGGAAAGTGTCTCGGCCAGATAGGAATGGATCGGTATATTGACCTCGAAGCCATCCGGGTTCTTCTTCGTCTTACGGCGGCGGTAGACGATCCTGCCATCGCGGACATGCCCCTTGCCCATTCTGACGGCATCACACTTCGCTGCGCCGGTATACAGCATCAGCGTCATGCAGAGATGTGCCGGTGTGCCGATTTCATGGACCTCGTAGAAACGGGCGATCTCACCCTCGTCCCATGAATGGAGGCCGTCCGGGTTCGTCGGATACCGCTTCACGCCTTTAACCGGGTTATCCGTGCGCCATTCGAGTTCGATAGCCAGATCCATCATCTGCGAAAGACGCTTCAAGGTCTTGTTTGCCTGTTGCGGCGTCTCGGCCATTTCCGCCTTTATTTCCATCACGTGGCGGCGGCGCAGATGCGACACACGCTTTTTCCCGTGTCTCATACGCAGCGGTTCGATTACCGATCGGTAGTCTGCAGCTGTGCTATCCCCGACCGTCGGAAGATGCAGTTTGTAAAATTTTACGGCCAAATCATTGAAGGTACCGGGTATGGTTCTAGAAGCGCCCGCGCCCTCGGATTTTTTCCCGTTTTCAGCCTCGGCGTAACGTCGTTGAAACTCTTCACTACCCCATTCCGAGCCAAGTTCGACAGTCAACCCTTTCCGACGGAATCGCCACCGGCGCTTTCCGTGGCGGTCAAGGTAAGATTTGGCATAAGGAAAGCGATCGACCTTTTTCGTCATACTTAGTCCCAGTCGTTATCGTTATCATCAGCTTCAGCTGTACCGATCTGGACTACGATCTTGCCGTCTCGGTCAACTTCAACTCGCCCGACAACCAGACCAGCTTTCGTGACGCCTTTGGTGGCCCTTGTTATATCAACCTGCTTGAACGCGGCAGAACGCGGACCGGACATGCGGGCGGGTTTCATTTCGCTTCTCCTCGTTACGCACGATCCGGCTCGACCATTCTTGTTGATATATACTCCTCGACCGCACCTGCCGGGATGAGATAGAGCCCACCGACCTTCACATGCCGCAGCTCTCTCCCACGGATCAGCTTTCGGACCCGGGCCAGCGGCCAGCCGAGACGAGCGGCAACCTCCCGCGGGCTTTCGAGTGCGTGCGTAGGTTTTGTCATCGCGTGGTGACTCCAGTTCCAATTATGGTACAATTCAGGATAGAAGCATCGAATCATGAATGAGTGTTCACAAATGATGACAATCTTTCTCAAAACTTGTCAACCCAAGGATTCTTTGCTTTGCCCCTAGCTTCATCGATCGGAGAGCGTCTTGACCAAGTCCGACGAACGGCGAACGCCTCACAAGCGGATTTTGCTGCCAAGCTAGGCATAAGCAGGACGACGCTTCACAACTATACTAGGGGAGAACGGGACATCCCTGTTCCGGTTCTGGCCAAGCTCTTGGAGGTCTATCGAGCCGATCCTCTTTGGATTCTGGACGGCGAAACAGGCATCCAAAGCAGAGAGTCCGACATCTTGCGCGAGCTTGGCGACATCTTAGAGCAAGTTGAGGAACGCCTTGAGAAGCGCAGAATGCGGCTCGGCACGAAGAAGCGGTGGATGATAGTTTGCCGCCTATATACCGAACGGCTCACCACTCTGCGGCAGACCGGAGAAAAGCCCTCGCTGGAAGCCCTTGGCTTGGATGACTTGCTGGATGTAGCGGCATGACCGTTGAAAAATTCACGCCCCCCGGACGGATTTCGGCTGATCAGATAGAAGCCCTTCTTGATGAGTACACGCCTGACGAGTGGCTACCTGCTGCGCTCCGAGTGCCGTTTCAGGTAGGTATACTGGCAGGTGCAATTGCTCTGATTGCTTTGGCGATACAGGCCTTTTTTCCGGAACACCGCTTAGTCGCCCTGCCGCTCTGGCTGATCTTTTATGTCCTCGTGCCATTCTCGGCTTGGCATATGCGCAGGCTGTACAAGGTCCGGCAACGCGAACACCAACGATGGCAAGAGAAAGCCGATCGATGAAATACATTCACGAACCCCACTGACGCTCTGACGCTGCATAAACCTAGAGTGGCATATCTCATTCGGCCCCGGGAAGAACAGGAAGCCCCAACTCCCTCAGATACGAGTTGTGTTTTGACGTTGCTTCCCGAATTTGGTCTTCGATTGATACCAATTCCTGCTGCGTTGCATCCAGGTCGATTTCAGCCTCAGCCACAGCGGTGCTGATGTATCGGGAGATGTTGAGGTTGAAGCCTTCCTCTGCGATGCGCTCCATGCTCACGCGCTTGGAGTAGCGGTCCTCCTCCTTGCGGAACTGGTACGTCTCGATGATCTTCTGAATGTCATTCGGCTTGCCATCGTCCCCTTCCCGCAGTCGGTTCTGCCGCTTGCCTTTTTCATAGTGCTCGGAAGCGTTGATGAAGAGCACATCATCCGGCTTCTTGCACTTCTTCAGCACGAGGATGCAGACCGGGATGCCAGTCGAATAGAAGAGGTTCGCGGGGAGGCCGATCACCGTATCGATGTGACCATCCTTCAGCAGCTTTGTGCGGATGCGTTCTTCTGCCCCACCCCGGAACAGCACACCATGCGGCAGGATGATGGCCATCACGCCCTCATCCTTCAAGTAGTGGAAGCCGTGCAGGAGAAAGGCGAAGTCTGCGGCGGACTTGGGCGCCAGCCCATGGTTCTTGAACCGCACGTCGTCGCCCATCGCTTCAGTCGGCTCCCAACGAAGGCTGAAGGGCGGGTTGGCTACGATCGCATCAAACGACGGCTTCTTGGCAGGGTTCAGCTCTCGCAGGATGTCCCAGTCATTGGTCAGCGTGTCGCCATGGTAGATTTCGAATTCGGTGTCTTTCACGCCATGCAGCAGCATGTTCATGCGAGCGAGGTTATAGGTGGTGATGTTCTTTTCTTGCCCGTAGATTTTCCCGATGCCATGCGGTCCCATGCGCTTTCGCACGTTCAGCAACAGCGAGCCGGAACCGCACGCGAAATCGAGCACACTGGCGAGACGCTCTTTCTTTCCGGTGGCGGGTTCCTGGCTGTCCAACGTCACGATCGCGGAAAGGATGTCAGACACCTGCTGTGGGGTATAGAACTCGCCTGCCTTCTTTCCGGAACCGGCTGCAAACTGGCCGATCAGATATTCGTAGGCGTCGCCCAACGCATCGACATCGGAAGAAAAATCAGCGAGCCCATTGGCGATCTCCGTGATGATGGTGCAGAGCTTGGCGTTGCGATCTGCATAGCTCCTGCCGAGCTTTTCTGAGCCGAGATTGATTTCCGAAAAGAGTCCCCCGAATGTACTCTGGAAGGACTCATTCTCGATATACTTGAAGCCTGCCTGCAGCGTGTTCAGCAGATCGTCGCTCTGGGTGCGCGCCATGTGGGCGATGCTGGTCCAGAGGTATTCCGGCTTGATGACATAATGCGCCTTGAGGCGCATCTGCATTTCAAACGCCGAAATATCGTCGGGGTTTTGCGCGTACCACACGGAAAGCGGCGAGCGCCCGCCATTGCCGATCGTGTCGGGATCCGGGTAGTCGCGTCCGAGCTCCTTCCGGGCGGCCGTCTCGTAGTTGTCCGACAGATAACGCAGGAACAGGAAGGACAGCATGTAATCGCGGAAATCGTCCGCGTTCATCGCTCCGCGCAAAGTGTCGGCGATGTTCCAGAGTGTCTTGCCCAGTTGCTTTTGGATTTGGTCGTTCATTGTGCTGTTGCTTCCTGGGGGACGGGCGCGGGTGCTGGGGCGGGATGCGGGGCCGGAGCGGCGCCCGGGAGGTGAAACTCGAACCGCGTGACGAACTCGCGCAGAATGCGGCGAAACAGTTCCTTGTTGTCCTCGCCCATCTCTGTGGGTTCGTGGATGGCGTATGCCCCGTGGCTCAAAAGGTTCAGGGCCCGGTTGAACAGTGCCCTGTCTGCGTCGGTGTCGAGAGCTTTCAGGCAAAAGGCGATGCTCGGGTGACCGAAAAACGATGCCGTCTTTTCCATGACACTGCGCAGGGCATTGAAGTGGAAGGTGTAGAGCTTGCCCTTCTTCGGATCGGCCGCGCGCTGCAACTCGGCGAGCGTTGCAACGTGGTGAAAGAAGGGCGTGTCTTCCGTGGCCTGAAGCGTGTAGGTGCCGTCGCCACTTGGCCGGTGCAGGAAATAGCGCCGATGGTCGACCGAAGGCGCGTCGTCGATCTTCCGACCGACTTCGTTACACATGACGTTGAAGAACAGCGCATGGTGCGAAGAGAAGATCACCTTGATCGGGGCAGGCTTGCCCTCGGCGTCTTTCCGTGTGGCCGCCCGACGGAGGAGCTTGGCAAGGTCGCAGGCGACGGAAATCGCGTTGTTGTCGTCCAGCGACGAGATCGGATCGTCGATATAGAGGTATTTCTTCCCCTGATAGGATTCATGCCCATCCAGCATCCGTTCGCAGATGGCCATGAAGATGCACCAAATGAAGATGTTCTGTTCGCCCCGCGACACCTTGATGTTGGCCTCGCCACCCTTTCGGAAGCTGACGAAATCCGGCTTGGAGATGGTGTCCTTGCCCTGCTGAACGTCCTTGTAGGTGAAGTCGAACTCGAAGTCGGCATAGCGGGACAGGTAGCGGGCGATGGTTTCGTCCAGCGCGAGTTCCGTCATCGCGTTGAAAAAGGACGACTTCTCGTTCAGTTGCAGGCGGCGCACGCTGTCGCCTTCGAGATCGTTCTCCCAGACGAAAAGGTCCTCGGTGAAGGCGTTGAAATACAGAGTGTCGGGTGTGCCGGTGGGGTTCTTCTTGTTCTTGCGCTTGCCTGCGTCCTTGAATTCCATCGACAGGCGGGTCTTGCCGGTCCGGTTGTACGCATAGATCAAGACCAGCGAGAGCGGCCTCGTCGGATTGGTCAGATCGTCGCGAAGTCTGGCCACCAAGCTCTTCAGGTTCTTGTAAGTGCTCATGCGTCATACTCCCCGGCCTGGGGGAAAAGCTGCTGCATCAAGCCCTTCTTGTGGGTCTTGAGCGTGTCGAGCTTTCGGGTCTCGGCGGCGATGAGGTCATCGAGGGAGGTAAGGCAGTCTGCGATGCGCTGTTGTTCAAAAATGGTTGGCGGAATTATAAACGAGAGATTTGAAAGGTTCTCTTTGCTTATCCGCTGACGTGTCGATCCTGACGACAGCCCGGCGACATTTCGGAAGTAAGCGTCAGTTTGAGTCAAAGCAACGAAAAGACGGGGAACAATCTTTGTCTCGTCAAAACGGACGATCAAGCAGTCAACTGCCGTTATCATCCTTTCTCCGATGTCAGGAATAAAGCATGAGCGCCCGAGTGGATCTGGAAGTCGCGAGACCAAGCAATCTCCAGGAAAGACTTCTGTGCACCGAAGTCTTTCAAATGTCTCATTTGACACGAAGCGCGCCTTCCCGCTCTTGGCGATAAAATCTCCGACACCGATATTTCCAGTTTGAATAAGTCGAAATCCGTCTTCTGATTGATCTTTAGACTCAATCCAGTCCCCGTCCAGAAGCGCAGTAGTGACTTGCTTCAGGCTATGAGGCACCCACTCTCCCGCCCCCTCAAACTCAGGGAAGCGGAGGCGGGGTTGGGTTTCGCCTTCCTGTGGGAATAGCTGCTGCATCAGCCCCTTCTTGTGGGCCCTCAGCGCCTCCACCTTCCGCCCCTGCGCGGCAATCAGCGCGTCCGCAGAGTCCAGACAGTCGGCGATCTTCTGTTGTTCGGCTTCATCCGGCCGCCATGCGTTCGTCGACAAGAACTGAGTGACGGAGATATTGAACCGGCCTGCTCTGGCGCCCTCGTTTACGAGCCCACCCAGCGCGGGATTATGGCTTCCCGACTCGAAGTACCATTCCCAGAAGGCTGGGTTCTCACTCGGATGGAAGCGGAAGCACTTATAGATGGGCGAGACAATCCCACCCGCATAGGCGGAAAGCCGTTTGATCGTTCCGAAGCCTGACGCCTTGGTTGTCCGGTCATTGTAGACGAAGTCGTCTTTGCGAATCTTCAGATAGCGATCAGTGTTGTCGCCAGCGATCTTCTTTCCGAAGTATTCGCTCTGAAGAACAAGTCCATGCTCTCCCGAAAGACTTAGCACGTTGTCCGCGTCGCCGGTTGTCGCCCGATCAGTTACAGGTCGAGCAAGCTTCTGGAGCGGTATCTCCTTCCAACCATCAGTCTCCTCGAACTCAGGAAACCGCAGCTTGGGCACCAAAGCAGCCCCGCTGGCCGCGACGGCAGATGATTTCTCTTTACTGCTCATAAGCGCTCAGCCCCGAAATCTCTCGCCCACCGGCCCGCTTCAGCAGCAATGGCATAAGATCGGCCATCAGATCCAGCTCCTTCACCCGCCGCGCCTTCCAGTTCAGGCCAAGGGGTTCCATCAGGTCGGTCAGCGCCTCGCCGTCAAAGATCATGCGTTGCAGGATGGTGTCGACAAAGCCTTGCAACGCCTCGTTCGCCAGCCCGTGTTTACTCGCGATGGCCGCCAGTTCCGCCGCGTTCTTTTCCGCCTTGAAGCGGCTGTAGCCGTCGCGGATGGCCTTTTCGCTGAGCCCCTCGCCCTCCTTGAGAGTATTGATGTAGGCCGCGATATCCTCGCGCTCGTCCATGAACTTGGCGTCGGACTGGATCAGGCCGATCAGCTCCTCGCGGCTCATCTTTTGCTTTCCAGGCGTCGCCTCGGAATAGCGGGCGATAAGACCCATGATGTAGTCATAGTCGATGACGGCCGAGGCGAAGAGGACGAACTCAAAATCCAGTTGGTCGGCGTCCTGGCTGGGCTTGTCCGTGGCTGTCCCCTGCTGGGCGCGAAGGCGCTGCGCGGTTTCCAGATAGGCGCCGCGGAAGCCGAGCAGGTTGTCGCGTGGCAGAACCTGTTCGATGGTTTTTCGGTTCTCTTCGGTCAGGTCGGTATACTGGTCAAGTTGAGTCTTGAGCCGCTGAACCTCTTTGAAGTGTTCGATGAAGGCCGCACGGGCTGCGTCGCCCTTGAGGTTGGGCACGGCTTCCGGGGCGCAGTCGAGGCCCTGCGATTTCATGAAGGTATCAAGCCTCTGGACCGCGGTCTCCAGCTTCTGGATGACCACCGGGGCCTTGTCGACCAACCAGATTTCGCGGGCCTTTTCAGCGGCGGCTTCGCCTGAGAAGAGTGCGATGGCGGCATCGACCGCGCCCTGCTGTTGCCGGAAGTCCATAATGTTGCCGTAGGGCTTGGTAGCGTTCAGCACCCGGTTGGTGCGCGAGAAGGCCTGGATCAGGCCGTGATGCTTCAGGTTTTTGTCGACGTAGAGGGTGTTCAGGAACTTGGAGTCGAAGCCGGTCAACAGCATGTCGACGACAATCGTGATGTCGATCTTGTGGTGCGGCTGGTTGGGATAAGCCTTCTTCAGGTCGGCATCCGGCCATTGCTGGTCTTTGATCCGCTTCTGCACGTCCTGGTAGTAGAGATCGAATTCGCCGATCTTGTGGTTGGTGCCGTAGTGCGCGTTGTAATCGGCGAGGATGCCCTTAAGGGCTTCCTTCTTCTTTTCAGGATCGACCTTATTGTCTTCCCTCTCGTTCTCAAGGTCTTCCGAAAGCTGTTCGATGTCCTTCTTCGCCTCTGGAGTTTCAGCCAGTTGGGCAGGCGGGGAAAAGACGCAGGCGATGTTCAGCGGCCGGAAGCTAGGATCAGCGGCCAGCTTCTCTGCCTGCATCGTCTTGAAGAGGTCGTAGTACTCAATAGCATCATTGATCGATGATGTGGCAAGAAGGGCGTTAAACCGGCGCTGCCCGGTGGCTTGGTCATGCTTGGCAAGTATCGCCTCGATTACTGCCTTCTTGGCCAAAGGTTCGCCGGGCTTAGGCAGGGTTTTGCCCTGCGGCTTGAAATAGTCGACATGGAACCGAAGGACGTTTCCGTCCTCGATGGCGTGGGTGATCGTGTAAGTGTGAAGGCGCTGCTGGAACAGGTCTTCCGTTGTCTTCATGCTGGCTTGAGTGTCTTCGATCTTCTGCTGGGCGGCGTTTTGATCGAAGATGGGTGTCCCAGTGAACCCGAAGAGCTGGGCGCGCGGAAAGAACTCCTTGATCGCCTTGTGGTTCTCGCCGAACTGCGACCGGTGGCATTCGTCGAAGATGAAGGCGATGCGCTTGTCGCGGAGGGGCTCCAGCTGCTCCTTGAAGCTCTTCTTGCCATCCTTCTTCTGCTGCTTGTTACGCTTGCTGTTTTCGTCCAGCGCGAGTCCCAGCTTCTGGATTGTGCAGACGATAACCTTGTCGGCGTAATCGTCCGACAGAAGGCGTCGAACCAGTGAGGCTGTGTTGGTGTTCTCTTCGACGCAGCCTTCCTGGAACTTGTTGAACTCCTCGCGAGTCTGGCGATCAAGGTCCTTGCGATCCACGACGAATAGGCATTTCTCGATGTCGGGATTGTCCTTCAAGAGCGTTGACGCCTTGAAGGAAGTGAGCGTCTTGCCGCTGCCTGTCGTGTGCCAAATATAGCCGTTGCCGCAGTCCTGAGCTATGGAGTCGACGATCGCCTTCACCGCGTAGACCTGATAGGGCCGCATCATCAGCAGTTTCTGTTCGCTCGCGACCAGAACCATGTACCGGCTGATCGTCTGACCGAGGGCGCACTTGACAAGGAATGTTTCGGCGAAGCTGTCGAGATGGACGATCTTCTTGTTGTCTACGTCCGCAAACTCATAGACCGGGAGAAATAGTTCTTCGGCGTTGAAGGCGAAGTGCCGCGGGTTGTTGTTCGCGAAATAGAACGTCCGATCGCGGTTGCTGACGATGAACAGCTGCAAGAAGCAGAGGATGGTCTTGGTATAGCCGTTCCCCGGATCGTTCTTGTACTCGACGATCTGCTCCATGGCACGACGAGGGCTTATGCCGAGGGTCTTCAGCTCGATCTGAACAACCGGAACACCATTGATCAGGAGAATGACGTCATAGCGGTGGTGGCTGTTGTCCGTGTTGATGCGAAGCTGGTTGATCACCTCGAAGGAATTCTTGCACCAGTCCTTGATGTTCACGAGCGTGTAGTTCAGCGGCGTGCCGTCATCGCGGGTGAAACTGTTCCGCTCGCGCAGGGTTCGTGCAGCTGTAAAAACATCCGGCGTGACGATTTCATCGTGCAGTCGCTGAAACTCGCCATCGGTGAGCCTGACGCGATTCAGCTCTTCGAATTTGTTCCTGAAATTCGCCTCCAAAGTAGCTCGATCGCGAATATCGGGTCGATATTCGTACTTGAGCTCCTTGAGTTTCGCGATCAGAGCATCCTCAATATCGCGTTCGTGTCTGTTCGCGGTCATCACGAGACTCATTGGCTATTACACCCCTCTGAAGGGACGAGTTTCCTGCATGGAAATTGGATAGGTGCAAGGTTCGGGAGTTTCAAAATCGGTAATATTTGAGCTTTGTGAATAGCCTGAATCATCGCGCGGTCTCACCATTCTTGCCCGAGCGGTCATTCCTTTTATCCATCTCAAGGCCCTTTAGCCGCTCGTACTCCTCGACCGCAATCACCACCACGACGGCACGACCATGCTTGGTCACGGCCACCGGCTCGGCTCTGGCAAGATCAATAAGCCGCCCGAACTCGTACTTTGCGTCCTTCGCGCTTAGGGTCCGCATTTCCCAGCTCCCAGCTCCCAGCTCCCAGCTCCCAGCTCCTATCTTCTGGCCATTTTGGCTGAATTTGACAATGGTCTATCGTGTCCAGGGGCGTGCCTTCGGCATCGCCTGTGTCGCTTCGACTTCACGATGTTGATTTCTACGCGGAACTGACCCCGGCTTTCCACCGAGAGGTAATCTACCTCTTGCGGGTCGCTGAAAAATCCTGCTGTTCAGGCCCCCGCTCCATCACGGCGTGTTTGACAGTGTACCGAACCTCATCCCCACGTTCGCCTTGCGCAACGGCGACAGATATCGACGCGGAGAAGGCCGACCGCAGCGCGCGGGACCGGCACAACTCGGCGCAATTGCTTCGCTGCGCATGGCTGACCGCTTTCCAAGGTCCGCTGCGGGGGCCTTTTCTGCGCGCATCGCTCATTCATGCCATGCACGGCGAACAACAGCTCTCTGCCATCGGCAGCCGGTGGGACTTCAGGCTTCGACCGGGCACTCCCCGCTCAGGACTGTCGGCAGGGAGCCGCGCACCTCGGCCAGCCGCTCCCCGGCCCTCTGCGACGGCACCTAGCCTAACACTGCGCCTCTCACGACCGGCAGCAATGGACTGAATCGCTGCCCTCGCGGCAGATCGCCCGAGTGATCATTTCGAGCAAGCTGCTTCCCGCGTGCGGAAACGGGTTCCGTACGCAAATGAGACGAGCTTCTTAGCGAGATCCCGGCCAAAATCTCAATTGAAGCTTTTCATCGGTTCGGCGAGTCTTCTCTCGAAGGCCCTATCATGGGAGAATTCCGACATGCTGACGTACATCTTGAAACACGAAGATGCCGCCATCTTGCCACTCCCCGGCAGTGTGCTTCGCGCAGCGGGTCTGCACATGGGCGATGAAGTCGATGTCGTGGCATCACTTGGCCGCATCGAGATCCGTCGAGCGGATGTCGAGCGCATTCTGCTCGGAACGCTCATCGCCGGCATGACCGAAGAAAACTGCCACTCCAGCATCGACTATCGGGTTCTCGGCCGAGAAGCCCTGTAAAGTGACCGTTATGACCCGTCTGAACCTGCCCGGGTCAAGCCGCTAGATTGGTTGCCCCTGCAAGTGTGTGGCGGGCCCCTCGCCTCGTCTGCCCCAGATCAGGCCTGACAGATCTCACGCCCTAGGCTCAACATCCTTCCAGTGGCGGTTCGCCGGCAACGCCTTTGCCCGCCGGGCCGCGTCCTGCACCGTGACCGGGTAGAAATCCCAGACGTCCACCCCGACATTGACCGCGTTCGCGCTTCCCTTCCAGTTGCCATGCACATGGCCGAACAGATGCAGCGCGCCCTTGCGGGCATGGTTCCACGTCATCATCGGGTAGTGGCAGAGCGTCACCGGCCGGTCGGCCGACGGATCCTCGACCTCGGCCAGAAGCGCCACGCTGTCCCAGGGCAGCGCCTGCGTCAGGGCGCCATCATGGTTGCCGACGATCAGATGACGCCGGGCGCCGGGAAGCTGTCCGAAGATCGTCAGCAGCCAGCTTTCATCCTTAGCCTGCGGGCCGAAGGCGAAATCTCCGACAACCCACAGATCATCCTCGGGTCCGACCTTCTCCCAAAGCCGCTCGATCAGCACAGCGTCCATATGGCTCGTGTCCCGGAACGGGCGATGCGCGTTCCGGATGATGTTCTCGTGCCCGAAATGCGGGTCGGCAGTGTACCAATGCGTCATCGTGAAAGATCCGTTGCAGGCGGGGCCGCGGTTGTGCCGCACCAGCGGGGGCCGGGTCAATAGCCCGTAAGAGCCGCCGTTACAGCCGATCCGGCAGCGTGATCGCAGCTGGCGCCCAGAAGCTCTCGAAATCCGCGTCGAGCTCCCGGAGGATCACCAGAAGCTCGATCACGTCAAGCCGGCGCTCGCCCAGCTCATATTTCCCGACAAAGGACGGCGGCTTGCGCAGCTTCGCCGCCAGATCCGCCTGCGACATGGCGCGTTCCGTCCGAAGAGCAATCAGCGCCTTCAGAAGACTGCGATACGCATCTGAATGAACGCTGCCCGCCAATAGTCCGCCTGCCTTTGATTTCGACAGGTTCAGCTATTGACCCCATTATGGGTTTAACCCCAAAATGGGGGTGACAATTGGAGGTCCGCAATGAAAGACGCCATCTCTGCCGCAAACGACCTGTTGTCCGGCGTGGGGCTCTGGTTCCGGAGCAAGGCGGAGCAGGCCGCGGCAAAGCGTGAAGCGAAGGCCTGGGCGAAGGCTCTGCCAAAGGCCATGCTGGAAGAGATCGTGGCGGCTGTTCCTATGCCTGCGCACCTGTGGCGCGAGGACTATTGGGTTCTCAATCAGGAGTCGCTGCGGGAAGGCCCGGCGATCTACCGGGCTTATGTGGACGAGAATTTCCCCCATGAGCCGGAGGCTCGGCGCGTGGAGCTTGTGGATCGTCTCATGGGCGACAGGTATGATCTGTGGATGGTCGCGACCCGCGAACTGACCCGCGCCGCTGTCAGCGCTGGTATGGCGGCTGATCAGGCCCGCCGGGATGCGAACTACGCGGCCCGGATGGCGGAGGAAGCGGCGAGGCCACATCGCCTGTCGATGGCCGGTCGGAAGGCCGAGGCGGAAGCCTGCTATCGCAACTCGGGTGTCTATGCGGATGGCAGCGGTCGCGTGCTGAGCCACGCGGAACGGTTCCAGCTCGGTCTGCCCGCGAACACCGGCGGTGCGAAGTCGGGGCTGATCGACGGATAAGTCTCGTCCGCGAGATTTTGGTTCGAGGAATTGATGATGAAGAGAATTGTGCTCGGGCTGCTGCTGGCCCTCGCCTCGCCCGCCTATGCCGAAGGGCTAGATCTGGCACCGATCCGGCAGGATCTGGACCGGGCGATGGCGTCCAATGGAAAAGCGGTCTGGCTGATCTACGGCGCGGTCTCGCGCGAGAAGATCGCCGAGGCGATCAAGGTTCTCGCGCCGATCAAGTCGCGGGTGACGGTCGGCGTTTATGGCCGTGACTACCCGGACGATCAGGCGCGTGCTGACTTCAAGGCAGCGGGCTTCAAGGTCTGCTCAAGGTGGGGCCGGGATAACCTGCGGACCACGCTTCACAAGCCGACCGGCGACGGCGATCTCAACAACAATGCCATGTTCGATGCCAAGATCAATTTCTCGGAAACCGATGCGCTGATCTTCGAGGAGGGCAGTCGGCAGCTCGAAGCCATCGCTGGCGAATGGGAAATGGGCGGCACGATGCCGGGGGCAGCGAAGAAGAACTTCTTCTTCGCGAATATCCTGTCCGACGAACTTGATGGTGAAGCACCGCCCAGACCCACGCGCGTTACCGATGACGCGAAGGTCGGCGGCGTGTCGAGCCTGCTGTCCTTTGAGGGCGGGCGCGGATGTTTCGAGAAATGACCGGGCGCGTTTCAGTCCCCACCCGCAGATCGCCCCCATTGCATCGTCAGGAGTCCATTATGTTGAAGAAATGCCTTGCCGCCTCGGTCTGCGCGGTCCTGTTCCCCGGTCTTGCACTGGCCGACACGCTGAAAGAGATCGACTATTCCGCGCCGCCAGCCTCCGGCAAACTCGCCGTGATCGGGATCGCTCCGGGCATGACCCTCGACGACGCCCGCGCGGCGATGACGAAGCGCGGTCTGGAGCTGTCGACCGGGAAGGTCGATCTGCGCGCCTCCTCGCCCAAGGGCAAGACCTTCGATCTGTCGGCGGTGGCGAAGTTCGGCACGGCCGGCGTGGGGCTCAACACGCGCCTGTCCGGCGCCGGTTATGAAGAGGTCACCGGCACGCTGGATCTGGGGGCGCTTGGCGGTCGGATCATCTCGGTCGGTCGCACGATCCAGGGCAGCAACGCGGATCTGCCGAAGCCGGACGAGCTGCTCGCGCAGCTCACCGAGGAATATGGCGAGCCGTCGCTCGTGGAGGTCGATCACGGCGGGAAGATGACGATCCTTTACGGCTGGGACGAGGCGGGCGCGAAGCTGACCGCGCTGGATCAGGCGGCACCGCTGGAGATGGAGGAAAAGACCAGATCCGGGACCTCGACGACAGAATACGTCCCCTGCGTGTCCTCCGGCTTCGGCACGATGCAGGTGGATTATAAAAAGCTGAACAGCGACAAGCCCATCGCGCCGGGATGCTCGGCCCGCTATCAGGTCGTTTACGAATCGAAAGCCGGGCAGTCGAAGATCCGGTTCTCGCTCACCGATTTCGCGCGGGCGCGCAAGGCGCGCGAGGAAACGGATCGCCAGATCAACGAGGCCCTGACCGGGGCGGCCAGGGCCTCGAACATGGATCTGTAACCGGGCAGCGCGGTCAGGCCCGGGGCCGCGCCCCGTCATTTCCGCGCCATCACCCGGTACATCCGGCCGTTGTAGCGGGCGAGATCGGACAATCCCGCCGCCCGCCAGCCCCTTAGCTCGTATCCTTCGGGGACAACGATGACCGGCCGGGTGTGGCTCTCGACAAGCTGGATGCCGATGCGGTCGCGCAGGGTGACGAACTGTTCAAGCTCCGCCTTGACAGAGGCCCGCTCGGCCTCCAGCCCCGCAAGTTCCGCCCCGGCGGCGCCGAGGCTCTGCTCGACACTCGCCCGCTGCGCCGCAAGCTGCGCCTCAAGGGCCGCGAGGGCGCGCGCGCCATCTTCCCGGGCCGCCGCCAGTTCCCCGGCATTCGCGGCCCGGATCGTATCGGCCTCCTGCCTCGCCCCATCGACCAGCCGGCTGGCACCCCATATCGCCAACAGCAGGATGCCTGCGGCGACGAGACAGATCCCACCGAGCGCGGCCCTCGTCCATTTCACCTGTCGCCGGAGCAAGATCCCGTTGGCGTCCAGCCGGGTTCTCAGCTCCTCGTTGTCGGCGCGCAAAGCCTCCAGCCTTGCCTGCTCCGCGGCGACATGCCCTGAGACCGAGAACATCATCAGCCGGATCTGCTTTCCTTCGGCGTCGAGTTTCCGCCCGATGCCGTCGGCATGCTCCGCGAGGCCTTGCTTCAGGCGGTCCAGCTCGCCCGCGGCATCGTCTTCTTCAGCCCGACGCCGTTGCCGCAATTCCGCGATCCGCGCGTCCAGATCAATGGTCATCGCCCGATCCCCCTGTTCCGAAAGGCCGAGGCCGGAAGATCGTGCTCCCGCACCTGTTCGGCCGCATGTTCCTGCTCCCGGGCCAGCTCCGGGGCAGACAGGCGCGTTTTCAGCCGGTCCCAGAGCGAGGTGACGACCGTCACCGCTTCCCGCAGCGCCGGGCCGATCTGCAGGGCCTCGACCCGTTCGTGCAGCGCCCTGTCGCGGATTCCCCACCCGGAACCCCGCGCCGGACGCACGACCTTGCCGGTCAGCACCCCGACGATAACCAGCACCGCGACAGCCGCCGCTTCCTGCGCGACGCGTCGTGCAATCACCGCCTTCTCAGCCTCGAACGCCTGTCTGTCGTCCTGAAGCCGGCGAGCGCCTGCTTCGGCCTCCCTTCCGGCGGCGGCCCTGATCTCTTCGGCGGCGGAAATCAGATCCGCCGCCTTCTGTTCTGCCGAGCTCCTGATCTTGCGGACCTCCTCCTCCGCCGCCAACCGGAGGGCGGCGGCTGTCTTTCTGCGCGCCGTCGCCACGGCCCGCTCCTGCGCCGCCGCAGATCGTTCGGCTTCGGCCTCGGCATGGAGCCCCTCAGCCTGATGAAGCCTCGCCTCAAGATCGCGTGCCATTCTCTCCGCCGAAGCACTCAGCGCATCCTCCTGATCGGCGAGGTCGCTGACCATCTCCTCCATCTGCCTCAGAGCGCGGGCGTTGCGGCTGGCTTCGTCCTTGCGGGCGCGCCATTGCTGCCGCGACAGCCGCTCCCGCTTCGGGCCGGTGCGGGTCAGGCCAGACGGCAGTCCCACTTCGCGGTGATACTGGTCCTGAAGCTCGCGGGCCCGCGAGCGATAGGCATGATTGCCATGCTTCACTGCCGTCTTGTCGTCATGCCCTTCCCCTCTTGCCACGGCCTCGGCTTCGCTCTTGGCCAGCCAGCACGGGTTCAGATCCCGGGCCGAACAGGCGGGATCATCCAGTGGCAAGACGTAGGCGTGAAGATGCGGGTGCTCTTCGTCGACATGCTCAATCACGCTCACCAGACGTTCGCCGAAGAGGCCGCGCAGAAACGTCAGGTTCCGCTCCACCCAGGCGTCATAGTCCCGCCGGGCTTCGGGATTTTCCATGACCTGCGCAGTCAGATGCGGATGCGAGGCCACCGCCGTCAGCAGGGTGTGACGGTCGGCGCGGATACCCCGGCGCGCAGACCGGCCATCCTTCAGCGTGACCGCGACACTGCCCGCGGCCACCATCTCGTCATGCAGGCGCTGCACCTCCTGAGGCGACACGCCGGCGATCACCCGGAAGGGGAGGGGTTTGGAAACGTGCCTCGAGAACATCGGATCGCGCCGCGCTTCTGCCAGAACCTGTTCGACCGACTGGCCTGTCTTGTTGGGCTTTCGGGAATAGGTCTGCAGGTGGAAAAACTGGGGTCCGGCCATGGCTCAGCCCCCGTTGCCGGAGAAACGCAATATGGACCGACTATTATGTTGCAAGCAACATGTCGGCGAAGGCGCTGCGCCCCTCGACCCAGCCAGCGGCTGCGCCGCCGATCCGTCCCGGATCGAAGCCGCCAATGGCGTCTGCAAAACCCGACCTTCGCCAACCTCGTGACGGGCGCTCCGATCGGGTTTTGCAAGAGTGCCATCTGCGGTTTCTGATTGCCTGGTCGATGCCTGAGGCCGCTGATTTTTCGTGGTCATCCCAGCCTCCGTGAACAGGCCTGGATCAGCTCCGCAATCAGGATACTACTGACAGCCTTTCCGCGCGTTTCCTGTCTCACCAAACCGATGAACGCCCGCGCCGCATTCCTCACTCGGAAGCGATCAGTTCGTTCCGCATTGCAATCCGCTAAGAGCAGGCAGAGCGAGGTGCGCATCTCTCCCAAGCTGTCACGCGCAGCATCCCAATCCGAACCGGACACACCCAGCATCATCGCCCGCTCTCTCGCCCCAAGCCCGATGCAGCGCCAACTCGGGCTGTGCAGACACCCGTCAGCTTCGGCGTAAAGCTCGATTGCCTCGCGCAACTCTTCTCCAGCTAGTGCCAAAACCTGCCCGGTGCTGATGCGCAGCGGCTTGTGTGCGGCATCGCCGTGTCTCCTACAGGTTTCGATTTTCTTTTTCGGATTGGTATTAGGTCGGACAGAACTGTCCGACGGCGCGACCTCAACTGTCCGACCGGAATTTGCCGAAAACTCGGTGACAATGGTTTCGAGCACATTGATGATCGCCGCCAGTCGCTCGCCATCCTGGACCTCAGAGGGGCGCAGGCGTGGGAATGCTTCACGGGCAGCTGCCAGTGCCTCGGGGGCATCGAGGTTCCGGATCTGGCGAATGAGATCGTTGGCGCGCCGGCGGTCGTCCTTCAACCGTTCGGCGCCGATTGTAACGCTTCGCTGCCAGGCCAGAAATTCACCAGCGCGCTCGATCAACGGAGCGAGGTTGATGCCGCCAACCGACAGGATCCGCCCATCCCCGGAACGACGACCAAAGCGCATACCATTTGCAGCGCCGGTCCGACGAAGTAACCCGCGAGCCTCCAGCCGCGTCTCGATCCGGGTAATGCGGCGCACATTGAAGCCGAGGCGATCGGCCAGTCCGGAGACCTTCTCCCAGAAGCCGCAGACCCGGCCGGGCAAGAAATCCTCCGAGCGCACCAGTCGGAAGGCACAGCGCAGGTAGGCTAAATCTTCGTCGCGCAAACCCAACCGGTTGCGCAGCTTTTGCAGGACATCCAGCAGCTCGAATGGCGACATGCCCTCGGGAAGGCCGCAATGCGTGAGGGTGACGCTCATGCTCCCGCCCTCTCTGCTAGTTCCGAAATCCGGCTTGCTTGGCGGCACACCGCACAGTAGGTTTCAGCTACGGAGTGATTTTCCATTTGGTCGTCGGAGCGGGTTGCAGCCCCTCCGGCGACTTTCCGTTTCTGGCCTCTTTCATCCGGGAATCCGCCCAGAAAAAGGTTCACCACGCCCCGATTTTCCGCAATGAAATCAAAGGGGGATTTTCGCGCATTCACCACGCCAAGCCATTGAAATCCGGGAATTGCTCCATTCCCTCCGGGCCTACCATGAGCTCGCCATATATCTGATATTTATGGCATTTCAGGCGCGTGAGGCGCTTTCATCCGCGCCGTGGGTCACTCGACCGTTCCCCCAATGAGCTGGCCGAGCCTGTGCACGACCGATTCCGCGAACGCCGCGCGGATGTAGACCTTCCCATTTCATACCCAAGCAGCACATCACTTTCCGTGCTCGGTGCCCCCTTGCTCGCCAGCAGAGACGACACTCCTTTCCGAACGCCATGCAGACTGCGGCCCTCCAGCCCTGCCGCATCGCACCAGTCGCCGAACTTGTTCTCGATTCCGGTGACCGACACCGGCGCGCCCTGGTCCTTCAGAAATTCGTTCAGCCGGCGCAGGTGGCAAATGTCTCCGCGCCGGGCCGCGGTCGACATGGCGAGGATCAGGGCGCGGCGTGCCATGATGAGCTTCGAAAGACGATGGCGCTTTCAGGGTCATCTTCACCTTGCTCCGCCGGAAACGGTTGCGGGCCCTCGCCAGAGGGAAGGCGCTCCTCCATGATGTATGGCAGCTTCATCAGATCCACGGTTCTGGCGTCCGGTCATCCGCGGCTTGCGGCGGGCGGTGCCGGGGGGCGGTCAACAGCCGGGATCCGCAGCACGCCGGCGGCCTTGTCGATCTCCACGATTGCAGGCGGGTCGTCTGCCGGCGCGGCCTTCAGGTGGCGCGAGAGCTCGGCTTGTGTGAATGTCTGGCGCTTACCCATCCTCTATCCGCGGGTTGACGGCTCATTCTGCCCCCCCAACCGGAAATCCCTGACATGGCCCGGCATCTCGACCTCGTCCAGATTGCGAGGATCGGGGACCGGGGAACCGATCTGCATTCGCACCGGGATCACGCCGGCCCAGATGGGCAAAGTGTAGTCCTCCGGCTCGTCATTCGGCCCGCCGGTGCGGATCTTGGCACTTCCTTCCGCGATCTTCAGGCCCAGAACCGTGGTTGCCTTCAGGTCCTGCGTCCTGTCGGGGCGCAGACCGGCATAGCGACCGGCAAAGAGACCGTCGACGAAACGCGTCAGCCTGGTCAGCTTTTCCTCTGCATCCTCGACCCTGAATGCCGTGCCGAACAGCGTCACCGAACGCGAATTGACGGAATGATGAAACCCGGAACGCGCCAGCACGAAGCCATCGAGGATCGAGACGCTGAGGCACACCTCGGCATCGCACCCGGCCCGCAGCGCCCGGCTGGCCGAGGATCCGTGCCAATAGACATGATCGCCCTCGCGCCATTGCAGGGTCGGGGTGACATAGGGTTTGCCTTCCATCACGTAACCGACCGAGCACAGAGGTTGCGCATCCAGAATGTCATTGATCGTGGCGCGGTCGAAATGTCCGCGCGGGTGAGAGCGGCGCAGACGAGAGCGCTCGGTGATGGGCAGGCTGTCAGTCATCGGAAGACGTCCGTTCATGGTTGATATCCTGAACGTAGCGCCCTATTGGATTAACAAATATGGCCAATATAGATAAAAATTCTCAGTCCAATTTGAATGCCGCGCTCTTCGCGGTGACATTGGACCGCGCCGCCGAGCCCGCATTGCATCTGCAGCTCGCCGGAGCCCTGCGGACACTGGTGCTGAGCGGAAGCCATGGCGGGCAGCGTCTGCCGGCCAGCCGCCTTTTCGCTGCAGAACTCTCTATTTCGCGCCTGACGGTGACCGCGGCCTATGACCAGCTGATCGCAGAAGGATATCTTGTGGCGCGGCAAGGATCGGGCACCTACATCGCCGAGCATTTGCCGCATCTGATCGCCCCTGAGCCACGGCCGGTTTCCGCGCCGAAACCTGCGCGGGTCCTGCCATTTCATCCTGGCGTTCCCGATCAGGCGGGCTTTCCGCATCGGGCCTGGGCACGTCATCTGGAGCGTGCGTGGCGGGCGCCTGCAGCCGGATTGCTGGAGCTGGCCGATCCTTTTGGCTGGTATCCGCTTCGTGCCGCTATCGCCGCGCATCTGGCTGCGTGGCGGGGCCTCGATTGCACGGCCGAACAGGTGGCGATCACCGGCGGCGCATGGGATGGGCTCGATATCCTGCGCGGCGCCGGGCTGCTGCGCGGTCGGCGGCTGGCGATGGAAGATCCCGGTTGGCCGACGCTTCACCGGCTGGTTGCACGGGCCGGGATGTCTCCCGAACCGTTACGGATCGACCGCGATGGCTTCGATCCGGCGCTGATCCCGCCCGATATTTCCAGCGCCATCGTGACCCCCTCGCGCCACTATCCCACGGGGACCGCCATGCCGCTGCCCCGGCGGCTGGAGCTGTTGCATTGGGCCGAAGCAGAAGGCGGGCTGATCGTAGAGGACGATTACGACAGCGAGTTTCGCTATCAGGGGCAGCCATTGCCGTCTTTGGCTGGCCTCGACGGGCTTCGCCGTGTGGTCTACATGGGCAGCTTCTCGAAATTGCTCAGCCCCGGCCTGCGCATTGGCTATCTGGTCCTGCCCGAGGTGCATCTCGCCGCCGCGCGGGATTATCTGTCCGTGACCGGGGCGCGGGCCTCTGTGTTGCCGCAGCCGGCGCTGGCGGAGTTCATGGCAAGCGGAGAATTCTCGACCCATCTGCGTCGGATGCGCCGGACATATGCCCGCCGTCAGGCATGGCTGTTGCGAGAACTCGCCCCCGTCGGGAACTTGCTGAAGTTGACCCCGGATGCCGCCGGAATGCACCTGTGCCTGCCTCTCCGTCCGGAATTGCGCGCGACCGACCGGCAGGTCGCGGCGCTTGCCTCGGCACAAGGCCTGACTGTTCGCGCGCTTTCGGCCCATGCTCAGCTGCCCGATCCGCCTCAGGCGCTGCTGCTCGGCTATGCGGCTTTTGCCGAAGAAGCACTGGCCGTCGCGGCTAAAACATTGATAGAGATATTACATAATATTTAAATAAAATCAGTATATTAGATCCGTCGTTACGAACGGCCGCACCGGGCTGTGAGGCTGACAGTCCTTTGCGGCGCGCGGTGGGGGGCCGTAAACGATCACTTCCGGCCACGGGATTTTTCCGCCATCGCCGATGAGGGTCCGGCTCAAGCTGAAGACGGACGATGAGGCGCACCGGATTCAAAGGCGAACGGATCATGATGGTGACGCCCGTCGCGAAGTGCGAGGCTGTCGTGCATCTGAGAACCCTTTCCGGGTTGTCCGAACGGTGAGCGCCAGACTGCCGGGGCGGATCGGAAGGCCTCGCGTTACCGGCCGCGCAGGGGGCCCGACCCGGCGTGTGCGGGCCAGCGAATGCCGCCAGCCCGTCATCCTGTCACGGCCCGGGAACTCTTGTCTCGGGTGGCCCGGATTTCGTGGGCAAAGCAAATGATCCGCGACCTCCGGCCACGGCCGGATGAAAGACCCGGCGCACAGGTCAGGGGGGATCCGGCACCGATGCAACAGCGTCCCCATCGTGCGCCCCGCATAGCAAAACGCCCGGCAGGGAAGATCCCTCCGGGCGTTCGCATTGATTTTGGGTCAGCTCAGGCGAGCTTCAGGTTCGTCGCCGAGACCTTGCCGTTGCGGCCGGTTTCCAGCTCGTAGCTGATCGCCTGGCCGTCGTTCAGGCCGCGCAGACCGGCACGTTCCACCGCCGAGATGTGCACGAACACGTCATCGCCGCCCTGCTCGGGAGCAATAAAGCCATAACCCTTGGTGGAGTTGAACCATTTCACGGTGCCATTGGCCATCGTTTTATTCCTTTCAATCATGCTGCCCGCGAAATTACGGCAGCCCGGCACAGACAAACTCGAATGCTGGCCGGTGAGGAACAGTAACGAAGAAGGCAGCGCAAGACTTCGTATAGCATGTGATTCGCCAAAAGCCTACAAAAATCAGATCGGCGCGGGCAGACTTCGGCCACTGTCCGCGGGGCTGTCGGGGCCTGCGAAACCGGCTATATCTGTCCCGATCCCCGCGACAGGAGCCCCCGATGGACATTCGCGAATTCGGTGTCGAGCAATGGATGAACGCCCATGAGACATCGGCGCGCTGGAATCTGGCCGAGACCTGTTGCGACAGTCTGACACTCGGCGCCCTGCTGGAGCTTGCCGGTCCGGGGGCGGGCAGCCTGAACGATCTGTTGGCGCTGCGCCTCGACTACGGCGAGATTGCGGGGTCGCTGCGGTTGCGGCGCGCGATCGCCGCGCTTTACCGCACCCGGCAGGCCGAAGAGGTGCTGGTCACTCATGGCACCATCGGCGCGAATGCGCTGGTGCATCGCACGCTGGTCGGGCCGGGCGATCGGGTGGTGTCGGTCGTGCCGACCTATCAACAGCATCTGTCGATCCCGGATTCCCTTGGCGCCCGGGTCATCCCGGTGGCGCTGCGCCCCGAAGATGGCTGGCGGCTGAATCTCGACGCGCTGCGCGCGGCCGTCACGCCGGGCACACGGCTGATCGCCCTGAGCAACCCGAACAATCCGACCGGCGCGTTGCTCGACGAAGACACGCTTGGCGCCATCGTCGCGATCGCGCGGGCGGCAGGGGCCTGGATCCTCGCGGACGAGGTTTATCGTGGCCTCGATGCCGTCGGAGAGGGCCAAACCGCATCGGTTACGGACCTGTATGAAAAAGGCATTTCGACGGGAGGCATGTCGAAGGCATTCTCGCTCGCCGGTCTGCGGCTCGGCTGGATCGCGGGACCGGCCGAGGTGCTGCGCGCGGTCTCGGTCCACCGCGATTACGACACGATTTCGGTCGGCCGGATCGACGATCATTTCGCGGCTGTCGCGCTTGAGGCGAAAGACGCGATCCTCGGGCGCAACCTTGCGCTCAGCCGGCGTAACCGCGCGATCCTCGCGGGGTGGATCGCGTCCGAGCCGCGGGTCGGCTGGGTGCCGTCGGGGGGCGGGACGGTGGCGCTTCTGGCCATCGCCGGCATGATGGATTCGGCCCGGTTCTGCCGCGAGCTGCAAGAGCGGACCGGGGTGATGGTGCTGCCCGGTTCGGTGCTCGGGGTCGAGGGGACCGTGCGCATCGGTTACGCCTGTGCGAGCGATGTCCTGCGCGAAGGACTGGCACGGCTGTCGGACCATCTTGCCGCAGGCCCGGCATGAGGCCGCGGCCCGCGCGGATTGCCTTCGGTGCCGTGCTCGGGCTCGGGGCGGTCTGGACCGGCCTTGCGTGCTGGGTGCAGCTTGCCGGGGCGCTGCGGATCGGGGCCGGGGTCGGGCTTGTGGTGCTGGCCCTCGGGCTGTGGCGGCTCGGCCGGGAGAGGGCGCTTCGTGGCTGGATCGGACTGGCCGTTGCGGGGTGCCTGGTCGGGCTGTGGTATCAGAGCATCGTGCCGCGACAGGATCGGGGCTGGGCCATCGACGTCAGTCGCGGCGTCCGGGCCACGCAGACGGGCGATATCGTGACACTTTCGGATATCCGCGATTTTCACTGGACGACGCCCGACACCGCCACGCCGCACTGGATCGTGCGCAGCTACGATCTGGCGACGCTCGACAGCGTCGAGATGTTCACCTCGGTCTGGTCCTCTCCCGCAATCGCGCATCTGCTGGTCAGCTTCGGTTTCTCGAATGGCGATCATGTGGTGTTCTCGGCCGAGATCCGGCGCGAGAACGGCGAGGCGTTCAACGAACTCGGCGGGTTCTTCCGCCAGTTCGAGCTTGTCCTGATCGGCGCGACCGAAGACGATATCGTCGCGTTGCGCAGCCAGATCCGGCACGAGACCGTCACCCGGTATCCGGTCGCGCTCGATGCCGATGAGCGGCGGGCACTGTTTCTGGCTTATGTGGGCCTTGCCCAAAGGCTTCAGACGGCGCCTGAATTCTACAATACCGTCACGGCGAATTGCACCACCGTGGTCTGGCGTCTCGCGCATGGGCTGCGTCCGGACCTGCCGCTCGGGGCGGGGCTGGTGTTGTCGGGCTATCTGCCGGGATATCTGGCGAAACTGGGCGTTCTCGGCGGCGCGGGCAGCCGCATCGACCCCGGAATGATTGCCGGGCGCATGGCACGTGGTATCGGCTATTCCCAGGCGATCCGGATGCCCTGATCTTCCGGCTTTCGATTCGCCGCAAATATCCCGGGGGTGAACCGGCGAAGCCGGGAGGGGGCAGCGCCCCCTGCGACCGGGGTCAGGGGGCGCTGCCCCCTCGGGCCTTCGGCCCTCACCCCCGGGATATTTGCGGCGAATCGAAAGGAGAACGGTCCCTTCAGGCGGGGCGGATGGTCTCGCGCTCGGTCACGATCAGGTCGAGGGGCTGATCTGTCGTTTCGGTCGGCACGGTGCCGATTTCCTGATCCGCGAAGGCGAAGCCGATCGCCGTGACCGGGCCGCGGGCGCGCAGCCGCTCGAGCGTGCGGTCGTAGAACCCGCCGCCATAGCCGAGCCGGAAGCCGCGCCGGTCGAAGGCCAGCATCGGCACGATCAGAACCTGCGGTGTCATCGGGCGGCCGGTCTCGGGGATCGGGGCGCCGAACGCACCGGGGATCATCGGGCAATCCGGGCTCCACAGCCGGAAGACGAGGGGGTGTGCCTCTGCCACAATCACCGGCACACCGACGGGCCCCGGATGGCGGGCCATTGCCGGGCGGGGGTCGATCTCGGTGCGGATCGGCATGTAACCGGCAAGCGGCCGACCGGCATGGGGCAGAAGGGCGGCGAGCAGACGCTCGGTCGCGGCGGAATGCGCGCCCGACTGGCTGCGGGCATGGGCGAGCTTGCGCGCGGTGAAGGCGGCCTTGCGGGTCAGGGCCTTCACGTCCTCGCTCATAGCAGGATCACCGTCGCGAGGCCGAGGAAGGCGAAGAACCCCATCACATCGGTCAGCGTGGTCACGAAGGTGCCGGAGGCCAGCGCCGGATCGAGCCCCATCCGGTCGAGCGTGAGCGGCACCAGCACGCCGCCGAGGGCCGCGACAATCTGGTTGGCGATCATCGCCATGCCCAGCACCAGCCCGAGCCGGAAGTCGTGAAACAGCAGCGCCCCCGCCGAGCCGAGGATGATCGCGAGGCTGATCCCGTTCAGCATCCCGGCCAGCAGCTCGCGGCGCACCACGCGTTTCGCGTTTGAGCTGTTCAGATCGCGCGCGGCAAGAGCGCGCACCGCCACCGCAAGCGATTGCGTGCCCGCGATGCCCCCCGTCGAGGCGACGATCGGCATCAGCGAGGCCAGTGCCACCAGCCGCGCGATGGTATTCTCGAACTGCGAGATCACGATGGCCGAGAGCGACGCGGTGCACAGGTTGATCACCAGCCAGGGCAGGCGCTGCTTCGCCGTGGTCAGCGGCCCGTCCGAGACGTGGCTCTCGTCGTTCACGCCGGCGAGGCGGAGCATGTCCTCCTCGTGTTCCTCGTCGAGAACGGCCATCGCATCGTCGATGGTGATGACGCCGACCAGCCGGCCGGAGTCGTCGACCACCGGGGCCGAGATCAGGTGATACTGGTTGAAGGCATAGGCGACATCGCCTTCTTCCTGCCGGGCCGAGATGGTGCGGAAGCTGTCCTCGGTGATCTGCATGAGCGGGGTCGCGCGGCGCGACGACAACAGTTTGCCGAGTGTGACATAGCCCACCGGGTGATGCGCGGCATCGACCAGGATGACGTGATAGAACTGATCGGGGAGTTCATGATCGCGGCCGAGGAAATCGACCGCATCGCCGACGGTCCAGTGCTCGGGCGCGGTGACGACCTCGCGCTGCATCAGACGGCCGGCGGAATATTCCGGCCAGGTCAGAGACTGCTCGACCGCGGCCCGGTCGCTGACATCGAGGGCGCCGAGGATCGCCTCTTGCTGCGGCTCCTCGAGATCCTCGATCAGGTCGACCACATCGTCGGAATCGAGTTCGCGCACCGCGCCCGCCAGAACGTCGCGCGGCAGGGCCGAGATGACTTCCTCACGGATCGATTCGTCGAGTTCCGACAGCACCTCGCCGTCGATCTCGTCGCCCCAAAGATGCAGGATCTCCTGGCGCTGCGCTGCACCGACCTGTTCGAGAAGGTCGGCGATATCGGCGGCGTGCAGCGGTTCGAGAAGCCCGCGCAGCGCGGCGGCATCGCCGGATTCGGCCGCGGCGACGACATGATCCACCAGCTCCGGATCGAGGGTGTAGTCCTCATCCTCGTGCTCGGTTTCCGTCGCCTGCGCTGCCATCCGATCTTCTGCCATGCCGCCCCCTGCTTGGTTCGTGTTTGGCCGCACCCTAGCCGATGCCGGACGGCAGCGACAGGGGGCGCAGATGTGGGGCACGGGGGGCGTTTACCTCGGAGGCCGGTGTTTCTAGACTAGGGCATGACAGACAGGAGGATGGCATGGCGGAACTGCTGATCGGACAGCTCTTGCGTTTCGAGGGCGACCCGATGACCGAAGGCCCCGATGTGGCACGCCACAGCAGCCGCGGCGCCGTGGTGATCGAGGATGGCCGCATCGCCGCGGTGGGCGAGGCGGATGCGCTGCGCCGCGACTGGCCGCAGGCGGCGGTGACCGACCTTGGCGGGCGGCTGATCTCGGCCGGCTTCGTCGACGCCCATGTGCATTACCCGCAGACCCAGATCATCGCGAGCTGGGGCAAGCGGCTGATCGACTGGCTGAACAGCTACACCTTCCCGGCCGAGATGCGCTTTGCCGATCCGCGCCACGCCGCCGATGTCGCGGCGCTGTATCTGGATCTGGCGCTCGATCACGGCACCACCTCGATGTGCAGCTATGCGACGATCCATCCAGAAAGCGTCGACGCCTTTTTCGCCGAGGCCGAGGCGCGCGGGATGCGGGCGATGGCGGGCAAGACCTGCATGGACCGCAACGCCCCCGAGGGGCTGCGCGATACCGCTCAGGCGGCTTATGACCAGTCGAAGGCGCTGTTGCAGAAATGGCATGGCAAGGGGCGGCTGTCCTATGTCATCACACCGCGGTTCTCGCCCACTTCGACGCCCGATCAGCTGTCGGCGCTCGGTTCGCTCTGGGCCGAGTATCCCGATTGCCCGATGCAGACCCATCTGAGCGAACAGGTCGACGAGATCGCCTGGGTGCGCGAGCTGTTCCCCGAGGCGCGCGATTACCTCGACACTTACGAAACCTTTGGATTGCTGGGGAAAAACGGCATCTACGGCCATGCGATCCACCTCGAACCGCGCGAGATCGCCCGGCTGCGCGAGGTGGGGGCGGCGCTTGCGCATTGCCCGACCTCGAACACCTTCATCGGCTCGGGGCTGTTCGATATGCGCGGGCTGACGGTGGCGGGGCTGCGGGTGGGGCTCGCGACGGATACCGGAGGGGGCTCGTCCTTCTCGATGCTGCGCACGATGGCCGCGGCCTATGAGGTCGGCCAGTTGCGCCGCTATCCGCTGCATCCGGCGCAGCTGTGGTGGCTTGCGACGCAAGGGGCGGCGCGCGCGCTTGGCATCGGCCATGCGGTCGGCAATATCGCGGTGGGGATGGAGGCCGATCTGATCGCCGTCGATCTGCACTCGACCCCCGCCATCGCGCAGCGTGCGGCGCAGGCCGGGAATTTCTGGCAGGCGCTGTTTCCGACGATCATGATGGGCGACGACCGCGCCATCGCCGGCGTCTGGATCGGCGGCAAGGCGGTGCGGGCGGTGAGCTAACGGTTCACCGGGCCGGGACGTCGATGTCGGGCTTCAGGTCGATCAGCGGCGTGCCGTCGAGGCAATCGAGACCGCGCACCTGAAGCCGGTTGCCGCTGACCGATATCAGCCGCACCACCGAGGAAGCGATGGGATTGGGTCGCACCGGAGAGCGCAGCGCGAAAGTGCCGGTGGGCTCTTCATGGCCATGCCGGGTCTGGTGCACCACATCGCGGCGCGCCCGGTCCATCCAGTAAAGAACCTGCATCCGCGGCTTCTCCGCCACACCGTCGAGCGCCGGCAGCCAGCGCGGATCCAGCTCGATCTCGCACAGCGGACCGGCCTCGGCATCGCCGCGGCGAGGGCAGTCCTTGCGCTCTGTCCAGGGGGTGTGGATGCGTCCGATGAACCACAGGCCGGCATCGAAAAGGCCGGGCAGATCGACGGTGATTTCGCCCGGCCTCAATTCGTCTGTCATTGTCTTTCCTGTGCCGGGGAGGGCCCCGTTGCGCATCCGGACGGGCCGGGGGCAGACAGGGCGGGGCGGCTCAGGCCTCTTTCTTCGCTTCGGGCTTGACGGTCAGCGGCGCCGCGGCGGCGGTACGATCGTCGGAGGCGGCGGTGGCCCCGGAGGCCGCCGAGGTCTGGAACGCAACCGGCACGGCGAAACCACCCATCGCGACGAACGTCAGCACGGCTTCTTTCACACGCATGTGGGATCTCCGATTTCCTGAAATTCGATAGCGGCGACGGGATCGAAGTTTTTTCCGTTACCGCTATCGTGGTGCAACATAACGTTGCCCGGCGCGATTTCAACTGGATTGCTGGTTTCCAGACGACAATTTGTCGCATGTGATTAAATTCATGGCAACGAATGCGTTCCATCCATGAAAACGGGCCGCCGGAGCGACCGGCAGCCCGTTTCACGTCTTTGCATAAGGCCGTGAGGCGAGTCGCCCCGGCCCGTCTTATGCCGCGGGGGCCGCTTTCCAAAGGCCGCGGGCCTTCGCGATCTCCATCCCCTCGTCGAGCGAGCGGATCGCGCGCTCGATCAGCATGTCGATCTCGGCCCGGCTGATGACCAGGGGCGGCGCGATCACCATGCGGTCGCCGACATGGCGCATCACCAGGTTGTTGGCGAAGCAGCGCTCGCGGCAGATCAGGCCGACGGTGCCTTCCTTCGACGCGAATTTCGCGCGGGCGGCCTTGTCCGGCGTCAGCGCGATCGAGGCCATCATGCCGACGATCTTCGCCTCGCCCACCATCGGATGGGCGGTCAGCGCCTCCCATTTCGTCTTCAGATAGGGCGCGGTATCGGCGGCCATCTTCTCGACGATCTTCTCGTCTTGCATGATCCGCAGGTTTTCCAGCGCGATGGCCGCGGCGACGGGATGGGCCGAATAGGTGTAGCCATGCGCGAACTCGCCGCCCGCGTTGATGACCTTCGCCACCTTGTCCGACACCAGAGAGCCCCCGATCGGCACATAGCCCGAGGACAGCCCCTTGGCGATGGTCATGATGTCGGGGCGCAGACCGAAGGTCTGGGTGCCGAACCAGTTGCCGGTGCGTCCGAAGCCGCAGATCACCTCGTCGGCGATCAGCAAGATGCCGTATTTGTCGACGATGCGCTGGATCTCGGGCCAATAGGTCTCGGGCGGAACGATCACGCCGCCCGCGCCCTGGATCGGCTCGGCGATGAAGGCGGCGACCTTGTCCTCGCCGAGGTCGAGGATCTTCGCCTCGAGCTCGCGCGCCCGGGCGAGGCCGAACTCCTCGGGGCTCATCTCGCCGCCCTCGGACCACCAGTCGGGCTGGTTGATCCAGTCGATGCCGGGGATCGGCAGGCCGCCCTGCTTGTGCATCGCTTTCATGCCGCTCAGGCTGCCCGACCCCATCGTCGAGCCGTGATAGGCGTTCCAGCGCGACAGGATGATCTGCTTCTCCGGCTTGCCCTTGAGCTGCCAGTAATGGCGCGCCATGCGCATGTTGGTGTCGTTCGAATCCGACCCCGAGCCGTTGAAGAACACATGATTCAGATCGCCCGGAGCGAGCTCGGCGAGCTTCGCTGCCAGTTCCAGCGCCGGCGGATGGCTGGTCTGGAAGAAGGTGTTGTAATAGCTCAGCTGGCGGATCTGGCGCGCGGCGGCCTCGGCGATCTCCTCGCGGCCGTAACCGATATTGACGCACCACAGCCCGGCCATGCCGTCGAGGATCTGCTCGCCCTCGCTGTCGGTGACGAACACGCCCTTGGCCGAGGTGATGATCCGCGCCCCCTTGGCGTTGAGCGCATCGCCGTCGGTGAACGGGTGCATGTGATGGGCGGCATCGAGCGCCTGCATCTCGGAGGTGGGACGGTGATTCTCCAGCATGGTGAAGTCCTTCGGTTGGGCCTGCGGTCCGGGCCGCGAGTCCGGCCCTCGGTCAGCGCCGCGAAAGCCGCGGCTGCTTTCCTCCAGCTAATATGATCAAATTATTCCGGTCAAGAGGCGGCAGCATCGCGCGACGCGTCGTCAGGGGCCTCCAGCAGCACGGCGCGGATGTTGTCCATGCCCTGGCGGATGTCGCGGGCGATGGCGGCGGCGGCGGCCCCGGGGTCGCGGCGGTCGAGCGCGGCGATGGTCTCGTGGTGCATGTCGGGCAGGTTCTGCGTGCCGAGGCGGCCGCACATGATCCGCAGCGAGGGCGCGGCGCGCAGCCAGAAGCCATTGACCGCCTGCGACAGGATCGCGCTGTCGGCGGCGGCGTAAAGCGTCATGTGGAAGCGGTGGTTGAGCCGCAGATAGCCGCGCGCATCGCCCTGCCCGATGGCCCGGTCGAGGGCCGCGTCGATGGCCCGCAACTCCTGTGTCAGGGCGGGCGTCGCCACCAGCGCGGCGCGGCGGGCAAGCTCCGCCTCCAGCGCGACGCGGCCGAAGGTAAGAGCCTCGACCTCGGCGAGCGTCAGCACCGGCACCGAGACCCGGCGGTTGCCCTGAAACAGCAAGGCGCCTTCCGAGGTCAGCCGCCGGATCGCCTCGCGCACCGGGGTGGCGCTGCCGCCGAGCATCCCGGTCAGCCCCTGGATCGTCACCGCCTGTCCGGGCGCGAGATCGCCGCACAGGATCATCTCGCGCAGCTGGCCGTAAATGGTCAGATGCGCCGGAAGATGCGATGGCGTGTCGGTGGGCTCTTCTGGATCCATTGTGCTCTCCGGCATTCGGTCTTCGGTGTATTTGATCAAATCATGGCTCATCTGCGGCTGCAAGGGGCCGGTCCGGGCAGGGGGGCGGGGGGCGGTTGCGGGGCGGAAGGGCGCGCAAGCTGGCGAACGGGGCTTTGGCTTCGTCGCGGATTGAGCTAAGCGGGAAGACGACAACCAGTGATCGCGTATCCAGATGCCGCAACGGATCTATGAACCTGCCGCTTATGGCGAAGCCTCTCTCGGGGGGTGTTACTGGTATGACAGTGTGCCCGATGACACCCGCTGGCCATCGGCAGACGGGACGATCGACGTCGATTTCGCCATCGTGGGCGCGGGGTATACCGGGCTGTCGGCGGCGCTGACGCTGGCGCAGGCAGGGGTCGAGGTCGCGGTTCTCGATGCGCACCGGCCGGGCTGGGGCGCCTCGGGGCGCAACGGCGGGTTTTGCTGCATCGGCGGGGCGAAGGCGACGGGACGGCAGATCCGCCGCCGCTGGGGCGAAGAGGATCTCGCCTGTTTCCGCCGTGCGGAGCGCGCCGCGATCGAGATGGTGCGGGCGCGGATCTCGGGCCTCGGGGTCAATGCCGACATCCATTCCGAAAGCGGCGAGCTGCAGATCGCGCACAGCCAGCCGGCGTTTCGCGCGATGCGCCGCGAGGCGGCGGCGCTGGCCGAGACCTATGGCACCACCGCCGAGGTGCTCAGCCGCGCCGAGATGATCGAGCAGGGGCTGAAGCTGCGCGGCGCCTGGGGCGGGCTGCATCTGGGGCTCGGTTTCGCGCTGAACCCGCGCAAATATGTGCTGGGGCTGGCGCGCGAGGTGGTGGCCTGCGGCGCCAGGCTTTATGCCGACAGCCCGGTGCTGTCGACCGGTCGGACCGAGGACGGGCGCCACCTGCTGCGGCTGCCGCATGGGACGGTGCGGGCGCGCCGGCTGCTGATCGCGACGAACGGCTATTCCTCGGACGATCTGCCGCCATGGATGGCGGCGCGCTACCTGCCGATGCAGTCGAGCGTGATCGTGACCCGGCCGCTTGAGGACGAGGAGATCGCGAAACAGGGCTGGTCGAGCGATCTGATGGCCTATGACTCGCGCAACCTGCTGCATTATTTCCGGCTGATGCCGGACCGGCGGATGCTGTTCGGGATGCGCGGTGCGGTGCGCTGGACCGATGCCGCGCAGGACGCGCAGCGCCGTGCCGTGCTGCGCCATTTCCGGCACATGTTCCCGGCCTGGCGGCGGGTCGATGTGCCGTGGTTCTGGTCCGGGCTGGTGTGCATGGCGCGCGATCTGGTGCCCTTCGCGGGGCAGATCGGGCCTGACACCTGGGCGGCCTTCGCCTGGCACGGCAATGGCGTCGCGATGGGCAGCTGGACCGGCGAGCAGCTGGCGAAGCTCGCGCTCGGTCAGGCGACGGAGATGCCCGGGTTCTTCGGCCGGACTCCGCCGAAATTCACGCTCGGGGCGCGGCGGCGGGCGGGACTGCCGGCGGCGCTGCTGTGGTATCGGTTGCGCGACGCGTTCTAGGGGTTACCCCCCGTGGGGCAGGAAGGGAGGGGCTCTGCCCCCTCGGGCCTTTGGCCCTCACCCCCGGGATATTTGCGGAAAGATGAATGGGAGAAGTCTTAAGCCTGAGTTAAGCGCGGCGGGCGAGAGCCGCGGCAGAGGTGGCGATGAGGCAGGATATGTGGGGCAAGGCGATCGCGGCGCTGATTCTGGGGCTGGTCTTCGGAACGATCGGCGGAGCGGTGCTGGCGGCGGGGCGGCCACTGCCGGCGGCCGAGGCGTTTCGGATGCAGCTTCTGTCCGTCGATGCGCAGGGCGCGCGGATCGGCTGGACCATCGCGCCGGGTTATTATCTGTATCGCGACGGGTTTTCGGCCACGGATGACGCGGGCGCGGCGCTGGAGTTGCACACGGATCCGGGCGAGGTGACGCAGGATCCGGGCTTCGGTTCGGTCGAGGTGTATCGCGACCGGGCGGAGGTTCTCCTGCCCGGTGCGCGCGGGGTGGTGCAGGTGACGGCACAGGGCTGTCAGCAGGACGGGATCTGCTATCCGCCGGTGACTGAAACCGTGACCTTGCCCGGGACGGCGCCGCCCGAGGGCATAGGGGCGGAAGGGGCGCTTGCAGGGAACTGGCTGACGGTTCTGGCGGGCTATTTCGGGCTTGGGGTGCTGTTGGCCTTCACGCCCTGTGTGCTGCCGATGTTGCCGATCCTGCTCGCGCTTCTGGCGCGGCAGGGCGAGACGCTGCGTCCGGCGCGCGGGGCGGTGCTGTCGGGCGCTTATGTGCTGGCGATGGCGGTAGCCTTCGCCGCGATCGGGGCTGTGGCGGGCTGGTCGGGGCGCAACCTGCAACTGGTGCTGCAATCGCCCTGGGCCATCGGGGCGATGGCCGGGCTGTTCGCGGTGCTGGCTCTGCCGGGGCTCGGGTTGTTCGAGATCGCGCTGCCGTCAGGTCTCGCGCGGGTGGCGGACCGGGTGCAGGGCCCGCGCGGATCGGTGCGCGGCGCGGTTGCACTTGGGCTCGGGGCGGCGCTGGTGGTGGGGCCGTGCCTGACCGCGCCGCTGGCGGGGGCGCTGTTGTATATCGCGCAGGGGGGCAGCGTGGCGTTCGGGGCTGCGGCCCTGTTCGCTCTGGGCCTCGGGCAGGGGGCGCCGCTGCTGCTGGCCGGGGTGTTCGGTGCGGCATTGCTGCCCCGGGCCGGGGCCTGGATGGGGGCGGTGCGTCCCCTCGTGTCCTTCGTGTTTCTGGCGTTGGCGGTGTGGCTGCTGTCGCGGGTGGTGCCCGGGACGGTGACGGCGGCGCTGTGGGCGGGGCTTCTGCTGTGGGGTGGGGGCTGGCTGATCCGCGGCACGGGGCGGGTGCGGCGCGGTCTGGGGGTGCTGGCGCTGCTCGGGGCCGGGGCGCAGGTCGCAGGGGCGGTGCTGCCTGGCGTGGGTGGACCGCTCGCGACCGCCACGCCAGAGGCCGCGCCGGGGTTCGGGCGGGTCAGCACGGTGGACGGGCTTGAAACCGCGTTGGCCGCCGCGCGGGGGCGCCCGACGCTTGTCTATGTCACGGCCGACTGGTGCGAAAGCTGCCGCCAGATCGCCCGCACGCTCTGGCCCGATCCCGCGGTCGGGGCCGCATTGCGCGGCGTCACCCGGATCGAGCTTGACGTCACCCGCGCCGATGCCGGCGCCGAGGCCGCGCTGAAACGACTGTCGGCCTTCGGTCCGCCGACCCTTTTGTTCTTCGGCCCCGACGGGACCGAGCGCATCGCCAGCCGGCGGACCGGCCCGGTCCCGGTGCCCGATTTCCTGAGTGCCGCGAGGGCCCTGCGCCCCGCCGGCTTCGCCCCCGATCCATCCATTCAAGGAGTTTCCGAATGATTTTTCCGCTGAACCGCCGCGCTTTGCTGGTGCTTGCTCCGGGGGGGATGATGACGCTCGGGGCGGCGGGGGTGCAGGCCAGGCCCGAGGCCATTCCGCCCAAGGCTCCCGGCTATGCCGAGCTGATCTCGGATCCGGCGCAGCCGGTGCTGGGCAATCCGAAGGGCGATGTCACCATCGTCGAGTTCTTCGATTACCAGTGCCCGTTCTGCCGCAAGAGCTATCCCGAGATGCAGGCCTTCGTCAAAAAAGACGGCAATCTGCGCTGGATGATGAAGGACTGGCCGATGTTCGGGCCGGTGTCGGATCGGGCGACGATGATCGCGCTCGGCGCCGTGAAACTTGGCCGTTATGCCGAGGTCAACGCTGCGATCATGGCGCTGCCGGGGCGGCATCTGAGCGTCGAGCAGGTCGATGCGGCAGCGAAATCGGCCGGTGTCGAGGCGGGCGATGCTCTCGACAGCTTTCAGAAGGATTACAACAGCTGGACCGAGCTCGTCGGCAAGAATATCGGCGAGGCCTATGAGCTGGGCCTGATGGGCACACCGGGCTTCGTCGTCGGGCAGGATCTGTTCAACGGTGCGACCCCGATCGCCGATCTTTCCAAGGCCGTGGCGCGTTTGCGCCGGGGGTGAGGCCCCCCGGTTGCCCGCGTCGCGGATGCGACAAATGTTGTATCCGACTCATTTGATTTGCAAACCAAATGAAATTCTGATCAGAGAGAGGCATGACCTCAGATCTGACTTCTCCCCGGGCGCGGCTTGGCCGGCGCTTCGCCGTGTTGGCGCGGCGCTGGCGCCAGGTTCTGGATGCGCGCCTGACCGAGGCGGGGCTGTCCGCCGCGACCTGGGTGCCGCTCGTGCATCTCGACGACATGGGCGACGGCATCGCACAGGCAGAGCTGGCGCGGCGGATCAGTCTCGATGCCTCGAGCCTGGTGCGCCTGCTCGATATCCTGTGCCGGCAGGGGCTGGTCGAGCGCCGCCCCGATCCGGTCGACGGACGGGTGCGGCAGGTGGTCCTGACGCCTGAGGGGCACGCCCGCGTGGCCGGGATCTCGCGCGAGCTGGCCCGCTCCGAGGCAGAGCTTCTGGCGGGTCTGAGTGACGATGACATTGCCGGTATGCTCGCCGGTTTCGACAAGATCGACCTTGCGCTGACTGCGGCGCGGTCGCCGCGACAGGAGTGACCCCCTTGCCCTTTTCTCCCGATCCGACTCCGGCCGAGGCGCGCCATCTGGCCGCTGCACGCCGCCTGCTGGAGCTGCGTCAGATGCGCGAAAGCCTCGCCGTGGCGCGCCGCCAGCCGTCCTTGCGCAACTCGATCCTCGTCGGGGTGCAGGCCGCGCTGACGGTGCTGATTGCGCTCAGCGCGACCTACATGTCGCCCTGGCCGCAACTGGTGGGCTACGCCTCGCTCGGGTCTCTGGTGGCGCTGTTCGGCCGGTTTTCCTCGCGCCGGGGGCGGCGCGGGGTGCTGGTGCTGAGCGCGCTGACCCAGACCGGAGGGGTGGTTCTGATGTCGGCGGCGACCGCGCTCGGCGCCCCGAAAGAGGTGCAGCTGGCGGTTCTGGCGCTGTTTTGCGGCGTGGCGGTGTTCATCGCGGCAACCGGTCGGGTCGGTGCGCCGGGGCCGCTGATTTTCGCTTTCGCGGCGGGGGCCTCGATGGTGCCGGTGGCCGGCTGGACCGAGGTGGCCGAGCGCGGTCTTGCTACCGGGGCGGTCAGTATCGTGGCGCTTCTGGTCTGCCTCGCGACGGAACCCCTGCGCCAGCAGCCCACGCCCGAGCGCGCCTTTCCTGTTGAACCGTTGCGGCCCGCCTCGCACCGGGCGGTGGCCGCCGCGCGCATCGCTTTCGGTGCCGCGGTTGCGGCTTTCGCGACCCATGCCGTCGGCGCGGCACATCCGGCCTGGGCGGCGCTCGGCGCGGTTGCGGTGCTGCAGGGCGCGCATCTTCACATCAGCATGAACCGGGCGTTGCAGCGCATGGCGGGCACGCTCGTCGGCGGGGTGATGGTGTGGTTCGTGCTCTCGGCGCAGCCGGGGATCTGGCAGGTGATCTGGATGCTCGCCTTCCTGCAGATCGCGACGGAGCTGGTGATCGGCTACAACTACGCTTTCGGGCAGGCTTTCGTGACGCCGATGGCCTTGCTGACAAGCTACCTCGCCGCGCCCGGTGCCGCCGGTGCCGAGATGGCGCCCGAGCGGGTTCTCGATACCCTGATCGGGGCGAGCATCGGCATGGTGGCGGCACTGATCCTGTCGACGATCGACGACCGTGCCTTCCTCGCCCGCCACGCCGGCGGCAAGTAGCAAGGCCGGCGGCAAGTAGCAAGGCCGGCGGCAAGTAGCAAGGAAGGGGGGGCTCAGCCCTCCTTCGGCCCGCTTTGCGACAGCCGACCGCCGACGCGCACCGGACGCGCCACCAGTGCCTTGCCGCTGCGGTCGTCGGTCTCGACATAGATCCCGCTCAGCGTCGCCTCGCCGGTCGCGGGGGTGAAACGCTCGCGCGCCATGCCGGTGATGAAGCGGCGCATCGGCTCGGCCTTGTCCATGCCGATGACCGAGTTGTAATCGCCGCACATGCCCGCGTCTGTCATGTAGGCGGTTCCGCCCGGCAGCACGGTGACATCGCCGGTCGGCACATGGGTATGCGTGCCCACGACGACCGAGGCCCGCCCGTCGCACCAGTGCCCCATCGCCATCTTCTCTGAGGTCGCCTCGCAATGCACGTCGATCAGGATCGCCTGCGCCTGCCCGCCGAGGGGATGCGCCCGCAAGACCGTTTCGACGGCCGAGAACGGATCGTCATAGGCGCGCTTCATGAATACCTGGCCCAGAACCTGCGCCACCAGAACCTTGCGACCGCGCCGGTCCTCGAACAGGCGAAACCCGCGTCCCGGCGCGTCCTTGGCATAGTTGATCGGCCGGATCACCCGCGGCTCGCCGTCGATGAAGCGCATCATGTCCTTCTGATCGAAGGCATGATCGCCAAGCGTCACCACATCCGCGCCCGCGGCCAGCAGCAGTTTCGCGTGCTCGCCCGTCAGTCCCATGCCACCCGAGGCGTTCTCGCCGTTCACCACGACGAAATCGAGCCCCCAGTCAGCGCGCAGCGCAGCCAGCCGCTCGGCAATCGCCGTGCGTCCCGCGCGTCCCATCACATCGCCAAGAAAAAGGATCTTCATGCCGGTTCCATAGGCGCGCCCGCGCCCGAGGGCAAATCCTTTCGTCCGTCAGCGATTGCGTGCCCCCTCTCTTTCGGCTTTCCATAAATATCCCGGGGGTGAATTTGCCTGAAAGGCAAAGAGGGGGCAGAGCCCCTTGCGCTCTCAGGGCCGGTCGCCGGCGGCGCGGAACCGGAATCCTCCGGCGTCGCGCTCCAGAAATCCCACCGCGGGGAAGGGCATGTGATAGCCGATGAACGGCACGCCCTCGTCGGCGATCTGGCCGAGGATGCGCTTCCGGGTCTCGATGGCGCGGGCCTTGTCGATGTCGAAGCGCACTTCCCAATCCGGATGGCTGACGGACCACAGCGCGTGGTTCGCAGTGTCGGCGGTCAGCATCAGCCTGGCCTCGCCGCTTGTCAGCCGGAACGCCATGTGGCCGGGCGTGTGGCCGGGCGCGAGGATCGCCGTCGCGCCGGGGAAGGGGCTGTCGCCATCCTCGATCAGCGTGATGTGGCGCGCGAAGGGACGCACCAGCCGCTCGAACCCGTCATTGCCCGCCATCGCCCAATGATCCCATTCGCGCCCTCCGGCGATCAGCCGCGCGTTCGGGAAGACCGGCCGGCCGTTCTGCATCAGCCCGCCGATATGGTCGGCGTGCATGTGGGTGAGCACGATCAGCGTGATGTCTTCGGGGCTGTGCCCTGAGGCAGTGAGCGCCGTGACGATCCCTTCGGGCGTCAGTCCGGTGTCGAACAGCACCGTCTCCGTCCCGGTCTCGACCAGCGTCGGGGTGAAGCCGTTCGACCACCGATCCGTCGGCTGACCCGCCTCGCGCGAGATCCTCTCGAAGGTCTCGGCATCCACGTTCAGCCCGTAGGTGGCATGGGCGTCGGTCATCTCGCGCGTGCCCGACAGCAAGGTCGTCACGCGGAAATCGCCGAGCCGGAAGCTGTGCCAGAGGGGCGCGGACGGCGCGGTTTCGGGAAGGGTCATCGTCGGCTCCGGCTTCGGTCATCTGCTGCCCGAGGGTAGGGCGCCGCCCGGTCGGGGCAAGGGATCACTCCCACCAGCGGTCTATCGCGGCAATGTCGTCGTCGGACCAGCCGAAATGATGGGCCAGCTCGTGGACGTAGACATGCGCCGTCAGCGCGTCGAGCGCGACATCGCCGCGTTCCGCCCATTCATCGAGGATCGCGCGGCGAAACAGCCAGATCACATCCGGCCCGGTGGGATCGGCGACGGATTTCAGCGTCAGCGGCACGCCTTCGTAAAGCCCGGTCAGCTCGAACGGATCTTCGATCTCCATCTCGGTCAGGATGTCGTCGGGCGCGAGGTCGGCCACGCGCAGCACGACCGCCGCGGCCGCGGTGCGAAACGCCGCGGGCAGGGCGTCGCGCGCGGCGAGCGCCATCGCCTCGATCTCGTCGAGCGAGGGGGCCTCGCGTCCTCTCCAGTCGCTCATCGGCGCCTCCTGTCTTGCTTCACCCAAGCTATGGACAAGCCCGCCGCTCTGGACAAGCCTGTCGATCTGGATAACACCGCGCCTCGCGACCCGACCTGCCGCACCCGATATGGAGACGCCCGCATGACCATCGTGACCCGCTTCGCGCCCTCGCCGACCGGCTATATCCATGTCGGCAACCTGCGCACCGCGCTGATGAACTATCTCGTCGCGCGCAAGGCGGGCGGCACCTTCATCCTGCGCATCGACGATACCGACCGGGAGCGCTCGAAGCAGGAATATGTCGATGCGCTGAAGGCGGATCTCGACTGGCTCGGCCTTGGCTGGGATCGGGAAGAGCGTCAGTCCGACCGCCTCGGCCGCTATGAGGAGGTCGCCGGAGAGCTGCGCCGTTCGGGCCGGCTCTATGAATGTTTCGAGACCCCGACCGAACTCGATCTGCGGCGCAAGAAGCAGCTCAACATGGGCCGGCCGCCGGTTTACGACCGTGCGGCGCTGACGCTTGACGAGGCGGCGCGCGAGGCGCTGCGCACTGAGGGGCGCGAGGGCTATTGGCGGTTCCTTCTGGACCGCGAGCGCGTCGAATGGACGGACGGGATCCTCGGGCCGATCTCCATCGACGCGGGATCGGTGTCGGACCCGGTGCTCATCAAGGCCTCGGGGCAGGTGCTGTATACTTTCGCCTCCTCGGTCGACGATGCCGACATGGGGGTGAGCGACATCGTGCGCGGCGCCGATCACGTCACCAATACCGCGACGCAGGTGCAGATCATCCGTGCCATCGGCGGCACGGTGCCGCGCTTCGCGCATCACTCGCTGCTGACCGGGCCCGAGGGCGAGGAGCTGTCGAAGCGTCTGGGTGCGCTGTCGATCCGCGATCTGCGCGAACAGGGCGTGGCGCCCGAAGCGCTGCTGAGTCTGATGGCGCGGCTCGGCTCCGGCCAGCCGGTGGAGCTGCGGATGTCGCTCGACGAGATCGCGGCGGGCTTCGATCTGTCGCAGTTCGGCGCGGCGCCCACCCGGTTCGATCCGGCGGAGCTGAGCGTGCTGACGCGCCACCGCAACCAGCAGCTGCCCTTCGCCGCCGTCGCCGGCCGGATCGCAGCCCTCGGCATCCCGGACGGGCAGGCGGAGGCGTTCTGGCGTGTCGCCTCGCACAATATCGACACGCTCGCCGATCTCGACCACTGGGCCGCGCTGTGCCTGACCGGGGCGGAGCCGCTGATCGAGCCGGAAGACGCCGAATTCGTGCGCACCGCCCTCGATCTGCTGCCCGAGATGCCGTTCGACGCCACCACCTGGCGCGACTGGACCGCGCGGGTGAAAGAGGCCACCGGGCGCAAGGGCCGGGGGCTGTTCATGCCGCTGCGCAAGGCGCTGACCGGCGAGGCGCATGGCCCCGAGATGTCCGAGCTGATGCCGCTGCTGCACCGCATTCGCGCGAAGGGCTGATCCCGCGCTCCGGGGCGGTAACCTGCCCCGGATGCCCGCCTTTTCCGCGCCCGATGCCGCATCGCGGCGCCAAAACGTCGTTTTCGTTTTTTCCTGTTGTCAGCGCGTCCCGTGCCGGGCTATCCGATTTGCGACGGAATCGGGAGAAGCCGGCCCTCGCGGTCGGTGCCGAAGGAGCAACCGCCCCGGGAAACTCTCAGGCAAAAGGACCGTTCCGGCCATAACTCTGGAGAGAGGCACCACAGTGCCCGCCGAAGGGATAACGATCTCAGGCGCCCGGTGACCGGGCAGGGACAGATGGGGCATCGAGCGAGCTTGCGGGCTCATGGTGTCTGTGCCGATCATTCGGCAGCAACGAGGGGCGGAATGGCCGGAAACGAAACCCTGAAGCGGACCGGGTTCTACGATCTGCATGTCGAGCTGGGCGCCAGAATGGTGCCCTTCGCGGGCTGGGAAATGCCCGTGCAATACCCGATGGGCGTGATGAAGGAGCACCTTCATACCCGCGCCGAGGCCGGGCTGTTCGACGTCAGCCACATGGGGCAGGTGATCCTGCCCGCCTCTGCGGTGGCCGAGCTGGAAAGCCTCGTGCCGGTCGATATCGCCGGGCTCGGGCTGAACCGTCAGCGCTATGCGATGTTCACCAATGCCGAGGGCGGTATCCTCGATGACCTGATGGTGGCGAACAAGGGCGATCACCTGTTCGTCGTGGTCAACGCCGCCTGCGCCGAGCAGGACATCGCCCATCTGAAGGCCCATGTCGCGGGCGTCGAGGTGGTCACCGGCCGCGGTCTGCTGGCGCTGCAGGGCCCGAAGGCCGAGGCCGCGCTCGCCCGGCTGATCCCCGGGGTCGCCGCGATGCGCTTCATGGATGTCGGCACCTTCCCCTGGAACGGGGCGGAGCTGTGGATCTCGCGTTCGGGCTACACCGGCGAGGACGGGTTCGAGATTTCAGTCCCCGATGCGGTGGGCGTCGATTTCGCCCGCGCGCTGCTGGCCGAACCCGAGGTGGCGCCCATTGGCCTCGGTGCGCGCGACAGCCTGCGTCTGGAGGCCGGTCTGTGCCTTTACGGCCATGACATCGACACCACGACCACCCCGGTCGAGGCGGATCTGAAATGGGCGATCCAGAAGGCGCGTCGCCACGGCGGGGCGCGCGAAGGCGGCTTCCCGGGCGCCGAAATCATCCTCGATCAATACGACAACGGCTGTGCGCGCCGCCGCACGGGCCTGCGCCCCGAGGGCCGCGCGCCGATGCGCGAGGGCACGCCGATCTATCTGGCCGCCGAGGGTGGCGAGCCGGTCGGTCAGGTGACCTCGGGCGGTTTCGGCCCCTCGATCAACGCGCCGATGGCGATGGCCTATCTGCCGGCGGATCTGCCGCTCGGCGCCACCGTCTACGGCGAGGTGCGCGGCAAGCGTCTGCCCGCGCTGATCGCCGCCATGCCCTTCCAACCCAACACCTACAAGCGCTGAGGAGCGTCCCATGACCGTCAAGTATACCGAAGAGCACGAATGGCTCCGCGTCGAGGGCGACCTCGTTGTCGTCGGCATCACCGAGCACGCGGCCGAACAGCTCGGCGATGTGGTGTTCGTGGAACTGCCCGAGGTCGAGACCAAGGTCACCAAGGGCGATGAGGTCGTGGTGATCGAATCGGTCAAGGCCGCCTCGGACATCCTGTCGCCGCTCGACGGCGAGATTGTCGAGGTCAACGAGGCGCTCACCGATACCCCGGCTCTGGTGAACGAGGATGCGATGGGCGCCTGGTTCTTCAAGATGAAGGTCGAGGACATGGAGCAGCTCGACGCTTACATGTCCGAGGACGAATACAAGGACTTCATCGCCTGAGGCGATGCGCGCCCGGCGTGTCCCGCGCCGGGCGGTTCCATTCAATCAAAGGTGTCCTGATGGCTTACAAGCCTTCGACCTACGATCCCTACGACTTCGCCAACCGCCGTCATATCGGGCCGTCCCCGGCCGAGATGGAGGAGATGCTGAAGGTCGTGGGTGCGCCCTCGCTCGAGGCGCTGATCGACGAGACCGTTCCCGCCAATATCCGCTCGAAGACCGCGCTCGACTGGGAGCCGATGTCCGAACATGCCGTGCTGGAAAAGCTGCGCGGCGTCGGCGCGAAGAACAAGGTGATGACCTCGCTGATCGGGCAGGGCTATTACGGCACGGTCACGCCGCCGGCGATCCAGCGCAACATTCTGGAAAACCCGGCCTGGTATACCGCCTACACCCCCTATCAGCCGGAGATCGCCCAGGGCCGTCTCGAAGCGCTGCTGAACTATCAGACCATGGTCGCCGATCTGACCGGCCTGCCGGTCGCCAACGCTTCGCTCCTCGACGAGGCGACCGCCGCCGCCGAGGCGATGACCATGGCCGAGCGCGCCTCGAAGTCGAAGGCCAAGGCCTTCTTCGTCGACGAGAATCTGCATCCGCAGGTCAAGGGCGTGATCCGCACCCGCGCCGTGCCCTTCGGCATCGAGATCGTCGAGGGCGCGCCCGAGACCGTCGTCCCCGATCAGGTGTTCGGCGCGATCTTCCAGTATCCCGGCACCTACGGCCATGTCCGCGACTTCACCGATCTGATCGCGAAGCTGCATGACGCCAAGGCCCTTGCCGTCGTCGCGACCGATCTTCTGGCGCTGTGCCTGCTCAAGGAGCCGGGCGCGATGGGCGCCGATATCGCCGTGGGCTCGGCGCAGCGCTTCGGCGTGCCGATGGGCTATGGCGGCCCGCACGCGGCCTTCATGTCCTGCACCGATGCGCTCAAGCGCACGATGCCGGGCCGTCTGGTCGGCGTCTCGGTCGATGCGCGCGGCAACCGCGCCTATCGTCTGGCGCTGCAGACCCGCGAGCAGCACATCCGCCGCGAGAAGGCCACCTCGAACGTGTGCACCGCGCAGGCGCTTCTGGCGGTGATGGCCTCGTTCTACGCGGTGTTCCACGGCCCCGTCGGGCTGCGCGCCATCGCCGAGCGGGTGCATTTCAACACCGTCCGGCTGCGCGACGCGCTGCTGAACGCCGGTGCCGATGTCCAGCCCTCGGCCTTCTTCGACACGATCACCGTTCGGGTCGGCGTCGGCCAGCAGGGCATCATGGCGGCGGCGCGCCATCGCGGCATCAACCTGCGCAAGGTCGGCCGTGACCGCGTCGGCATCTCCTGCGACGAGCTGACGGACGAGGGCGTGATCGCCCGCGTTCTCGACGCCTTCGGCATCACCGAGCCCGCGCCGAAGGAGGTCGATCTCGGCTTCCCCGAGGACATGCTGCGCCAGACCGAATATCTCACCCATCCGGTCTTCCACATGAACCGCGCCGAATCCGAGATGATGCGCTACATGCGCCGCCTGTCGGACCGCGATCTCGCGCTCGACCGGGCGATGATCCCGCTCGGGTCGTGCACGATGAAGCTGAACGCCGCGGCCGAGATGATGCCGATCACCTGGCCCGAGTTCAACACCCTGCACCCCTTCGCGCCGCGCAATCAGGCCGAGGGCTATGCCGAGGTGATCTCGGATCTGACCGCGAAACTGTGTCAGGTCACAGGCTACGACGCCTTCTCGATGCAGCCGAACTCGGGTGCGCAGGGCGAATATGCCGGTCTGATGACGATCCGCGCCTATCACCATGCGCGCGGCGACGACGGGCGCGACCTGTGCCTGATCCCGATGTCGGCGCATGGCACCAACCCGGCCTCCGCGCATATGGCGGGGATGCAGGTGGTGCCGGTGGCGACGGCGCCGAACGGCGACATCGACATCGAGGATTTCGCGAAGAAGGCCGACGAGGCGGGCGACCGGCTGGCCGCGTGCATGATCACCTATCCCTCGACCCATGGCGTGTTCGAGGAAACGGTGACGAAGGTGTGCGAGATCACCCACGCCCACGGCGGTCAGGTCTATATCGACGGCGCGAACATGAACGCGCTGGTCGGTCTGGTGCGTCCGGGCGACGTGGGGGGCGATGTCAGCCACCTCAACCTGCACAAGACCTTCTCGATCCCGCATGGCGGTGGCGGCCCCGGCATGGGCCCGATCGGCGTCAAGGCGCATCTGGCCCCCTTCCTGCCCGGCGACCCCGAGGTCGCGCAGGGCGAGAACCCCGGTCCGGTCACCGCGGCGCCCTTCGGTTCGGCCTCGATCCTGCTCATCAGCTGGGCCTATTGCCTGATGATGGGCGGCAAGGGCCTGACCCAGGCGACCCGTGTCGCGATCCTCAACGCGAATTACATCGCGGCCTCGCTCAAGGCGGAATATCCGATCCTGTTCATGGGCAACCGCGGTCGCGTCGCGCATGAGTGCATCCTCGACACCCGCCCCTTCGCCGAGGCCGGGATCTCCGTCGACGACATCGCCAAGCGGCTGATCGACAACGGCTTCCACGCGCCGACGATGAGCTTCCCGGTGCCGGGCACGCTGATGGTCGAACCGACCGAGTCCGAAACCAAGTTCGAGCTCGACCGGTTCATCACCGCGCTCCATGCGATCCGCGCCGAGATCCGCGACGTCGAAGACGGCAAGCTCGCCGCCGAGGAAAGCCCGCTCCACTTCGCGCCGCATACGGTCGAGGATCTGGTCTCCGACTGGGGCCGGGCCTATTCGCGCGAACAGGGCTGCTTCCCGCCGGGCGCGTTCCGCGTCGACAAGTACTGGCCGCCGGTCGGGCGCGTCGACAACGTCTGGGGCGACCGCAACCTGACCTGCATCTGCCCGCCGGTCGAGGCCTACGCGGCCGAATGAGCCCCTACCGCCCCTCCGGGCGGGACACAGCAAACCAGAACGGGCCGGGATCGCTCCCGGCCCTGTCGCTTTCGGCTTTCCATAAATATCCCGGGGGAGTCCGGCCCCCGGCCGGACGGGGGCAGAGCCCCCTGCCGCGATCTCCCTGTTCCACAACGCTCAAAGACCACGAAACCCCGTCGCGGCCCTTCCCCTCGCGCCCTGTTTCGCCTATCTGAAAAGCGATCCGCAAACTCAGCGACAGTGAATTTCCGCGAAAGGTGCCCCGAATGGCCTCCTACCAGTATGTCTATCACATGGATGGCGTCTCGAAGACCTATCCCGGTGGCAAGAAGTGCTTCGAAAATATCCGCCTGAACTTCCTCCCCGGCGTCAAGATCGGCGTCGTCGGCGTCAACGGCGCCGGTAAATCGACGCTGCTGCGCATCATGGCCGGCATCGACAAGGATTATCAGGGCGAAGCCTGGGCCGCCAAGGATGCCAAGGTCGGCTATCTCTCGCAGGAGCCCTACCTCGATCCGGCGCTCGACGTGCGTGGCAACGTCATGCTCGGCGTCGCCGAGAAGCAGGCCAAGCTCGACCGCTACAACGAACTCGCGATGAACTACTCGGACGAGACCGCCGAAGAGATGGCGCGTCTGCAAGACGAGATCGACGCGGAAAACCTGTGGGATCTCGACAGCCAGGTCGACATCGCGCTCGAGGCTCTGCGCTGCCCGCCCGACGACGCCGATGTCGAGACCCTTTCGGGCGGCGAGCGTCGCCGCGTCGCGCTGTGCAAGCTGCTGCTCGAAGCGCCCGACATGCTGCTCCTCGACGAACCGACGAACCACCTCGACGCCGAGACCATCGCCTGGCTGCAGAAGCACCTGATCGACTACAAGGGCACGATCCTGATCGTCACCCACGACCGTTACTTCCTCGACGATATCACGTCCTGGATCCTCGAACTCGAGCGCGGCCGCGGCATCCCCTACGAGGGCAACTATTCGAGCTGGCTCGAACAGAAGGCGAAGCGCCTCGAGCAGGAAGCGCGCGAGGACAAGGCCAAGCAGAAGGTCATGGCCAAGGAACTCGAATGGATCCGTGCCGGTGCCAAGGCCCGTCAGGCCAAGTCGAAGGCGCGTATCTCGGCCTATGAGAAGATGGCGGACCAGTCCGAGAAGGAACGGGTCGGCACTGCGCAGATCATCATCCCGAACGGCCCGCGCCTCGGCGGCAAGGTGATCGAGCTCGAGGGCATCTCGAAGCACTACGGCGACAAGCAGCTGATCGAGAACCTGTCGCTGTCGATCCCGCCGGGTGCCATCGTCGGCGTGATCGGCCCGAACGGCGCCGGCAAGTCGACGCTGTTCAAGATGATCACCGGGCAGGAAACGCCCGACACCGGCACCGTCACCATCGGCGAGACGGTGAAGCTGTCCTATGTCGACCAGTCGCGCGACGCGCTCGACCCGGAGAAGAACGTCTGGGAGGAAATCTCGGGCGGGGCGGAGCTGATCCAGCTTGGCGAGGCGACGGTGAACTCGCGCAGCTATGTCGGCGCGTTCAACTTCAAGGGCTCTGACCAGCAGAAGAAAGTCGGCCTGTTGTCGGGCGGCGAGCGCAACCGCGTTCACATGGCGAAGCTGCTGAAATCGGGCGGCAACGTGCTTCTGCTCGACGAACCGACCAACGACCTCGACGTGGAAACGCTGCAGGCGCTGGAAGCGGCGATCGAGGATTTCGCGGGCTGCGCGGTCATCATCTCGCACGATCGCTTCTTCCTCGACCGTCTGTGCACCCACATCCTCGCCTTCGAGGGCGATGCGCATGTCGAATATTTCGAGGGCAACTTCGAGGATTACGAGGCCGACAAGGCCCGCCGCCTCGGCCCCGACGCGCTGGAGCCGAAGCGGGTCAAGTACAAGAAGTTCACCCGCTGAGGCGAGAGAGAGCGTGAAAGAGAGGCGCGAGGGGGAGACCCTTCGCGCCTTTTCCTTTGTCCGGCGTTCCGGGGCGGCGTTGCCCCCAAGGCCGGGGGCTGTCTGCCCCCGGACCCCCGAGGATATTTGTGGAAAGCCGAAAAGGGGGGAGGGGAGTTGCGCGAGGGGGCGGAATGCGAAAAGGCCCCCTTGCGGGGGCCTTTCGTGTCGGTTGCGGGTCCGGGGATCAGAGCGTCGGGTAGATCGGGAAGCGCTTGAGCAGCGTCGCGACCTTCTGCGAAACGGCGGCTTCGACCTCGGCGTTGTCATCTTCGCCGTTCTTCGCCAGACCGTCGACGACTTCGACGATCAGACGGCCGATCTCGCGGAACTCTTCTTCCTTGAAGCCGCGGGTGGTGCCGGCCGGGGTGCCCAGACGCACGCCCGAGGTCACCGTCGGCTTTTCCGGGTCGAACGGGATGCCGTTCTTGTTGCAGGTGATATGCGCACGGCCGAGCGCCTTCTCGGTCGCGTTGCCCTTCACGCCCTTCGGGCGCAGGTCGACCAGCATCAGATGCGTGTCGGTGCCGCCGGTGACGATGTCGAGGCCGCCCTTCTGCAGCTCGTCCGCCAGAGCCTTGGCGTTGAGCACGACCTGTTTGGCGTAGTCCTTGAACTCGGGGCGCAGCGCCTCGCCGAAGGCCACGGCCTTGCCGGCGATCACATGCATCAGCGGGCCGCCCTGGATGCCGGGGAAGATCGCCGAGTTGACCTTCTTCGCGATCTCTTCGTTGTTGGTCAGGATCATGCCGCCGCGCGGGCCGCGCAGGGTCTTGTGCGTCGTGGTGGTGACCACGTCGGCATAGGGGAAGGGCGAGGGATGCTGCCCGCCCGCCACGAGGCCGGCGAAGTGAGCCATGTCGACCATCAGGATCGCGCCGACCTCATCCGCGATCTCGCGGAACTTCTTGAAGTCGATCTGGCGCGGGATGGCCGAGCCGCCGGCGACGATCAGCTTCGGCATGTGCTCTTTCGCGAGCGCCAGAACCTGATCGTAATCGAGCAGGCTGTCTTGCTTGCGCACGCCGTATTGCACGGCATGGAACCACTTGCCCGACTGGTTCGGACGCGCGCCATGGGTCAGGTGACCGCCGGCGTCGAGGCTCATGCCCATGATGGTGTCACCGGGCGCGAGCAGCGCGTTGTACACGCCCTGGTTCGCCTGGCTGCCCGAGTTCGGCTGAACGTTGGCATATTCGCAGCCGAAGATCTGTTTCGCGCGCTCGATCGCCAGGGTCTCGGCGACGTCGACGCACTGGCAGCCGCCGTAATACCGCTTGCCGGCATAGCCTTCGGCGTATTTGTTCGTCATCACCGAACCCTGCGCCTCCATCACCGCCTTCGAGACGATGTTCTCCGAGGCGATCAGCTCGATCTCGTCGCGCTGACGTTCGAGTTCGTCGGTGATCGACTTCCAGATTTCGGGGTCACGGGTGGCGAGGCTTTCGGTGAAAAAGCCGGAGTCGCGCTGGTCAGTCATCGGGCTCTCCTGACGCATGGGGTGATATTCGCCGACCGTTTATCGCAGAAAGCGACGCGCCGAAAGCGCCCAAAACGACTATCGGGGATTTTGCAACGTCATGCCGGGGGCGGGCCGCGGTCGCCGGGCCGGGTTTTCCGGCAGGCAACCTGGACGCGGCCCAGGGCCGATCGCGCGACGCGACGTCCGGTCGCCGGGCGGGCGGGCAATTCGCCGCTTGTGTTTCCCCTCCCGCCTTGTCACACCTAGGAAAAACAGGGGCCGGAGCCGGGTTTCGGCGCCGGAGACGCGCATGAACAGGCCGAACAGGATTCATTTCACCGCCTCGACCGCCGAGGCCGCGCAGATGGCGCTTGCCGAGCTTACGGCACTTTACGGTCAGGCGCGCGTCGATACCGCCGATGTGATCGTCGCGCTCGGCGGCGATGGGTTCATGCTGCAGACGCTGCACGCGGACCGGGGCCTGCCGGTCTATGGGATGAACCGCGGCTCCGTCGGGTTCATGATGAATGACTATGTGGCCGAAAACCTGCCCGACCGTCTGGCCGAGGCCGAGGAGGCGGTGATCAACCCGCTCGCGATGCGCGCCGAAACCGCCGACGGCGTGGTGCACGATGCGCTGGCGATCAACGAGGTCTCGCTTCTGCGCATGGGGCCGCAGGCGGCGAAGCTGCGGATCTCGGTCAACGGACGGTTGCGGATGGAGGAGCTGGTCTGCGACGGCGCCATCGTCTCTACGCCTGCGGGATCGACGGCTTACAACTACTCTGTCCACGGGCCGATCCTGCCCATCGGCTCGGATGTGCTGGCGCTGACGGGCATCGCCTCGTTCCGGCCGCGGCGCTGGCAGGGCGCGATCCTGCCGTCCTCGGCGGTGGTGCGTTTCGACGTTCTGGAGCCCGAGAAGCGGCCGGTGATGGCGGACGCGGATTCGCGCTCGGTCATGCAGGTGCAATGGGTCGAGGTCCGCTCCGAGCCCGGGGTGCGTCATCGCATCCTGTTCGATCCCGGCCACGGTCTCGAGGAACGGCTGATGCGCGAGCAGTTCGCCTGAGGCGTGCTGCGCCGCGCGCGGTCTGGGGGGGCGCTCAGTCCTCCGGGGTCCAGCTGTCGATCTTGCGATAGAGCGTCGAGGGGGCGACCGAAAGTTCGCGCGCGGCCTTGGGGACCGAGCCGTGATGGCGCTCCAGCGTGGCCTTGATGACCCGGCGCTCGATCTCGGCAAGGGTCATGCCGGCCAGCGCCTTCGACGGATCCTTGAAGTTGTTTCCGGCGACCAGGTTGTGCATGTCATCGGGCAGCATCTCGGGCTTCAGCTCGGGTCCGTCGTGCAGCACGGTGATGGCCCGCATCACGCTGGTCAGCTGGCGGACATTGCCGGGCCAGGGCTGCGCCTGCAGCACGGTGGCCGCACGCGGTGCGATCGAACGGAACGCCCGGTTTTCCAGCCGTGCCGCCCGGCGCAGAAGTTCGGTCGCGAGTGGCACGATATCCTCGGGTCGTTCGCGCAACGACGGCATCCGGATACTGACGACCTGCAACCGATAGAACAGCTCGTCGCGCAGCCGCCCGTCGGCCACCGCCTCCAGCGGCGGGATCGTCGAGGCGGCGATGACGCGCAGATCGACCGGATGGGAATCGATGCTGCCGACGGGCTGCACCTGAAGAGATTGCAGAAAGCGCAGTAACTTGGGCTGGGCGGCGGCGGGAAGCTCGCAGATCTCGTCGAGGAACAGCGTGCCGCCATCGGCCAGCGTCGCCAGCCCGGGCCGGTCGGTGACCGCGCCGGAAAAGGCACCGCGGAAATGGCCGAACAATTCCGATTCGAACCGCTCTGCCTGAATCGACGCGCAGTCGAGCACGACGAACGGCCCCGAGGCGCGCGGGCCGAGGGCATGGATGGTCTGGGCGCACAGCTCCTTGCCCGTGCCGCTTTCACCGGTGATCAGCACCGGCGCATCGGTTTGCGCGGCCAGGTCGATGCGGTCGCAGACCTGACGCATCAGCTGCGATTCGCGCACCAGGACCGGGCGCGTGGGTTCTGGCCGGTTGAGCGGGGTCGTTGCCCGGGTGCGCCGGGTGGCGGCGGCACAGGCGGCCTCGATGGCCTCGACCAGAAGAGAATCTGCTACCGGAGCAGTCAGCACATCGAACGCTCCTGCGCGCATCGCGGCGACGGCCCGCCGGGCCGAATCGTCTGGCATCAGCACCACGACCGCGGTTTCGGGGCGGGCGGTCAGAACGGCGCGGATCCGCCGCGCGTCATCGCTTTGCGCTGGTTTTCCGGGGGCGGAGGCACTCAGATCGAGAATGGCGACCGCGGCATCGGTGTGCTGCAGCACACCGATTTCCTCGGGGGAGGTTTCGGCCCGGCATGACGCGAGCCCGCTGTCACGCAGCTCTCCGAGGCGGATTTCGCGCAGCGTGTCGGGGCCGTCGATCAGAAGAACATGCGCTGAATCGCTGGCTGCAGTGGGCTGAGTTCTGTTCATCGACATGTCTGCGGTCTTGCTAGGGGGGCATGTGCGCAGCTGCGCGTCGCTTTGTCGGTCCGGCAGGGTGCCCATGGGACGATGCCGTCTGGCCGGGCCGGGCCGTTCGCAAAACCGGAAGGCGGACGTCGCGTGCCGGATCGGGGCGGCAGGGGCCTGACCGGGCGTGGCCGGTCCGGTCGGTGACTGGCGGGCGCAACTATGACACGGCAAGGCCCAGGCCGGGCCGGTGCCGGAACGGATGGGCGGGACTGTCCGGTGCAGCGCATTGCCCGGAGCTGGGGCGACAGCGCCTGCCGGTCTGCGCCGAAGCCGCTCATACGGCCGGGTCCGTCGATAGCCTGAACATTGGAAACAGATGAAATCATGAAATAACCCCACAACATTATCGATGGAAGCCCTTGCGATTGCAAGGGTATGCCATGGGACGGGACGCGAAGAATACCCTTTCGGGGGCAACCGGGAATGCACCGCGGCCCGGGGGTCCGGGCCGCGGCGGGGGGTCAGGCAGCGGGATAGCCGATGGTTTTCAGGGCTGCCGCGATCTCGTCGAGGATCGCCGGATCGTCGATCGTCGCCGGCGGTTTGAACGGCTGACCATCGGCGATCTTGACCATGGTGGCACGCAGGATCTTGCCCGAGCGCGTCTTCGGCAGACGTTCCACCACCACGGCTTTGCGGAAGGCGGCGACGGGGCCGATCTTGGCACGCATCAGCGCGACGCATTCGGCGATCACCTGATCCTCGGTCTTGGTGGTGCCGCGCTTCAGACACAGGAAACCGACCGGCAGCTGACCGCGCAGCGCATCCGCCGCCCCGATCACCGCGCATTCGGCGACATCGGGGTGCGAGGACAGCACCTCTTCCATCGCGCCCGTGGACAGCCGGTGACCCGCGACGTTGATCACGTCATCGGTGCGGGCCATGATGTAGATATAGCCGTCGTCGTCGATGTAGCCCGCGTCGCCCGTTTCGTAATACCCCGGGAAGTGGTCGAGGTAGGATTTGCGGAACCGTTCTTCGGCGTGCCACAGCGTCGGCAGGGTGCCGGGGGGCAGGGGCAGTTTGATCGCGATGGCGCCGAGCGTGTTGCGCCCGATGGGTTGTCCCCCCTCGTCAAGCACCTGCACGTCATAGCCGGGCATCGGCACCGAGGGGCTTCCGGGCTTGATCGGCAGCCGCTCGATCCCGAGGGGATTGGCCGCGATGGCCCAGCCGGTCTCGGTCTGCCACCAGTGGTCGACCACCGGCACGCCAAGGTGCTCCTCGGCCCATTTCACGGTATCGGGGTCGGCACGTTCGCCGGCCAGATACAGGCCCTGCAACGCGTGAAGTTTGTAGCGCTTGATCCATTCGCCGTTCGGATCCTCGCGCTTGATCGCGCGCAGCGCGGTCGGCGCGGTGAAGAAGCTTTTCACCCGGTAGTTCTGGATCGTGCGCCAGAACACGCCCGGATGCGGCGTGCCGACGGGCTTGCCCTCGTATACGATCGAGGTCGCCCCGGCGATCAGCGGCGCGTAGCAGATATAGCTGTGCCCGACGACCCAACCCACGTCCGAGGCCGCCCAGAACCGTTCCCCCGGCCCGATGTTGTAGATGTTCGGCATCGTCCAGGCGAGCGCCACCAGATGCCCCGCGGTGTCGCGCACCACGCCCTTGGGCTGGCCCGTGGTGCCCGAGGTATAGAGGATATAGGCCGGATGATTGCCCTCGACCGGCACGCATTCGGCGGGTTCGACGCCATACTGGAAGGTGTGCCAGGCGACGTCGCGTCCCTCTTCCAGCCGGGCGACCTCCTGATCGCGCTGGTAGATCACGCAAAACTCGGGCTTGTGGGCGGCCTGCTCGATCGCGGCATCGAGAAGCGGCTTGTAATGCACGATCCGGTCCGGCTCGATGCCGCAAGACGCCGCGATGATCGCCTTCGGCGTGCAGTCGTCGATGCGCACGGCCAGCTCGTTCGCGGCAAATCCGCCGAACACCACCGAATGCACCGCGCCAAGCCGCGCGCAGGCCAGCATCGCCATCACCGCCTCGGGGATCATCGGCATGTAGATGATCACACGGTCGCCCTTCTCGATCCCCTTGGCGCGCAGCGCCCCGGCAAGCGAGGCCACCCGGTCGCGCAGCTCGCGGTAAGTGATGCCCTTGGTCGAATGCGTGACCGGGCTGACGTGCTCAAGCGCGATGTAATCGCCCATGCCGTTCTCGACGTGGCGGTCGACGGCGTTCCAGCACGCATTCACCTTCGCGTCGCGGAACCACTCGTAGAACGGGGCGCGGTCGTCGAACAAAGCCTTCGACGGCCTCTTAACCCAGTCGATCGCCTCGGCCGCCTGCATCCAGAACCTGTCCGGGTCTTGCTGCCACGCCGCATAGACGTCCTTGTAAGTCATGTGATCCTCCTCCTCCATGAAATCATCTAAGGCGAAGGAGTTCCATTTCGCAACATTATTGCGATGGCTTTCTTCCGTTTTGCGGAACAAAAAACGCCCGCCCTGTCCCGATTGCGGGACGGAGCGGGCGCAAGGGGCCGGCGTGCGGCCCCGATGACGGCAACAGCCGGCCGGTCAGCTGTAATGCGTGACCGGCGTGCCGGCGAGCGCCGAGATGTTCAGCAGCCCGCGCGTGGTGATCGACGGCGTGACGATATGCGCCTTGTTGCCCATGCCCATCAGGATCGGGCCGACTTCGAGCCCGTCGGCCTTGACCTTGAGGATGTTGCGCACCCCCGAGGCGGTATCCGTGTTGGCGAAGACCAGCACGTTCGCCGCCCCCTCGAGCCGGCTTTCCGGCATCAGCCGGGCGCGGATCTCGGGGTCGAGGGCCGAATCGATGTGCATTTCGCCCTCGAAGGCGAAGTCGGGCTCGCGCGCGGCCAGCAGCTCCATCGCTTCGCGCATCCGACGGCCGGTGTCGATGTCGAGGTTGCCGAACTGGCTGTGCGAGCACAGCGCGATCTTCGGCTCCAGCCCGAAGCGGCGCACGTGGCGCGCGCAGCCCATCACCGTGTCGGTGATCTGCTCGGGGGTGGGGGCGTGGTTGACATGGGTGTCGGCGATGAACAGCGGACCGTCCTCGAGGATCATCATGCTCAGCGCGCCGACCGGATGCAGACCGTCGCGGGCCAGCACCTGACGGATATACTTCAGATGCCACAGATACTGCCCGAAGGTGCCGCAGATCATGCTGTCGGCCTCTTCGCGATGCACCATGACCGCGGCGATGGCGGTCGTGTTGGTGCGCATGATCGCGCGGGCGAGGTCCGGGCTGATGCCCTGACGCGCCATAAGGTTGTGATAGGTGCCCCAGTAGTCGCGGTAGCGCGGATCGTCCTGCGGGTTGACCACCTCGAAGTCCTTGCCCGGACGCACCGGCAGGCCGGCGCGCTCGCAGCGGGTGGCGATGACGTCGGGACGGCCGATCAGGATCGGACGGTCGGTGGTTTCCTCGATCATCGCGTTGGCGGCGTGCAGCACGCGCTCGTCCTCGCCCTCGGCGAAGACGATGCGGCGCGAGGCGCTGGCGGCGGCCTCGAACACCGGACGCATCACCATCGCCGACTTGAACACCGAGCCTTCCAGCGTGCGGCGGTAGTCGTCGAGATCGACCGGACGCATCGCGACGCCGGTTTCCATCGCCGCCTTGGCGACGGCGGTGGCGACGGTGGCGACCAGACGCGGATCGAAGGCCTTCGGGATCAGGTAGCCGCGCCCGAAGGTCAGGTTCTCGCCGCGATAGGCGGCGACCGCCTCGGCCGAGGTGGTGGTGCGCGCCATCGCCGCGATCCCCTCGATGCAGGCGAGCTGCATCTCGTCGTTGATCGTGGTGGCCCCGACATCCAGCGCGCCGCGGAAGATGAACGGGAAGCACAGGACGTTGTTGACCTGGTTCGGGTAATCCGACCGGCCGGTGGCGACGATGGCGTCGTCGCGCACGGCGGCCACTTCGTCGGGCAGGATCTCGGGGGTGGGGTTGGCGAGGGCGAAGATGATCGGATTCGCCGCCATCTTGGCGACCATCTCGGGCTTCAGCACCTTCGGACCCGACAGGCCGAGGAACAGATCCGCCCCGCCGATCACGTCGTCGAGGGTGCGCAGGTCGGTCTTCTGCGCATAGGCGACCTTCTCGGGGTTCAGGTCGTTGCGCCCGTCATGGATCAGCCCGTCGATGTCGCAAAGCCACACGTTCTCGCGCTTCACGCCGAGCTTGAGCAGCATGTTCAGGCACGCGATGCCCGCAGCACCACCGCCGGTCGAGACGATCTTGATGTCCTCGAACCGCTTGCCGGCGATCATCAGCGCGTTGGTGGCGGCCGCGCCCACCACGATGGCGGTGCCGTGCTGGTCGTCGTGGAACACCGGAATGTTCATCCGCTCGCGGCAGATGCGCTCGACGGTGAAGCAGTCGGGGGCCTTGATGTCCTCGAGGTTGATCGCGCCGAACGAGGGTTCCAGCGCGCAGACGATCTCGGCGAGCTTCTCGGGATCGCTTTCGTTCACCTCGATGTCGAAGGCGTCGATATTGGCGAATTTCTTGAACAGAACCGCCTTGCCTTCCATCACCGGCTTCGAGGCGAGCGCGCCGATGTTGCCCAGACCCAGAACCGCGGTGCCGTTCGACACCACCGCCACCAGATTGCCGCGCGCGGTATAGCGTGCCGCGGTCGTCGGATCGGCCTTGATTTCAAGACAGGCTTCCGCCACACCCGGAGAATAGGCGCGGCTCAGGTCGCGACCGTTGGCGAGCGGCTTCGTTGCCCGGATCTCCAGTTTGCCGGGGCGCGGGAATTCATGATAGTCGAGCGCCGGATGCCGGCTCTGCTCGTGCTTGACCTCGTCCATAGGGACCTCCCAAAAAACTGGTTTAACGCTAAACCATCTTTGCCCGCAGGGGAAGGGTGGCCCGGGTTTTTCTGCCGGGCCGCCGTGACAAGCGCGTGACCGGGCTGTGGTGCGCAGTCTGCCGCGCCAGCGGGCCGCGGCGCGCTTGCATCGGCGCGGCGGGCGGCGCACAGTCTCGTGAAGTCGCCCGTTTCGCTAAGTCACCCGTGACGACCATTTCGTGCCGGGGGTCGCGGAGCGTATCCGCCGATTCCGCACCTCTGACCGGAGAGCCCGATGCCCGTTTCCCTTGATCCGCTTGCCCCTGCCGCGCTGCTCGATACGGCGCGCGCGGTGCGCGAAAACGCCTATGCGCCCTATTCGCGGTTCAAGGTGGGGGCGGCGGTGCGCGGTGCCTCGGGCACGGTCTATCGCGGCGTCAACGTCGAGAATGTCGCTTACCCCGAGGGCACTTGCGCCGAGGCGGGCGCCATCGCGGCGATGTGCGCGGCCGGCGAAACCCGGCTTACCGCCGTCGCTGTGATCGCCGACAGCCCCGAACCCGTGCCGCCCTGCGGCGGCTGCCGCCAGAAGCTCGCCGAATTCGGTGCGCCCGACACGCCGGTCGTTCTGGCCACCACCGAGGGCAAGGAATTCCACACCACCATCGGCGCGCTTCTGCCGGGCCGCTTCGATGCGGGCCACATGAGCAAGGTCTGACATGGACGCACGCAGCGTCATCGCCGCGGTGCGCGACGGCCGCGGACTCAGTCCCGAGGCGGCCGAGTGGTTCGCACGCGGTCTGGCGGGCGATCAGGTCTCGGACGCGCAGGCGGGGGCTTTCGCCATGGCGGTGCTGCTGCGCGGCCTCGACGGGGCGGGGCGGGTGGCGCTGACCGGCGCGATGCGCGATTCGGGCGAGGTGCTGAGCTGGGATCTGCCGGGGCCGGTGCTCGACAAGCATTCGACCGGGGGGGTGGGCGATTCGGTGTCGCTGCTGCTCGCGCCGGCGCTCGCGGCCTGCGGCGCCTATGTGCCGATGATCTCGGGGCGCGGGCTCGGTCACACCGGCGGCACGCTCGACAAGCTGGAGGCGATCCCGGGCTATCGCAGCGGTGTCGATGTCGAACGCCTGCGCCGCATTGTCGGCGATGTCGGCTGCGCCATCGTCGGCGCGAGCGAGCGCATCGCCCCGGCCGACCGCCGGCTTTACGCGATCCGCGATGTCTCGGGCGCGGTCGAGAGCCTCGATCTGATTACCGCCTCGATCCTGTCGAAGAAGCTCGCGGCCGGGCTCGGCGGGCTGGTGCTTGACGTCAAGGTGGGGTCGGGTGCGCTGTTGCCGGGGATGGAGGCGGCGCGGGGTCTCGCGCAGGCGCTGGTCTCGACGGCGAATGGCGCCGGTTGCCCGACGTCTGCGCTCATCACCGACATGAGCCAGAGCCTCGGCCATTCGGCGGGCAATGCGCTCGAGGTGCTCGAAGCGATGGAGACGCTGACGGGATCTGCCGTGAACGAAGCGCTGTGGGACGTGACCGCGGCGCTTGGCGGCGAGGCGCTGATGCTTGCCGGGATTGCCGATGACATGGACGACGGGGCCGAGATGATCGACGCCGTGCTGAGCTCGGGGCGCGCCGCCGAGGTGTTCGGCCGCATGGTCGCGGCGCTTGGCGGCCCGGCGGATTTCGTCGAGCGCTACCCCGACCGGCTGCCGGCCTCGCCCGTCATCGTCCCGGTGCCTTGCCCGCGCGCGGGCTTCGTCGCGCGTATTGACACCCGCGCGCTCGGCGAGGCGGTGGTGCGCCTCGGCGGCGGGCGGATGCGCGCGGGCGACCGCATCAACCCCTCCGTCGGGCTGAGCGGCCTTGCCGTGATCGCCGAGGAGATGGCCGAGGGTGAGCCCCTCGCGCTGGTTCACGCCCGGAACGACGACGAGGCCGCGCGCGCCGTGGCCGCGATCCTTTCCGCCTATGACATCACCGACGACCAGCCCGAGGAGCCGCCTCTGATCCATGACCGCATCGGGCCGGAGGAGATGCCTTGACCCGTGCCTTTCTGATCGTGCTCGACAGTGCCGGGATCGGCGGCGCGCCCGATGCCGGTGCCTTTTTCAACGCCGATGCCGAAACCGGCGCCCGCGTGCCCGACGCCGGCGCCAACACCATCGGCCATATCGCCGAGGCCTGCGCCGCCGGCCGGGCCGAGGTCGGCCGGACCGGGCCGTTGCAGATGCCGAACCTCGACCGGCTGGGCCTCGGCGCGGCGATCGGGCTGGCCTCGGGCCTCAACGCACCCGGCCTCGGCGCGCGACCGGAAGGGCTGTGGGGGGCGGCGACGGAAGTGTCGCGCGGCAAGGACACGCCGTCCGGGCATTGGGAGATCGCCGGCGTCCCGCTGCCCTGGGACTGGCATTATTTCCCCGAGCGCGAAAACAGCCTGCCCGCCGATCTGATCGCCCGGATCGCGCGCGCGGCGGGCACGGAAGGGGTTCTCGGCAATTGCCATGCCTCCGGCACCGAGATCGTCGAGCGGCTGGGGGCCGAGCATCTGCGCACCGGCTGGCCGATCTGCTACACCTCGGCCGACAGCGTGGTGCAGATCGCCGCGCATGAGCAGGCCTTCGGGCTGAACCGGCTGCTGAAACTGTGCCGCGCCATCGCGCCCGAGCTGCACGCGATGCGCGTCGGGCGGGTGATCGCGCGCCCGTTCACCGGCCGGCCGGGCGCCTTCGTGCGCACCCCGAACCGGCGCGATTTCGCCATGGCCCCGCCCGCGCCGACGCTGCTCGACCGCGCGCAGGCCGAGGGCCATGTCACCCATGCCATCGGCAAGATCGGCGACATCTTCAGCCATCGCGGCATCGACCATCTGCTCAAGGGCCCGGACGACGCGGCGCTGATGGGGCATCTGCGCCGCCTGGCGACCGAGGCGGAACCGGGCAGCCTGACCTTCGCGAATTTCGTCGAATTCGACAGCCTTTGGGGCCACCGGCGCGACGTTTCGGGCTATGCCCGCGCGCTCGAATGGTTCGACGCCGAGGCCGGGGCGTTCATGGCGGCGCTTGGCCCCGGAGACCTCGCGATCTTCACCGCCGACCACGGCAATGACCCGACCTTCGCGGGCACCGACCACACCCGGGAACGGGTTCCGGTGCTTGGCTGCGGCTTGGGTTTGAAACCCGTGGGTCAGGTGGGTTATGTGGATATCGCGGCCTCGGTCGCGGCGCATCTGGGACTGGCCCCCGCGGGGCCGGGGCGCAGCTTTCTGGATTGACGGACGGGACAGGGACAGGAACGGGCAATGGACGAATTCGTGACGGTGGTGAACCACCCGCTGGTGCAGCACAAGCTGACGATCATGCGCGAGAAGCAGACCTCGACGGCCGAGTTCCGCCAGCTTCTGCGCGAGATCAGCCTGCTGCTCGCCTATGAGGTGACGCGTGGCCTCGAACTGACGACGAAGCGGATCGAGACGCCGATCTGCGAGATGGACGCTCCCACGCTCGAGGGCAAGAAGCTCGCGCTGATTTCGATCCTGCGGGCGGGCAACGGGCTGCTCGACGGGATTCTCGAACTGATTCCCGCCGCGCGGGTCGGTTTCGTGGGCATGTATCGCGACCCCGAGACGCTGCAGCCGGTGCAATATTACTGCAAGGTGCCGCCGCTTCTGGACGAACGGATGGTGATCGTGGTCGATCCGATGCTGGCGACGGGCAACAGCTCGGCCGCGGCGGTTCGGCTGCTGAAGGAACAGGGCGCGAAGAACATCCTCTTCCTGTGCCTGCTGGCCGCGCCCGAGGGCATCGCCCACATGCGCGCCGAGCATCCGGATGTGCCGATCGTCACCGCTTCCATCGACGAGAAGCTGAACGATCACGGTTACATCGTGCCCGGCCTCGGCGACGCGGGCGACCGCATGTTCGGCACGAAATAGGACGAAACGCAACGGGGCCGCGCCATGGGGCGCGTGCCTCGCAAGACGGAAGGCCGCGGAAAATGACGGTTGGCGGGATGCGCACCAAGACCCTGATGGCAATGACGATGACCCTGACGATGGCGACCGGCCTGAAAGCCGAAACGCCGGTCGAGATCGTGCGGATCGAGACGGTGCCCGGCGCCGCCACCTCCTGCCCGAACAGCCCCGAGACCGCCGAGCGTTACGTGCTGTCGGACGGGCGCAGCATCCTGCGCTGCGGCGCGCCGACCGCGGACCCGGTGGGCTTCCTGAACGGCGCACATGTCGAGGGGCTGACGGTCTCGGGGCTGGCCGCGGGGGTCACGGTAGCGCAGCCGCAGGCCGGGACTCCGTCCGAGGCGGCGACGGTTCCGGCCGAGCCCGCCCCGGTGGCCGAACCCGCTGCTCCGGCTCCGGAACCGGTGCCTGTCGAGGAGCCCGCAGCGACAGAGCCGGCGGTGGCGGACTCTGCTGCGCCTGAACCCGCGCCCGCCGCTCCGGCGGAGACTGCACCCGAGGCCAGCGAACAGCCCGCGGCTGCCGATGTCGCGGCGGAGGATCCCGTTGCTCCGGAACCCGCCGCTCCGGAACCCGCCGCTCCGGAACCCGCAGCATCCGAACCCGCCGCTCCTCAGGCGGCACCGCCCGAGGCGGGGAACCCGCAGGCGGCATCGCCCGCGGATCCGACGGCCGAAACGACCTCCGGCGCACCGCAGATCGAGGTTCCGGCTCCGGCTGATGCCGAGGCCCCGGCCGGGGCGGGGGAGGCGCCGGCTCCGGTGCTGCCGAAGGCCAGGCCGGACGAGGTCGGCAAATCCCCCAGAACGGGCGATGCGCGTCCGGCGCCGAAGCGGCACGAGGCGGGCAAGGGCGATGCTCCGGTCGGGCGCTGCGCCGATGCGTCACGCTGCTATGTCCAGCTCGGTGCGTTCGGCTCTGCCGCGAATGTCGAGCGGGCGCGCTCGGCGCTTCATGCGCTGCGGATGCCGGTCGCAACGCAGAAGCTGCACCTGCGCAATGGCGGCGAGCTGACGGCCGTGCTGGCCGGCCCGTTCGAGGCTGCGCGGGCGGAGAAGGCGCTGGCCGCAATCCGCGGCTGCGGGTTCGGCGCGGCGATGTTGCGTTAAGAGTTAGCGAGGGGGCGGACAGCGACCGGGCCGCGGCACCCGGCCCGGCTCAGTCGCAGATCGCCTTCAGCGCGTGCCACTGCGCATCTTTCAGCACGGCGACGGGGGCGGGCTTGCCCTTGAACGGGTCGGCCTCGATCAGCGGCAGCACGCTTTCGCCCGAGGGGTCGGTCATGTAGGCATAGGGCGTCGAGGACAGGTTCGCGGCGCGGAAGGCGCTCAGCAGCACCTCGGGCGCGACGGCCGGGGCCGGGGTGTCGAGAACAACCTTGCCGTAATCGCGCGTCACCCCGCGCGGCAGATCGCCAGTCACCAGCAGTTGCAGCGCTGCCCGCGCACCGGCCCATTTCATGAAATCGAGGAACGGATCGAGTCCGGCTGCGGCGGCCTCGGTGGCGACGACGGCGCCGGCGACGGCCTCGGGCGTGTCGGGGCCGCTCAGGGTGCGCCGGCCGATCGCCACGACGTTGCCCGGCAGCATCCGTCCGCCGTCCTTCAGCCCGCGTGGCACGATGGCGATGGTCAGATTCTCGCCGGGCAGACGTTCGGCCAGAACGCCAAGCGCGGCATCGCCCGCCGTCGAGTGACAGACGGCGCCGGTATAGCGCGTCATGTCGGCCAGGATGGCGCGGCCGACGTCCTGGCGCCGGGTGTCGGTGGCGACGCGCGCCGCCTGATTGATCAGCCCCGACGGCAGCCACAGGGCAATCCCCGCGAGGATCGCCACGATGATCGTCCCGGTGAGCCAGCCGCGCAGCCGGCCCGGGTGGGGGCGCCCCGACTCGATGGCCGACAGCACCTTCTCGATTGCGCCGATCATGTCCTCGTCGGCGATCTCGAGGATCTCGCCGGGGTCGTCGGAGGGCGCGAAGATCGCCGGCTTGCGCCCGGGATTGCGCCGGATCAGTGCCGCCAGAGACCAGTGCGTCAGCGGGATCGCCGAGCGCGCATCCGCCAGCATCAGCGTCGCGTCGCCGAACACCACGATCACCTCGCGGCGTTGCGCGTCGAGGCTGTCGCGCCACAGGCCGGGGGATTCGAGCCTGACGTATTGGGGAAGAGCGGTCATCCGGGCCCTGGGTTTGTACGGCGGAGAAAGGATAGCGGAACCGGCCGGAGGGTCAATCTGCGTGGATTGCCCAGACCGGCCGCGGCCTTCAGGGGGCAGGTGCCGCGCCAGAGGGGGCGGGGGAGGCGGCCTCCAGAGCGACATCGCTGAAATCGTCATAGGCGGCGCGCAATGCCGCCGCCTGTTCGGGCCCGTCAAGGCGCACCAGATACCATGCTCCGCCGTCCTTCATCGCAAGGGTCACCGTCCGCACCGGGGCCGGGGCGGCGCCGTCCTGGGCGATGGTGGTCAGCGTCGGGATCAGCGCGTAAGGCCGTCCGGTGCGGGTGTCGCCGGTGGTCATCGCGCCGGTCTGCAGATCGAAATCGTCGAGCGTCACCCCCGCCATCGCCTCGCTCACCTGCACGCGCATCGCCTGCTTCAGCGTGTCGCTGTCCATGTTGCTGCGCAGGGCCAGCGCCGACAGCAGCCGCGGCGGCACCGCATCGACGAAGACCGAATAATCGCGGTGCGCCACCGCCGTCTCGTAGCTGTCGGCCCGGGCGAGAACGGCCAGCCGGTCCGCCTCGTCGAAGGCGAGGGCGGGGGTCGCGCCGGAGATCAGGGCGCACAGGGGAAGGGCGCGCAGTCCGAGGGCCTTAGCACGGCGGAGCGAGGAACGAGCGAAGATCATGGCGCGGGCCTTTCGGAAGACGGACGGATCGGGGCGCCGGTCCGCGAAACGGGGCGGGCCATCAGGGCCGCTGTGAAGGGGCTTCGGGGTCGAACTGGTGGCTCTCGATGCCGGTCCGGCTGGCGGGATAGGCCGGCAGGCGGTCCAGACCGCCGAGCCAGGGGTGACGCGCCTCGACCCCGCATTGCCCGGACGGGGTGAATGGCATCGTGGCGGGAAGCGAGCCCGAGGTCAGCTCGATCGTCCCGCTGCCGAGGGCGCGATAAAACAGCGAGGTGCCGCACTGCGGGCAAAAACCGCGCTCGGCCAGGTTCGAGGAGGCGAAAACCCCGGGCGTGCCGTGCCAGGTGACGCGGCTTTCGCCGACTTCGAGGAACCCCGCGAGCGGCGCGCCCGTCGCGCGCTGGCACATCCGGCAATGGCACACCGAGGCTCGCACCGGCCCGGCGGTCACGTCGTAGCGCACATGGCCGCACTGGCAGCCGCCGGAAAACGCCTCGTTCTGTCGCCAGCCCTGATCCATCGCTCTCTCCTGAGCTTTCCACGCCCGGTGGGGGGCGTCTCTCGCCCCGGACCTTAGGCCGGGGGCGCGGGCTTTGCTACCGGATGTTGCCGGACCGCAGGACGCGCGACGGGATCGCCCGGGTCTCAGTTGCTGCCGTCGGCCGATTTCAGCGCCTTCAGCGGGGTGCCGTCGGTCTCGGCGGTGGAGACCATCCCGGCCACGTCCTCGCGCAGGCGGCGCAGCTCCTCGATGGTCACGGCCAGCTCGTCATGCTGCTTGCGCAGCGCCGCGAGCTGCCGGTCGGCGAGATCGACCCAGACCTTGTATTGCTCGAGGGTGCCCTTCTCGTTGTACAGCTCCAGCCACTGGCGCAGCTCTTCGAGAGAGAAACCGAACCGCCGACCGCGCAGGATCAGCGTCATGCGCGCAATTTCGCGCGGGCCGTAATAGCGGGTTCGCCCGACCTTCGAGGGCGAGAGCAACTCGATATACTCGTAATAGCGCAACGTCCGCGGGGTGACTGCGAAGCGCGCGCACATTTCCTTGAAAGTCAGAACCTGTGCCATGATCGTCTCCGTCCCGGTCCATCCTATAATGTGCCGCCGGGCGGATGAACAGGGCATTGTGCACACAGGGATACAACGCGCGCGCGGAGGGCAACGCGCGGGCTTGCACCCGGAGCGCCGGACGGGGATAGTCCGGGCCAGAACAAGGATAGCCAAGATGCCCCAGCCCTCCGATATCTCCGGCGTGCAGGATCTGTCGCCGGAAGATCTGCTGCATACAGCGCGCGCCTTCATCGCCGCGATCCCGCACGCGCGCGCGCTGAACATGCGCCTCGATGCCATCGGCGGCGGCAAGGCCACGCTGTCGATGCCCTGGGATGAACGTCTTGTTGGCGATCCGCGCACCGGGGTGATCCACGGCGGCGCGATTTCGGCGCTGATGGACACCTGTTCGGGGGCGGCGGTGCTCAGCCACCCCGAGGCCGGGACGGTGACCGCCACGCTCGATCTGCGCATCGACTACATGCGCTCGGCCACGCCCGGCCAGCGCATCGCCGCGCGCGCCGAGGTCTATCACCTCACCCGCACCATCGCCTTTCTGCGCGTCGTCGCCACCGACGAGGAGGCCGGCGGCGTCCCTGTCGCCACCGCGACCGGCGCCTTCACCGTCGAGCGGCGCAGCCCCGACAGCACCGGAGGCCGCGCATGACCGGCAAGCCAGAACCCGTTCAGGTCATCAAGCACCGCCGCGATGCGGCACTGCGCGCGCTGGTCTCGGGCGTGCCCTATATCGGCTTCCTCGGCATCCAGTTCGACCGCCGCGGCGACGAGATCACGGCAACGCTGCCCTATGACGACAAGCTGGTCGGCAACCCGATGCTGCCGGCGCTGCACGGCGGCGCGACGGCGGCATTCCTCGAAGTCACCGCCATCGTCGAGCTGAGCTTCTCGATGCTGTGGGAGGATGTCGAGGCGGGGCGCATCGACCTTTCCGACCCGGCCGCGCTGCCGCGGCTGCCGAAGACCATCGACTTCACCGTCGATTACCTGCGCAGCGGGCTGCCGCGCGATTCCTATGCGCGGGCTCGGGTGAACCGCTCCGGCCGGCGCTATGCCTCGGTCCATGTCGAGGGCTGGCAGGATAACCGCACCCGGCCGTTCATCCAGGCGACCGGCCATTTTCTGATGCCCGAGCTCTGATCGCAGATGTCCGGGCCGGATCTGTCCCACGCGCGGGTGCTGCGCATCGCGTTCCCGATCGTGCTGTCGAATGCGACGGTGCCGCTCCTCGGTCTCGTCAACACCGGGGTGATAGGTCAGCTCGGCTCGGCGGCACCGATCGGGGCTGTTGGGATCGGCGCGGTGGTGCTGACCTCTGTCTACTGGCTGTTCAGTTTCCTGCGCATGGGCACCACCGGCATCGTCGCCCAGGCCTTCGGGCGCGGCGACGCGGCCGAGGTCTCTGCCGGGCTGTGGCGCGCGCTGATCGTCGCGCTGGCGGCGGGCGCGGTGCTGATCGCGGCGCAGGCGGGGATCGCGGCCGCGGCCTTCCGCCTCGCGCCGGCAAGTCCCGAGGTCGAGAGCCTCGCGCGCGCCTATCTCGGCATCCGGATCTGGGGTGCGCCCGCCACCATCGGGCTTTTCGCGCTGAACGGCTGGCTGATCGCGCTCGAACGCACGCGGGCGATCCTCGCGCTGCAACTGGTGACCAACGGGCTGAACATCGTGCTCGACATCGGCTTCGTGCTGGGCCTCGGCCTCGGGGTCGAGGGGGTGGCAACGGCGACGCTGATCGCGGAATGGTCGGGGCTCGGCTTCGGGCTGTGGCTCGCGCGCGGCGCGTTCACCGCGCGGCCGGCCCTCGCGGTCATCCTCAAACGCGACAAGCTCACCCGCATGGTCTCGGTCAACCGCGACATCATGATCCGCTCGGTTCTGCTGCAGGGCTGCTTCACGGCGTTCCTGTTCCTCGGCTCGGGCGAGGGCGACGTGACGCTCGCCGCCAATCAGGTGCTGCTGCAATTCCTCGAGATCACTGCCTATGTCCTCGACGGTTTCGCCTTCGCGGCCGAGACGCTGGTCGGTCAGGCGGTGGGGGCGGGGCTGCCATTGCGGTTGCGCCGGGCGGCCGGGGTCTGCGGCACATGGGCGCTCGGCGGCGCGGTGGCGCTCAGCCTCGCGTTCTGGCTCGGCGGGCCGATGCTGATCGACGCGCTCAGCACCGATCCGGCGGTGCGCGCCGAGGCCCGGATCTATCTGCCCTGGCTCGCGCTCTCGCCGCTGATCGGGGTGGGGGGCTGGATGTTCGACGGCATCTTCGTCGGTGCGACGCTCGCGCGCGAAATGCGCAACACCGTCATCGTCTCCACGCTGGTCTATGCCGCCATCGTCGCGGCGCTTCTGCCCGTCTGGGGCAATCACGCGCTCTGGGCCGGGCTGATGGCGATGAACCTGATGCGCGGGGTGGTGATGGCCTTCCTCTACCCGAGGGCCGAAGCCCGCGCCGCGACCGCCGCCGCCTGAGCGCGAACCACCTCCAGCCTTTCGGCTTTCCATAAATATCCCGGGGGTGAATTTGCCTTGAAAAGGCAAAGAGGGGGCAGAGCCCCCTCTCTTTCCTGCGTCAGAAGAGCCGCCCGCTCAGAGCGAGCGCACCATCCCCATGATGTCCTTCGCGCGTTCCAGGATCGGCTGAGCGATGGCGCGGGCCTGCTCGGCGCCGCGGCCGAGGATGCGGTCGATCTCCGCCGGATCGTCGCGCAGCCGCGCCATCTCCGTCGAGATCGGCGACAGCTTCGCCACCGCAAGATCGGCGAGCGCGGGCTTGAACACGCCCCAGCCCTTGCCGCCGAACTCGGCCAGAACCTGCTCCTGCGTCACGTCGGCAAGTGCGGCGTAGATGTTCACCAGGTTCTTCGCCTCGGCGCGTCCGGTCAGCCCCTCGGCGCTTTCGGGCAGCGGCTCGGGGTCCGAGACGGCGCGCTTGAACTTCTTCGCGATGGTGTCGGCGTCGTCGGTCAGGTTGATCCGGCTCGCATCGGCCGGGTCCGATTTCGACATCTTCTTCGTGCCGTCCTTCAGGCTCATCACGCGGGTCGCGGTGCCCTCGATCAGCGGCTCGGGGCTCGGGAAGAACTCGGTGCCGTAGTCATGGTTGAACTTCGCCGCAATGTCGCGGGTCAGCTCCACATGCTGCTTCTGGTCCTCGCCCACGGGCACCATCGTCGCGTGATAGACCAGAATGTCGGCGGCCATCAGCGAGGGATAGGCATAAAGCCCGAGGCTTGCGTTCTCGGCATTCTTGCCCGCGACCTTGTCCTTGAACTGGGTCATGCGGTTCATCCAGCCGAGACGCGCGACACAGTTTAGAAGCCAGGCCATCTCGGCATGGGCCGAGACCTGCGACTGATTGAACAGGATCGACTTCGACGGATCCACGCCCGAAGCGATGAAGGCGGCGGCCGCCTCGCGGGTCTGACGCTTCAGCGCTTCCGGTTCCTGCCAGACCGTGATCGCGTGAAGGTCGACGAGGCAATAGATCGTCTCGACCCCTTCGTCCTGCTTTGCGGCAAAGCGCTTCAGCGCGCCCAGGTAGTTGCCGAGCGTCAGGTTACCCGAGGGTTGAATCCCCGAGAACACGCGCGGCGTGAATTTCGCATTCGGTTTGGCAGGTGTATCGGTCATGGCAGTGCTCCTCAGCCGGGCTGGAAAACGGCTGCCCGAGGGCTTATCGCTAAAGCGACAGGGGCGCAACAGGACCGCCCGGAACCGCCGCCGCCCTGCACGGGAGCCGCGCGGCCCACAGCAGGAGAGACCGATGCGCGCCCCCCAAGGCGAATCCTTCTTCAACGAACTGCCGCCGGTGGTGTGGCTGCTGGCCGGACCGATCATCGCGGGCGAGATCCTGTTCGGCCTCGGCCAGAGCGGGATCTTCGGCGATCAGGCGCTCGGCTGGCGCAACGAGGCGTTCCAGCGCTTCGCCTTCGCGCCGAACGGGTTTCGTTACATGCTGGCGACGGGGGGATGGGACTGGCGCGATGCGGCGCGGGTCGTGACCTATCCGTTCGTGCATGGCTCGCTCACCCATGCGGCGATGGTGCTGGTGTTCCTGCTCGCGCTTGGCAAGATGGTTGGCGAGGTGTTCCGGGGCTGGGCGGTGGCGGCGGTGTTCTTCGCCGCCTCGATCGGCGGGGCGCTGATCTACGGGCTGTTGCCGTTCACCCGCGTCGCGTTGTTCGGGGGGTACCCGCCCGCCTATGGGCTGATCGGGGCCTTCACCTGGCTTCTGTGGATGAAGCTCGGCTCCGTCGGGGCCAGCCGCTCGCGCGCCTTCCTGCTGATCGGGATGTTGCTTCTGGTGCGGCTGGTGTTCGGGGTGTTCTTCGGCATCGGGGCCGACTGGATCGCCGATTTCTCGGGCTTCGGCATCGGCTTCGCGATCAGTTTCTTCGTCGCGCCGGGGGGCTGGCGCAACGTGCTGCGCCATCTGCGCGAGCGCTGAGGCGCCTGTCAGGCAAAACGAAGGCCCGGCCCGCGGATGCGCAGGCCGGGCCTTTCATGAAGGTCTGGCTCAGCCCTTCGCCGGCCTCAACCTTTCGCGGGGCGGCGCAGGCGCGAGCGGATCTCGCCCGGGCTGTAGGCGCCGATGAGCGCACCGAGCACGAAATAGATCGCGATCCCGCCGCCGCACAGGATCCCGAGCGCGCCCCACCGTGCGCCGCCGTGGCGCAGCAGCATCGGGCCGAGCCAACCGGCCATCAGCCACAGCGCCGCCCCCATCGCGGCCGAGGCCAGCACGATGCGCGGGAACCGCTTCCAGAACCGGGCATCGGGGCGGGCTTCGGCGCCCATACCGCGCGCGCCCCACCACAGTTGCGCCACCATCACCCAGCCCGAGACCGAGGTCGCAAGCGCCGCCGCCATGAAGCCCATCACCGGCATCATGCCGACGGCGAAGCCCGCGTTCACCACCATCGACACCACCGCATAGCGGAACGGCGTGCGGGTATCCTCGCGCGCGTAATAAAGCGGTTGCAGCACCTTTTGCAGCACGAAGGCCGGCAGCCCGACGCCATAGGCGGCCAGCGCCAGCGCCGTCGCCCAGGTGTCCTTCGCCGTCCAGGCGCCGCGGTCATACAGAACCGAGATCAGCGGCGTCGCGATCACGACGAGCGCCACCGCCGCCGGCAGCGTCAGGAACAGCGCGAATTCCGCACCGCGAGAGAAGCTCTCGCGCGAGGCCGCGGCATCGCCTGCCCGCAGATGACGCGACAGCACCGGCAGCAGCACGGTGCCGATGGCGATGCCGACGACGCCCAGAGGCAGCTGATACAGCCGGTCGGCATAGCTGAGCCAGGCGACCGCGCCTTCGGTGAAGGAGGCGACCTGACGCCCGACCAGCAGGTTGATCTGCACCACGCCGCCCGCGAGGATCGCCGGCCCCGCGATGATCAGAAGCCGTTTCAGATCCGGCGTCATGCGCGGAATGCCCGGCCACAGCCGATAGCCGAGCTGGCACGCCGCGACCCAAGTGAACAGGAACTGCGCCACGCCGGTCACCGGCACCGCCCAGGCGAGCGTCAGCCCGTAATCCCAGCCGAGCCGCCCGGCAAGCCACAGCGCCACGATGAACACAAGGTTCATCAGCACCGGAACCAGCGAGGCCTCGGTGAACTTGCCGAAGGTGTTCAGGATGCCAGACAGCAGCGCCACCAGCGAGATGAACAGGATGTAGCTGAACCCGATCCGGCCATAGAGCACGGCCAGCGTGAACCGTTCGTCGCCGTGAAAACCCGAGGCCATCGCCCAGACCAGCCACGGCATCGCCATCGTGCCGATCACGGTGAACACCATCAGCACCGCGAAGAGGCCCTTGAAGGCGTCCTCGGCAAAGCCCTGCGGGTCGTCCTGGCCCTCGACCTTCTTGGCGAAGATCGGCACGAAGGCCATGTTGAACGCCCCTTCCGCGAAGAAGCGGCGGAACATGTTGGGCAGCGAGAAGGACACGAGGAACGCCTCGGCCACGGGGCCGGAGCCCAGATAGGCCGCGATCATCATGTCGCGCACGAAGCCCAGAAGACGCGAGCCGAAGGTCCACAGACCGACGGTCAGGAAGCCTTTCACAAGGCGGATCGGTTTCATGCGTTGGCGCGCTCCGCCCCGCGGGCGATCGCCTCGCAAAGGCGGCGCTCCAGCGCCTCCTCGCGGCTGCGCGACAGTTTCAGCCCGAACATGTCCTTGACGTAGAAGGTATCCACCACCTGCGCCCCATAGGTCGCGATCACCGCCGAGGCGATGTAGATGTTCGACGAAGCAAGCGCCCGGGTCAGGTCATAGAGCAGCCCCGGCCGGTCGCGGGTGTCGACCTCGACGATGGTATAAATGTCCGATCCGTCGCCGTCGAAGGTGACATGGGTCGGGAAGCGGAACTGGCTTTCGCGCTTCTTCACCTTGTCGCGGTCCTTCAGCGCGTCGCGCGCGACGATTTCGCCTTTCAGGGTGCGCTCGATCATCTTGCTCAGCCGCGGCAGGCGGTCGGCGTCGAACGGATGCCCCTCGGCGTCCTGCACCCAGAACACCGCGGTGGCGTAACCGTCTTTCGACGTATAGGTGCGCGCGTCGACCACATTCGCACCGACGAGCGCCAGCGCGCCCGCGAGCCGCGAGAAGATCCCCGGATGGTCGGCCAGCGCGAAGGCCACGCGCGTCGCGTCATGGTCCGCGTCGGGATGCAGGTCGATCCGGATCTCGTCATCGCCGAGACTGCGCAGCAGCCGGGCGAAGATCTCCTGCGTCTCGGTGCTCAGCCCCTGCCAGTAGGGCGGATAATGGCGGCCGATCTCGGCGCGCAGATCCTTCGGATCCCAGTCGCGCAATGCCTCGCGCAGCGCCTTCTTCGCCTCGTCGGTGCGCTGTTCGCGGTTCAGCTCCTCGACGCCATGTTCGAGGGCATGGGCAGTCTCGGCATGGAGTTTGCGCAGCAGCGACGCCTTCCAGTTGTTCCACACGCCGGGGCCCACGCCGCGGATGTCGCACACCGTCAGCACCGTCAGCAGATCCAGACGGCGCCGGCTTTTCATCTGTTTGGCGAATTCGCGGATCGTGGCCGGATCGCTCAGGTCGCGCTTCTGCGCCACATCCGACATCAGCAGATGGTTGCGGATCAGCCACTCGACGGTTTCGGTTTCCTCTGCCGTCAGACCGAGCCGCGGCGCCACCTTGCGCGAAATCTGCGCGCCGAGGATCGAGTGATCCTCGGGCCGGCCCTTGCCAATGTCATGCAGCAGCAGCGCCACGTAGATCACCCGCCGGTTCACGCCCGACTGCATGATCTTCGACACCAGAGGCAGGTCCTCGGCCAGCTCGCCGCGCTCGATCTGGGCAAGCGTCGAGACCACCTGAAGGGTGTGCTCGTCCACGGTGTAGCTGTGATACATGTTGAACTGCATCATCGCCACGATGGGCTCGAACTCGGGGATATAGGCGGCGAGGACGCCAAGCTCGTTCATCCGGCGCAGCAGCCGTTCGGGGTTGCCGTATTTCAGCAGCATGTCGAGGAAGATCCGCGCCGCTTCCTTGTTGGCGCGCACGCCCTCGTCGAACAGGGCGAGGTTGGCGGCGATCACCCGCATCGCGTCGGGATGCAACAGAAGCCCGGTGCGCAGCGCCTCGCTGAAGATGCGCAGCATGTTGAGCGGATCGGCCAGGAACGCCTTGCGGTCCGAGATGTTGATGCGGTTGTTGTCGTCGATGAACGGCGCCATCAGCGGCTTGCGCCGGCGCAGGAAGCGCTTGAGCACCGGGGCATGCTTGACGTGCTGCGCCTCGAGCGAGGTCAGGAAGATGCGGGTGACATCGCCGACGCGGGTGGCGTGGCGGAAATAGTCCTGCATGAACACCTCGACGCCGCGCCGGCCGGCGGTGCCCTGATAGCCCATGCGCTTCGCGACCTCGGGCTGCATGTCGAAGGTCAGCTGATCCGAGGCGCGTCTGGCGATCAGGTGCATGTGACAGCGCACCGCCCAGAGGTAATCTTCGGCCTCGCGGAACTGGCGGTATTCGTCGGCGGTGAACACGCCGAGCGGCACCAGATCCGCCGCCCGGTTCACGCCGTGGATGTATTTCGCGATCCAGTAGAGCGTCTGCAGGTCGCGCAGGCCGCCCTTGCCCTCCTTGACGTTGGGTTCGAGAACATAGCGCTGCCCGCCCTGGCGCTTGTGGCGCTCTGCGCGTTCGGCGAGCTTCGCCTCGATGAACTCGGGGCCGGTGTGGCGGAACAGGTCGTGGCGCATCGTCTCGGCCAGATGGCGCGACAGCTCCAGATCGCCGGTAATGCCGCGCTGTTCGAGAAGCGCGGTGCGGATCGTCACGTCGTCCTTGGCCAGATGGACGCATTCCTCGACGGTGCGCGTGGCGTGGCCGACCTTCAGTTTCAGATCCCACAACATGTAGAGCATCGCCTCGACGACGCTTTCGACACGCGGCGTGATCTTGCGCCCGGCGAGAAACAGCAGATCGACATCGGAATGCGGCGCCATCTCGGCCCGGCCGTAGCCCCCCACGGCGAGGACGGCGATTGCCTCCGGGTGGCGGGCTTCGGCCGGATGCAGACGCCCTGCCGCAACGTGATAGAGCGCGCGCACGATGCCGTCGGTCATCTGCGCATAATGCGCCACGGTGTCATGGGCATTGCGCGGATGGCCGGCGAAATCGGCCTCGATCCATTTCGTGGCCTGATCGCGGGCCTCGCGCAGGAAGCGCACTGCGGCGGGGCGCAGCTCCTTCGGGTCGGCGCCGGGGGGCAGAGCGGCCTCGAAGGCGGGAAGCAGGCGCTCGGGCGCCAGAAGCAGCGGCACCCCGGCGTCGGCCGGGGTCGGAAGAGGAAGGTCGCTCACGTTTACGCCAGTCTCATTCAGGGCCGTCCGTCAGTCTGGGCGGGCTTGGGGGAAGGCGCGGGGTCAGAACCCCGCACCGGAAAACGATTTGGGCGCCGGGTCGACGATGGCGAGGGTGCCGTTGCGCACCTCGGCTACGGCAAGGGCGCGCTGGTTGGTGCCGTCGGGCAGCAGGCGGAACACGCCGCTGACGCCGACGAAGCCCGAGGACTGGGTCAGCGCCTTCGCCGAGAACGGATCGGAGCGGCCCGATTTCACCAGCGCACCGATGGCGGCGATACCGTCATAGGCAAGGCCGGCGATCGGATGCGGCGCGCTGCCATAGGCAGCCTTGTAGCGCGCCTGGAACCGGTCGTTCATCGACGGATCGGGCAGCGCGAACCAGCCGCCCTGCAGGCCCGGCAGTGCCAGCGTGGCATTCGGCACATCCCAGCGGGTCAGGCCGAGGAACTTCGTCGCCTGCGGGTCGATGCCGTTTTGCGGCAGCAGCTGCGCGAGAAGCGGCAGCGCGCCGGCGGTATCGGCGGTCAGGAACAGCGCATTGGCGCCCGAGGCGTTGATCTGCTGGGCGATTTCGGGCATCGCGGAATTCAGCCCGTCTTGCGAGAACGGATAGGAGGCCTGTCCGGCAAGCGCCGCCCCCGAGCGGCCGAGCGCCGCGGTGATCGCACGCGCACCGATGGTGCCGGCAGTGGTCTGGTCGCTGAGGACGAAGATCCTGTCCTTGCCCTGCGCGGCGGCATAGCTCGCCAGCCGGCTGGCGGTATTGGGGAAGGTCGAGCCGAGCACGAAGACGTTGCCGCCGGCGATGTCGACATTGTTCGAGAAGGCGAGAACGTTGACGCCCCGGTCCGCGACCGCGCGGCCCGCGGCATTGGCGGCCTGGGCATAGACCGGCCCGAGGATGACCTTCGCGCCTTCGTCGACCGCCTGACTGGCGACCTGAGCCGCCTGCGCCGGATCCGAGCCGGTATTGTAGACCCTGAGGTCGATCTTCACCCCGTCGAGATCCGAGATCGCCATCTGCGCCGCCTGCTGCAACGAGCGCGCGAGCGCATCGTCGCCTGAGGTTCCGGATCCGGCCGGAAGCAGCAGCGCGACGGGCACGCCTTTGCCGGCATTGCCTGCCTGTCCGGGGCCGGCGTGCCCCGTCGGTTCGCACGCCGCCAGCCAGAGCGTGGAAAGGGCCACGCCGATTCTCAGCAACGGGTTGCGGGAACTCACAAATTTCGCGAACATTGGCAGGACCTTTGATCCGGAGACAGAGGGCAGGGACAGGCGGACCCTAGTCGTTTCGCCGCGCGAAGTAAACTTTCGCGCTCAGCTTTGGGTGATCCTATGACAGGCAACGGGGAACAGGCGGGGCAGGGCTCCGCCGGGGACGGGCATGAGACGGGCGGGGACCTCGGCCTCCCGCCGAGCGGGGCTCTGGCGCCAGGGCTTTATTTCATCGCGACCCCGATCGGGGCAGCGCGCGATATCACCTTGCGCGCGCTGGATATTCTGCGCGATGCGGATGTGCTTGCAGCGGAGGATACCCGCACATTGCGCCACCTGATGGAGATCCACGGCGTGCCGCTGCGCGGTCGGCCGATGATCGCCTATCATGACCACAATGGCGATGCGGCGCGGCCGCGGGTTCTGGGGGCGCTGGCGCGCGGGCTGTCGGTCGGATACGCGTCGGATGCGGGGACGCCTCTGGTTGCAGATCCCGGGTTCCAGCTCGGACGGGCCGCGATCGCCGAGGGCTATACGGTTTGCGCCGCACCTGGCCCCTCGGCTGTTCTGACTGCCCTGACAGTTTCCGGCCTTCCGACCGACAGGTTCCTGTTCGCGGGGTTTCCGCCGACCGGCGGCTCGGCCCGGCGCAGCTGGTTGAAGGAATTGTCGGACATGGCTGCGACAGTGGTGCTGTATGAATCGCCGAAACGCGTTGGGGAATTGTTAAGGGATATGGTGTCAGAGTTCGGAGCACAGCGGCGTGCCGCTGTATGCCGGGAACTGACCAAGCGATTCGAGGAGATTACCCGGGGCCCGCTGGACGAACTGGCGGAGAAATTTTCCGGTACGCCCCCGAGGGGGGAGATCGTGGTTGTGGTCGATCGGGCGCCGCCGCGTGTGGTTTCGGCTGAGGCCGTGGAGGCGGAACTGCGTCTACGTCTGGGGCGGATGAGCACCAGAGACGCGGCAGAAGAGGTGTCCAGGGCACTTGGTGTGCCCCGGCGTGACGTGTATCAGCGGGCCCTGGCCCTGGAGAGAGAAGCATGAACAGAGCACAGCAGGGAGCTTTGGCCTATCACGCGGGGCTTGCGGCAGAGGAACAGGTTGCGGAACGCTATCGCCGCGTGGGTGCTGACGTCTCTGCCCGGCGTTGGCGTGGACGGTTCGGCGGCGAGATCGATCTGATTGCGCGCGACGGCGATGTTCTGGTCTTCGTCGAGGTGAAACGAGCACGAACCCATGCTGTCGCGGCAGAGCGTCTGTCGATGCATCAGCTGCGTCGTATCGGAATTGCCGCCGAGGAATATGCAGCGCTCTATGCTGCGGGGCCGGGGCAGAAGATGCGATTCGATCTGGCTCTGGTCGATGGGGCCGGCCGTATCGAGGTGATCGAGAACGCCAGCATGTTCTAGTGGGGGGTCATCTGGCGATTGCATCGCCGCCTCGGGCAGGGCATCACTTTCGCAACGAAAGGGGGCGGTCATGGCCTTGAAAGTTGCGATTCAGATGGATCCCATTTCCGATGTCAACATCAATGCGGATACCACGTTCCGCATTGCGGAAGAGGCGCAGGCACGGGGGCACTCCCTGTTCTACTACACGCCAGACAAACTGTTCTATCGGGAAGGACGTGTTCTGGCACATGGCTGGCCGCTTGAGGTTCGTCGCGAATTTGGAGACCATTATTCACTTGGGGACGAGCAGGAAGTCGATCTGCAAGACTATGATGTCGTCTGGCTGCGGCAGGATCCGCCCTTCGACATGGGATATATCACGACGACCTATCTTCTCGAACGCATCCATCCGCAAACGATGGTCGTGAACGATCCCTTCTGGGTTCGCAATTCGCCTGAGAAGCTCTTCGTACTGAACTTTCCGGAGCTGACTCCGCCGACGCTGATTGCCCGCGATCTCGCCACAATTCGCGAATTCAAAGCGCGACATGGAGATGTGATTCTTAAGCCGCTCTACGGCAACGGAGGGGCAGGGGTCTTCCGGCTCGATCCGAATGATCGTAATCTGGCCTCGTTGCACGAGCTGTTCACCGGTATCAACAACGAGCCCCTGATCGTTCAGAAATACGTTCCGGCTGTCGTGAATGGCGATAAGCGTATCATTCTGGTCGATGGAGAGCCCGCCGGGGCGATCAATCGTGTTCCCGCCACGGGGGAGACGCGCTCGAACATGCATGTGGGCGGGCGGCCGGAGCGGATCGGTCTGACCGAGCGCGATCTGGAAATCTGCAGCAAGATCGGGCCTGTTCTGCGCGAGAAGGGGCAGATCCTTGTCGGGATCGACGTGATCGGCGAGTGGCTGACCGAAATCAATGTGACCTCTCCGACCGGCATCCAGGAAATGGAGCGTTTCGATGGGACCAATGTGGCACGGATGATCTGGGAAGCTATCGAACGCCGCCGGAACGGCTGAGAATCGCATGGCACGCGGATAGGGCGATCCGTGTAATTTCCGGGGTCCGACAGTTCCGGGTGGCTGGTGCCTCCGGGCCTCGTGCTGCGTCAGAATGCTTGTCGCCGGTCCGGACATTCGCCGATCGTTCGGGCCGGCGTTCGTTTCGGGCAGAACCCGGTGTCGGGAATGGTTGCCTGCGCAGGGGGGACGCATGGATTGTTGCGATCTTGAGTGCCTTTGGTGCAGATCTCGCGGCTCTCTTCTTTCCGCGAGGCGGGGTTACGGTGGATGCCTTCGGCGGACACATGCGGCCGATATGCTGATCCAAAGATAGTTCGCCCCGCGGCAGGAAGAGAGTTTGCGATGGCGCGATGATGGCGGCCTCTCTCGCGTGCCCGATTGCGAAGCGCAAGGAGGCGCACTTGTGAGGGGGGGCACGCCGGGGCTTCTGGACGGCCGTGATCCTGGCCGGACGGGGTGGGCGAGGGGCGGCAGGTTCTTCGAAGTGCCTCCTCGGAGATCGAGGGGAAAACATCAGTTTGCCGGGGAGCCGTGCTGGCGATCATGAGCGGCATCGGAGGCCCATCCGGGCGTCATCGGCAGACATCGAGCCGAGAAAAGCCGTCTTTCGGCAAGAAAATCGTCGCCCGGGTGTCCGGGCGGGTATCATAGCGATCAAACGGAGGGGGCTCTCCGGGATAGCCCGCCCGGAACGGCCCCCGGCCAACGTGGCGCGCGCCAGTCCGGGACAGGGGCCTTGTCCGGAAATGGGGCCTTGTCCAGAAATGGGGCCTTGTCCAGAAATGACGTTCCCCGAGGTGTTGGGCTGATGCCCCTCACGATCCGATAAAAAGACGATGACGGTCGAGCATCGGACATTGCCGACGGGACCCGGCATCATGGTCAGATCAGAAATATGGTTCTTGGGGCGTCGATTTACCTGACCGTTCATCGGGGACAGTCGGTCGGGCATCTGGCCGAGTTTCTGGTCTTCGCCGGGTGTGCGGGCCGGTTTGCCGCAATGCTGCTGCGCTTACGGGATCGGCGAAGCACTCGTCATGCGTGGAACGGCAACCATCCCGCAGGGGACGAAAAACACACAGCGCCCCCCTGAACGATCAGGAGGGCGCTGTGGAAAATTCCTGCACAGAGGCGTTCCGGCAGAACGGCCTTACTTCGGGCCGATCATCATCACCATCTGGCGGCCTTCGAGCTTGGGCATGCTCTCGACCTTGCCGAGTTCGGTTGCGTCGGTTGCCACGCGGTTCAGCAACTCGATGCCGAGCTGCTGGTGCGCCATTTCACGTCCGCGGAAGCGCAGGGTGATCTTCACCTTGTTGCCTTCGCCGAGGAACTTCTGCACCGCCCGCATCTTGACATCGTAATCGTTGGTATCGGTTCCCGGACGGAACTTGATTTCCTTGATTTCGATGACCTTCTGTTTCTTGCGGGCTTCGGCTTCGCGCTTTTGCTGTTCATACTTGAACTTGCCGAAGTCCATGATCTTGCAAACCGGGGGTTCGGCGTTGGGCGAAATCTCGACGAGGTCGAGCCCGGCCTCTTCGGCCATCGCCATCGCCCGGGCGGGGGTGACGACGCCGACATTCTCGCCATCCGCCCCGATCAAACGGATTTCCGGGGCGCGGATGCGCTCGTTGATCCGGGGTCCGGTGTCACGTTGCGGCGGGGCGTTGTGCGGTCTGCGGGCTATGGCTTTGTTCCTTCTTCGGCCAACTAGAATGGCGCGCAAAATAGGCAGCCGGGGCTTGGGTTTCAACCGGAATCGTCAGCCCTTCCGGCCGGAAACGCCGGGATGTCAGCCCTGGACCGGCAACAGCGTGGTCGACTTGATCTCTTCCATCGAGAGCAGCGCGGTGACGTTGTAGATTTTCACCTCGGAGATCAGCGCCTGATAGAACTGGTCGTAGGCGCGTGCATTCGCCACTCGCACCTTCAGGATATAGTCGATGTCGCCCGCCAGCCGGTGCGCTTCCAGCACCTCCGGGCGCGAGCGGATCGCGGCGAGGAACTTCTTCTGCCAGTCGGCTTCGTGCTCGGCGGTGCGGATCAGCACGAAGAAACACGCCTCGAGGCCGAGCGCCTCGGGGTCGAGGATCGCAGTCTGGCGACCGATCACGCCCTGTTCGCGCATCCGGCGGATACGATTCCACACCGGCGTCTTCGAGGAGCCGACCTTGCGCGCGATCTCGTCGAGCGACTGGGACGCGTCTTCCTGGATCTGGACGAGGATTTTCCGGTCGAGATCGTCGAGGCGGACAGACATTCGTGTTTTCTCCACGGAACAGGAAATCCGGACTTGTGCCGGCACGATAAGGGACGCCTGTCCTTATTGGCAAGGGGGAATGGCGCTTGTGGGGAAGAATTTCCTATATTGCAGCCAGAAACAAGCCGTATCGGAGACTATCCATGGCCCGCGGGTTCACACCGAAAGTCGTCACCGCCAACGATCTGCGTCTGGGCGATGTCGTCTACATGTGCGCCGACGGGTCCTGGACACGCTGGCATCACGAGGCGGAGCTTCTGACTGACGAGGCCGATGCGGAGCTGCGTCTCTTGTCGGCGATGGGGCAGTCGAACTTGGTGGTGGGCGCCTATCTCGCCGATGCGCGCCCCGGCCCGAACGGGCCCGAGCCCGTCCATTTCCGCGAGGTGTTCCGCACCCGCGGCCCCTCGAACGTGCCGTTCGGCAAGCAGGAGCAGGCGCATGTATAAGTATTCCGACTTCGACACCGCCTTCGTGCGCGAACGCGCGCGTCAGTTCCGCGCACAGGTCGAACGCCGGCTCGACGGTTCGCTGACCGAGGACGAATTCCGTCCGCTGCGGCTGATGAACGGCGTCTATCTGCAGCTTCATGCCTACATGCTGCGCATCGCCATTCCCTATGGCACGATCTCGGCGCCGCAGATGCGGCAGCTGGCGATGATCGCCGACACCTGGGACAAGGGGTATGGCCATTTCACCACGCGCCAGAACATCCAGTTCAACTGGCCGAAGCTGGTCGATATTCCGGACATCATCGACGCGCTCGCCGATGTCGAGATGCACGCGATCCAGACCTCGGGGAACACGATCCGCAACGTGACCACCGACGCTTTCGCGGGCGCCGCCGCCGATGAGGTCGCCGATCCCCGTCCGATCGCCGAGCTGATCCGCCAGTGGTCGACCGATCACCCGGAATTCCAGTTCCTGCCGCGCAAGTTCAAGTTCGCGATCACCGGCTCGCCGGCCGACCGTGCCGCGATCCGGGTGCATGACGTCGGGTTGCAGGTCGTCGAGAAGGGCGGCCAGCGCGGCGTGCGGGTCTATGTGGGCGGCGGCCTCGGCCGGACGCCGATGATCGGCCAGCTTCTGCGCGACTTCCTGCCCGAGGCCGATCTGCTGCCCTATTTCGAGGCGATCGTGTCGACTTACAACCTGATGGGGCGGCGCGACAACAAATACAAGGCGCGCATCAAGATCACCGTGTTCGAGAACGGCATCGACGCCTTCCGCGAGCAGGTCGAGGCCGAGTTCGTGCGCACCCGCGCCGAATTCACCGGCGTCGATCAGCAGATCCTGAAGGAGATCGAGGCCGAGTTCGCCCCGCCGGCATTCAAAAACGATCCGGTCGACGCCTTCGAGGCGGCGAAGGCGGTCGATCCGCTGTTCCGGCGCTGGAGCGCGCGCAACCTGACCGCGCACCGGGTCGAGAACCACGCCATCGTCACCGTCTCGCTGAAGGAACACGGAAAGACGCCGGGCGATGCAAGTTCGGCACAGATGCGCATCCTCGCCGATCTGGCCGAACGCTATGCCTATGGCGAATTGCGCGTCAGCCACGAGCAGAACATCGTTCTGCCGCATGTCGCCAAGGCCGATCTGCCGGCGCTGTTCGCCGAGCTGCTGCGCGCCGGGCTCGCCACGCCGAACATCGGGCTGGTGTCGGACATCATCGCTTGCCCGGGCATGGATTACTGTGCGCTCGCGACAGCGCGTTCGATCCCCGTGGCCGAGGAAATCGCCACGCATTTCAAGGAGATCGGCCTCGAGGATGAGGTCGGCAAGATGCAGATCAAGATCTCGGGCTGCATCAACGCCTGCGGTCATCACCACATCGGGCATATCGGGATTCTCGGGCTCGACCGGGCGGGGGTGGAGAACTACCAGATCACCCTTGGCGGCGACGAGGGCCCCGCGGCCGCGATCGGTGACAAGACCGGACCGGGCTTCGCCTATGACGAGGTGGTTCCGGCGATCGAGCGCATCCTGCGCGCTTACCTCGATCTGCGCGCCGGTGCGGACGAGGCGTTCATCGACACCTTCCGCCGTCTCGGCGCGGCCCCGTTCAAGGAGGCTCTCTATGGCGTATCCCGCGATGCAGCCTGATCTGGTGCCCGAGCCGCAGCCCGCTCCGGCCCCCTTGTCCGATATCGCGACGCGGGTGGCCTCGCTCAATGCGCGCTACCGGCATCACTCGGCGATCTCGGTGGTGGAGAAGGCGCTGAGCGATCCGGAAGCGGGCAATGTGGCGCTGGTGTCGTCCTTCGGGGCGGAATCGGTGGTGTTGCTGCATATGGTGTCGCTGGTCGCGCCGGGAACGCCCGTGCTGTTCATCGACACGATGATGCTGTTTCAGGAGACGCTCGACTATCAGCGCGAGGTCTCGCTCCGGCTCGGTCTGACCAATGTGCAGACGATCCGCGCGGCGGATGCGGCGCTCGCGCTCGACGATCCCGACGGCACGCTGCATCAGTTCAACACCGATGCCTGCTGCCAGCTGCGCAAGATCGTGCCGCTGGAGAACGCGCTTGCGGGCTATGACGGCTGGATCACCGGGCGCAAGCGGTTTCAGGCGGGCACGCGCGCGCAGCTCGATTTCTTCGAGGTCGAGACGCCCACCCGGATGAAGATCAACCCTCTCGCCTGGTGGGGGCGCGAGGATGTCGAGGAATACATGATCCAGAACCGGCTGCCGCGCCATCCGCTGGTGGCGAGGGGCTATCCCTCGATCGGCTGCGCGCCCTGCACCTCGCCGGTGAAGCCGGGCGAGGATCCGCGCTCGGGGCGCTGGCGCGGTCAGGCGAAGACCGAATGCGGCATTCATTTCATCGGCGGCAAGGCGGTGCGTGCCGGCGGCCAGAAGGAGACGACGAAATGAGCGTGATCGTGCGCGACGACGGCTTCCATGCCGAGGACTGGGTGGGCGAGATCACCGAGGTTCCGGCCGACACCGCCATCGCGGCAGTTGCCGGGCTGGCCGCGGCGGGGCAGGGGGGGATGCTGCGCGTGGCCTTCCCGTCCTTCGCCGACGGACGGGGCTTCACGCTCGGCCGCCGGCTGCGCGATGCGGGCTTCACCGGCCGGCTGCGTGCGGCGGGCCCGGTGCTCGCCGATCAATATGCGATGGCTCGGCGGTCGGGTTTCGACGAGGTCGAGATCCCCGACGATCTGGCCGCCCGCCAGCCCGAGGACCAGTGGCTGTTCCGCGCCGACTGGCGCGAAGGCAGCTACCGCGCCCGGCTGCAGGGCTGATTTCCGGTTCCCCGCCGGGCTGTTTCAGCGTATGCCTTGGCCCGGCCGGAACCGCCGGCAAACCGCCCCCTCCGACTGTTCCGGGGGCCGAATTCATGAGATGATCCCGTGACCGATATTTCCGCTGCGACCGTTCCGCCCGTCAAGACGCTTCCCGATGCCCAGACCGTGACCGCGGTCCGGCACTGGACCGACGCGCTGTTCTCGTTCCGCGTGAGCCGGCCGCAGAGCCTGCGGTTCAAATCCGGCCAGTTCGTGATGATCGGGCTGATGGGCGACAACGGCAAACCGCTGCTGCGCGCCTATTCGATCGCCTCGCCGGCCTGGGACGAGGAGCTGGAGTTCTATTCGATCAAGGTTCCGGACGGCCCGCTGACCTCGAAGCTGCAGCACATCCAGCCGGGCGACGAGATCATCCTGCGTCCGAAGCCCGTGGGCACGCTGGTGCATGATGCGCTGTTGCCGGGCAAGCGGGTGTGGTTCCTCGCGACGGGGACGGGCATCGCGCCCTTCGCCTCGCTGATGCGCGAGCCCGAGACCTACGAGAAGTTCGACGAGGTGGTGATGATGCACACCTGCCGCACCGTCGCCGAACTGGAATACGGCCGCGAGCTGGTCGAGAGCCTGAAGGACGATCCGCTGATCGGCGAGATGGTCGGCGACAAGCTGAAATACTATCCGACCGCCACGCGCGAGCCGTTCCATCACACCGGCCGCATCACCGAGAATCTTCGCTCGGGCAAGGTGTTCGAGGACCTCGGCCTGACGCCGATGTCGCCCGGGACGGACCGCGCCATGGTGTGCGGATCGCTGGCGTTCAACAAGGACGTCATGGAGGTTCTGGAAAGTTTCGGGCTGCGCGAAGGCGCGAATTCCGAGCCGCGCGAATATGTGGTCGAGAAGGCTTTCGTCGGCGACGGGGTGTGACAGCGAGTCGCGGGGCAAACCGGCACGCGGGTTCTGTCCGCGAGGCTGTGAGGAGAAGGTGACCTCGCGGAAAGCTCGGCGGCGAGTTCTCCGGTAAATTCAACGATACCAATAATTTAAGCCTTTTCGCCCGATGCGGAAAGGCTTTTTTCATGCCGGTCCGGCAGGTCTGGCGATAACTTGCCCCTCGCGTTTTGGTGAAGGTCGGATATAAGTTACGACGTCGTGCGATGCCCCTGCGCACGCCCGGCCCGTGCGCGCGAGGCGTGCGGGTCGTTGGTATGTGCGCTCAGGCGCATCGTCGGGGAAGGGAGGTCCGCCGTGTCGAGGGCGATCCGAAACAAGGGGGTGCGACATGATGTCACGTGCCATTGTGTCGCGCTGCCCCCTATGCGCAGCCCCAGGTCTACCCCGGTCGCCATGTGCCGCCGGCGGATCCTTCCGATCGCATCGCGGACGGCTTGTTCCGTCCGGGTTGTCTATGCCGCAAGAGGCCCGATTTGCTGAAACTGCCTAAACTCCTTTTGATGCTGCCCGTGGCAGCGCTTCTGGCGGGATGTCAGTACGACGTCCTGGTCCCGAAAGGATGGGTCGCCGCGCAGGAGCGCGACCTGTTCGTCATCTCCACCCTGATCATGTGCATCGTCATCGTGCCGGTGCTCATCATGGCGGTCTATTTTCCGTGGAAATACCGCGCGAGCCGTCAGGACAAGTCGGATTACGATCCGAATTTCGAGCATTCGACCAAGATCGAGCTCGTCGTCTGGGGTGTTCCGATCGCGATCATCGTCGCGCTCGGCTGGTTCGTTTACGAATATACCCACAAGCTCGATCCCTACCGCCCGCTGCCCGCCGAAGTCGCGCAGGGCAAGCCGGTCGAGGTCGAGGCAGTCTCGCTCGACTGGAAGTGGCTGTTCATCTATCCGGAATACGGCGTGGCCTCGGTCAACGAGATGGTGATCCCGGCGAACCGCCCGATCAACATGAAGCTGACCTCCTCGACGGTGATGTCGACCTTCGTGGTGCCCTCGCTGAGCGGGATGATCTACACCATGACCGGGATGCAGACCAAGCTGCACATCGTCGCCGATCATCAGGGCACCTATCCGGGCCGTGCGGCGCATTACAACGGTCCGGGCTTCACCGGCATGACCTTTGACACCATCGCCACCGACGACGCGGGCTTCGACGCCTGGATCGCCAAGGCGAAGGCCTCGGGCAAGGCGCTGGACACCGAAAGCTACATGAGCCTCGAGAAGCCCTCGATGCGCGATCCGGTCGGCTATTATGCCTCGGTCGAGCCCGATCTGTTCAACCGCATCGTCAACATGTGCGTCGAGCCCGGCAAGACCTGCATGGCCGAGACCATGATGCAGGACCGCATGGGCGGCGGCGGCCTTGATGGCATCAAGGACAAGAGCAAACTGGAATACGATGACGCCCGTGGCGTCGACGGGTTCGGCAACGCGCTGCCGACGCCGCCGGCTCCGCTCGCGCATCTGCTGAGCGGCGGTCACGGTGCCGCCGGCGAAGAGGAAGGTCAGACTCATGGCGAATGAGCAAATCAACCCCTATCTGGACGGATGGTCTCCGCTCTTCGGGCGGCTGACCTGGGACTGGATTCCCTATCACGAGCCGATCCTCGTCGCGACCTTCGCGGGCGTGGTCGTCGCCGGCCTGATCGTGGTCGCGCTGATGACCAAGTATCGCCTCTGGGCGCCGCTGTGGAACGACTGGGTGATCTCGATCGACCACAAGAAGATCGGCATCATGTATATGGTGCTGGCCTTCGTGATGTTCGTGCGCGGCTTCGCCGACGCGATCATGATGCGTGCCCAGCAGGCGATGGCCGCGGGCGGAGCGGCGGGCTATCTGCCGCCGCATCACTTCGACCAGGTGTTCACGGCACATGGCGTCATCATGATCTTCTTCGTCGCGATGGCCTTCATCACCGGCATCATGAACTTCGTGATGCCGGCGCAGATCGGCGCGCGCGACGTGGCCTTCCCGTTCCTGAACAACTTCTCGTTCTGGATGACGGTCTGCGGCGCGATCCTGGTCAACCTGTCGCTGTTCGTGGGCGAGTTCGGTCGCGTCGGCTGGCTGGCCTTCCCGCCGCTGTCGGAGAACCAGTTCTCCTACGGGCCGGGTGTCGACTACTACCTGTGGTCGCTGAACCTCGCGGGTATCGGCACGACATTGTCGGGCATCAACATGGTCACCACGATCCTGAAGATGCGCGCGCCCGGCATGGGCATGTTCCAGATGCCGGTCTTCACCTGGACCGCGCTGTGCGCCAACGTGCTGATCGTCGCCGCTTTCCCGGTGCTGACCGCCACGCTGACCATGCTGACGCTTGACCGCTACATCGGCACGCATTTCTTCACCAACGATCTCGGTGGCAATGCGATGATGTACATCAACCTGATCTGGGTCTGGGGTCACCCGGAGGTCTACATCCTGATCCTGCCGATGTTCGGCGTGTTCTCGGAAATCACCTCGACCTTCTCGGGCAAGCCGCTGTTCGGCTACAAGACCATGGTCTGGGCGACGATCTCGATCATGGTGCTGTCCTTCGTGGTGTGGCTGCACCACTTCTTCACCATGGGGTCGGGCGCGAACGTCAACACCTTCTTCGGCATCGCGACGATGATCATCGCCGTTCCGACGGGCGTGAAGATCTTCAACTGGCTGTTCACCATGTACAAGGGCAACATCCGGTTCGAAGTTCCGATGCTGTGGACGATCGGCTTCATCATCACCTTCACCATCGGCGGCATGACCGGCGTCATGCTGGCGATCCCGCCGGTCGACTTCCAGCTGCACAACACGCTGTTCCTGATCGCGCACTTCCACAACGTGATCATCGGCGGCGTCGTGTTCGGCACCTATGCGGCGGTCTACTTCTGGTGGCCCAAGGCCTTCGGCTTCAAGCTGATGGACAAATGGGGGCGCCGGTCGTTCTGGCTGTGGTTCACCGGCTTCTACTTCGCCTTCATGCCGCTCTACGCGCTTGGCCTGATGGGCGTGACGCGGCGCATGAACAGCTACATGGATACCGGCTGGCAGATCTACTTCATCGTCGCCGCCTTCGGCGCCGTGCTGATCGCGCTCGGCATCGCCTGCACCTTCTGGGGCATGTTCGTGTCGATCCTGCACCGCAAGGAACTGGCCTGCGGCCCGGATCCGTGGAATGCGCGGACGCTGGAATGGGCGATGTCCTCGCCGCCCGCGCCCTACAACTTCCCGGAAACGATCCATGTCCGCGGTCTCGACGAGTTCTGGCGGATGAAGCAGGAAGGCTTCAAGTGGTCGGGTCACTACCATGACATCCACATGCCGAAGTCGACCACGGCCGGCGTGCTGATCGCGGCTGCCGCGACGGTCTTCGGTTTCGCGATGATCTGGTACATCTGGTGGCTCGCCATCGTGTCCTTCGTCGCGATCCTGGCGATCGCCATCGGGAATACCTTCAACTACAACCGTGACTACTACATCCCGGCGAAGGAAGTGGCAGAGACGGAAGCCAAGGGAGCTGCCGTATGAGCACGACCCAGATGACCCAGGGGGGGGCGGCTGTCGCCCCCGCCCATGGGGATGACCACGCCCATCACGAGAGCCCGACGCCGCTCGGCTTCTGGATCTACCTGATGAGCGACTGCCTTATCTTCGGCACGCTGTTCGCGACTTACGCGGTTCTCGGCTACAACTACGCCGGGGGGCCGTCGCCGAAGGATCTGTTCGAGCCGGGCTTCGTCGCCATCGAAACCGCGCTGCTGCTGCTGTCGTCGGTGACCTTCGGCATGGCGATGCTGCGCGCGGTGAAGTCGGACATGAAGGGCACCATCCTGTGGCTCGTCCTGTCGGGGCTGCTGGCCGTCGGCTTCGTCGCGATGGAGCTTTACGAGTTCCGCCACCTGATCCACATCGGCGCCGGTCCGACGCGTTCGGGCTTCCTGTCGGCGTTCTTCCTGCTGGTGGGCACGCACGGTCTGCACGTGACGGTGGGCTGCATCTGGCTGATCACGCTGATGATCCAGCTCGGTCAGCGCGGTTTCTGCGAGGCCAACATGCGCCGCCTGAACGCGCTCTCCGTGTTCTGGCACTTCCTCGACCTGATCTGGATCGGGGTGTTCTCCTTCGTCTATCTGGTGAGGCTCGTCTGATGGCCGAACATCACGAAAACAACACGCATGGCTCGATGGGCCAGCTGATGACCGGTTTCGTCCTCGCGGCGATCCTGACCATCATTCCCTTCGCGCTGGTCATGTCGGAAGTCGAGATGAACCGCACCCTGCTGATCGGCATCGTCATGGTGCTGGCGGCGGTGCAGATCGTGGTTCACCTGGTCTATTTCCTGCACGTCAACCGTCACGCCGAGCAGGGCTGGACCGTCGCCGGAACGCTGCTGTCGGTGATTATCCTTGCGATCATCATCGTGGGCTCGCTCTGGGTCATGCACAACATGAACGTGAACATGATGCCGGAGATGGATCATTCGGCGATGCCGGTGGCCCCGGCCGAAGCGCCCGCCGCTCCGGCGATGGATCACTCGGCGATGCCGGGGATGGACCATTCGGCCATGCCGGCCGCTCCGGCCGAGGCGCCTGCCGCTCCGGCGATGGATCACTCGACCATGCCGGGGATGGATCATTCTTCGATGCCGGGGATGACCACGACGACGCAGCCTGCCTCGAACTGAGGTTTCGCGATAAGATGACGCACGGGGCCGGTCTTCCGGCCCCGTTTGCATGACCGCCCGCCCGACGGGCGCAGGAACGGAGAAGACGATGACCTATCTGAAGCCGCGCTGGCCTCGGCTGATCCTTGTGACGCTTCTTGCGCTGATCGGCGCGGTAGGGTTCGGCAGCCTCGGCACATGGCAGGTGCACCGGCTGCACTGGAAGCTCGATCTGATCGCGCGGGTCGACAGCCGGGTCCATGCCGATCCGGTGCCGGCGCCGGGCCCGGCCGACTGGCCGAAGATCAACGCCGCCGATTACGAATACATGCGGGTGACGCTGCGCGGCACCTTCCTGAACGGTGACGAGGCGCAGGTCTACACGCCGACCGACTGGGGCCCGGGTTACTGGGTGCTGACGCCGCTGCGCCGCGATGACGGCACGGTGGTCTTCGTCAACCGCGGTCTGGTGCCCGAGGCGATGAAGGCGCCGGCCACGCGCCCCGCCCCCGAGGGCGAGCAGACCGTGACCGGTCTGCTGCGGATCTCGGAAACCCGGGGTTGGCTGTTCTCGCAGCCGAACGAACCGGCGAAGGACAAGTGGCACCTGCGCGACGTGGGCGCCATCGCGGCCGCCCGCGGGCTGACCGATGTCGCCCCCTATTTCGTCGATCAGGAGATGGTCTCGCCCGAGGCCTGGCCGAAGGGCGGTCAGACCGTGGTGAAGTTCCGCAACGCTCATCTGAGCTATGCGCTCACCTGGTATGGGCTGATGCTGTTCGTGATCGGGGCCTGGGGCTACGTCGCCTATACCGAGTTCCACCGCCGCCCCGACGAGGCGTAAGGGCAGGGGCCGGGGCGTCCCTCAGCGCCGCCCCGGCCCGATCAGCGTCAGCAGTCCGGATCCGACGATCAGCACGATGCCCATCAGCATCGGCAGGTCTATCCCGGTGCCGAACAGAACGTAATCAATGACGATCGCCCACAGCATCTGGCTGTATTGCGTGGTGCCGACATAGGCGCCGGGGGCACAAAGTGCGGCCTTGGTCACCAGCCAGGTGCCCAGAACCGCGAGCAGCCCATAGCCCGCCAGCATCGCCCATTCGGCCGCCGACGGCCAGACGAGCGACGGCAGCGCGATCAGTCCGCCGATCGCCGTGCCGCCCAGAAGCCCCGCCCCGAGCATCGAGACCCGCGTTTCGCGTGCCCCCACCGCCCGCGCCGACAGCACCGACACCGCTCCGCCGAGCCCGCCCACCACCGCGCCCAGATGGCCGATCGACAGTTCGCGAAAGCCCGGGCGCAGCACGATCAGCACGCCCAGGAACCCCACCACCAGCGCCGCCCAGCCCCGGGCATCGACCCGCTCCTTCAGCCAGACCAGCCCGATGATCGTAATATAGGACGGCATCAGGAAGATCAGCACGAAGGCCTCGGCCATCGACAGATGGGTGAAAGCGGTGACCGAACCGATCACGCCGGCCGGATAGCTGACGAATCGGATCAGCCACAGCGGCCGGTTCACCGTGCGCAGCATGTCCGACATCCGCTCGCCCGGCAGCTTCAGCGCCGGCAGGCACAAAAGCCCGATCGCCGCGCCGATGAAGGCCGATTCGTAGGGCGACAGGCGCCCCTCGATCAGTTTCACGCTGGTATCGCTGAACGTGTAGGACAGGAAGCCGGCAAAGCCGAGCAGCACCCCCCGGGTCAGGGGCGAAAGAGCGGCAGACATGGGATCCCTTCGGTCATGCGTCGCCGGGCAGCGGCGGCCTCCCCTGAATTGAGGCTGCCGCGCCAAAGGTCAAGCGCTGGAACGGTCTTCAGGCGCCGGCGTGGATCCAGCCGCCGCCCAGAACCCGGCTGCCCTCGGGGGCGTAGAACACGCAGGCCTGACCGGGGCTGACGCCTTCCTCGGGCAGGATCAGTTCGACCTCGGCCTCGGTGTCGCTGATCGGGCGCAGGATCGCCTCGTGCGGCGGCCGGGTGGAGCGCACCCGCACCCGCATCGGCCATTCGGCGCGTGCGCTGAGCGGTTCGTCCCCGAGCCAGTTGATCTCGCGCACCGGCACCGTGCGGGTGGCGAGCGCGGCCTTCGGGCCGACCACGACGCGGCGCGTCGAGGGCTCCAGCCGGACGACATAGAGCGGCTCGCCGAGGCCCCCGATGCGCAGCCCGCGGCGCTGGCCGATGGTGTAATGGATCACGCCGTCATGGGTGCCGAGGACATTGCCCTCGAGGTCGACGATCTCGCCCGGATCTGCGGAACCGGGACGCAGCTTCTCGATCACGCTGGCATAATTGCCATTCGGCACGAAGCAGATGTCCTGGCTGTCGGGCTTGTCGGCGACCGGCAGACCGTATTTCGCGGCAAGCGCGCGGGTCTCGGCCTTGCTCGCCAGCCCGCCGAGCGGGAAGCGCAGGAACGACAGCTGTTCGGGCGTGGTGGCGAAGAGGAAATAGCTCTGGTCGCGGTTCGGATCGACGGCGGAATGCAATTCGGGCCCGTGCGCGCCGTCTGCGCGACGGATGTAATGGCCGGTCGCCATGCAATCGGCTTCGAGATCCTTCGCCGTTTCCAGCAGGTCACGGAACTTCACCCGCTGGTTGCAGCGAATGCAGGGCACCGGGGTGGCGCCGGCCAGATAGGCATCGGCGAATTCCTCGATCACCGCTTCGCGGAAGGTGTTCTCATAATCGAGCACGTAATGCGGGAAGCCCATCGCCTCGGCGACGCGGCGGGCATCGTGGATGTCGCGCCCGGCACAGCACGCGCCCTTCTTCGCCAGCGCCGCTCCATGGTCGTAAAGCTGCAGCGTGACGCCGACGACATCATAGCCCTGTTCTTTCAGCATCGCGGCCACGACCGAACTGTCGACCCCGCCCGACATGGCAACGACGACGCGCGTTTCCTCTGGCGGCTTTGGGAACCCGAGAGAATTCAATGGCATATCATGCGGCATGTCGATGTCCATCCCACGTTCTCCGGCCCATGGTCTTTGGCAGGTCCGCAGCAATACAGAAAATGCGACATATCCACAAGCCCGCGCTTCACCCCCGATTAACGTACTGGCGGCATCCTTTGAGCACATTACATGGGGTAAGGCCGATGTATCTGAAGAAAGTCATGGGTCCGCGAGCGGTTACGCTCCCGGATGGAAGCATTCTGACCCGGGGGGATCTGCCCGCACCCGACACCCGCCGCTGGGTCGCATCGCGCAAGGCGGTGGTGGTTCTGGCGGTCGAACACGGGCTGGCGTCGCGCGCGGAGGTTCTGGAACGGTATGATTTGTCAGAGGAAGAGTTCGACCTTTGGACCGAGGCGGCCCGTCTTCACGGGGCGGAGGGGCTGAAGGTCACGGCGATTCAGAAGTATAGACAACTTTAGATTGCGGGATCACGAATCTGTGTCACAGTAACGGGGTGTTAACCACTTCGTGGCAGTTTTCAGAATGAGTTAGGCACAGTTTTCGGAGATTACGGCAATGCGCATTCTCTTGATCGAGGACGACCCGACGACCTCGCGCAGTATCGAGCTGATGTTGTCCCACGCCAACCTGAACGTCTACAGCACGGATCTGGGGGAGGAGGGGATCGACCTCGCCAAGCTTTACGATTACGATTTAATTCTGCTGGATCTGAACCTTCCGGATATCAACGGTCTCGAGGTGCTGCGGCAGCTGCGTCTGGCACGGATCGACACGCCGATCCTGATCCTCACCGGGGCGGATGATTCCGATAACAAGATCAAGGGATTCGGCTTCGGGGCGGATGACTATCTGACGAAGCCTTTCCACCGAGATGAGCTGATCGCGCGCATTCACGCGATCATTCGCCGCTCCAAGGGGCATTCGCAGGCGATCATCCGCACCGGAAAGATTTCGGTGAATGTCGACGCCAAGACGGTGCAGGCCGGGGCGCGCGCGATCCATCTGACCGGCAAGGAATATCAGATGCTGGAGCTGCTGAGCTTGCGCAAGGGCACCACGCTGACCAAGGAGATGTTCCTCAATCATCTTTACGGCGGCATGGACGAGCCGGAACTGAAGATCATCGACGTGTTCATCTGCAAGCTGCGCAAGAAACTGGCCGAGGCGACGGAGGGCGACAATTACATCGAGACGGTCTGGGGCCGCGGTTATGTGCTGCGCGATCCCGATCAGGGCGATGCCAGCCGCCGGTTCGCCGCGACGGCCTGATCGGCCCGGGCAACGGTGTTTCGGCCTGGCCGGATGGCGGAAGGGCACAGGCGGCCTTGCCCGCAGAGGCCTGCGGCCATGCTTTCAATCCAGGAGGGAGGATGGATCTTCGGGGCGCCTGGTCTTCTCCGCGATGGACGAAATGGCTCGGTATCACATTGATACATAATGATATATGTCGGTGACAGCCTTCATGCGGGGGGTGTTGTGAGGTTGTGCACGGGGCATGGCAGGGCTGGACGGCCGCGGCCCCTCCCCCTATTCCTTTGGCCAGTTTGAGGGGCCAGCCTGAGGGGGTGCATCATGTCCGTACCGGGTGACGATAGCCGGCAGTCCGCTTCGCGGGAGAGCCGTGGCGTGGGCGCTGCAGGCAGGGATTCCGAGGGGCAGGCTGCGGCGAAGGGGCCTGCGTCCCGGGCGCTCTTGCCCGAGAGCGATGCCGTGCAGCCGGTCCTGAGGCAGGACGATTCGTTTCCAGCGGATGCGACCGTTGCGGACGCCGATCCCGTGGAGCCGGACGAGAACGGCAGGGTTGCCGCCGCTGTCGCACAGCTGAGCCATGACGATGCTGCGGCCGAGGTGCCCCGCCTTACCGCCGTTCTGGTCGCGGCGAACACCGCCTACCACACCCTCGACGCGCCCGAGATTTCGGATGCGGAATACGATGCCAAAAAGCGTCGCCTTGCTGCGATCGAGGCGCGTTTCCCCGATCTTGCCCGTCCCGACAGCCCGACGCAGAAGGTCGGCGGTGCGCTGGCCGAGGGCTTCGGCAAGGTCGTCCACGAAGTCCGGATGATGAGCCTCGAGAACGGCTTCTCGGAAGACGACATTCTGGATTTCGATACCCGGGTGCGCAGCTATCTGGGCCTCAGTGCCACCGCGCCGCTGCCCTTCACGGCGGAACCGAAGATCGACGGCCTGTCGCTGTCGCTGCGTTACGAGAACGGCATTCTGGTGCAGGCCGCGACCCGCGGCGATGGCGAGGTCGGCGAGAACGTCACCGAAAACGCCCGCACCATCGCCGAAATCCCGCAGCGGATCGAGGGGGCGCCCGCCATCCTCGAAGTCCGCGGCGAGGTCTACATGGCGCACAGCGATTTCGAGGCGCTGAACGCGCGTCAGGCCGAACGCGGCGAGAAGCCCTTCGCCAATCCGCGCAACGCCGCCGCCGGTTCGCTGCGCCAGCTCGACCCGAAGGTGACCGCGCGGCGGGTGCTGCGCTATTTCGCCTATGCCTGGGGCGCGCTCTCGGAACCCTTGGCCGATACACAGTTCGGCGTGATGGAGCGGTTCCGCGCCTTCGGGTTCAAGGTCAACCCGCTGACCGTGCTGTGTGACGGCCCGGCCGAGATGCTGGCGCAATATCGCCGGATCGAGGAGCAGCGCGCCACCCTCGGCTATGACATCGACGGCGTGGTCTACAAGGTGAACGACCTTGCGCTGCAACGCCGGCTCGGCTTCCGGGCGACGACGCCGCGATGGGCGCTCGCGCACAAGTTCCCGGCGCAGACTGCCTGGACCCGGCTTGAAAAGATCGAGATCCAGGTCGGCCGCACCGGCGCGCTCAGCCCGGTGGCGCGGCTGACGCCGGTGACGGTGGGCGGTGTCGTGGTCTCGAACGCGACGCTGCACAACGAGGATTACATCGCCGGCCGCGATTCGCGCGGCGAGGAGATCCGCGGCGGCAAGGACGTGCGCGAAGGCGACTGGGTGCAGGTCTATCGCGCGGGCGACGTGATCCCCAAGGTCGCCGATGTCGATCTGAGCCGGCGCGATGCGGCCTCGGTCCCGTTCGAGTTCCCGCATACCTGCCCCGAATGCGGCTCTGACGCGATCCGCGAGCCGGGCGATTCGGTGCGGCGCTGCACCGGCGGGCTGATCTGCCCGGCGCAGGCGGTCGAGAAGCTGAAGCATTTCGTTTCCCGCGCCGCCTTCGACATCGAGGGGCTGGGCGCGAAACAGATCGAGGCCTTCTATCGCGACGGCTGGATCCGCGAGCCGGCCGACATCTTCCGTCTCGAAGAGCGTTACGGTTCCGGTCTGCGGCAGCTGAAGAACCGCGACGGCTGGGGCGACAAGTCGGCACAGAACCTGTTCAGGGCCATCGAGGAACGCCGCCGCATCCCGCTGGAACGGCTGATCTTCGCCCTTGGCATCCGCCATGTCGGCGAGAGCGGCGCGGCACTTCTGGCGCAGCATTACGTCAGCTGGCAGGCGTTCGAGGCGGCGATGACCTCGGCCCGGATCGGCGAGGGCGAGGGCTGGACCGACCTTCTCAGCATCGACGGGGTGGGCGAGGTGTTCGCGACTTCGGTCGTCTCGACCTTCCATCAGGGGGCGGAGCGCGCCTCGATCGACCGCATCGTCGCCGAGCTGACGATCGAGGACGCGGTGCCGCACGCCACCGAAAGTCCGATCGCGGGGCTGACCGTGGTGTTCACTGGCACACTGGAGAAGATGACCCGGCACGAGGCGAAGGCGCGCGCCGAGGCCTTGGGCGCCAAGGTCGCGGGCTCGGTCTCGGCGAAAACCGATCTTCTGGTCGCGGGGCCTGGGGCGGGTTCGAAGGCCACCAAGGCCGCGGATCTCGGCATCAGGGTGATCGACGAGGACGGCTGGCTCGCGCTGGTCAACGGCGCATGAGCGGCCGCCCGGACGTTCTGTTCCCGCTGTTCGCCGGGCTCGAGACGCTGCCGGGCATCGGCGCGAAGACCGCGAAGGCATTGGAGCAGGCGGGGATCGAGCGGCCGCGCGATCTGCTGCTGACGCTGCCCCATGCGGTGATCGACCGCCGGCCGCTGGCGGCGCTATCTGACGCCGTGCCGCCCGCCGTCGTCACGCTGGAGGTCACCGTGACCGGCCATCTGCCGGCGCGCCGGAAGGGCGGGCCGACGCGGGTGTCGACCGAGGATGCCCGCGGGCAGGAGCTTGCGCTGATCTTCTTCCACGCCCGCGGCGACTACCTTGAGAAGATCCTCCCCATCGGGGCGCGCCGGCTGGTTTCGGGCAAGGTCGAGACCTTCGACGGCCTCGCGCAGATGGTGCACCCGGATTACATCCTGCCGCCCGAGGGCGCGGCGGAGCTGCCGCGGTTCGAGCCGGTCTATCCGCTGACGCAGGGCGTGACGCAAAAGGTGATGGCACGCGCGGCAGAGGGGGCCATCGCGCGCGCGCCGGATCTGGCCGAATGGATCGACCCTTCGCTGATGAAACAAGAGGGCTGGCCCGGCTGGGCCGAGGCGCTGACGGCGGCGCATCATCCGGCCTCGGCCGCAGAGACCGCACCCACCGCGCCCGCCCGGCTGCGCCTCGCCTATGACGAGTTCTTCGCCCATCAGCTGACGCTGGCGCTCGCGCGGCGCAGCGAGCGGCGGCTGAAGGGGCGCGCGACGCGCGCGACCGGGGCGTTGCAGAACAAGGTTCTGGCCGCGCTGCCGTTCCGCCCGACCGCGGCGCAGACCCGCTCGGTCGCCGAGATCACCGCCGACATGGCGTCCGAGCGGCGGATGAACCGGCTGCTGCAGGGCGATGTCGGCGCCGGCAAGACGCTGGTCGCGCTGATGGCGATGCTGGCCGCGGCCGAGGCGGGCGGGCAGGCGGTGATGATGGCGCCGACCGAGATTCTCGCGCGCCAGCATTATGACGGTCTGGTGCCTCTCGTCGCGCTGTCGGGGGCGCGGATGGCGCTCTTGACCGGGCGCGACAAGGGGGCGGAGCGGGCGGCCAAGCTCGCCGATCTGGCCGAGGGGCGGCTCGACATTCTCGTCGGCACCCATGCGGTGTTTCAGGCCGATGTGGTGTTTCACGATCTGCGTCTGGTGGTGATCGACGAACAGCACCGCTTCGGCGTGGCGCAGCGCATGGCGCTTGGCCAGAAGGGGCAGGCGGTCGACGTGCTGGTGATGACGGCGACGCCGATCCCGCGCTCGCTCGCGCTGGCGCAATATGGCGACATGGATCTGTCGGTGCTGGACGAGAAGCCGCCGGGCCGCACACCGGTGCGCACCGCGCTGATGCCGACCGCGCGCATCGCCGAGGTGGTCGAGCATCTGAAACGCGCCGTGGCCGAGGGGCGGCAATGCTACTGGGTCTGCCCGCTGGTCGAGGAAAGCGAGAAGGTCGATCTCGCCTCGGCCGAAGAGCGGTTCCTGGCGCTGCGCGCGGCGCTTGGCGAGGGCGTGGTGGGGCTGGTCCACGGCCAGATGCCGCCCGCGGAGAAGGACGCTGCGATGGCCGATTTCGTCGCCGGGCGGACGCGGGTTCTGGTTGCCACCACGGTGATCGAGGTCGGCGTGAACGTGCCCAACGCCTCGATCATGGTGATCGAGCGGGCCGAGATCTTCGGTCTCGCGCAGCTTCATCAGCTGCGCGGCCGGGTCGGGCGGGGGGCGGCGCAATCGACCTGCCTGATGCTTTACCAGGCGCCCCTGTCGCAGACCGGCGAACGCCGCCTGTCGATCCTGCGCGAGACCGAGGACGGTTTCCGCATCGCCGAGGAAGACCTCGCGATGCGCGGTGCGGGCGATGTGATCGGCACCGCGCAATCGGGCCTGCCGCGGTTCCGCATCGCCGATCTGGAACATCAGGCCGGGCTGATGGCGACGGCGCAGACCGATGCCCGCGCGCTGCTGACCACGGACCCCACGCTCGACGGTCCGCGGGGCAAGGCGGCGCGGGTGCTGCTGTGGCTGATGGGGCAGGACCGCGCGATCCGGCTGATGGATGTCGGTTAATGTTCTCTGAAAGTTCTTTACAGACTCGGAGAATCATGAGAACAAAGTGGCAACGAAACAGAAGGAGGTCCTGGAAATGCACAAACGCTTCGCCGCTCTGCTCGTCAGTCAGCCTTCGTCGGGCACGCGTGCCCTGCACGATGCCTTCGGCGCATTGTCGCTGTGCGTGACCTTCGTCGGGCTGATGTTCCTGCCCGGCTTCTTCTGAGTTCCGATCTTCGGCCGCTGTCCCCCAGGGCCGTCGCGGCGGCGGGTGGTTGATCCCGTCAGACACCCGCCGCCGATTTGTTCCGTTACTGCCTCGCGCTTTCGCACGCCACTCCCGTGGCCTGCCTGTCCCCAACGGAAGCGCTCCTGCGCCGCCATCCTTGCGATGGCGGCGTTTTTTTATCCTTCGGGGGGAGGGGTCAGGCTTCGGCCGCGTCCCAGGCGGCGAGCGTCGCCTCGAGTGCCAGCAGGATGGAGCCGTGCCGCGCCGGATAGTCGCGTGCCGCCTGCAACAGGGCGTAATCGGCGAACGGTGCCTCGGGGACGGGGCCGCCTTTCAGCATCGCTTCGAGCTGGTCGCGGGCGCGCTGCACCTCGGCCCGGCTGCGCCCGATCGCCTGCGCGCCGAAGATCGCCGCGGACGCCTGACCGAGAGCGCAGGCCCGCACCTGCTGGCTGAACCCGGCGATCCTGCCGTCCTCGATCACCAGATCGACCCCGATGGTCGAGCCGCACATCGGCGCGCGCTTCTGCCCATGCGCGCCCGGAACGGGCAGCGGCTCCAGATGCGGGATCGCCGCGGCAAGCCCGAGGATCCGTTCGGAATAGAGGTCGTAAAGGCCGGTGTCGCTCATCTCTTTCCTCCGGGGCATTCGGCGCTTAGATAGGCCGGCAACCGCTTCGAGGAAAGACCGATGACCTTCGATCCCGACACGCTGAAATATGACGCGCAGGGCCTGATCCCGGCCATCGCCCAGGATTACGCCACGGGCGAAGTGCTGATGATGGCCTGGATGAACGCCGAGAGCCTGCGCGAGACCCTGCGCACCGGCCAGGTGACCTACTGGTCGCGCTCGCGCGGCGAGCTTTGGGCGAAGGGGGCGACCTCGGGCCATGTGCAGACGCTGGTCGAGATGCGCATCGACTGCGACCGCGATGCGCTGCTGCTGCAGGTGGAGCAGATCGGCCCGGCCTGCCACACCAACCGGCGCAGCTGCTTTTACACCGCGCTGCGCGACGGCGAGGAAGCCGTCATCATGGCGCCGATGGCGGACTGACCTTTACAGCCCCACCATGCGGCGGATGTCGGCGGGGCTGGCGCCTTCGGCACGAAACAGCGACAGCGCGCGGGCATCGTCGCGCTTCGCCAGCCGCTTGCCGTTCTCGTCGCGGATCAGCGGGTGGTGGCAATAGACCGGCACCGGCAGGCCCAACAGGTGCTGCAAGGTGACATGGATGCGCGTCGCGTCGAACAGATCCTCGCCGCGCGTGACATGGGTGACCCCCTGCGCCGCATCGTCGAGGACCACCGACAGATGATAGGACGTGCCCATCTCGCGCCGGGCCAGAACCACATCGCCCACCGTGGCGATCATCTCTTCGGGGGTGATTCTGTGGTGGCCGGCGTGGCGTGGCCCGATCTCGTCGAACCCGCAGGAGCAGGCGGCGCGGTCCATGCGCAGGCGCAGCACGGCATCGGGCAGGGGCTCGCCGGGGCGGGGCGCGCCCGCCGCGCGGCAGGTGCCGGGATAGATCAGACCGTCGGGGCCGTGGGCGGGCTCCGCCCCTTCCTGCGGGGCCGAGACCGCGGCCTCGATGTCGCGCCGGGTGCAGCTGCAGCGATAAAGCAGCCCGCGTGCCCACAGATCCGCCAGCGCCGCGCGGTATTCCGGCAGCCGGTCCGACTGGCGCAGCACCGGCCCGTCCCAGCTCAGCCCCAGCCAGCGCAGATCGTCGATAAGCTGCGCCTCCCACCGCGGTTTGGAGCGCTGCCGGTCGATGTCCTCGATTCTCAGCAGGAACCGCCCGCCCGCGGCGCGCGCCATGTCATGGGCGAGGATCGCCGCATAGGCATGGCCGAGGTGCAGCGGACCCGTGGGCGAGGGGGCGAAGCGCGTCACCATCCCCGCCCGTTGGCCTGCCGCACCCGTCATCGCGCTCAGCCCTGAGCGTCGAGCCAGAGGGTGAAGCTCTCCTTCGCCCGGTCGGTATAGGCCTTGTAGCGGTCCTTGCGGCCGCGCCGTCCGCCCTTCGCCTCGATCGGGGGGAACAGGCCGAAGTTCACGTTCATCGGCTGGAAGGTCTTCGCCTCGGCGCCGCCGGTGATGTGATTGACGAGGCTGCCCATCGCGGTCTCGGGGCCGGGGGGCGGCAGATCGCGCCCGAGGATCTCGGCCGCGGCCATGCGCCCGGCCAGAAGCCCCATCGCGGCGCTTTCGACATAGCCCTCGACGCCGGTGACCTGCCCGGCGAAGCGCAGATTCGGCCGCGCCTTCAGCCGCATCCGGTCATCGAGCAGCGTCGGCGAGTTCAGGAAGGTGTTGCGGTGGATGCCGCCCAGACGGGCGAAGCGCGCGTCCTGAAGGCCGGGGATCAGCCGCAGCACCTCGGTCTGGGCGCCGTATTTCATCTTGGTCTGGAAGCCGACGATGTTGAACAGCGTGCCGAGCGCGTTGTCGCGGCGCAGCTGCACCACGGCATAGGGCTTGTCTTCGGGGCGGTGGGCGTTGGTCAGCCCGACGGGCTTCATCGGGCCGTGGCGCAGGGTCTCGCGGCCGCGCTCGGCCATCACTTCGATGGGCAGGCAGCCGTCGAAATAGCCCGCCGTTTCGCCCTCGTGGAACTCGGCCTTGTCGGCGGCGAGGAGCGCGTCGATGAACGCCTCGTAGTCGTCGCGGGTCATCGGGCAGTTGAGGTAGGCTTTCTGCTCTTCCTCGGTCTCGCCCTTGTCGTAGCGGCTTTGGGCCCAGACGATGCTGCGGTCGATGCTGTCGGCATAGACGATCGGCGCGATGGCGTCGAAGAAGGCGAGGCTGTCGGCCCCGGTCACGGACCGGATGCTGTCCGCGAGCGCGCCCGAGGTCAGCGGGCCGGTGGCGACGATCCATTGCCCGTCGGTCGGCAGCTCGGTAATCTCGCCCTCGGCGAAGGAGATCAGCGGATGGGCGCGCAGCGCGGCCGTCACCGCCTGCGAGAACCCGTCGCGGTCCACCGCCAGCGCACCGCCCGCAGGCAGCTGATGGCGGTCGGCCGTCGTCATGATGATGCCGCTCGCGGCGCGCATTTCCCAATGCAGCAGCCCCACGGCGTTGCGCTCGTCATCGTCCGAGCGGAACGAGTTGGAGCAGACCATCTCGGCGAAATCGCCGGTCTTGTGCGCGAAGGTGCCGACCGTCGGCCGCATCTCGTGCAGGACGACCGGCACGCCGGCCTCGGCCGCCTGCCAGGCGGCCTCGGATCCGGCCATGCCGCCGCCGATGATATGAAGAGTTTCCATGCGCGGCATGTAGCGCCGCGCAGGAGGTCTTGCAATCCGCGCCTTGCGCGCGAGGGGGGATTACCGGCCCGGATACAGCGCCTGAAGACCGCGCTCGCCGAAGGTCACGCCGTTCTGGCCGCCGAAGGTCGCCCGCACGCCGAGGCTGACGAACGCCTCCTTGTCGGAATTGGCGCGGTCGGCCATGCCGATCTCGCCGTCGATGGCATAGCCCGCCGGGAAGGCATAGGTCGCCGTCGCGCCGAGGCGCTGCAGCTTGTCGTCGTTGTTGACCATCCCATATTCGCCGCCGAGGCCGAGACGGTCGGTCGCGGCGAAGGTCGCGCTGCCGCCGAGGGTCGTGCCCTTGTTCTCGCTCGCGCCGCGGATGTAGCCGGCATAGCCTTCAAGGCGCATCTGGTTGAAGCTCTGCGCGCCCTCGACGCCGTAGTAGTCGGAATCCTTGCCCTTGATCCAGTCATGGCCATAGAATGCACCGAGCGCCGCGCCGTTCGAGGCATGGTAGGTGCCATGCACCGTGCCGGTGGTGCCTTCCCAGCTGGCGACGCCGTAGTAACGCTGTGCCACGTCGCCCTGGACCGAGAACTCGGGCGTGATCGCGTATTCCATCGCGCCGCCAAGAGACGTCTTGTGCATGTCGCGCGCATCCGCGTCGCCGTAGCCCGAGTATTGCAGGCCAACCTGAGCGCCGGTCACTTCGGCCGTTGCCGTCAGCGGGGCCAGCGCGGTGCAGAGCACCGCGATCAGAACTGTCTTCTGCATCATCAACCTCTTGCGGGCCGTCTTGTCGCGGCCCTGTTCAGTGTGGGGGGTTCGCTTGCTTCAAGCGTCGCCGCGCGGGGGGAGGGCCCTCGCGCGACGGCAGGTCAGGCCTCGGTTTCGTCCGTTTCCGGGCCGGCCTCGGTCACGGCCTCGTCGGTCGTGTCCTCGTCCTGCTCGGCGATCCGGGCGACCGAGACGACTTCCTCGTCGACGCCGGTGTCGAACACCTTGACGCCACCGGCCGTGCGCGACCGGAACGAGATTCCCGCGACCGGGCAGCGGATCGACTGCCCCGTCGACGTGGCGAGCATGACCTGATCGGTCATCAGCACCGGGAAGGAGGCGACGAGCGCGCCGCCCTTCTCGGTCATCTTGAAGGCGCCGACACCCTGGCCGCCCCGTCCGCGCACCGGATAGTCATGCGAGGAGGTGATCTTGCCCAGGCCCTTGCCGGTGATCGTCAGCAGCAGATCCTGCGCGAACAGCATCTCGATGTAACGCTCTTCGCTCAGCGTGCCTTCGGTCAGGGCGCCATCCTCGTCGGTGTCGGGGACCGTATCCTCTTCGGTCTGATCCTCCGCGCCATGTTCCTGACGGTAGCGCTTGACGAAAGCGGCGCGTTCCCAGGGCTCGGCGTCGAAATGGCGGATCACCGACATCGAGACGACCTTGTCGCCTTCGGCCAGACGCACGCCGCGCACGCCGGTGGAGGAGCGGCCCTTGAACACCCGAACCTCGGGCACCGGGAAGCGGATCGCGCGGCCGCTGGCGGTGACCAGCATGATATCGTCATCGGTGCTGCACATGCGCGTGTCGACCAGCGTCACGCCCTCGGGCAGCTCCATCGCGCGCTTGCCGTTGCGCATCACCTTGGCGAAGTCGGACAGCGCGTTGCGGCGCACGTCGCCCTCGGAGGTGGCGAAGAACACCTGATAATCGTCCCAATCCTCTTCCGGCGCATCGACCGGCATCAGCGAGGCGATGGTGACGCCCTGCGGGATCGGCAGGATATTGACGATCGCCTTGCCCTTCGAGGTGCGCCCGGCCTGCGGCAGACGCCAGCACTTCAGGCTGTAGACCATGCCGTCGGTGGTGAAGAACAGCAGCTGGGTATGGGTGTTGGCGACGAAGAGCGTGGTGACCACGTCGTCTTCCTTGGTCTGCATCGAGGCCAGACCCTTGCCGCCGCGGCGCTGCGCGCGGAACTCGGCCAGGGGCGTGCGCTTGATGTAGCCACCCGAGGTGATGGTGACCACCATGTCCTCGCGCTCGATCAGGTCCTCGTCCTCGAGGTCGCCCGCCCATTCGACGATCTCGGTGCGGCGCGGCACCGCGAACATCGTCTTCACCTCGGTCAGCTCGTCGGCGATGATCGCCATGATCCGCACGCGCGAGCCGAGGATTTCCAGATAGTCGCGGATCTTCGCGGCGAGTTCCACGAGTTCCTCGGTGACTTCCTGCACGCCCATCGCGGTCAGCCGCTGCAGACGCAGTTCGAGGATCGCGCGTGCCTGTGCCTCGGACAGGAAATAGGTCCCGTCCTCGTTCAGCTCGTGGAGCGGATCGTCGATCAGCCGGATGTATTCGGCGATCTCGTGGGCCGGCCAGCGCCGGGTCATCAGCTTGTCGCGCGCCTCGGCCGGGTCCTTCGAGGCGCGGATCGTCGCCACCACCTCGTCGACATTCGACACCGCGACGGCCAGACCGCACAGGATATGGCTGCGCTCTCGCGCCTTGTTCAGCTCATAGGCGGTGCGCCGCGCCACCACTTCCTCGCGGAAGGTGATGAAATGCGCGAGGAAATCGTGCAGCGTCAGCAGCTCGGGCTTGCCCGAGTTCAGCGCCAGCATGTTGCAGCCGAACGACACCTGCAGCGGCGTGAAGCGCCACAGCTGGTTGAGCACCACATCGGGCGTCGCGTCGCGCTTCAGCTCGATCACCACGCGCACGCCGACGCGGTCGGATTCATCGGCGATCGAGGCGATGCCCTCGATGCGCTTGTCGCGCACCAGTTCGGCGATCTTCTCGATCATCGCGGCCTTGTTGACCTGATAGGGGATCTCTTCGACGATGATCGCCTGGCGGTCCTTGCGGATCTCCTCGACCCGGGTCTTGGCGCGGATCACGATGGAACCGCGGCCCTCGGTATAGGGTTTGCGCGGGCTGGTGCGGCCCATGATGAGGGCGCCGGTCGGGAAGTCCGGCCCCGGGACGTAGCGCATCAGCTCTTCGGAGGTCAGATCCGGGTTCTCGATCAGCGCGAGGGTGGCGTCGATCACCTCGCCCAGGTTGTGCGGCGGGATGTTGGTCGCCATGCCGACGGCGATGCCGCCCGCGCCGTTGACCAGCATGTTCGGGAACCGCGCCGGCAGGACCGAGGGCTCCTTGTCCTTGCCGTCGTAGTTGTCCTGGAAATCGACCGTATCCTTGTCGATATCGGCGAGCATGAAGTTCGCCGGCTTGTCCATGCGCACTTCGGTGTAGCGCATCGCCGCCGGGCTGTCGCCGTCCATCGAGCCGAAGTTGCCCTGCCCGTCGAGCAGCGGCAGCGACATCGAGAAGTCCTGCGCCATGCGCACGAGCGCATCGTAGATCGCGGCGTCGCCATGCGGGTGATATTTACCCATCACGTCGCCGACCGGGCGGGCCGACTTGCGGTAAGGCTTGTCGAAGGTGTTGCCGGTTTCCGACATCGCGTAAAGGATGCGCCGGTGCACCGGCTTCAGCCCGTCGCGCAGATCGGGGATCGCGCGCGACACGATCACGCTCATCGCGTAATCGAGGTAGGCGGTTTTCATCTCTTCGGAAATCGAGACCGATGGGCCGTCGTAGGTCGGGCGCTTCGGGCCGTCTTCAAGGGTTTCCGGGGTCTCGGGGGTATCGGTCACGCGATTGGCTCGTTCTTCTAGGTCTTGTTGGTCTGCTTTATAGCCCCTGCAAGGCCTTGTGCGCAATCACGAAGGGGCGAGGGGGCCGTGGGCCGCGCCCGCTCAGGCGGTTTTTCGCGCCTTCACGAAGGCCGAGACCCAGATCGCGGCAAGGATCAGCGACAGCACCACGTTCAGGTTGGGCATGGTCACGCCCAGGAACGACCAGGCGATATCGTCGCAGCGCACCAGCGGTGTGTTCTGGATCTGGGCAAGCAGGTCGGCAGCCGACATCTGCGCGGGCTTGGCCGCGGTGCAGCTGTCGGGGCCGGCGATGATGTGGCGCTCGACGAGTGAATGATAGATGCCGATGCCCGCCGTCGTCAGCGCCGCGAGCGCCCCCAGAAGCGCCGTCACCATCGGCAGTCGCAACGCCAGGATCGCCAGCCCGATCACCACCGCCGCCGCATGGGGCCAGCGTTCGAGGATGCACAGATGGCACGGTGCATAGCCGAGCGACTGGAACACGAACGCCCCCCCGAGCGCCGCCGCCGATCCGACTGCCGCCACCATGACCCGCGTGCGCGCACCGCAGCCCTGATCCGTCATCTGTGCCTTCGTCATTGTGACCCTCTCCTCACCCCTTCAGAAACCAGATCGCGATGCCCAGCACCGCGAGAACGCCAAGCGCGATCCACGCCATCCGTCGTTCGACGAAATGCACGATCGCCACGCCATAGCGCGACAACAGCCAGCCGAGCCCATAGAACCGCGCGCTGCGCGCCACGATGGCCGACAGGATGAACAGAACCGGATCGAAACTGATGACTCCGGCCAGAATTGTCACCACCTTCATCGGCGGCACATGCGCCAGCCCCGCCGTCACCAGCATGGCCAGAATTGCCAGGTCTCCCTGCGTGCCGCGCAGCTTCTCGAAGGTATCCATCTTGCCCATCGCCTCCAGCAGCGGCCGGCCGACCGCATCGAAGGCATAGTGACCGAGGCACCAGCCGAAGATCCCCCCCAATACCGAGGTGATCGAGGCGATCAGCGCATAGCGCCACACCTTTTCCGGCCGGGTCAGGCACATCGGTATAAACAGCACATCCGCCGGTATCGGAAAGAATGAGCTTTCGACGAAGCTGATCGTGCCGAGGCCGATTTCGGCGCGCGGATGCCCGACGAGGCCGGCCGTCCAGAGATAAAGCCTGCGAAACATCCGTCCTCCGGGATGGGGCTGCGGCCCGTGCCGGAATGTCCGGACGGGGCGGGTCCGCCGATCCATCGCCCGACGCCGGCGCGAGGTCAAGCCGGGGCGCTCTTTCCCCGGCGGTGCGGTGCGGCTAATCTCGGCTTCGTGATGGACGAGTGATGGCATCGGGAGGCCGGCGATGAAGTGGCAGGGACGGCGTGGCAGTGACAACATCGAGGACCGGCGCGGGCAGGGCGGAGGCGGCGGGTTGCGCCTTGGCGGCGCCGGCGGCCTCGGGGTGCTGGCGATCGTGGTTGCGGGCTGGGTCTTCGGGGTCGATCTGACGCCTTTGCTGAGCGGCCTCGACGAGGCGCAGGCGCCGGCCTCGCGGAGCCAGCTGACGGATCGTCAGCGCGCGGCGGGCGAGTTCGTCTCGGTCACGCTGGCCGATACCGAAGAGGTCTGGACGGAGGTGTTCCGCGATCAGCTCGGGCGCAGCTATCGCCCGGCGAAGCTCGTGCTGTTCTCGCAGGTCTATCCCTCGGCCTGCGGCAGTGCCTCGGCGGCGACGGGGCCGTTCTATTGCCCGTCGGACGGCAAGGTTTACCTCGACACCGCGTTCTTCGACACTCTGTCGCGCCAGCTTGGCGCCGGGGGCGATTTCGCCGCGGCCTATGTCATCGCCCATGAGATCGGCCATCATGTCCAGGACGAGCTTGGCATCCTGTCGAAGGCGAACGATCTGCGCTCGCGCATGTCCGAGGCCGACAGCAACGCCATCTCGGTGCGTATCGAGCTGCAGGCGGATTGCTTCGCCGGTGTCTGGGCCAATCATGCGGCGGCGCAGTTCCAGTCGCTCGAACCCGGCGATATCGACGAGGCACTGAATGCCGCCGCGCATATCGGCGACGATACCTTGCAGCGCAATGCCGGCCGGGTGCCGATGCCCGACAGCTTCACGCATGGCACTTCGGCACAGCGGGCGCGCTGGTTTGCAAATGGTTATCGTGGCGGCAAGGTGGCTTCTTGCGACACGTTCTCGGCCCGCAGCCTCTAGGCTGGCCGTTTTCTGTGTCGGGAGGTGTGGTAGGGGAAAGGGGACTCGAACCCCTACACCGTCAGGTAGCTGATTTTGAGTCAGCCGCGTCTACCGTTCCGCCATTCCCCCGGGATGCGCGCTGCGCGGACCCGTCGGTTTCGGATACCCGCGCCGCGGGCGTGGTGCAAGCGCAAAGCTGATGCCCCGGCGCTTCGCCCCTTGCCCCGGCGCTTCGCCCCTTGCCCTCGCGCTGTCGCGCCCCATAACCATGCCCTGACGTCACGGCACACGGAACGGGGATCCGGAACATGTTCGCACTTACCTTTGAAACCTTCGGCGGTCCCGAGGTCCTGCGCTACCGCGAAGTCCCCGATCCCGTCGCCCGGCCCGGAGAGGTTCTGGTCGATGTGCGCGCGGCCGGGGTGAACTTCGCCGATATCTACCGCCGCCGCGGCCATTACCGCGAACTGGGCGAGCCGCCCTATATCGACGGCTACGAAGGGGCGGGCGTGGTCGTGGCGCTTGGCGCCGGGGTCGGGGGCTTGCGCATCGGCGACCGGATCGGCTTCGTCGATGTGGCGAGGGCCAATGTCACGCGGCTGGCGGTGCCGGCCGAGCGCGCCATCCCGCTGCCCGAGGGCGTGGACGAGGTGACCGCGGCGGCGATCCTGCTGCAGGGGCTGACGGCGCAGTATCTCAGCGAGGACAGCGCCGCGATCCGTCCGGGCGATAGTGTGCTGGTGCATTCGGCCGCGGGCGGGGTGGGGCGGCACCTGCTGCGGCTGTGCCGGGCGAAGGGGGCGCGGGTGATCGCGATGGCGTCCTCGGAAGAAAAGCGACGCATCGCGCGCGATCTCGGGGCAGAGGCCGTTTTGGGCTATGACGGCGACTGGGTGGCCGGGGTGCGGGCGCTGACCGGCGGCGGGGCCGACGTGGTCTACGATGCGGTAGGCTCGACCCTCGCGCGCAGCATCGAGGCCGCGCGCAACCGCGGCACAATCGTGACCTATGGCATGTCGGGCGGTGCGCCCGCGCCGGTCGATCCGCTGATGCTGATGCAAAGCTCGAAGGCGCTGCGCGGCGCCGAGCTGTGGGACTACCTCGACAGCGGCGCCGAGCGACGGCGCCGCAGCCGCAAGCTGTTCGACGCCCTGGCCGCGGGGGTGATCGCGGTTCCGCCGATCGAGACATTTGCCCTTGCGGACGGTGCCGCCGCGCATCGCCGGCTGGAGGATCGGGGGTTCTCCGGCAAGGTCGTGCTGGTGCCTTAGAAGGGGGCGCCGACGGGCCGGTTTGGCTGCCTCTCCGGTCCCCGGCTGCGACCTTTTGGCGGCTGCCGCTCTAAGGGAATGAACTCTATATGAAATGTGCAGCCGCCCCGGCCCGGTCTTCCGCGGGCGCGGCCGGACGGGGAGTGCGGGCGCTGTCGCGCCCCCTGAGAATATTTGCCAATATTCAATTCGCAACGCATGACTTGGCAACTGTTTGCAAATTAGCTGAATTGGTGTTGAAAGAATATTGCGCGAGTATAGTCTCCGGCCGAACATTCGGAGGAGGCGGGAATGAAAGACATTCTCAACCAGCTGGAGGAGCGGCGCGCTGCGGCACGCCTTGGCGGGGGGCAGCGCCGCATTGAATCTCAGCACAAGAAGGGCAAGCTGACGGCGCGCGAGCGCATCGAACTTCTGCTCGACGAAGGGTCGTTCGAAGAGTTCGATATGTTCAAGGCGCATCGCTGCGTCGAGTTCGGCATGGAAGCCGACAAGCCCGCCGGCGACGGCGTGGTGACCGGCTGGGGCACCGTGAACGGCCGCATGGTCTACGTGTTCTCGCAGGACTTCACCGTGTTCGGCGGCTCGCTGTCCGAAACCCACGCCGAGAAGATCTGCAAGATCATGGACATGGCGATGCAGAACGGCGCGCCGGTGATCGGCATGAACGATTCGGGCGGTGCGCGTATCCAGGAGGGGGTCGCCTCGCTCGCCGGTTATGCCGACGTGTTCCAGAAGAACATTCTCGCCTCGGGCGTGGTGCCGCAGATCTCGCTGATCATGGGCCCGTGCGCGGGTGGTGCGGTGTATTCGCCGGCGATGACCGACTTCATCTTCATGGTGAAGGATTCGTCTTACATGTTCGTCACCGGCCCCGACGTGGTGAAGACCGTGACGAACGAAATCGTCACCGCCGAGCAGCTCGGCGGTGCCAGCACCCATACCAAGAAGTCCTCGGTGGCCGATGCCGCCTTCGAAAACGACGTCGAGGCGATCGCCGAAACCCGTCGTCTGATCGACTTCCTGCCGCTGTCGAATCGCGAGAAGGCCCCGGTCCGGCCGTTCTTCGATGACGTCGCGCGGGTCGAGAACTCGCTCGACACGCTGATTCCGGCGAACCCGAACCAGCCCTACGACATGAAGGAGCTGATCGTGAAGATCGCCGACGAGGGCGACTTCTTCGAGATCCAGAAGGACTTCGCGGGCAATATCATCACCGGCTTCATTCGCCTCGAAGGCCAGACCGTCGGCGTCGTCGCCAACCAGCCGATGGTGCTGGCGGGCTGCCTCGACATCGACAGCTCGCGCAAGGCGGCGCGCTTCGTGCGCTTCTGCGACGCGTTCGAGATCCCGATCCTGACGCTTGTCGACGTGCCCGGCTTCCTGCCCGGAACCTCGCAGGAATACGGCGGCGTCATCAAGCACGGCGCGAAACTGCTGTTCGCCTATGGCGAGGCCACCGTGCCGAAGGTGACGCTGATCACCCGCAAGGCCTATGGCGGCGCCTATGACGTTATGGCCTCGAAGCACCTGCGCGGCGATTTCAACTACGCCTGGCCGACCGCCGAGATCGCGGTGATGGGGGCCAAGGGCGCAGTCGAGATCCTGTATCGTTCGGAACTGGGCGATGCCGAGAAGATCGCGGCGCGCACCAAGGATTACGAGGACCGCTTCGCCAACCCCTTCGTCGCGGCCGAGCGCGGTTTCATCGACGAGGTGATCCAGCCGCATTCGACCCGTCGTCGCATCTCGCGGGCCTTCGCCTCGCTTCGTTCGAAGAAGCTGTCGAATCCCTGGAAGAAGCACGACAATATTCCGCTCTAGTCTGGCGGAATTTGGGAAGGCCCGGAAATGCTCAACGCGAAACTGACGATCGCTGCCGTCGCTCTGACGGCAGCCCTTTCGGGGGCGGTCTTTGCCGAAACCCCGAAAGCCCCATCGGGCGACCCGATTGCGGTGCCTTCGGGGATGGACGTTCGCTGGCTCGAAACCCTGCGCGACAGCCAGGGGCCGGCCGGGCTGACGATGCGGTTCCGGTTCGTCGCGCCGGATCTGGCGAAGAAAAAGGTCTCGCAAGAGGTTGTCGCCAAGGACATGGAGGCGCTGTGCAACGGCTACGCGTTGCCGCGCATCGCGAAATCCGGGCCACAGCCGGCGCAGATCGTGATCGCCATTGCCGACCGGGTCTTTCCCTTCGGCGAGGCGGATGAATCGGCGAAACAGTATTTCGAAGCCTATTCGATCGAGAATGGCGCCTGTGTCTGGGAGTTGTTTTAATGAGTGCCTGTCGCATGAATGCGGAGCTCGGGGGGCGTGTGATCACGCCCGTCTGCGATCACGCATTCGTGTGGCGTTTTTATGATGCGGCGTTGCAACATCGCGTCGCGATGCGGTTTGCCCGCTTCACCTGCGTTCAAACGCAGGATAATGTGACCTCGGGTTGGAATGATCCGACTCGTGACATGATCGGGGACTACGGGCTGGAGGGGGAGACCTCTCTTGGTTGCGGGCCTCACTGGAGAACAAAATGTCGAAAGCAATCCTCGTTGCTGCTCTCGTCGCCGTTGTCGGCGTCGCTGCTTGCGCTAAGAAAGAGCCGGCTCCGGCTCCGGCTGCGGTCACGACCGAGCCCCACTACACCGGCAAGTACAAGTAATATCGCACGGGGGCGGCGGCCTGCCGCTGCCCCCTGCAATCCCGGTGCCGGTTTCGGTGCCGGTCGGCGGGGCGATTCTTTCGCCCCCGCCAACTCTTGCGGCGGCCCGGCTTTCGAAGCGGGTTCAGCCATTCTTCCGCAGATGCCCCTTGCGCAGGCCCCCCGGGCCATGTTGCTTCCGCTCGTCAAGACGGAGGCAAAGACATGCTGAAGCATCGCGGATTTCCCGGGCGCCTGCCCGGAACCGATTTCCAGTTCACCATCCGGCGCGCCAATAAGCAGGGCCCGACGAAGATCATCCGGCGCGAACGGTTCAAGGACCGCGCCCCGGCCGACCGACGGGCCGATGCAGGCTTCATGGCCGCGCTGTGGGAGCATTTCGGCGAAGAGCCGTTCGAGCGTGGCAATCTCGACGCCGGTCGGCTGTCGTGGCTGATCGGGCGCGAGGTCGTCGCCGCCGAGGAGCCGTTCGATCCGGCCTCTTACGAGCAGCTTTTGCGCATCGAACCGAGCCGCGCGAAGGCTTCGTTCCCCGAGGTGTTCGACGACGACAACGGTTTCGTCTGGGACGATGACGACGAGGACGAGGACTGAGCATGTTCCGGCCGTTCTCCCCCTCCATCCGGCAGTTTGCCGCCGACGCGTCCGCGCCGGTCCGGAAACGCTTTGCCAGCTGCCCGTCCGTGGCGCAGTCTGGGGGCGCGACCGGGAGGGCCGCACGGCCGGTTCCTTCCTCGTCTCACTTTCCGACCCCTTTTTGCCTCTGGCGGTTCGGCCCCATGGCCGGACCGTCCCTTTGCCGCGCTGACCGTTCCGGACAGCGGGGGCAGGGGGCATCCCGTTTCGTCGCGGCCCCCGGGCCGCACAGAACTCCGGCGCAGGCCCGTTCAGGCCGCCCGGTGCAGGCTGCACTGTCCGGCCGGCCGCTTCGCCGTGCCGCCGGGCCGATCCGCACGGGTGCCGTCGCGCCCTGCGGGCAGAGCACGATGCCCTCGGGGGCATCGCCAGTTTCGAATTCATTGTCGTCCCCGGACGCAGTGAGAGCAGCAGAGGCGGCCCGGAGGAGGTTCCGGGGCCGAAGGGAAGGAAACTCATGTTCAAGAAAATCCTGATCGCGAACCGCGGCGAGATTGCCTGCCGCGTCATCAAGACCGCGCGCAAGATGGGCATCCAGACGGTTGCCGTTTATTCGGACGCCGATGCGAATGCGCTGCACGTGAAAATGGCCGATGAGGCGGTCCATATCGGTCCGCCGCCGGCGAATCAGTCCTATATCGTGATCGACAAGATCATGGATGCGATTCGCCAGACCGGCGCCGAAGCGGTTCACCCGGGTTACGGCTTCCTGTCCGAGCGGATGGATTTCGCCGCCGCTCTGGAAGAAGCGGGCGTGGTCTTCGTCGGTCCGCCCTCGCCCGCCATCGAATCGATGGGTGACAAGATCACCTCGAAGAAGATCGCGCAGGACGCCGGCGTGTCGACGGTTCCGGGTTACATGGGCCTGATCGCCGATGCCGAGGAAGCGGTGAAGATCTCCGATCAGATCGGCTATCCGGTGATGATCAAGGCTTCGGCCGGCGGCGGCGGCAAGGGTATGCGCATCGCGTGGAACGCCCAGGAGGCCCGCGAAGGCTTCGAGATGTCGCAAAACGAGGCCCGTTCCAGCTTCGGCGACGACCGTATCTTCATCGAGAAGTTCGTCACCCAGCCGCGCCACATCGAGATCCAGGTCCTCGCCGACAAGCACGGCAACTGCGTCTACCTGCACGAGCGCGAATGCTCGATCCAGCGCCGCAACCAGAAGGTGATCGAAGAGGCGCCCTCGCCCTTCCTCGACGAGAAGACCCGCAAGGCGATGGGCGAGCAGGCCTGCGCGCTGGCGAAGGCGGTGGGCTACACCTCGGCCGGCACGGTCGAATTCATCGTCGACGGCAACCGCAACTTCTACTTCCTCGAGATGAACACCCGTCTGCAGGTGGAACATCCCGTCACCGAGCTGATCACCGGCCTCGATCTGGTCGAGCTGATGATCCGCATCGCCAATGGCGAGCCGCTGCCGTTCAAGCAGGAAGACCTGAAGATCAACGGCTGGGCGATGGAAAGCCGGCTTTACGCCGAGGATCCCTATCGCAACTTCCTGCCCTCGATCGGGCGTCTGACGCGCTACCGTCCGCCGGTCGAAGGCAAGACGGTGCGCGGCGGCATCGTGCGCAACGATACCGGCGTGTTCGAGGGCGGCGAAATCTCGATGTATTACGACCCGATGATCGCCAAGCTCTGCACCTGGGCGCCGACGCGCTCGGAGGCGATCGAGGAAATGCGTCTCGCGCTCGACACGTTCGAGGTCGAGGGCATCGGTCACAACCTGCCCTTCGTCGCGGCGGTGATGGATCACCCGCGCTTCACCTCGGGCAACATGACCACGGCCTTCATCGCCGAGGAATACCCCGAGGGCTTCCAGGGCGTGACGCTCGACGAGCCGGTGCTGCGCCGTGTGGCCGCCGCCACCGCCGCGATGAACCGGGTGTCGGAAATCCGTCTCAGCCGGATCTCGGGCACGCTCGGCAATCACGAGCGCAAGGTCGGTGACGACTGGGTGATCTCGCTGCAGGATCACGAATACAAGGTCTCGGTGGCGGCCGATCATGACGGCGCGACGGTGATCTTCGTCGACGGGCAGAAGATGCGCGTCACCTCGGACTGGCAGCCGGGCCAGTCGCTGGCGAAGCTGACGGTCGACGGCGAGCCGCTGGTGCTGAAGGTCGGGCTGATCCCGATGGGCTTCCGCATCCGGGTGCGCGGCGCTGACATGAAGGTCCACGTGCGCACCCCGCGCGCGGCCGAGCTTGCCCGCCTGATGCCCGAGAAGATGCCGCCCGACACCTCGAAGTTCCTGCTCTGCCCGATGCCGGGTCTGATCGTGAAGATCTCGGTCGAAGAGGGGCAGGAGGTTCAGGAGGGCCAGGCGCTGGCCACCGTCGAGGCGATGAAGATGGAAAACATCCTGCGCGCCGAGCGCAAGGGCATCGTCAAGAAGATCAACGCGGCCCCGGGCGCAAGTCTGAAGGTCGACGAGATCATCATGGAGTTCGAATGAGCTTCGCGGGCGGCCCCGGACATGGGGCTGCCCGGCCGGTTTCGGGGCGCGCGTGCGCCCCGCTGACGCCTTTCCCGGCCCTCGTGCCGGGGCCGTGACAACCTGCCCGCACCGCCCCGGCGGCCCGCGGCGCCCGAGGAGGAGGATCGTCCGATGACGGACAAGAAAGAGGAATGGACCAAGCTCGCCCAGAAGGAGCTGAAGGACCGTCCGCTCGACAGCCTGACGTGGAAGACGCTCGAGGGGATCGACGTCCAGCCGCTTTACACCGAGGACGACCTCACCGGGCTGAGCCATCTGGGCACGATGCCGGGCTTCGCGCCGTTCCTGCGCGGCCCGCGCGCGACGATGTATGCCGGCCGTCCGTGGACGATCCGCCAATATGCCGGCTTCTCGACCGCCGAGGCCTCGAACGCCTTCTACCGCAAGGCGCTGGCCGCCGGTCAGCAGGGTATCTCGGTCGCCTTCGACCTCGCGACGCACCGCGGCTATGACAGCGACCACCCGCGCGTGGTGGGCGATGTCGGCAAGGCGGGCGTCGCCATCGATTCGGTCGAGGACATGAAGATCCTGTTCGACGGCATCCCGCTCGAGAAGGTCTCGGTCTCGATGACGATGAACGGCGCGGTGATCCCGATTCTGGCGAATTACATCGTCGCGGGCGAAGAGCAGGGCGTGGACCGCAGCCTGCTGTCGGGCACGATCCAGAACGACATCCTCAAGGAGTTCATGGTCCGCAATACCTACATCTATCCGCCCGAGCCCTCGATGCGGATTATCGCGGACATTATCCAGTATACCTCGAACGAGATGCCGAAGTTCAACTCGATCTCGATCTCGGGCTATCACCTGCAGGAAGCGGGCGCGAACCTGGTGCAGGAGCTGGCCTTCACGCTGGCCGACGGGCGCGAATACGTGCGTGCCGCGCTGGCGACCGGGATGGACGTCGACAAGTTCGCCGGCCGGCTGTCGTTCTTCTTCGCCATCGGCATGAACTTCTTCATGGAAGTCGCGAAGCTGCGCGCCGCGCGTCTGCTGTGGCATCGCATCATGACCGAGTTCGCTCCGAAGAAGCCCGGCTCGCTGATGCTGCGCACGCATTGCCAGACCTCGGGCGTGTCGTTGCAGGAGCAGGACCCCTACAACAACGTCGTGCGCACCGCCTATGAGGCGATGGCGGCGGCACTCGGCGGCACCCAGTCGCTGCATACCAACGCGCTCGACGAGGCGATTGCGCTGCCGACCGAATTCTCGGCCCGGATCGCGCGCAACACCCAGCTGATCTTGCAAGAAGAGACCGGGATCACCCATGTGGTCGATCCGCTTGCCGGCAGCTACTACATCGAGAAGCTGACCGCCGATCTCGCCGACAAGGCCTGGGCGCTGATCGAGGAGATCGAGGCGATGGGCGGCATGACCAAGGCGGTCGTGTCGGGCATGCCGAAGCTGCGCATCGAGGAAACCGCGGCGCGCCGTCAGGCGATGATCGACCGCGGCGAGGAAGTCATCGTCGGCGTGAACAAGTATCGCCCGGCGCATGAGGAACAGCTCGACATCCTCGATATCGACAACGCCGCGGTGCGCGAGGCGCAGGTGGCACGTCTGAAGCAGATCCGCGACACCCGCGACGAGGCGAAGGTGACGGCGACGCTCGCCGAGATCACCCGCCGCGCCAAGGAAGGTGGCAACCTGCTCGAGGCGGCGGTCGATGCCGCGCGCGCCCGGGCCTCTGTCGGAGAGATCTCGATGGCGATGGAAGAGGTGTTCGGCCGTCACCGGGCCGAGGTGAAGACGCTCTCGGGCGTCTATGGCGCGGCCTATGAGGGCGACGAGGGCTTCGCCCAGATCCAGCGCGACGTCGAAAAATTCGCCGAGGAAGAAGGCCGCCGGCCGCGTCTTCTGGTGGTGAAGATGGGCCAGGACGGTCACGACCGCGGCGCCAAGGTCATCGCGACGGCCTTCGCCGACATCGGCTTCGACGTCGACGTCGGCCCGCTGTTCCAGACCCCCGAGGAAGCCGCGCAGGACGCCATCGACAACGACGTCCATGTCATTGGCATCTCGTCGCTCGCCGCAGGTCACAAGACGCTGGCGCCGAAGCTGATCGAGGCGCTGAAGGAAAAGGGCGCAGGCGACATCATCGTGATCTGCGGCGGCGTGATCCCGCATCAGGATTACGAGTTCCTGAAGAACGCCGGCGTCAAGGCGATCTTCGGGCCGGGCACGAACATTCCCTTCGCCGCCCGCGAGATCCTCGACCTGATCCGCGCCGCGCGCGCCTGAGAACACAGGGGAGGGGGCTCTGCCCCCTCTTCGCGCCCCCTCCTGCGGAGGCGCCGCGAATTCACCCCCGGGATATTTATGGAAAGTCGAAAGAGAGAGCGGCTCTCCTTTTCGGCTTTCCATAAATATCCCGGGGGAAGGCCGCAGGCCGCGGGGGCAGAGCCCCCGTTCTTCCCTCGACGTTTTCGGGTTCAGACCGGGCACAAAGCCCGCTAATCTCGTGCGCATGGATCAGCCGGTTTCGATATGGGCCCGCATCGGCGAGGCACTGGCCACGCTCGTTCGGGGCGAGGGGCTGGGAGCCGTGTTCGAGCATCTGCGCGGTGCTCCAGAGCATTCGGTCGGCTTCACCATCGCGGTCATCGCGCTCGGCGCCAAGATGGCCAAGGCCGACGGCCACGTGACGCGCGACGAGGTGGCGACATTCCGGCGCATTTTTCAGATTTCGCCGGATGAAGAGACCCATGCTGCCCGCGTTTTCGATCTGGCGCGTACCGATGTCGCGGGTTTCGATGCCTATGCCCGCCAGATTGCCGCCATGTTCGGTCCCGGCGCACCGATGCTGAAGGACGTTCTCGAAGGGCTGTTCGCGATTGCCGTGGCCGATGGCGATTATCACGAGGCCGAGAATGCCTTCCTGGCCGAGGTCTCGCGGATCTTCGGTCTCGACGAATGCTGTTTCGCCGCGATGCGTGCGAGCTTCGTGCCCGATGCCGAACCTGACCCCTGGACCGTGTTGCAACTTCCCCCCTCCGCCCCGGTCGAGGAGGCGCGCGCGCGCTGGAAATCTCTGGTGCGCGAGGCCCACCCGGACCGCGCGATCGCCCGTGGCCTGCCGGCCGAGGCGGTGCAGCTGGCCGAGGAGCGTGTCGTTGCGCTGAACCGCGCCTGGGAGCAGATCCGCGATGGGGCCGCTCATGCGCATAGCCACTTATAACGTCGAATGGTTCACCAGCCTGTTCGACCGCCGTGGCCGGCTGCTCGACGACGGCGAATGGTCGTCACGCTACAATGTCACGCGCGGCGATCAGCTGGGCGCACTCGGCATCGTGTTCACCGCGGTCGATGCCGATGTCTTCCTGATCGTCGAGGCGCCGGGTGATGGCGATGGGCGCGATACGGTCGAGATGCTCGAGCGCTTCGCCGCCTTCGCCGGATTGCGCCAGCGCAAGGCGCTGATGGGCTTCGCCAACGAGACCCAGCAGGAGATTGCGCTGCTCTACGATCCGGATGTCGTCACCGCGATTCACGATCCGCAAGACGATCCGCCCGATTGCCCGCGCTTCGACCGCAGCCTGAAAATAGACCTGGACATCGACGGCAGACTCGATCGTGTCGTGTTCTCGAAACCGCCGCTCGAAGCGGTGCTTGAAACGCGGGATGGGGCGCGGCTTCGGCTGGTCGGCGTGCATGTGAAATCCAAGGCGCCGCACGGTGCCCCTTCCGATCCCGTGGCCGAGGTGCGCATCGCCATCGAGAACCGGCGCAAGCAACTCGCGCAATGCCTGTGGCTGCGCCGCCGAGTGGATCTGCTGCTCGACGCGGGCGAGCCATTTCTCGTGCTCGGCGATTTCAACGACGGTCCCGGCCTCGACGAATATGAGAAACTCTTCGGCCGCTCCGGTCTCGAGATCGTTGTGGGCGAGGATCAGCCCCCCGCGCGGCGTCTGCGCGACCCTCATGCCAGGCTGAACAAGGGCGGTCCCTTCGCCGCGCAGCCGGTTTCGGCCCGGTTCTACCTCAAGGATGCCCGTCAGTATTTCGGAGCGATGCTCGACTATATCCTGATCTCGCCCGATCTTTGCACCGCCGCCCCGTCCTGGCGGATCTGGCATCCGTTCGACGATCCCGGGTGTTACAAGGTGCCTGAGCTGCGCGAGGCGCTGTTGCAGGCCTCGGACCACTTCCCGGTCTCGCTCGATCTCACGCTTGCCGCGGCGCCGAAACCTGTCGGGCCGCCGATCGTGCAAAGCTGACGGCCCTTTCGATTCGCCGCAAATATCCCGGGGGAGTCTCCGCAGGAGACGGGGGCAGAGCCCCCATGCACCGCAAGCCGCCCCGTCCTTCCCTCAGGGATATTCGATTACCGGCTCCGCCTTCAGCGACTGTGCGAGCGAGCTGAACCGCGACAGGCAGACCTCGCCGAACAGCTCCACCCCCGGGGGGGTCAGCTTCAGCACCAGCTGGCTCTTCTTCGGCTTCAGCTCCAGCGTGCCGGCCTTTGACGGATCGCTCATCGTGAACATCGCGCCGAAGCGCATCGCCCTGCCGAGGATCTCGGCCTCGGTGATCTGGGCGGGGCTCAGCAGCGCGAACATCGGCTCGAACCGCGATCCCGCGCGCGAGTTCTTGTAGCGGTGCAGCAGCGACAGGCCGATGAACACGCGCTCGGGGTGGGTCAGCGCCGACAGGTTGGCCCGCGTCACGTTGTCGAAACAGGCCTCGGCCCGGTAATCGGGATGGGTGCGCCAGGTGGTGTCATGCAGATAGCAGGCCGCGCGGTGCAGCCGGAACTGCCCGGGGCTAACCTCGCCCATCACCGGTTTGATGAAATTGTGCAGCTTCTTGCCGAACCCGGGCAGGCGCGCCTGCATCTGTTCGGCGTAGCGGCAGGCCTCGATCAGCGGATCGCGTTCGCGCAGCCGCTCGGGCATCTGCTCGAACAGCAGCCCCTCGCGGATGCCGAATGACGAGCAGTCGATCTCCTTCGGCTGGAACACCCGAATCAGCTCGCGCAGCACCAGCGCGGCGAGCGGAACCAGCTCCATCCGCGCGGCAGAGGTTCCGGTCCGGGTGCGCAGCTGTCCGAGGTCGGTCTTCTCGATCCAGTCGAGGGTTCTCAGAAGGGCCTCCGGCTCCATCCGGTATTCGTGCAGCACCAGAAGCGGATAATTCGCCCGTTCCATGTCGAGGCGCGCAATCGCCCGCCACGAACCGCCGACGAGATAGATCCGCTCGTGTCCGACGCCCACCGCAGCCGCGAGCTTCGCGATCTGCTGCTGGATCGTCGCCAGCAGTTCCTTGCGGCCGCCCTTCACCTGCTGCAGCCGGAACGGGCCGAGCTGCGAGGTCTCGCGCCGGCCAACCTGACCGGCGCCGATCTCGGCAAGCTCCATCGAGTTGCCGCCCATATCGCAGATCAGCCCCGAGGCATCTGGCCAGCCGAGCATCACGCCCTGTGCCGAAAGCCGGGCTTCCTCGGCGCCGTCGATCACGTGCAGATGCAACCCGGTCTCGCGTTCGACCTGTTCCTGAAACGCCGGGCCGTCGCCCGCATCGCGCACCGCCGCCGTTGCCACGCAGGTCAGCGGGCCGATGTCCATCCCCTTCGCCACCGCAGCGAAGCGGCGCAGCGCCGAGAGCGCGCGCTCGCGCCCCAGAGGGTTCAGCATCCCGGTTTCCGCCAGCCCCTGACCGAGGCCCGCCATCACCTTCTCATTGTAGAAATAGGCCGGACTGCGGGCGGCACCGTCGAACACCACCATCCGCACCGAGTTCGACCCCACGTCGACCACACCCACCCGGCTCAGCGCCCGGGCCGACGGATCGTCGAACAGGGGCTTGCCGAATGCGTCCCACTCTTCGGCAGAAACCACCCCGCGGGGGGCATCGGCTTTGGCGTTCATCCTGTCGTCCTGTCCTCAGTCGCGCCAGCGGTGGGCGCGGCGCAAATCTAGCCCCTAGTCGGTGCCATGGGCAAGCTCGGGAACGTCGCGCGCCCCGGCCGATCCGCGGCCCGACAGCGACGGGAATTCCATGAAGAACCGGTGGCAGGAGAACAGCTCCTTCCCTTCGGGGAGTTCGCGCAGGAACCGTCCGTCGGGTTGCAGGATCCAGCTTTGCGCCTCATCGGCCATGTTGGCGGCCATGATCTGGCTGACGATCTGCGCCTTGACGGTCTCGTTCTTCGCCTCGACCAGGGTCTCGACGCGCCAGTTCAGGTTGCGCCCCATCCAGTCGGCCGAGGACATGAACACCCGCGCGTTCTTCGACGGCAGCCCGTGACCGTTGCCGAAGCACACGATCCGGCTGTGTTCGAGGAACCGCCCCACGATCGACTTGACGCGGATGTTCTCGGACAGGCCGCGGATCCCGGGTCGCACGCAACAGATGCCGCGCACCACGAGGGAAATCTTCACCCCGGCCTGCGAGGCGGCGTAAAGCGCGTCGATCACCTCGGGCTCGGTCAGGCTGTTCATCTTGGCCCAGATTTCGGCCGGGCGGCCGGCGCGGGCATGGGCAATCTCGGCCCCGATCAGTTCCAGAAGCCGCGATTTCAGCGAGATCGGCGAGATCGCCAGGTTCTCCAGCTCCTCTGGCTGGACGTAGCCCGAGAGGAAATTGAATACCTTGGTCGCATCGCGCCCGAGCGCGGGATCGCAGGTGAACAGGCTGAGATCGGTGTAGATCTTGGCGGTAATCGGGTGATAGTTGCCGGTGCCGAAATGGGTATAGGTCACCAGCGCATCGCCCTCGCGCCGTACCACGGTGCTGATTTTCGCGTGCGTTTTCAGGTGCATGAAGCCGTAGACGACATTCGCGCCCGCGCGTTCCAGCCGGCGCGACTGGCGGATGTTGGCGGCCTCGTCGAAGCGCGCCTTCAGCTCGACCAGCGCCAGCACCGACTTGCCGTTCTCCGCCGCTTCGCACAGCGCATCGACGATCGGACTGTCCTTCGAGGTGCGGTAGAGCGTCTGCTTGATCGCCACGACATTCGGATCGTTCGCTGCCTGTTGCAGGAAGCGGATCACCATGTCGAAGGTCTCGTAGGGGTGGTGGAGCAGCATGTCCTTTTGCCGGATCGCGGCGAACATGTCGCCGTCGTGATCGGTCACGCGCTCGGGCACTCGCGGCGTGAACGGCGGCCACAGCAGATCCGGGCGCGAGGACAGCACCAGCTCCTTCAGGTCGGCGACGCCCAGAAGGCCCTTCACCTCGACCACCTCGTCGGGGTTCACGCCAAGCTCGCTCATGATGACCGTGCGCAGCGATTCGGGCGCGCCTGCGGTGATCTTCAGCCGGATCACCTGACCGCGGCGGCGCCGTTTCAGCGCCACCTCGAATTCGCGCACCAGATCCTCGGCCTCGTCCTCGACCTCGAGGTCGCTGTCGCGCAGCACCCGGAACGCGCAGGAGCCGGTCTCGCGGTAGCCCGGGAACAGCGATCCGAGGTTGAGCAAAAGCAGCTCTTCCATCGGCAGGAAGCGGTCCTCGCCGGGCAGGGCGATGAAGCGATTGAGCTGTTGCGGGATCGGCAGAAGCGCCTGCATCCGGCGGCTGTCGCGCTCGCGTTCAAGTTCGAGTGCGAGGCAGAAGCCGGTGTTCGGGATGAAGGGGAAAGGATGCGCCGGGTCGATCGCCAGAGGCGACAGCACCGGGAACACGTTCGACAGGAAATATTCGCCAAGGTAAGTGCGGTCGGCCTTGGTCAGCTTGCCGCGGGTCAGCAGGTGAATACCGGCGGTTTCCATCTCGCGGCGGATGATGTTCCAGCTGCTTTGCTGGGTGCCCATCAACCGGCGGGCATCGGCGTTGATCTTCACCAGCTGCTCGGCCGGGGTCAGCCCGTCGTCCGAGGGCAGGGTGTTATGCTCGCGCACCAGCTCCATCAGGCCGGCGACGCGCACGGTATAGAACTCGTCGAGGTTGGTCGCCGAAATCGACAGAAACCGCAGCCGTTCAAGCAGCGGCACCCGTGGATTCGCCGCCTCCTCCAGCACGCGCCAGTTGAAGGCAAGCCAGCTCAGCTCGCGGTTGAAGAAGCGAGACGGCCCCGTGATCTCTGCCTCGGGCAGCTCGACGGGGGCGGGGAACGGGGTCTGGAGAAAATCGGCCTGGGTCATGATAGGCGCAGTTATCGCGCTGATTTGTAATGGTTCAGTGACAGTTTGCGCCGGTTCATGCGCGCATGTCCAGCACTTCGGCCGCCATCGCGCGGCTGAGCGGGCGGCCTTCCGCAACGGCACGGGCGTCGAGTGCGGCAACCAGCCGGCGTGCGGCATCGAAAGAGCGGTCCATATGCCCGACGAGCCAGGGGATCAGGCTGCGCGGCACCTTGGTCTGGCGGTCGGCGAACAGCTTGACCAGCACCGCCGAGAGCAGTGCATCGTCGGGCGGCCCGATCCGAACCGAGGCGAGCGCGGCCATCCGGCTTGCCAGATCGGGCAGGTGCACCCCCCAGTCGCGCGGCGGGCTGGCTGCCGTCAACAGCATCCGCCCGCCCTCGGCCTGCATCAGGTTATGGAGGTGAAACAGCGCTTCCTCGGCCGCGGGGCGGGTGGCGATGCGGTGGGCATCCTCGATCACCACGGCGCCGTGACGGGCGGCGGCGGGGGCCTCGGCATCGGTCAGGGCGGCGGCGGAAAGCACCGGGGCGTCCTGTGTTTCGGCCCAGATCGCGGCGAGATGCGATTTCCCGGCCCCCTCGGGCCCGATCAGCAGCATCCGCCCCGAAGGCCATCCCGCGCAATCGTCGAGCGTCGCCAGCGCCAGCGCATTGGGCGGGGCGACGAAGAAATCGTCGCGCCCGCGCGCCTGACGCACCGGCAGATCGAGGATCATCTGGCGCGTCATCCGCGCCTGTCCTGTTCGGTTCCCGCCTGCCCGAGATACAGCTCACCCTTCAGGTAGCGCATCAGCATGAACCGTGCGAGCACCCCGATCACCGCAGCCACCGGCACCGCCACCAGCATTCCGACGAAGCCGAACAGCGTTCCGAAAGCCGACAGCGCGAAGATCAGCCACAGCGGGTGCAACCCGATCGACTGGCCGACGAATTTCGGCGTGATCACATTGCCTTCGAGGAACTGCCCGAGACCGAAGATCCCGACGACGATGCCGATCTGCAGCCAGTCGCCCCAGAACTGATACAGCGCCAGCCCGATCGCCAGCCCGCCGCCAAGGATCGCACCGACATAGGGGATGAAGGTCAGCGTGCCCGCGATGGCGCCCGCCAGCAGCCCGAAGTTCAGCCCCGCCAGCATCAGCAGCGCCGCGTAAAACGTGCCCATGATGACGCAGACCGAGACCTGCCCGCGCACGAAACCCGACAGCACCTTATCGATCTCGCGGGCGATGGCGCGGACCTCGGCCAGATGGTCGCGCGGCAGCCAGCTGTCGACCCTGGCGATCATCCGGTCCCAGTCGAGCAGCATGTAAAATGCCACGACCGGCACCACGACGACAAAGATCGCGAAATTCACCAGACTCATCGCCGAGGTCAGCACGGTCTGAGCCAGCTCTCCGCCGCGGGCCTTGACCGCCTCGCCAAGCGATTGCAGCGTCTCGTTGATGACCGAGCCGCGCTGGTGCATCTGCGGGAACTGCTGGTTCAGGAAATCCAGAAGATGTTGCGTCATGTCAGGCGCCGCCGCCACGAGGCCCGCCAGCTGCCGCACCAGCATCGGCACGATCAGCAGCCCGCCGACCACGAAGCCAAGCGTCGCGATCAGCGCGATCAGCGCCGTCGCCATCACCCGCGACAGGCCGAGCCGTTCCAGCCGGTCGGCCACCGGGTCGAGGAAATAGGCGATCGCCCCGCCGACGAGGAAGGGCAGCAGCACTGCCCCGAGCCCCCACAGCACGGCCAGAAACACCAGGGCGGCAAGCCCCCAATAGACGAACTGTTGCCGGGCCGGCAGCGCCATAGGATTCCCTCTGCGGCATGGATCTTCGCGGCCATCATGACATGCGCGCCGGGCTTTTCAACGCCGAACGCCGGGGCGGCAGGGACCCCGGCACGAAAACGCGCGCCGCAGAGGATCCGGGCGCGCGTTTCTGGTCGCGAAGGCAGGGCGGCTTACAGCTTTCCGCCGCGCTGCTGGATCATCATGAAGGTGTCGTAGTTGTATTCGGTGACCTGGCTCCAGAAGAACCATTCCTTGCGGAAGTCCTTGATCGAGCCCCAGATCTTCTTGAACGCGGGGTTGGTCGCCTCGATCTCGGCATAGGTCGCGTTGGCGGCCTCGAAACAGGCCTGCATGATCTCGGGCGAGAACGGGCGCAGCTGCGTGCCCTTGGCGACCAGCGACTGAATCGCGGTGGTGTTCTTGCGGTCGTATTTCGCCAGCATGTCCTGGTTCGCCGCCATGCAGGCGTTCGACAGAATCGACTTGTATTGCGCCGGCAGCTCGTTCCACTTCTGCAGGTTGAACAGCGCGTGCACCGTCAGCCCGCCTTCCCACCAGCCCGGATAGTAGTAATAGGGCGCGATCTTGTAGAAGCCGAGCTTCTCGTCGTCATAGGGCCCGATCCATTCGGTGCCGTCGATGGTGCCTTTCTCGAGCGCGGCATAGATGTCGCCGCCGGCGATCTGCTGCGGCACCAGACCGAGACGTTCGAGCACCTTTCCGGCGAAACCGCCGATGCGCATCTTCAGCCCCTTCAGGTCGTCGACCGTCTTGATCTCCTTGCGGAACCAGCCGCCCATCTGCGCTCCGGTGTTGCCCGCCGGCAGCGCATAGAGGTTCTGTTTCGCCATGAACTCGTTGTAAAGGTCGATCCCGCCCGAGTAATACATCCACGCGTTCATGCCACGCGCGTTCAGCGCGAAGGGAACCGTCGCCCCAAGTGCCCAGGTCGGGTCCTTGCCCCAGTAGTAATAGTTCGCGGTATGGCAGGCCTCGACCGTGCCCGAGGTCACAGCATCGGCTGCCTGCAAGCCGCCCACGATCTCGCCCGCGGCGAAGACCTGGATCTGGAAGTCGCCCCCGGTCGCCTCGGACACGGCTTTCGCGATGAACTCGGCTCCGCCGTAGATCGTATCGAGCGACTTCGGGAACGAAGACGTCATCCGCCAGGTGATTTTGGGGCTGGTCTGGGCCACGACCGGCGCGGCCAGCGAGGTGGCCGCGGCGCCACCGAGGGCGGCCTTGGTCAGAAATGAACGACGATCCATGAAAACTCCTCCTGTCGATGCGCGCCGGTCCCCCGTGGGGCTCCTCTCCGGCGGCTCTCAAAGGGATAGTATCGTGCTGTGACGACCTGTCCAGCAATTTTCTTGCGCGCGGCTCGCCGCACGAAAAAAGGCCCCGGCACGGGTGCCGGGGCCTGATCCGAAAGCTGTCGGGACAGGGCTCAGAGCGTGTTCTTGCGCTGCTGAACCATCATGAAAGTGTCGTAGTTGTATTCCGCGACCTGCTGCCACAGATACCACTGCTTGCGGAAATCCTTGATCGAGGCCCAGATCTTGGCGAATTCGGGGTTGGTCGCCTCGATCTCGTCATAGACCTTGTTGGTGGTCTCGTAGCAGGCCTGCATGATTTCGGGCGAGAACGGACGCAGCTGCGCCCCCTCGGCCATCAGCCGCATCAGCGCCGGCGGGTTGTTCCAGTCGTATTGCTGCAGCATGTTCGCGTCGATGCTCTGGCAGATCGAGCGCAGCAGCGACTGGTAATTCGCCGGCAGCGCGTTCCACTTGTCGAGGTTGAACATGAAATGGACGGTCGGGCCGCCTTCCCACCAGCCGGGGTAGTAGTAGTAAGGCGCGACCTTGACGAAGCCGAGCTTCTCGTCATCGGCGGGCGAGGTGAATTCCACCGCGTCGATGGTGCCCTTCTCGAGCGCGGCATAGATGTCGCCGCCGGCGATCTGCTGCGGCACCACGCCGAGACGTTCGACGATCTTGCCGGCGAAGCCGCCGATGCGCATCTTCAGACCCTTCAGGTCCTCGAGCGTGTTGATCTCCTTGCGGAACCAGCCGCCCATCTGGGTGCCGGTGTTGCCGCCGGGCAGCGCGAACAGCTTCTGCTTCGCCATGAACGCGTTGTACATGTCGATGCCGCCGCCGAAGTAGTGCCAGGCGTTCATCCCGCGTGCCGACAGACCGAACGGCACCGCGGCGCCAAGCGCCCAGGCCGGATCCTTGCCCCAGTAGTAGTAGCCCACCGTATGCGCGGCCTCGACGGTGCCGTCGGCCACCGCATCGGCGGCCTGCAGCCCGCCGACCAGCTCGCCTGCGGCGAAGGGCTGGATGGTGAAGTTGCCGTTCGTCGCTTCCGAGATCCGCCGGCCGAGTTCCTGGGTGTTGCCCCACAGCGTCGCGAGCGACTTCGGGAACGAGGACGTCATTCGCCAGGTGATCTTCGGATTTTCCTGGGCGAGGGCGGGGGCGGCCAGGCCGGTCGCGGCAGTGCCGAGGGCGGCCTTGGTCAGGAAGGAACGGCGATCCATCTGAAAAACTCTCAATATCTGCGGGGTCAGCGCAGCGGGTCGAGCCCGATGCGACCACCAGAGCCTGTTCCCGGGCGGCGAGGGTGTTGTGTCAGCTTGCGCCTCGCCTGTCCAGACATGACATGACGATTTTTGCACCAAAAACGAAATAAAACGTCTTTCGGGCGGGCAGTTCTGAAACAGGCCCCATCGCGGGGGGGGCTTCGATCAGTCGCGGCCGTCGGGCAGACGGATACGGGCCACCTGTTCGGCGATCGGATCGACGGCCAGCGGGTGGGTTTCGCTCTGATGGCTGGCCGGATCGCCGATGTCGCTCCACACTCCGCCCTTGTAGATGTCGAGTGCGCCGAACCGCGCCTTGTATCCCATCTTGCGCGAGCCCGGCACCCAGTAGCCGAGATAGACATAGGGCAGCCCGGCGCGGCGCGCGATCTCGACATGATCTAGGATCAGATAAGTGCCAAGCGAATCCTGATGCCGGTCGGGATCGTAGAAGCTGTAGACCATGCTCAGCCCGTCATCGAGGACGTCGGTCAGGCAGACCGCGACCAGCGCATGAGTGGTCGCAGGCGAGGCATCGGTTTCGCGGTATTCGATGACGCGGGTCTTGACCGGGGTTTCCTCGATCATCGCGGCGAATTCGAAGATGTCCATGTCGGCCATGCCGCCATCGGCGTGACGCTGGTCGAGATAGCGGCGAAACAGCGCGAACTGTTCCTCGGTGGCCCAGGGGCTGGTGCTGGTGCGGCGCAGATGGGCGTTGTGTTTCAGCACCCTGCGTTGCGTGCGGTCGGGCTCGAAATCCGCGACGCGGATGCGCGCTGACAGACAGGCCGCGCAATCGGCGCAGGACGGGCGATAGAGCACGTTCTGCGAGCGGCGGAACCCCTGGCGCGACAGCGTGTCATTCAGCTTGTCGGCATCCTCGCCCTGCAGCGCGGTGAACAGCTTCCGCTCCTGCCGCCCGTCGAGATAGGGGCAGGGTTGCGGGGCCGTCACATAGAATTGCGGGGCAAGGGGCAGGGAATGACGCATGAGAAAGACGACCGCGAGGCAGGGACCAGACTGGGCATGGCGCCTTTCGGCTGCCGGCTGGTGACAGGCTAACAACAACCCACCGGCGCGCCAAGCCCTTCCATCCCGCAGATAGGGCCTGCGCTCCGGACTTCAAAGCCGGGCCGCCTCGGGCCGGCATGTCGCCCGCCGTCGAGAGCGACCTTTCTCTTTCGCTTTGCCGCAAATATCCCGGGGGTGAGGGCCGCGAGGCCCGAGGGGGCAGAGCCCCCTTCCTTGACTTTCGGCCGGGCCTCAGAACCCCAGCTTGTCGCGCAGCCCGTACCAGCCCATGCCGAGCATGAGGAGCGGGAACCGCAGATGGCTGCCGCCGGGGAAAGGGGCGCAAGGCAACGCGCCCATCACGTCGAAGCCGTTCGAGGTGCCCTCGATCGCCTGCGCCATCAGCTTGCCCGCGAGCGTCGCCATCGCCACCCCGTGCCCCGAGTAGCCCGAGGCCGACAGGCAGTTCGGCGCCGGCCGCCGGAAGCACGGCATCCGGTTCATGGTGATCGCGAGCGTGCCGCCCCAGGCGTAATCTATCCGCACGCCCTTCAGCTGCGGATAGACCTGTTCGAGCGGCCGGCGCACCATCGCCTGAATGTCGCGCGGGAAACGGTAGCTCACCGTCTCGCCGCCGCCGAACACCAGCCGCTCACCCCAGGGGCGCCAGTAATTCACCACGAATTTCGTGTCATGCGCGGCAATGGGTTGCGTCAGGACATCCTTCATCCGCGCGCCCAGAGGCTCGGTCGCCACGATGTAATTGTTGATCGGCATCACCCGCGCCGCGACCGAGGGTTCAAGGTGATCGAGGTACCCGTTCGCCGCCAGCACCAGATGATCGGCGATCACCTCGCCCTCGGCCGTCGCGATCCGGCTCGGCGCACCGGCGCTCTCGCCATGCTCGACATGGGTGACGGGCGACCGTTCCAGAATGACCGCGCCCGCCGCCTCGGCCAGCCGCGCCATGCCGAGCGCGAGGTTCAGCGGATGCACATGACCCGCGCCGCGGTCGATGTCGCCGCCGATATACAAGGGCGAGGGGATCAGCGCGCGCAGCCCGTCGCGGTCGAGCGGCTCGATCAGGTCATAGTCGTAGTCTCGCGCCAGACGTTCGGCCATCGCATGGGCGTGATGCACCTCGGACGGGTGCAGCGCGCAATGCGCGATGCCGGGCCAGACCCGCTGGCCCGCGCGCTTCGCGAGATCCGCGGTCAGCGCCTTCGCCTCCTCGGCCATGTCCCACAGCCGCCGCGCCACCGCCTTGCCGGCCATCTTTTCGAGCGCGTCGACCTCCAGCCGCTGGCCCGAACCGATCTGCCCGCCGTTCCGTCCCGAGGCGCCGAACCCCGCCCGATGCGCTTCGAGGACGATGACGCTGCGCCCGGCCTCGGCCAGATGCAGCGCCGCCGACAGCCCGGTGTACCCCGCGCCGATCACGCAGACATCGGCCCGCATCCGCCCCGCCAGCGCGGGCCGCGCCGGCGAAGGGTCGCGCGTCGCGGCGTAAAGGCTGGGCGGGTAAGTGCCCGCGGTATCGTTCGCGAAGAGAAGGTTCATACGTTCAGCAGCAGATGCTCGCGCTCCCAGGGACTGATGACTTGCAGGAATTCCTTGTATTCATTGCGCTTCACCGCCTCGTAGACGATGCAGAAATCCTCGCCCAGAACTTCGCGCATGGCCTTGTTCTCGGCGAAGAGGTCGAGTGCGTCGCCGAGGTTGTAGGGGATTTCGGTGTCGCTGATATAGGCGTCGCCAAGGCACTCGGGCTTCGGCAGTTTCTTTTCCTTCAGCCCCAGATAGACGCAGGCCATCGAGGCCGCGAGCCCGAGATAGGGGTTGCAGTCCATCCCGGCGAGGCGGTTCTCGATGCGCCGGCCCGAGGGCTCCGAGATCGGCACGCGCAGACCCGTCGTGCGGTTGTCGCGCCCCCATTCGAGGTTGATCGGCGCCGAGAAGTCCGGCACGTAGCGCCGGTAGCTGTTCACATAGGGCGCAAGCAGCGCGATCACCGCCGGCAGATGGTTCTGCAACCCGGCGATGGCGTAAAGGAACTGCTCGCTCTCGCCGCCCTCGGGGGTCGAGAAGATGTTGCGCCCGGTCCCGGTGTCGATCACCGACTGATGGATATGCATCGCCGAGCCGGGCTCCCCCTCGATCGGCTTCGCCATGAAGGTGGCGAAACAGTCGTGACGCAGCGCCGCTTCGCGGATCAGCCGCTTGAAGTAGAAGATCTGATCGGCCAGATGCACCGCGTCGCCATGGGCGAGGTTGATCTCGACCTGACCGGCGCCGCCTTCCTGCAAGATCCCGTCGATCTCGAAGCCCTGCGCCTCGGCGAAGTCGTAAATGTCGTCGATCACCTTGCCGTATTCGTCGACGGCCGACATCGAATAGGCCTGCTTGCCCGCCGCGCGCCGGCCCGAGCGCCCCATCGGCGGGATGACCGGCTGGTTCGGGTCAAGGTTGCGCGCCACGAGGAAGAATTCCATCTCCGGCGCGACGATCGGGCGCCAGCCCTCGGCCTCGTAAAGTTTCTGGATGCGCTTGAGCACGTTGCGCGGCGCGGTCGGGATCGGTGCGCCCTTCTGGTCATAGGCGTCATGCACGATCATCAGCGTGATGTCGGCGGTCCAGGGGGCGGCGGCGGCGGTCGTCCAGTCCGGCGTCAGGATCATGTCGGGCTCGGTGAAGGCGCCCATCGGGTTGTCGACCCATTCGCCGGTGATGGATTGCAGAAAGATCGAGTTCGGCAGGAAGAAGTGATCCTGATGCACGAATTTCGAGGCCGGCATCGCCTTGCCGCGGGCCACGCCCGCGATGTCGGCGACGATGCACTCGACTTCATCGAGGCGGCGGCCGGCGATGTAGTCGCGCGCGGCCTGAGGAATGCGGTCTTGCCAGTCGGTGGTGGACATGGGGCCCTCCGGGCGCTCAGCTGCGCGGTTTCAGGAAGAACTCGGCGATCCGTCCGGCCAGTTCGGCCGAGGATTTGCCGTCGTCGAGGCGGGTCTCGGCGTGCTCGACCAGTGCGGCCGGCACCGCCTTGCCCTTGGTCTCCAGCATACCGCCGATGAACGAGTCGTCGAATTCGGGATGCGGCTGCACGGTGAGGGCCTCGTCGCCGTATTGCAGGATCGCGTTGCGGCAGAAGTCGTTGCCGGCGAGGCAGGTGGCGCCGGGCGGCAGCTCTGTCACCTGATCCTGATGCCAGGCGTTCAGCGTGATCTTATGATCGCCGAGGGTGTAATCCTGCGCGCCGATCGCCCATCCGCCCGGGTATTTCTCGACCTTGCCGCCGAGGGCCTGGGCGATGATCTGATGGCCGAAGCAGATGCCGACCATCGGCACGCGGGCGGCTGCGGCCTCGCGGATGAAGGCTTCGAGCGGGCGCAGGAACGGGTGATCCTCGTAGACGCCGAAGCGCGATCCGGTGATCAGCCAGCCGTCGGCGGCATGGACATCCTCGGGGAAGTCCATCTCGGCCACGCGCCAGGTGCGGAAAGTGAATCCATGTCCGGCCAGAAGGCGCTGGAACATGTCGGGGTAATCGCCGTGCTCTGCCCTGAGGGTGTCGGGGGCTTCGCCGGTCTGCAATATGCCGATGAGCATGTCAGTCTCTTGGGTTTCGTGGCCCCGAGAGTAGCCGCCGAACCGCCGCGCGGCAAGGGGAGGGGGCGCGTGCACCGCGCCCCCGGAGGTCACGAGGGGCCCTTGCGCCCCGACGTCACCGATGCCGGGCTCAGCCCTTCTTGTGCGACAGGGCGAATTCTTCCTCCGGCGACAGGATCAGCCGGTGCCGGCCGACGAGGGCGAAATAGCCGATGGCGAGGGCGAACCAGATCAGCACCCACAGCACGCCCTTGGTGAAGTTCGGATCCTGCACCTGATAGAACAGCGTTACCACCGCGATGACGATGGTCAGCACCGCCCCCGGAATGCCGAAGGGCGAGCGGAACGGGCGCTCGATCCCCGGCATGGTCTTTCGCAGCACGATGAACGAGATGGCCTGCAGGATGTAGCTGAACATCGCCCCGAACACCGCCATGTTCAGCAGCACCGAACCGATGACCGATCCGCCCTCTTCCGCGCCGAGCGCGAACCAGATCGCCAGCATCACCGCCAGCCCGACGATGGCGCCGGCGATCATCGCGACATGGGGGGTCTTGTATTTCGAATGGGTGATCGACAGGAAGGTCGGGAAATAGCCGGCGCGGCTGAGCGAATAGACCTGCCGGCCCTGCGCGAACATGATGGTGTGGAACGACGCGACCAGCCCGGTCAGCGCCACGATGCCCAGCACCACGACCCCGCCCTGACCGTAGATCGCGCGGAACCCGTCGAGCAGCGGCTCGAGCGCGGTGGTCAGATGATAGGTGCCCACCCCCGGAACCGAGGGGTTCAGCAGCACGATCATGAAGGCCGACAGCATCAGCGTCAGGATGCCGAGGATGATCCCCTTCGGCATGTCCTTCTTCGGGTCGACCGATTCCTCGGCGGCAAGCGGCAGCTGCTCGATTGCGAGGAACAGCCACACCGCGAAGGGCAGCGTCGCCAGCACCCCCGAGATCCCGGTCGGGAACCACGGACCGTGGCCTTCGGGCAGCTCGATCAGCGTGCCGTCGGGGCCGAGATCGACGTTCAGCGCCCACCGGCCGAAATCCATCTGCGGGATGGCACTGATCCAGAAGAACACCAGCACCGCGAGAGAGATCACCGTGATGAAGAAGGTGAACTTGAACGACACCTCCAGCCCGAAGATGTTGAGGCCGAGGAAGATCGCGTAGAACACGACCCACACCAGCGGCGACCAGGCCGCGTCGATGCCGAGGATCGCGTTCACGTAAGCCGTGATGAAGGTCACGATCACCGCGGGCGTGATGACATATTCGACGTTCTCGCACAGCCCGGTGACGAAGCCGCCCCAGGGCCCCATCGCGGTGCGCGCGAAGGAATAGGCCGCGCCGGTATGGGGCAGGGCGGGGCTCATCTCGGCTATCGAGAAGGTCAGGCCCAGATACATCACGCAGATGATGATGCCCGCGACCAGCATCCCGCCCCAGCCGCCGGTGCCGAAACCGAGGTTCCAGCCCGAGAAATGCCCCGAGATCACCGCGCCCACGCCAAGCGACCACAGCGACCAGACGCCGGCATATTTCGACAGACCGCGCTTGTCGAAATAGGACGCGTCGGCCTTCTTGTAACTGACACCGGACGAAGGTCCGGTTTCGATGGTGCTCATTCCCTACTCCTGTCGGATGGGCCGCCGGTTGTGCCCCGGCCCGGGCCGGGCGGGCGGTCGTTGCGAGAGTCGTGCGTGCGCGGGGGGAAGCGAGAGTGCAGGCGGCCCGGGCTGCCAACGCCGGCCCGCGTCCCGGGTGTGGCAGCGGGCACGCGACAGGCGTGCCCCGGGGCAGGCTCGGCGCGGGACGGGCCTTGCGTCAAAGAGTTTCGCGGGCCACGCGACGGGGCAGACCGGGGCTGGCCATAAAATGCGCGCCGATTTGATCGGGCGATCAAATCGGCGGCAGTCATGAAGGTATCGGGCCTCCTCACGGCGAAACCGGGTCCGGTATCTGCCCCGGTTTCAGGTCCCGGTTCGTTCCGGGATCAAACCGTGTCGAGATACAGCTCGGTCTGTTCCTGTTCGGACAGCTCGGCCATGTAATGGACCTCCTGACGCTTGCACATCAGGAAGTTCTCGATCAGCTCGCGCTCGAAGATGCGTGCGATCAGAGAGCTCTCGGCGAAGGCATTGATCGCCATGTTCCATGTCGCGGGCAGCTGTGGCAGCGACTGGGCATAGGCATTGCCGACGAGCGGTTCGTCGGGCGTCATGCCATCCTCGATGCCGATCAGCGCCGCGCCGAGGATCGCCGCGATCATCAGATAGGGGTTCACGTCGCCGCCCGCCACGCGATGCTCGATCCGCCGCGCCGCCGGGCCCGAGGCCGGGATGCGCAGTGCCGCCGTGCGGTTCTCGTAGGCCCAGCCGATGCCGGTAGGGGCATGGGAATTGGGCACGAGCCGTTCATAGCTGTTGGCGTGCGGTGCGAAGACCAGCGTCGAGTCGGGCAGCGCCGCGAGGCACCCCGCGACCGCGTTTCTGAGCAGCGCCGACCCCTTGTCCGACCCGTCGTTGAAGATGTTCTGCCCGTCCTTGTCGAGGATCGAGAAATGCGTGTGCATCCCGTTGCCGGGCCACAGCTCGTAGGGTTTCGCCATGAACGAGGCGGCGAAGCCATGCGTGCGCGCCAGCCCCTTGACCAGCATCTTGAACAGCCAGGCGTCATCGGCCGCCTTCAGCGCATCGCCCTGATGGATCAGGTTGATCTCGAACTGGCCGGGGCCGGCCTCGGAGATCGCGGTGTCGGCGGGGATGTCCATCTCCTCGCAGGCGTCATAGAGCGCGGTGAAGAAGGTGTCGAACGCATCGAGCGAGCGCAGCGACAGCGTTTCGCCCCCCGTCCGGCGCTTGCCCGAGCGCGGCGAGGGCGGCACGCGCAGCGTCTTGCCGGAATCGTCGATCAGGAAGAATTCGAGTTCCGTCGCCACCACCGGGGTCAGCCCGCGCGCGGTATAGCGATCGACCACGCGTGCCAGCGCCTGACGCGGATCGCCCGCATAGGGCCGGCCGTCCATGTGGAACATCCAGATCGGCAACAGCCCCGTCGGCGCCGAGAGCCAGGGCATCGGCATGAAGCCACGCTCCGTCGGCATCAGCAGCCCGTCGCAATCGCCGCTTTCGAACACCAGCGGGCTGTCCTCGATGTCCTCGCCCCAGATGTCCAGATTCAGCACCGAGAAAGGAAATCGCGTCCCTTCGGTAAACACTTTTCCTGAAAATCGTGCGGGGATGCGTTTTCCCCGCGCCACCCCGTTCAGGTCGGCCGCTGCCACGCGAATGGTGCGTACCTCGGGGTGTTCCTTCAGCCAGTCCATGTCCTCACCTGATGAGTTGCGGTCTGATCCTCAGTCTGGGCCGCGCGGCCTGCGGCAGATGTCGGTTCAGACGGCGGTTGATCACCCCGAAGATGCCGATGATCGTCAGGGTGACCAGAACGAAATAAAAGGCCGCGATCGGATACGGGATGAAAGGGTCGAAAGTCTTGTCCGCGAAATACTTGGCGTAATAGAGCGCATCGCCGCGCTGCTGATAGGCCGGGAAGCTCGAGAAGAACACCAGCGTGGTGGCGTGAAACAGGAAGATCGCCTCGTTGGTGTAGGCGGGCCAGGCAAGACGCAGCATCGTCGGCCAGACCACGCGGCGAAACCGCGCCCAGCCGGTCAGCCCGTAGGCGTCGGCGGCCTCTAGATCGCCCTTCGGCACGGCGCGCAAGGCTCCGTAAAAGATTTCCGCGGCATAGGCCGAGGTGTTCAGAAACAGCACGAACAGCGCCCCCGACCAGGCCGAGGTCACCCAGCCCGTCGGAATGGTGAGCCCGCCCAGATGCAGCCCCCCCTGAGGCAGCAGCACAAGGGCCTCGTAGGTGACGAAGAACTGGATGAACAGCGGCGAGCCGCGGAACACGAAGACGAACCATTCCGCGGGCTTGCGAAGGGCCGCCCGCGGCGAGGCCTTGGCGAGCGCCAGCGCCGTCGCGAAGACGAAGCCGAACAGCAACGCCAGCGCGCCGAAATACACGTTCCAGATCAGCCCCGAGCCGATCAGCGTGAACTGCTCGCACAGGCCGATGCCGTCGCCGCGCGGCAGCACTCTTTCGCCGATGCCGATGGAGCGCAGCCCGTAATCCGCGATGGTGTCAAGGCAGCTCATGCGCCCACCTTCCGCAGGGCTTCGCCCGCCATCGTCGCCTGCCCGCGCGCGAGCCGCGCGCTCAGCCGTTTCAGCACCACTTCCGAGACCCGGGTGAGCAGCAGGTAGAACACCAGCAGCCCCAGGAAATACCACAGCCGCCAGTCCGGATGCGGATAGGCGTAGATCTTCGATTTCGTCGCGCCGAGCTCGCGCGCCCAATACACGATGTCCTCGATCCCGAGCATGTAAAGAAGCGGCGTCGCCTTGATCAGGATCATCCACAGGTTCGACAGACCCGGCAGGGCATAGGTCCACATCTGCGGGATCAGCACGCGCCGGCGCACCTGACCGGGGGTCATGCCATAGGCCTCGGCGGTTTCGAGCTGCGCACGCGGCACCGCGTTCATCGCCCCCGAGATCACATTCGCCGCGAAGGCGCCGAACACGATGGCGAAGGCGATCACCGCCAGAACGAAGCCATAGCTCTCCTGATAGAACGGCGAGGCATCGGTGGGCGGCAGTTTCGCCGCCGGGCAGACCAGAAAGTCGTTGCCCTGCCGGATCGGTGCGGTCCAGTCCGGGCACAGCACCTTGTGGCGCATGTATTCCAGTCCCTGATCGAGCGCGATCGGCACGAACAGGAAGAAGATCACGTCCGGGATGCCGCGCACCATCGCGGTATAGGTCTTGCCCAGCATCCGAAGCGGCCAGAATCCCGAACGTGCGGCCAGCGCGCCGCCGAAGCCGAAGGCAAGCGCCACCGGCGCCACCACCACCAGCAACAGCAAGACCACGAGGAACGAGCCATAGAACATCAGCTGCTTGTCTGTGGTCAGATAGCAGATGAGCCAGTTCAGGCCCGACAAGGCGGAGGGATCGGCACAGCTCAGGAACATGGGGGTCTGCCGGGGGTGTCAGCCACCCCCGGCCTCTTCTCAGAACGTCGGGGTTTCGTCGCCGAACCACTTCTTCAGCAGGACATTCAGCGAGCCATCCGCCTTCATCTTGCCGATGCCGTCGTTCAGCTTGTCCTTCAGCGCGGTGTCGGACTTGCGCAGACCAACGCCGATGCCCTCGCCAAGCTGCACTTCCTGACCGGCCCAGACGAAATCACCGCCCTCGGCCTTGCTGAACGGCTTCAGCGCGTCCTTGTCGGCGAAGACCGCATCGGCCTCGCCGTTCTTCACCGCGGCGATGGTGTCGTCCATCGTCGGGAATTCCAGCAGCGTCGCACCCGATTTCGCCACGTAATCGGCCTGGATCGTGCCGACCTGCGCGGCGACCACGCCCTTGATATTCGCCCCCGCATCCTTGCCCAGATAGGCCGAGAACGCCGGCGGATAATAAGCCTGGGTGAAGTCGATGGTCTTCTTGCGCTCGTCGGTGATGCTCATGCCGGCCATGATCGTGTCATAGTTGCCCGACAGCAGGTTCGGGATGATCGAATCCCAGTCGTTGGTGGTCCAGGTGCAGGTCAGGCTCTCCATCGCGCACAGCTTGTCGCCCAGCTCGCGCTCGAACCCGTCGACCTGACCCTTGTCGTTGATGAAGTTGTAGGGCGGATACTTGCCCTCGGTGCCCATGCGCACGGTGTCGCCGGCATGGGCGAGGCCCGCGGTGAAGGCGAGAGCGGCGGCGGCCAGAAGCGTCTTCTTCATGTGTTTCCCCTGTGGTTTCTTGTTGGGTTGGTGGTTGTCTCGGTCCGGTCAGGCAGCGACGCTGGCCGACAGGAATTGTTTCAGCCGCTCGGATTTCGGCGTGCCGAACAGCGTTTCGGGCGGACCCTCTTCCTCGATCCGGCCCTGATGCAGGAAGATCACGTGATCCGACACATCGGCGGCAAGGCGCATGTCATGCGTCACGATGATCATCGTGCGATGCTCGTTCGCCAGATCCTTGATGACCTTGACGACTTCCTGTTGCAGCTCGGGATCGAGGGCCGAGGTCGGCTCGTCGAACAACAGCGCCTCGGGCTGCATGCACAGTGCGCGCGCGATGGCGGCGCGCTGCTGCTGGCCGCCCGAAAGCTGCGCCGGCCAGTTGTCGGCCTTGTCACCGATGCCGACCTTGTCGAGCAGCTGCCGCGCCAGAACCGCGACTTCCTTCGGGTCGCGCTTCAGCACGGTGACCGGGCATTCCATGACGTTTTGCAAGATCGTCATGTGCGCCCACAGGTTGAACTGCTGGAACACCATCGACAGGTTGGTGCGGATGCGCGTCACCTGCGCCCGGTCGGCGGGATGACGGCCAAGGCCTTCGCCCGCCCATTTGACCGCCTCGCCGTTGAACAGAATCTCGCCCTTCTGGCTGTCCTCGAGCAGGTTGCAGCAGCGCAGCAGCGTCGACTTGCCCGACCCCGAGGACCCGATCAGCGAGATCACCTTGCCCCGATCCGCCCGGACCGAGACCCCCTTCAGCACTTCGAGCGCCCCGTAACTTTTGTGGAGATCGCGGATTTCGATGACAGCTTCGCGTTGGCTCACGTCGGATTCTCGGTCCGTTGACAAAATTGTTACGATACAGATTGGCGTGAGAGCGGGGAGGAATGCAACAGCGAAACCGGAATATGAGCAAAAATCGCTCATTTCCTGTGCGAATGCCGATTTGTTGGACGGTCAGGCCGGGGGGAAGGGGTCAGACCTCGCCGCGCGCGATGCGCTGCCGGGCAAGGGCCGAATCCCGGTCGGCGACGCCCAGAAGATTTGCAACGAGGCGGATCAGCGCTTCCTCTCCGGGGCTGCGCTCGTTGTCGGACAGTGCCACGTCCCACAACGCTTCGATCACCTCGATGCGGTCCTCGTAAGCGATGCGCTCCTTGAGAACGCGGGTGAAGCGCACGGTGTCGGGGGCGTCACGCTCGGCCGTCTCGGCCTCGGTGCGGATCGCCTGCGCCTCGGGGTGCGAAATTCCGCGCCGGCGCATCAGGATGCGGTCGATGTGAGCGCGCTCGGGCGTGTCGTAATGATCGTCGGCCCGCGCCAGACGCACCAGCAGAACCGCCAGTGCCAGCGTGGCATCGTCGGCGGAAAGCCCCGGCCGGGCCGGGGCGGTCAACAGGTCGAACAGGGCGCGGAACATCGGGCCTCCGGAGGGTTTGAGGCGCTCAGCCGCGGGCGGCCTTCTCGGCGATCCCCGAAGTGCCCTCGCGCCGTTCCAGTTCGGCCAGCACCTCTTCGAGCGTCACACCGCGCGCGGTCAGCATCACCAGCAGATGATACAGCACATCGGCGGATTCGTAGATCAGGTTGTCGCGATCGTCCTTGGCCACGGCCATGCAGGCCTCGATCGCTTCCTCGCCGAACTTCTGGGCGCATTTGTTCGCCCCCTTCGAGAACAGCTTCGCAGTCCAGCTGCTGTCGGGGTCGGCGTCCTTGCGCGCCTGGATGGTGGCGGCGAGCCGTTCGAGCGTGTTCATGTCAGCCTCACGGGGATGCCCGCGGCGGCCATGTGCTCCTTGGCCTCGCGGATGGTGTAGGTGCCGAAGTGGAAGATCGAGGCGGCGAGCACGGCGCTCGCATGGCCTTCGGTCACCCCTTCGACGAGATGGTCGAGCGTGCCGACCCCGCCCGAGGCGATGACCGGAACCTCGACGGCGTCGGCGATGGCGCGGGTGAGCGGAATGTTGAAGCCCGCGCGGGTGCCGTCGCGGTCCATCGAGGTCAGCAGGATCTCGCCCGCGCCCTTCGCCTCGACGGTGCGGGCGAATTCGACGGCGTCGATGCCGGTCGATTTGCGTCCGCCATGGGTGAAGATCTCCCACCGGCCCGGGGCGACGGTCTTGGCGTCGATGGCGACGACGATGCACTGGCTGCCGAAGCGGTCTGCGGCCTCGGCGACGACATTCGGATCGGCCACCGCGGCCGAGTTGAACGACACCTTGTCGGCACCGGCGAGCAGCAGCTTGCGCACGTCTTCAGGACTGCGCACGCCGCCGCCCACGGTCAGCGGCATGAAGCATTGCTCGGCAGTGCGGGTGACCAGATCGTACATCGTGCCGCGGTTCTCGTGTGTGGCATGGATGTCGAGGAAACACAGCTCGTCTGCGCCCGCCGCGTCATAGGCCTTCGCGGCCTCCACCGGATCGCCCGCGTCGATCAGGTTGACGAAGTTCACGCCCTTGACCACGCGCCCGTCAGCGACGTCGAGGCAGGGGATGATCCGGGTCTTCAGCATGGCGGGCTCCTTTGGGGCCTAGATAACGCGCCGGCGCGCCCGTGGCCAGTGCCGAGCGGGGCTCTGCCCCGCACCCCGGGATATTTATGGAAAGCCGAAAGGGGCAGGGCACCTTTGTCTTTCGATTCGCCCCAAATATCCCGGGGGTGAGGGCCGCAGGCCCGAGGGGGCAGAGCCCCCTCTCTGTTTTCTTGCGCGAGCGGTGCGCTCAGGCCTTCAGCGCAGCCAGGGCCGCCGTGAGATCGATCGCCCCGTCATAGAGTGCGCGCCCCGAGATCGCGCCGGCGATGGCGCCCGTGTCGCGCAGCGCGATCAGATCCCCGACCGAGGACACGCCGCCCGAGGCGATCACCGGAATCGACACCGCGCGGGCGAGCTCTTCGGTCGCGGCGATGTTCGGCCCCTTCATCGCGCCGTCGCGCAGGATGTCGGTGTAGATGATCGCGGCGACGCCGGCGTCCTCGAAACTGCGGGCGAGGTCGGTGACCATGACCTCGGTCTCCTCGGCCCAGCCCTTGGTTGCGACGCGGCCGCCGCGGGCGTCGATGCCGACTGCCACCTGTCCGGGGAAGGCGCGTGCCGCCTCGCGCACCAGATCGGGGTTCTCGACCGCGACGGTGCCTAGGATCACGCGCGCAAGGCCCTTCGACAGCCAGGTCTCGATGGTCTTCATGTCGCGGATGCCGCCGCCGAGCTGGGCGGGCACCTTGATCCGGGCGAGGATCGCCTCGACCGCGGTGGCGTTCACCGGGGCGCCGGCGAAGGCGCCGTTCAGATCGACGAGGTGCAGCCATTCGCAGCCGGCGGCCTCGAATTTCGCGGCCTGCGCCGCCGGGTCGTCGCCGAACACCGTGGCCTTGTCCATGTCGCCGCGCAGCAGGCGCACGCAATGGCCGTCCTTGAGGTCGATGGCGGGATAAAGAATCATCTGTCTGTCCGGGGCTGTCGGGCCGCGTCTGTCGGGCCGGGGAAAAGGCGGGCGCTCAGGGCTGCCAGCCGAGGAAATTCGCGATCATCCGCAGGCCGGTCGCCTGCGACTTCTCGGGGTGGAACTGCGCGCCCGCCACATTGTCGCGCCCGACGATCGCGGTGATCGGCCCGGCGTAATCGACATGGGCGATACGGTCGGCGGGATCGGCGACCTGGAAGTGATAGGAATGCACGAAATAGGCGTGATCGCCGGTGGCGATCCCTTCGAGCAGCGGATGCGGCCGGTCGATCACCAGATCGTTCCAGCCCATGTGCGGCACCTTCAGCGCCGGGTCGGCGGGAGCGATGCGCACCACCTCGCCCGGGATCCAGCCGAAGCCCTCGGTCGGTTCGAATTCGAGGCCGCGGCTCGCCAGCATCTGCATCCCGATGCAGATGCCGAGGAACGGCCGGCCGCGCTCTCGCACCGATTCCGCGATTGCCTCGAACAGCCCGGTGTGGCGGATCAGCGCCGCGCGGCACGACGGGAAGGCCCCGTCGCCCGGCAGCACGATCCGGTCGGCGCGCGCCACCACCTCGGGGTCCGAGGTCACGGTGATCTCGCCGCGCCCGGTCTCGTTCGCCACCCGCTCGAACGCCTTGCGCGCCGAGTGCAGGTTGCCCGAATCGTAATCGACCAGTGCCGTCAGCATCACAGCGCGCCCTTCGTCGAGGGCAGCGCGCCCGCCATGCGCGGGTCGATCTCGACCGCCATGCGCAGTGCCCGCGCCACCGCCTTGAAGCCGGCTTCCGCGATATGGTGGCTGTTGATGCCGTGCACCTTGTCGATGTGCAGCGTGATGCCGCCGTTTGTCGCGAGCGCCTGGAAGAACTCGCGCACCAGCTCGGTATCGAAGGTGCCGATCTTCTGCGTCGGGAACTCGACGTTCCACACCAGATAGGGCCGCGCCGACAGATCCAGCGCGCAGGCCATCTGCGTGTCATCCATCGCCAGCGCGAAATGCCCGTAACGCCGGATCCCCGCCTTGTCGCCGAGCGCCTTCACCAGCGCCTGACCGAGCGCGATGCCGGTGTCCTCGACGGTGTGGTGATCGTCGATGTGATAATCGCCCTTCGCGGTGATCGTCATGTCGATCAGCGAGTGGCGCGACAGCTGGTCGAGCATGTGGTCGAAGAACCCGACCCCGGTGTGATTTCGGTAGACGCCGGTTCCGTCGAGGTTGATCTCGACCTCGATCGCGGTTTCGGCGGTCTTGCGGGTGATCGACGCTGTGCGCATGGCTCCCTCCGGGGTTCGATCCGGCTTTCAGGGGCCTTATAGGCGGGGCGGGGCCGGTTGCAAAGCGGCGAGGGCGGAAACCGGGGATGGAAAAAACAAAAGGACCGCCGAAGCGGTCCTTTTCGTTCGCTGGAGCGGGCGAAGGGATTCGAACCCTCGACCCTAACCTTGGCAAGGTTATGCTCTACCCCTGAGCTACACCCGCACTCTAGCGTCCTTCGCCGAATTGGAGCGGGCGAAGGGATTCGAACCCTCGACCCTAACCTTGGCAAGGTTATGCTCTACCCCTGAGCTACACCCGCATTCCGTTTCGGTGAGCGGGGATTTAGGGGATGGCGCGGAGGGCTGCAAGGGAAAAATTGCACCCCGCGCTGAATTCCCGCCGCAGGGTGGGGGCGGAATGCGGGTTCGCCCTTGGCACAAAGGGACAGGCCGCGATCCGGGCTTCGGCCCGCATCGTCCCGAGGCCGGCGTGCGACGGCGACCGGCGCCCGAATCGGATGCCGGCCCCGTATCGCGATGGCGACTCAGCCGATCACCGCCAGAAGATCCTTGGCGTCGATCTGCGCGCCGGGCGTGACATGAAGGGCCGTGATGGTGCCGTCGCGGTCGGCATGGATGCCGGTCTCCATCTTCATCGCTTCGATGGTCAGCAGCAGATCGCCCGCCTTCACCGGCTGGCCCTGGGTGACCGCGACCGATGCCACCACCCCCGGCATCGGCGCCCCGATCTGGCCCGGCGCTGCCGGATCGGCCTTCGGACGTGCCTTCACCCCGGCGCGGGCCGAGCGATCCGGCACCCGGACCGAGCGCGGCTGACCGTTCAGCTCGAAGAACACCTTCACCTGGCCCTGCTCGTCGGTGTCAGAGCGGGTCTGATAGCGGATCTCCAGCGTCTTGCCCTGGGAGAGTTCGACCGAAACCTCGTCGCCCGGCTTCATGCCGTAGAAGAACACCGGCGTCGGCAGGGTGCGCACCGGGCCGTAATCGCGATGGCGCAGCCGGTAATCGGTGAACACCTTCGGATACATCAGCCAGGCGGCCAGATCCTCGTCGTCGATCTCCTCGTCGTCGAGGGTCTTGCGCAGATCCCGACGCGCGGCGTCGAGGTCCACGGGCGGCAGATGCTTGCCCGGCCGCTCGGTCGAGGGGGTCTCGCCCTTGAGCACCTTCGCGCTGATCGCCGCGGGCCAGCCGCCCGGCGGCTGACCGAGGTTGCCGCGCATCATGTCGACGACCGAATCGGGGAAGGCCACGTCCTTCGCCGGATCAAGCACATCCGCCGCGCTCAGCCCCTGCGCCACCATCATCAGTGCCATGTCGCCCACCACCTTCGAGGACGGCGTGACCTTCACGATGTCGCCGAACAGCCGGTTCGCGTCGGCATAGGCCTGCGCGACCTCGTGCCAGCGCTCTTCCAGACCGAGGCTGCGCGCCTGCGCCTTGAGGTTGGTGAACTGACCTCCGGGCATCTCGTGCAGATAGACCTCGGAGGCCGGGGCCTCGATCCCGCTCTCGAAAGCGGCATATTGGTGGCGCACGCCCTCCCAGTAACCCGACAGCCGCCGGATCGCGCCGATGTCGAGGCCGGTATCGCGCGGCCCATGTGCCAGCGCCTCGACGATCGAGCCAAGGCAGGGCTGCGAGGTGCCGCCCGAGAACGCGTCCATCGCCGCATCGACCGCATCCACCCCGGCCTCCGCCGCCGCCAGAACCGAGGCGGCCGAGATGCCCGACGTGTCATGGGTGTGGAAATGCACCGGCAGGCCCACTTCGTCTTTCAGTGCGCGGATCAGCGCGCCCGCCGCCGCGGGCTTCATCAGCCCCGCCATGTCCTTCAGCCCGAGGACATGCGCCCCGGCGGCCTCCAGATCCTTCGCCAGATCGACGTAATACTTCAGATCGTATTTGGCGCGGTCCGGGTTCAGGATGTCGCCGGTATAGCAGATCGTGCCTTCGCAGATCTTGCCGGACGCGATCACCGCATCCATCGCGACGCGCATGTTCTCGACCCAGTTCAGGCTGTCGAACACGCGGAACAGATCGACGCCGGATTTCGCCGCGGTCTCGACGAAGAAGGTGACCACGTTGTCGGGATAGTTGGTGTAACCGACCCCGTTCGCGCCGCGCAGCAGCATCTGCGTCAGGATGTTGGGCATCCGCTCGCGGATGTCGCGCAGCCGCTGCCAGGGGCATTCCTGCAAGAACCGATAGGCCACGTCGAAGGTCGCGCCGCCCCAGCACTCGACCGAGAACAGCCCCGGCAGGTTCGCCGCATAGGCCCCCGCCGCCCGCACGATGTCGTCCGAGCGCATCCGCGTCGCCAGCAGCGACTGATGGCCGTCGCGCATCGTGGTGTCGGTGATCAGAAGCCGCGTCTGATCCTTCATCCACTCGGCCACCGCCTTCGGCCCCCCGGCCTCCAGAAGCTGGCGCGTGCCCGGCGCGATGGTGTCCTTCACCGGCGGCAGCTTCGGCGCCCTGGCGCCCGCGGGCGGCAGCGGACGGCCCGCGGTCTCGGGGTGACCGTTCACCGTGATGTCGGCGATGTAGGTCAACAGCTTCGTCGCCCGGTCGGCGTGGCGCTTGAACTGGAACAGGGCCGGCGTCGTGTCGATGAACTTGGTGGTGTAGCTCATGTCGAGGAACGTCGGGTGCTTGAGCAGGTTCACCACGAAGTCGATGTTGGTGCTGACGCCGCGGATGCGGAATTCGCGCAAGGCCCGGTCCATGCGGGCGATGGCCTTTTCGGGCGTCGGCGCCCAGGCGGTGACCTTGACCAGAAGCGAGTCGTAATAGCGCGTCACCACGCCGCCCGCATAGGCCGTGCCGCCGTCGAGGCGCACGCCATTGCCCGTCGCGGTGCGGTAAGCGGTGATCCGGCCGTAATCGGGGATGAAGTTGTTCTGCGGGTCTTCCGTCGTCACCCGGCATTGCAGCGCATGGCCGTTCAGATGAATGTCGGACTGGCTCGCCGCGCCCGTCGCCTCGGCCAGCGTCGCGCCCTCGGCGATCATGATCTGCGCCTGAACGATGTCGATGCCGGTGACTTCCTCGGTCACGGTATGCTCGACCTGGACGCGCGGGTTGACCTCGATGAAGTAGAACCTGCCGCTGTCCATATCCATCAGGAACTCGACCGTGCCGGCGTTCTGATAGCCGACGGCATTGCCGATCTTCAGCGCCAGCGCACAGACCTCGGCGCGCTGGGCTTCGTCGAGATAGGGGGCGGGGGCGCGTTCGACGACCTTCTGGTTGCGCCGCTGCACGGTGCAGTCACGCTCGAACAGGTGGTAAAGGTGGCCGTGGGTGTCGCCCAGAAGCTGCACCTCGACGTGGCGGGCGCGCAGGATCATCTTTTCGAGGTAGCCCTCGCCATTGCCGAAGGCGGCCTCGGCCTCGCGGCGGCCTTCGAGAACCTTGCCCTCCAGCTCCTCGGGGCCGAAGACCGGGCGCATGCCCCGTCCGCCGCCGCCCCAGCTCGCCTTGAGCATCAGCGGATAGCCGATCCCGGCGGCCTCGGTTCGGATCGCGTCGAAATCGTCGCCCAGAACCTCGGTCGCGGGGATCACCGGCACGCCGGCCTTCATCGCCACATGCCGGGCGGATGCCTTGTCGCCGAGCGCGCGCATCGTCTCGGCCCTCGGGCCGATGAAGGCAATGCCGGCGGCGGCGCAGGCCTCGACGAAATCGGGGTTCTCGGAGAGCAGCCCATAGCCCGGATGGATCGCATCCGCGCCCGACAATTTCGCCACGCGGATGATTTCGGGGATCGAGAGATAGGCGCCCACCGGGCTCAGCCCCTCGCCGATGCGGTAAGCCTCATCTGCCTTGAAGCGGTGCAGGCTCAGCTTGTCTTCTTCGGCATAGATCGCCACCGTCTTCTTACCGAGTTCGTTCGCCGCGCGCAGCACGCGGATCGCGATTTCGCCACGGTTTGCAACCAGTATCTTGCGAAACATTCATCTCTCTCCCAGCGGTGCCGCGAGGCGGGCACCCGGGGGACAGCCTATCGGTGGCGCGGGCCGGCACAAAATGGAAAATCGCCGGAGTGGCAACTTTGCGCCCCGGTCAGGGAGGGGTTTGCAAACTTTCCGGGCGCGATCAGTTCCAGCAGCCGATGCGCGTCGTCATCGCCGCGGCCCGGCGCGACAGCTCGGCATCGGGCAGGGTCGGGGCGCCGGCCTCGGCGGTCTCGGGGGCATAGTCTCGTCCCGCCAGCGCCGCCCCGAGCGGGCCGAGCGGCACCGCCCGGCTGCTGTCGCCCGCTGCCGGATCGGGGGCCAGAATCAGCGCCGCGACCGCGCCTGAGGCATCGAGAACCGGCCCCCCGGCATTGCCGGGACGTGCCGGCACCGACAGCCGGATGGCGGCCGGGGCGTCGGCGGCAGCGCCGGGAATCTTGTCGGCGCCGCGCAGCGTGCCGAAGGTCACCGCCGGGGCGGCCATCGCATCGGGCCAGGGAAACCCCGCGACGACGACTTCGGCGTCCGGGGCAGGCAGCGCCGGGGCCAGACGCGCCATCTCGCGCGGCGACAGCGGCGGATCCGGGTTCAGCACGGCGAATGTCGCGTCGCTGTAGACGATGCTTGCCGCGACCGTGCCGACGGTCAGCCGCCGGCAGCCCGCAAGCCCGTCCGCGAGCGTCAGCACCGCTCCCTCGGGCGAGACATAGGTTCCCGCGCGCCAGAACGCCGGGCGCTCGGGCGTCAGTCCCGAGGTCAGATCGTCGCGTGCCACCGCCAGTGGCGTGCCGAGGCCCGGGTCCAGCACGGTTGCGTCCGCGGGCGGGGTGAACGTGGCCTTCATCGTCGCCAGAACCCGGGTCATGCGCGCATCGTCGGCGGCGGGCCAGGACAGCACGAAACCGGTGATCCGCCCGCCTTCGATCCCGGCACGGGCGTAGGCGTGGCGTTGCGCGTCCTGTCCTGCGATTTCGAAGTCATACAGGTTCAGACTGCGCGGCCCCTGCGCGGGCATTGCGGGCAGACTTTGGACCACGCCGTAAAGCCCGGCGAGCGCGCTGCGCCCGCCCGCGCGCGAGATCAGCATCGCGCTGACCCCCGAGCCCGCCTTCGGGCCATATTGCACGAAAGGCGGGGCGTAGCGGTCGAACGCCACGAGACCGAGCGGCAGATCCACCCGCAGCCCCGAGGCGGAATCGTTCACCCTCTCCATCCCGACGGCCGTGCGTCCTTGTGCTGCGGCGTGCAGCAGCCTGTCGGTCTGCGGACGGCTCAGTGCGCCATCGGCGGCAAGGCCCGTGGCCTTTTGCCAGGCGGCGATCGCGGTGCGGGTGCCGGCTCCGAACACCCCGTCCGCCCGCCCGTCCGAATAACCGAGCCAGACCAGCGCCGACTGGACCGCCACACGTTCGGACCAGCTCAGATCGGCGCCGTCCGTCGTGGCGGTGGCCGTGGCGGCTGTCGGTGCGGCTGCCGGTTCAGGGGCTGCGGTCTGGGGCTGTGCGGCTGAGCCGCCTGTCGTGGGCCGGGGCGGGGCGGCTTCGGGCCGGACGCTCGGCGGGGCACCCGCGGGGGCGGCACCTGTCGCCGGCATTGCATCGGCAGCGGGCGGGGTCGGGCGGGGCAGCGGAGTGGGGCTCGCCGCGGGAGTGGTGGGGGCGGGGGGGGCGCCGGCCGGGGCGGCGGCGGAATCTGGCACGCCATTCTGCTGGGCGGTTTGCGGGGCGGCCGCGGGGCGCGGCAGTGGCGCCGGGGCGCTCAGCGGGGCGGCACTCGGGGCCTCGGCGGTGGACGCGGGCGGCACAGGCGCGGTCTGGGGCGGGGTGCCGCCCGTCGACGCGGGCGGCGCAGGCGGGGGCACCACCCGCCCAAGGTCCGCCGGCCGGACCGGGGCGCGCGCGGGCTGCGGTGCGCTGTCCTGCGCCCCGGCCAGTGCCGGCATCCCGAGGCACAGCGCCGCAAGGCACAGCGTGCGCAGCAGCGCGCGCCCGCTGCCTGCCCGAAGGCCCCGCACGTCCCCGCGAAGTTCCTGCCCGTCCGTTGCTGCGCCCTGTCGCGTCATGACTGCCGTCTCGTTTTCGTCTGTCTCTCGCATCCGCCTAAGCCGGATCGGGCGCAGGTTACCAGCCCCCTTCGTCGCGTCATCCGCAAAGCAGTCGCGAAAACCGCTCCGAGCGGCGTGTCCGGCCCCGGAAAAGCACGCTTCGCGGGCACTCGGCGGTCTCTTGCCGTTGACCCCCGCCGGCCCCTTGCCTAGAGAGGAGGCGCGAAATCTACAGGTGCGCCCATGTCGATCACTGCCCCCTCCACCGCCGCTTCCGCCGCGCCGCGGTCGTTCCAGGAGATCATCCTGCGGCTGATGACTTACTGGTCGTCGAAAGGCTGCGCGGTGCTGCAACCCTATGACATGGAGGTCGGCGCCGGCACCTTCCATCCGGCGACCACGCTGCGCTCGCTCGGTCCGACGCCCTGGGCCGCGGCCTATGTCCAGCCCTCGCGCCGTCCGACCGATGGCCGCTACGGCGAGAACCCGAACCGCCTTCAGCACTATTATCAGTATCAGGTGCTGATCAAGCCGAGCCCCTCGAACCTGCAGGAGCTGTATCTCGGCTCGCTCGACGCGATCGGCATCGACACTTCGCTGCATGACATCCGCTTCGTCGAGGACGACTGGGAGAGCCCGACGCTCGGCGCCTGGGGTCTGGGCTGGGAAGTGTGGTGCGACGGCATGGAAGTGTCGCAGTTCACCTATTTCCAGCAGGTCGGCGGCCATGACTGCCATCCGGTCTCGGGCGAGCTGACCTACGGTCTCGAACGGCTGGCGATGTATATCCTCGGCGTCGATCACGTGATGAACATGCCCTACAACGACCCGGACGCGCCGATCCATCTGAGCTATGGCGACGTGTTCCGTCAGTCCGAGGAGCAGTATTCGCGCTACAACTTCGACGGTGCCGATACCGCGATGCTGCTGCGCCACTTCGAGGATGCCGAGGCCGAATGCGACCGTCTTCTGGGCTTCGCGCCCGACGATCCCAATTCCGGCAAGCGCATCGTCATGGCCCAGCCCGCCTATGACCAGTGCATCAAGGCCTCGCATATCTTCAACCTGCTCGACGCGCGCGGGGTGATCTCGGTCACCGAGCGGCAGGCCTATATCGGCCGGGTGCGGGCGCTGGCGAAGAAATGCGCCGATGCCTTCGTGCTGACCGAGGCCGGCGGCTGGACCCCGGCGGCCTGAGCGCCGCCGCCCCGCCGTCTGCCCGACCGGGCCGCCCCTGCTGATGCGGCCCATCCCCTTTCTCCCGCCCGATGGCGGCCCGACACGAGACGAACCCATGCCCGATCTTCTGATTGAACTCTTTTCCGAGGAAATCCCGGCCCGGATGCAGGGCATGGCGCGCGACACGCTGCGCAAGATGGTGACCGACGGTCTCGTCGAGGCGGGCCTCACCTATGCCCATGCGCAGGCGTTCTCGACGCCGCGGCGTCTGGTGCTGGCGCTCGAAGGCCTCAGCGCCGAAAGCCCGACGCTGACCGAGGAACGCAAGGGTCCCGCGACCACCGCCCCCGAGAAGGCGCTCGAAGGCTTCCTGCGCTCGACCGGGCTGAGCCGCGACCAGCTTGAAGTGCGCGACGACAAGAAGGGCCAGGCCTATTTCGCCACGATCACCCGCCCCGGCCGCAAGGCGCCCGAGATCATCGCCGAGGTGCTGGAGAAGACGATCCGCACCTTCCCCTGGCCGAAGTCGATGCGCTGGGGCTCGGGCAGCCTGAAATGGGTGCGCCCGCTGCATTCGATCCTGTGCATCCTGACCGATGAGGCGGGCCACACGGTCGTGCCGCTCGATGTCGACGGCATCGTCGCGGGCGACACCACCGAGGGCCACCGCTTCATGGCGCCGGGCCGCTTCGCGGTGACCGGGTTCGACGATTACGCCGCGCGGCTGAAGGCGGCGAAGGTCGTCCTCGACAGCGCCGAGCGCGAGGAGATCATCTGGAACGGGGCGACGACGCTCGCCTTCGCGCGCGGCCTCGAAATCGTCGAGGATCGCGGCCTGCTGACCGAGCTCGGCGGTCTGGTCGAATGGCCGGTGCCGCTGATGGGCGAGATCGCCGGGGAATTCCTCGGCCTGCCGCCCGAGGTGCTGCGCACCTCGATGAAGGAACATCAGAAGTTCTTCTCGGTGAAGAACCCGAAGACCGGCCGGATCGAAGGCTTCGTCACCGTGGCGAACCGCGAGACCGCGGACAACGGCGAGACCATCCTGAAGGGCAACCTGAAGGTGCTCTCGGCGCGGCTGTCGGATGCGAAATTCTTCTGGGAACACGATCTTCGCGTGGTGAAGTCCGAGGGGCTTCTCGGCATGGGGGCGGGGCTGAGCCACGTCACCTTCCACAACAAGCTCGGCAGCCAGGCCGCGCGGATCGAGCGCATCGCCGCGCTCGCCCAGGTTCTCGCGCCGCTCGTCGGTGCCGCGCCGGATCTGGCGGTGCAGGCGGCGCGCGTGGTGAAGTCGGATCTGCGTTCGGCCATGGTCGGCGAGTTCCCCGAGCTGCAGGGCCTGATGGGCAGCTATTACGCCCGCGCCGAGGGGCTGCCCGAGGCCGTGGCAGATGCCTGCAAGGGGCATTACTCGCCGCTCGGGCCGTCCGACGATGTGCCCGATCAGCCGGTGACGGTGGCGGTGGCGCTCGCCGACAAGATCGACACGCTGACCGGGTTCTGGGCGATCGACGAGAAGCCGACGGGCTCGAAGGACCCCTTCGCGCTGCGCCGCGCCGCGCTTGGCGTGATCCGTCTGGTGCTGACGAACGGGTTGCGGCTGAAGCTTGGCGAGGTCTTCGCCAAGGCGAACCCGGCGACGGATGCGGCGGATCTGCTGTCCTTCTTCCATGACCGTCTGAAGGTCTATCTGAAGGATCAGAACATCCGCCACGACGTGATCGACGCGGTTCTGGCGATGCCGGGAGCGGACGATCTGGCGCTGGTGGCGCGCCGGGCCGAGGCGCTGTCGGCCTTCCTCGCGACCGAGGATGGCGGGAACCTGATTCAGGGCTTCAAGCGCGCGAACAACATCCTGACCCAGGCCGAGGCCAGGGATGGCGTCGAATACAGCTATGGCGCCGATCCGAAATTCGCCGAGGCGGCCGAGGAAGCTGCGCTGTTCGCCGCGCTCGACGCCGCCGATGCGGCGATCGCGCCGGCGATGGCGGCTGAGGACTTCCCCGCCGCGATGGGTGCGATGGCGGCACTGCGCGCGCCGATCGACGCCTTCTTCACCGCGGTGCAGATCAACTCGGACAATCAGCTGGTGCGGCGCAACCGTCTGAACCTGCTGTCGCGGATCCGCCAGATCTGTCTCGGTGTCGCGGATCTGAACCGCATCGACGGCTGACGCTCTTTGCCCGAACGCCGGGGGCTTCGCGCCCCCGGACCCCCGCGGGATATTTGTGGCGAATCGAAAGGTGGAGTGCCGCTTTCGCTTTCGATTCGCCTCAAATATCCCCGCCGGAGGCTCCCGCACGCGACACGGGCGCGACGTTGCCGGCCTCGTGCCGCCGGTGACGCCTTGCGCGATGCGCGATTGTGCCTATCCTCAGGGCCGGGAGAGAGGACGCAACCATGCAACGACACGCGGATTTCGCTGAATTCACCGAGGTCACGCCGACCGCGCAGATCGCGCAGTCGCGCCACGGCTGGCGGGCCAAGTGCCTGCAACGCCTGATCCGCATGGAGCTGCCGGTGCCGCGCACCGTCGCCCTGCCGTTCGAGGTCGTTCGCGCCATCGCCGCCGGCCAGATGCCCGATATTGAAGGGCTTGCGGCGGTGTTCGGCGAGGATTTCGTCGTCTCGATCCGGTCCTCGGCCGAAAAGCCGGAATGGGGCGGACCGGGGACCATCCTGAACGTCGGGATGAACGACCGCGTTCATGCGCGGCTGATCGGCACGCACGGTCAGGAAGCCGCCGACGCGCTTTATCTGAATTTCGTGCAGACCTACGCAACCCAGGTCGCCCGGCTCGATCCGGACATGTTCCATGACGAGCCCGGCCCCGGCGCGCTGAAGGCGGCGCTCGCCACCTACCGGGCCGAGACCGACGACGATTTCCCGCAATCGGCGACGCGCCAGCTGATCGAGGTGCTGCGTTCCATGGCGCGGGGGTGGGAGGGCACCACCGCACGGCTGTTGCGTCAGGCGAAGGGCGCGCCGGCCGAGGCCGCGCTCGGCCTCGTGGTGCAGCGCATGGCGCTCGGCATCGGGCCGGGGCTGTCGGGCTCGGGCACGATGCAATTCGTCGATTCGGTCACCGGCCTGCCGCAGATCACCGGCCGGTTCCGCGGCCAGAGCCAGGGCCGGCGCGAGGAGGTGGGGGCACTCTATCTGACCCGAGATCCGCGCGGTGCCTCGCTCGAGGAGGCGGATCCGGACCTTTTCGCCCAGCTGTGCGATTTCGGCGCCCGCTGCCGGGTGCGGCTGCGCGAGGAGATGCAGATCGAATTCACCATCGAGAGCGGTCAGCTTGCGGTGATCGACGCGGTGAAGGTGCAGCGCTCGGCGCGCGCCGCGGTGCGCATCGCCGTGGCGCTGGCCGAGGACGGGATCATCGGCCGTGAGGACGCGCTGTTGCGCATCGAGCCGCGCGCGCTGACCGAGCTGCTGCACTATCAGGTCGATCCGCGCGGCGCGCGCGATCCGCTCGGCAAGGGGATCGCGGCCTCGCCCGGTGCGGCGACGGGGCGGATCGTGTTCACCTCGGCCGAGGCGCAGGCCTCGGCGGCGCGTGACGAGGCCTGTATCCTCGTGCGGCGCGAGACCGTGCCCGAGGACGTGCGCGGGATGCACGCCGCCGTCGCCGTCCTGACCGAGCGCGGTGGCATGACCAGCCATGCGGCGGTGATCGCGCGCGGGCTCGGCCTGCCCTGTATCGTCGGTTGCGCGGATCTGTCGATCAACACGCGCGAGCGCACCTTGCGCGCGCCCGATGGCCGGGTGTTCCGCGCCGGCGACACGATCACCGTCGACGGCACCAATGGCGAGGTTCTGGCCGGTGTCGCCGATATGATGGAGCCCGCGCTCGACGGCGAGTTCCGCACGCTGCTGCACTGGGCCGACACGGTGCGCGACATCGGCGTGCGGGCGAATGCCGACACGCCCGACGACGCCCGCACCGCGCGCATGTTCGAGGCCGAGGGCATCGGCCTCGCCCGGACCGAGCACATGTTCTTCGACGAGGACCGGCTGACGGTGATGCGCGAGATGATCTTCGCCGATACCGCGCCCGACCGCCGCGCCGCGCTGGACCGGCTGTTGCCGATGCAGCGTGCCGATTTCATCCGCCTGTTCGAGATCATGGCCGGTCAGCCGGTCTGCATCCGGCTGTTCGACCCGCCGCTTCATGAATTCCTGCCCCATGACCGTGACGGGATGCGCGAACTCGCGGAGGCGCTGGACCGGCCGCTGTCCGAGGTCACGCGGCGCTGCGATGCGCTTTCCGAATTCAACCCGATGCTCGGGATGCGGGGCGTGCGGCTCGGCGTGACGGTGCCAGAGATCTACGACATGCAGGCGCGCGCGATCTTCGAGGCGGCGATCGAGGCCTCGCGTCACGGTGCGCCGGTGGTGCCTGAGGTGATGATTCCGCTCGTTTCGGCTGCGCGCGAGGTCGAGATCGTCAAGACCCGGATCGACGCGGTGGCCTCGGCGGTGAAGACCGAGATGAAGGCCGACCTGACCTATCGCCTCGGCGTGATGGTCGAGACGCCGCGTGCCGCGCTGCGCGCGGGCGAGATCGCACCGCATGTCGAATTCCTGTCTTTCGGCACCAACGACCTGACCCAGATGACCTACGGTCTGTCGCGCGACGACGCCGGCCGCTTCATGTCGATCTACGTCAGCCAGGGGGTTTACGAGGAGGATCCGTTCCATCGCCTCGACGTCGAGGGGGTGGGGGAGCTCTTGCTGATGGGGGCGAAACGCGGCCGCGAGGCCCGTCCGGGGCTGCGGATTTCGGTGTGTGGCGAGCATGGCGGCAACCCCGAATCGATAGCCTTCTGCCGCGCTGCGGGCTTCGACTACGTGTCGTGTTCACCGTTCCGGGTGCCTGTCGCGCGTCTTGCTGCGGCGCATTTCGCGCTTTTGGCACCGCGCGGCGAGCGGGCCGGAGAGGGCGTCCAAAAAAGCTGACAAGCCCCCAGATTTCACTGGTGTTATCAGGCGCTTGTTCCTATTCAAAAGAAAGCGACCCCGAAGTGATTCGGGGCTGCCTTGCGCGAAAGTCCGCCGTTCTGGCGGCCAGTTTCTGCACAAAAAAGAGCCGGTAGGTGGACAAGGCGGGCCGTTTTCGGCTATTTGCGCCGGGTTCCGGTTTGCGATGCCATAGCAGCCGGGGCGATTGATCTTATCGGAAGATACACATGTCAGTGCTGAAGAGCTGGACGGGTGGACTGATTGTCCTCCTTGCCCTCGCCGGAGGCTTGCGTGCCGAAGTTACGGTAAGCCAGTCCAATGATCCCGCTGCGGTGCAGCCGGATCTGGCATCCCTTCTGGGCAGGGAACGCTCGGGCCTCGATGCGGTCTCCGCTGCGCGCATGACGCAGATTCTGGTCGCGCCGCAATCCCGTCCGGGCCAGACGCCCAACAAGATCACCGAAGCCTGGCTTGACAGCCAGCCGGTGCCGCAAGGCGATGCGCAGCTGAACTGCCTCGCCTCCGCGATCTATCACGAGGCGCGCGGCGAAAGCCTCGACGGTCAGCAGGCCGTCGCGGAAGTCGTGCTCAATCGCGTCGACGACGCCTCGTTCCCGAAGACCATCTGCGGTGTGGTCAGTCAGCGCGTCTCAGGGAGCTGCCAGTTCAGCTTCACCTGCGATGGCCGGTCCGACGGCTATGCCGACCGCGATGCCTTCGAAAGGGCAGAGAAGATCGCCCGTGCCATGCTCGACGGGTTTCCCCGCGGGCTGACCGATGGGGCGACCTATTTCCACACCCGCTGGATTCGCCCCGGCTGGTCGCGTCGGTTCGAACGAACCGCCGATATCGGGGCGCATCTGTTCTACAGGAAACCCATCGTCACCGCGATGAACTGATCGCGATGGCGTCATGACAGGCGCTGCGGGTCGCTTCCGGCCCGCAGGGCGACGTTTCGGGGTGGGCCTTTGCCCGCCCCGATTCTATACGGTGAGGCAATCAAGCGATGAGGCTGACATGACCTCCGACACCGCCCTTGCCTTCGCTCATCCCGAAGAGCGCGCCCTGGCCTCGGCCCCGGCCGATCCGCGAGACAGGATCAGCCTGCGCGATCATGTGGTGAGCGCCGATATCGGTGCCTTCCAGCAAGAGCGCGGCCACGGTCAGCGGCTGCGCTTCAACGTGGTCGTCGAGGTCCGTCCGGCGCCGGCGCCGCTCGATGACGATGTGGACCGCATTCTCTCTTATGACCGCATCACCGAGGCCATCGCGGCCGAACTCGCGGCGGAACGGCTGAACCTGCTGGAGACCCTCGCCGAGAAGGTGGCCGAACGCATTCTGGCCGAGCCGCAGGCGATGCGCGTCTTCGTGCGGATCGAGAAGCTCGACCGCGGTCCGGGCGCGCTCGGGGTGGAGATCGTTCGCTCGCGCGCCTCGGCTCCGGTCGCGGTCGAGGGGCAGGGGACGGCGCTGCATCCGGTGGTGGCCTGGCTGTCGAACGCGGCGATCCATGCCGATGACTTGTCGGCGCGGCTCGACCGGCTGGCCGCGGGCGGCGCGCCGGTGATCCTGAGCGTGGGAATGCCCGAGGGCGCGGTGCCCGAGACCGGGCAGAAGCCGACGCAGCGCCGCATCGACCTTCTGGCGATCGAGCAGAACGCCTGGGTGCTGGCGGCGCGCGACCGGCGTTGTGTCGTCGTCGCCTCGCGCACGGAAATCGACTGGGCGATGCGCAATGGCCGGATGGTGGTCTGGGCGCCGTCGAAGATCGTTCTCGATGCCGTCGACGGGCCGAAGGTGCCGGCGCGCAACTCCGTCGCACTGTCGCTGTGGCTGGCCGAACAGCTCGCCGCCGACCGGCTGGAACTGCACGGAACCGACACCGCCCCGGCGGGAAGCCGCGTGCCGGTGGTGAACGTGGCGCTGTGAGCCTTGCCAATCGCGCGTCCTCGCGCCAAGACAGCGCGATGGACAGGCTTTATTACCGACCGATTGCCCGCACCGACCGGGCCCGGCCCGCGGGGGCGGTGACGCTCGCGGGCGGCTGGTGCTGGTTCGACAGCGTCGAGGTGCTGTCGCGCGGTGCGGCGCCGCGGCTGATCCCGGCCGCCGATCTGCCCGAAGATGTGCGCGACCGGCTGAGCGCGCCGCGCCCGGCGATGGCGGGCCTCGGTTTTGACCGCCCGACGATCATGGGCATCCTCAATCTGACGCCCGACAGTTTCTCGGACGGCGGGCGGTTCAATGCGCCGCAGGCGGCGCTTGATCGTGCCCATGCGCTGATCGCGGCGGGGGCGGATATTCTCGACATCGGCGGGGAATCGACCCGGCCCGGTTCGACCGAGGTTCCCGTTACCGAGGAGATCGAGCGCACCGCCCCGGTGATCGCAGCATTGCGTCTGGCGGGCTTCACCGCGCCGATCAGCATCGACACCCGCAAGGCCGCGGTCGCCGAGGCGGCGCTTCGCACCGGCGCCGATCTGGTCAATGACGTGGCGGCGATGGAATTCGATCCCGCGATGGCCGAGGTCGTCGCGCGTGCAGGGGCGCCGGTGTGTCTGATGCACGCTCAGGGCCTGCCCGAGACGATGCAGGACGATCCGCGCTATGGCGATGTGCTGCTCGACGTTTACGATTACCTTGAGGAGCGGATCGCCGTCGCCGAGGCCGCGGGCATTCCGCGCGCCCGCATCCTGACCGATCCGGGTGTCGGCTTCGGCAAGACGGTCGGCCATAACCTCGCGCTGATCCGCGGGCTGAGCCTGTTTCACGGCCTCGGCTGCGCGGTGCTGCTGGGGGTGTCGCGCAAGCGCTTCATCGGCACGGTGGGCGAGGCGCCGGAGGCGACCTCTCGCGCGCCCGGCACGCTGGCGGTGACGCTCGCGGGGCTTGGGCAGGGAATTCAGATGCACCGGGTGCATGACGTGACGGAGATCGCGCAGGGCATCCGCCTGTGGAACGCGATCGCAAGGGGATACGAGGAATGACGCGCAAGCTTTTCGGAACGGATGGGGTTCGCGGCGAGGCCAACAGCTGGCCGATGACGGCCGAGATGGCGCTGAAGCTGGGCGCGGCGGCGGGGCGGTATTTCCGCAATGACGCGAGCCATGGCCATCGGGTGGTGATCGGCAAGGATACCCGGTTGTCGGGCTACATGCTGGAAAACGCGCTGACCGCGGGGCTGACCTCGACGGGGATGAATGTGCTGCTGCTCGGCCCGGTGCCGACGCCGGCGATCGGCTATCTGACGCGCTCGATGCGGGCCGACATGGGGATCATGATCTCGGCGAGCCACAACCCGGCCAAGGACAACGGCATCAAGTTCTTCGGCCCCGACGGGTTCAAGCTGTCCGACGAGGCCGAGGCCGAGATCGAGGCGATGGTGGCGGGCGAGATCCGCCTCGCGCAGCCGCAGAACATCGGCCGGGCGAAGCGCATCGACGACGGCGTCGGGCGCTACGTCGAATATGCCAAGACCACCTTCCCGGCGCGTGGCCGGCTGTCCGGGATGAAGGTGGTGATCGATTGCGCCAACGGTGCGTCCTACAAGGCCGCGCCCGAGGTGCTGTGGGAGCTTGGCTGCGAGGTGATCCCGGTCGGCGTCTCGCCCGACGGGCACAATATCAACGAGCGCTGCGGCTCCACCCATACCGAGGCGGCGCAGGCCGCGGTTCTGGCGAACGGAGCGGATCTGGGGATTTCGCTCGACGGTGACGCGGACCGGGTGATGATCATCGACGAGAAGGGCCGGGTGGCCGACGGCGATCAGATCATGGCGCTGTTCGCCGGCCGCTGGGCCGAGCAGGGCCGGCTGCGCGGCGGTGCGCTGGTGGCGACGGTGATGTCGAACCTCGGCCTCGAACGGTTTCTGACGGGGCGCGGGCTGCGTCTTGAACGCACCAAGGTGGGCGACCGCTATGTCGTCGAGCGGATGCGCGAGGGCGGCTTCAATCTCGGCGGCGAGCAGTCGGGCCATATCGTGATGACCGATTACGCCACCACCGGTGACGGGCTGATGGCGGGGTTGCAGTTCCTGGCGGCGATGGCCGAGACCGGGCGCAAGGCTTCGGAGCTTGCGCAGCAGTTCGAGACGGTGCCGCAGCTTCTGAAGAACGTGCGTTACGCGGCGGGGAGCGATCCGCTGAACGCGGCTCCGGTGCAGGCGGCCATCGCCGCGGCCGAGGCGCGCCTTGACGGCAACGGCCGGCTGCTGATCCGCAAGTCCGGCACCGAGCCGCTGATCCGCGTCATGGCGGAATCCGAGAACGATGCGCTGCTCCACGAGGTCGTCGACGGCATCGTCGCGACTGTCGAGGCAGCGGTCTGACCGGCTGAGATCCGGTCCCGGCTGCCCCGCGACTGTGCGGGGGCTCCGGGCGGTCAGTCGCTCCGGGGCCCTCCGGCGGAGGCGTCGGGCGTGCTGTTGCCCGCCTCCCTTTCCTCGTCCTCTTCGTCGGGCTCTTCATCTTCGCCGGGTGCGGGGTTGGCATTCTCGACGCCCCACCATTTCAGCGGCCGGCCGATGAAGGATGACAGCCGCTGGCGCGCATCGGGCGCGGTGATGTCGAGATCGAGGAAATTCGGATCGTAATCGAAGATGTCACGGATCGCGGCGTGATGGGCCTCGATCCAGCGGGTGAGGTCCTCGTGCCGGTCGCCGCGGCCGGCGGGCAGGCCGGGGATGTCGGCGCGGGTGACGCGCTCGACCAGCGCGCCCCAGCCCTGCCAGCGCGCGAAGCTGTCGACGGTGGCGTCATAGGGGCGGGCGTTGAAGATCAGCTTCACCCCGGGGTGCAGCCGCCGGATTACCAGAAGCAGGGAAATATCGAGGTTCGGCCAGTAGTTGCGCCCGCTTTCGGGGTGGCAGAAATCCATCTGCGTGACCGCATCGAGCCCGGTCAGGAGCGCGAGCGGATCGCCCTTGTCGAACCAGCCGTCATAGATCAGCCGGCCGATGGCATTGCCGTTCCACGTCCAGTGCGCGCTGGTCAGCCCGCTTGCAGTGAAGGCACGCTGGAGTGTCGAGGTGCCGGATTTCGGAAATCCGATCACCAGGATCGTGGGAAGGCGGTTCGGGTCTTCGCGGTCTGTCATGGGGGCAGGCTAGAAAGAAATCGGCCGCCTCGCAAGGCGACCGGATCCGGAAGGCGGGGCGCTTGCCCGCGTGACGCAGGCAGGCAGCTCCCCGCAGAGGCAAAGGGGAGGGGGCTCCGCCCCGCAAAGGCAAGGGGAGGGGGCTCCGCCCCCTCGGGCCTCGCGGCCCTCACCCCCGGGATATTTGCGGCGAATCGAAAGGGAAACGCCGCGCCCGTCGCCCGATCAGTTGCGCGAGCGGTCGACCAGCTTGCCCTTCGAGATCCAGGGCATCATGTCGCGCAGCTTGGCGCCGGTCTGTTCGAGCAGGTGCTCGTCGCCGATGCGGCGGGTCGCCTTGAAGAACGGCTGGCCGACGGCGTTTTCCTGCATGAAGTCACGCACGAACTTGCCGTTCTGGATGTCGGTGAGCACGGCCTTCATGCGGGCCTTGGTCTCTTCGTAGGGCAGAACGCGCGGGCCCGAGACATACTCGCCGTATTCGGCGGTGTTCGAGATCGAGTAGTTCATGTTCGCGATGCCGCCTTCGTAGATCAGATCGACGATCAGCTTCATCTCGTGGGTGGTCTCGAAATAGGCCATCTCCGGGGCGTAGCCGGCTTCGACCAGGGTCTCAAAACCGCAGCGGATCAGCTCGACCAGACCGCCGCACAGCACGGCCTGCTCGCCGAACAGGTCGGTTTCGCACTCGTCGCGGAAGGTGGTCTCGATGATGCCCGAGCGGCCGCCGCCGATCGCCGAGATGTAGCTCAGCGCGATTTCCATCGCCTTGCCGGTCGCGTCCTGCGCCACCGCCGCGAGGCACGGCACGCCGCCACCCTTGACGTATTCGCCGCGCACGGTGTGCCCCGGCCCCTTCGGCGCCATCATGATGACGTCGACGCCGGGCTTCGGCTCGATCAGGCCGAAGTGCACGTTCAGGCCGTGCGCGAAGGCGATCGCGGCGCCTTCCTTCAGGTTGTCATGGACGTATTTCTTGTAGGTCTCGGCCTGCAGCTCGTCGGGCATGGTGAACATGATCAGGTCGCACCAGGCAGCGGCTTCGGCGATGCCCATGACCTTCAGGCCCTCGGCTTCGGCCTTCTTCGCCGAGCCGGAGCCCTCGCGCAGCGCGACGACGACGTTCTTCGCACCCGAATCGCGCAGGTTCAGCGCATGGGCGTGGCCCTGCGAGCCGTAACCCAGGATGGCGACCTTCTTGTCCTTGATCAGGTTCACATCGCAATCGCGATCGTAATAAACGCGCATGATTTCCTCCATATTCGCTGCGTGCAGAATAGGCGAAACGTGGAGATACAGGGTTTCATTGACGATGATATTTTGCGATAAATGGCAATATCAATTCGTATGAATGGCAATTATCGAAACAGTCATGCAGATAGACGATACTGACCGGCGCATCCTGCGCAACCTGCTGGCCGATCCGGCGATGGCGGTGGCCGCCTTGGCCGAACGTGCCGGCATCACCACCGCGACCTGCTGGCGCCGGATCGAGAAGCTGCGCGAGGCGGGCGTCATCCGCGGCACGCAGGCGGTGATCGACTGGCGTCGCCTCGGCTGGGAGATCGAGGTGTCGCTGCGCTTCACCCTCGACAAGACTCATCCGCGCGCCTTTGACGAGTTCATCGCCGCCGCGCGGCTGGTGCCAGAGGTGTTGGAGATCCAGACCTTCCTCGGCCAGACCGACGTGCGTCTGAACGTGATCGCGCGCGACATGGAGCATTGGAAGGAGATCTATCGCGACCGCATCCTGACGCTGCCGCATATCCAGGACACCGAGGCGCTGATGCTGGTGTCCTCGATCAAGGACACGACGGAGCTGCCGCTGTGATCGCGCTCGACGATACCGACCGGGCGATCCTGCGGGCGCTGGAACAGGATGCGACGCTGTCGGCGGGCGCGCTCGGGCGCCGGGTGGGGCTGTCGCAGCCGGCGTGCTGGCGCCGGATCCAGCGGCTGACCGAGCAGGGCGCCATCGCCGGGCGCCGGCTGGAGCTGGACCTCGCCGCGGTGGGTTTCGGGGTGACGGTGTTTCTGGGGATCAAGATCGGCACGCGCGGGCGGGTCAGCCTCGAGGATTTCGAGCGCGCGGTGACCGCCATCCCCGAGGTGCAGGTGGTGCAGCATGTCCTTGGGGTGTTCGATTACCGCATCAAGGTGCGCGCCCGCGACATCGCCGATTTCGAGCGCATCCTGCGCCGCCGCATCCTGACGCTGCCCGGTATCGGTCAGGTCGAGGCGAATGTGCTTCTGTCCGAGGAGCGCTTGCCGGGGCCGTTGGGGTAGGGGGTGCCGTGCGCCTGAATTTTGTGCGCTTCGCCCCGGGTGTGGCGCGGTTTAAGGCGCGCGGGATGGACGCGGGCTTCGGCTTGGGGGTAAATCGGCTGAGGAGAGACCGATGTTCGACACCCCCGATCCGGAAACGGCCCCGCAGGCCCAGATGCAGCGCGCCCAGGGCGAGGCGGCGGCGCGGTTTCGCGATGGCCGGCTGAGCGGTCTGCGCCAGCAAGGCTGCGGCAAGGCGCTTCTGCCCCGGGTGCGCGGCGTGCCGGAGGTGGTGTTTCTCAACACCGCGGGCGGGCTGACCTCGGGCGACCTGCTGTCCTATGCCACGGAAACCGACACCCGGCTGATCGCCACCACTCAGGCGGCCGAGCGCGCCTATCGCGCCGATCACGGTCCGGCCCGTGTCACGGTGCGCCACGAGGTGCACGGCGCCGGCTGGCTCGACTGGCTGCCGCAGGAGACCATTCTGTTCGACCGCGCGGATCTGGAGCGCGAGACGGTGATCGCGCTTACCCCCGAGGCGGGCTGTCTGATGATCGAGGCGGTGATCCTCGGCCGCGCCGCGATGGGCGAGACGGTTCAGACGCTGAATTTCCGCGATACCCGCCGGATCGAGCGTGCGGGCAAGCCGGTGTTTCTGGAGCCCTTCCGGCTGAGCGGCGAACCCCTCGCCCAGGGCCCGCGCGGTGCCGTGCTGAGGGGTGCGCGCGCCTTCGCCACGCTCGTTCTGTGCACCCGCGGCGCCGAGGATGCGCTGCCGGCCGCGCGCGCCGCTCTCGGCCATGAGGGGGTGGAGGGGGCGGCCTCGGCCTTTGACGGAAAATGCGTCGTGCGGATGCTGGCCGCTGACGGCTGGCCGCTGCGCCGGCAGATACTGGCTTTGATGACCGCGCTGCGGCAGGGCGCCGCCCCGCCGCGCGTGTGGCAACTGTAAGAGGGAAGCATGAACCTGAGCCCCCGCGAGAAGGAAAAGCTGCTGATCAGCCTTGCCGCGATGGTCGCGCGCAACCGGCTGGAACGCGGCGTCAAGCTGAACCACCCCGAGGCGATCGCCATCATCTCGGATTTCGTGGTCGAGGGCGCGCGCGACGGCCGCTCCGTGGCCGATCTGATGGAGGCGGGCGCCGCCGTCATCACCCGCGCGCAATGTATGGACGGCATCGCCGAGATGATCCCCGCGATCCAGATCGAGGCGACCTTCCCCGACGGCACCAAGCTCGTCACCGTTCACCATCCCATTCGCTGAGGTCCGCCATGATTCCCGGAGAGATCCTTCCCGCCGCTGGCGAGATCACGCTGAACGAGGGGCTGGAGGCCATCGTGCTGACCGTCTCGAACACCGGCGACCGTCCGATCCAAGTCGGCTCGCATTACCATTTCGCCGAGACCAACGCCGGGCTGTCCTTCGACCGCGCCGCGGCGCGAGGGATGCGGCTCGACATCGCGGCGGGGACCGCGGTGCGCTTCGAGCCGGGTCAGACCCGCGAGGTCCGGCTGATCCCCTATCGCGGATCGCGCCGGGTGTTCGGCTTCAACCAGACCGTGATGGGAGACCTGTGATGGCCAGCACGATTTCGCGCGGCACCTATGCCGACATGTATGGCCCCACCACCGGCGACCGGCTGCGCCTTGGCGATACCGACCTGATCATCGAGGTCGAGAAGGACTTCACCACCTATGGCGAAGAGGTCAAGTTCGGCGGCGGCAAGGTGATCCGCGACGGCATGGGCCAGTCGCAGGTCTCGCGCGCGGGTGGCGCGATGGATACCGTCATCACCAATGCGCTGATCGTCGACTGGAGCGGCATCTGCAAGGCCGACGTCGGTCTGCGCGACGGCCGCATCGCCGCCATCGGCAAGGCCGGCAACCCCGACACCCAGCCCGCCGTGACCATCGTCATCGGCCCGGGAACCGAGATCATCGCCGGCGAAGGCAAGATCCTGACCGCGGGCGGCATGGATGCGCATATCCATTTCATCGCGCCGCAGCAGGTCGAGGATTCGCTCTATTCCGGGGTGACCTGTATGCTCGGCGGCGGCACCGGGCCGGCGCATGGCACGCTTGCCACCACCTGCACGCCGGGGCCGTGGCATATCGCGCGGATGCTGCAGGCGCTCGACGGGCTGCCGATGAACTTCGCGCTCGCCGGCAAGGGCAACGCCTCGCTCCCCGAGGCGCTGACGGAACAGGTCAGCGCCGGCGCCGCCGCGCTGAAGCTGCATGAGGACTGGGGCACCACCCCCGCCGCCATCGACTGCTGCCTGAGCGTTGCCGACAAGATGGACGTGCAGGTGATGATCCACACCGACACGCTCAACGAATCCGGCTTCGTCGAGAACACGCTCGCCGCCTTCAAGGGCCGCACCATCCACGCCTTCCATACCGAGGGCGCGGGCGGCGGTCATGCGCCCGACATCCTCAAGGTGGTCGGCGCGCCGAACGTGATCCCGTCCTCGACCAACCCGACGCGGCCCTATACCGGCAATACGCTGGAAGAGCATCTCGATATGCTGATGGTGTGTCACCACCTCGACAACAAGGTGCCCGAGGACGTGGCCTTCGCCGAAAGCCGTATCCGCAAGGAAACCATCGCCGCCGAAGACATCCTGCACGACATGGGCGCGATCTCGATCATCTCGTCCGACAGTCAGGCGATGGGCCGGGTGGGCGAGGTGATCACCCGCACCTGGCAGACCGCCGACAAGATGAAGAAGCAGCGCGGCCGCCTGCCCGAGGAAACCGGCGACAACGACAACCTGCGGGTGCGCCGTTACGTGGCGAAATACACCATCAACCCGGCCATCGCGCATGGGCTGTCGGCGCATATCGGCTCTGTCGAGGTCGGCAAGCGCGCCGATCTGGTGCTGTGGGAGCCGGCGTTCTTCGGCGCGAAACCCGAGATGGTGCTGATGGGCGGCATGATCGTCGCGGCGCAGATGGGCGATCCGAACGGCTCGATCCCGGCGCAGCCGTTCTACATGCGCCCGATGTTCGGCGCTTTCGGCAAGGCGCTCGGCGCGAGCTGCGCGACCTTCGTCTCGGGCGCGGCCGCCGCGGCCGGGGTGGGGGCGACGCTCGGCCTCGACAAGGCGGTTCTTCCGGTCAGCCATACCCGCGGCATCGGCAAGGCCGACATGAAGCTGAACGACGCGCTGCCGAAGATCGAGGTCCATCCCGAGACCTACGAGGTCCGCGCCGATGGCGTGCTGCTGACCTGCGAACCGGCGAAGACGCTGCCGCTCGCACAGCGCTACTTCCTGTTCTGAGGCTGCCGATGTCCGATCTGATCCATGCCCAAAGCGTGATCCCGGCCGGGGAGTGGACGGGGGCGGCCGATCATGTCGCCCTCGATTACGAGGGGCGTTTTTTGCGCCGCAAGCGGCTGACCTCGGCGGGGGGGATCGACTTTCTGGTCGATCTCGCGGAGGTCACCAACCTGACCGGCGGCGAGGCGTTTCGCCTCGACGACGGGCGGCTGATCGAGGTGCGTCCGGGCGTCGAGCCCTGCCTGTCGGTGACCGGCAATCTGACACGTCTCGCCTGGCATATCGGCAACCGCCATACGCCGTGCCAGATCGAGCCGCTGCGGCTGGTGATCCGGCAAGACCATGTGCTGAAGGCGATGCTGGAACAGCTTGGCGCGAAGGTGACCGAGACGGTCGAGCCGTTCCGCCCCGAGGGCGGCGCCTATGGCATGGGCCGCACGATGGGCCACGAGCATGGCGCGACGCTGTTCGGCCACAGCCATGGCGACGGCAGCTTCCATGTGCACGGCTGAGGCTGAGACCGGGGCAGACGGTGCCGGTCTGACGGTCTGGCTCGATCTGATGCAATGGCTGTCGCCGGCGTTTCCGACCGGGGCGTTTGCCTACAGCCACGGCCTCGAACAGGCCATCGCGGCGGATGAGGTGCGCTCCGAGGCGGCGCTCTCCGACTGGCTCGACGACATCCTGCGCTACGGGGCGGGGTGGAATGACGCGGTGCTGATCGGCGCGGCGCTTGCGGGTGAGGCGTTGGAGCCGCTTGCCGATCTCGCCCGCGCGCTGGCCGGTTCCGCCGAACGTCTGGCCGAGACCGAGGCGCAGGGCCGCGCCTTCACCCTGGCGCGCAACGAGATGACCGGCGCGGCGGAGGCGGCTTTGCCGCTGCCTCTGGCCTTCGCGCGGGCGGCGCTGCGGGTCAACGCGCCGGCTGAGCCGGCGATCGCGCTGTTTCTCCATGCCTTCGCCTCGAACCTCGTGTCCTGCGCGGTGCGGTTCATGCCGCTCGGTCAGGCGGCGGGGCAGAGGGTGCTGGCGGGGCTGCATCCGCGCATCGCGGAGCTGGCCTCGCGCGCCGCACGGGCGGGAACCGGGGCGCTTGCCACCTCGGCCTTCCGCGCCGATCTGGGCGCGATGGCGCATGAGACGATGGAAGTGAGGATCTTCAGGACATGACGAACGGACCTTTGCGCGTCGGCATCGGCGGGCCGGTGGGAGTGGGCAAGACCACGCTGACGGAACAGCTGTGCCGCGCGCTGGCGGGGCGCTGCTCGATGGCGGTGGTGACGAATGACATCTACACCCGCGAGGATGCCGAGGCGCTGATGCGTGCCCAGGTGCTGCCCGCCGAGCGGATCCGCGGTGTCGAGACCGGCGGCTGCCCGCATACCGCGATCCGCGAGGATGCCTCGATCAACCTCGCGGCCATCGCGGATCTGAACGCGCAGTTTCCCGATCTGGATCTGGTGCTGATCGAATCAGGCGGCGACAATCTGGCGGCGACCTACAGCCCGGAGCTGGCGGATCTGACGATCTACGTGATCGACACCGCCGCCGGGCAGGACATTCCGCGCAAGAAGGGGCCGGGGCTGACGCGTTCGGACCTGCTGATCGTCAACAAGACCGACCTCGCGCCCTATGTCGGCGTGGATCCGGAGCTGCTGGAACGCGATACGCGGGCGGCGCGGGGGACGAAACCCTATGTCATGGCGCGGCTGCGTCAGGGCGTGGGGATCGACGCCGTGGTCGGGTTCTTGCAGCGGGAAGGTGGGTTGGAACTCGCGGCCGAGTAAGCGTCGGCGGGTCGTTTTGCGGGACGGGGGCAGGGGGCTCTGCCCCCGTCTCCTTCGGAGACTCCCCCGGGATATTTGGGGAAAGCCGAAAGAGGCGGGGGCTGCCTTCGCTCAGCGGACGCCGAGGCCCGCGCGCATCAGCGTGCGACGCACCGGCGGCAGGCTGTAGAGCGCGCCCAGAAGCCCCGCCCGCAGATCGCGCAGCGGTCGCGGCGCCATCATCGAGGCGCGGTTGAGCAGGTCGATGCCGATCTCGCGCGCCTTCACCTCGGGCCAGCGGCGCCGGCCATAGGCGTCGAGCATGGCGCGTTCGCCGATATGGGCGGGATCCTTCTCGCACAGCGCGAGCAGGCAGGTCAGATCGGCGAGCGACATGTTCAGCCCCTGCGCGCCGATCGGCGGGATGACATGGGCGGCCTCGGCGATCAGGGCGGTGCGCTCGGCGGTGAAACGCTCGGCGAGGCGGGTGATCATCGGCCAGACGGCGCGGCGGGTTTCGAGCGTCAGCGGGCCGAAGATGCCGCCCGAGCGCCGCGTCGCCTCGGCTTCGAATTCGTCTTTCGGCAGGGCGGCGAGGCGCTCGGCCTCGGGGCCGCGCTCCATCCAGACGATGGCGGAGGAGGGTTTGCCGTCGCGGTCGGGCAGCGGCACGAAGGTGAACGGGCCGCCCGAGCGGTGGATCTCGGTCGAGACGTTCTGATGCGGGATGGGGTGGGTGACGGCGAAGGCGAGTGCCTTCTGGCCGTAATGCGTGGTCTTCGCGCGGATGCCGGAGGCCTCGCGGATGAAGGAGTCGCGCCCGTCCGCGCCGATCACCAGGCGCGCGGCGATGCGGCTGCCGTCGGAGAGCGTGACCTCGGCCCCCGAGGCGCGGGTGGCGAGGCCGGTGGTGGCGACGCCGGGACGGAAATCGACATTGCCGAGCTCGGCGAGGCGCGCGACCATCTCGCGGCGCAGCAGCCAGTTCGGGAAGTTCCAGCCGAACGGCTGATCGGAGAGTTCGGCCGCGACGAAATCGCGCGTCAGGCGCGGCGTGGGCTCGGCGCCACCTGCGTCGACGATACGCATGATGTTGAGGGGCGCGGCATGAGGCACGAGCCGCGGCCACAGCCCGGCGCGTTCCAGCACGTCGCGCGAGGGCTGCAGGAAGGCGGTCGAGCGCATGTCGGCCCCTTCGGAACGTTCGTCGGTGACTGGGGGGGTCGGGTCGACGCAGGTCACAGAAAAGCCCGAGGAGGCGAAGGCCGCCGCCGCCGTCAGCCCTGCCACGCCGCCGCCCGAGATCACGACATCGACCGTTTCCATGCTGTCTTCCTTGCGTTCGCTGCACTCTCGCAGCCGATTTAGGGTGTTTCGCGGCCCCGTCCAGAGCCGGCGCGGGACTGGTGTCGCGCGCTCAGCCCTGGCGCGCCTTGATCCGTGTCAGAAAGCGCGCGAGGTCGTCGGTGTGATGGCCGATATGGGGCGCATCGACCGGTGTGGGCGCGACATGGACGGTGCGCATCCCCATCGCGTGGGGCGCGGCGAGATTGCGCGGATCGTCCTCGAACATCGCGGCCTGACGGGGGCGGATGCCGGCTTTGCCGAACACGGTTTCAAAGGCGATGCGCTCGGGCTTCGGGCGGTAATTCGCGTTCTCGACGCCGTAGAGCCCGTCGAACAGCCCCGACAGGCCGCGCGCCTCGAGCACACGCGACGCGTAAGGGGCGGAGCCGTTGGTGAACACGATCTTGCGGCCGGGCAGATCGGCAATGGCGTCATGCAGCGCCGGATCCGGGGTCAGCGCGTCGAAGGAAATGTCATGGACTTCGGCCATGTAGGCCTCGGGGTCGATGTCATTCTCGGCCATCAGCCCGGCGAGGGTCGTGCCGTAAAGCTGCCAGTAGTGGCGGCGCAGCCGGTCGGCTTCGGTGCGGCCGACGCGGAGGGTGCGCATCACGTAATCGGTCATGCGCAGCTCGATCTGATCGAACAGGCGCACGCCCGGTGGGTAGAGCGTGTTGTCGAGGTCGAAGACCCAATCGGTCACATGTGCGAAATCTGGGGCCGGGTCGGCGGGGAAGGACGTGTCGGTCATGGTAACGATCTTACGCCCGGCACGAGGGCGCCACAACTGCCGCCTGCGCCGACATGCCGCGCTTGCCAGTCGGAGGCGGGGCGCCTATCGTCTGGTTTTCCGAGGGTTTTGCAAGGACAAGACATGCAGAAGGACGCCTATTCGATGATCCTCGACGCGATCGACGCGGGGGACTATCGCCCGGGTGACCGGCTGGTCGAATCCGAGCTGGCCGACCGTTTCGGCGTGTCGCGCACACCGATCCGCGAGGCGCTGCAGCGGCTGGAGACGCAAAGCATGTTGGCGCGTGACGGGCGCAGCCTGATCGTTGCCTCGCTCGATCACAACCAGCTGGCCGAGCTTTACGCGGTGCGTGCAGAGCTGGAGGCGCTGGCAGCGGCGCTCGCGGCGAAACATGCCGCGCCCGAGGAAGTGCGCGTCCTGCAGCAGCTGATCGACGAGGATTGGTCTCAGGAAAGCGACCCGGCGGCGCTGGCGCGGTCGAACAAGACGTTCCACCGGCAGATCCATCTGGCGTCGCACAACAGGTTTCTGGTGCAGCAGCTCGATTTGCTGCACCGCTCGATGGCGCTTCTCGCGACGACGTCGCTCGCGGCGAGCGGCCGGCCCGATGCGGCGCTGCGCGAGCATCAGGCGATCGTCGACGGAATCCGCAAGGGCGACCCCGAGGAGGCCTCGCGTGCGTTGCGGGCGCATATCTCGATGGCGTTCGAGACGCGGCTGCGCCTCGATGCGGCGAGCGGGCGCAAGGACCGGCCTTAAGGGGGCGGGGCCTCGGCCGCCGCGGCCGGGGGCAGGGGAGCGTCGAACAGACCGTGCGAGGTCTTGTCCCAGTAGAACGGGCGGGTGATGGTTTCATAAAGCGCCTTCCATCCGGCGAAAGTTCCTAGCGGGAAATACAGGTGCATCGTTGGCGTCCAGCGCAACAGGTGGCGGTGGTTCTCACCGCGCACCGCCCAGGCGGCGACGGCGATATTGAGCACCTCGCTCGCCATGAACAGCGCGGCGAGCACCATTACCCCCCAATGCGGCAACAGCGCCTGAACCGGATGGGGCAGGCCCATCAGCATGATCCAGCAGCTCCACAGCACCGGGGCGAGCAGGTATTGCGAATAGGAGGCCAGCAGCAGCGCCTGCACCGCGATGAACCGCTTCGTGCCGAGGTCGCGCCACAGCCCGACGGGATCGCGCATATGCACCGCCCAGGTCATCGCGAAGCCCTTGAGCCAGCGCGAGCGCTGCTTCACCCAGGGGAGGGGGCGGCAGTTCGCTTCCTCGCCGGTGACGGTGGGGATCAGTTCGGTCCGGTAGCCGCGCCGGGCGAGCCTCAGGCCGAGGTCGGCGTCCTCGGTCACGTTCCAGGCGTCCCAGGCGCCGAGGCGGTCGAGCACCGCGCGGCGGAAGAACAGCGTCGTGCCGCCGAGAGGCACCACCAGCCCGAGCCGCGCCAGTCCCGGCAAAAACACGCGAAACCACACCGCGTATTCGATGGTGAAGCAGCGCGCCAGCCAGTTGCTGCGCGGGTTGTAGAAGTCGAGAACGCCCTGCAGGCAGGCCACTTCGGGCGGTGCGGCGGCGAAGCGGGCGGCGACGACATGCAGCTGATCGGGCTCGGGGCAATCCTCGGCGTCATAGACCCCGACAATCGTGCCGCGGCAGAAATGCAGTGCGTAGTTCATCGCGCGCGGCTTGGTGCGCACCGGCCCGTCGGGCACCACGACGACTCGCATCCAGCGCGGCAGATCGGCGGCGGCAAGGGCCTCGCGGGTCAGGCTGTCGGCCTCCTCGACCACGAGAAGCACATCCAGAAGCTCGCGCGGGTAGGCCAGCGCCCCGAGGCGGGCAACCAGCCGCGCCGCGATATCGGCCTCGCGGTAAAGCGGCACGAGAAGCGAGATCATCGGCAGCCGGATCGGCGTCGCGGGCGTAGGATCGGGCAGGCCGCGGCGGTCGGCGGTGCCCCTCAGCCGGGTGCTCGCCCGCACTTCCGCCCAGGCGGTGCAGCCTTTCAGGACCATTGAGGCGATCAGCGTCAGCATCGTCCAGCCGAAGATCAGCCCGAACACCGACAACGGCGCCAGCACCAGACCGAGCGCGATCGCCGCGAGGGCGATGAGTGCCAGATCCGGTCCACGCAGCCCCCCCGCCCGGTCGTGCCGGCAGCTTTCCGCCGCGGGGACAGAGGCCTCCGCACGGCGGATCAGCGCGGTCTGGCGGCGCGCCAGCAGCGCGGCGTGGATCGCTGCCTCGGGGGCCAGAACCATCCGGCACGGGCCGAACCGCCGTATCAGATCGGGCGCGATGGCGGAGAATGTTTCGGGGCGTGCGGTGGCGATCAGGGTCTCTCCGGCCACGCGCCGCCAGGGCAGAACCCCTTCGCGCAGGCACATCTCTGCCCCCAGCCTGTCGATCAGCCGCGGGTCCGGCGCGTCCCGCGACAGATTGACGACGCAGGACGACCATTGCACCGCCAGCGCCGCCAGCAGGTCCGCCTCGCTCACCCAGCCGTGGGTCAGCAGGATATCGCCAAGGCGCACCTCCTCGCGCCCGCGCAGGGCGACCGCGCGCAGCAGATCGCCAGAGCTCACTGCCTTCGCATCGAGCAAAAGCTTGCCGAGCGGCACCCGCGCCGGACTCGAGGTCACCACCGCCCCTGCCGTTTGCGGAACGCTCCGCAATCGTGTCGCCTGTCGCACTGCTTCGCCCTCCCGCTGTGCAGCCCGGTTGCTGACAGGGTGCGGGCGGAGGATTAACATATGTTTAACGCACCACGGAAAACGGCGCCCCGGATCCGGGGCGCCGTTTGAAATCGCATGACTTTACGGTGTGTTAGCCGCGGCGGGCGCGGATCGCCTCGGCGAAACGGTCGAACAGGTAATAGCTGTCCTGCGGGCCCGGGCTCGCCTCGGGGTGATACTGCACCGAGAACACCGGGCGCCCCTCGATGGCGATACCGCAGTTCGAGCCGTCGAACAGCGAGACATGGGTTTCCTTCACGCCGGCGGGCAGGGTCTGGGCATCGACGGTGAAGCCGTGGTTCATCGAGGTGATCTCGACCTTGCCGGTGGTCAGATCCTTCACCGGGTGGTTCGCACCGTGATGGCCGTGGTTCATCTTGATGGTCTTCGCACCGAGCGCCAGCGCCAGCATCTGATGGCCGAGGCAGATGCCGAACACCGGCAGATCCTTTGCCAGCACGCCCTGGATCATCGGCACGGCATAGGTGCCGGTCGCGGCCGGATCGCCCGGGCCGTTCGACAGGAACACGCCCTCGGGGTTCAGCGCCAGAACGTCCTCGGCCGTGGCGGTCGCGGGCAGCACAGTCACTTCGCACCCTGCCGAGGCGAGGCAGCGCAGGATGTTGCGCTTCGCGCCGTAGTCGATGGCGACGACCTTCAGGCCGGGGCCTTCGCGGCGGCTGTAGCCCTCGGGCCAGGCCCACCGCTTCTCGTCCCACTTGTAGCTCTGGGCGCAGGTGACGTCCTTCGCGAGGTCGAGCCCGACGAGGCCCTTCCACTCGCGCGCCTGCTTCACCAGCGCCTCGACGTCGAAGTTGCCTTCGGGGTCATGGGCGATGGCGACATGGGGGGCGCCCTGCTGGCGGATGGCGCGCGTCAGCCGGCGCGTATCGACGCCGCCGACGCCGATCCGGCCATGTTTCGCGAGCCAGCCCGTCAGATCGTCGCGGGCGCGCCAGCTCGAGGGTTCCGTCGGGTCCCATTTGACGACGAGGCCGGCGGCCACCGGATCGGCGGTCTCCTCGTCCTCGGGGTTGGTGCCGACATTGCCGACATGGGGGAAGGTGAAGGTCACGACCTGGCCGGCATAGCTCGGATCGGTCATGATCTCCTGGTATCCGGTCATGGCGGTGTTGAACACCAGTTCGGCCACCGTCGTTCCGGTCGCGCCGAAGCCTCGTCCGTAGAACAACTGCCCGTCAGCAAGCGCAATGAGCGCGGTAGGCTTTTCCGATGACTGGTTGATTGCAGGCATGGCGCGACTCCCAGGGCAAAATCTGCTGGAAACTATGCAGGTCGAAGAGCCGGGTCAACCCCTTGCGTCAAAAGTTCTTACTTAATGAAATCAATAGGTTGGCATTGTTGTTTGTGAAAGCACTTCGCGCTATGGTGGTGCGTCCGGGCAAAGCCCCGCTGAAATTCGGAGTTACACCATGCAGATGCGTGAACGCCTTTCGCTTGCCCTGAAAGAGGCGATGAAGGCCAAGGACCGCGACCGGCTGTCGACGCTGCGGCTGATCAATGCCGCCATCAAGGACCGCGAGATCGCGCTTCGTGCCGAGGCCGATCCGATTGATCTGGGCGATGGCGAGATCCTCGCCATCCTCGGCAAGATGGTCAAGCAGCGTCAGGAATCGGCGCGCGCCTATGAAGAGGGCGGGCGCCTTGAGCTGGCCGAGAAGGAACTGGCCGAAATCAAGGTGATCGAGGAATTCCTCCCGCGTCAGCTGACCGGCGAGGAGGTCTCTGCGGCGATCGAGGCCGCTGTCGCCGAAACCGGTGCCGCCTCGATCCGGGACATGGGCAAGGTGATGGCGGTGCTCAAGACCCGTTATACCGGCCAGATGGATTTCGGCGCCGTCGGCCCGATCGTCAAGTCGAAGCTGGTCTGAGGTTCCGGGCGTGCTCGATGTCCGGCTCAAGGGGATCGGGGCGCGGCTGAGAGACCGGGCGCACCTCGCCTGGGGCGACGCGCTGGTCTGTGCGCTGGCGGTGGCGATTGCGTGGATGCTGGCGCGCGGACTGGCCGGGCACAGCCAGCCGATGTTCGCGGTGGTGGCCTCTGTGGTGTGCCTCGCGCCCGGGTTGCCGAACCACGGCAGGCAGGCGCTGGCGATGCTGTCGGGGGTGCTGACCGGCATCGCGATCGGTGAGGCGAGCCTGTTGATCCCGCTCGGCGACGATCCGGCGCTGAGCGTGCTCAGGCTGGCGGCGGTGACGTTTCTCGCGATCCTCGTCGCTTCGCTGTGGGGGCAGGGCGCGGTTGCCGCGATCCAGTCCGGGGTCTCGGCGCTGATGGTGCTGACCATGGGCGCGGTGACGGCGGGGCCGGAACGCATCCTTGATGTGCTGATCGGCACCGCGGTCGGGCTGAGTTTCAGTCAGATCCTGCTGACCCCCGATCCGATGAAGACGCTGGAGGGCTCGGCGCGCAAGTTTCTGGCCGAGCTCGGGCAGGGGATGCTGATCGCCGAGCGCGCGGTGCGCGAGCGCGATCCGAACCGCGCCCGGATCGCGGCGCGCCGTCTTGGCGCGGCGCGCGGGCGGCTGGTGGCCCTCGATGGCGGGATCAGTCTTGCGCGCGACAATGCGCGCTGGTCGCTGCGTGGGCTCAGTGCGGGGCCCGAGGTCTTGGCCGTTGCCGACCGTTACGACCGGCACGCGGCGCGGATCTATGCACAGGCGCTGATCCTCGGCGACGAACTTTACCATGCGCTGCGTGACGAGGCCCGGATTGGCCCGCCCGAGGGGCTGGCAGATCTGTTGCACCGGGTGGCGGCGGGGCTTGGCCGGCCCGGCGCCGGGGCCCAGCCTGCGGCGGAGGCCGCCCGGCTTCTGGCCGCCGTGCCCGCCGATGCACCGCACTGGCGCGCGGTGGTGGTGCAGGCGCTCGACCTTTCCGCGGGCGGGCAGGTGCTGCTGGCCTTGCCAGAACAGGGCGGAACCGGGCAGGGCGGGGTGCCACCGGCCGCGATGCGCTGAGGTCCCCGCGCCGCCCTTCGATCCTCGGGCATGAAAAAGGGCGGCCCCTAAGGGCCGCCCTGTGGCATCTTTGCGGGCGCCGCGATTACTTCGGCAGCTCGGCCTTGATGCCCTCGACATAGAAGTTCATGCCGGCGATCACGCCATCGTCCGGGGTCTCGCCGTCCTTGAGCCAGACCGAGCCGTCCTGCTTGTTCAGCGGGCCGGTGAACGGGTGGTAGCCCTTGGCGATCTTGTCCTTCAGCTCCAGCGCGCCGGCCTTCACGTCATCGGGCACCGCCGAGGTGATCTCGCCGATCTCCACCATGCCCGAGGCGATGCCGCCCCAGGTCGCGTCCGAGGCCCATTTGCCCTCGACCGCATCGGTGAAGCGCTTGGTGTAATAGGGCGTCCAGTTGTCGATGGTCGAGCCGATCCGCGGCTTCGGCGCGAAGGCCGACATGTCCGACGCCTGACCGAAGGTGTAGACGTTGCCCGCTTCCTGCGCCTTCGCCTGCGGCGCGGTCGAGTCGGTGTGCTGCATGATGACGTCGCAGCCCTCGGCGATCAGCGCGGCGGCGGCATCGGCCTCCTTCGCCGGGTCGAACCAGGTGTAGGCCCAGACCACCTTGATCTCGACATCCGGGTTGACCTTGCGCGCGGCGACGAAGGCCGAGTTGATGCCCTGCACGCATTCCGGGATCGGGAACGAGCCGATATAGCCGATCTTGTTCGACTTGGTCATCTTGCCGGCCAGATAGCCCTGGATCGCGCGGCCTTCGTAGAAACGCGCGTCATAGGTGCCGAGGTTGTCGGCGCGCTTGTAGCCGGTGGCGTGCTCGAACTTCACCTTGGGGAATTTCTTGGCGACGTTGACGACGGCATCCATGTAGCCGAACGAGGTCGCGAAGATCAGCTGGTTGCCCTGCAGCGCCAGCTGGGTCAGCGCGCGTTCGGCGTCGGGGCCTTCGGGGACGCTTTCCATGTAGGTGGTCTTGACCTTGCCGCCGAGCGCCTTCTCGGCGGCCTGACGGGCCTGATCGTGCTGGAACGACCAGCCCATGTCGCCGACCGGGCCGACATAGATGAAGCCGACCTTCATCGGCTCGGCGGCGCGGAGCGGCAGGCCGGCGGTGGCGGCGACGGCGGTCGCGGCGGTGGTGGTCAGAAAGGATCTGCGGTTCATCGGAAGCTCCCTTGGATGGAAACGGTTGAAAGGCACCGGGGCGGTCTTGCCCCGGCGCGGGATTGCGCCTCAGTTCGAGGCATGGAACGACCGGCCGAGCGCGGCGGGGGCCGCCTGCGCGCCGTGCCGGTGCAAGGCCGACAGCACCACCAGCACCACGATGGTCAGCACATAGGGTGCCATCGTCAGCAGATGCACCGGGATCGCGTAGCCCGCCGCCTGAAGCTGCAGTTGCAGCGCGGTGATGCCGCCGAACAGATAGGCGCCGATCAGCACCCGCCCGGCGCGCCAGCTTGCGAAGACGACGATGGCAAGCGCGATCCAGCCGGCGCCGGCGGTCATCCCCTCGGTCCATTGCGGCACGCGGATCAGGCTGAGATAGGCCCCGCCCAGCCCCGCCAGCGCCCCGCCGAAGGCCAGCGCGGCGAAGCGCACCGCGATCACCCGATAGCCGAGCGCATGGGCCGCGTCGTGGTTTTCGCCCACAGCGCGCAGGATCAGCCCGGCACGGCTGTATTTCAGCATGCCCCAGACCGCCGCGACCAGCGCGAGCGACAGATAAACCACCCAGTCATGCGAGAACAGGATCCGGCCGAGCATGGGAATATCGCTCAGCGGGCCGAACGGCACCTTGCCGGTGGGCGGCGGGCGCACGCCCTCGAAGGGCTTGCCCACAAGCGCCGAGAGGCCGAGCCCGAACAGCGTCAGCGCAAGGCCGGTCGCGGTCTGGTTCGACAGGAACACCTGCGTGAGAAGCGCGAAGAGCGCGGCCATCGCGGCGCCCGCCAGCGCGCCGCCCGCGAATCCCAGAACCGGGCTGCCGGTGGTCACCGCGGCGGCGAAGCCCGCGACGGCGCCGACGATCATCATCCCCTCGACGCCGAGGTTCAGCACGCCCGACTTCTCCGCCACCAGTTCGCCCGTCGCCGCCAGCAGAACCGGCGTCGAGGCCACCATCAGCATCGAGATCAGCGTGACGACATCAATACCGCCGACGATCATGCGCGAGCCCCCCCGAGGCGGACACGGTAATTGGTAAGCAGGTCGAACCCCAGAAGAAAGAACAGCAGCATCCCCTGGAATACCTGAATCGCGGCGGACGGCAGGTTCAGCATCATCTGCGCCATGTCGCCGCCGATGTAGGTCAGCGCCATGAGCAGCCCGGCAAGCAGGATGCCCACCGGATGCAGCCGGCCGAGGAAGGCGACGATGATCGCGGTGAAGCCATAGCCCGCGTTGAACCCGTCGGTGATCTGCCCAGAGGGGCCCGAAACCTCGAACATCCCGGCAAGCCCCGCCAGCGCCCCCGACAGGCCGAGGCAGAACACCACCAGCCGCGCGGGCACGACGCCCGCGAAGCGTGCGGCCCGCGGCGCCTCGCCGGCGACGCGAATTCGGAACCCCATGATATGGCGCTGCATCAGAACGTAGATCGCTATGACCGCGACCAGCGCCGCCAGCACCCCCCAATGTGCCCCGGTGCCGGGGATCAGCTCTTCATTGAAGGCCGAGGGGTATTGTTGCAGGTTGCGCGAGCCGGGGAATCCCATGCCCTGCGGGTTCTTCATCGGCCCGAAGGCCATGTAGGCCAGCAGGTTCTGCGCCACATAGACCAGCATCAGCGACACGAGAATCTCGTTGGTGCCGAACCACACCTTCAGCAGCGCCGGGATCATCCCCCAGAGGAAACCGCCGATCGCCCCCGCGATCACCATCGCCGGGAACAGCCAGGGACTTTCCGCCGGATAGACGGCGAGCGCCAGGCCCGCGCCGCAGATCGCGCCCATGATATACTGGCCTTCGGCGCCGATGTTCCAGATCCCGGCCCTGAACCCCACCGCGAGGCCCGAGGCGATCAGGATCAGCGGCCCCGCCTTCACCAGAAGCTGGCCGCGGAAGTAATCGGCATTGTCGCCGAACAGCGGTTCCCAGAAGATCGTGCGGATCGCCTCGACGGGCGGCTTTCCGAGCAGCGCGAACAGCAGCCCGCCCGCGATCATCGTTGCCACCACCGCAAGGATCGGCGTCGTCCAGGACCAGAATTTCGACGGCGTCGGGCGCCGGATCAGCCGGATCATGCGAGTGCCTCCGGCTGAATCTCGATCTGCGCCTCGGTCATGCCCTGCGCGCCGCCCAGCATCAGCCCGATCTCGTCGAGGCTCAGCCCCTCGACCGGGCGCGGTGCGCTGAGCCGCCCTTCGTAGAGCGCGCAGAAATTGTCAGCGATTTCCATCAGTTCGTCGAGGTCTTGCGAGATCACGATGACCCCCGCGCCGCGCGCGGCCAGGTCGATGAGCGCCTGCCGGATCGAGGCGGCGGCGGCCGCATCCACCCCCCAGGTCGGCTGGTTGACGATCAGCACGTCGGGCGCTTGCAGCACCTCGCGGCCGATCACGTATTTCTGCAGGTTCCCACCCGAGAGCGCGCGCGCCGCCACATGGGGCCCGGGCGTGCGCACGTCAAAGGCGCGGATGATCTCCTCGGCGAAGGCGCGGGCCGCGCCCATGTCGATGAAACCTTTCTTCGTCAGCGGCTTGCGGATCGTTCCGGTGAGGAGGGTGTTCTCGGTCAGGCTCATCGCCGGCACCGCGGCATGGCCGAGGCGTTCCTCGGGCGCCGACAGAAGCCCGCGCGCGCGCCGCTCGTTCGGGCCCAGATGCGAGGCTTCCTCGCCCTTCAGGATCACCGTCTCGTCGGCCGAGGGCACCTCGCCCGACAGCGTGGCGAGCAGCTCTTCCTGACCGTTGCCGGCGACGCCCCCGATGCCGAGGATCTCGCCCGCGCGCAGCGTCAGATCGACATGTTTCAGCGCCGGTCCGAATTGCGACATCGGCGGCAGCGACAGATCCTTGACCACCAGAACCGGCGCGCCCGGGGTGCGCCCGCCGCGGCGGGTCTCGGCGAAGGTGCCGCCGACCATCATTTCGGCCAGTTCGCGCGCGGTCTTGTCGCGCGGGATGCACGAGCCCACGACCTTGCCGCCGCGCAGGATCGTCGCGCCATCGCACAGCGCGCGGATCTCCTCGAGCTTGTGGCTGATGTAAAGGATCGCCGTCCCCTCGGAGGACAGCTTGCGCAGGGTGCGAAACAGGATCTCGACCTCCTGCGGCGTCAGCACCGAGGTGGGCTCGTCCATGATCAGAAGTTTCGGGTCCTGCAACAGGCAGCGCACGATCTCGACGCGCTGACGCTCGCCCGCCGACAGATCGCCGACCAGGCGGTCTGGATCGAGCGGCAGCCCGTAGGCATGGGAAATCTCGCGGATCCGCGCCGCCAGATCGCGCATCGGCGGCGGGTTCTCCATGCCGAGGGCGACGTTCTCGGCGACGTTCAGCGCCTCGAACAACGAGAAGTGCTGAAACACCATCGCCACGCCCGTGGCGCGCGCGGCGCGCGGTTCGGCGGGCGTGTAGGGTGCGCCGCGGAATTCCATCGTGCCGGCATCGGGCTTCACCAGCCCGTAGATCATCTTGACGAGGGTCGACTTGCCCGCGCCATTCTCGCCAAGCAGCGCATGGACCTCGCCCGGCGCGACCGAGAACCCCACGCCGTCATTGGCGACCACACCCGGATAGGCCTTGGTCAGCCCGTCGATTTTCAGCAAAGTTCCCGTCACGCAGTGCGTCCTTCCCCTGTCGTGGCCGTCCCGGCGCTGGTCTCGCACAGCTCTCTCAGTAGACCGGCAGCGACGGAAATCGCAATGGCCTGCGGTGCTTTTCCAAGCGTCGGATCGCCTATCGGACAGGCAATGCGTGAAATCAGGGCGTCGGAATGACCCAAAGCCCCGAGGCGCGATCGGAATCGTGCCCATTTCGTGGCCGATCCGATCAATCCGCAGGCGGCGAATCCATGATTCAGAAGCCGGTGACACAGCTCGAAATCGAGCGCATGGGAGAAGGTGACGATCAGATGGCGCGCGTCCGGGGGCGCGAGCGTCACCAGATCGGCGGGGTTTTCGGCGATCAGCGTTTCGACATTTTCGGCGACGGTCTCGGGGAAGCGGTCCTCTCCGGTATCGGCCCAGCTCAGCCGCAGACCGGGCAGCGGGGCTAGGACCGAGACCAGCGCCCGCCCGACATGGCCCGCGCCCCAGATCCACAGGGGCAGCGGCGGGGGGGCGACGGCCTCGATCAGCCAGCCCTCGATCAGCAGCTTCGGCGCCTCGCCGCGGTCGCGGGCGCGCCCGAGCGCGCGACGCACGGCAAGCGGCATCTCGGTATGGGCCGCACCGAACGGTCGGGCGTGCCAGCGGCCTTCCGGGGCGACCGGGGCGGTGACGGGCTCATAGGCCAGAACCACCGCGCCGCCGCAGCATTGCCCGAGGTCGGGGCCGAGCGCCATGCGCCCGAGTTCCGGCCGGATCACCGCGCGGGCGCGCGCGATGGCATCGAATTCGAGGCGGCCGCCGCCGATGGTGCCCTCGCTTCGCCCGTCGGGCCAGACCAGCATCTCGGCCCCCGGTTCGCGCGGCGTCGATCCCTTCACCTCGGCCACCACGACCCGCACGAAGGGGCCGCGGGCGAGGGCGCGATTGAGGCGGTCGGGATCGAAGCTCATGCGCCCACCCCTTCCGGCTCGGTGCCACGGGCACGGGCGACGGCGGCGAGGACCGCCTCGGCCGTCGCGGGCGCGCGCAGCGCGGGCCAGTGCGGCCCGCAGGCGGCGCAGGCATCGCCAAGTGCCAGAAACGCCGAAATGCCGAGCATGAACGGCGGCTCCCCCACCGCCTTCGAGCGGAAGATCGTCTCTTCGCGGTTCGGCTCGTCCCAGAGTGCGACGTTGAACACCCGCGGCCGGTCCGAGCAGGCCGGGATCTTGTAGGTCGAGGGGGCGTGCGTGCTCAGCCGCCCCTTCGCGTCCCAGACCAGTTCCTCGGTGGTCAGCCAGCCCGCGCCCTGGATATAACCGCCCTCGATCTGGCCGATGTCGATGGCGGGGTTCAGCGAATTGCCGGCGTCGTGCAGGATGTCGGTGCGCAGGATGCGGTTCTCGCCGGTCAGGGTGTCGATCGCCACCTCGGTCACCGCGGCGCCATAGGCGAAGTAATAAAACGGCCGGCCGCGTCCGGCGACCCGGTCCCAGCTGATCTTCGGCGTGGCGTAATGGCCCGTCGCCGACAGCGAGACCCGCGCGCCATGGGCGGCGGTCGCAACCTCGGCGAAGCTGCGGGTGGCGGCGGGGGTGCGCACGGTGCCATCTTCGAACAAGACCTCGGCCACGGTGCAGCCGTCTTTCGCGGCGAGGAAATCGGCGATGCGGTCGCGCACCGTCTCGCAGGCGGCCTTCACCGCCATGCCGTTCATATCCGCGCCCGAGGACGCCGCCGTGGCCGAGGTATTCGGCACTTTCGAGGTATCGGTCGCGGTGATGCGCACCGCGTCCGGGTCGATGCCGAACACCCGCGCCGCCACCTGACAGCATTTGCGGTGCAGGCCCTGTCCCATCTCGGTTCCGCCGTGATTGAGCTGCACCGAGCCGTCTGTGTAGACATGCACGAGCGCGCCCGCCTGATTGAGATGGGTCAGCGTGAAGGAGATGCCGAATTTCACCGGGCTGATCGCGATGCCGCGCTTGAGGGTGCGGCTGTGCGCGTTCCACTCGGCGATGGCGGCCTTGCGGGCGGCGAAATCGCTGCTTTCCTCCAGTGCCGGCATCAGCCGGTCGAGGACGAAATCGCCCACCTCCTGCCCGTAATGGGTGGCGGCGAAGGGCGCCTGCGACGGGTAGAAATTGCGCCGGCGCAGCTCTTCGGCGGGCAGGCCCATGACATGGGCGAGGTGTTCCACTGCATATTCGACGCCCAGCATCCCCTGCGGCCCGCCGAAGCCGCGATAGGCGGTGTTCGACTGGGTATTGGTGCGCAGCCGCCGGCTTTCGATGCGGATCGCGGGGATGCGGTAAGCGTTGTCGGAATGCAGCATCGCGCGGTCGCACACCGGCAGGCTGAGGTCGGGCGACCAGCCGCAGCGCGCCAGATGCACGAACTCGGCCCCGAGGATCCGCCCCCCGGCATCCGCGCCGATGCGGTAGCGGATGCGGAAATCGTGGCGCTTGCCGGTGATGGTCATGTCGTCGTCGCGGTCATAGCGCATCTTGCAGCTGCGCCCGGTCAGTTGCGCCGCGACCGCGCAGGCGATGGCCAGATGGTTGCCCTGCGATTCCTTGCCGCCGAAACCGCCGCCCATGCGCCGCATCTCGACCCGCACGTCATGAAGCGCGAGGCCCGTCGCCTCGGCCACCTTGTGCTGGATCTCGCTCGGGTGTTGGGTGGAGCATTGCACCATCACGCCCTGATCGAGCGGATGGGCGACGGCGGCCTGACCTTCGAGGTAGAAATGTTCCTGCCCGCCGATCTCGCACCAGCCTTCGGCGATATGCGTGGCGGATGCGAGCGCTGCCGCCGCGTCGCCCTCGGACCAGACGACCGGGCCGCCTTCGAACATCGAACCGGCCGCGTCGGCCTCGTCGATGGTCAGAAACGCGGGGAGGGGGGTGAGGCGCATCTTCGCGCGGCGCGCGGCGATGCGGGCGGCGCGGTGCGAGGAGGCGATCACCAGAAACACCGGCTGGCCGACGTAATGCACCTCATCCGTCGCAAGCAGCGGTTCCGGGATCGGCGCGGGCGAGGCATCGTTCGCGAAGGGCAGATCGGCGGCGCAGAGCACCTTCACCACGCCGGGCGACGCGCGCACCGGACCGAGGTCGAGCGCGTCGATCCGCGCATGGGCCTCGGGCGAAAGGCCGAAAGCCAGATGCAGCGTGCCCACGGGCGTCGGGATGTCGTCGGTGTAGCGCGCCTTGCCGGTGACATGCAGCAGTGCGGAGTCATGCGGCAGGGGCAGGCCGGGGGGTGTCAGATCGCTGCTCATGCCTGCACCTCCGGCACCTCGATGGGGGCGATGTCGAGGACCGAGACCGCCTCGCCCGAGCGCTCGCGCAGGTAGCGCAGCGCCATCGCCTGCGCCGCCTGCATCCGGTAGCGGGCCGAGGCGCGCATGTCGCTGAGCGGGCTGAAGTCCTGTTCGAGCACGGGGAGCGCCGCCGCGATGGCCGCTTCGGTGAAGGGCTGGCCAATGAGCGCGGCCTCGAAGCGGCGGGCGCGCGCCGGGATCGCCGCCATGCCGCCGAAGGCGATGCGGGCCTGGGTGACGGTGCCGTCCTCGATGCCGAGGTTGAAACAGCCGCAGACCGCCGAGATGTCCTGATCGAAGCGTTTCGACAGTTTGTAGCACGCAAGGCCCGGGGCCGATTTCGGCAGGTCGAGACTTTCGACGAATTCGCCGGGGCGGCGATCCTGCTTGCGGTAATCGAGAAAGAAATCTTCAAGCGGCATCTGGCGCCGTTCCGCGCCGCGGCGCAGCGTCAGCCGCGCGCCCATCGCGATCAGCGCCGGTGCCCCGTCGCCGATGGGCGAGCCGTTCGCGATATTGCCGCCGATGGTGGCGGAGTGGCGCACCTGCTCGGAAGCGAAACGGCGCAGCAGCGCGGCGAGCGCGGGATGCGAGGCCCCGGCCCAGTCCTTCAGCCGCGCGATGGTGACGCCCGCGCCGATGCGAAAGCCGGTGTCGGTCTCCTCGATCCGCTGCATGTCGGTGCAGCCGCCGAGGAAGACGGGGGTCTCGATCTCGCGCAGTTGCTTCGTCACCCAAAGTGCCACATCGGTCGCGCCGGCGATCAGCGTGGCCTCGGGGTGGGTGAGGTAATAGTCCGCCAGTGCGTCGGCGCTGTCCGGGGCGAAGAGGGGGGCTGTCTGCCCCCCGCCGGCTGCGCCGGCCCCCCCCGAGGATATTTTCGGAAAGCCGAAAGCGGCATCGGCGCGCATCCACTCGGGCACAGGCGCCGGGCGGGCGGTTTCTGCGGCGCGGACGATGGGCGCGTAGCCGGTGCAGCGGCACAGATTGCCCGCGAGCACGTCATCGTCCGCCGTGTCGCCGTTCAGATGCGCGACGGCAAGCGAGACCACGATGCCCGGCGTGCAAAAGCCGCACTGGCTGCCGTGGCAGCCGATCATCGCCTGTTGCACCGGGTGAAGCTCGCCGCCGGGGCCGGAGATCCCCTCGACGGTGCGCAGCGCCTTGCCGGCGATCTGCGGCATCATCAGGATGCAGGCGTTGACGGCGCGGCTGCCCGCCGCGTCGCTCAGCATCACCGTGCAGGCGCCGCAATCTCCCTCGTTGCAGCCTTCCTTGGTGCCGGCGAGCCCCTCGGCGCGCAGCCAGTCGAGAACGCTTTCGGTCGGGCGGTCGATCTGGGCCGTCCGGGTTTCTCCGTTCAGAAGAAACGAAATCTCCATGGGTCTTGTCCGCCGCGATACCGGTTCCCCCGAGAGCCCCGCCCGATGCGGCGTAGGAGGGGGCCCGTTCCGATGAGCAAAGCGAAGCGCCGCGGTCTTGGCAAGGGGGCGCAGGGCGGGATGGCTGATTTTTGGACATCTGCTCAAAAAACCGGCTCTGGGCAGGGGCTTTCGTTCCGGCGCGGGGGCGGGTAGCCTCGCGCCATGGCCGATCCGCGATTCATTCACCTGCGCATTCATTCCGAGTATTCGCTGCTTGAGGGCGCGATACACGGCAAGCAGGTCATCAAGCTCTGCGCCAAGGCGGGGATGCCCGCGGCCGCGCTGACCGACACCAACGTGATGTTCGGCTGTTTCGAATTTTCGAGCTACGGCACCGAGGCGGGGTTGCAGCCCATCGTGGGCGTGCAGCTGTCGCTGACGGTCGAGGAGGGGCGCCCCGGCGAGAAGCCGAAGCAGCCCGCCCCGGTGGTGCTGCTGGCGCAGAACGAGACCGGCTACATGAACCTCATGGCGCTCTCGACCTGCATGTATGTCGACAATCGCGGCATGATCCCGCAGGTCAGCCTTGAGCAGCTTCAGGCCCATTCCGAGGGGCTGATCTGTCTGACGGGCGGTGCCGACGGTCCGGTCGGACGGCTGATCCAGGCGCATCAGATGCCCAAGGCGCAGGCTTATCTGGAGCGTCTGGCCGCGATCTTTCCGGATCGGCTGTATGTCGAGTTGCAGCGCCATCCCGGCGAGGGCGGTCATCTGCCCGAACCCGAGCGCATGACCGAACGCCCGTTCATCGAGATGGCCTATGACATGGCCCTGCCGCTGGTGGCGACGAACGAGGTGTTCTTCGCCACCCCCGACATGTTCGAGGCCCACGATGCCATGCTGTGCATCGCCGAGGGCGCCTATGTCGACCAGCAGGAGCCGCGCCGGCGCGTCACGCCGCAGCATTACTTCAAGTCCGAAGCCGAGATGGTCGCGCTGTTCGCCGATCTGCCGGAGGCGTGCGAGAACACCGTCGAGATCGCGCGGCGCTGCGCCTTCGTGGTCTACAAGCACAAGCCCCTGCTGCCGAAATTCGCCGATGACGAGATGGAGGAGCTGCGCGCCCAGGCATGGGACGGTCTGCGCCGGCGTCTGGCGGTGATCCCGCTCGCCGCGCCGGTCGAGGAATACGAGGCGCGGCTGAAGTTCGAGCTGAGCATCATTGAGCAGATGGGCTTTCCGGGCTACTTCCTGATCGTCGCCGACTTCATCAAATGGGCGAAGGCGCATGACATTCCGGTCGGGCCGGGGCGGGGCTCGGGCGCGGGCTCGCTCGTCGCCTATTCGCTGACCATCACCGACCTCGACCCGATCCGGTTCTCGCTGCTGTTCGAGCGCTTCCTGAACCCCGAACGCGTCAACATGCCCGACTTCGACGTCGACTTCTGCATGGACCGGCGCGAAGAGGTGATCAAATACGTCCAGCACCGTTACGGCGCGGACAAGGTGGGACAGATCTCGGCCTTCGGTGCGCTGCTGTCGAAGGTGGCGGTGCGCGACGTGGGCCGCGTGCTGCAGATGTCCTACGGGCAGGTCGACAAGCTGGCGAAGCTGATCCCGCTCGAAGGCGTCAAACCCGTCAGCATCGAGAAGGCCCTGGCCGACGAACCGCGGCTGCGCGAGGCCGCCAAGGAAGAGGTGGTCGGTCGACTTCTGACCTATGCCCAGAAGATCGAAGGCAATCTGCGCAACGCCTCGACCCACGCCGCGGGCGTGGTGATCGGGGATCGGCCGCTCGATCAGCTGACGCCGCTCTATCAGGATCCGCGCTCGGACTGGCCGGCGACGCAATACAACATGAAATGGGTCGAGAAGACCGGCCTGATCAAATACGACTTCCTCGGCCTGAAGACGCTGACGGTCATCCAGAACGCGGTCAATCTGGTGCTGAAATCGGGCCGGCCGCTGCATGTCGATGCGGCGGGCAACACGCTTTACGAACCCGCCAAGGGCGCCGAGAACGACATCGGCAACATCCCGATCGACGACAAAAAGACCTACGAACTTTACGCCCGCGCCCATACCGTCGCGGTGTTCCAGGTCGAATCGACGGGCATGATGGACGCGCTGCGGCGCATGAAGCCGACCTGCATCGAGGATATCGTCGCCCTCGTCGCGCTGTACCGTCCGGGCCCGATGGAGAACATCCCGGTCTATTGCGAGGTGAAGCACGGGATGCGGCCCCTGGAGTCGCTGCACCCGACCATCGACCCGATCCTGAAAGAGACGCAGGGCATCATCGTCTATCAGGAACAGGTGATGCAGATCGCCCAGGTGATGGCGGGCTATTCGCTCGGCGGGGCGGACCTTCTGCGCCGCGCGATGGGCAAGAAGATCCCCGAGGAAATGGCCAAGGAACGGCCGAAGTTCATCGAGGGCGCGAAGGCCACCCATGGCATCGACGCGAAGAAATCCGGCGAGGTCTTCGACCTTTTGGAGAAATTCGCGAACTACGGCTTCAACAAGTCGCACGCCGCCGCCTATGCCATCGTCTCTTATCAGACCGCCTGGCTGAAGGCGAACCACCCGGTCGAGTTCATGGCCGGCGTGATGAACTGCGATATGCACCTGACCGACAAGCTCGCCAATTACATGGGCGAGGTGCGCCGGGCGCTGCATATCGAGGTGGTGCCGCCTTGCGTGAACCGCTCGCTCGCGACCTTCGACGTGGTGGATCAGCAGCTGGTCTATGCGCTCGGCGCGCTGAAGAACGTCGGCCCCGAGGCGATGAACATCATCGTCGAGGCTCGCGGCGGAGCGTGGAAGGAAGGCCGGCCGTTCACCGATCTGTTCGACTTCGCCCGCCGCGTCGACATGAAGCGGATCGGCAAGCGACCTCTGGAGATGATGGCGCGGGCCGGCGCCTTCGATCAGCTCGATCCGAACCGCAAGCGGGTGTTCGACAGCCTCGAGGGGCTGATCGCCTGGTCCGCCGCGGTGATCGAGCAGCGCAGCTCCGCCCAGGTTTCGCTCTTCGGTGACGGCGGCGACGATCTGCCGCCGCCGCGGCTGGCCGATACCGACGACTGGCTGCCCGCCGAGCGTCTGGCCGAAGAGCACAAGGCCATCGGTTTCTACCTCTCGGGCCATCCGCTCGACGATTACCTGCCGGCGCTGAGACGCAAGAAGGTGCTGACCTATGCCGAGCTGTGCGACAAGGCCCAGAACGGTCCGTTCATCGGCAAGATCGCCGGTCAGGTCGCCGCCCGGCAAGAGCGCAAATCGGCCAAGGGCAACCGCTTCGCCTTCGTCTCGATGTCGGATCCGACGGGGCCGTTCGAGGTGACGGTGTTCTCCGATACGCTGGAGGCGACGCGGCAGTTCCTCGAACCCGGCCTCGGGGTCATCCTGACGGTCAAGGTCGATGTCGAGGGCGAGACGGTCAAGATGCTGGCCCAGGGCGCGCAGCCGATTGACTCGGTGGTCTCCGATGCGGATGGCAGCACGGGGCTCCTGATCCATGTCGAGGTGCCCGAGGCCGTCAGCTCGGTCGCCGCTCTGCTCGCGCGCATCCGCGACGAGGGGCGGGTGAAGGCGCAGGGCCCGGTCGTGTTCTCGATCGACGATCCGGCATCGGGTAACCGCTACCGGGTGCGTGCCGGCGCTGAATTTCCGATCAATCCGCAGGTCAAAGGGGCGATCCGCTCGTTGCGTGGCGTCGCGCTGGTCGAGGAAATCTGACGCGGGGCGCGGTTCCCGCCCCGGTAGCGCCGCGCGGGCCGGAAAAGGTGCGAGGCCTTTCCCTTTCATCTTTCCAAAAATATCCCGGGGGTGAGGGCCGAAGGCCCGAGGGGGCAGAGCCCCCTCTTTGCTCTTCGGGACGGTTCTTCTGACACCGCGTGCAAAGGGGGCTCTGCCCCCTCCCGGCTTCGCCGGTTCACCCCCGGGATATTTGGGGCGAATCGAAAGCCAGAGGAATTCTTCCGGGCCGGGGGCAGAGCTTTCTGCCTCAGCCCTCGATCACATCGCCATTGTCGGGGCCATTGTCGGGAGTGCCCTTCGCGGGCTTGCTCGCGGCTTTCTTTGCCGTGGTTTTCGGTGCGGTCGCTTTTTTCGCGGCGGGTTTCTTCGTGGCAGCTTTCTTTGCCGGAGGCTTCTTCGTCGCGGTCTTGGGGGCCGCCGCCTTCTTCGCAGCCGGCTTGCGGGTGCTCTTCTTGCCGGCCTTGGCGGCGATCAGCGGCAGCGCTTCCTCGAGCGTCACTGCCTCCGGGTCCATTTCCTTCGGCAAGGTGGCGTTGATCTTGCCCCATTTGACGTAAGGCCCGTAGCGGCCGGGCATCACCTGCACCGGGCCGCCGTCCGGATGCTCGCCCAGCTCTTTCAGCGGTTTCGCCGCCGCACCGCGACCGGGGCCGCGGGCGAGCTTCTGCGCCAGCACCTCGACCGCGCGGTTCATGCCGATCTCGAACACCTCGTCGACCGAGGCGAGGTTCGCATAGGTGCTGTTGTGCTTCACGTAAGGGCCGAAGCGGCCGATGCTCGTCTCGACCGGGGTGCCGTCCTCGGGGTGCATGCCGATCTGGCGCGGCAGGTTCAAAAGCGCCAGCGCCTTTTCAAGGTCGACCGTTTCGGGCGGCCAGGCCTTCGGGATCGAGGCGCGCGGCGGTTTCGGCATGTCCTCGGTCGGTTCGCCCTTCTGGACATAGGGACCGAAGCGGCCGACACGCAGCGTCACGTCGAGCCCCTCGTCCTGACCGAGCACCTTGCCGTCGAGCGCCGAGGCCTCTTCCCCCTCGGGCGAGGAGATCGGCCGGGTGTAACGGCATTCGGGATAATTGCCGCAGCCGATGAAAGCGCCGCCCGAGCGCGCGGTCTTCAGATGCAGCCGGCCCTGATGGCACACCGGGCAGATCCGCGGGTCCGATCCGTCGGCGCGCGGCGGATAGAGATGCGGCGCCAGAACTTCGTCGATCTTGTCGAGCACGTCGGAGATCCGCAGCTCCGACGTTTCGCCGAGGGCTTCCGAGAACGCGCGCCAGAACCGGGCGAGCACATCCTTGTAATCGCGGCTGCCGGCCGAGATGTCGTCGAGCTGCTCCTCGAGATCGGCGGTGAAATCGTATTCGACGTAGCGGCGGAAGTAGTTGCTGAGGAAGGCGGTGACCAGACGGCCGGTGTCTTCCGGGATCAGCCGGTTCTTGTCTTTCCTCACATAGCCGCGGTCGACGATCGTGGTCAGGATCGAGGCATAGGTCGAGGGCCGGCCGATGCCGAGCTCTTCCATGCGCTTGACCAGCGTCGCCTCGGTGTAGCGCGGCGGCGGCTGGGTGAAATGCTGTTCGGGCTCGATGGTCTTCTTCTGCGCGGGCTCGCCCTGCATCAGCTGCGGCAGGCGCGCGCCATCGTCGTCATCGTCGTCGTCGCGGCCCTGATCGTAGACCTTGAGGAAACCGTCGAAGGTGATGACCTGGCCGGTGGCGCGCAGCTCCACCTGCATGTCCTTCGAGGCGATGTCGACCGTGGTGCGTTCCATCACCGCGCCGGCCATCTGGCTGGCGATGGTGCGCTTCCAGATCAGCTCGTAAAGCCGTGCCTGATCGTCCGACACCTTCAGCCGGTCGGGCGACAGGCTCATATCGGTCGGGCGGATACATTCGTGCGCTTCCTGCGCGTTCTTCGCCTTGTTCTTGTAGATCCGCGGGCTTGCGGGAACGTAACGGTCGCCGAACCGGCTGGCGATTTCCGAGCGGGCGGCGGCGATGGCCTCGGGGGCCATGTCGATGCCGTCGGTCCGCATGTAGGTGATGTAGCCCGCTTCGTAGAGGCGCTGCGCCGCCTGCATCGTCGCCTTGGCGCCCATGCCGTATTTGCGGCTGGCCTCCTGCTGCAGGGTCGAGGTCATGAACGGCGGGTAGGGGTTGCGGGTGGCGGGCTTCGCCTCGACCGATTTCACCGTCAGATCGCGCGAGGTGACGGCCTGCACCGCCATCTCGGCGTCCGTCGCGGTGGCGATGTCGAACTTGTCGAGCTTGCGCCCGCCCAGAACCGTCAGACGGGCGGTGTATTCCTGCCCGCGCGGGCTGACCAGAACGGCGCTGACCGTCCAGTATTCACGGGCGTGGAATGCCTCGATTTCCATCTCGCGCTCGACCACCAGTCGCAGGCAGACCGACTGCACCCGCCCGGCGGAGCGCGCGCCCGGCAGCTTGCGCCATAGCACCGGCGACAGGTTGAAGCCGACGAGATAATCCAGCGCGCGGCGCGCCAGATAGGCATCGACCAGTGCCTCGTCGACCTGACGGGGATGCTTCATCGCCTCGGTGATCGCCGATTTGGTGATCGCGTTGAAGGTGACGCGGCTGACCTTCTTCGATTTGATCTTCGAGGCCAGCGCCTGTTCCAGATGCCACGAGATCGCCTCTCCCTCGCGATCGGGGTCGGTGGCGAGGATCAGTTCGTCATCGCTCGCCAGCGCGTCGGAGATCGCCTTGAGGTGCTTTTTCGAGTCGGGAGAGACCTCCCATTTCATGTCGAAATCGTGGTCGGTATCGACGGAACCGTCCTTGGCGGGCAGGTCGCGGACATGGCCGAAGGAGGCCAGCACCGTGTAATTGCTGCCCAGATACTTGTTGATCGTCTTGGCCTTTGCGGGGGATTCGACAACGACGACGGCCATGACTTCCTCATCCGATACTGCATTCAGCGCCTTGGGGGCGGAAAATGCGGGCGTTGGGGGGAGAATGTCAATGTCGCTCGGCCGGCAGGTGCAAACCGGCACGGAAAAAACCGTGGCAGTTCGGGCCGTCGGACGGGCGAATCGGCTCCCTCATATGCGGCACAGGTATCCGCCGGGGCGCCGGCTGACCAGCCCCTCGATTTCCAGAGGCACCAGAGCGCAGGCGAAACTTGAGGCATCCGTGCCCAGATCGCGCAACAAATCCTCCTCCTGCACGGGCGCGGTGCCAAGGGCCGCCAGGATCCGCCCGGCAAGATCCGGGGCTTGCGCCGGGGGCGGCGCCTCGGGCAGCGGGGGCAGGGGATCGGGGCGCGCATCCAGCCCCAGATGCTCGGCCACGTCGGCCGCATCGCGCACCAGAACCGCGCCGTCGCGCAGGAGCGCGTTGCAGCCCCCCGCGCGCGGATCGAGCGGATGTCCCGGCACCGCCAACACCTCGCGCCCGTAGTCGAGCGCGATCCGCGCCGTGCCGATGCTGCCCGACCGCGTCGCCGCCTCGACGACAAGAACCGCCTGAGCCAGCCCGGCGATGATACGGTTGCGCTGCGGGAAATGCTGGGCGCGCGGCGCGAAACCGGGGGGCAGTTCGGCCAGCCGCAGCCCGGTTTCGGCGATCTGGCGGGCGAGGGCGGCGTTCTCGGCCGGATAGATCACGTCGATGCCGCCGGCCTGCACGGCGATGGTTCCGGTGGTCAGTGCCGCCTCATGCGCCGCGGCGTCGATCCCGCGTGCGAGGCCCGAGACCACGACCAGCCCCGCTTCTCCGAGATCGGCTGCCAGCCGCCGTGCCATGCGCTGGCCGAGCGACGAGGCAGAGCGCGCCCCCACCACCGCGATCGCCGGCCGGTGCAACAACGTCCTGTCGCCAAGTGCCCACAGCACCGGCGGCGCATCGGCAAACTCCGAGAGCGCCTCGGGGTAGTCGGGCCCGCCATGACACAGCAGCCGCCCCCCGGCCCGGTGCCCGGCCGCGAGCTCGGCCCGGGCCACACCTTCGGGGCAGGGGGTGTAATCGCTCATCCCCGCCGCGCGTGCTATCGCGGGCAGCTCCGCCAGCGCCGCGCGACACGATCCGTGCTCGGCCCGCAGCCGGTGAAACGTCGTCGCCCCCACCCGTCGCGAGCGTACGAGCCGCAGCACGTCAAGCGCTTCTTCCTCCTGCCCGCCACGGGGCAAGACGGCAGACAGCATCCCCGGCATCGTTCCCCTCCGTCTCGTTTTTCGCCCTTCCGTCATGGCAGCCGAAGGTTAACAACCCGTTTACAGCTTCCGCTTCGGTCTGTTCCGGGCCCCGGCCCCGGCGGGCTTTCGTGCAACGGTACGGCAGACTCGTGCCGGCCGGGCTTGACCGCAGCTGCGCGAGAACGGCACTTATCAGGATCGGATGTTCGTCCGGGTAAGTTTTCGCTCCGGCATCAGGCCGGATCAGCTGATCGAGGGTCATCGTGTTTGTCCTGCCGTTTTCCCAACGGGTGCCGCTTTCGTTCCGGTCCCCGGTTTCGCTTCGGACGGTGAGTGCCACCGTTCTCGTCTGTGCCCTGCTCGCGGGTTGCGGACAGAAACCGGCCGCAACCGCACCCGCCCCGGTGGTGCCGCCCGAATATCAGGCGCGGCAGGACGGAGAGCACCTCCTGCCCGCGGTCAGCCCGAAATACCTCAACGAACGCAACACGCGTCGCTGGGTCGATTACACCGGTCCCGAGGAACCGGGGACCATCGTCGTCGACCCCTATGCCCGCGTGCTCTATCACGTGATGGAGCCGGGCCGGGCGATGCGTTTCGGTGTCGCCGTGGGCAAGGCGGGCAAGGGGTTCTCGGGCGATGCCGTGATCTCGCGCAAGCAGGAATATCCTTACTGGACCCCCACCGCGAACATGGTGCGCACCGATCCCGATCTTTACGGCCCGCTCGCGGGCGGTCTCGCGGGCGGTCTCGACAACCCGCTCGGGGCGCGCGCGCTCTATCTCTACAAGAACGGCAAGGATACCTATTACCGCATTCACGGCACGATGGATCCGTCCTCGATCGGCAAGGCCACCTCTGCGGGGTGCATCCGGCTGTTCAACCAGGACATCCTCGACGTGTTCGACGAGGCTCCGCTCGGCACGAAGGTGCATGTGCGCTCGCGCGCTGAAAGCCTTGCCATCGAAGGGCCGATGGTCGAGCTTCACACCGGCTATGTCGTCTCGGCTTCCGACACTCAGGCGATCCAGGCCGACGAGGCCGCCTGGCAGGCCGGTCAGATCGTCGATCCGACCCTCGCCGAGGCCCAGCAGCACGCCGCGGCCGTCGCCTCGGCCGAGAATCGCGGGCGCGGCGGCTCGGGCATCGTCGCCCCGCCGGTGATCGTGCAACAGCCCGGTGCGTCGCAACCCATCGTCGCCGATCCCGCCTCGAACCCCTCCTCGGCCTGGAGCGCGGTGCAGTAAGCCCGGAGCTGAAACCGGCAAAAAGGCAAAGGGCGCTCCGGTCCCTTGCCTTTCATCTTTCCGAAAATATCCCGGGGGTGAGGGCCGCAGGCCCGAGGGGGCAGAGCCCCCTCACCGCCCCCTGCAGGGCAGAGCCCTTTCAGGGCTTCCAGTGCACCGCGGTCACGTCATTCGCCGGGGTCGGCGCGTTCAGCCACAGCCCTTCGAGGCGCGCATCCGCCACCCCGGTCTTCGCCAGCTGGAACAGATAGGCGTTGACGTAATCTTTGGCGATCATCTCCTGCGCCTCGCCCTCGATCTCGCTGCGTTCGGCCGGATCGACGGTGCGGTCGAGCTTCGCCATCAGCTCCTGAAACGGCTTGCTGTCATAACCGAAGTAATACTCCGGCCGGGCATAGATGTTGATGTCGGCGGGCTCGGTATGGCTGACGATGGTCAGATCGAAATCGTGGCGCTTGAACACCTGATCGAGCCATTGCGCCCATTCGAGATTGGTGATCTCGGTCCTGATCCCGACGGCGGCGAGTTCCGCCGCGACGATCTCGCCGCCGCGGCGGGCATAGACCGGCGGCGGCAGTGCCAGACGCAGCGTCAGATCCTTCACCCCCGCCTCGGCCAGCAGCGCCTTTGACTTCGCCGGATCGTAGGCCGACAGCGCCGTCAGGTCGCGATAGGCCGGGTTATGCGGCGCGAAATGCGTGCCGATCGGCGTGCCATAGCCGAACATCGCGCCGTCGATCACCTCCTGCCGGTCGATGGCATGGGCGATCGCCTCGCGCACGCGGATGTCGTTCAGCGGCGGGTTGCGGTTGTTCATCGCGAGGATCGTTTCGCCCTCGGTGGTGCCGACCATCACCCTGAACCGCGGATCGGCCTTGAACTGGTCGAGCGTCTCGGGCGCCGGGAAGTTCGGGAAGGCGTCGACATCGCCTGCCATCACCGCCGCGAAGGCCGCTGTCGGGTCCGAGATGAACCTGAACGTCGCGGTCTTCAGCGCGGGCTTCTCGCCCCAGTAGCCGGGATAGGCGCTCAGCGTCACGTGATCGCCCTTCACCCAGTCGGCGAAGGCGAAGGGGCCGGTGCCGACGGGATGGGTGGCCTCGCTCGCCACGCTTTCCGGCGCGACGATCACCGCATCGCCCCAGGCCATCTTGAACGGGAAGGCCCCGTCCGGGGCGTCAAGCGTCACCTTCACCGTCAGCGGATCGACGACATCGACGGCGTTAATGCCGCGAAACAGCGCCTTCTGGGCATTGGCGCTGTCGGCCGCCCGCGCCCGGTCGAGGCTGAATTTCACGTCCGAGGCATCGAAGGCGGTGCCATCCTGAAACGTCACGCCAGAGTGCAGATGAAAGGTGTAGACGGTCCCGTCCGCCGAGACGTCCCAGCTTTTGGCGAGGTCGGGTTCGATCTGCCCCTCCGGACCGAACCGGGTCAGGCCTTCGAATACGTTGGCATAGACCACCTCGTCGATGGCTGCGGCGGCGCCGGCCGTCGGGTCGAGGTTCGGCGGCTCCAGCACCATGCCGAGGGTGATCGAGTCGGGCGGTGCAGCGAGCGCAGGCGCCGCCGAGATCAGCAACAGCGCGAGGGCAGGGAACAGACGAAAGGGCATTCGGGGCCTCCGGACGGGCAACAGGACAATCGGTGCATGATTGTCCGCCGGGAGGGGCGCGATCAAGGGCTTTACATAAAAGCCGCTCCCGGACGTCCCGTTCTTCCGCTGCCCCCCGGGAGCGCATTGCCGCGTTTGCATTGCGGGGGCCGGGGCGCTATGCCTTGCGCGGGTTTGAGGGCGCGAGGGGGCAGGCCAGCCGTGTCCGCCGCCCGCGAGGGGGAGAAGAGGGAAACCACGATGACACAGGTCGTTCGTGCCGCCGCGGCGCTTGCCGACAAGGTTGAGGGCTGGAAACGCTCGGGAATGCGGGTCGGCGTCGTGCCGACGATGGGGGCGCTTCACGACGGGCATCTGAGCCTGCTGCGCACCGCGCGCCGCCACTGCGACCGGGTGATCGTGACGATCTTCGTCAACCCGCTGCAATTCGACCGTGCCGACGATCTGGAGAAATATCCGCGCGACGAAGCCCGCGATCTGGCGCTGCTCGAGGCCGAGCGTGCCGATGTGCTGTTCGCCCCGGGCGTCGGCGACGTCTATCCCGACGGCTTTTCCACCCGTGTCAGCGTCGCCGGCATCTCAGAGGAGCTCGAAGGTGCGTTCCGTCCGGGCCATTTCGACGGCATGACCACGGTGGTGACCAAGATCCTCGGCATGGCTCAGGCCGGCTGGGCGTTCTTCGGCGAGAAGGACTGGCAGCAGTTGCAGATCGTGCGCCGGCTGGTGACCGATCTCAACCTGCCGGTGCGGGTGACGGGCTGTCCGACGGTGCGCGAGCCCGACGGTCTGGCGCTGTCGTCGCGCAACGCCCGCCTCACGCCCGAGGCGCGCCGCATCGCGCCGGCGCTCTATCAGGTGATGCAGCAGACCGCGCAGGGGCTGCGCGCCGGCCGCGATCCCGTGCGCGAGCTCGATGACGCCCGCAGCCGGCTGATCGAGGAAGGCTTCGCCTCCCTCGATTATCTCGAACTGCGCCATGCCGAGACGCTGCGCCCGCTTGCCGATCCGGCCGATCCCGCGCGGCTGCTGGCTGCGGCCTGGCTCGGCGGCGTGCGGCTGATCGACAATATCGCGATCTGAAGCGGGAGCGGGCCTTTGGCCACAGGGCTTTCGCCCCACGCCCGCGCAGGCTATCACTGATGCGAAAGGGGCCGCATCCCCCGCGCGCCCGAAGGAGGTTCCGTGATCGAGGCAATCCCGCTGAGCATTCTCGGCCTGTTCACCCTGACCCTGGTGTTCGGTTTCGTGCGGCTTTACCTGCTGTGGCGCCGGCGCGAGGCGCTGATCGCCGCCTGGCGCAGGGAAACCGGTGCGGCGCCCGACGCGCGCCCGGAAGAGACGCTGATCGAGACCCGCCTTGCGCCTTACCAGCGCCGCCTGACCTTGCGCCTGATCGGGCTGATCTACGGCCTGCCGATCCTTTACGTGGGCGGCATGATCCTTTTCCTGAACCGGGGCTGAGCCGATGCGTTACGTCAAATGGAGCTTCCTGACCCTTCTCGTGCTGCTGGTGGCGGGGTTTTTGCATTACACCTTGCCGCGCCATGACGTGGTGCGCATCGTCGGCACCTATCAGCAGCGCGTCGACCTGAACGGCTGGACGAATATCTTCTGGTCGGGATCGAGCAAGACGCAGCAGGCCTCGCAGGGCACGCGCGACGTGCAGTTCATCCAAGCGGTGCGCCCCGACGGCAAGCCCGTGGTCTACCGCAACGAGGATACCGGCTGGGGCTGGCCGCCCTATTTCAAGTTCGACACCGCGACCTTGCAGACCCGCGCCGACGATCTGAAATCCACCGCCGAGACGCCGAAATGGGTGGTGGTGACGCGCTATGGCTGGCGCAATCAGATCTGGTCGATCTTCCCGAACGCGCTGTCGGTGCGCCCGGTCGACGGCCCCGACGTGACGGTGATCCCCTGGGCGACCATCGTGTTCTTCGTCGTGCTGATCGTGATCGCGCTGTTCCTGCGCACGCTGTGGAAGCTGTTCGAGGCGCGCATCATCGCCCCCTTCGTCGCCCGCTGGCGCCCGAAGGACTGAGCGCCTCCCCGAACGCAAAAACCCCGCCAGTGGCGGGGTTTTTCATCGGTCCGAAGACCAGATCCGCAAAACGCGGATCAGGCGTTCGCGGCGCGGATCTGGTCGGCCTTCGCCTTGTCATAGGTGACGCCCTTGTCGTCGAACAGCTTGTCGAGCTCGCCCGAGAGCGTCATCTCGGTCACGATATCGCAGCCGCCGACGAATTCGCCCTTCACGTAAAGCTGCGGGATGGTCGGCCAGTCGGAGAATTCCTTGATCCCCTGACGCACCATCTCGTCGGCCAGAACGTCGACGTCCTTGTAGTCGACGCCCATGAAGTTCAGCACGCCCGCAACGCGCGCCGAGAAACCGCAGCGCGGCATTTCCTTGGTGCCCTTCATGAAGAGCACGACGTCATTCGCGGCGACGTCTTCCTTGATCTGATCGAGTGCGCTCATCTGCGTCACATCCTCTTTGTGGTCGCGCCGGGCACAGGCGTCCGGGCGCGGAATGTCGTCAACTCCGGCCAGCCGGCTTTCAGGCCGGCGCCTTGGTGGTCAGCGCGAGCGCATGAAGCGGCGCGTTCGGCCCGTCCATCGCGCCCTTGAGCGCGGCGAAGACGGCGCGTTGCTGCTGCACCCGGTTCAGGCCTGCGAAAGAGGCGTCGATCACCTCGGCCGCCCAGTGATTGCCGTCGCCGGCCAGGTCGGTGATGGTGATCCTGGCGTCGGGAAATCCGTCGCGGATCAGGGCTTCGATGTCCTTGGCTTCCATCGGCATGGCGCTCTCCTCGTCTCTGGTCTCAATCTAGGCCGCGGGGCCGGGCGCGACAAGAGGCCGCGGCCGCTTCCGCCGGCCGCCGAACCCGTCTCGCGGCAAGTCCTCGCGGGCCTTGCCCCTTTCGATTCGCCAAAAATATCCCGGGGGTGAAGGGCCGAAGGCCCGAGGGGGCAGAGCCCCCTCACTTAACCTTCTGCGGGGGGCAGAGCCCCCTCTCTTTGTTATCCGGCGGGGCAGAGCTTTCGCTCTCCCCCGTCCGTCTCACTCGCCGATCGCCCTGGCGAAGGCGGTGCGGTAAAGTGCCGACAGCTCCGCCATCGGCGCGCTGTCGCCGCCGAAGCTCACCGTCTTGCCACCGAAGGCACCGACGCGCGCCACGGGCACGCCCGCTGCTGCCGCCGCCGCCTCGAGTGCCGTGGCGCCCGCCGCGTCGCAGGCAACGAGGTAGCGCGCCTGATCCTCGCCGAACAGCGTCGCGATGTCGGCCGCGTCCAGCGTCACGCCCAGACCCGCCGCCTCGGCCATCTCGAAGGCCGCGAGCGCGAGCCCGCCGTCTGCCAGATCGCTCGCCGCCTTCAGCAGCTTGCGGTTGGCGCGCAGGAACTCGCCGTTGCGGCGCTCAGCTGCCAGATCGACCTCGGGCGCATCGCCCGCGACGATGCCGAAGGCCTCCGCCGCCAGCGCCGACTGGCCCATGTGGCCCTCGGTCTCGCCGATCAGCAGCGCGATGTCGCCCGCCTCGGGCAGACCGGCGATCAGATCGTCGACATGCGCGACCAGCCCGACCGCACCGATCGTCGGCGTCGGCAGGATGCCCGAACCGTCGGTCTCGTTGTACAGCGAGACGTTGCCCGACACGATCGGCATGTCGAGCGCGATGCACGCCGCCGAGATGCCTTTGATGCTGCCGACGAACTGACCCATGATCTCGGGCTTCTCGGGGTTGCCGAAGTTCATGTTGTCGGTCGTCGCCAGCGGCAGAGCGCCCGCGGCGGTCAGGTTGCGATAGGCCTCGGCCACCGCCTGCGCGCCGCCGCGATAGGGGTTCGCCTTGACGTAGCGCGGCGTCACGTCCGAGGTGAACGCGAGCGCCTTGTCGGTGCCATGCACCCGGATCACGCCCGCGCCCAGACCCGGACGGCGCACGGTATCGGCCATGACCTGCGTGTCATACTGCTCGAACACCCAGTCCTTCGCGGCATAGTTCGGCGAGCCGATCAGCGCCTTCAGCGCCGCGACGGGCCCGATGGCGGGCAGCGCGGGCATCGGCTCAGGGGCCGGCGTCTCGATCCACGGGCGGTCGTATTCCGGCGCGGAGGAAGACAGCTTAGACAGCGGCAGATCCGCCTTCACCTCGTTGCCGTGCAGGATCAGGAAGCGGTCCTCGGCGATGGTCTCGCCGACCACCGCGAAATCGAGATCCCATTTCTCGAAGATCGCGCGGGCCTCGTCCTGCTTGTCGGGATGCAGAACCATCAGCATACGTTCCTGCGATTCCGACAACATCATCTCGTAGGCGGTCATCGCGGTCTCGCGCTGCGGCACCTGATCGAGAACCAGTTTGATGCCCAGACCGCCCTTGTCGCCCATCTCGACGGCCGAGCAGGTCAGACCCGCCGCGCCCATGTCCTGGATCGAGATCACCGCATCGGTCTGCATCAGCTCGAGGCAGGCCTCCATCAGCTTCTTCTCGGTGAAGGGGTCGCCGACCTGAACGGTGGGACGCTTCTCCTCGATGGTGTCGTCGAATTCGGCCGAGGCCATGGTGGCGCCGCCCACGCCATCGCGGCCGGTCTTCGCGCCGACATAGACCACCGGCATCCCGACGCCCGAGGCCGCGCAATAGAAGATGCGGTCGGTGTCCGCGATGCCCGCGGCGAAGGCGTTGACCAGACAGTTGCCGTCATAGCTCGCATCGAAGCGGACCTCGCCGCCGACGTTCGGCACGCCGAAGCAGTTGCCGTAATGGCCGATGCCGTCGACCACGCCCTTGACCAGCTGCGCGGTCTTCGGGTGCTTCGTGGTGCCGAAGGACAGGCTGTCCATCGCCGCGACCGGGCGCGCGCCCATGGTGAACACGTCGCGCAGGATGCCGCCCACGCCGGTCGCCGCGCCCTGCTTGGGCTCGATATAGCTCGGGTGGTTGTGGCTCTCCATCTTGAAGATCACCGCCTGGCCGTCGCCGATGTCGACGACGCCGGCGTTCTCGCCCGGACCGCAGATGACCTGCGGGCCCTCGGTCGGCAGGGTGCGCAGCCATTTCTTCGACGACTTGTAAGAGCAATGCTCGTTCCACATCGCCGAGAAGATGCCCAGCTCGGTGAAGGTGGGTTCGCGACCGATGATGGTCAGGATGCTCTGGTATTCGTCGGGTTTCAGACCATGCGCGGCAATGACGTCTGGGGTGATCTGCGGCTCGGTCATCGGATCCTCCGGGGCGGTAGGGCGTTTGCCTCCCTTTAGGCCAAAGGGGGCTGCGGGGAAAGGGGGCAGAGCGGGCAAAACCGCGTGCCGTGGCGCGGGTGTCGCGTCGGGCCGGGCGGCCTGTGGGCAGGCCGGCGGCACGGCGCGCTTGACGGCACGCTTGACGGGGCGGGGCGGGGCTGGCAGGGTCTCCATATGACCCTGAACGCCCGCCTCAATCGGACCCAACGAAATCGCCTGACGGCGGTGGCTTCGGTCCGTGGCGCGGCCGGAGGGCAGTCCGGGGTCTGAGCCCCGCTTTCCCTCTCTGTCTTGCCCATCCGAACCCCGCCGGCCCTGCCCGCGGGGTATTTTCATGTCTCATGGAGTTTTCACGATGTTCGATCCGTCTCTTTTCGTCCGCTCTGCCCTGATCGGCATGGCCATCGCCGCCCCCGTGGGGCCGATGAGCGTGCTGTGCATGAAGACAACGCTGACCCGCGGCGCCCGCCACGGCATGGCGATCGGCGCGGGGATCGCGCTCGGCGACGGGATCTATGCCGCGGTCGCGGCGCTCGGTCTGGCGGGGCTGTCGGGGTTCATGCTGGCGCATCAGCAACCGCTGCATCTGGCGGCGGGGCTGTTTTTGCTGTGGCTGGGGCTGAAGGCGCTGATGCGGCGCGATCCGGGGGCGGATGCGCCGGCCGCGCTGGCACCGCGCAACCCGCTGCGCGATCTGGCGGCGGCGGTGCTGCTGACGCTGACCAACCCGCCGACGATCATCATGTTCTCGGCCGTGTTCGCGGCGCTGACACCCGCGGCCGGGTTCCGGCTGGCCGAGGCGCTGTCGACCGTGGCCGGCGTGGTGGCGGGCTCGCTGATCTGGTGGGCGATGGTGGTTGGCGTGACATCCACCCTGCGCGGCGTTCTGGGGCCGCGGCTCCGGCTGTGGATCGACCGTGTATCGGGGCTGGCGCTCGCCGGTCTCGGTCTGGTCGAGGTCGGCCGGGGACTGAAGGGCTGAAAAAACCGTTCGGGCAAAAAAAAGGCCGAGACAAAGCTCGGCCGTAGTCCAACAGGGAGGTAGAAACCGACGAGAGTTTCCTCAGACCGCCGATCTCTGCGCCTGAAATATGAGCAGTTTGGAAACTTGGCAAGGGCTTTTGCCATTCGGTAAAAACATTCCCGCCATGCGTTGCGGGAATGCCACCACGGTCATGTCACTGCGGATCGGGTTCCGCCACCGCTTCGGCGCCGCTCTGGATCTTGCGATAGGCGAGGATCTCTTCCTGGATGAACTCGCGGAAAGCGGTGACCCGGCGCGACTGGCGCAGCTCCTCGGGATAGGCGAGGAACACCGGCACCTCGACCGACTCGATCTCGGGGAGCACACGTTCGACATGCGGACGGTCCGCGATGATGTAATCGGGCAGCACGCCGACGCCGACATGATTGAGCACGCTTTGCAGCACGCCGAAGTAATTGTTCACCGTCAGTTTGGAATGCATGTGCTGGGCGAGCAGCATCTGCACCAGCTCTGCCCCCGCGGCGACCTGCGGCGCATGGGCGTTCTGGCAGATCAGCCGGTGGTTGCGCATATCCTCCAGACGCTCGGGCCGACCGGCCTTGTCGAGATATTCGGTCGTCGCATACAACCGCATCCGGATGTTCAGGAGCCGCTTGCGCACCAGATCGGCCTGGCTCGGCTCTTTCATGCGGATCGCGACATCGGCCTCGCGCATCGGCAGATCGAGCACGCGCTCTTCCAGCATCAGGTCGATCTTCAGATCGGGATAGCGGTCGTAAAGCTTCGCCAGCCGCGGCGCCAGCCACAGGCTGCCGAAACCGACGGTGGCGGTGACGCGCAGCTCGCCCATCACCTCTTCCTCGGAATCGCGGATCCTCGCCGCCGCGGTATCGAGCCGCTTGGCCATCATCGAGGTCGCCTCGAACAACAGCTCGCCCTGTTCGGTCAGGATCAGGCCGCGGGCATGGCGGTGAAACAGCGTCGTGCCGAGCGATTCCTCCAGCGCGCGAATCTGACGAGACACCGCCGATTGCGACAGCCGCAACGCGTCACCCGCATGGGTCAGAGATCCGGCATCCGCCACCGCGTGGAAGATGCGCAACTTGTCCCAATCCATGCCCGGCATATGCGCTCCGATCAAAGCTGTTCTGCGTTTCGGTGAATATAGGAATTTTGCAATGTTCACAAATGGCTTTCGGCGCGGGACGAAGGAGCGTCTCTTTGTCGCGGATTTCGCGATATGTGGAATATATCGTCGCGAATACCGGCATAATTAAAGAAATCTTGCATGATGCGCCGATGAAATCCGCGTGTTTCGCAGAAATTTCGCATTTCCTTCGGCGACGGTGACGCATAGAACGGCCGGAACGCGCCGTAACGGCGCATCGGACAGGGAAGCGGCACATGGCGGTGGGCGTTTTTGACAGCGGGCTCGGCGGGTTGACGGTGCTCGAGGCGGTGGCGAAGCGGCTGCCGCAGGTGGATTTCGTCTATCTGGGCGACAATGCCCATGCGCCTTACGGTGTGCGCTCGGCTGACGACATCTTCGATCTGACCTGCCGCGGCGTCGAACGGCTCTGGGCCGAGGGGTGCGACCTGGTGATCCTGGCGTGCAATACCGCTTCGGCGGCGGCGCTGAAGCGGATGCAGGAGACCTGGATCCCCGCCGACAAGCGCGTCCTCGGGGTGTTCGTGCCGATGATCGAGGCGCTGACCGAACGCAAATGGGGCGACAACACCCCGCCGCGCGAGGTGGCGGTGAAACACGTGGCGCTGTTCGCCACCCCGGCGACCGTCGCGACCCGGGCGTTCCAGCGCGAACTCGCCTTCCGCGCCATCGGCGTCGACGTCGAGGCCCAGCCCTGCGGTGGCGTCGTCGACGCGATCGAGGCGGGCGACGAAACCCTCGCCGAGGCGCTGGTGAAGTCCCATGTCGAGGCGCTGAAGCGCCGGATGCCGCATCCCGAGGCAGCGATCCTCGGCTGCACGCATTACCCGCTGATGCAGGCGGCATTCCAGAAGGCGCTCGGCCCTGAGGTCAAAGTCTACAGCCAGCCTGCTCTGGTGGCTTCGAGCCTTGACGACTATCTGAAGCGCCGGCCGGAGTTTCTGGGAGCAGGCAGCGTGTCGAAGTTCCTGACCACGGGCGACCCGGAATCGGTGTCGGTCCATGCGACGCAGTTCCTGCGCCACGGCGTGCGCTTCGAGGCCGCCTGAACGCGCTTGCCGGACCGGGCAGGGGGCTCTGCCCCCTCTTTGGCTGACGCCAAATTCACCCCCGGGATATTTGTGGAAAGATGAAAGCAAAAGAGCACTCCCGCTTTCGATTCGCCGCAAATATCCCGGGGGTGAGGGCCGCAGGCCCGAGGGGGCAGAGCCCCCTGTCTTCGCATTTTCACAAGTGCAGCGTCTCAGTCAAAGCGGTTCGGACCGGGCGTGCCGCGCTGGCACATGAAGACCAGGAGGGCAAGTCCGTAGACCAGGATCGCGGCGGCGAAAACAGCGACGATCGCCCCGGACTGCCCCTTCACGGCCGAAAGGCCGATCGCTGCGCCACCGATGACGGCGGCGAGCCACCAACCGCCAAGCCACCAGCCGCTGCGGTCGGTATCGTGCAGACGCCGGACGGTGACGGCAACGTTGGGCAGAAATGTCGCCACAGCGAACAGCATGTAGGCAGCGCTGGAATTGTGTGCCAGCCCCTTGTCCAGCAATCCCGCGACGAAGCTTCCGAGAACTATGAACAGATAGAAGTACCAGTATTCCGAACGGCTGGCCCGGCCTCGGAAAGTCGCGTAACGGCGCAGACATTGAGAGATTGCCTCGCCGAAGCCGAGGGCCGGCGCCGGACCCGTTCCTGTGCGGCTGGCATAGGCAACCGCCGGCTGACGAGGCGGGGCGGGCGGTGTTTGCCCGAACGCCAGGTGGCCGCGCGCGGGTTCCCACCCGGTCATCCCCTCGCGCCAGACGAGAGTGTCCGGCCGGATCATTCCGGTGCGGATGAAGGCTGCGATCTCCGTCTCGGGGACGGGCCCCCGACTGTCGCCACCCACCGCATAATACCATTCCGTCATCGAATCCCTGCCCCCCATCAAATACGGCACCGTTCAAACGTCTTGCGCCCGAAGTTATGCTGAGGCATTGCACGAGGGCAAGTCGCGGGAGAAATGCCATGACGCAGAACGTCGCCATCCTCGGGGCCTCGGGCTATACCGGAGCCGAACTCGTCCGTCTCATCGCCACGCATCCCTCGATGCGGATTGTCGCGCTCTCGGGCGACCGAAAGGCCGGAATGCGCATGGGCGAGGTGTTTCCGCATCTGCGCCATCTCGATCTGCCGGTGCTGCAAAAAATCGAGGACATCGACTTCTCGGCCGTCGATCTGGCGTTCTGCGCACTGCCGCACGGCACCTCGCAGCCGGTGATCCGCGATCTGCCGTCGGATCTGAAGATCGTCGATCTCTCGGCCGATTTCCGGCTGCGCGATCCGGCGGAATACGAGAAATGGTATGGCAAGCCGCATGTCGCGCTGGAGCTGCAAAAGCAGGCGGTCTACGGCCTGACCGAGTTCTACCGCGACGAGATCCGCTCGGCGCGGCTGTGCGCGGGCACGGGCTGCAACGCGGCAACCGGGCAATATGCGCTGCGCCCGCTGATCGAGGCGGGGGTGATCGACCTCGACGACATCATCATCGACGTGAAGGCCGGGGTGTCGGGGGCGGGGCGCTCGCTCAAGGAAAACCTGCTTCATGCCGAGCTGTCGGGCGGCACGATGCCCTATTCGGCGGGTGGCAAGCACCGCCATCTGGGCGAGTTCGATCAGGAATTCTCGAAGCTCGCCGGGCGTGACGTGCGGGTGATGTTCACCCCGCATCTGATGCCGTTCAACCGCGGCATCCTTGCGACGGTCTATGTCAAGGGCGATGCGGCCGCGGTGCACGAGGCGCTGGCCGCGCGTTATGCCGACGAGGTGTTCCTCGAGGTTCTGCCCTTCGGTCAGGTGGCCTCGACGCGCTCGATCGCCGGGTCGAACTACGTTCATGTCGGTGTCGTCGCCGACCGGATCGCCGGTCGCGCCACGGTGACGGTCGCGCTCGACAATCTGTGCAAGGGCTCCTCGGGGCAGGCGATGCAGAACGCGAACCTGATGCTCGGGCTCGAGGAAACTGCGGGGCTGATGCTGGCCCCGGTGTTCCCCTGATCGACAGGCCCCGGCGATGCGCCTGAAGAAGGCCCGCCGGGTCCGCCTTCTGCTGTTTGCCGCGCTGTCTCTGGCGCTTGCGACCGGGCTGATGGGCTATGCGCTGCGCGACGGGATCGAGTATTACCGCACCCCGTCGCAGGTGCTGTCCGATATTCCCTCATCCAGTGAAGTCTTCCGCCTCGGCGGTCTGGTCGAGCGCGGCAGCCTTGTCCGGTCGCCGGGCGGCGAGATCCGCTTTCGCGTGACCGATGGCGCGGCCTCGATCCCGGTCCAGTTCTCGGGCATTCCTCCGGATCTGTTCGGCGAGGGGCGCGGCGTTATCGCCAAGGGCCGGATCGCGGCGGGCGAATTCATGGCGAGCGAGATCCTCGCGAAGCATGATGAGACTTACGTTCCGCGCGCACTCGCCGGCTCTGCACCTTCGGGGCAGGGCACCCGCTGAGACGAAGAAAGGGGGCTGTCTGCCCCCTCTTGGCCTGCGGCCAATTCACCCCCGAGGATATTTTTGGAAAGCCGAAAGCAAAAGTGCCGGCCTTTCCCTTTTCGGCTTTCCCTAAATATCCCGGGGGAGGCTGCCGCAGGCAGCCCGGGGGCAGAGCCCCCGGCGACCTCTGGGCCTCAGCTGCGCACGCCGGAGAAGCGCTTCTGCCATTCCTCGCGTTCCTCGTCCGCGATCTTGCGGAACAGGACCTCGGGGGTTTCGAAGGCATGGCCCGCGGGCAGATGGGTCAGTGCGGCACGGATGTCCGTGGGCCAGCTGCGATCCTCGGTCTTCAGCGCGGCGAGGATCAGGCCGGCCGCGTCCGGGATGAACGGTTCCGACAGGATCGCGTAAAGCCGCATCAGGTTGAGCGCGAGGCGGGTTTGCGCCGCGGCCTGCGCCGGGTCGGTCTTGAACACCGTCCAGGGTCCGACGGATTGCAGATATTCGTTGCCGGCCACCCAGATCGCGCGCAGCTCGGTCGCGGCCTTGCGCACTTCCTTAGCTTCCATGAAGCTCTCATAGGCGGCGAGGCGCGTGCTCAGCTCCGCGATCAGCGCGTCCTCGCGCTCGCCCCAGCTGCCGCCCTCGGGCAGCGCTTCGCCGAACTTCGAGCGGCAGAACTTGGTGATGCGCGAGACGAAGTTGCCCAGCACATCGGCCAGATCCTTGTTCACCGAGGTCTGGAAATTCTCCCAGGTGAATTCGCTGTCCGAGCTTTCCGGCGCATGGCTGAGCAGCCACCACCGCCAGTAATCCGCCGGCAGGATCGACAGCGCCTGATCCATGAACACGCCGCGGCCCTGCGAGGTCGAGAACTGGCCACCGTCATAGTTGAGGTAGTTGAACGACTTGATGTAGTCGACCATCTTCCATTGTTCGCCGCCGGCGCGGTTCACGCCGATCAGCGTCGCCGGGAAGGACAGGGTGTGGAACGGCACGTTGTCCTTGCCCATGAACTCGGTATAGGTCACGTCCTCCGCGCCCTTGTCGGTGCGCCACCAGCGCTGCCAGGCGCTGTCGTCGAGCCCGTTCGCATCGGCCCATTCCGCCGTCGCTCCGATATATTCGATGGGTGCATCGAACCAGACGTAGAACACCTTGCCTTCCATGCCGGTCCAGGGCGCGCCCTCGAACTGCGCGGGAACGCCCCAGTAGAGATCGCGGGTGATGCCGCGGTCCTGCAGCCCGTCGCCGTCGTCGAGCCATTTCAGCGCGATCGAGGTGGTCAGCACCGGCCAGTCGGCCTTCGACTTGATCCAGGTGCGGATATCCTCGCGCAGCGTCTTCTGGCGCAGGAACAGATGCTTCGTCTCGCGCAGCTCGAGATTGGTCGAGCCCGACACCGCCGAGCGCGGGTTGATCAGATCGGTCGGGTCGAGCTGCTTGGTGCAGTTCTCGCACTGATCGCCGCGGGCCTTCTCGTAGCCGCAGTTCGGGCAGGTGCCCTCGATGTAGCGGTCGGGCAGGAAGCGGCCGTCGTCGACCGAGTAGAACAGCTTCTCGGATTTCTCCTCGATCAGCCCCTGTTCGCCGAGCACGCGGGCGAAATACTGCGTCAGCACGGTATTGCGATCCGACGACGAGCGGCCGAAGTGATCGAAGGACAGCCGGAAGCCGCGGGCGATCTCGGCCTGGGTCTCGTGCATCTCGCGGCAGTAGTCCTCGACCGGCTTGCCGGCCTTGGCGGCGGCAAGCTCCGCCGGGGTGCCGTGCTCGTCGGTGGCGCAGATGAACATCACCTCATGGCCGCGCGCCCGCATGTAGCGTGCGAACAGATCGGACGGCAGCTGGCTGCCGACGAGGTTGCCCAGATGCTTGATGCCGTTGATGTAGGGGATCGCCGAGGTGATGAGGTGCCGCGCCATGTCCATGCTCCGGTCAGTTTGCGCCGAGGTCTACAGGGCTTTGCCCGACAGGGCCAGAGCCAAGAAATCCGGCGATGGAAAAGGGGCGGCCGGATGTCCCGCCGCCCCCGTTGCCGCCATAAGGCGGGCTCAGTTCTCGCTGGCTTCGGCCGTTTCCGGCGCTTCGTCCTCGACCTCGGCGGTCTTCACCGGCTTCGAGGGGCGGAACGGGCGCAGGATGAAATCGGGCACGTGATCGCCCATGCCGACGACCGCCGGGCCATCGTCACGGTCGCGGCCGCGGCGGCGATCCTCGCGCCGCGGCGCGGGCTTCGGCGCCTCGGGCAGCGGGATCGGCGCCTCGACGGTCTCTTCGATCTCGATCACCGGCATCGCGTCTGCAGCCTTCTCGGCGGGTTTCTCGACCGCCTTGTCGGCGACCTTCGGCTGCGCCTCGCGACGCGGCTTCTCGGCACGCTTCTCGCTGCGCTCGGGGCGGTCCTTGTCGCGACCGCGGCCGCCGCGCGTGCGGCTGCGACGGCCGTCGCGCTCTTCATACTGGCGCGGTTCCTCATGGGCGGCCTCGGAGAGCGCGAAGCCCTCGGGCGCCGCGGCGCGCGGAATGTCCATCTTCACCAGCGCCTGGATCTGCGACAGATATTTCTCGTCCGCGGGGGTCGCGATCGAATAGGCGGTGCCCAGACGACCGGCACGGCCGGTGCGGCCGATGCGGTGAATGTAATCCTCGGCATGGCTCGGCAGGTCGTAGTTGAACACATGGCTGACCTGCGGAATGTCGAGCCCGCGCGCGGCGACGTCCGACGCCACCAGCAGCTGCAGCTTGCCCTCGCGGAACGCATCGAGCGTCGCCATGCGCTGGCGCTGTTCCAGATCGCCGTGGATCGGCGCGGCGTCGAAACCATGCGCCTTCAGCGACTTCGCCACGATATCGACATCGGTCTTGCGGTTGCAGAAGATGATCGCGTTGGTGCAGGCCTCGCCCTCGCCCCTGATGAGGGCGCGCAGGAGTTCGCGCTTGGTCTTCGCGGTCTGATCCTTGCGCGGCGGGGTGATCTCGACCAGCTTCTGGGTGATGGTCTCCGAGGCGGTGGCCTGACGGGTCACCTCGATGCGCACCGGCGACTGCAGGAAGGTATTGGTGATCCGCTCGATCTCGGGCGCCATGGTGGCCGAGAAGAACAGCGTCTGACGGGTGAACGGGGTCAGCTGGAAGATCCGCTCGATATCCGGGATGAAGCCCATGTCGAGCATCCGGTCCGCCTCGTCGACGACCATGATCTGCACGCCGTTCAGCAGCAGCTTGCCGCGCTCGAAATGGTCGAGCAGCCGGCCCGGCGTCGCGATCAGCACATCGACGCCGCGGTCGATCAGCTTTTCCTGCTCGCCGAAGGACACGCCGCCGATCAGCAGCGCCTTGGTCAGCTTGGTATGCTTGGCATAGAGGTCGAAGTTCTCGGCGACCTGCGCCGCCAGTTCGCGCGTCGGCGCCAGCACCAGCGACCGCGGCATCCGTGCCCGCGCCCGGCCATGCGCCAGCCGGGTCAGCATCGGCAGCGTGTAGGAAGCGGTCTTGCCCGTTCCGGTCTGGGCGATGCCCAGCACGTCCTTGCCCTCGATCGCGGGCGGGATCGCGCCGGCCTGGATCGGCGTCGGGGCCTCGTAGCCCGCTTCGACGACGGCCTTCAGGATGTTCGGATCTAGGTTGAGGTCGGTGAACTTGGTCATTTGCGTCCTTGAAAACTGCGCAGCGCTCTGGCCGCGCAAGTGGGGGGACGCAAAAATCCGGGCGTCCCGGGCGAATTGCCGCCGGGTTGCGGCGCGAGTCCCCTACTGCAAAACGGTAAAAAGGTCAACAAAGCTGAGCGAACCAGCGCTGTCCTCCCGCTTCTCCTTTCGGCTTTCCATAAATATCCCGGGGGTGAATTCGCGGCGCCTCCGTCAGGAGGGGCCGCGAAGAGGGGGCAGCGCCCCCCTCGCGCCCGCAGCGCAGCCGCCGCGCGCAGGGATGGCGCAGCCCACCCGAAAGCGGCTTCCGGTTGACGTTCCGGTGCCGCTCTGGCAGGGGTGAGGCAACAGAGGAACGCTGAAAATGAACCTGTTTGCCGATATGCGCGCGGTCGTGCTGACCGCTCTGGATCAGATGGTGGCCGAGGGCGTCCTGCCTTCCGGGCTCGATTATGCCAACGTGACGGTCGAACCGCCGCGCGACGCGGCCCACGGCGACATGGCGACCAATGCCGCGATGGTGCTCGCGAAACCCGCCGGATCGAAGCCGCGCGACATTGCCGATGCGCTCGCCGCCCGGCTGACCGCCGATCCGCGCGTCGCCGCAGCCGAGGTCGCCGGCCCCGGCTTTCTCAACCTGCGCCTCAATGTCTCGGTCTGGGCCGATGTCACCCGCGCCGCGCTGAGCGAAGGGGCGGATTACGGCCGCTCCACCCTCGGCGCGAAGGAACGGGTCAATGTCGAATTCGTCTCGGCCAACCCGACCGGGCCGATGCACGTCGGCCATACCCGCGGCGCGGTGTTCGGCGATGCGCTGGCGGCTCTGCTCGATTTCGCGGGCTACGATGTCACGCGCGAATATTACATCAACGACGGCGGTGCGCAGGTCAACGTGCTCGCTCGTTCGGCGTTTGAACGCTACCGCGAGGCGAACGGCCTCGATCCGGATATCCGCGAGGGGCTCTATCCCGGCGACTATCTGATCCCGGTCGGCGAGGCACTGAAGGCGAAATACGGCGACAGCCTGATCGGCAAGCCGGAATCCGTCTGGCTCGACGAGGTGAAGGACTTCGCCGTCGCCGAGATGCTGAAGATGATCCGCGGCGACCTTGCGGCGCTGAACGTCCACATGGACGTGTTCTATTCCGAGAAGTCGCTCTACGGCACGGGCCAGATCGAGGCCGCGATCAAGCGTCTGTCTGACCTCGGGCTGATCTACCGCGGTGTTCTGGAACCGCCGAAGGGCAAGCTGCCCGAGGACTGGGAAGAGCGCGAACAGCTCCTGTTCCGTTCGACCGCCTATGGCGATGACGTCGACCGCCCGATCCAGAAGTCGGACGGTTCCTGGACCTATTTCGCCCCCGACATCGCCTATCACTGGACCAAGATCGAACGCGGTTTCCACAAGCTGATCGACGTCTTCGGCGCCGATCACGGCGGCTATGTGAAGCGGATGAAGGCCGCGGTCGCGGCGCTGTCGCAGAACTCGGTCGATCTCGACATCAAGCTGATCCAGCTGGTGCGCCTGTTCAAGAACGGCGAGCCCTTCAAGATGTCGAAGCGCGCCGGCACCTTCGTCACCCTGCGCGACGTGGTCGAGCAGGCCGGCGCCGACGTGACCCGTTTCCATCTGCTGACCCGCAAGAACGATGCGGCGCTGGATTTCGACTTTGACAAGGTGCTCGAACAGTCGAAGGACAACCCGGTGTTCTACGTCCAGTATGCTCATGCCCGCGTCGCCTCGGTGCTGCGCAAGGCGCGCGATCTGGGCTTCGACGTGTCGGACGCGGCGCTGATCGGGGCGGATCTGTCGGGCAACACCCATGAGGCAGAGCTGACCCTTGCGCGCAAGATCGCCGAATGGCCGCGCCTCGTCGAGATCGCCGCCCGCGCGAACGAGCCGCATCGCATCGCCTTCTTCCTCTACGAGATCGCCTCGGATCTTCATGCGCTGTGGAACCGTGGCAACGACGAGACGCAGCTGCGTTTCGTGCAGGAAGGCGACGCCGCCGCCTCGCAGGCGAAAATCGCGCTCGCCCGGGCCTGTGCCGTTGTCATTTCCACGGGTCTTGGTATTCTCGGCGTCACCCCTGCCGAAGAGATGCGCTGAAGCGCGCCGCGGCCGGGTGAGGCACAGGCAGTAACCCTCCGGTCGCGCCCTCGCGCGCTGCCGGACCGCGCGAGGGCGGGCATGGCGAGTTTCTATGACAACCGCGACGAGGGCGGCCCTGACGACGCGCCCGCGCCGCGTCCGCCGCGCGAGGCGGTTTCCGCTTTCGTATCGAAATGGCTGCGCAATGCCGGTGCGATCACCTCGGTCGTGCTGATTCTGGGCGTCGTGGTCTGGAGTTATCGCCTGGCAGAGCGTGACATGGCCGGTCTGCCGGTGCTGCGCGCGACCGACGGTCCGGCGCGGATCGCGCCCGACGATCCGGGCGGTGACATGGCGCAGCATGTCGGCCTCGCGGTGAACGAGGTCGCGGGCGGCAAGATCGCCACGGAAGCGCCGTCGCGCGTGTATCTGGCCCAGCCCCCCGAGGAACTGACCGAGGACGACACGGCGATGCTCGGTGTCAAGAGTATCCCCCAGGTGCAGCGGCCGCAGCCCGTGCTTCTCGAAGAGGCGAGCCCGGCGAATGAGCCCACCGCGAATGTGCCGCAGTCGACGGCGATTGCGCTCGACGACGATCCGGCCTCCGATGCCGAGCCTGCCGCTGCGCCGCCGGCCCGTCCGGGCGAGCCCGTCGCCGTGGTCAGCAAGCCCGATCAACCCTATCAGATCTCGGCCAATGCGCCGGACGACCGGATCCCGGCTTCGGTCCCGGGGGTGAAATCCTCGCCCCGTCCGGGGGCGCGTCCCGTCGATGTGGTGCCGCCGGCCCCTGCCGCCGCCGCGTCGGCAGCCAGGCCCTCCGACAAGCCCACCGACAAGCCTGCCGCGGAACCGCCGGCTCCGGCGAAACCCGCGCCGGTCGTCGAACTCGATCCCGCGAAGGTCGCTGCGGGCACGCGGGTGGTGCAGCTCGGTGCCTTCGACAACGCCGAGGATGCCCGCACCGAATGGGACCGGCTGACGAAGAAATTCGCCCCGCAGATGCAGGGCAAGCAGCGGCTGATTCAGCCCACGACCACCGGCGATCGCACTTACTACCGGCTGCGCGCTGCGGGCTATGCCGACCTCGACGAGGCGCGCCGGTTCTGCGCCGCGCTGGTCGCGGGCAAGGCGAACTGCATTCCGACCCTGGTGCAATGACGGATGGCTTACGCGACGATCCTCGGCTGTGCCGGCCTGACGCTCTCGGCTGACGAACGCGCTCTCTTCCGCGCGGCCGATCCCTGGGGTTTCATCCTCTTCGCGCGCAATGTCGATACGCCCGATCAGCTGCGGCGCCTGACGGACGCGCTGCGCGAGACGGTCGGCCGCGAGGCCGCGATCCTCGTCGATCAGGAGGGCGGCCGGGTGCAGCGCCTGCGCCCGCCCTACTGGCGCGACTGGCCGGCGCCGCTCGATCAGGCGGAAACCGCGCGCGATCCGGTGCGCAGTTTCCGGCTGCGCGCGCGGCTGATGGCCGACGAGCTGCGCGCCGTCGGCATCGACGCGAATTGCGCGCCCTGCTGCGATCTGGCGACGCCCGAAACCCATCCGTTCCTGCGCAACCGCTGCATGGGCAGCGACGTGGCCAGCGTTGTCGCGAATGCCCGCGCCACGGCCGAAGGGTTCCTCGCTGGCGGCGTGCTGCCGATCGTCAAGCACATGCCGGGCCACGGCCGGGCGGTGTCGGACAGCCACAAGGAAACCCCCGAGGTCGCCACCCCCGCGGCCGAGCTGCGCGCGACCGATTTCGCGGTGTTCCGCGCGCTCGCGGACCTGCCCCTCGGCATGACCAGCCATGTCCGCTACACCGCCTTCGACGAGGCGCCGGCGACGCAATCGCCGCGCATGATCGGCCTGATCCGCGACGAGATCGGCTTCGACGGTCTGCTGATGAGCGACGATATCGACATGCAGGCGCTGTCCGGCACCCCGGCGGAACGCGCCGCGCTCAGCATCAATGCCGGCTGCGATCTGGTCCTGCATTGCAACGGCGACATCCCGGCGATGGAGGCGAGCACCTCTGCCGCCGGCCCGCTGACCGCGGCGGCCGAGGCGCGCTCGGCCCGTGCCCTCGCGTTCCGCCATGCCCCCGATGCGGTTGACATCGCAGCCCTCAGCGCCGAACTTGATGCCCTGTTGACGGGCGGCAAGGTGCATGGCTGACGAAACCCACCTGTTCGAAGCGACGAGCGTGTCCGAGCGGCTGGCCGCCGAGGCGCTGATCGTCGATGTCGACGGGTTCGAAGGGCCGCTCGACCTGCTGCTGACGCTCGCACGCACCCAGAAGGTCGATCTGCGCAAGATCTCGGTGCTGCATCTGGCCGAGCAATATCTGGTCTTCGTCGAGCGCGCCAAGGCGCTCAGGATCGAGCTCGCCGCCGATTATCTGGTGATGGCGGCCTGGCTCGCCTTCCTGAAATCGCGCCTGCTGCTGCCCCCCGACCCCGAAGCCGAGGGCCCCTCGGCCGAGGATCTGGCGGCGCATCTGGCATTTCAGCTCGAACGTCTGCAGGCGATGCGCGAGGCCGCGGCCAGCCTGATGGCGCGCGATCAGCTCGGTCGCGAGTTCTTCGCGCGCGGCGAGCCGCAGGGCATCGCCCGCGTGCGCCGCACCGAATGGCGGGCGACGCTGCTCGATCTGATGCAGGCCTATGCCCGCATCCGCACCCGCGACGAGTTCCGCCCCTATGCGTTCGACCGCAAGGATGTCTATACGCTTGAACAGGCGCTCGACCGGCTGCGCACGATGATCGGCTTCTCGGGCGAGTGGAACGAGCTTTCGGCCTATCTGCCCGAGGACTGGACCGCCGATCCCGCGCGCTGGCGTTCGGCCACGGCGGCGACCTTCCTCGCCTCGCTCGAACTCGCCAAGCAGGGTCAGATCGAGATCCGCCAGCGCGAGAATTTCGCCCCCATCGCGATCCGCGCCCGAACCGAACCGAGGGACCGATGACCGACGATGCCCCGCTTTTCCCGGTGCCGCCTCTGGCGGAGCAGGAACGCATGGTCGAGGCGATGCTCTTCGCCTCCGCAGCCCCCCTCAGCCTGCGCGATATGGAGCGCCGGATGCCGCGCGGCTGCGATCCGGCCGAGGCATTGATGCTGTTGCGCCGCCGCTACGAGGGCAGGGGGGTGCATGTCACCCGCGTGGGCGATGCCTGGGCGATCCGCACCGCGCCCGACCTCGGCCATCTGATGAGCCATGAGACGCTCGAGCAGAAGAAGCTGTCGCGCGCCGCGGTGGAAACCCTGGCGATCATCGCCTATCATCAACCGGTCACCCGCGCCGAGATCGAGGAAATCCGCGGCGTCGCGGTGTCGCGCGGCACCATAGACCAGCTGCTGGAACTCGAATGGATCCGGCTCGGGCGGCGGCGGATGACGCCGGGGCGGCCGGTGACCTTCGTGGTGACGGAGGGCTTCCTCGACCACTTCGGGCTCGAGACCGCGCGCGATCTGCCGGGGCTGCGGGAACTGCGCGCGGCGGGGCTGCTCGATTCGAAACCGCTTCCCGGAACCCCGGGCCCCGAGGATGAAGAGGACGAGGAAGACGATATCCCCGTCGGCCAGAGCGAACTGTTCGAGGACTGACCCCCTCCGGAAAGGAGACAGCGATGAACCTCAATCAGATCATCAACCTGCTGATGAGACTGTTCGGCCGGCGCCTGCTGAACGGCGCCATATTCCGGGGAATCGAGCTCGCTGCCCGCAAGGGCAAGCCGGCCGAACAGATGACCGAAGCCGAGCGCAGGGCCGCCGGCACCATGAGGCAGGCGGTCAAACGGGTTCAGGACGCGATGCGCATCACCCGCCGGTTCTGATCCGCCGGTTCAGGGGGCTCATTCGCCATGGCGAGGGCCTGTCACCGTCCTCGCATGCCAGGCGCGCGCCGGCGATGACAGACAAGGCGCATCCTTGCGCTTTCGATTCGCCGCAAATATCCCGGGGGTGAGGGCCGAAGGCCCGAGGGGGCAGAGCCCCCTTTCTTTTACGTCTTGGCGGGGCAGAGCCCCCTTTTTCGCACGGCCCCCGGCCGCGCTCACTCGGTGCGGAAATTCTTGGCGAGTTTCAGCCCCTGGCCCTGATAGTTCGACGCGATCCCCGCGCCATAAAGCCGATCGGGCCGCGCGGCCATCCGCTCGTACAGCAGCCGCCCGACCACCTGACCGTGTTCCAGCACGAAGGGCGCCTCGTGGCAGCGCACTTCCAGCACGCCGCGAGACCCCGCGCCCCCCGCCGTCCCATGGCCGAAGCCCGGATCGAAGAAGCCCGCGTAATGCACCCGGAACTCGCCCACCATGGCGATATAGGGCGCCATCTCGGCGGCGTAATCCGGAGGGATCGTCACCGCCTCGCGCGAGACGAGAATATAGAACGCGCCGGGATCGAGGATGATCCGCCCCTCGCGGGTGCGCAGCTCCTCCCAGAAATCGCGCGCCCGGTAATGGCCGATCTTCTCGAGGTCGATCACTCCGGTATGCGGTTTGGCACGGTAACCCACCAGATCGCCCGCCGCCGGATTCAGATCGACCGAGAAGCCAAGCCCGTCGTCGATCAGTGCTTCGCCCGACACAAGGGGCTCGCGCGCGTTCAGCGCGCTCAGCTCGGCATCGCTCAGCACCGCATCGCCGCGCCGGAACCGGATCTGATTGAGCCGCATCCCCGGCCGCACCAGAACCGAGAAACTGCGCGGGCAGATCTCGGCGTAAAGCGGGCCGGTGTAGCCCGCGGGCACATGGTCGAACTCGGTGCCGCCGTCGATGATCACGCGGGTCAGCAGATCGAGGCGCCCGGTGGAGCTTTTGGCATTGGCGACGGCGCTGACGTCCTCGGGCAGCGCGAGCGATTCCATCAGCGGCACCAGATAGACGCAGCCCTTTTCCAGAACCGCGCCGCCCTTCAGATCCATCCGGTGCATCCCGAAATCGTCGAGCTTGTCAGCCACCCGCGTCGCCTTGCCGGCAAGGAACGAGGCCCGCACCCGATAGGCCACGTCGCCAAGCCGCAGATCGAGGCTCGCGGGCTGGATCTGCGCTTCGCCGACCGGGACCGGGGCCAGGATCTCGCCGCGGGCGATCATCGCGCGCAGGGCAGAATCGGGGAGGATGCCGGGCGTCATGCTGTGCCTTTCCCGAAGGGGTGACGTCGAAGGGGCCGAAATACCAGAACGCCCACCCGCAAGGGGTGGGCGTTTCTCGTGTTGGTCGGGCCGGAGAGATTCGAACTCTCGACCTTCCGCCCCCCAGACGGACGCGCTAACCAGACTGCGCCACGGCCCGACGAGGGGCATATAGAGGCATCCGGGGGCCGGGTGCAAGCGTCAAAACGCACTTTTTCCGGGCGCCGTTTCGGGACCGGTTTCCACCCCCGCATCAGAGGCTTCCGCAAGCCGCCGGGCCAGCGCGACGAGGCGAACCCGCACCATGCCGAGGGTCGCGCGGTCCTCGCCGCTCAGCCCCGTTCCACTCAGCCGGCGCAGCGCCCGGGCGGTGGCAAACCCCTCGGCCGGGGCGGGCAGAGGGGAACGGTCGGGCACGATTTCCGTGCCTTCCGTCATTTCCCCGATTTCCCCGGCGATCTCCACGACCTCGGTGCGCAGAAGGTCCGTGCCGTTTCCGTCATCCGGACCTGTCCGTGCGACGCTCGTGCGCTCCGAATAGATCAGAACCTTGCGCCAGCCCGTCGCACCGGTTTCCGGGGGCGCAGAGGCTGCGGCACCGTCGTCGCTGCCAGAGGCAGCCTGCGCGCCATCGGCCGTCACGGCATCCGTCCCATCGGCGCGGGAGGGCTCTTCCGGCGTCAGAGGCGCTTCCGCGCGGACCGTCTCCGGAGACGCAACCCGCCCGTGCGGCCCGCTTTGCGGCTCCGATCCGGGGCCGTCAACGGCAGGGCCAAGCCCTTGCACCCCCTCCGCCAGTGCCGCTGCCGGGGCATCGGTGTCCGTGCCGGCATCGCTCTGCGGTGGGGGGCGGAGGGCAGAGGCCTCCGATCCGTGCCCGGCTTCGGACAGGGGTGTCGGGCGCTCCGCAGGCGCAACCGCCGCCGGGGCGGGGGGCTCGTCCTCCGGCGCGGCGAACAGCCGGCTGGTGTCGGCAAAGCCCATCACATGGCTGACGCCCTTGTCCTTCAGCAGCTTCTGCACATCGCGGATCGACAGGCCTTCGCCATGCAGAAGATGCTTCAGCCCGCCCAGAAGCGCCACGTCGGCCGGGCGGAAATAGCGCCTCCCGCCCGCCCGTTTCACCGGCCGCAGCTGCGAGAAGCGCGTCTCCCAGAACCGGATCACATGAGCAGGGGTTTCCAGAAGCTCTGCGACCTCGGAAATGGTGCGGAAGGCATCGGCGGATTTTGTCATCGGCGGCCTCCTGTCCGGGCCGTCGCGATCAGTTCGCGTTGCCGTCGGCGACGCGGTCCTTCATCAGATGCGAGGGGCGGAACGACAGCACGCGGCGCGGGCTGATCGGAACCTCTTCGCCGGTCTTCGGATTGCGGCCCATGCGCGAGTTCTTCTCGCGCACCGAGAAGGTGCCGAAGGACGAGATCTTCACCGTCTCGCCGGCCACCAGCGCATCCGAGATGTGCTGCAGCACGCTCTCGACCAGCTTGGCCGATTCGTTGCGGGACAGGCCAACCTCGCGGAACACGGCCTCGCTCAGGTCCATGCGGGTCAGGGTCTTGTCGGACATGCCATCCTCCGGGATCGTTTGGGCCACGATGTGCGCATTGGTTCCTCGAGTCAATATCGGCAGCGGGGGCGGATCGTCAGCAAAGGGGCTGACGGGCCCCGGCGACCGTTACCAGCGCAGGACGACCGATCCCCAGGCCAGACCGCCGCCGATCGCCTCGGTCACCAGCAGGTCGCCTTCCTTGATCTGGCCGCGTTCGGCCCCGATCGACAGCGCCAGCGGAATCGAGGCGGCCGAGGTATTGCCGTGATCCTGCACCGTCAGCACGACGCGTTCGAGCGGCAGCTGCATCCGTTCCGCGGTGGCGGTGATGATGCGCAGATTGGCCTGATGCGGCACCAGCCAGTCGACATCCGAGCCGCTCAGCCCGACCTTTTCGAGCGCGGTATGCGCGGTCTCGGCAAGCTTGGTCACCGCGTGCTTGAACACGGCATTGCCCTGCATCCGCAGATGGCCAGCCTGACCGTTGGTCGAGACCCCTCCGTCGACATACAGAAGTTCGCGGTAGCGGCCGTCGGAATGCAGATCGGTCGACAGCACGCCGCGGTCGTCGGTGGTGCCGGTGCCGGTCGCCGCTTCCAGAATCAGCGCGCCGGCGCCGTCGCCGAACAGCACGCAGGTGCCGCGGTCGGTCCAGTCCATGATGCGCGAGAAGGTCTCGGCGCCGATCACCAGAACGCATTTGGCCTGGCCCGAGACGATCAGCCCGTTCGCGTTCGCCAGGGCATAGACAAAGCCCGCGCAGACCGCCTGAATGTCATAGGCGAAGCCCTGACGCATGTTCAGACCGGCCTGAACCATCGTCGCGACCGAGGGGAAGGTGTAGTCGGGCGTCGAGGTGGCGACGACGATGGCGTCGATCTGATCGACACTCATTCCGGCGTTTTCCAGCGCCTGTTCGGCCGCCTTGATCGCCAGCTGCGAGGTGGTCTCGCCCTCGGCGGCGAAATGACGCCGCTCGATGCCGGTGCGCGACCGGATCCATTCGTCCGAAGTGTCGAGGGTCGCCTCGAATTCCTTGTTCTCGACGACGCGCGACGGCAGGTAATGGCCGACGCCCCGAACCACGGATCTGATGTTCATTTTGCGGACTCGTTGCTGGCCTCTTCCGAGGGGGCATCCTGCCCTGCCGGAGCGGCGGAGGCAACCCGGGCCGCCATCCGCTCCAGGAAACCGGAACGGGCAAGACGTGCCGCGAGGTCGATTGCGGCGGCGATGCCGGTGGCATCCGCTCCGCCGTGCGATTTTACCACGGTGCCATTGAGCCCGAGGAAGACCCCGCCGTTCGCACGGCGCGGGTCGATCTTGTCTTTCAGCCGCTTCAGCGCCGACATCGCCAGAAGCGCGCCGAGCTTCGCGAGCCAGGTCGAGGTCAGCGCCTCCTTCATCAGCCGCGACGCCATCTTCGCGGTGCCCTCGCCGGTCTTCAGCGCGACATTGCCGGTGAAACCGTCGGTGACGATGACGTCGACGCGCTCGGCCGGCAGGTCGTTGCCCTCGACGAAGCCGACGAAAGCGAACCCGCCACGGGCCTGGGCACCGGTCATCAGCTCATGGGCGAGGCGAAGTTCCGCAGTGCCCTTGTGCTCTTCGGTGCCGACGTTCAACAGGCCGACGCGCGGCGTTTCTAGGCCGAGAGCGTAATGCGCATAGGCCGCACCCATGATGCCATAGGTCAGCAGATCGTGGGCGTCGGCGCGCACATCGGCGCCCATGTCGAGCATGACGTTCCAGCCGCCCGGATTGAACGACGGCCACAGCGAGGCGATCGCCGGCCGGTTGACGCCCGGCAGCTTGCGCAGCCGCAGCATCGACACCGCCATCAGCGCGCCGGTGTTGCCGCAGGAAACGGCGACCGCCGCTTCCCGGTTGCGCACCGCATCGACCGCCGACCACATCGAGGTGTCGGAGCCATGCCGCATCACCTGCGACGGCTTGTCGTTCATGGTGACGACGGCCTCGGCGTGGCGCAGGCTGCAAATGTCCGAAAGACCGCGTGCGGCGATCAGCGGGGCCACTTCGGCCTGACGGCCATGCACCAGAAAGCGCAGGGCCGGATTGGCCGCATGGGCCAGCGCGATGCCGTCGAGCACAGCAGCAGGGCCGCGGTCGCCGCCCATCGCGTCGATAGAGATGAGATTCGTATCGGTCATAGAGACGACAGCGGCGCCGGACGGATCCGGCGCCCTGGCCACCCGGGGGTGGCCCTGCAATCGTGCAGCGTCCGCCGGATCCTGGGCCTGCATCTGCTCCTGTTCAGGTGGCATCACGAAGAGGCGTCAGGCGGCGAGCGATTTACGCAGCGTCGTCGTCGATGTCGGTCTCGGCGGTCTGGGCGACCACTTCGCGGCCGTCATAGTGACCGCAGGCGCCGCAAACGTGGTGCGGGCGCTTCAGTTCGCCGCAGTTCGGGCATTCTGCCGGGTTACCGGCGACAAGGGCATCATGCGCACGGCGCATGTTGCGACGGGAGCGCGTAACTCGGTTTTGCGGGACAGCCATTGTGTCAACCTCGGTGTTCGGGGGCCCGGAGCCCGTTGAGGGGCCGGGAGGCCCTGATTCTTCTGGATCTCGTCACGGCTGCCAGGATGGCTGACCGGGTGCGAACCCAACCTGTGAATGAGGCCGGGAACATACTGTGTTTCCGGCTCGTTGCAAGTGCTTTCTCGCGCCGGTTTCGTGCGTGGTGGCACGAAGGACGCGAAATGCCCGCTTGTTCTGCGCGCAGCCGCGCGGTGAGGGCCTAGTCTTCGGTCTTGCGGCCGAGCAGCTTGCCCAGATCGGCGAAGGGGCGGCGGGTGTCGTCCGCGGTCGGGCCTTCCCCGTTCGCGGCGGGCAGCTCGGCGCCTTCGGCCCGGGGATAAAGCGGCAGCGCCAGCTCCAGCGTTTCCAGCGCGACGGCCGCGAGGTCGATCACCGGCGGCAGGCGTTCGAGGCTGTCGTCCTCGGGGATCTCGACCTCGGTGCCCTCGGGTTCGGGCAGGTCGGCGACGTAGCGGCGCACGACGGGTTCGGTGAGGGCGGTGGTGACCGGTGCAAGGGTGACGACGCAGGCCTGCACGACCACCGCCCCGAACTCGGCCTCGAGCTTCCAGTCGGTGCGCCCGAGGGGGGTCATCGTGCCTTTCAGGTGCAGGCTGTCGAGCGCCTCGATCCCGGCCCAGGCGGCGATGCGCGCGCGGGTCTCCGCATCGGGGGAGATGTCGAAGCGCGTCGGCTTGCGGCTTGCGAGCTCTGCGGGGCGCAGCGTGCTCGACCAGGGCAGGGGGGCGGTGGGGCCCGCATCGGAGCGGGGATCGGAATTGTTCATCGGTGGGCCTCGGGGAAAGGACGGGACGGCGGGCGGAGCGGGCGGCGAATGGCCGGTGCGGTGGAACCGGCCCCCGCATCGCGCTTGAGGGCCGCTGCCGCATGTTGTAATCGGGATAAAAGGCCGCGGGCCGCGAGGCAAGAGGGGGATGCGAGTGAAGTCCGGAACCATGACGCGGCAGGGCGCGAAGGCGCTGGTGCTGGTGGCGGCAATCGCGCTGGCAGGCTGTCAGCCGCTTTACGAGAATCATGGTTACGTGCCCCCCGCGGACCAGCTGGCCGGCGTGCAGGTCGGCAAGACCACGCGTGACGAGCTGGATGGCATGATCGGCCGGCCGTCGTCGAGCGGCGTTCTCGCCGGCTCGGGGTGGTATTACGTGCAGTCGCGCTGGCGCACGTATGGCGCTTTCGCTCCGAAGGAGGTCGACCGGCAGGTTGTCGCGATCAGCTTCGACGGCAAGGGCGTGGTGTCGGACGTGGCACGCTACGGGCTCGATCACGGCGAGGTGGTCACCTTGTCGCGGCGCGTGACCGAATCGAACATCAAGGGCATCGGCATCGTGCGTCAGCTGATGGGCAGCTTCGGCCGGATCTCTCCGGATCAGGCGCTCGGACATAACGATAAGTAAGCCGGGGACAAGCAAGCCGGGCGGGCGCTCTCGCCCGCCGCGTTCCTCGCGGGTCGCGGCGGGGCTTCCTCGGCGGGCGCAGATCGGCTAGCCTGACTTCGGGCCAGACGGCAGGAGTGCGCGACGGATGCAACCGCTTTCCACGGGCCGCTACAGGGTGCGCCTTGCTCAGTCGGAGCGCGATCTCGCTGCGGCGCAGGCGCTGCGCGGACGGGTATTCCGCACCGGTGCCGCCACGGACCGCGACGATTTCGATGCGATCTGCCGGCACGTTCTGGTCGAGGACGGGCAGGATCGTCTGATGTGCTGTTTCCGGCTGCTGCCGCTGCCGGGTGGTGCCGCGATCGGCACCAGCTATTCCGCCCAGTTCTACGATCTTGCCGCGCTGAGCGCTTTCGCTGCGCCGATGATCGAGGTCGGCCGGTTCTGCCTGGCGCCCGGCTGTCACGATCCGGATGTGCTGCGGCTGGCGTGGGGGGCGCTTGCCTCCGAGGTGGCGGCACAGGATGCGGGAATGCTGTTCGGCTGCTCGTCGTTTCACGGACTGGACTGGCGCGCCTATGCCGATTGCTTCGCGGCGCTGGCCGGCCGGCATCTAGCGCCGGAGCGGTGGCGGCCGCAGGCGAAGGCACCGCAGCTGGTGCACTATGCTCAGGCGCTCGCAGGACAGATACCCGATCTGCGCCGGGCCCAGCTGACCATGCCGCCCTTGCTGCGCAGTTATCTGGCGATGGGCGGCTGGGTCAGCGATCACGCCGTGGTCGATGAGGATCTGGGCACGCTTCATGTGTTCACCGGGCTGGAGATTGCGGCGATTCCGCCGGCGCGCGCGCGGGTGCTGCGGATGGGAGCGGTTCCTGTATCGGGCGCGGGTTCCGCGGGTGCTGGCCCCATTGACGTTTGCGGGGCGCGCCTGTAGCCCGCTGGACATGGCACGCGCACCCCTTTTGCAACTCTCCGGCATTTCCCTGACCTTCGGCGGCGATCCGCTGTTCGAGGGTCTCGATCTCGTTGTCCAGCAGGGCGACCGGGTGGCCCTCGTCGGGCGCAACGGCTCCGGCAAATCGACGCTGATGAAGATCATGGCCGGGATGATCGAGCCCGACCGCGGGGCGCGCGTGGTGCCGGCGGGCACGACCGTCGGCTACATGGAACAGGAGCCCGATCTGTCGGGCTTCGCCACGCTCGGCGATTTCGCGGCCTCGGGCCTGTCCGAGGAAGATCATTACAAGGTCGATGTGGTGGCCGAGGGGCTGAAGTTCCGCCCCGACACCCCGGTCGAAACCGCCTCGGGCGGCGAGCGGCGGCGCGCGGCGCTGGCGAAGCTCTTGGCCGAGGCGCCCGATCTGATGCTGCTCGACGAGCCGACGAACCATCTGGATATCGAGGCCATCGCCTGGCTTGAGGATACCCTGCACGACACCCGCAACGCCTTCGTGGTGATCTCGCATGACCGGGCGTTTTTGCGCAATCTGACGCGGGCGACGCTGTGGGTGGACCGCGGCCAGGTCCGCCGGCAGGAGCGCGGCTTCGAGGCGTTCGAGGACTGGCGCGAACAGACCTGGGCCGAGGAAGACGAGGCCCGCCACAAGCTCGACCGCAAGATCAAGGCCGAGGCGCGTTGGGCGGTCGAGGGGATCTCGGCGCGGCGCAAGCGCAACATGGGCCGGGTCCGCGCGTTGCAGGATCTGCGCGCCGAACGCGCCGGGCAGATCCGCCGTCAGGGTGTGGCGGCGATGGAGATGGACGCCGGTCCGCAGTCCGGCCGCCGGGTGATCGAGGCGAAGGGCCTGACCAAGCGGTTCGGCGCCAAGACCATCGTCGAGAATTTCAACCTGCGGGTGATGCGCGGCGACCGGGTGGCCTTCGTCGGGCCGAACGGCGTGGGCAAGACGACGCTTCTGAAGATGCTGACCGGCGAGATTGCGCCCGACGCGGGCGAGGTGAAGCTCGGCACCAATCTGGAGATGGCGGTGTTCGATCAGGCGCGCGCCACGCTGGATTTCAACATGACGCTGTGGGACGGGCTGGTGAACGACCCGTCGATGAAGGTCATGGGGCAGGCCGATCAGGTGATGGTGCGGGGGCAACCGCGCCATGTGGTGGGCTATCTGAAGGACTTCCTGTTCGACGAATCGCAGGCCCGTGCGCCGATCGGTGCGCTGTCGGGCGGCGAACGCGCGCGGCTGCTGCTTGCGAAGATCATGGCGAAGCCCTCGAACCTGCTGATCCTCGACGAACCGACCAACGATCTGGATGTCGAGACGCTCGATCTGTTGCAAGACATTCTGGGCGAGTATGACGGCACCGTGCTGCTGGTCAGCCATGACCGCGATTTCATCGACCGGGTGGCAAGCACCACCATCGCGATGGAAGGCGACGGGCGCGCCACGGTCTATGCCGGCGGCTGGAGCGATTATCAGGCGCAGAAGGCGCTTGCCGCCCCCGTGGCGGCCGCTGCTGCGGCGAAGCCGGCGGCCAGGGCCGCCCCGGCCGAGGCGAAGCCCGCCCCTGAACCCGCCCGCAAATCCGGCCTCAGCTTCACCGAGAAGCACCGGCTGGAGGCGCTTCCGGGCATCATCGAGAAGCTCGAATTCGAGATCGGCAAGCTGAGCGAGCTGCTCGGCGATCCCGAACTGTTCACCCGCGAGCCGGTGAAATTCGCCAAGGCCACCCAGATGCTGAGCGAGCGCCAGACCGCCCTTGCAGCGGCCGAGGAAGAGTGGCTCGACCTCGAGGAGCGGGCGGGCGCCTGAGCGGTCCGGTTCCGCTTCGCCCCGCCTTTGCACGCAGGGCGAACGGACGCTTCGCGCCCTATATTCCGCTTGACTCCGGGGGGCTCCTCGCCGATACACCGCGAGCCCGGCGGAGGACTGCCTTTCGCGGGGGAATCTTTATCAACTCCGCCCCGGATCCGGGGCGCGCTGCCCGAAGGCGGGAAACCGTTAAACCCGGAACGCCTGTTTCGACAGGCCGGAAGGTGCCGCAGGGCGCGGCTGTATCGAAGGAAAGACCCATGTTCGCGGTCCTCAAGACTGGCGGCAAGCAATACAAGGTTCAGGCGGGCGACGTGCTCCGCGTGGAACTGATCGCTGCCGTTGCTGGTGAAAAAGTCCAGTTCAACGAAATTCTGATGGTCGGTGGCGAAACCCTGACCGTTGGCGCCCCGACGGTTGCGGGCGCGGCGGTCGTGGCGGAAGTCATGGACGTCATCAAGGCCGACAAGGTCATCACCTACCACAAGCGCCGCCGCAAGCATTCGTCGCAGCGCACCCGTGGCCACCGTCAGAAGCTGACGCTGGTTCGCGTGACTGAGGTTCTCGCCTCGGGCGCCGAAGCCTCGGGCGTGAAGGAAGCCGTCGGAACCGCTGCCGCGCGCGTCACCGCGCACGAAGCGAAGTAAGAGGAGACCGGAACAATGGCTCACAAAAAAGCAGGCGGTTCGTCCCGCAACGGCCGCGACTCCGCTGGCCGTCGCCTTGGCGTCAAGCTCTACGGTGGCGAAGCGGCCCGTCCGGGCAACATCATCGTGCGTCAGCGCGGCACCCAGTGGTGGCCGGCCGCGGGCGTCATGATGGGCAAGGATCACACCATTTTCGCCGTCGTCGATGGCAAGGTGACCTTCCACAAAGGCCTCAAAGGCCGCACCTTCATCTCGGTCCTCCCTGTTGCGGAGGCGGCCGAGTAAGCCGACCCGTTACACGGTATCGTATCAGGGGGATCGGCTGTCAGGCCGGTCCCCTTTTTTCTTGCGCAAACGCTGCGGGCGGGCGCGAGGGGGCCGGGAACGAACAGGATTTTCGGTGCTTTGCGGGGGAATTTCGCCTTCCGGCCCGTCGTCTTTAGGATGTCATCAACGGGTGTCATCCAGACTGCGGATCCGGGCGCAGACCCCGCGCCGGTGCCGGCGTTTCGAGGAGGAACGCAGATGTATCAGGAACCCATCACCGCCCAGCCCGTCATCGAGACGGAACGTTTCACCCTGCGCCCGCTGCGCAAGTCGGACGCCGGTCTGATCGCCATGTACACCGCTGACCGTCGCGTCGCCGAGGGCACCCGCGCGATCCCGCATCCGCTGCCTCCGGGCGCGACCGAGGGCTATGTCGCCCGCGCCATGGCCGACAACCGGGCGGAGGATGTCTGGGCGATCGACGGTTCGGCCCGGGGACTGGCCGAGGTGCTGGGCGTGGTCTCTCTGACCCGGATCGAGGACGATCAGTCCGAGGTCGGGTTCTGGGTTGGTGCAGGGTTCTGGAACACCGGCTTCGCGTCCGAGGCGGTGAATGGCATCGTCTCGGCGAATCCGCATCGCTCGCGCACCCTGTTCGCCGAGGTGTTTCAGGACAATCCGGGCTCTGCCCGGGTGCTGACCAATGCGGGCTTCGCTTATCTGGGCGATTCTGAAAGCTGGTCGGTGGCGCGCAATGCGCGGGTGCCGACCTGGACCTATCTGCGCAACATGGGCTGAGGGGCGGGGCTGTCCGGGCTTCGGACCGGCTTCGGGGAGGGCCAACCCTCCCCGATCCCCACCCGCCGGGAGGGCGACCCCTCCCGGACCACCCATCCCGCGCTTGATCTGTGGCGCGGTGCAGCGTATGCCGGCGCCTTGCAAACCAAGGACTCCGACGATGAAATTCCTCGATCTCGCCAAGGTCTACATCCGCTCCGGCGCCGGTGGCGGCGGCTGTGTCTCGTTCCGCCGCGAGAAGTTCATCGAGTTCGGCGGACCTGACGGCGGCGACGGCGGCAAGGGCGGCTCGGTCTGGGCCGAGGCGGTCGAGGGGCTGAACACCCTCATCGACTTCCGCTATCAGCAGCACTTCTTCGCCCAGAACGGCCAGCACGGCATGGGCAGCCAGCGCACCGGCGCGGATGGCGACGACATCGTGCTGAAAGTGCCCGTCGGCACCGAGATCATCGACGAGGATGAGGAAACCATCGTCGCCGATCTGACCAAACCGGGCGACCGGGTGCTGCTTGCCAAGGGCGGCAACGGCGGCTGGGGCAACCTGCAGTTCAAATCGGCGACGAACCGCGCCCCCTCGCGCGCCAATTCCGGGCAGCCGGGGGTCGAGCGCACGCTGTGGCTGCGGCTGAAGCTGATCGCCGATGCCGGGCTTCTGGGCCTGCCGAATGCCGGCAAGTCGACCTTCCTCGCCGCGGTGTCGAACGCCCGGCCGAAGATCGCGGATTATCCGTTCACCACGCTGGTGCCGAACCTCGGCGTCGTCGGGGTCGATGGCAAGGAATTCGTCATCGCCGATATTCCCGGTCTGATCGAGGGTGCCTCTGAGGGCAGGGGGCTGGGTGATCAGTTCCTCAGCCATGTCGAGCGCTGTTCGGTGCTGCTGCATCTGGTCGATGGCACCTCCTCGACCATCACCAAGGATTACCGCACCATCATCGGCGAGCTGGAGGCCTATTCGCCCGAACTCGCCGCGAAGCCGCGGATCACCGTGCTGAACAAGATCGACGCACTCGATCCGAAGACCCTGTCGGGGCGGAAACGCTCGCTCGAGAAGGCCTGCGGCCAGCCGGTCATGCTGATGTCGGGCGTCTCGAAGAAGGGCGTGACCGATGTGCTGCGCGCGCTTTGGGCCGAGATCAGCGGCGGCGAGGACGAAGGCGAGAAGGCGACGGCATGGCATCCCTGAGCGAGGGTTCCGCGCGTCCTGACATCCGGCCGGATATCAGGACGGCGCGGCGGCTGGTGATCAAGATCGGCTCGGCGCTGCTGGTCGGGCCGGAGGGTCTGCGCGAGGACTGGGTGCGCGCGCTCGCCCGCGACGTGGCCGAGGCGCGTCGCGCTGGAACGGATGTGGTGATCGTGTCCTCGGGTTCGATCGCGCTCGGGCGGCGGGTGCTCGGTCTGCCGGCGGGCGCCTTGCCGCTGGAGCAGAGCCAGGCAGCGGCGGCAGTCGGCCAGATCCGTCTGGCGCGCGCCTATGAAGAGGTGCTCGATCCGCTCGGCGTGACCACGGCGCAGGTTCTGGTGACGCTGGAGGACACGGACGACCGGCGCCGCTATCTGAATTCGCGTGCGACGCTCTCGACGCTTCTGGGCCTCGGCGTGGTGCCCATCGTGAACGAGAACGACACCGTCGCGACGGACGAGATCCGCTTCGGCGACAACGACCGGCTGGCCGCGCAGATCGCGGTAACGGTGGGCGCCGATCAGCTGGTGCTGCTGTCGGATGTCGACGGGTTTTATTCCGCGAATCCGAAGGAAGATCCTTCGGCAGTGCGCTTCGAGACGGTCGAACACATCACCCCCGAGATCGAGGCGATGGCCGGCGATCCGATTTCCGGCCTGTCGAAGGGCGGGATGAAGACCAAGCTGCTCGCGGCGAAGACCGCTGTGGCGGGCGGTTGCGCCATGGCGATCATGGAGGGCTTCGTGTCCCGTCCGCTGAGCGCGCTGGCCGAGGGTGCGAACTGCACCTGGTTCCTGCCTGAGGGTGACCCTCAGGCGGCGCGCAAACGCTGGATCGCTGCGATGAAGCCGCGCGGCGAGCTTCGCATCGACGCCGGCGCGATCGAGGCACTCGAACACGGCAAGTCTTTGCTGCCCGCCGGCGTGACCCGCATCGTCGGCCATTTCGGCCGGGGCGAGCCGGTGAGCATCATCGGCCCCGATGGCGCCTCGCATGGCAAGGGGCTGGTGCGCTACACCGCCGAGGAAGCGCGCAAGATCGCCGGGCACCGCTCGCGCGAGATCGAGGAGATCCTCGGTTATCCGGGGCGCGCGGCGCTGGTGCACCGCGACGACATGGTCATCGACTGAGATCGCTGTCGCAAGGAGGGGGCCAGCCCCCTCTTTTGCGCTGACGCGCAAAATTCACCCCTGGGATATTTATGGAAAGCCGAAAGACGAAGCGCTCTGCTTTTCGGCTTTCCATAAATATCCCGGGGGAGTCCGGCGCAGCCGGACGGGGGCAGAGCCCCCGCCTTGTTTCCGTCAGGCTTCCGAGGCTTCGGTTTCGAGCTTCTCGGCCTTTTCTTCGACCAGGCGCACGATCTCGTCGATCATCTGTTCGTTCGACATCTTGTGGCTCGCCTTGCCGGCCATGTAGATCATGCCCGCGCCATTGCCGCCGCCGGTGAAGCCGATATCGGTCATCAGCGCTTCGCCCGGGCCGTTCACCACGCAGCCGATGATCGACAGGCTCATCGGCGTCTTGATGTGTTCGAGGCGCTTTTCCAGGATCTCCACCGTCTTGATGACGTTGAAACCCTGACGCGCGCAGGACGGGCAGGAGATGATCTGCACGCCGCGGGTGCGCAGGCCGAGCGATTTCAGGATCTCGTAGCCGACCTTGACCTCTTCGACGGGATCGGCCGACAGGCTGACGCGGATCGTGTCGCCGATGCCCATCCACAGCAGATTGCCCAGACCGATGGCCGATTTCACCGTGCCGGTGAGCATCCCGCCCGCCTCGGTGATGCCCAGATGGATCGGGGCGTCCGTCGCTTCGGCGAGCGCCTGATAGGCTGCCGCGGCGAGGAACACGTCCGAGGCCTTGCAGCTGATCTTGTACTCGTGGAAGTCGTTGTCCTCGAGGATGCGGATATGGTCGAGACCGGATTCCACCATCGCCTCGGGGCAGGGCTCGCCGTATTTCTCAAGGAGGTGCTTCTCGAGCGAACCGGCGTTGACGCCGATGCGGATCGAGCAGCCGTGGTCCTTCGCGGCCTTGATGACCTCGCGCACGCGGCTGGCGTCGCCGATGTTGCCGGGGTTGATGCGCAGGCAGGCGGCGCCGGCCTCTGCGGCCTCGATGGCGCGCTTGTAGTGGAAATGGATGTCGGCGACGATCGGCACCGGGCTTTCGCGGCAGATCTCCTTCAGGGCGCGGGTGGCGTCCTCGTCGGGGGCCGAGACGCGCACGATGTCGGCGCCGACTTCGGCCGCACGGATCACCTGATCGAGCGTGCCCTTCACGTCCGAGGTGAGCGTATTCGTCATCGTCTGCACCGAGATCGGCGCATCGCCGCCCACCGGCACGTTGCCCACCATGATCTGGCGCGACTTGCGGCGTTCGATCGAACGCCAGGGACGAACGGGATTGAGCGACATGGCCTAGCCTCCGGTTATGCCGGTTTCAAATAGGACAGCCGCTGCCCGAGGGCAACGGCTGCGCGATTTTCGTGATCCGGCTGTCATGGTCCCGGGGGCAGGGGGTCAGTCCCCGGACGCCCCGTTTGCCGGCTGCGTCACGGCACTGGCATCGGCGACCGCGACCATCTTCGCCAGATCGCCATCGGCCGAGACATTTGCAACGGCAAATTTCTCGTTGATCGATTCGGGCGAGAGCACGATGTTCTTGGCCACCTCGCCGCGTTTGCCGACCGGGCCATGCGCCACGCCGTTGACCGCGAAATAGACCGCGCCCGATTCGCCGGTTCGCAGGACCGGCGGCTCGGCCATCTTCGGCACGGTGTAACGCTCGCCCGCGTCCATCACCTTTTCCAGAAGCGTGCTGCCATCGGCCGACTTGATCCGAACCCAGGACGGCCGCACCGCCAGAATTTCGAGTTCCGGCGCGGCAGCGGTGCCGCTGGTGCGCAGGACCGGCGCGGCGGTGCCGTCGGCGGGTGTCGCGGCGGCAAGCTGCGTCGTTCCGGCCGGGGCAGGGGCCGCCGGATCCGGCGACTGACCGGCCAGAAGCCCGGTCTGCGCCGGGTCGATCGAGGCGATCGGGCTGTCGCGCGACACCATCACCGGCGCGTCGAGGCTTTGCGGGCGATAGATCCGCCCGGCGGTATCGACGCTCGGGGTGTCGGGGAGGGTATCGGCCGCCGCGGTCTGCACGGTTTCATGCGCGGGAACGGCAACCGGGTCCAGATCTGCACTGACGCCCGGGGCCTGATCGACCGGCGACAGCTGAACGCGCTGCACTTCTTTCAGCACGGACCAGCCGGCGTAACCGATACCGCCGACCAGCGCCGCCAGAACCAGAACCGAACCCACGGCGCGCAGCTCGATCTTAGACCAGAACCCTTCCGGACGCGGAATGAACGGCGTGGTGGGATTGGTGAGCGCGTTGCCCATGTTGGTCGCACCGGCCTGGGCCGGAGCCCCGGTGACGGTGGCTCGCGGGGTGCGCGCCGCCGGAACCAGCCCGGCATGAGCGCTGTGATAGCCTGTTTCGATACAGAACCGCTCGAACGCCCAGTCCGGATCGAGGCCGAGGTAGCGCGCATAGGAGCGCACATAGCCCGGCAGGAACGACTGGGTGTCAAAAGCCGCCAGATCGCCGCTTTCGATGGCCGCGATGTAGGCAGCCTTGATGCGCAGCTCGCGCTGCACATCGAGCAGGGATTTCGAGAGCGTGGCGCGCTCGCCGCGCATCATGTCGCCCAGTTTGAGCTCGAAATCGTCGAAGCCTTTCAGCTTGTCCTCTTCCATCGCCGAAGGAGACCCCTTCCGCCCGATCATTTGCCTGTCCTGCCTTCGAGAAATGCGAGGTTGTCGATTCGGTCGCGGCGCACCGCGATCCTTGGGCGTTACGTATCACAAGCCAGAGAGCGGTGCACTCGCTGAAAATGGCTCAGGCGCTTTTCTCGGCACGATTCAGCGCGCAGCGCGACCACAGGCTGTCGATGGCTTTCACCAGCCTGTCGATCTCTGCCGCGTCATGCACGGGCGAAGGGGTGAAGCGCAGACGCTCCGTCCCGCGCGGCACGGTCGGGTAGTTGACGGGCTGGACATAGATCGAGAACTCCTCGAGCAGCCGGTCCGACAGCAACTTGGTGTGCACCGGGTTGCCGATCATCAGCGGCACGATATGGGTGCCGTTGTCGACGAAGGGCAGGCCGAGCGCCTTGAACCTGGTCTTCAGGATCGCCGCATGGGACTGCTGCGCGGCGCGCAGTTTCACGCCTTCCGGCCCCTTCAGATAGCGGATCGAGGCCGCGGCACCGGCCGCCACCGCCGGCGGCAGCGAGGTGGTGAAGATGAAACCCGGCGCATAGGAGCGCAGCGCATCCACCATCTTCGCCGAGGCCGCGACATAGCCGCCGAACACGCCGAAGGCCTTGCCGAGCGTGCCGTTGATCATGTCGATGCGGCCCGTCTCGCCAAGCTTCTCCGACACGCCGCCGCCATGGGCGCCATACATGCCGACCGCATGGACTTCGTCGAGATAGGTCAGCGCGTTGAATTCCTGGGCCAGATCGCAGATCGCGCTGATCTTGCCGAAATCGCCGTCCATCGAATAGACCGACTCGAAGGCGATCAGCTTCGGCGTCTCGGGCGCGTCGGCAGCCAGCAGTTCGCGCAGATGCGCGATGTCGTTGTGCCGGAAGATCCGCTTCTCGCCCGGCAGGCGGCGGATCCCCTCGATCATCGAATTGTGGTTCAGCTCGTCCGAATAGATGATGAGCCCGGGGAACAGCCGGCGCAGCGTGCTCAGCGAGGTGTCATTCGCCACATAGGCCGAGGAGAACACCAGCGCCGCTTCCTTGCGGTGCAGGCTCGCGAGTTCGCTTTCCAGCGCGTGGTGATAGACCGTGTGGCCCGAGATGTTGCGCGTGCCGCCCGAACCGGCACCCACCGTGTCCAGCGCCTCGTTCATCGCCGCCAGCACGACCGGGTTCTGCCCCATGCCGAGATAATCGTTGCCGCACCAGACGGTGATTTCCTTCTTCGACCCGTCGGGGCAGGCCCAGATCGCCTTGGGGAACTGGCCGCGCTCGCGCTCGATCTCGATGAAGGTTCGATAACGCCCCTCCTCGTGCAGCTTGTCCAGAGCCTGATCGAGAGCGTTTTCGTAATTCATTTCCATTGTCCTAGCTGTCCGCGGGTGTGCACGCCGTCGCGAGGAAGGCCTTAGCGGCCCATAACACGGTGGCCATTGATAAAGATCAAATGACGGGAGGGGGAGTGAAAAAATGTCCCGCGCCTGTTTATTTGATCGCGGCCCGGGGCCGGCCCCCGGGGCTGGGGGCGCGGTCTCTGGACAGTGCGCGCCCGGGTGCTAGTCTGCGCCGCAAAAAGGAGATGCCGATGTCCATCGAAGCCGTCCTCAACCGGATCGACGAGAACCTGCCCGCCGCGACAGAGCGCCTGATGACGCTGCTGCGCATTCCGTCCATCTCGACCGACCCCGCCTACAAGGCCGATTGCGAGAAAGCTGCCGACTGGCTGGTGGCCGAGCTGACCGATCTGGGCTTCAAGGCCGAGAAACGCCCCGCTCCGGGCCATCCCTTCGTGGTTGCGCGCCATGAAGGGCCCGGCCCGAACCTGCTGTTCTACGGCCATTACGACGTGCAGCCGGTCGACCCGCTGACCCTGTGGGACCGCCCGCCCTTCGAACCCGCGATCGAGCAGACCGCGAATGGCGAGGTGATCCGCGGTCGCGGCTCGTCGGACGACAAGGGCCAGCTGATGACCTTCCTCGAGGCCTGCCGCGCCTGGAAAGAGGTCAACGGCACGCTGCCGGGCAATCTGACGATCTTCTTCGAGGGCGAGGAAGAGTCGGGTTCGCCCTCGCTCATCCCGTTCATGCACGCCAATCACGACGAGCTCGCCTGCGATCTGGCGCTGATCTGCGACACCTCGATGGTCTCGCCCGGCGTGCCCTCGATCGCGGGCCAGCTGCGCGGGATGCTGAAGGAAGAATTTACCCTGCACGGGCCGCGCATCGACCTGCATTCAGGCCATTACGGCGGGCCGGCGCTGAACCCGCTGCGCGAGCTGTCGAAGATCATCGCGAGCTTCCACGACGACACCGGCCGCGTCGCCATCGAGGGGTTCTACGACGGCGTCCACGAGGTGACGGCCGAGCAGAAGCGCCAATGGGCGAATTGCGGCTTCGACGAGAAGGCCTATCTCGGCCATGCCGGGATGACGGTCGCGCATGGCGAACAGGGCTACAGCGCGCTCGAACAGCAATGGGCGCGCCCGACGCTGGAGATCAACGGGCTGTGGGGTGGCTATCAGGGCACCGGCTCGAAGACGGTGATCCCGGCCGAGGCGCATGTGAAGATCACCTGCCGGCTGGTCGGAGACATGGATCCTGCCGATCTGCGCCGCAAGCTGCGCGCCCATGTCGAGGCACGCCTTCCGGTCGATGCGCGCGTCAGCTGGGACACCGATCTCGACGGCGCGCCGGCCGCGGTGATGGATACCTCGCGCCCGGAATACGAGGCGGCGCGTCAGGCGCTCAGCGACGAATGGAACCGCGAGGCGGTGATCGTCGGCATGGGCGGCTCGATCCCGATCGCCTATTACTTCAAGTCGATCCTCGGGATGGACGCGCTGCTCGTGGGCTATGCCAATGACGACGACGCGATCCACAGCCCGAACGAGAAATATGACGTGAAGAGCTTCCACAAGGGCGCGCGCTCCTGGGCGCGCATCCTCGACCGCATCGCCGGCTGAGCCGCACTGCTGCGAAAAAAACTGAAAGGCGGAGAGGGTCCCCTCTCCGCCTTTTTCATGTCGTATCGCGCGGAGGGCAGGGCGGTCCATCGCGGGGACAGCTCACACCCGCATCGCTTCTCCGGGCGACAGCGCCCGCTCGTGACAAGCGGATCGCCTCCATCCCCCGAGACCCTCACGCCCGGCCTCCGGGTGCGGCGCCCTTCCATTCATCTTTCCGAAAATATCCCGGGGGAGGCCGGCCGTCAGGCCGGACGGGGGCAGAGCCCCCTCTTGCTTTCCCCACCCGAAACCGATCGCTCAGCCGCGCGCGGCCGAGACGATCTGCTGCATCTGCGCCATCGGCGCATAGCCGCGCAGCATCCCGTTGCCGATCACGAAGCCCGGCGTGCCCGAGACGTTCAGCGTCTGCGCCAGATCCATGTTGGCCTGCAGCACCGCCGTCACCTCGGGCCCCCCCATCCGCTTCGTGATGGCATCGGCGTCGAGGCCCTGCGCCTTCGCCAGCGCCTTCAGGCTGTCGGGCGTGATATCGCCGCGCTGCGTCATCAGCGCCTCGTGCACCTTGGCATAGGCCGCATCGCCTGCCAGCTGCCGCACCGCGACCGCGAACCGCGCGCCAAGCTCCGACTGCGGCCCGAGGATCGGGAATTCCTTCACCACATAGCGGATCTTGCCGTCGCTCTTCAGCAGCTGGGCGACGTCCGGATAGGCCTTCTTGCAGTAGCCGCAGCGGTAATCCATGAATTCGACCATGGTCACGTCGCCATCCGGGTTGCCGCCCACCCAGTCGTCGGGCGAGCGGAAGATCGCATCGGCATTCTGCGCGATCAGAGCGGCGTCGGTCTGGGCGGCCTGCGCCTGCTGACGCGCCTCGAGCGAGTTGATCGCATCGACCAGCACCTCGGGATGCTGCATCAGATAATCGCGCACGGCGGCACCGAAGGCAGCCTTCTCGCTGTCGGTCATGTTCGACAGATCGAGTGCCGGCGCGGCAACGGGGGCAAGCAGCGCGCCCGAAAGCGCAAGGGCGGCAAGAACGGAACGCTTCATCGCGGGGAAATTCCTTTGCGGATCGCGCCGTTGCGGCGCGCGAGAGAGGGCATGGTGTCGCGCCGATGGCGCTGAAAGCGGCGGCTCGCGCCTGCGACGGGGCGGGGCGCGGGCGTCCGCACCACACTGGCCAATCGCGCGCCCGAGCGCAAGCGGCGCCGGCAGCAGCGCGGCCCAAACCCGCATCGGGCCGCCACGTCCGGCATTGACCCGCGGCGCCGTCGCCCCTATCGCCGGGGGCAACAAGGCGAAACGGAGGTTCCCATGCGCTTGTCGTCCCGTGGTCAGGTCGATCCCTTCATCGTGATGGACGTCATGGAGGCCGCGCGCGCCGCCGAGGAAGCCGGCCGCCGGATCATCCACATGGAGGTGGGCCAGCCCTCGACCCCCGCCCCGGCGCTGGCGCGGGCGGCGCTCGAACGCTCGCTCGACGATCCGCTGGGCTACACCGTCGGCCTCGGCCTGCCGGAGCTGCGCCGCGGCATCGCGGGGCTTTACAAACGCTGGTATGGCGTCGAACTCGATCCCGAGCGGGTGGTGGTCACGGCCGGTTCCTCGGGCGCTTTCGTGCTCGCCTTCTCGGCGCTGTTCGACGCGGGCGACAAGGTGGCCCTCGGCGAGCCGGGCTATCCGAGCTATCGGCAGATCCTGCGCGCCATGTCGGTCACCCCGGTCGCCATGCCGACGAGCGCCGAAAACCGCTTCCAGCCGGTGCCGTCCGATATTCCGGACGGCGTGCAGGGCATGATCGTCGCCTCGCCGGGCAATCCCTCGGGCACCATGCTCGGGCGCGAAGACCTCGGTGCGCTGATCCGGGCGGCTGCCGAGCGCGACATCTCCTTCGTCTCGGACGAGATCTATCACGGGTTGCAATACGGCGCCCCCGCGGTCTCGGCGCTGGAAATCTCGGACGATGTTTACGTCATTAACTCGTTCTCGAAGTATTTCTCGATGACCGGCTGGCGGATCGGCTGGATGGTGGTGCCCGAGGCCCATGTCCGCACCGTCGAGCGGCTGGCACAGAACCTGTTCATCTGCCCGACGCATGCCAGCCAGGTCGCGGCGCTGGCCGCCCTCGACGCCACCGAGGAATGCGAGGCCAACCGCGCCGTCTATACCGAGAACCGCCGCCTGATGCTCGAAGGTCTGCCGGCCGCGGGCTTCACCAAGATCGCGCCGCCCGACGGGGCGTTCTACGTCTATGCCGATGTCTCGGATCTGACCTCGGACAGCGGCGCCTTCGCGCGCGAGATCCTCGACAAGGCCGGGGTGGCGGTGACGCCGGGTCTCGATTTCGATCCGGTGCGCGGCGGGACGACGCTGCGCTTCTCCTATGCCGCCTCGACCCCCGAGATCGCCGAGGCGATTGAGCGGCTGAAGGCCTTCATGGCGGCGCGCTGATCCGGAACAGGGCAGGGGGCGGCCCGACGCCTCCCCCGCCGAAACGCTTTCGCCGTGCAAGGCGGTTTTGCCGGCGGCAAGCCTGCGCTATCATCGCCCGAACACCCGCCTTTGGCGGGGCAGGCGCCGGGAACCACCCGGCCGGGACAGAGCGGAGCAGGCATGAACCTTCTGAGCAGAACGATCGCCCGGCTGTGGCTGGCGCTGACCCTTGCCCTCGCGGTCCTGGGCGCTGCGGGGCCGGCGGCCGCGGACTCGCAACTCTCTGCACTCGCCCGCATCGACCCGGGCTCGAGCGCGATTCTCGCGAATTCCGAGGGCACGCGCATCACCCTCGGCCTCAGCCAGCCGGTGCCGTTCCGCGCCTATATGCTCGACGATCCGCGCCGTCTGGTGGTCGATTTCCGCGAGGTCGATTTCTCCGGTCTCACGCCCGAGGCGATGCTGGCCACGCAGGGGCAGGGGACGATGATCCGCGATTTGCGCTGGGGCCGGTTCCGGCCCGGCTGGTCGCGCATGGTGGCAGAGCTGTCGGCGCCCGCCGCGATCCTGACTGCGGTCGAGGATACCGGCGACGACCCTCATGTCGAAATCCGTCTGGTGCGCTCCACGCCCGCGGCCTTTGCCGCGAAGGCGGGGGCGCCGTCCTCGGCGCTGTGGGATCTGCCCCAGCCCGCCCAGACCGCCGCGCCGCACCGCCGTCAGGACGGGGGGGAGCCGCTGCGCGTCGTGCTCGACCCGGGCCACGGCGGCATCGACCCGGGCGCCGAGATCGACGGGTTGCAGGAAAAGGTGCTGACCCTGACCTTCGCGCGCGAGCTGAAGGAACAGATGACCCGCGCCGGCATGTCGGTCACCATGACCCGCACCGAGGACGTGTTCGTCCCGCTCGAAGACCGCATCACCATCGCGCGCAACGCCGGCGCCGATCTGTTCATCGCCCTTCATGCCGATATCCTGTCCGAGGGGCAGGCGAGCGGCGCGACGATCTATCAGCTGGATGAAAAGTCCGAGGACGAGGCCTCGCGCAAGCTCGCCGAGCGTCACGACCGTGACGATCTGCTCGCAGGCGTGGATCTTGCCGGCCATGACGATGGCGTCGCGGGCGTGCTGATGGATCTCGCGCGCACCGAGACGCAGCCGCGCTCGGTCCGGCTCGCTCAGGTGCTGGCCGGTGCGATCCGCGGTGCCAACCTGCCGATGCACCGCCATCCGGTGCAGAAGGCGGATTTCTCGGTGCTGAAGGCACCCGATATTCCCTCGGTTCTGGTCGAGCTCGGCTTCCTGTCCTCGCCCGACGATCGGCGCCGGCTGCTCGATGACGGCTGGCGACGGCAGATGGCGGGGGCGATCACGCAAGGCGTGCTGAACTGGGCCAAGGCCGACGCGGCCGAGGCCCGGCTGTTGCGCAGATAGCTGCCGTCGCCCGGGCCGTTTCGTGCCGGTCTGACGCCGAGTTGCTTTGACCGCGCCGCCTGTGCAGGGTATAGGGCGAAAATCCCGGCCAGCGTCTGCCGGGCCGGCCCGGGCCTGTGCGGCGGGCCTGCGCATTGGGGGTGACGTTTGATCCGTTTTCTGTTCTCGACGATCGGGGGGCTGTTCTCCTGGATCGTGACCGGGGTGGTTTTCGCCGGGCTCATCGCGGGCTGCGTGTTCTGGATCTATTCGCGCGATCTGCCGAGCTACGAGATGCTCGAGCAATACACGCCGAAGACGATCTCGCGCGTCTATTCCGGCGAGGGCCGGCTGATCGACGAATTCGCCGATGAGCGCCGCATCTTCGTGCCCATCGACGCCGTGCCGCCGATCGTGAAACAGGCTTTCGTTTCGGCCGAGGACCAGAATTTCTATTCCCACAAGGGTTACGATCTGCAGGGCATCGCTTCGGCGCTGCTGACCTGGGGGCGGTCGGGCTTCCACGACCTGCGCGGCGGCTCGACGATCACCCAGCAGGTGACGAAGAACCTGCTGCTCGACGGCTCGCGCTCGATCGAGCGCAAGGTGAAGGAAGTGATCCTTGCCTCGCGCATCGAACATGTGATGTCGAAGGACCAGATCCTCGAGATCTATCTGAACGAGATCTTCCTCGGTGCGAACAGCTATGGCGTGGCCGCCGCGGCGCAGACCTATTTCAACAAGACGCTGGCGCAGCTGACCCCGGGCGAGGCGGCCTATCTGGCGGCGCTGCCGAAGAAACCTTCCGAACTGAACCCGGTGCGCAACTATCAGACCGCGATCGACCGGCGCAATTACGTGCTGCGCCGTCTCTACGAGGACGGCCACATCGACGAGGCCACGCTGAAGGCCGAGCAGGCAGCGCCGCTGAAGACGGTGCAGAACGGCGACTTCCAGCCGTTCCGCGCCACGCTGCCGCCGCGCGATTACTTCACCGACGAGATCCGCCGCCAGCTGTCGCGCAGCTTCGGCCAGGCCGAGTTCTTCGGCGGCGGCCTGACGATCCGGGCGACCATCGACCCGGACATGCAGTCGGTCGCGGCGAAGGCGCTGCAGGACGGGCTGGAGAAATACGACCGCGGCCTAGGTATCTGGCGCGGCACCGGCGCGACGATCCCGGCCGCGAAGCTCGGCACGGAACAGTCCTGGCGCGACGCGCTCGACGACGTGCCGACCGACAAGGCGCCGCGCGACGTGGCGGGCTGGTTCCCGGCGGTGGTGCTGTCGCTCAATGACAAGGCGGCGCAGGTCGGCGTGATGGATCATCCGGGCACCGGCACGGTTCCGGTCGCGGACATGACCTGGGCGCGCAAGGACGGGCGCGGCACGGCACGGGCGCGCAAGCCCTCGGATCTGCTCGCGGTGGGCGATGTGGTCGAGGTCAAGCAGGTGGACGATCACTGGTCGCTGCGTCAGGTGCCGCAGGTCGAGGGCTCGTTCATGGCGATGGACGTGAACACCGGCCGCGTCATCGCGATGCAGGGCGGGTTCAGCTACCAGTCCTCGGTGTTCAACCGTGCAACCCAGGCCTGGCGCCAGCCCGGCTCGAACTTCAAGCCCTTCGTCTATGCCGCCGCGCTCGACAGCGGTTACACCCCGGAAACCGTCGTCGTCGACGCGCCGATCGAGGTGAACACGCCGCAGGGCCTGTGGCGGCCGAAGAACTCGGAGAACAAGTATTACGGCCCCGTGCCGCTGCGCATCGGTCTCGAACAGTCGCGCAACCTGATGACGGTGCGCGTGGCGCAGGACATCGGCATGGATACCGTGGCGAAATACGCCGAGCGGTTCGGCGTCTACGACCCGATGCAGCCCTATCTGGCAAACGCCCTCGGTTCGCAGGAAACGACGATGTTCAACCTCGTCGCGGCCTATGCGATGTTCGCCAACGGCGGTCAGCGGGTAGAGCCGACGCTGGTCGACCGGGTTCAGGACCGCTGGGGCCGCACGATCTACCGTCACGATCAGCGCGATTGCGAGGATTGCAAGCAGCAGAACATCGCCAAGGGCCTCGGCCCGCGCGTGGTGGCCGAGCGCGAGCAGGTCATCGACCCGATCACCGCCTATCAGGTGGTCTCGCTGATGCAGGGCGTGATGCAGCGCGGCACCGGGCACGGGATTTCGCTGCCGGTGCCGGTGGCGGGCAAGACCGGCACGACGAACGACGCCAAGGACGTGTGGTTCACCGGCTATACCTCGAACCTCGTGGCGAGCTGCCACATCGGCTATGACCAGCCCAAGACGCTCGGCCGCTCGGCTTATGGCGCGACGCTGTGCGGGCCGGTGTTCCAGCAGTTCATGACCCAGGCGGTCAAGGTCTATGGCGGCAGTGCCTTCAAGGTGCCGCCGGGGGGCTACTGGGCGAAGTTCGACCGCTACTCGGGCACGCGTCTGTCCGACGATGCCTCGGGCGACAACGTGCAGGCCGAATATCTGCGCCCGGGTCAGGAGCGTCACAACGACGGCGAGATCGTCGATGGCGGCTTCGCGATGGGGCAGAACCTGCCGCTGTTCCAGCAGGGCGAGACGGATCAGGGCGACGCCGAGGTCACCACCTCCACCGGCGAGACCAAGGTGATCCCGAAGAAGGCCGATTACGGCACGCTCAGCTCGGGCGGGCTTTACTGAGGACTGAGGACCGGGGGGGGGAGGGGCGATGGCGCCGGGCTTGCCCGCGCCGCCCCGAGCCTGTATCACGCGGCCCTGAAGACATTGAAGGTTGGGAAAGACATGCGCGCCGAAACGCAGAACATCGTGGACGCGATCCGCAAGACGCTGAAGCTGCTGGGGCAGCGCATGGACTGGGAGACGGCGCCGCATCGCCTTGAGGAGTTCAACGCGCTGATCGAGGACGGCGATCTGTGGTCGGATCCGGCGCGCGCGCAGAAGCTGATGCGCGACCGTCAGGTGCTGCTCGATCAGGTCGAGACCTATCGTCTGATCGACCGCGAGCTGACCGACAACGTGGATCTGATCGAGCTTGGCGAGGCGGAGAACGACCCCGACCTGATCGCCGAGGCCGAGAAGAGCCTCAAGGAGCTGAAGGTCACCGCCGATCAGAAGGAGCTGGAAGCGCTTCTCGACGGCGAGGCGGACGGCAACGACACCTTCCTCGAGGTCAACTCGGGTGCGGGCGGCACGGAAAGCTGTGACTGGGCCTCGATGCTGGCGCGGATGTATGTCCGCTGGGCCGAGAAGAAGGGCTACAAGGTCGAACTGCAATCCGAGACCCCCGGTGACGAGGCGGGCATCAAGTCGGTGTCCTACAAGATCTCGGGCAAGAACGCCTATGGCTGGCTGAAGTCGGAATCGGGCGTGCATCGTCTGGTGCGGATCTCGCCTTACGACTCGGCGGCGCGGCGGCATACCTCTTTCAGCTCGGTCTGGGTCTATCCGGTGGTCGACGACAACATCGACATCACGATCAACCCGAACGACATCCGCATCGACACCTATCGTTCGACCGGCGCCGGCGGGCAACACGTCAACACCACCGACTCGGCGGTGCGGATCACCCACTTCCCGACCGGCATCGTGACGACCTCCTCGATGAAGTCGCAGCACCAGAACCGCGAGGCGGCGATGAACGCGCTGAAGGCGCGGCTCTATCAGCTGGAACTCGACAAGCGCAACGCGGCGATCACCGCGCAGCATGACGCCAAGGGAGAGGCCGCCTGGGGCAACCAGATCCGGTCCTACGTGTTGCAGCCCTACCAGATGGTGAAGGATCTGCGAACCGGCTACGAAACATCGGACACGCAGGGCGTGCTCGATGGCGACCTTGACGGGTTCATGGCGGCGACGCTGGCCCTTGGCGCGGCCGGCAAGAGCCGCACCGACGCGCAGGCGGACTGAGGCGATGGCGGCGCGGGTCTATATCACCGGCGCCGCGGGTTCGGGGACCTCGTTTCTGGGGCAGGCTCTGGCCGAAAAGCTCGGCGTGCCGCATCTCGACACCGACGATTTCTTCTGGTCGCCGAGCGATCCCCCCTATACCGAGCAACGCCCCCTTGAGGAGCGTCTGGCGCTGATCGCGGCCGAGCAGCTGGCCCAGGGGCCTCAGGGCGGCTGGGTGCTGTCGGGTGCGGCCGATGGCTGGGGGGACGTGGTGATCGACGGCGCGCAGCTGATCGTCTTTCTGAGAACGCCGACGCCGGTGCGTCTGGCCCGTATCCGCCGCCGCGAAGGGGCCAAGTTCGGCGACAGGATCAAGCCGGACGGCGACATGTATGCCAATCACAAGGAATTCCTGAACTGGGCGGCGTCCTACGACGATCCGTATTTCCGTGGCCGCAGTCTGCAGCGGCACCTCGACTGGCTGAGCGGCCGGGCCGAGCCGGTGCTGGAGCTTGCCGGCACTCAGCCGCTTGAAAAGCTGCTGGCCGCCTGTCTGGACGCGCTCGGGCCGCAGTAAGGCCGGGGCGCGGTCATGCCGGGGTGGAACGGTCTTCCCGCCACGGCTGCTTTCCGGCCTGCAGGGCCGCAGCAGGATCGCCGCATTTTCGGAGGGAAAAGGTGAGAGGCTGGACAGCGACCCAAGCGGGGCTCGTTGCGGCTGCTTCCTTCCGGACCTGACCGGGTTGGCGAGGCGCTCGCCCGCGCCAACCTCTCGCTGGCCGATATAGAGAGCGCGCCGGACGATTGCAAGGCGGGATTGGTGGGGGGGCCGGGGATCGGCTTACAGTGTCATGCGCAGTTTCAGAAAGCCCTGCGCGGTCAGCCCGATCTCCTCGAGGCGTGCGCCCTCGGCTTCATGCAGCCGGCCGCGCGCCGCGGGGGCGGTGTCGAAGGTGACGGTGGCGCCGGGCAGGGGGGTGAAGCGCCAGTTGTGCCGCGCGCGCGGCCGGAACCCGCCGTGGGCCTCGGCGTGCTGCAGCACCAGATCGCGCAGGTTCGCCTCGTCGCCGAACAGGATGGGCGACGCCGCGACGCGGGGGAAGCCCCCGGCGCCCGAGCTGCGATAGGTGTTGGTCGCGACGATGAAACGCTGTCCGGGCGTGACTGGCTGGCCGGCATGGCACAGCGCCCGGATACGCCGCGCCCCCGGATCGGCGAGACATCCGCCCGGGGTGAAACGGGCCGGCTGAGTCAGGTCGATTTCGTAGCTGAGCCCCGAGATGGTGTCGAAATTGTAGCACGGGAACGCCGGGTTCATCAGCGTGGCATCCGTTGCGCCGGGTGCGATGCGCAGAAATGCCCCCGCTGCGTGTTCGAGCCAGTCGGCGAGTTCCTCTCCGGTCACGCACAGCGCGCTTGCGAGGTTCGGATAGCCATAGAGGTCGATCACGTCGCGCATGGTGACGGGGCCGGCCGGAATGTCGACGTAATGGCGTGGCCCGCCCCTGCCGCCGGCCTTGCTGGGGGCGACGGCGGAGAGCAGCGGCAGCTCGCCTTCGGCGGTGCCGGCGAGGCGGGCGCGGATGAACCCGGCCTGCACATCGGCCACCACATCGAGCGCTGCGCAGGGCGCGACGGTGGCAAAGAAGCTGGTCAGCGGCCGGTCGGTGCGACCGATGACCCGCGACAGCCGGTCGATCATCTCGTTATGCGCAGGGGTCGCGAGCGTGACGACGCGCGGATGCTCGCGCACCACCGAGACGAGGCTTTGCGGCCCGGTCCGGCGCGCCACCGGGCGCAGTCCCGCTTGGCTTTCCGACGGCCGCCAGCGTCCGTCCCCGTCGCGGCGCAACACCAGGTCGATGACACCGAGATGCGATCCCCACCGGCCCGGCAATACCGCCGGGCGGCCGTTCAGCAGCCCGCGTCCGGCGTCGATCCCGCAGGCCAGATCGGCAGGGCTGTCGGGGGCGTTCGGCGTGGGAAAGGGCATGTGGCTGTGCCCGCAGATCAGCGCGTCGATCCCCTCGACCGCGGCCAGCGCGAGGGCGAGGTTCTCGGAGGGCATCGCCCCCTCCGGGCGGAGCGGCTCGATCCCGGTATGGGCGAGCGCGATCACGATGTCGGCGCCGGCCGCACGCAGCTGCGGCACGATGAGTTGCGCTGCCTCGGCCATCCCGCGCGCGCCGAGACGGTCGGCGAGGCGCGGCCGGTCGCCCTCGGTCGCCTCGGGCGGCAGCAATCCGATGATCCCGATGCGCAATCCGTGCCGCTGCCCGTCGCGGGCGCGGAAGCTGCGCTTCAGGATGGTCGATGGCAGAACCGGCCAGCGCAGCACCGGCCATTGCGGTTGCGGCCAGCGCCGTCGCTCTGCCTGCCGCCAGCCGGCTTCCAGCGCGGTCATGTTGCTCAGCAGCAGCGGATGGCGGGCATCGCGCAGCACCCGCACCAGATAGTCGAGCCCGAAGTTGAACTCGTGATTGCCGATCATGCCCGCGTCGTAACCCAGTGCATTCATCGCGGCGATCATCGGGTGGATTTCGGTTTCGCTCAGGCCACGGCTCTGGCCCCAGTAATCGACCAGCGGGGTGCCCTGAAGAAAGTCGCCATTGTCGAACAGCAAGGTGTTCGGATGCTCGGCCCGGGCCTCGGCGATCAGCGAGGCGATCCGCGCCAGCCCGGTATCGGGGGTGGGCAGGCCGGTCGCGTAGTCATGGCCGCGCAGATGGCCGTGCAGGTCGGTCGTGGCGAGGATGCGAAGCTCCAGCGCGTCATCGGAGGTCGGACAGTTCGACGGCTGGCAGGTTGCCGGATTTCCGTGTCGCGGGCCACTGTCCCTGAGTGTCATGGAGCCTCCGAAAACCCGAGAATGCGGGTGCGCTGAGATCCGGACCGGACGCTCTGTCCGCCGCTGCCTCCGGCCCGGGAGCCGACAGCGGACAGTTCGTTAGCCATAATTCTTATCCTTGGCGTCCTACTTGAAAATCAATGCTAAATCTGCGCAGGGGCGGGGGATTGGTTCGTCTGTATGCAGATATGTCACGGCCCCGGATGCGGGGCGCGGCAACGGCCGGTTTCGCGGCCCGCGCTCGCCCGTCGACCGATGTGGGTGCGCTTGCCACACTTCTGCCGCGGAAGCGCTGTTGGTAAAGTCATGGCCGCAGTCCCGCGACGGCGGACCGAATCGAGAAGAAGAGGTTTTGCGATGAAATTTTCCAGCCGGGTCGAGGTCGATGCACCTGCCCCTTCCGTCTTCGCAGAACTCAGCGATTTCGTGGCGATCGACGCGCTTGCGCAGCGGCGGGCCATCTTGGTGCGGCGCACAGATACGCTGGCCGCCCCCGGACCGGGGATGAGCTGGCTGGTCGATTTTCGCTTTCGCGGACGGATGCGGCACATGGACGTGACGCTGACCCGGTTCGAGACGCCCGAGGTCATGGAATATCATGCCCGCACGCCGGGGTTCGAAATCCTGTGCCTGTTGCAACTTGTGGCGCTGGCGCGGGCGCGGACACGGGTGATCGTCACGCTGGAGGTGCGGCCGCGCACGCTGGGGGCGCGGCTGCTGACGCAGTCGGCGCGGCTCGGCCGTTCGGCGCTGGAGCGGCGCTTCGACGAGCGGATCCACAAGCTGGGCGATCGCCTAGACGAGAAACTCAACCGCGACTGAGCCCGGGCCCGGGGCCGTCCCCGGACCGCGGTCCCCGGACGTCAGCCGCCCCCGGCTCAGTCGTTGCGGCGCGGATCTTCGGGATAGACGCCCAGAAGGTCCATGTGCGAGGTGAAAAACTTCAGCTCTTCCAGCGCCAGACGCACGTTCGCGTCCTCGGGGTGGCCCTCGATGTCGGCATAGAACTGCGTCGCGGTGAAATTGCCGTCGACCATGTAGCTTTCGAGCTTGGTCATGTTCACGCCATTCGTCGCGAAGCCGCCGAGGGCCTTGTACAGCGCGGCCGGGATGTTGCGCACCCGGAACACGAAGGTGGTCATCATCTTGCCCGGGCCGCGGCGCGAATAGTCGGGCTCGCGCGCCATGATCAGGAAGCGGGTGGTGTTGTGGGCGTTGTCCTCGATGTCGCGCGCCAGCACTTCGAGGCCATGGATCTGCGCGGCGATCTCGGAGGCGAGGACGCCCTCGTTCGGCGCCTTGCTGATCGCGAGTTCCGCCGCGGCGCCGGCGCTGTCGGCCGCGGCCTGTCCGGCGATGCCATGCTCGCGCAGGAAGCGCGACGATTGCGGCAGCAGCACCAGATGTGCGCGCACCTTGCGGATGTCGGCAAGTTTGCGGCCAGGCACGCTCATCAGTGCGATACGCACCCGCACGAAAGCCTCATCGACGATATGCAGCCCCGAGAACGGCAGCATCCGGTGAATGTCGGCGACCCGGCCATAGGTCGAGTTCTCGACCGGCAGCATGGCGAGGTCGGCGCGGCCCGAGCGCAAGGCCTCGATCACGTCCTCGAAGGTGGGGCAGGGCAGCACCGTCATGTTCGGCCGCGCGTTGTGGCAGGCCTCGTGCGAATAGGCGCCGAGTTCCCCCTGAAAGGCGATCACGCCGGTCTGTGCACGGCTGTCCCCGCCCATGGTCGCCCCAATGCTCTCGGTGGTCATGATTTCCTCCGTCGTTTCGGCCTGCCTATACCGTGCCCGGGCCGGGCGGCAAGCGCTGTCGCGCCTGTCGGAGGGGGGCTTCACGCAGAAGCAACTTGCACCCCGGGGCATTGCGCCCTTAGCTGTGCGCGCATGAAGGAGGCAAGGCATGACAGGAACGCTCTTTTCGGTGACGCGACGCGGCTTCGGCTCGGGGCTGGGGGCGGCGCTGATCGGAACGGCGGTGCCGCTCTTGCGTCCGGCGCGCGCCCAGACCGCCCCCGAAGCCGTCCCGGCCGCTGCCGCGCCCGGGGCTGCCGCCGCATCCGGGACCGTCACCGCGACGGCCATCGCCACGCTGGGGGATCTGAAATACGCTCCGGATTTCGCCGCGCTCGATTACGTCGATCCCGCGGCCCCGAAAGGCGGCGAGATTTCCGAATGGGCGCCGGGCAGCTTCGACAATTACAACCCCTACACGCTGGAGGGGCGGCCGGCCGCGCTGTCTTCGGCGCCGCATGAGACGCTGCTGACCCCGACCTCGGACACCGTGGGCGAGGCTTACGGGCTGTTGTGCGAGAGCCTCGAATACCCGCCCTCGAAGGACTGGGTGATTTTCACCCTGCGTGAGGGGATCCGGTTTTCCGACGGCTCGCCCCTGACGGTCGAGGATGTCGTATTCTCGTTCGAGCAATTGCGCGACAAGGGGCTGAGCTCGTTCCGCGCCGTCGTCGCCCAGCAGATCGAGAGCTGCGAGGCGCTCGATGCGCGGCGGGTGAAGTTCACCTTCGTCGCCGGTTATCCGCGCCGCGACATCATCCAGTCGGCGGGCGGGTTGCCCGTGCTGTCGAAGGCGCAGTTCCTGCGCGACGGGATCGACCTTGCGAAGGCCTCGGACAAGCCGCTGATCGGCTCGGGGCCCTACATGTTCGACAGCGCGCGCGGCGGGCGCACCGTGGTGTGGCGGCGCAACCCCGATTACTGGGGAGCGGATCTGCCGGTCAACCGCGGCCGCGCCAATTTCGACCGCATCCGGATCGAGTATTACGGCGACTATCAGGCCGCGTTCGAGGGCTTCAAGGCCGGCAATTACACCTTCCGCAACGAGGCCTCCTCGCAGGCCTGGGCGACGGGCTACGACTTCCCGGCGCTGAACAAGGGGCAGGTGGTGAAGGCGGAACTGCCGAACGGCAACGTCGCCTCGGGGCAGTGCTTCGCGATCAACATGCGCCGGCCGCAGTTCCAGGACATCCGCGTGCGCGAGGCGCTTGGCCTGATGTTCAATTTCGAATGGGCGAACAAGGCCTTGTTCTACGGTCTTTACGCTCGCATCAACTCGATCTGGGAAAATTCGGAGCTCGCGGCCCAGGGTAAGCCGACGCCCGAGGAGCTGGAGATCCTGACCCCTCTGGCGCATGAGCTGCCCGAGGGCGTGTTGACCGATGAGGCGGTGATGGCGCCGGTGTCGGGCGAGCGCCAGCTCGACCGGGCCAACATGCGGCGGGCGGCGATCTTGCTCGATGCCGCGGGCTGGACCGCCGGCGGCGACGGGCTGCGGCGCAATCCGGAAGGCGAGCTGTTGCGCGTCGAGATCCTGAACGACGATCAGACCTTCGATCGCGTCATCACCCCCTATGTCGAGAACCTGCGCGCGCTTGGCGTCGATGCCCGCATGGCGCGGGTCGACGATGCGCAATACCAGACGCGTCGTGGCAACCATGACTTCGACATGATCACCACGCAGCTTGGACAGGAGCTGATCCCCGGCGCGAACCTGCAGCAGTATTTCGGCACCGGCGGCGTGAAGGATGTGTTCAACGCGATGGGACTGTCGAACCCGGGCATCGACGCGCTGATCCGTCTGGTCGAGGAAGCGCAGACCCATGCCGAGCTGGTGGCGCGGGTGCGTGCGCTCGACCGGGCATTGCGCGCGCTGCGCTTCTGGGTGCCGCAGTGGTACAAGGACAAGTACACCGTCGCCTATTACGACATGTTCGAGCATCCGCCGGCGCTGCCCGCCCATGCGCTCGGAGAGCTGGACTTCTGGTGGGCGAACGCCGACAAGGGTGCGAAGCTGAAGGCCGTGGGCGCTTTCGGCGGCTGAGGCGGTCCGGCCCCGATCAGAGGGGCAGGGCCGGCGGCGCGGTGCGACGACAAGGACAGGGGAGCGCATGGGGGCCTATATCCTGAGGCGGCTGCTTCTGGTGATACCGACCCTGTTCGGGATCATGCTGATCAGCTTCACGCTGACCAATTTCGTGCCCGGCGGCCCGATCGAACAGATCATCGCCCGCGTTCAGGGCGATGCCGACAGTCTGCGCAACATCTCGGGCGGGGGGGACGCCGGCCAGTCGCAGGGCGGGCTCGACGATCCGGGCTATCAGGGGGCGCGGGGCATCTCGCCGCAGCTGCTGCATCAGCTCGAGGTGCAGATGGGCTTTTCGCGCATCGTTTGTGCCGACGGCTTCACCGGCACCCCCGACCTCGGCAATCCTGCCTGCCACGCCGAGAAGATCCCCGCCTGGAAGCGGTTCTTCATCATGCTCGGCCATTACGTGACCTTCGATTTCGGCAAGAGCTTCTATCACCCGCAGACGGTGATGCAGCTGGTGGCCGAGAAGCTGCCGGTGTCGATTTCGCTCGGGTTGTGGTCGACGCTGCTGGCCTATCTGATCTCGATCCCGCTCGGCATCCGCAAGGCGGTGCGCAACGGCACGCCGTTCGACACCTGGACCTCGGCCGCGGTGATCGTGGCCTATGCGATCCCCGGTTTCCTGTTCGCGGTGCTGCTGATGGTGCTGTTCGCCGGCGGGTCTTACTGGAAGATATTCCCGCTGCGCGGGCTGACCTCGGATGACTGGGCGACGATGACCACATGGGGCAAGGCCGTCGATTACCTGTGGCACATCACCTTGCCGACCATCGCGATGACGATCTCGGGGTTCGCCACGATGACGCTGCTGACGAAGAATTCCTTCCTCGACGAGATCAACAAGCAATATGTGATGACCGCCCGCGCCAAGGGGCTGAGCGAGCGCAGGGTGCTGTATGGCCATGTGTTCCGCAACGCCATGCTGATCGTGATCGCGGGCTTTCCGGCGACGTTTCTGGGGGTGTTCTTCGGTTCCTCGATCATCGTCGAGACGATCTTCTCGCTCGACGGGCTGGGGCTTCTGGGCTTTCAGGCGGCGGCCGAGCGGAACTATCCGGTGATCTTCGGCACGCTTTACGTGTTCGGGCTGATTTCGCTGGTGGTGGGGATCCTTTCCGACATCACCTATGTGCTGGTCGATCCCCGGATCGATTTCGAGCGGAGAGAGGGCTGATGCAGCTGTCCCCCCTGACCCGCCGGCGCCTGCGCAATTTCCGCGACAACCGCCGGGCGTTCTGGTCGCTGATCGTCTTCTCGGTGCTGTTCGGGCTGTCGCTGTTTGCCGAGCTGGTGGCGAATGACCGGCCGATCCTCGTCAGCTATCGCGGATCGCTTTACATGCCGGTCTATCGCTTTTACCCGGAAACGACATTCGGTGGCGACTTCCGCACCGAGGCGATCTATCGCGACCCTTCGGTGCAATGCCTGATCGTCACCGGCGGGCGTCAGGAATGCTGGGACACCCCCGACAAGACGATGGAAGAGGCGCGCCAGACCGGCAAGGTCGGCGGCGAGGCGGTGCAGACCGGCTGGTTGCTCTGGCCGCCGATCCCCTACGGCTATCGCACGATCAATGACGTGGGCGCGGTGCCCTCGGCGCCCGATCGCGCGCATTGGCTCGGCACCGACAACACCGGGCGCGACGTGCTGGCGCGGGTGATCTACGGCTTCCGGCTGTCGGTCGGCTTCGCGCTGATCGTCTCGGCGGTGGCCTCGGCCATCGGCATCGCGGCGGGCGCGGTGCAGGGCTATTTCGGCGGTAGGACCGACCTGATCTTGCAACGCCTGCTGGAGATCTGGTCCTCCACACCGTCGCTTTTCGTCATCATGATCCTGTTCGCGATCCTCGGGCGCAGCTTCTGGCTTCTGGTGTTCATCGTGATCCTGTTCGGCTGGCCGGCGCTGACCGGCGTAGTGCGGGCCGAATTCCTGCGGGCGCGGAATTTCGAATATGTCCGCGCGGCGCGCGCGCTCGGGGTCAGTGACCGGGTGATCATGTTCCGCCATATCCTGCCCAACGCCATGGTGGCGACGCTGACCATGCTGCCCTTCGTCATCACCGGGGCGATCTCGACGCTCGCCTCGCTCGACTATCTGGGCTACGGGCTGCCGAGCTCCGCCCCCTCGCTCGGCGAGTTGGCGCTTCAGGGCAAGCAGAACCCGCAGGCGCCCTGGCTCGCCTTCACCGCGTTCTTCACCTTCTCGCTGATGCTGTCGCTTCTGGTGTTCATCTTCGAGGGGGTGCGCGACGCCTTCGATCCGCGCAAGGTGTTCAGATGAGCGACATTCTCCAGATCGAGAACCTGAAGATCGCGTTCCGTTCGGAGGCGGGTCTGACCGAGGCGGTGCATGGCGTCTCCTTCGCCATCGCCGAGGGCGAGACCGTGGCGCTGGTGGGCGAGTCGGGTTCCGGCAAGTCGATCACCGCGCTCTCGACGGTGCGTCTGCTCGGCCCCTCGGCCGAGGTCTCGGGGTCGGTGCGCTACCGCGGGCGCGAGATGGTCGGCGCCTCCGAAGCCGATCTGCGCAAGGTGCGCGGCAATGACATCAGCTTCATCTTCCAGGAGCCGATGACGTCGCTCAACCCGCTCCACACCATCGAGAAGCAGATCGGCGAGAGCCTCGCGCTGCATCAGGGGCTGCGGGGCCCGCAGGCGCGGACGCGCATCGTCGAGCTTCTGGATCAGGTCGGCATCCGCGATCCGGAGAGCCGGTTGCAGGACTATCCGCATCAGCTCTCGGGCGGGCAGCGCCAGCGGGTGATGATCGCGATGGCGCTGGCGAACGGGCCGGAGCTGCTGATCGCGGACGAGCCGACGACGGCCCTCGACGTCACCATTCAGGCTCAGATATTGGAGCTGCTGGCCGGGCTGAAGGCCGAGCGCAACATGAGCCTTCTGTTCATCAGCCACGATCTGGGCGTCGTGCGCCGCATCGCCGACCGGGTCTGCGTGATGAGCAAGGGCGAGATCGTCGAGCAGGGCCCGACCGCCGAGATCTTCGCCAATCCCCGCCATCCCTACACCCGCAAGCTTCTGGCGGCCGAGCCCAAGGGCCACGCCGATCCGGTCGCCCCCGACGCCCCCGAGGTGCTGAGCGCGACCGATCTGAAGGTCTGGTTTCCGATCCGGCGCGGGCTGCTGCGCCGCACCGTCGGCCATGTGAAGGCGGTGAACGGCGCCACGCTTTCCGTGCGCGCGGGCGAGACGCTGGGGATCGTCGGCGAATCCGGTTCGGGCAAGACCACGCTCGCGCTCGGGCTGATGCGGCTGATCCATTCCGAGGGGCCGATCCTGTTCATGGGGCGCGACATCTCGGCCCTGACGGGGGCAGAGCTGCGGCCGCTGCGGAGCGACATGCAGATCGTGTTTCAGGACCCGTTCGGCGCGCTCAGCCCGCGGATGACCATCGCCCAGATCGTCGCCGAGGGGCTTGGTGTGCATGGGGTCGACCCCGGCCGCGACCGCGACGACATGGTGCGCGAGATCATGACCGAGGTCGGCCTCGATCCGGCATGGATGCACCGCTATCCGCATGAATTCTCGGGCGGGCAGCGCCAGCGCATCGCCATCGCGCGGGCGATGATCCTGCGCCCGAAGGTGGTGGTGCTGGACGAGCCGACCTCGGCCCTCGACATGACGGTGCAGGTGCAGATCGTCGAGCTGTTGCGCGCGCTGCAGCATCGCCATGGCCTCGCCTATCTGTTCATCAGCCATGATCTGCGGGTGGTGCGCGCGCTCGCACACAAGGTGATCGTGATGAAGCAGGGCGATGTCGTCGAGACCGGCGAGGCCGAACAGATCTTCGCCGCGCCGCGCACCGATTACACCCGCGCGCTGATCGCCGCCGCCCTCGGCCCGAGGGGCTGAGCCGGCATAGGGGCATGAAAAAGGGGCGGTCGGTGCCGCCCCTCGGTGTTCATGTGCAGCGAGATCAGATCGCCGAGGAATGTTTCGACAGATCGTAGGCGTCGAAATGGCGCGCGATCATCCGGGTCAGCGGCCGTCCCTGCTCGGGGATCTCCAGCCCCTCGGTGGTCAGCGCGACCATCGGGCCGAAATGCTCGGCGCAAGACGACAGCAGCCGGGCGAGTTCCGCGGGATCGGCGCCATAGTCCTGCACCAGTTCCTGCGTCGAGACCCGGAAATCGCACATCAGCGCCTCGATCAGGCGCGCGCGCATCCGGTCCTCGCCCACGAAGGCATGGCCGCGGCTGGTGGAGAACCGCCCTTCGCGGATCGCCGCCGTATAGGCCGAGGTCGCGGGCGCGTTCTGCGCATAGCCTTGCGGGAAGCGCGAGATCGAGCTCGCACCCAGCCCCACCAGAACCTCGGCGGTGTCGTCGGTGTAGCCCTGGAAGTTGCGCCGCATCAGCCCGGCCTTCGCGGCCTTTGCGAGCCCGTCGGTGGGCAGCGCGAAATGGTCGATGCCAAGCTCGTCATAGCCATCGGCGACGAACAGCTTGCGCGCCGTCTCGAACAGCGCGAGGCGCTCTTCGGGGGTGGGCAGCTCGTCCGAGGGGATCATCGTCTGACGCCGCGCCATCCACGGCACATGCGCATAGCCATACAGCGCCACCCGGTCGGGGTTGAGCGACAGCAGCATCTGGACAGACTGGGAAATCTTCTCGCGGGTCTGGCCGGGCAGGCCATAGAGGATATCGGCGTTCAGGCTGGTGATGCCGCGCGCGCGCAGCATCTGGGCCGCGGCGCGGGTGACCTCATAGCTTTGTTCGCGGCCGATCACCTTCTGGATTTCGGGGTCGAAATCCTGCACCCCGATCGAGGCGCGGTTCATCCCCGCCGCTGCCAGCGCATCGGCGCGGGCATCGTCGATCTCGTTCGGGTCGATCTCGACCGAGAATTCTCCATCGGGCGCCATCGGCACCGCATCGCGAATCGCCGCGGCGAGCGTCGCGATCATGTCGGCGTCCATCAGCGTCGGCGTGCCGCCGCCCCAGTGCAGCCGCGACAGAGTGACGCCGCGGGGCAGCTGCGCTTTCAGCAGCGCGACCTCGGCCAGCAGCGTTTGCAGATAGGCGCGCACCGGCTCCTCATTCTGCGTGCCCTGCGTGCGGCAGGCGCAGAACCAGCACAGCCTGCGGCAGAAGGGGACATGCAGATAAAGCGAGATCCGCGCCCCCTCGGGGATCGCCGCGATCCAGCGGGTGAAATCGGCGGCGCCGATTTCGGTGCCGAAATGGGGCGCGGTCGGATAGCTCGTGTAGCGGGGCACACGGGCGTCGAACAGACCGAGTCGGGCGAGTTGCGTAATCTGATCCATGAGATTACTAATAAGGCGCGAGCCTTCGGGTGAAATTGACCCATATCAAGCGAGGTCTCATGGCGCATGACGACGGCATACATGCCGCGGTAACCTGTGGCGACTGCCCGATCCGGCACCGTGCCGTCTGCGCCCGTTGCGAGGGCGACGAGATCGAGGAACTCGAGCAGATCAAGTATTTCCGCAGCTTCGAGGCGGGACAGACGGTGATCTGGGCGGGCGACCGGATGGATTTCGTGGCCTCGCTCATTTCGGGCGTGGCGACGCTGACCCAGACGCTGGAAGACGGGCGCACCCAGATGGTGGGCCTGTTGCTGCCCTCGGATTTCTTCGGCCGGCCCGGCCGCGGCGAGGCGGCCTACAACGTCATTGCCACGACAGACATCGTGATGTGCTGTTTCCGCCGCAAGCCGTTCGAGGAGATGATGGAGCGCACGCCCCATATCGCGCAGCGGCTGTTGCAGATGACGCTCGATGAACTCGATGCGGCGCGGGAATGGATGCTGCTTCTCGGGCGCAAGACCGCGCGCGAGAAGATCGCCTCGCTTCTGTCGATCATCGCGCGGCGCGATGCCTCGGTGAAGCGGCAGGAGGCGAAGGGGCGTATGGCGTTCGAACTGCCGCTGACCCGCGAGGCGATGGCCGATTATCTCGGGCTGACGCTGGAAACGGTGAGCCGGCAGATGTCGCAGCTGAAACGCGAGGGCGTGATCGAGCTGGAAGGCAAGCGCCGCGTTATCATCCCCGATATGGATGTGCTGATGACCGAGGCCGGCGACGACAGCGACGGTGGCTTTCTGGTCTGAGAACTGCCGGGGCAGGGGGCCTCTCGCGGTTTCCCGCCGGGCTGAAACGAAAAAGGGCGCCCTCGGGCGCCCTTCGTGTTTTCGGCCGGTCCGGCCTCAGTGCTTCAGACCTCAGTGGGCCATGACGACCGGGGTATCCGACAGTTCCAGCATGTGCCGGGTCGCGCCGCCAAGGATCGCTTCGCGGAAGCGCGAATGGCCATAGGCACCCATCACCACCAGATCGGCGTTGGTGTCGCGCACATGGCGGTTCAGCACGTCCGAGATCCGCGGCATGGTCTTGGCCAGAACCGAAACCTCGGCCTTCACGCCCTGACGCGCGAGATACTGGCTGAGCTGGCCACCGGGGTCCGACCGCTCCGGCCCGTGGGTCGGCGGGTCGATCACCGTGATGTCGACCAGATCGGCCGCCTTCAGGAACGGCATCGCCTTGCGCACCGCATCGAGCGCCTCGTCCGACTGGTTCCAGGCGACGACGACGCGTTTCGCCGGCACCTCGCCGGTGTAGCCATCGGGCACCAGAAGCACCGGGGCCTGGCCTTCGAACAGCGCCGCTTCCAGCGTCGCCTCAAGCTCCAGCCCGCGGCCTTCGCCATAGGGCCGGCCCGAGATCACCAGATCGGCGAAGCGTGCCCGCATCCCCGTCACCGCACCGATCGCACCGATCTGGGCGACGAGCGCTTCGCTCGACCAGCGGATATCCTCGCCGGCCAGACGTTCGCGCACCGCGGCCTCGATGTCGCGCGCTTCCTGCTGGCTGCGCTCGACCGCTTCCTGTTGCACAAAAGCCGAGGCACCGGCGTAGTAATAGCCGGTCTGGGTGCGATCGACGCCAAGGCACAGGACATCGAGATGCGCATCCTGCCGGCGGGCCAGCTGGATTGCCGTGTCGATCTGTGCCTTGGCCGCGGCCATCTCGGTCACGATCGTCAGCATCGTCTTGTAGGCCATGAAACTTGTCCCCTGCATTAAGCATTCTGGGATACACCTTATCGGCGCTATCCGTCGGGGACTTTGACACGGATCAACCTGCATGCGGGCGGATACGGATTTCGCCCGGGCGGCGCGGCCCCGCCCCCGGAGGGCAGGGCCCGCGCCCGATCAGTGCCCGATGAGCGAGCAGGTGCTGGCGCGCGCGGCCAGTCGCGCACAGGCCAGTTCGGCATCCGAGCGGGTCATGTTCACGAAGGTCGCCTCGAAGGCCGACTTGCGCGCCTGCACGTTGCGCGTGGCCGAGCTGAGCGTGTCGCTCTCGGTCAGCGCGACCTGCAGCATGGCGCGCTCTGCGGCGTATTTCGATGCGAAGCTGCCGATCGAGATGCCCCAGCTGCGCTGTCCCTCGGAGCGCGAGACCATTTCGCGGGTTTTCTCGCGCGAGGGGGCGGGCGGGCTGAGCGAGGCGAGGATCACCGTGTCGTTGTGCGGGCTCTTGCGCTGCGATTCGGGCTTCGGGGCAGCGCCCTGAACCAGAACCGGGGCGCGCGGATCGGCATCGCCCTGCTCGATGGTATCCGGGGGGAAGACCGGTTCGGCCGCCATCGCGACGGTTTCGGGCTGAGGCGCGGCGCTCTGGACGAAGGCGTGCTCGGGCAGGGCGGCGGACTGGGGCGTGGCGGCCGCGGTCGTGCGGCCATCGCGCGGCGCCGGAACCGGGCGGATCAGCGGGCGCACCGAAGCGGGCCCGGCCGTTTGCATGGCGGGCTGTTCGGCGGGCTGGGGGGCTGCCGTGGCAGAGACCGGCACCGGCGAGGGCACGGGGCGCACCGACGGACGGGTCTCGGTCGCGGCGACATAAGCGGCGTCGGGGGCGGCGGGCTGGCCGTCCTCGGGGCGTGCCATGGGGCGCTGACTGTTGGAGGGCGCGACGGCCGCGCCATCTTCCTCGTCGGCATCCTCGGCGCCGTTGACCTCGGGGCCCGCGACATCGCCCGAGGGGCGCAGTGCCACGAGCTGCGGCGTGGCGGAGGCGCCCTTGACGCTGCCCGGCGAGCGCTGGAACCCCATGTCGAGCAGTGCCGCCATCTTGGTGTTGCGCTCGGCCGGCGAGGTCGCGCCGAAGATCGCACCGATCACCCGCTTGTTGCCGCGCTGCGCCGAGGCGACCAGGTTGAACCCTGCCGCGACGGTATAGCCCGTCTTGATCCCGTCGGCGCCGTCATAGGCATCGAGGAACTTGCGGTTGGTGCTGGCCACCTTGGCGATGCCGGCGTCGGCGGTGCGGCGCGAGAACAGCCCGTAATACTGCGGGAAATCGTAGATCAGATGGCGACCGAGGATCGCCATGTCATGCGCGGTGGACAGATGGCCCTCGCGCGTCAGGCCGTTGGCGTTCTTGAAGGTGGTGTTCTTCATCCCCAGACGCTGCGCCATCGCGTTCATCTTCGCGGCGAAACCCGCCTCGTTGCCGCCGATGAAATCGCCCATCGCCGCGGCCGCATCGTTGGCCGATTTGATCGCGGCGCCGCGGATCAGATAGCGCAGCTGGATCTGCTGGCCGGTCCGCAGACCGAGACGCGACGGCGCCTGACCGGCCGCGTTGGCCGAGACCGTCACCATCGTGTCGAGGCTGAGCTTGCCGTGCTCGATCGCGTCAAAGACGATGTAAAGCGTCATCATCTTGGTCAGCGAGGCCGGATACAGCCGGGTGTCGGCGTTTTGCGAATACAGCGTCTCGCCGGTGCGCGCATCCATCACGTAGGCCGCAAAGGGCGCCGCAAGGGACATGGCGGGGAACGCCAACAACAGGATTGCCACAAGCCCGAATCGGACCCGACGCATCAGCGTGGTCACGGTATCTGCCCTCATCTTGCCTCGCGCTCCGGTCATTTTCTGCCGGCGCTTCGACACATAGCCTAGCATGGGATTTTCGATCTGGAAACGGCTGAAATACGGCACTTTTGCCGGTTCGGCCGTTATCGGCGGACCGGCGGTCATCCACGCAGCCCGCTGACCAGTGCGGGCAGCGCTGCGAGGTCGCCGATCCCGGCATAGCGGGGGTTGGCGACGGGCGGCTCGGCCCGTTCGAGCGCCCAGGTGGTTTCATGCGGCACATGGGTGCCGTAACCGCCCGCCGCGAGCATCGGCAGCACGTCCGAAACGAGCGAATTGCCCACCATCATCGCCCGCCCGGCGCCCTCGGCATGGCGGGCAAAGACGCTGCGGTAGGTTTCGGGATGCTTGTGCGGGACGATCTCGATGGCGTCGAACATGTCGCGCAGCCCCGAGGCATCGAGCTTGCGTTCCTGGTCGATCAGATCGCCCTTGGTGACCAGGATCAGCCGGTAGCGGCCGGCGAGCGCGTCGAGCGTGTCGCCCACATGCGGCAGCAGCTCGACCGGGTGCGACAGGATCTCGCGCCCGGCCGCTAGGATTTCCGCGATCACCGGGGCGGGAACGGCGCCCCCGCTGACCTCGATCGCGGTCTCGATCATCGACAGGGCGAAGGATTTCGCGCCGAAGCCATAGTGGCGGATGTTGCGCGCCTCGGTCAGCAAAAGCCGCGCGCCGAGGTCTTCGGCGGGCAGGAAGTCCACCATCAGCTCCTCGAACCGGGTCTGTGCGGCGCGGAAGTAGCGCTCGTTGTGCCACAGCGTGTCGTCGGCATCGAAGCCGATGGCGGACAGGGTGGGGGGAGCTGTGGCGGGCAGGGGCATGAGTCGTCTCCGGGCAGGCAATCGCGGGTGCTGTGCGCCAGCCCGGCAGGGCTGGCAAGTCACGCCTTCGCGCCTGCGCGCGGGCGTGGGCGGGGCGCTTTCAGGACCGGTTCGGGCGGCTGCCTTTCCAAGTCCGCCCCTTCGCCCTATATTGTCCTTTCGTCACAGCATGATTCCCAACTCAGAACCGGACCTTGCCCGCGCCATGACCTGTTTCTTCCCGATTGTTGCGCCCTGCGCTGCCCATGCGGCGTTGTGCGCCTCTGCCGGCGGTGGTGATGGCACGGGCGATGACAACGACATCGGCATCGCGCTGAAGACCCGGCCGCGCACGCAACGCCCGCCGATGTATAAAGTGATGTTGCTCAACGACGATTATACGCCGATGGAATTCGTGGTGCATGTGCTGGAGCGCTTCTTCGGCATGACCCACGAACAGGCGTTCGAGATCATGCTGACGGTGCACAAGAAGGGGCTGGCCGTTGTCGGCGTGTTCTCCTTCGAGGTGGCCGAGACCAAGGTGATGCAGGTGATGGATTTCGCCCGCCGTCACCAGCACCCGCTGCAATGCACGATGGAAAAGGAGTGAGGCCCCGGCCTCGCTGATCGCCCGATGACCCACCCCCGCCTGTCGCTCGTCCTCGACGCGCCCGATGTCTTGCCGCCCGAAGGCCGCATTGCGCTGTTCCGCCCGCTCGCCGACACGGATCTGAGCGATCTGCCGCGCGAGCGGTTGCACGCCATTCAGGGGTTCCGCCCCGATCACGACGCGCTCGCCGCGCGCGGGATCGCCACCTCGGCCCGCGCCGAGGGGCCCTATGCGGCGGCCGTGGTCTTCGTGCCGCGCGCCAAGGCCGAGGCCCGCGCTCTCGTCGCCGAGGCGATGGCGAGCGTCGTCCCCGGCGGTCCGGTCTGGATCGACGGGCTGAAGACCGACGGCATCGATTCCCTGCTGAAAGAGCTGCGCGCCCGCGTGCCGGTGTCCGAGCCGCTCGCCAAGGCGCATGGCAAGATTTTCCGCCTCACGGCCGATCCCGAGGCGCTCGCCGACTGGGCCGGGCGCGAGCAGACCCCGGCCGAGGGCTTCGTGACGCTGCCGGGAACATTTTCGGCCGATGCGATCGACCGGGGCTCGGCGCTCCTCGCCGCCTGCCTGCCCGAGACGCTGCCCGCGCGCGTCGCGGACCTTGGCGCGGGGTGGGGTTGGCTTTCGGCGCAGATTTTGGCGAAGCCGGGGGTCGAGCGCCTCGATCTGGTCGAGGCCGAGGCGGCGGCGCTTGACTGCGCCCGGCGCAACGTCACCGATCCCAGGGCGCGGTTCCACTGGGCCGATGCGCTGCGCTGGTCTTCGGACGAGCGGTATGGCGCGGTGGTGATGAACCCGCCGTTCCACACCGGGCGTGCGGCGGATCCGGCGCTCGGTGCGGCGTTCATCCGCGCAGCGGGCGGGATGCTGTCGCTCTCGGGCACGCTTTGGATGGTGGCGAACCGCCATCTGCCCTATGACGAGGTGTTGCGCGCCGCCTTCCATGAGGTCGAGGAGCTGACGCTGCCGGGCGGGCGCGACGGCGTGTTCCGGCTGATCCGTGCCTCGAAACCCATTGTCGGCGCCGCGGCGCGGGCGGCTGCGGCCCCTGTCGCCACGCGTCCGGCCACGCGTCCGGCTTCCGGGCCGCGCAAACGGCGCTGACCGGCGCTTTCATCCCGGGGCCGGGCATCGGCCCTCAGCGATCAGCCAAGCGAAAGAGGTTCTCATGTCCCTCGCCATCACCGGCAAGACCGCCATCGTCACCGGCGCGGCCTCAAGCCTCGGCCTCGCCATCGCGCGTCATTTCATCGACCGCGGGGCGCTGGTCGTGTGTTCCGACATCGACGAGGAGCGGCTCGAGGCCGAGTTCGGCGATCTCGCCCGCCATGACGGTCCGGTGCGGCTGTTCGCGGCCGATCTGTGCGAGAAACTCTCGATGGCGAACCTGCTCTCGACGGCCATCGACGGCTTCGGTCAGGTCGACATTCTGGTCAATGCGGCGCGGATGTTCGTGCCGGACGATCCGCTCGATCCGGCAAGCGATGCGCTGATGACGATGCTGCGCCACAACCTGATGGCAGGGCTGAAGCTGAGCCAGATGACCGCGCGCCGGATGATCCAGCAAGCCGAGCGCGAGGGCCGTGAGCATGGCGAGCTGGGCGCCATCGTCAATGTCTCCTCGGTCGCGGCGCGGCGTGCTCAGCCGGGGATCCTGTCCTATTCGATCGCCTGCGCGGCGCAGGATCAGGCGACGCGCAGCCTCGCGGTGGCACTTGCGGCGCACAGGATCCGGGTGAACGGGGTGGCGTTCGCCTCGGTGATGTCGGGGTCTTTGCAGGGCGCGCTGAAAGAGAACGAGGGCTGGCGCGACGAGATCGTCGCGGGCACCCCGCTCGGCCGCATCGCGCCGCCGACCGAATTGGTCGAGACGGTGCAATACCTTTCCTCCCCGGCGGCGAGCTTCGTCACCGGGCAGATCGTCACGGTGGACGGCGGGCGCGACCTGCTCGATCCGGTGCGGGTGCCGGCCTACTGAGTGTCCGCCCGCGCCGTCACCTGCGTGCCGTGACGGGCGGTTCCATGACGGGCGCTGCTACGGGCGCCGCGACGGGGGCAGGCGTGCCGTAGGTGGCGTTGCAGGCGGCGATCTGGGCGTTCATCTGCGGTTGCAACGCGGCGATGCGCGCGATCAGGGCATCGCGCTTGCGCGCCTCGGCCGCCGGGTCAATCGGCACGCTGCGCTGTCTGGTGACGGTATCGGTGACCGGGCACATGCGCGGGCGCTGGATGATCTCGCCATGCCGGCCGGGGAAGGTGTCGTAGCCGCACATCTCCCAGTCCATCACCGGAACTTCATAGCTCTGATAGGCATAGCCGCGGGCCAGGTTGCCGTTCACCGCGGTCAGCATGGATTGCAGGTTGCGCACCTCGGCGGTCGCGCCATTGATGCAGCGCTGCTGCGGCGTCGCGCAGGCGGCCAGCGCCACAAGGCTGAGCAGGGGGAAAACGGTCGCGCGGTGCATCGGAGGCCTCCTTGGGTTCGCCTCATCCTGCTGCAGCCCGGCCGGAAAGGCAATTGCCCGCCGCGCGGCCGGGCTTTTCCCGCCGGGCGGCTTTTGATACCCCGGAACCGGGGTCCCGTCCGGGGGCCTGACCCGAAGGAGGTTCCCGATGACAGACCCGTTCGCCCCCCGCAAGACCCGTGCGGCCGAGTGGTTTCGCACGCTGCGCGACCGCATCGTGACCGCCTTCGAAGGGCTCGAGGCCCGGGCCACCGCCGAAGGCGCCGCGCCCATCCGCTTCGAGCTGCGCCCGACCCGGCGCACCGGCCCCGATGGCGAGGATCAGGGCGGCGGTCTGATGTCCGTGCTGCGCGGCGGCCGGGTGTTCGAGAAGGTCGGGGTGAATGTCTCGGCCGTGCACGGAACCCTCTCGCCCGAGGCGAGCCGCGCCATGGCCGAACGTGGCGTGCCCGGCATCGCCGGCGATCCGCGGTTCTGGGCTTCGGGGATCTCGCTCGTCGCGCATATGCGCAACCCCCACGCGCCGGCGGTGCACATGAACACCCGGATGTTCTGGACGCCGGGCGCCTGGTGGTTCGGCGGCGGCACCGATCTCAACCCCTGCATCGAATACCCCGAGGACACCGCTGCCTTCCACGACACCCTGCGCCTCGCCTGCGACGCGCATGATCCGGCGTATTACCCGCGCTTCAGGGACTGGGCGGACCGCTATTTCTACATTCCGCACCGCCACCGCGCCCGCGGCGTCGGCGGCATCTTCTACGACGATCTGAACACCGGCGACTGGGAGGCCGATTTCGCCTTCACCCGCGCCGTGGGCGAGGCGTTCCTCCCCGCCTTCCTGCCCTTGGCCGAGCGCCGCTTCGCCACCCCCGCGACCGAAGCCGACCGCGAGACCCAGCTGATCCACCGTGGCCTCTATGCCGAATACAACCTCGTCTACGACCGTGGCACCAAATTCGGCCTCGCCACCGGCCATGACGCGGAAGCGGTTCTGATGAGCCTCCCCCCCCTCGCGATGTGGCGCTGAGCCCGCCGCGAAAGCGCGCCTTGCCCCTTTCGCTTTGCCGAAAATATCCCGGGGGTGAGGGCCGAAGGCCCGAGGGGGCAGAGCCCCCTTTCTTTCGCTTATGAGTGGGGCAGAGCCCCCTCCCTTGCCCCTTCGCGGAGCAAAGCCCCCGCAGACGGAAATCTGCCGTCCCGCCCCGCCATTTCCTGCACCAATGCAGACAGGGCTTTCCCTTTGCCGCCTTTGCGTCTAGAAGGCCCGCTTCCGCAATTTGAAAGCGCCGGTAAATATGACCCAGTTCGACCACCTTCCCGCAGCCCTGTCCGAGGCGCTGAGCGCGAAGGGATATGCTACCCTCACCCCCGTTCAGGAGGCTGTCGCCCATCCGGAGCTCGCCGGGCGCGATCTTCTGGTCTCGGCACAGACCGGGTCGGGCAAGACGGTGGCCTTCGGTCTGGCGATCGCCGGCGAGCTGATCGGGGACACCGGCCTGTCGCCGTTCCCCGACCTGCCGCGTGCCCTTGTCGTCGCACCGACGCGCGAACTTGCCCAGCAGGTCAGCCGCGAACTCAGCTGGCTTTACGAAAAGGCCGGCGCGGTGATCGCGGGCGCCATCGGCGGCATGGATGCGCGCAACGAACGGCGCGCGCTCGAACGCGGCGCGCATGTCGTCGTCGGTACCCCGGGCCGGATCTGCGACCATATCCGGCGCGGCGCGCTCGACCTTTCGGCGCTGCGTGCCGTCGTGCTCGACGAGGCGGACGAGATGCTCGACATGGGCTTCCGCGAAGACCTCGAATTCATCCTCGAGGCGGCGCCGGCCGACCGTCGCACGCTGATGTTCTCGGCGACCGTTTCGCCCGGCATCGCCAAGCTCGCCGGCACCTTCCAGCGCGACGCCGAGCGGATCTCGACCATCTCGGCCAAGTCGCAGCATTCCGACATCGATTATCACGCGCTGTTCGTCGACCGTTCGGACCGCGAGAACGCGATGGTCAACCTGCTGCGCTTCCACGAGCCCGAACGCGCCATCGTGTTCTGCTCGACCCGCGCCGAGGTCACGCGTCTGACCGGCAAGCTGCTGAACCGCGGCTTCTCGGTCGTGGCGCTCTCGGGCGAGCTGACCCAGGACGAGCGCTCGCGCGCGCTGCAGATGCTGCGCGACGGCCGGGCCCGCGTCTGCGTCGCGACCGATGTCGCCGCGCGCGGCATCGACCTGCCGGGTCTGGAACTCGTCATCCACGCCGATCTGCCGATCAACCGCGAAGCGCTGCTGCACCGTTCGGGCCGCACCGGGCGGGCTGGCTCGAAGGGGATCTCGGCGCTGATCGTGCCGGTGAACTTCCGCGGCCGGGCCGAACGCCTGCTGCGCGAGGCGGGCGTCAACGCCACCTGGGAGCCGGCACCCGGCCCCGAGGACATCATCGCGCGCGACCGCGTGCGCTTGCTCGCCGATCCGGTGCTGACCGCGCCCGCGACCGAGGATGAGGCCGAGGACATCGCCAGCCTCGTCGCCGCCTTCGATCCGCGTCAGCTGGCCGCCGCCGTGGTGCGCAACTTCCGCGCCGCGCGTTCCGCCCCCGAAGAGCTGATCCCCGTCACCCTCGACGGGCCGAAACCGCGCGAGCGGACCGAGTTCGACCGCGCCACCTGGGTGCGTCTGACCATGGGCCACGATCAGTGGGTCGATCCGAAGTGGCTGCTGCCGATGCTGTGCCGCGCGGGCGATCTGACCCGTCGCGACATCGGCGCGATCCGCGTGATGCAGGACCATACCTTCGTGCAGATCCACGCCGATGCGGCCGAGCGGTTCGTCGGCGCGCTGGCGCCCGAGATGGTGCTCGAAGGCAAGTGCGGCGTCGACGTTCTCGATGCGCCGCCCGAGGGGCTCGACCGTCCGGCGCCGAAGCCCGCACGCTGGTCGAAGCCGCGCGAAGGCTTCAGCCCGCGCCACGAGGACGGGCCGAAGAAGCCCCATCGCAAGGGCCCGCCGCGCGAGGAGCGTTCGTTCGAGGGTCGTTCGCATGAAGATCGTCCGTATACCCCGGCCGCACGCGAAGATGGCGGCGCACCGAAGGGGCGCAAGGCCGCTCCCTGGGCGCGCGAAGGCGGTCACGGCGGCAAGCCCGGTCCGAAGCCCGAGGGCAAGTTCGGCAAGCCCCCGGCGAAATTCGGCGGCAAGCCCGCGGGGGCCAAGCCCTCGGCCAAGTTCGGCAAGCCCGCCGGCAAGAAGCCGCGCGACAAGTGAGTCCGCTTCGGCCCGGCCCGCAACCCGCGGGCGGGCCTGAGGGGAACGCCCGGATCAAAAGATCTTTGAAACGACAGATGCCGCCCCTCGGGGCGGCATCTTTCATTTCACTCGTTCTGCCGGCCCGCTCAGCCCTGACGGATCGCCTCGATCATCAGCGCGACGTTGTCGGGATCGGCCTCGGGGGTGATGCCATGGCCGAGGTTGAAGATATGCGCCCCGCCCGAGAAGGCGCGCACGATCCGCCGCGTCTCGGCCACCAGTTCGGAACCGCCCGTCACCATCAGCCGCGGGTCGAGGTTGCCCTGCACGCAGCCGTCGATCTGCACCTCGCGCGCTGCCCAGTCGGCCGGAACCGAGGTATCGAGCGCCACGCAATCCGCCCCGGTGCGGCGCGCGAAGCCCGCGTAGTTCTCGCCCGCCTCGCGCGGGAAGGCGATCACCGGCAGGCCCGGATGACGCTCCTTCAGCGCGGCGATGATGCGGCGCGCCGGCGCGACGGCGAAATCGTCGAAGTCCTGGCCCTTCAGGCTGCCCGCCCAGCTGTCGAACAGCTTGATGACCTCGGCGCCGGCCTCGACCTGGGCGGAAAGATATTCGATCGTCGCCTCGGTGATGCGGGCGATCAGCGCCTCGAAGGTGGCGCGGTCCTCGGCGATCAGCCGGTGCGCCGGGCCCTGATCGGGGGTGCCGCGGCCGGCGATCATGTAGGTCGCGACGGTCCAGGGCGCGCCCGCGAAACCGATCAGCGTGGTCTCGCGCGGCAGTTCGCGCGCGAGGATCTTCACCGTCTCGTAGATCGGGGCGAGGCGGTCGTGGATGTCGTCCTTGCCGCGCAGCGCCGCGACGCCCGCGGGGGTGGTCACCGGGCTCAGCCGCGGGCCCTCTCCGGTTTCGAACCACAGATCGGTGCCAAGCGCTTGCGGCAGCAGCAGAATATCGGCGAACAGGATCGCTGCGTCGAAACCATAGCGGCGGATCGGCTGCAAGGTCACCTCGGCCGCGAGGTCGGGGGTGTAGCACAGCGACAGGAAGTCCCCGGCCTTCGCCCGCGTCGCGCGGTATTCCGGCAGGTAGCGGCCGGCCTGGCGCATCATCCACACCGGCGGCACGGGCTGCACTTCGCCGCGCAGGGCACGCAGGATCGTCTTGTCGGTCATTCGGTGGTCCTCCGGGATTTGTCCCTCAGTCCCGCGCCGGGCGCCGCGTGTCAAGTGCGCCAGCCGGTCGCAGGCCCTTTGCGCCACGCCGGGATTGCGCGACTCCCACGCCGGAGCTATGGCAAATCCATGCAGATGCCAGACCAGACCCACCCGCTGAAAATCGGCACGCGCGGCTCGCCGCTCGCGCTTGCGCAGGCTTACGAGACCCGCGACCGGCTGATGGCCGCGCATGGGCTGGCCGAGGCCGCCTTCGAGGTGGTGGTGATCAAGACCACCGGCGACAAGGTGCTCGACCGCGCGCTGAAGGAGATCGGCGGCAAGGGTCTGTTCACCCGCGAGATCGAGGAGGCGCTGAGTTCCGGCGCCATCGACATCGCGGTGCATTCGATGAAGGACATGCCGACGGTGCAGCCCGGGGGGCTGATCCTCGACTGTCTGTTGCCGCGAGAGGACGTGCGCGATGCGTTCGTGTCGCGCCAGGTGGGCTCGATCCACGAGCTGCCGCAGGGCGCGGTGGTGGGCTCGTCCAGCCTGCGCCGGCGCGCGCAGCTTGCGAACCGGCGCCCGGATCTGAAACTGGTCGAGTTCCGTGGCAATGTGCAGACCCGTCTGGGCAAGCTCGATGATGGGGTCGCCGTCGCGACCTTCCTCGCGATGGCGGGGCTGAACCGGCTTGGCATGGCCGACGTCGCAAGCTCGGCCATCGAGCCCGAGGAGATGTTGCCCGCGCTTGCGCAGGGCGCCATCGGCATCGAGCGGCGCGAGGCGGATGACCGTGTCGCGGCACTCCTCGCCCCGATCCATCACGCGCCGACGGGGATGCGGCTCGCGGCCGAGCGGTCGTTCCTGAAAACCCTCGACGGCTCGTGCGAGACGCCGATCGCCGGCCTCGCGCTGATCGAGGGCGACCGGCTGTGGCTGCGCGGCGAGATCCTGCGTCCCGACGGTTCCGACGCGATCCGCGGCGAGATCCGCGGCGCGCTGTCCGAAGGCGCCGAGATCGGCGACACGCTGGCGCGCCAGCTGATGGCTGAGGCGCCGAAGGACTTTTTCGACTGGCGCTGAGCCTGGCTCCTCGTTTACCGGAGACCCCCATGACCCTGATCGAACAGCTGCGCGCCATCGTCGGCGACGCCAATGTGCTGAGTGGAACCGACACCGCCGGCTGGGGCGAGGAATGGACCGGCTATTACCACTGGAGCCCGCTTGCGGTGGTGCGCCCGGCCTCGACCGAAGAGGTCTCGCGCGTGATGCAGCTTGCCTCGGCCACGGGCACGGCGGTGGTTCCGGTCGGCGGCAATACCAGCCTGAACGGCGGCACCAAGGCCGAGGGCGCGCTGATGCTGTCGCTCGCACGGATGAACCGGGTGCGCGAGGTCAACCCCGCGACCCAGACCGTGACCGCCGAGGCCGGGGTGATCTTGCAGACCCTGCGCGATCTGGCCGATGAAAACGGTCTGGTGTTCCCGCTGACCTTCGGGGCGCAGGGCTCGGCCATGGTGGGCGGATTCCTGTCGACCAATGCCGGCGGCTCGAACGTGCTGCGCTATGGCAACACGCGGATGCTGTGCCTCGGGATCGAGGCGGTTCTGGCCGACGGGCGGGTGATGAACACTCTTTCGGCGCTGCGCAAGGACAACACCGGCTACGATCTGCGCGACCTGCTGATCGGGGCAGAGGGGACGCTCGGCATCATCACCGCGGCGGTGTTCAAGCTGGCGCCGCGCCCGGTGGCCTATGCGACGGCGCTGATGTCGATGCACAGCCTCGGGGCGGCGCTGCGGCTTCTGAACCGCATCCAGGCCGGCACCGGCGGCGCGGTCGAGGCGTTCGAATACATGCCGCACAATTACATGCTGCGTCTGGCCGAGCTGAGGCCGGATCTCGCCTCGCCCATCGCGCCGGGCGAGGTGAACATCTTCGTCGAGGCCGCAACCACCGTTCCGGGCGAGGATCCGACGGAGCGGTTGCAGACCCTGCTTGCCGGGGCGATGGAGGCGGGCGATGTCGCCGATGCGGTCATCGCGACCTCGGAACAGCAGCGCCGCCGGCTGTGGCAGATGCGCGAGGCCGCGGCCGAGATCACCTTCACCGATCCTTTGGTGATCGACACCGATGTCGCCTTGCCGCTCGACCGGCTGCAAACCTTCCTCGACAATATGGCGGCGCGGCTTGGCGGGATCGACCCGAAGGCATGGACGCTGGTGGTAGCGCATCTGGGCGACGGCAATATCCATTACTCGGTCTATCCGGGCGGCCCCGACGAGGCGGTGCGCGCCGCGATCCGCGCCGCCATCGCCGAAGAGGCGGTGATGCTGGGCGGAACCTTCTCGGCCGAGCATGGGGTGGGGCTGTCGAAGCTGCCCGAGATGGCGGCGCACAAGGATCCGGTCGCACTGCAGGTGATGCGTTCGATCAAGCGCGCGCTCGATCCGCAGGGTATCCTGAATCCGGGCAAGGTGCTGCCGGCCGGGGACTGAGCGGGGAGGCCGGTTCCGCTCCCGGGGCGTTACGGCCTGCGGGTGGGCGCCGGTGCGGCCGGTGTCGCGCCATCCCCCGGGCGTTGACCGGGCGTCGCACCGCTGAGCGGTTGCCGCAGCTGATACCTCCTGCCGTGATCGCGCCGCGTGCCCGGCGTGTGATCGTCCGGGGCCGGCTTTCCGGGGATCCGGCTTTGCGGACGGGGCTTTCGTCGAAAGGCCGCCCGGTGCGCGCCGTCCCCCGCCGAAGCCCTCTTGCAAAGCGCCGGTCAGCGGCGCAGAACGGCGGCCTTTTCCGCGCGTCCTTTCCGCTTGTTCCTCCGGTTGCCCCATGTCCCCCCTCGCCGCGATTCGCCCGATCCTGCAAAGCCCGCCGCTGATCCTCGCCGCGGTTCTGATGACGCTCTATGGCGCCTACGGGGCCTCGATGCTGCCCTATGTCTCGGCGATCGGGGTGAACGGGTTCGGGGTGCCGCACGGGGTGTTCTCGGTCATGCTGATCGTGGCGGCGATGGTGTCGGTGACGGCCTCGGTCAGCCTCGGGATCCATGCCGACCGAACGGCGCGCCGGCGCGGCGTGGCGCTGGTGACGACGGGGGTGATGACGGCGGGGGCGGGCGTGATGACCTTCGCGCCCTCGGCCCCGGCTTTCGTGCTGGTGCACGGGCTGATCCTGCCCTTGTCGAACGCGCTCTTCGGCCATCTCTTCGCCTTCGCGCGGCTGGCGGTGTCGCGCCTGCCCGACCCGGCCGAGCGGCTGGCGGTGCAGACGGTGCTGCGCGCGCTGTATGCGCTGCCCTGGGTGATGGTGCTGCCGGTCTGGGCGGTGGCAATTGCCGCGGGAACGCCCCTCGACACGATCTATCCGGTCTGCTTCGGGCTGGCGGCGGCGATGCTGGCGATGAGCGCGCTGTGGTGGCCGCGCGACGGGCACACGCCGTGGGAAGATGTGCCCTCGGGGATCGGCATCCGGCAATCGCTGCGCGAGATCGGCGATTTCGGCGTGGTGGCGCGGGTGATGGCGCTTGGCGGCATCAGCTCTGCCGCGACGTTGTATCTGGTGCTGCTCGGCCTCGTCTTCGCCGAGGCGCCGGGGCGCGGCGACAGCGCGACGGCGCTCTATTCCGGCATGGTCGCGGGGCTTGAGGTGATCTTCATGCTCGCCCTGACGCGGATCGTGGGGCGGGTGTCGCAGGTGCGGCTGATCCTGACCGGGACGGCGCTTTACTGCGTGCATCTGGCGGGGATGCCGTTTCTGGCGCCCTATGGGCTGGTCTGGCTGCTGCCTGTCGCAGCGGCGGCGGGCGGCGCGATCATCTTCACCCAGCCGATGGCCTATATGCAGGAGCTGCTGGGCAACCGGCCGGGGGCGGGAGCGTCGCTGTTCGCGCTGATGAAGCTGTTCAGCGAGGGGCTGTCGGCTGCGGTCTTCGCGCTGTGCACCGGGATCGCGGGCTATGGTCTGGCAGCGGTGACGGGGGCGACGGTGGCCATCGGATCGGCGCTGGCGCTGGTCTTCATGGACCGCCGGCCGAGGTGAGCCTCACTTCACCTCTGTCAGCAGTTTTTCGATCTGCGGGCCGAGCGCCTCGACCACCAGTTTCACGCCGGCCGCCGAGGGGTGGATATTGTCGGCCTGCATCAGCCCGCGCGCGGCGCGTTCCTCGGGACTGAGCGCGGCGAGGGGGGCCAGCAGATCGGGCACCAGAACCGCACCGTGGGCCGCGGCCATCTCGGGCCAGATCGCATTGAAGGCGCGCTGATAATCCGGGCCGTAATTGCCAGGCGCGGAGAGACCGGCAAGCAGCACCGGCAGGCCGCGGCGGTTCACCTCGCTCAGCATGGCGTCGATATTCGCGCGCGTCTGCGCCGGCGGCAGCGCGCGCAGCATGTCGTTGCCGCCGAGCGCGATCATCACCGCCTGCACATCGGGCGTCAGCGACCAGCCGATCCGCGCCCGCCCGCCGGCGGTCGTGTCGCCCGACACCCCGGCGTTGACGATCTTCACCGCGTGGCCATGCGCCTGCAACCAGGCCTGAAGCTGCGGGACCAGGCCCTCGCCCTGCGGCAGGCCATAACCCTGCGTCAGGCTGTCGCCGACGGCAAGCAGCGTGACGGGCGCCTGTTCCGCCCGCAGGGGGGCAACCGCCAGCAGAACCGCCGCGAGGGCCGAGAAAATCACCCTCCGCCGCTTGTCCGAAACGAGGCTGGGGCCATATCCCTTTGACAGAACGTTGGAAATGCGGGGTCTCATGGCGGATACGGTCCTTTCTGTCGCGGATGCGCGGCTGGTACTCGATGGCGGTGCCGGCCCGGTCGAGATCCTGCGCGGCATCACGCTGAACATCAACCGTTCCGAGAGCGTCGGGCTGGTCGGGCCGTCGGGGTCGGGAAAATCCTCGCTCTTGATGCTGATGGGCGGGCTCGAACGGGCCAGCGACGGCCGGGTGACGGCCTTGGGCGAAGACCTCGGCGCGCTGTCCGAGGATGCGCTTGCCCGCTTTCGGCGCGGCGCGATGGGGATCGTGTTCCAGTCCTTCCATCTGGTGCCGACGATGACCGCGCGCGAGAATGTCGCCCTGCCGCTGGAGATCGCCGGCGCCCCCGACGCCTGGGAGCGGGCGGGGGCCGAGCTTGAGACCGTCGGTCTTGGCCATCGCGCCGGGCATTACCCGGCCGAGATGTCGGGCGGCGAGCAGCAGCGCACCGCGCTCGCCCGTGCGCTGGTGACGCGGCCGGCGATCTTGCTGGCGGACGAGCCGACCGGGAACCTCGATCAGGCGAACGGGGCGGCGGTCATGGATCTGATGTTCCGGCTGCGCACGGAATACGGCACGACGCTGATTCTGGTGACCCATGCGCCAGAGCTGGCGGCGCGCTGCGACCGCGTGGTGCGGATCGAGGACGGCCGGATCGCCGCGGATGAGGATCGGGCATGAGCCTCGCTCTGCGGATCGCGCTGCGCGAGATGCGGGCGGGCCTGCGTGGCGGCCTGCGCGGGTTTCGGGTGTTTTTGCTGTGCCTGATGCTGGGCGTCGCCGCCATCGCCGCCGTCGGTCTGGTGCGCGAGGCGATCCGGCAGGGGCTGGCCGAGCAGGGGGCGACGCTGCTCGGCGGCGATGCGCAATACGGCTTCACCTATCGGCGCGCGACGGATGCGGAACGCGGCTGGATCGCGTCCCATGCCGCGCGGGTGTCCGAAACCATCACCATGCGCTCGATGATCGGGGTGGGGGACGCCTTCACGCTCACCCAGATCAAGGCGGTGGATGCGGCCTATCCGTTGAACGGCCGGCTGGTTCTGGATCCGCCGGACGCCGTGCTGGATGAGAAGAAGGGCGTGCCCGGCGCCTTCGTCGACGGGGTTCTGGCGGACCGCCTCGGTCTGGTGCCCGGCGCGCGGTTCACGCTTGGCGGCAAGACGTTCGAGATGCGGGCGCGGCTGTTGTCCGAACCCGACAGCACCGGGCGCGACACGTTGTTCGGGCCGCGCACGCTGGTGTCGCTTTCGGCGCTCGAGGGCACGCCGATGCTGGCGCCGGGGTCGCTGTTCGACAGTGCCTACAGGGTGCAGTTGCGCCCCGGCGACGATCTGGTCACGCTGAAACGGCAGGCCGCGGCGCAGTTCCACGGCACCGGGATGAACTGGACCGACAGCCGCCGGCCCTCTCCGGGGACGGAGCGGTTCACCGATCAGCTGAGCGCCTTTCTGGTGCTGGTGGGGCTGGCGGGGCTTGCGGTCGGGGGCAGCGGGATGTCTTCGGCGACGAGTGCGTGGATTTCCTCGAAGGCCGAGACCATCGCGACGCTGCGCGCACTCGGCGCCTCGGCAGGGCTGGTGCGGCGGGTGTTCGCGGTTCAGCTCGGTGTTCTGACGGTGCTGGGCATCGCGCTCGGGCTGCTGTTGGGGGCGGGACTGGTGATGGCGGCGGCGCCGCAGATCGCCGGGGCGCTGCCGTTTCCCGTGGCGGTCGGGCTGAGTGTGCGGCCGCTGGCCTCGGCGGCGTTGTTCGGGGCGCTGACGGTGGTTCTGTTCACGCTCTGGCCGCTCGGGCGGATGACGCGGATCGGGGCGGCGCGGCTGTATCGGCCGGGGCGGGCCGGAGGCTGGCCGGGCTGGGGGGCGGTGGTTTCGTCGGCCGTCGTGTTGATCGTTCTCGCCGGTGCGGCCTGCGCCGAGACCGGGCGCACCGGACTGAGCCTTGCGGTGCTGGGCGGTGTCGCGGCGGCACTCGTCCTGCTGGCACTGATGGGGCGGGGGATCGGCGCGCTGGCGCGGCGGTTGCGGCCTCTGGGACGCGGCCGGCCGGTGCTGCACCTTGCGCTTGCGGCGCTTGGCGGTCCGGGAGGCGAGGGACGGGCGGTGATGATCTCGCTCGGCCTCGGGCTGACGGTTCTGTCCTCCATCGGCCAGATCGAGGCCGGCCTGCGCAGCGCCATCCGCAACGATTTGCCCGCTGTCGCGCCGGCGTTCTTCCTCATCGACATCCTGCCCGACGACCGTGCGGCGCTGCTCGACCGCCTCGCCGCGCTTCCCGGCGTCACCCGGACCGAGACCGCGCCGATGCTGCGCGGCGTGATCGACCGGATCAACGGCCGGCCCGCGCGCGAGGTCGGTGGCGATCACTGGGTGCTGCGCGGTGACCGTGGCGTGACCTTCGCCGAGACCCCGCGCGAGAAGCTGACCGCCGGCAGCTGGTGGCCAGCGGGCTACGACGGCCCACCTCAGGCGAGCTTCGCCGCAAAAGAGGGGGCAGAGCTTGGCCTGAAGCTCGGCGACCGTATCGGGGTCAATATCCTCGGGCGCGAGATCGAGGCGACGATCACCTCGTTTCGCGATGTGGATTTCTCGACGGCGGGGATCGGTTTCGTGCTGACACTCGACCCCGCGGCGCTGGCGGGCGCGCCGCACACCGAGATCGCCACGGTCTACGCAACGCCTGCGGCCGAAGCCCCGGTGTTGCGCCTGATCGGACACGATTTCCCGAACGTGACCGCCATCGGGGTGCGCGGTGCGCTCGAGCGGGTGGGGGAGGCGCTGGCCTCGGTCTCGAAGGCGGTGCTGCTGGCCGCCTCGGTTACGCTGGCGGTGGGCTTCGTCGTGCTGATCGGTGCGGCGGCCGGCGGCGAAGGCGCGCGGGCGCGCGAGGCGGCGGTGTTGCGCAGCCTTGGCGCGACGCGGGCGACCGTGCTGGCCAGTTTTGCGCTGCGTGCGGCGCTGGCGGGCGCCGTGGCCGGCATCGTCGCCGTGGCTGGCGGTGTGTTGGCCGGCTGGGCGGTGATGGATCGGGTTATGAACCTGCCCTACAGCATCGCCTGGGGGCCTGCGTTCGCGATTGTCGTCGCCGGTGTCGGGGCTGTGGTTCTGGCCCAGATCGCCTTTGCGCTGCGTCCGCTCGGGCTGCGGCCGGCGCGCGTGCTGCGCGAGGCAGAGTAATCGTGTCCGGAACAGGAGACTGAAGCGAAAACCGGCGGGCCCTTGCACAGAGCCCGCCGGTTTTCGCTTCTGGCCTCAGAGACCGGGATCCTGTCGGGATCAGTCGCGGGCGGGAAGCTGGCCCAGAACGCCGCGCTTCTTCGCCTCGTAATAGTAGCCGTTGGCATACCAGCCGATGGCCTTCGATTCGCTGCCATCGGCCACCAGCCAGGCGCCGCGCAGATATTTGATGGCGTATTTCAGGTTGGTCTCGGCATCCAGAAGCTGCTGCGGGCTGCCCGAGAAACCCATCGTGTTCGCGGTGCGCGGGTCGATTTGCATCAGGCCCATGTAGCGACCGTTCTTCGCGACCGGATTGTAACCGCTTTCGCGCTGCACCACCTTGTGCACAAGGGTGCGGGGAACCTGATAGTGATCGGCATATTTGTTGATCAGCGTGCGCACCTGATGGCTTTCGCCGGGAAACAGGGGCATCTTGTCGGGCATCGACTTCGATGAGGCGCGGGGGTCGGCACCGCAGGCAGCCAGCATGAGACATGCCGCGACCACGAGGGGAAGACTGCGTCTGAACGTCATCGGGATGGTTTCTCCGTCCGCTGTTTCGGTTGGTTGACTGTCCGTCGATAGATGATTGCATAGGGGCAACGGCGCGTTTCGCAAAGCGCACGATTCCCCGGTCGGCGGGATTTCGCCGAAAATGCCGGTGCTGCGGTCGGGAAAATACCCGCTCCGCTCACCGGAAGATGGAGGCCATATGCCTGATATAACACGAGAATCTCCGGTCGATCTGTTCGTGATCGGCGGCGGCGTGAATGGCTGCGGGATCGCGCGCGATGCAGTCGGTCGCGGGCTGTCAGTGCTGCTGTGCGAGCAGGCGGACCTGGCGCAGGCGACGTCCTCGGCCTCGACCAAGCTGTTTCACGGCGGGTTGCGCTACCTCGAATACCTGGAGATTCGGCTGGTGCGCGAGGCGCTCCATGAGCGCGAGGTCCTGCTGCGCGCGATGCCGCATATCAGCCGGCCGATGCGTTTCGTGCTGCCGATCGACCCGAAGATGCGCTTTCCGACCGACACGCCGGTCGGGCGGATGCTGCCCTGGCTGCACGGCCGCCGGCCGGCGGCGCTGATCCGGGCGGGGCTGTTTCTCTACGATCATCTCGGCGGATCGAAGCTGCTGCCGGGGACGGCCTCGCTCGATCTCGGGCGCGATCCGGCGGGGGCGCCGCTGCGCAAGGATCTGCGGCGCGCCTATGAATATTCCGACTGCCGGGTCGACGATGCCCGGCTGGTGGTGCTGAACGCGCGCGACGCGGCGGCGCGTGGTGCGACGATCCGCACCCGCACCCGCGTCACCGAGGCCCATCGCGAGGGCGACCTGTGGCGCATCGAGACCGGGGCCGGCACCGCCTACGCCCGCGCGCTGGTCAACGCCGCCGGCCCCTGGGTCGGCGCGGTGATCCATGACACGATCCATGTCCCCTCGACCGAGGGGGTGCGTCTGGTGCGCGGCTCTCACATCGTGGTGCCGCGGCTCTACGATCACGACCGGGCCTATTTCTTCCAGGGGGCGGACGGGCGGATCTGTTTCGCCATCCCCTACGAGGACGATTTCACCCTGATCGGCACCACCGACGCCGATTACCGCGGCGACCCGGCCGAGGTCTGCTGCACCGCGGACGAGACCCGCTACCTGTGCGATTTCGTCTCGGGCTATTTCGCCCGTTCGGTGCGCCCCGAGGACGTGGTCTGGAGCTATTCGGGCGTGCGCCCGCTCTATGACGATGGGGCAAGTTCCGCGACCGCGGCGACGCGCGATTACGTGCTGCGGCTCGATGAGCGCGGCGCGCCGCTTCTCAACGTGTTCGGCGGCAAGATCACCACCTATCGCCGGCTGGCGGAATCGGCGCTGCATCTGCTTTCTGCCCGCTTCCCGCAGATGGGCGCGCCCTGGACGGCCGGGGTGACGCTGCCGGGCGGCGATTTCGCGGTCGACGCGTTCGAGGCCGAGATCGCCGCGCTTTCCCGCGACTACCCCTTCCTCACCCCTCTCTGGGCGCGCCGGCTGATCCGTCTTTACGGCACCGAGGCGCGGATCTGGCTCGGCACCGCCCGCAGCGCTTCCGACCTCGGGCGCGATTTCGGCGCGACGCTGACCGAGGCCGAGGTCCGCTGGCAGGTCGAAAACGAATGGGCGTGCCGGGCCGATGACGTGCTGTGGCGGCGCAGCAAGCTCGGCCTGAGGATGACCGCGGAGGGGCAGGCGGCGCTTGAAACCTTCCTGACCGAAATCGCGCCGTCCTGACCGAAGACCGTCAAGGGCGCGCTTTCCCCTTTTCGGCTTTCCACAAATATCCCGGGGGTGAATTTGCCTGAAAGGCAAAGAGGGGGCAGCGCCCCCTCTCTTCTTGCCGTCACTTCACCCGGCGCAGCCGCAGCGCGTTGCTCACCACGAAGACCGAAGAAAACGCCATCGCCCCGGCGGCCAGCATCGGCGACAGGCCGGGGCCGCCGAACGGGCGCAGCACGCCCATCGCCACCGGGATCAGCGCTGCATTGTAGGCGAAGGCCCAGAACAGATTCTCGCGGATGTTGCGCATCACCGCGCGCGAGATCCTCAGCGCGCGCACCGCGCCCTCGGGATCGGCACCCATCAGAACGACCTCGGCCGCCTCGATCGCCACATCGGTGCCCGATCCGATGGCGAGACCGACATCCGCCGCCGCCAGCGCCGGCGCGTCGTTGATGCCGTCGCCGACGAAGGCGACGGCGCCGGCGGATTTCAGGGCCGCGACCGCCTCGACCTTGCCCTCGGGCAGAACGCCGGCGATGACCTTCCCGATGCCGAGACCGCGCGCGACCGCCTCGGCCGTGGTCTGCGTATCGCCCGAGATCATCGCGACCTCGGCGCCGAGCGCGCGGATCGCCTTCACCGTTTCGGCGGCACCGGGCTTCACCGGATCGGCGATGGCCATCAGCGCCACGAGCGCGCCCGAGCGGGCGAGATAGACCGGCGTGCGGCCCTCGCGGGCCTCGGCCTCGGCCGCGGCGCGCAGGGCCGAGATGTCGATCCCCGCCTCTTCCATCGCGCGGGCATTGCCCAGAACGACGGGCGCGCCCCCCACCTCGGCGTGCAGCCCGCGCCCGGCTTCGGCGCGCACGCGGCGCGCGGGCAGGGGGGCGATGCCCTTCGCCTCGGCCGCGCGCACGATCGCGCGGGCAAGGGGGTGTTCCGAGCGCGCCTCGGCCCCCGCGGCAAGGGCAAGCGCCTCGGCCTCGGTCGCGCCGGGCACCGGGATGAGCGTCACCAGTTCCGGCCGCCCCTCGGTCAGGGTGCCGGTCTTGTCGAAGGCGATGGTGCGCACCTCGGCCAGCCGCTGCAACGCGTCGCCGCGACGGAACAACAGGCCGAGTTCGGCCGCGCGCCCGGTGCCGACGAGGATCGACACCGGCGTCGCCAGCCCCATCGCGCAGGGGCAGGCGATGATCATCACCGAGATCGCCGCGATCAGCGCCGGGGTGAAGCCTTGCCCGGCCAGCAGCCACAGCCCGAAGGTCAGCACCGACAGCGCCATGACGGTCGGCACGAAGATCCGCGTCACCTTGTCGACCAGCGCCTGAACCGGCAGCTTCTGGCCCTGCGCCTCCTCGACCAGCCCGATGATCCGGGCGAGAACCGTATCCCCGCCGGTCGCGGTGACGCGAAACGCCAGCGCCGCCGCGCCGTTCACCGTGCCGCCGGTGATCGCCGCGCCGGGCGCCTTCGCGGCGGGCAGGGGCTCGCCGGTCAGCATGGATTCGTCGACATGGCCCTCGCCCTCGATCACCACGCCGTCGACGGCGATCCGCTCGCCGGGCGCCAGCTCGACCACATCGCCGGGCGCGAGTTCGGCGACCGGCAGCTCCACCGCCGTTTCGCCGCGCCGCACCCGTGCGGTGGCGGGGCGCAGCGCCACGAGGCGCGAGATCGCCTCGCCGGCCCGGCCCTTGGCGCGCGCCTCCAGCCAGCGGCCGACGAGGATCAGCGTGACGATCACCGCTGCGGCCTCGAAATAGACCTCGCGGTCGGCCTCGGGCAGCAGCCCGGGGGCGAGGGTGACCACGGTGGAATACAGAAACGCCGCGAGCGCGCCGAGGGCGACGAGCGAGTTCATCTCGGGCTTGCCGCGCAGCAGGGCCGGGATGCCGATGGTCAGGAACATCCGCCCGGGGAAGGCCAGAACCAGCGCGGTCAGCACGAATTCGATGCCCCAGACGGTGCGCTCGCCCAGACTGTGCATCATCCAGTGATGGAAGGCCGGCACCATATGCCCGCCCATCGCCAGCACGAAGACCGGCAGGGTGAGGGCGACCGACAGCACCACGTTGCGGCGCAGCCGGTGCGCCTCCTCGGCCTGACGTTCGGCAAGCGGCGGTGGCGGTGCGTCGGCCGAGGCGACACTCGCGCCATAGCCCGTGGCCTCGACCGCCTTCACCAGCTCGGACGGTGCGACGCTGCCCTGCGCATAATGCACATCGGCGCTGCCCGTCGCGAGGTTGACCGTCGCGTCCAGAACCCCCGGCGTCGCGAGAAGCGCATCCTCGACATGGCTGACGCAGCTCGCGCAGCTCATCCCCGTCACATCGAGGCGCAGATGTGCTGCGCTGACCGGATAGCCGGCATCGGCCAGCGCCTTTGCCAGAGCGGCGGGAGTTGCGGGAGCGGTGAAACTGACCTGCGCCGAATGTGCCATCAGATTCGCGCTCGCCTCGCTGACACCCGGTTGGGCGAGGAGGGTGCGCTCGACCGTTCCGGTGCAGGATCCGCAGTGCATTCCGTCGACGATGAAGCGTGCCTGTGTCATGAATCCCGTCCTTTTTTCTCTGACATGGCCGGTCTTGCGGCCAAGTCAAGTCCGCCGGTTCGCCCCGCCCGGGCCGCGCGGTCGTCATCGGGGCTCTATACACATTCATTCAGTTGAATTATTTCCCCGGCTTCTCTAGATTCGCTGCCAGACAAGATGTCCTTTCGGAGATGATCATGACAATCGACCGTGCCGTCCTGGCAATTGCGGGAACGATGGTGCTGCTGAGCATCGTTCTCACCTTGTGGATCTCGCAGTGGTTCCTGCTGCTGACCGCGTTCGTCGGGCTGAACCTGCTGCAATCGGCCTTCACCGGCTTCTGTCCGGCGGCGATCTTGCTGTCGAAGTTCGGCGTCAAGGCCGGCTGCGCCTTCCGCTGAGGCTTCTCGCCACGGATCCGACCGCGATCCGATTCGTGGCTTCGTGGCGTGCCTTCGCATCGCGGGGGGCGACCGTGCGGCCACAGCATCGCTCTTTCCGTTCCCGCGCGGTTGAGGCAACGCTTCGGCTTTGTTAGCCTGAGTCGCGACATAACCGGAGATTGTGATGTATCGTCGTCTGTTTTTCGCCATGATCGGCGGGGTGCCCTTGCTGGGCCTTCCTGCCGTCGCGCAATCCGAGACTGACGCCGCGGCCGTGACGCCCGGGGCGTCGGTTCCGGCTGCGACCGAGGCCGCGCCCGCGGCTGTTCCGGCTGCCGTGGCGGCGCCGGGGACGGCCGTCCCCGAGGCGGCGAAGCCCGAGACCGCCGCGTTGCCCGCAGCCGGGGCTGCCGCGGCAGAGCCTGCTGAGGTGAAACCGGCCGAAGCGGTGCCCACCGAGGCGAAGCCGGCCGAAGCGAAGCCTGCGCTTACCCGTGCCTCGGCTCCGGCGAAGCCCGCCACCCGTCCGATCGAGGATCCGGCGCCGCGCAGCTCCTGGCCGATCGCGCAGCGCTATTACCCGACCGAGGTCAGCGTGCGTCCCGACCTCGAGGTCGGTTCGATCATCATCGTTTCGGACAAGTTCTTCCTGTATCACATCATCGCGCCGGGCAAGGCGATGCGCTACGGTGTGGCCGTCGGCCGCGACGAGCTGAAGTTCCGCGGCACTGCGGTGGTGGCGCGCAAGGTGCGCTGGCCCACCTGGACGCCGACGCCCGACATGATCAAGCGCAACCCCAACGCCTACGAGAAATACAAGGAAGGGATGCCCGGCGGGCTGACCAACCCGCTCGGGGCGCGGGCGATGTATCTGTATCAGGACGGCAAGGACACCGCGATTCGCATCCATGGCACGACCGAGCCGTCCTCGATCGGTCATGCGGTGTCGAACGGGTGCCTGCGCATGGTGAATGATCATGTGATCGCGCTGTTCGACCAGGTGCCGGTGGGCACCAGGGTGACGGTCTACTGAGGCCGTTGCGGTCCGGTTCCGGAGGCTGAATCCGGGACGGGCCGACAATCTCGCGATGCCGGCGGATTCGGCTCTTGACGCCCCCCGCCGCATCGCATACTCAGCGCCCACAGAGTGGCTAGGTAGCTCAGCTGGTTAGAGCACGTGACTCATAATCACGGGGTCGGGGGTTCGAGTCCCCCCCTCGCCACCATTAAAATCCAATAACTTACGCGTTGTCGGTCGGTCCTGAAACAGGGCCGTTTACAGATCCGTTTACAGGATCGGGCCCGAGAAACGCGCTGTTCCAGCTTCGAAATCGCCGCTTCCCCCAGCCGCCGGTCGCGCTCCAGATAATGGGCGTCGAGGATCGCTTCCGCGTCCTTCAGCGAGTGCCCGGTGATGCTGACGATCTCGGGCACCGAGCATCCCGCCAGCGCCAGATTGACCACCGCGGTGCCGCGCGTGTCGTGGAAGGTCAGCCCGCCGATCCGCACGGCCCCCGCCTTCACCGCCGCCGCCTTCGCCTCGGCGAAGGACGACTTGAAACCGTCGCTGGTCCATGGCGTGCCGCGGCTGCTCAGGCAGATGACCTCGGCCGGGCGCGCCATCGCGTCGAGGCGGATCCGCAGGCTGTGGGTGAGCGGCACGGTCAGCCGCTTGCCGGTCTTGCTCTGGCGCAGCCGAATCGAGGCGCCGTCATATTGCGCCCAGGTCATGTGCAGCACGTCGGATTGCCGCGGGCCGGTCTTGATGGCGATCGCGAAGGGCAGGGCGACATGAACGCGCGCCGCGCGCATGAAGGCCGCGATGTCCATGCCGGCTGCCTGCGCACCCTTCACGGCGCGCGTCACGTCGGACTGGCGAAAAGCGGTCTTGCCCATCATTTCCCCTCTGTCTGTTTCATCTCGTCCTCTTCGATGGGCCCCTTCCGCCGCAGCGCGTGCAGGGGGTGTTTCCGTTTTCCCATTGGGGGTGCCAGTGGATCAGCCCGCGTCCGCCGCAGGTCGGGCACCGGGCGGTCATGCGGCCCTCCGCAATTGCCACTGAAGCCAGGCGTAGTCATCGGCGACGGGATTGGTTGATCCCCGCGTGTGCGGGGAACGGACTGGCCCAGATGCCCCGACGTGCGGCGCGGGCGGTTGATCCCCGCGTGTGCGGGGAACGGCGCGAGGCCCGCGGCCCGGTCGGCCTCGTCGTCGGTTGATCCCCGCGTGTGCGGGGAACGGTTCGCATGTGCCTCGACGAATTCCGGGAACCGCGGTTGATCCCCGCGTGTGCGGGGAACGGCAAACGGCAGCGGCCAATCAGGCGATGATGGCCGGTTGATCCCCGCGTGAGCGGGGAACGGACCTGAAGATCCGCGATGCTCGACCGCTGCGCCGGTTGATCCCCGCGTGTGCGGGGAACGGAAGTATGACGGCATGGACACCGGATATTGCGCCGGTTGATCCCCGCGTGTGCGGGGAACGGGTTCTGATCTGGCGGCGCGGAGCAGGCACCTGCGGTTGATCCCCGCGTGTGCGGGGAACGGTAGGCGTAGCGGTTCCCGGTGGCATTGGTCCACGGTTGATCCCCGCGTGTGCGGGGAACGGAATGCCCGGATGCCGCCCGTCTTGATCTTCGCCGGTTGATCCCCGCGTGTGCGGGGAACGGTTGTCGCTGACGGCCTTGTCGGCCTCGGTGTTCGGTTGATCCCCGCGTGTGCGGGGAACGGGTTTCCTCATAATACTTCTTGTCGTGTTCATACGGTTGATCCCCGCGTGTGCGGGGAACGGCTCTGGGAGAAGTGCAAGAGCTACCTTGACAGCGGTTGATCCCCGCGTGTGCGGGGAACGGA